>NZ_CP049199.1:2548333-3822500 GCF_011045195.1 Caulobacter soli | reverse complement strand
GACGGAAAGACCCTATGAACCTTTACTGCAGCTTCGCCTTGGCGTTAGCAACAACATGTGTAGGATAGGTGGGAGGCTATGAAACTCGGGCGCCAGTTCGAGTGGAGCCATCCTTGAAATACCACCCTTATTGTTGTTGACGTCTAACCGCGGCCCGTTATCCGGGTCCGGGACATGGCGTGGCGGGCAGTTTGACTGGGGCGGTCGCCTCCCAAAGTGTAACGGAGGCGCGCGATGGTGGGCTCAGACCGGTCGGAAATCGGTCGTCGAGTGCAATGGCATAAGCCCGCCTGACTGCGAGACTGACAAGTCGAGCAGAGACGAAAGTCGGCCATAGTGATCCGGTGGTCCTGCGTGGAAGGGCCATCGCTCAACGAATAAAAGGTACTCTAGGGATAACAGGCTGATTTTGCCCAAGAGTCCATATCGACGGCAAAGTTTGGCACCTCGATGTCGGCTCATCACATCCTGGGGCTGGAGCAGGTCCCAAGGGTTCGGCTGTTCGCCGATTAAAGTGGTACGTGAGCTGGGTTCAGAACGTCGTGAGACAGTTTGGTCCCTATCTGCCGTGGGTGTACGAGACTTGAGAGGATCTGTCCCTAGTACGAGAGGACCGGGATGGACACACCTCTGGTGGACCTGTCATGGCGCCAGCTGTGCAGCAGGGTAGCTAAGTGTGGAATAGATAACCGCTGAAAGCATCTAAGCGGGAAACTAACCTCAAAACAAGGTCTCGCTGAGAGCCGTGGTAGACCACCACGTTGATAGGCCAGGTGTGGAAGCGCTGTGAGGCGTGTAGCTTACTGGTACTAATAGCTCGATAGGCTTGATCGTTCTTCAGTCAAACCCATGACTGAGCTTTACATGCTAGACCGCTAACGCGGTGTTGGCTTCAGACATGCGATGTCTTCTTCACAACATGCTTCGGTGAGCCTAAACACCTCACCGAACAGCATCCTTTTTGCTGACCTGGTGGCTATGCCGGGGGTTCCCCACCCGATCCCATTCCGAACTCGGTCGTTAAGTCCCCCAGGGCCAATGGTACTTCGTCTCAAGGCGCGGGAGAGTAGGTCGCCGCCAGGTCCGCTAAAAGGATGCCCCGTTAGAGCCAAGCGCTCAAAGTCCAGAACCCTCCCAACACGATACACAAACTACCCACTTCGCCGCGGGGTGGAGCAGCCCGGTAGCTCGTCAGGCTCATAACCTGAAGGTCACAGGTTCAAATCCTGTCCCCGCACCCAAGCCTCTAAAGCCAAGCTAGAAACAGCCTTCCGATGTGTGGCCGCAATGCCACTTCCGGTGGCGTTTCGGTCGTCATCGACCCGTGTCACGCGAAAATTTATCGATCGGACCGCCTCTGGCTTGAGATTCTGCCATCAAACCCCGTAGCGCGTTCCTAGAATTTGCGTCATGAGAGCAGGATGGAAGGACGCGGGTCGGCAACTGGCCCGCTGAATGAGGTTTTGAGGATAAGATGGCGAACGGTGTCGTTAAGTGGTTCAACCCGGCCAAGGGCTTTGGTTTCATTCAGCCCGAGGACGGCGGCCAGGACGTGTTCGTCCACATCGCCGCGGTTGAACGCTCGGGCCTGTCGGGCCTGAACGAAGGTGACCAGGTGGCTTACGAGCTGGAAGAGGATCGCCGCTCGGGCAAGACCTCGGCCGGCAATCTGCGCGTGACCGGCCAAGGCGCGGCTCCGTCGGCTCCTCGCCGTCCGGCCCGTGATTTCGGCGCTCCGCGCGGCGGCGGCTATGACGCTCCCCGTGGCGGCGGCTACGGTGGTGGTGGCGGCGGTGGCGGTTCGGGCGAGGCCGGCACCGGTGTCGTGAAGTGGTTCAACAGCACCAAGGGCTTCGGCTTCATCCAGCCGGACAACGGCGGCGGCGATATCTTCGTGCACATCTCGGCCGTTGAACGCGCCGGTCTGCGTGGCCTGAACGAAGGCCAGCAAGTCGGTTACGAACTGGAACAAGACCGCCGCTCGGGCAAGACCTCGGCCGGCAACCTGCGCATCCTCTAAGGTTTCGACCGGGCGCGGAGCGCTCGATCACGCCTTGAAGGACGAAATTCGGGCCCCGTGGGGGCTCCTCTCCGTCGCAGAGACGGAGCGGGAGCTTCTGCGGGGCCCTTTTCGCGTTCGGATAGGGCGTGTTCGGAAGGCTTGCCGGACATGGTCCGGCAATGGGGCGGCGCTAGCGTCGCGCTCGAAAGCGGGGCGAAGGGGGCGGAACGGCATGGAATCCTTGGCGGTCATCGACGAAGTCGGACGGATGACGACCGATGGAACCCTGGACCCCGTGCCGTGGTGGAGCTTCACCAAGACCGTGCTGGCGATCGCCGCCCTGCGCCTTGTCGAGCAAGGCGCGCTCTCTCTCGACGCGCCGGCGGCGGGCGCGTCCCATAGCCTGGCTCAGCTCTTGCGGCATGAGGCCGGCCTGCCGGACTATGGCGGCCTGGCGCGGTACCACGAGGATGTGGCGGCGGGCCGGGAGCCCTGGCCGGTCGAGCGACTGCTGGTCGCCGTCGACGCCGACCGTCCTCGCTACGCGCCTGGCGAAGGCTGGGCCTATTCCAATATCGGCTATCTGCATGTCGGACGCTTGATCGCGGCGGCGTCGGGTCTGAACCTGGGGCGGGCCTTGGCCGAGCTCGTCTTCGAACCCACGAACCTGGCCAGCGCGCGGTTGGCGACGACGCCGGAAGACCTGGCCGGGGTGCGGATGGGGCGGGACACCGGCTACCATCCGGGCTGGGTCTATCACGGCCTGGTCACCGGAACGACCGCCGACGCGGCGCGATTGGTGCGCGCCCTGCTGGCGGGCGCCATATTGCGTCCCGAGACGCTGGCGCGCATGACCGAGGGGAGGGCGCTGCCCGAACACCGCAGCGCGCTCTATCCCGATCCAGCCTACGGCCTGGGTCTGATGCTCGCGGCGGACCACCCGTGGCGCCATCCGATCGGCCATACCGGCGGCGGACCGGGCAGCGACATCGCCGTCTATGGACAAGGCGCGCGGGCCTGCGCCGTCTGGAGCGACGCGGGAACCGGGCCGGAGCCGGTCGTGACGGCGGCGTTTCGGCGCCTTGCGGAAAGCGAAATCTAGAGCCCGCCGCCCACTCCTGGGCGACAGGCTTCTGCAGTCTAGATCAGCCGATGTTCGCGTTCGGCGGCGGCCTGGTTCACCGCCAGGGCCGTCATGTTCGCGATGCCGCGCGCGGTGACGCTGGGCGTCAGCACGTGCAGTGGCCGGCTCATGCCCAGCAGCAACGGCCCGACCAGCAGGCCTTCGGTGGCGGCGCTGAGCAGGGTCAGGGCGATGTTGGCCGCGTCGAGCGTGGGCATGACCAGCAGATTGGCCGAGCCTTTCAGGGCGCTGTCGTGCACCAGGCGGTCGCGCAGGGCCTGGGAGAGGGCGGCGTCGGCGTGCATTTCGCCATCGACCTCCAGCTCGGGCGCCTTCTCGCGGACGATGGCCAGGGCGTCGCGCATCTTGCGGGCGGTCGGCGAGTTGCTGGCGCCGAAGCTGGAATGCGACAGCAGGGCGGCCTTGGGCGTCAGGCCGAAGCGACGCACGGACTCGGCGGCCAGCAGGGTCATCTCGGCCACCTGTTCGGCGGTCGGGTCGACATTGACGTGGGTGTCGCAGAAGAACAGCGTGCCGTTGTCGATGATCAGGGCCGACAAAGCGTAGACGCGGCCAACGTTCTCGCGCTTGGGAATGATCGGCAGCACATAGGTCATGTGCTGCCACCAGTCGCCGGCCCCGCCGACCAGGGCGGCGTCGACATGGCCGGCTTGCAGCAGCATCGAAGCCGAGACGGTTCGGCGGTTGGTCACGCGCCGCGCGGCGGCGGCCGGCGGCACGCCCCGGCGGCTGACCAGGCCCTGGTAGCGTTCGACCAAGGGGGCGAACAGCGTCTTGTCGGCGGCCGGATCGAGGATCTCGACGCGGCCGTCGAAGTCGAGCCGCAGGCCCATTTCCGAGGCCTTGGCGATGATCGTCTCGCGCTGGCCGATCAGCACGGGCTGGCAGAGGCCTTCGTCGAGCACCGTCTGCACCGCGCGCAACACCCGCTCGTCCTCGCCCTCGGCATAGGCCACGCGGACGGCCGAGGCCTTGGTGGCCTTGCGAGCGCGTTCGAACACGGGCCGCATCAGTTGGCCCGACCGATAGACGAACAGTTCCAGTTCGGCCTGATAGGCGTCGAAGTCGGCGATCGGCCGGGTGGCGACGCCGCTGTCCATGGCCGCCCGGGCCACGGCCGGCGCGATCTGCAGGATCAGGCGTGGGTCGAAGGGCTTGGGGATGATGTACTGGGGCCCGAACATCGGGGCCACGCCGCCATAGGCGCTGGCCACGACTTCCGAAGCCTCGGCCCGGGCCAGCTCGGCGATGGCCTCGACGGCCGCCACCTTCATGGCCTCGTTGATCTCCGAGGCGCCGACGTCCAGCGCGCCGCGGAAGATGAACGGGAAGCACAGGACGTTGTTGACCTGGTTGGGGTAGTCGCTGCGGCCGGTGGCCATGATGGCGTCGGGGCGCTGGGCGGCGACCAGCTCGGGCAGGATCTCCGGCTCGGGATTGGCCATGGCCAGGATCAGCGGATTGGGCGCCAGCAGCGGCAGCCATTCGGCCTTGAAGACGCGGGGAGCCGACAGGCCCAGGAAGATGTCGGCGCCGGGCAGCACGTCGGGCAGCGACCGGGCGTCGGTCGGCCGGGCGTAGCGAGCCATGTTCTCGGGCATGTCGGGCTCGCGGCCGGCATAGACCACGCCCTTGATGTCGGTCAGGGTCACGTTCTCGACCGGCAGGCCCATGGACACCAGCAGGTCCACGCAGGCCAGGGCGGCCGCGCCGGCGCCGGAGGTGACCAGCTTGATGTCCTTCAGCGTCTTGCCCTGCACGACCAGGGCGTTGCGGACGGCGGCGGCGCAGACGATGGCGGTGCCGTGCTGGTCGTCGTGAAAGACCGGGATGTTCATCCGCTCGCGCAGTTTGCGCTCGATGACGAAGCATTCCGGGGCCTTGATATCCTCCAGATTGATGCCGCCAAAAGTGGGTTCCAGGGCGGCGACCACCTCGATGAAGCGGTCGGGATCCTCGGCGTCGACCTCGAGGTCGAAGACGTCGATGCCGGCGAACTTCTTGAACAGGACCGCCTTGCCCTCCATCACCGGCTTGGACGCCAGCGGGCCGATATTGCCCAGGCCCAGCACGGCGGTGCCGTTGGAGATCACGGCCACCAGGTTGCCGCGGGCGGTGTAGTCCCGGGCCAGGTCGGGGTTGGCGGCGATGGCTTCGCAGGGCGCCGCGACGCCGGGGGAGTAGGCCAGGCCGAGATCGCGCTGGGTGGCCATGCGCTTGGTGGCCTCGATCGCCAGCTTTCCGGGCCGCGGCAGACGGTGATAGTCCAGAGCGGCTTTACGGAAATCCTCGTCCATCGGTCGGTCCTCGGTGACTGCGCAAGGTGTAAGCGGCGCGGATCGTCTGGTCTCGAGCCCCAAGGTGTCGAAGGCGCGATCCGTCAGGGCCTAGCTACCGGTGTTGGCGCTGCATTTCCAACCTTACCCAAGGTCCGGCGGCGTTTTTTGCGGTTCGGGGCGCGCCATGAGCGATCCTGACTGGCTCAATAAGTAATAAAAGACTTATATATTGCCCATCCGACGAGCGCTCGCCGCCACAAGGCAAGGCGGTTTGGCCTCATCGATCGCCCAGCGGGACAGGCGGCTGGACTTGCCGGTGTGGCGGTTTCAGCATCGCCGGAAGATGCTCCGTTTCGGGAGCAAGGGTTTAGACTGTCCGCCGACGCGGAGCCGAGGATGAAGAGCGCATGAGCGGCCTGACCACCCATATTCTCGATACCGCCGCCGGACGCCCGGCGAGCGGCGTCGCCGTGCGGGTGTCACGTCGGCAGGATGGGGCGGTCGCGCTGTTGGGCGAAGTCCGCACCGACGCCGACGGCCGGGCGCGGCTGGTCGAGGGCGACGCCCTGGCCGCCGGTGGCTATCGGCTGGAGTTCGCGGTGGCCGACTATTTCAAAACTTCGGGCGCGGCCGTCAGCGATCCGCCGTTCCTGGACGTGGTGGTGATCGACTTCGCGGTTGCCGACACCAGCCAGCACTATCACGTGCCCCTGCTGGTCTCGCCGTTCGCCTATTCCACCTACCGAGGCAGCTGATGGCGGTCGTGCGCTTCCTGCTGAACGGCGAGGTGGTCGAGGCCAAGGGCGTCGATCCCACCCGTACGCTGCTGGAGCATCTGCGCGGCGACCTGCGGCGCACGGGGACCAAGGAAGGTTGCGCCGAGGGCGACTGCGGCTCGTGCACGGTGCTGGTCGGCGAACTGGACGGGCAGGGGGCGACCACCTGGCGGGCTGTCAACAGCTGCATCCAGTTCGTGCCGATGCTGGACGGCAAGGCGGTGATCACGGTCGAGGGCCTGGCAAAGGATGAGCCCCATCCGGTGCAGGCGGCGATGGTCGAGCATCACGGATCACAATGTGGGTTCTGCACGCCGGGCATCGTGATGTCGCTGTACGGCCGAGCCGTCGCGGCCAAGGGCACGGCCGCGCCGGTCGACGAGGTGCTGGCGGGAAACCTGTGCCGCTGCACCGGCTATGGCGCGATCATCGCGGCGGCGGAGGCGATCGCGCCCGAGGTCGCGCCGGATGTGGCCGACAAGCTGGCGACGCTGAAGCGCGACGAGGCCCTGAGCCTTGACTATGCCGACCCGATCGCCGGCCTGACGCGCCGCTGGTTCGCGCCGCTGAACCTCGACGAATTGGCCGCGACCTATGAAGTCCATCCTGACGCGGTGATCGTGGCCGGGGCCACCGACATCGGCCTGTGGGTCACCAAGCTGCGTAAGCCGCTGGAGACTCTGATCGACATCGGCCGGGTCGAAGTGCTCAAGACCGTCACCCGCGAGGACGGTTGGCTGCGGATCGGGGCGGGCGTGCGCTATGTCGACGCCTTGGAGACGCTGGCCGAACTCTATCCCGACCTCGGCGCCATGATGCGCCGCCTGGGGTCGACCCAGGTTCGCAACAGCGGCACGATCGGCGGCAACATCGCCAACGGCTCGCCGATCGGCGACATGCCGCCGGCCCTGATCGCGCTGGGCGCGGAACTGGTGCTGCGCAAGGGCCAGATCCGGCGGACGATCCCGCTGGAAAGCTTCTTCGTCGCCTATGGCCGGCAGGACCGCATGCCCGGCGAGTTCGTCGAGGCGGTGCGCGTACCGACCGATCTCGACGGCGCGATGTTCAAGGTCTTCAAGCTGTCCAAGCGTTTCGACCAGGACATCTCGGCGGTGTGCGGGGCGTTCAACATCCGGATCGTGGACGAGGTCGTGACCGGCGCCCGCATCGCCTACGGCGGCATGGCCGGGACGCCCAAGCGGGCCGTCGCCTGCGAGGCCGCCCTGGTTGGTCAGCTCTGGAACCGCACGACGATCCACGCCGCCGTCGAGGCCTTGGCCGACGACTTCGCGCCCTTGAGCGACGCCCGCGCCTCGGCCGCCTATCGCGCCCTGACGGCCGGCAACATGCTGCGCAAGGTGTTTATCGAGTCCGCGCGACCCGACCTGGAGACCCGCGTCGAGACATGGCCATTGGGGGCCGCCCATGGCTGACTCCGGCGCCGGCCTGGTCGAGCCGGTCGTCTTCCAGGGCGTCCACGCCTCGTTGCCGCACGACAGCGCCTGGCGTCACGTGTCGGGCGCGGCGATCTATGTCGACGACATCCCCGAGCCGGCCGGCATGCTCCATGTCCACCTGGGCATGAGCACGAAGGCCCACGCGCGGATCGTGTCGATGGACCTGTCGGCCGTGCGCGCCTCGCCCGGCGTGGTGATCGTGCTGACCGCCGAGGACATCCCCGGCGAGAACGACGTCAGCCCGGTGATCCACGACGACAAGCTGTTCGCCGAGGGCGAGGTGGTCTGCGTGGGCCAGAGCCTGTTCGCCGTGGCCGCCACCTCGATCGCCGCCGCCCGCGCCGCCGCCGCCAAGGCCGTCGTCGAGTACGAAGACCTGCCGGCCGCGATCACCATCGGGGAAGCCCGCGAAGCCGACCTGAAGATCGAGGCGTCTCAGCGCATGGCGCGCGGCGACGCGGCCGCGGCGTTGGTCGCCTCGCCTCGGCGCCTGCAAGGGACCATGGCCATCGGCGGCCAGGATCATTTCTATCTCGAGGGGCAGGTCGCCCTGGCCACGCCACGCGAGGGTGGCGACGTCCACGTCTGGTCGTCGACCCAGCATCCCAGCGAGGTGCAGCATCTGGTCGCCCACGTGCTGGCCGTGCCCAGCCACGCGGTGACCGTCGAGGTGCGCCGGATGGGCGGAGGATTTGGGGGCAAGGAGACGCAGGCCTCGTTGTTCGCCGCCGCGGCCGCGCTGGTCGCGGTCAAGACCGGCCGCGCCGCCAAGGCCCGCCCCGACCGCGACGAGGACATGGTTATGACCGGCAAGCGGCATGACTTCGAGATCGCCTACGACGTCGGGTTCGACGACGACGGCCGGCTGACGGGTCTGGCATTGGAGCTGGCGTCGCGCTGCGGCTCGACCACCGACCTGTCGATGGCCATCAACGACCGGGCGATGTTCCACGCCGACAACTGCTACTTCCTGCCGGCCGTCGAAATTGTCTCGCACCGGTTCAAGACCCACACCGTGTCGAACACCGCGTTCCGGGGTTTCGGCGGCCCGCAAGGCATGGCGGCGATTGAGCGGGTGATGGACGCCGTCGCCCAGGCCACGGGGCTGGACCCGCTGGAGGTGCGCCGTCGCAACCTCTATGGCGGCGAAGGCCGGAACCTCACGCCTTATCACCAGGTGGTCGAGGACAATGTCGCACCGCAACTTCTCGCGGAACTGGCCGCGTCCTGCGACTACGAGGCCCGTCAGCGCCAGATCGACGCCTACAACGCTCGCAGCCCGGTTCTGAAGAAGGGCCTGGCCCTGACGCCGGTGAAGTTCGGCATCTCGTTCACCACCACCCACCTGAACCAGGCCGGGGCGTTGATCCACCTCTATGCCGACGGCTCGATCCTGCTGAACCACGGCGGGACCGAGATGGGGCAGGGCCTGTTCGTCAAGGTCGCCCAGATCGTCGCCGAGGCGTTCAAGGTGGACATCGACCGCGTGAAGGTGACCTCGACCGTCACCGACAAGGTGCCCAACACCTCGGCCACCGCCGCTTCGTCGGGGACAGACCTGAACGGCATGGCGGCGCTGAACGCGGCCAACACGATCAAGGCGCGACTCGTTGAATTCGCCGCCAGGAAGTGGGGCTGCTCCGAGGACGAGGTTGCGTTCACGCCCGAGGGGCTGCGCGCCGGCGCCGAACTGATCCCATTCGCCACCCTGTGTCGCCAGGCGCACTTGGCCCGGGTGTCGCTGTCGTCCACCGGCTTCTACGCCACGCCCAAGATCCACTACGACCGCGCGACCCACACGGGCCGGCCGTTCTACTACTTCGCCTATGGCGCGGCCTGCAGCGAGGTGCTGATCGACACCCTGACCGGCGAGATGAAGGTCACGCGGGCCGACATCCTGCACGACGCCGGCCGCTCGCTGAACCCGGCCATCGATCTGGGCCAGATCGAGGGCGGCTTCATCCAGGGCATGGGCTGGCTGACCACCGAGGAGCTGGTGTTCAGCGCCGACGGTCGCCTGCTGACCCATGCCCCGTCGACCTACAAGATCCCCACTTGCGGCGACCGGCCGGCGGTGCTGAACGTGGCGCTGTGGGAGGCCGGGCGGAACGTCGAGGAGACGGTGCATCGCTCCAAGGCCGTGGGCGAGCCGCCGCTGATGTTGGCGCTGTCGGTGCTGTCGGCGGTGAACCGCGCGGTGGCGTCGGTGGTAGATCACAAGGTGTTCCCCGACCTGGACGCGCCGGCGACGCCCGAGCGGATCCTGATGGCGGTCGAAGACGTGAAGCGGAGGGCGGCGTCGTGAACTGGGCCCGCTCCGCCCTGGCGCAACTGGCCCTCGGCGAGACCGTGGCCCTAGTGACCATCCTGGCCACCGAGGGCTCGGCGCCGCGCGACGCCGGGACCAAGATGGTGGTCTGGGCGCAGGGGCAGGCCGGCACGATCGGCGGCGGCAATCTGGAGCACCAGGTCGCCGATCAGGCGCGGCGGATGTTGCTGAGCCAGGTCCACTTCGCCCTGCAGGACTATCCGCTGGGCCCGCTGCTGGCCCAGTGCTGCGGCGGTCGCGTGCGGCTGCTGATCGAGCGGCTGGACAAGTCCGCCGTCGACTGGCTGACCGACGCCGCGCGCCGGCTGGACGCGGCCCAGCCCTTCGAGGTCCGCACGCGCTTCAACCCCGGCGCCCTGACCAAGACCATCGCGCCCGTCACGGCGTCCAGCCCGGACGGCGCGCCGATCACCCTGGCCGGAGAGCCGGCCACGGCGCGCGGGGCGCGACCGACCCTGGGCGACGTGCTGGTCGAGCCGCAGGACCTGCCGCGTCCACCGGTGCTGCTGTTCGGGGCTGGTCATGTCGGCCAGGCCGTGGCGCGGGCCATCGAGCCGCTGCCGTTCCGCCTGGCCTGGTACGACACCCGGCCCGAGACCGCTGAAATCCCCGGCGTGACGGTGGGCGCGCCCGCCGAGTTGGCCGCCGTCGCCATGGGCGCGGGGCCGGACGCCTATATCCTTGTCATGACCCACGACCATAATCTGGACTACGCCCTGACCTCCTCGGCCCTGGCCGGCGGGGCCTTCGGCTATCTGGGCCTGATCGGGTCGGACACCAAGAAGGCCCGGTTCCTCAGCCGGCTGCGCAAGGACGGCTTCGGTGACGGGACGGTGGCCCGCGTCACCTGTCCGATCGGCCTGCCGCACCTGAAGAACAAGGCCCCTGAGGTGATCGCCGTCTCGGTTGTCGCCGACCTGCTAATGCGGCTCGAGGCCGCCCGCCACGAACGGACGAAGGATCTCCAGCTTGCAAGCCTATAGGGCGTCGATCCTCCACCTGGAGGCCGACCCGAAAACCACTGACGGGGAAGCGCACGCCTTCCACGAGGACGGCCTGTTGCTGGTCGAAGGCGGCCGCGTCGTGGCCTGCGGCGACTACGCCAAGCTGGCTGACGAGCTGGGCGATACGACGCCCGAGGACCTGCGCGGCAAGCTGATCGTGCCGGGGTTCGTCGACACCCACATCCACTTCCCGCAGGTCGACATCATCGCCGCCCATGGCGAGCAACTGCTGGATTGGCTGGAGCGCCACACCTTCCCGGCCGAGGCGGCCTTCGCCGACAGGGGGCACGCGGAAGAGACCGCCGAGTTCTTCGTCGAGGAGCTGCTGCGCAACGGCACGACCAGCGCCCTGGTGTTCGGCTCGGTGCACAAGGTCTCGGTCGAGGCGCTGTTCGCCGCGGCCCTGAAGCGCGACATGCGGATGATCGCCGGCAAGTCGCTGATGGACCGCAACGCCCCGCCCGGCCTGACCGACACGGTCGAAGGCAGCCGGGCCGACATGCAAAGCCTGATTGCTGACTGGCACGGCAAGGGCCGCCTGGGTTACGCGGTCACCCCGCGCTTCGCGATCAGTTGCAGCGACGAACAGCTGGCCATGGCCGGCGAGGTGCTGGCCGAGCATCCGACCGTGTGGATGCAGACCCATCTGTCCGAGAACATCCGCGAGATCGTCGACACCGCCAGGCTGTTCCCCGAGGCAGAGGACTATCTCGACGTCTATGACCGCTTCGGTCTGGTCGGGAAGCGCTCGGTGTTCGCCCACTGCGTCCACCTCCAGGGCGAGGCGTTCCAGCGGCTGGCGCAGGCGGGATCGTCGGTGGCGTTCTGCCCGACCTCGAACCTGTTCCTGGGTTCGGGCCTGTTTCCGCTGGAGACCGCCTGCGCCCATGGGGTGAAGGTCGGGATCGGCACGGACGTCGGGGCCGGGACCACCTTCTCGATCCTCCACACCCTGGGCGAGGCCTACAAGGTGGGCCAGTTGCGCGGCGAGGCGCTGGATCCGTTCCATGCCCTGTACCTGGCGACCCTCGGCGGGGCGCGAGCGCTGGGGCTGGAGGACGAGATCGGCAGTCTGGAGCGCGGCAAGATCGCCGACTTCCTGGTGCTGGACCTGGCGGCCACGCCGCTGCTGGCGCGACGGATGCCGGCGGCGAAGAGCCTGGAGGATCGGCTGTTCGCGCTGATGGTGCTGGGAGATGACCGGGTGGTTGAGCGGACCTACGTGGCGGGCGTGGAGCGGTATCGGCGGTAGTGGCTCCCCCACTTGCCCCCACCTGACCGCTACGCGGTCTGTCCGCCCCCATAGGGGGCGGAGGACTTCCTCTTCCCCCTGTGGGGGAAGACGGTCGCGAAGCGACCCGTAGGGGGCAAGTGTTAGCCGCCTAAGCGCTCATCGTCTCGGCGTACAGCTTCAACAGCCCCGCCTCGTTGACCCCGACCGTGATCGCCTGGATCGGCTGATCGTCCCAGGCGCTCGGCCCGAACAGCTCGCCCTCGACCTTCTGACAGGTCTGCCCCAGCGCGATCCCGTCGGTGATCACCCGGATCGACCCGGGGCGCACCTCGAACAGCGACGGATCGATCACGTACGCCACGGCCGCCGCGTCGTGCACGCAGCAGCCGACGATGCCGTCGCGGCCGCCGTAGAACGCCGCGTAGGGCTTGGAGATGGCGTTGAGGAATTCGCCGGCCGGACCGGCCGAGGCCTCCAGGGCGTCCATATAGGCCGGGCTCATCACCACCTGAGTGGTGACGTCCAGGCTGACGGCGGTGACATGCCAGGGCGCGGTGAACACCTGGTCGGCGGCTTCCGGGTCGTTCCAGATATTGGCCTCGGCCACCGGCGTGACATTGCCCGGCTTGCCGGCCACGGCGAAGGCGCCGCCCATGATCACCACGGCCTTCAGCAGGCCGGCGACCTCGGGATCGGCCCGCAGGGCCAGGGCCAGGTTGGTCAGCGGGCCGACCGCGACCAGGGTGATCTCGCCGGGATTGGCGCGGGCTAGGTCGATGATCGCCTGGTAAGCCGGCTTGGCCTCGGGCTCCCCGGGGACCAGGCCCGTCAGCTCGACGTCGCCCAGGCCGTTCTCGCCGTGCACGAAGGTGGGCGAGGGGTTGCGCGGCCGGGTCAGCGGCTTGTCGGTTCCCTTGAAGACCGGGGCCTTCAGGCCGAAGCGGTCCTTCAGATAGAGGGCGTTGCGGGTGGTGGTGTCGATGTCGGCGTTGCCGAACACCGTGGTCACGGCCACCAGGTCGAGCGCGGGGCTGGCCTCGATGAAGAGCAGCGCCATGGCGTCGTCGATGCCGGGATCGGTGTCGAAGATGATTTTCTGGACAGAGTTCTGGATCGTCATCCGAGGGATTTATCTCATCGTGGCGAGGAGGGGGAGACCCTCCGAAACGAACCATGCTCCCGGCGCGAACCGGGAGCATGGCTGGACGATGGCAATCCTTCGGGTATCCGCCCGGCGGTGAGGCCGGGCGGGGTCTTTCAGATTACCGCTTGGCGCTGATCGAGATGCCAATGATCCGGGGCTCATTGACGAAACCGGTCAGGTTGTTGAAGTCGATCGCGCCGCGCAGGTTCACTTCGTTGGTGATGTTGCGGGCGAACCAGGCGATCTCGTAGGCGTCGTCCTTGGCGGCGTAGCCGAGCTTCAGGCCGCCTTCGTAGGTGCCCTTCGAGTAGAACTCCTTGCTCTGGTAGAGGAAGATGTTCGTGTAGCCCTGCTTGAACCAGTCGGTGTAGGCGAACAGTTCGCCGTCGCCGATCGGGTAGCTGTAGCGAGCCGTGAAGTTCAGCACGTACTTGGGCGCGTTCGGGAACGGGTTGCCGTCGACCAGGGCCTGGCCCGCGCCGTTCAGTGGGTCGGTGACCGTGCACTGGGCGCAGACCGCCACGGCCAGATCCTTGTCCTTGATCTTGGTGTGGTTGTAGCTGTAGCCGGCGGTCAGCAGCAGGTTCTGGGTGACCTTGAACTCGCCATCGAACTCGACGCCGTAGGCTTCGCCCTTGTCGGCGTTGATCAGCAGGGTGCCGTTGGTGGCGCCGCCGATGGCGCTGAACTGCGGGTTCTTTTCCTCGTAGGTGAAGGCCG
The DNA here is from genome assembly GCF_011045195.1 of Caulobacter soli. Classification (GTDB taxonomy): domain Bacteria; phylum Pseudomonadota; class Alphaproteobacteria; order Caulobacterales; family Caulobacteraceae; genus Caulobacter; species Caulobacter soli. The sequence continues at coordinate 3,808,411 of NZ_CP049199.1, read as the reverse complement.
CGCCGTTGAAGCGGATGCGGCGGTCCAGCAACTCGCTCTTGAAGCCGACTTCATACGACTGGATCGTTTCCGACTGGGCCACCGACGCCGGATTGCCGAACACCACATCGCGGCCTTGGATGGTCGGGCCACGGAAGCCGTGGGCGGCGCGGGCGTACAGGCTGACGTCGCTGGTCACGTCGTAGAAGGCCGACAGGTCCCACGAGACCTTGCTGTCCGACACCTCGATCCGCGGCGCGGTCGAGCCGACGACGGTCATGGTCTTCTTGTCGTCGGTGTAGCGGGCGCCGCCGGTGATCTTCAGAGCCGGGGTCACCTGATAGGCCAATTGGCCAAAGCCGGCCCAGGCGGTGTTCTTGTGGTTCAGCGTCGCCTTGGCGAAGCCGGCGTCGGTGGTCAGCAGCATGTCCGACTTGAAGTAGTAGCCGCCGACCTGCCAGCTGAGCGGGCCGTTGGTGTCCGAGGCCAGGCGCAGTTCCTGGGTGTACTGGTCCAGGTCGTCGATGCCGTCCTTGGTGTCGGAATCGAACGGAATGATGCCTGGGCCGGTGTTCGGGGTTGGCGTGCCGAAATTGGCCACGCCGCCGTCGATGTCGCCCCGGCTGTAGCCATTGGTGGTTTCGTAGGCGCTGATCGAGGTCAGGGTCGCGCCGTTCAGCTTGTAGTCGATCTTAATCGACTCGCCGTTACCGTCGTACTTCTGCGGGTTGTCGCCGCCGCCATTGTAGAAGACGGAATCGCGGTCGAAGTTGCCGTTGATCTTGTTGCTGCCCTTGGTGAGGATATTGGCGCGGAAGATCGCGGCCGTGCCGTCCAGCGAGCGGTTGTGGGCGGCCAGCAGGACGCTGAGGTCCTCGGTCGGGGTCCACAGCAGTTGGCCGCGGATGGCGTACTCGTCGTAGCCGCCCATGGCGTTCGTCTTGTGGGTGAAGGTGTTGTCGATGTAGTCGTCGCGGTGCTGGCCCAGCACGGCGATGCGACCGGCCAGCTTGCCTTCGACCAGCGGGCCGCCGACGCCGCCTTCAGCGGTCCACGAACCGTACGAGCCGTAGGTCACCGTGCCGTTGGCCTTGAAGGTCTGGCTCGGCTTGACGCTGTCGAACTTGACGATGCCGGCGGTGGTGTTGCGGCCGAACAGCGTGCCCTGCGGGCCGCGCAGCACTTCAACCTGGTCGACGTCGAAGATCGGCGTGCTCTTCAGCACGACGTTTTCCATGACCACGTCGTCCATGATCACCGAGACCGGCTGCGAGGCGGCCAGGTCGAAGTCGGTGTTTCCCAGGCCCCGGATGTAGAAGCGCGGCGCGGCGCGGCCGTTGGAGCTTTCGACGAACAGGCCGGGCACGCGGCTCGACAGGGCCAGAATGTCCTCGCCGGCGGCGAACAGGGCGTCCAGCTTCTCGCCGCTCATGGTGGCGACCGAGACCGGCACTTCCTGGATGTTTTCGGCGCGCTTCTGGGCGGTGACGATCACGTCGTCCAGCGTGACGGCGCTGTTGTCCTGGGCGAAGGCCGGGGCGGCGGCGCCGACGGCGAGGGCCAGGGCGGTGAGGGCGGCGCCGCGATGGAGGCGGCTGCGCAGCTTGGTGGCGGTGGTCATTGAAGTATCCCCTTCATGCGCCGGCGGCCCGACGCTTGAAGGGTGCAATGCACAATGCCGAAGGCGAATCCAAAGGTTTGATGACGTATCGACTGCCGTTCGGTGAAGTTTTTGCTCTGGATGTTACTATTTGACCACGCGGCGACAGGACTGCCCAAAAGCAGATCACAAGTCATAGGATTATTACTTATCGTCATGGGGCGGACGATCTATCGCTTACGGGACAAGGCGTTGGTCGACGCCGTCCTGCAGAAGCGAAACGTGGGCCGAGACGATTTTCCAGCCCTTTTCGGTACGAATCCAAGCTTGGCTTTGCCGTCCGGTGCGTTTTGCCCCTTCGCGCAGGAATTCGACGTTGGCGATTGCGAACTCTCGCCCAAACGTAGTGATTTCCGTCCTTAGGCGCGAGCGTTGCGGGGAGCCGCCCGAACGACCGATTCGAAAGGCCGCGATCGCCTCGAAGCCGTAGAGGTTCTCGGCCACGCCATAGCGGACGGTTTCGGGGGCGTCGCGGAAGAAGCCGTCCAGCGCTTCGACGTCATTGGTCATCAGCGCGGTTTCATAGGCGTCGACGGCGGCGGTGACCTCGGCCAGGACATCGGGTTCGTTGACGGTCATGCGCGGTTCTCGGGTCTATGGGCCGCGACCACGCCGGCCCGTTCCAGGCGCAGGGCGGCGGCCAGGGCCAGGTCCTCGCGCCAGGCCGGGGCGATGATCTGCACGCCGATCGGAAGCTTGCCGGGACGGTTCACGGGCGCGGCGACCACCGGCAGGCCGATGTAGCTGATCGGCTGGGTGTAGGCGCCGAGGTTCTTGCGCACCGAAACCGGCTGGCCGTCCATCTCCATGGTCGCCTGGCCGACGCCCGGCGCCGGGCAGACCGAAGCGGGCGCCAGCAGGATGTCGAAGTCCTCGAACACCTTGCGCACGGCGTCGCGGAATACCGGGCGGTAGCGGCGCGCGGCGTGCGCGACGGCCTCGGGTGTCAGGGCGCCGGCCAGCAAGCGGTCACGGACGGCGGGGTCGTAGTCGAGCGGCCGGGTCTTCAGGTCGGGCCCATGCAGGTGAGCGGCCTCGACCGGGGTCAGGCAGAAGGCGGCGGCGCGAGCCAGTTCGGCGCCGGGCAGTTCGACGCCGCGCCGGGCCTGCAGGGCGTCGGCGACGATCTCCAGCGCTTCCAATATTTCGGGAAAGGCCCCCTGCGCGAACCAGCCGCCCAGCACGCCGACGCGGAGAGGACCGTCGGCTATGGCTTGCAGGCGAGGGGCGGCTGGTTCGGCGGGCCGAAAGCAGAGCGGATCCAATGGATCGGCGCCCTGCATCAGGTCGTAGGCGAGGGCCAAGTCGGCGACCGAGCGGGCGAAGGGCCCCACATGGTCCAGGCTCTCGACAAAGGGAAAGGCGCCCTGGCGCGACAGGCGACCCAGGGTGGGCTTGAGCCCGAACACGCCGCACAGGCTGGCGGGGATGCGGATCGAGCCGTTGGTGTCCGAGCCCAGGGTCAGGGGGACCAGCCCGCCGCTGACCGCCGCCGCCGAGCCGCCGGACGAGCCGCCGGCGATGCGGGTCAGGTCGTGCGGATTGCGGGTCGGGCCGTCGTGGGCGTTCTCGGTGACGAAGCCGTAGGCGAACTCGTCCATGTTCAGCGCCCCGATCAGCACCGCGCCGGCGGCGCTCAGGCGCTGGACGGCGGTGGCGTCGTGGCCGGCGGGGGCCGCGTCGCGGCGGATCCGCGAGCCGGCGATCGTGGTGACGCCCTCGACGTCGAACAGGTTCTTGACCGCGAACGGCACGCCGGCCAGCGGTCCGACCGGGCGGCCCGCGACCAGGTCGGCGTCGATCGCGTGGGCCTGGGCCAGGGCGCGCTCGGCGAAGACGGCGGTATAGGCGTTGAACGGGTCGCTCTTCGCACGGGCCAGCGCGGCCTCGGTCTCGGCGCGTGCGGTGGTCCGGCCGCTGTGAACGTCGGCGGCGATGGCCTGGGCCGAGCGGAAGTCGGCGGCGCTCATGGCTCGAAGGCCTTGGGCGTGGAGCCGGTGTCATCAAGGCCGGCGGTGAAGGTCGCGGCCTGTCGGCGCAGCAGGGCCAGGTTCTCGATCACCCCGGCGCGGGTCTCCGGCGGCAGGGCCAGGCCCAGGACCTCGGCGCGAGCGTCCGCATAGGCGGCGACCGTGTCGTCATCGAGGGCCAGGAACGCTGCGAGCGCCGGATCGGTCGCCATGCGGGCGAGCTCCACAAGTAAGAAAAATATTCATATCCGCGATAGGCGACGACCGCCAGCCGCCCGGCGTCTCGAACGCGCCGACGCCCATGTCCGCGCCATGCCGGTCACCGTGCTGCCCGCCGCATGGGCGCCGAAGCGCTTCGCGCCGCCGGGAAGTGGTCAAGCCTAGGGCGGCATGGCCGGCGCGCGCCAACTGGGCTCTGGTAATAGAGAGCTTACTTTATGCGACATCACCTGGCCTCGACCCCGGACACCGTGCGCTTCGGGATCTTCGACGCCGCGTTCGACCCGGTGCTGACCGTGGCGCCCGGCGATACGGTGGTGATCGACTGCGTGTCGGGCGGGCCCGAGGTGATGCCGGCGCCGGACAGCGGTCTGGTCATCCCGTCCGCCTTGCAAGCGATCCACGACGCCAAGCTGGAGCGGATCGGCCCGCATATCCTGACGGGGCCGGTGGCGATCGAGGGCGCCGAGCCTGGCGACACCCTGGAGGTGCGGATCGAGGCCATCGAGCCGAACAACACCTGGGGCTATTGCGCCGTTCGCCCGCTGGCAGGGACCCTGCCGGAGGAATTTCCCGAGCGCTATGTCAGCCACATCGCCGTCGACGCGGCGGCGGGAACCTGCAAGCCGACCTGGGGCCCGATCCTGCCGCTGCGGCCGTTCTTCGGCACCACCGGCGTCGCTCCGCCGCCGCGCTACGGCAAGCTGTCCAGCCGCGAGCCGCGCGAGCATGGCGGCAACATGGATTGCAAGGAGCTGGTCGCGGGTTCGACCCTGTTCCTGCCGGTCTGGGTTCCGGGCGCGAACTTCTCGGCGGGCGACGGGCATGGCCGGCAGGGCGACGGCGAGGTCTGCGTCAATGCGCTGGAGATGGGCCTGACCGGGACCTTCACCTTCGTGCTGCACAAGGCCGCCGACGTCGGCGTGCGCGCCTGGCCCAGCGCCGAGAGCCCGACCCACTATCTGACCCTGGGCTTCAACGAGGACCTGGATCTGGCGATGAAGCAGGCTTTGCGGGGCATGATCGACCTGATCGTCTCGCGCTCTTCGCTGAGCCGAGTGCAGGCCTATCAGTTCTGTTCGCTGGCCGTGGACTTCCGCGTGACCCAGACGGTTAACGGCGAGAAGGGCGTGCACGGGATGCTGGAGAAGGGGGTGCTGTTCTAGGCGATGTGGCTCACCCACTTGCCCCCACCTGACGGCTTCGCCGTCTGTCCGCCCCCGTAGGGGGCGGAGGCTAAAGGCGTGACGCCCTCTTCCCCACTTTGGGGGAAGACGACCGCGAAGCGACCCGTAGGGGCAAGTGTTCGCCGCTCCTACTTCCGCAGATACCCTTCAAGCAGCTCCAGCGCATGCGTCAGCCGCGCCCGACGCCATTCCGGCTTGCTCATGTCGGTGTCCAGCGTCACCGATAGCGAATAGCCGTTCGCCAGGTGGAACCGGCTCATGGCCGCGATGGTCACGTAGATCTGGGCCCAGTCCAGGTTGTCGCGGAAGATTCCCTGTTTCTGACCACTGTCGATCAGATGCTCGATGGTCCGCCGCAGTGGAAAGGCGGTTTCGGTGACCTTGCGCGATTGCGAGACGAACTTGCCTTGCAGCAGGTTTTCGTTGCGCAGCAGGCCGTCGATGCGCGGGTTCTTCTCGAAATAGTCGAAGGTGAAGCGCTGTAGCGCCAGGAACCCTTCCAGCGGCCGGTCGAAGTCGATCTCCAGCTCGGCTTCACGGCCGCGCAGGTCCTCGTAGGCCGCTTCCAGCACCGCCAGGTACAAGCCCTTCTTGTCGCCGAAGTAGTGGTAGAGCATGCGGATGTTGCACTTGGCGGCCTTGACGATCTTCTCGATCCGCGCGCCGGCGTAGCCCGCCTGGGAGAATTCCTTGAGCGCCGCGGTCAGGATCGCCTTGCGCGTCCGCTCGGCGTTTCGCTTGCGGGGCGCCGGAGCGGCGTCGTCGGTCGGTTCGGCCGAAGGCGTCTCTACCACGGTGGTCACTGCGTCTTTGCTCCCGCGTCAATCCAGGCCCCCAGTTGGGCGCGTTCGGCATCGGTAATGTGAGTCTCGTTCCCAAGGGGCATGCTGGTCGTCTGGACCGCGCGTTCTCGGATCTTGCCCGCATACCGGGCTATGCCGGCCGGCGTATCGAAGGCCGCGCCGTTCGGCGGAGCCGTGAAGCCCTTGTGGGTGGGATTGACGGAATGGCACATCACGCAGTGCTTTTGCACGATCGCCTGGGCGATGGGGAAGGGCACGTCGGAGACCACTTCGGCCGGCTTGGGCTTGTGGCTGGCGATCACGCTGACGAAGAACACCAGCATCACGCCCGTGAAGATGTAGCCCGGCTTGATGATCCCGTGGTGGCGCAGAATGAAGAAGTAGCGGATCGACACCCCGCCGGCGCTGATCAGGGCCAGCAGCAGCCAGGCCAGGGGATGGCCCGTCACCACGGGATAGTGGTTGCTGATCATGATGAAGATGACCGGCAGGGTCATGTGGGTGTTGTGGACCGAGCGCTGCTTGCCCATCGCGCCCAGGCGCGGATCGACCGGGCGTCCGGCCAGCATGTCGGCGACGATCTTGCGCTGGTTGGGGATGATGATCAGGAACACGTTGCCGACCATGCACGTGCCGATGATCGCACCGACGTGGATGAAGGCGCCACGGTCGCTGAAGAGGTGCGTCAGGGCATAGGCCGCTCCCGTCAGCGCCAGGAACCAGACGACGCCGAACAGGCGGGGCCTGTGCCCCAGCGGCGAACGGCACAGGGCCTCGTAGACCGCCAAGCCGCCGAAGATGAAGGCCAGGCCCGTGGCGATCGCGCCAGCCTGGCTGAAGGCGTGCTTGGAGGCGTCGATCAGATAGACCGGCGCGCCCACGTAGTAGAGCACGATCAGCAGGGCGAAACCGGACAGCCAGGTGGTGTAGGCCTCCCATTTGAACCAGTGCAGATGGTCGGGCATGTGGGCCGGGGCCGTCATGTACTTCTGCGAATGGTAGAAGCCGCCGCCGTGCACGGCCCACAGCTCGCCCTTCACGCCGTCCTTTTCGGGGACCGGCGGGCGCAGGTTGTTGTCCAGCCAGACGAAGTAGAACGAGGCGCCGATCCAGGCGACGCCGGCGATCACGTGCAACCAGCGGAGGGACAGGTTCAGCCAGGTGGTGACGTCATATTCCATCTCAGCCGGTCACCGCGTCTTGCAGTCGGAGCTTCGAGATCAGGCCGATCTGCGCGATCGCTTCGGTGATTTCGGTGGCTTCGTCGTTCCCCAGGCGCGCCTGCATGGCGGCCAGGATCGAGGTCTTGTCGTTCAGCCGCACGGCGATGATGAACGGAAAGCCGAAGCGCTCGCGATAGGCGGCGTTCAGGGCATGGAAGCGGTCGAACTCCTCCGGCGTCAGCTTGTCGAGACCGGCGCTGGCCTGTTCGGCGTTGCTCTCGGCGGTCAGTTGCCTGGCGACCGCCGCCTTGCTGGCCAGCTCCGGGTGGGCGCGGATCAGCGACAGCTTGTCGGCCTGAGGCGAGGCGTCCAGCACCGCCATCATGGCGGCGTGCAGGCTCTCGACACTGTCGAACGGCGCGGCGTCATAGGCGCGCTCCACCACCCACGGCGACAGCTCGAACGCAAAGCCCAGGGTGGTGGCGAAGCCGGTGCGGTTCATCCGGTTCAGGTCGGCCAGGGTCAGGGGCGGGGCGCTCATTTGGCGCTCTCCTTGTAAGGGTGCGTGGCGATCCAGTGCCGCGCGATGTCGATGCGCTTGGCCACCCAGACCTTGTCGTGGGCGGTCACGTGTTCGAGGAATCGGCGCAGGGCCATGATCCGGCCGGGCTTGCCGACGATCCGGCAGTGCAGGCCGATGCTCATCATCTTCGGCGCGGTCTCGCCCTCCAAGTACAGGGCGTCGAAGCTGTCGCGCAGATAGGCGAAGAACTGGTCGCCGCTGTTGAAGCCCTGGGGGGCTGCGAAGCGCATGTCGTTGGCGTCCAGCGTATAGGGCACGATCAGCTGCGGCTTGCCGTGCTGGTCGTCCCAATAGGGCAGGTCGTCGGCGTAGCTGTCGGCGTCGTAGACGAAGCCGCCGTTCTCCACGACCAGCCGCGCGGTATTGGGGCTGGTGCGGCCCTGGTACCAGCCCAGCGGCCGCTCGCCGGTCAGTTTCGTGTGGATCTCGACGGCCTTGGCGATGTGCTCGCGTTCCAGATCCTCGGGGAAGTGCTGGTAGTCGATCCAGCGATAGCCGTGGGTGGCGATCTCCCAGCCGGATTTCAGCATGGCCTCGACGGCGTCGGGATTGCGCGCCATGGCCTGGGCCACGCCATAGACCGTCAGCGGCAGGCCAAATTCCTCGAACAGTCGCCGGATGCGCCAGAAGCCGGCGCGCGAGCCGTATTCGTAGAGGCTCTCCATCGACATATGCCGAGCGTCGGGAACCGGCGCCGCGCCGACCATCTCCGACAGGAAGTGCTCGGCCTGGGGATCGCCGTGCAACACGCTGCGCTCGGCGCCTTCCTCGTAGTTGAGGACGAACTGCACGGCCACGCGGGCGCCGTTCGGCCACTGGGCGTGGGGCGGGTGTTCGCCGTGGCCGATGAGATCGCGGGGGTAGGTCATGCGGCCGCCCTCGCGAGCGCTTGTGACCTGAGTTGGTCAACGAGCCGCCGCAGTTCGGCGTTGACGGCCGTCTCTTCGCCCGGGGCGATGCGATCGCCGTTGGCGATGCTGAGGATACGGTCGTTCAAGGAGCCGGAGCCGCCGGTGGTTTCCGCGACCAGACCGGAAATCACGGTCGGGTCGCCCTTCGCCAAGCGTCGTTTTTTATCGACAAGTCCGTTTGCGACATACGTGTCGCCATGCGCGTGAAGCAGGTCGATGATCTCCTGGAGCGTCAGGCTTAGATCGCGGGTTGAGGCTTGGCTCATGCGAACACCTTCGCCGCCGCGTCCACGCCCGCGCCGGCTGGGGCCACGAACCCCTCCCAGCGCAGCACCGCCTCCAGCGCCGCCAGGGTCTGGAGCACCGCGTGCTTGCGGGCGTTCACGCCCATCGCCCCGATCCGCCAGACCTTGCCGGCCAGGGGACCGAAGGCCGCGCCGATCTCGATCTCGAACTCGGTGCGCATGCGGGCCTTCACCCGGTCGTAGTCGACGCCGGCGGGCGCGAGCACGGCGGTGACGTTGGTCATCTTGTGCGCTTGGTCGCCATAGACCTTCAGGCCCATGGCCTCGACCCCGGCGACCACCGCCGCCCCGGCCTGGGCGTGGCGGGCGAAGCGGGCTTCCAGGCCTTCCTCCAGCACCACCCGGGCGCATTCGCGCGCGGCGAACAGCATCGAGGCCGCCTCGGTGTGGTGGTTCAGACGCTTGTCGGACCAGTAGTCCATGATCATCGCCAGGTCGAAATAGTTGGAGGCGATCCGGCGGCCATTGCCGTTGACCGCTCCGGTGGTGGCGATGCCGGCCTCGACATGGCGGCGCGAGAAGATGTGGTCGGCCGCGCGGTCGGAGATGGTGATTGGCCCAGAGCCCGACGGACCGCCCAAACACTTTTGCAGGCCGCCGGTGACGATATCGGCCTGCCAGACGTCGACTGGCACGCTCATGCCGCCGATCGTGGCCGTGGCGTCGACATAGAGCAGGGCGTCATAGCGTCGACAGATCTCGCCGATGGCCTCGATCGGCTGGGCCATGGTGGTGGAGGTGTCGCCGTGCACGCAGGCCACCAAGCGCGGGCGCACGCGCTTGACCGCGTCCTCCACCGCCTGGGGATCGACGACCTTGCCCCACTCGCCCTCGACCAGGGTGACCTTGGCGTCGCAGCGCTCGGCGATCTCCGATAGCAGCAGGCCAAAGCGCCCGGCGTTGACCACCACCACGTCGTCGCCCGGCGCCAGGGTCGAGACCAGCGCGGCCTCGATGGCCGCGCGCGAGGTGCCGTCGATCAGGAAGGTCTGCTGGTTCTGGGTCTGGAAGACCTGGCGGTACAGCGCCATGGTCTCGTTCATGTAGCCGGTGAACTCCGGATCGAACTGGCCGAGAAGCTGCACCGACATGGCCCGCAGCACGCGCGGGTGCACGTTGATCGGGCCAGGCCCCATCAGCAGGCGGGCGGGGTGGTCGAGTTCGCCGAAGGTCTGGGTCATGCGGTGGTCTTCATGGGGCGGTCGAGGGGCAGCCCTCGTCCTTCGACAAGCTCAGGATGAGGGCTACTGGGGCGTTGGAAATCAGTCTGTGATCGCATTCGAAATCCTCATCCTGAGCTTGTCGAAGGACGAGGATTTCGTGCCGCCAGCCGATCCACGAAGCCTAGCATCGTCTCGGCCGCCAAAGCGCAGTCGGCCTCGGTCACGGCCTCGCGCGGATTGTGGCTGATCCCGCCCTCGCAGCGAATGAACAGCATGGCGGTGGGGCAGAGGTCGGCGATGACCATGGCGTCGTGACCGGCCCCGCTGGGCAGGCGGCGCGGAGCCTGGCCCGTCGCGGCGACCGCGTCTTCGAGCAGGGCGGTCAGGCCCGGATCGCAGGGGCTGGCGGCCAGGTCCTGCATCAGGGCGACCGAGACCTCCAGTCCGCGCCGGGCGGCGATGGCCTCGATCTCGGCGGTGATCGCCTGCACGGCCGCGTCGCGCGTGGTGGCGACCTCGGCCCGGACGTCCATCGAATATTCGACCGCGCCGGGAATGACGTTGAAGGCGCCGGGCAGGGCGGTGATCCGGCCAACCGTTCCCACGAGCCCGTCCTCCCCGCCGGCGCAGATCCGCTCCAGCGCCAGTATCGCCTCGGCGGCGGCGGGACCAGGGTCCTTGCGCAGGTTCATCGGTGTCGTGCCGGCGTGTCCGGCCATGCCGGTGAACCGCACCATCAGCCGCTTCTGGGCCGCGATGGCGGTGACCACGCCCAAGGCCAGGTCCTCGGCCTCCAGCACCGGGCCCTGTTCGATGTGAGCTTCGAGGAACGCGAAGACCTCGCCCGGCTTGCGCGCGGCTTTCTCCAGGCGAGTCGGGTCGAGACCGAACGCGGCGAACGCCTCGGCCAGCGCAACGCCGTCGCCGTCGGTCATTTCCAAGACGCTGGGGCTGACCGTCCCGGCCACGGCGCGGCTGCAGGTCATCGAGGCGGGAAAGCGCGAGCCCTCCTCGTCGCCGAACGCGATCACCTCGACCGCGAACGGCAGGCGGCGGCCGGCGGCGCTCAGGGCCTCGACCACGTCGATCCCCAGCATCACGCCCAGGGCCCCGTCATAGCGCCCGCCGTTGCGGACGCTGTCGATGTGCGAACCGATCAGCAGGGCCGGCGCGTTGGGCGTCGCGCCCTCGTAGCGACCGACCAGGTTGCCGGCGTGATCGCGACGGGCGCTCATGCCGGCCTCTTCCATCCAGAAGGCCAGCGTCTTCAGCGCTTCGTCGTGGGCGGTGGTCAGGAAGCGGCGCACCAGCATGCCGTCGGCTTCGCTGTAGGGCGGCGCGCCCATCAGGTCGCAGCGGGTCTTGGCCCGAATCCCGGGTCTGAAGTCGCCGATCTCGAAGGCCTCCGCCACCCTGCCGGGCTCCCCTTTGCCGTACACGTCATCCGTGACATGCTTGCCTAACATCGGCGAGCCGCAAAGCACGCGATGATCGGCGGCGCGGAGCGGCTTCCCCGCGCCAATGCCTCGACAAGCGCCAGACCGATCGAGCGGCGCCTGAAGGTAAGTCATAAATCACTTACTTAATGAAAGACAGGCGTCATCCCGCGATGACGACGAAGCGGAACGCCGGCGCCAGGCCCGTCGTTGGTCATCCGCAATTGGGTCATCCGGACACGAACCATGTCGACATCGCCGATCGCCTTGCCTCGAAGGCTCGTGAGGCGCGTCCAGGGATTGAACGTCTCCAAGGCGATCGAACTGGCCTCGCGGCTCGGCTATGCGGCGCGGGGGCTGGTCTATCTGGGCCTGGGCGCCATCGTCCTGCTGGCCGCGCTAGACCTGACGCCCCGCGCCAAGGGGGCGAAGGGCCTGCTGCGCGCCTGGGCCGAGTGGCCCTTGGGCTGGGCGCTGATTGGCGGTGTTGGCCTGGGCCTGGCGGGGTTCGCGGCCTGGCGGATCCTGCAGGCGGTGTTCGACGCCGACCGGCATGGGCGCTCGCCCAAGGCGTGGGCGATCAGGATGGGCCAGGCCTTCAGCGGACTGGTCTATGGCGGCCTGGCCCTGTCGGCCTTCGAGTTGCTCGATGAACTCGAGGACGTCGGCGAGGTCGACGAGGAGCAGAGCATCCATTACGCCGCCCGCACCGTTCTGGAGCTTCCGTACGGCGACGCCCTGCTGATCGCCGCTGGCCTGGCCGTCCTGGCCTTCGGCCTCGGCAACATCATCCAGGGCTTCGCTCAAGACTTCAGCAAGCGGTTGAACTGCGACGCGCGGATCTGTCGACGCGTCGTGCCCCTAGCCAAGGCTGGCTATGGCGCGCGCGGCCTGGCCAGCTTGCCGCTGGGAGCGTTTCTGGTCATGGCGGGTATCGAGGCGCGGGCCGGCGACGCGCGCAGTTGGGGCGGCGCGCTGCAGGCGGTCGAGCACCAGCCGTTTGGAAACTCCGCCCTGTGCCTAGTCGCCGCCGGCCTGATCGCCTTCGGGCTGTTTGGCCTGGTTGAGGCGCGCTACCGACGCATCCGGCCGCCTCCCGAGGTCACGCCGTAAGCGGCGCGTTCTCGGAAAGCCCTAGCCTCTGCCTTGGCAGGGCCTCCGGCAACTCATCGCGCAGGAACGCCATCATCTTCTCGCGGACCTCGCAACGCAGGTCGAAGGTCTTGAGCGCGTTGCGGCTGCTGACCAGGCAGCGCACCTCCAGCACCTGAGCGGTGACGTCGGTGACCTGCAGATTGACCACCTTGCCGTCCCACAGGGGCGAGGCCTTGGCGATCTCCTCCAGCTTGGCGCGCAGGCGGTCGATCGGGGCGGCGTGGTCGACATAGAGCATGGCCGTGCCGATCAGGGCGGCGCTTTCACGCGTCCAGTTCTGGAACGGCGTCTGGATGAAGTAGCTGAGCGGCAGCACCATCCGCCGCCAGTCCCAAAGGCGGACGACCACATAGGTGGCGTTGATCTCTTCGATATTGCCCCACTCCTTTTCGACGATGACGGCGTCGTCGATGCGGATCGGCTGGGTGATGGCGATCTGGATGCCGGCGATCAGATTGGTCAGCAGGGGCTGCAGGGCCAGGCCGACGATCAGCGAGGCGGCCCCGCCGGCCGCCAGCAGGCTGACGCCCCACTGTCGCACGCCGGGGATGGTCATCAGGGCCAGGCCCACGGTCACCAGCCCGACCACCACCGCGCAGGCCCGGCGCAGGATCTTCACCTGGGTCAGGTGCTTGCGGGCCAGCAGGTTGTCCTCGACGTCGATCTTGAACTTGCGCAGGTGCAGGGCCGCGGCGATGTCGAGCGCGGTCATCACGATCCAGCCGATCAGCACGATGAACAGCACCAGCAGCACGCGCTTGCTCATCGCCGCTTGTCCGGCGGTCAGGGGCGCGACGGCGACGGCCAGGCTGAGGGCGGCGGCGATGAAGGCCAGGCGGGTGGGGCGGCGGGTGCGGACCGCCAGGGCCGACCAGAAGGCGTCCTTCTCCAGCGAGCGGCGAACGACCCGCACCAGCGCCCAGTGCGCCGTCAGGGCGACCAGGACGGCGACGATGATCAGGCCCAGGCTGACGGCCCACGGCGGGGCCCAGGCCAGGCGCAACGCCAGGTCCGCGAGCCAGGGAGGGGAGGATGTCATGCCTCCCCCAACGCGTCGGCCGCGCGGTGGCTCCCCGATCAGGCGTGGTCGGTAGCTCGGGTCACCGCGTCCCAGGCGTCCATCTCGGCGATCTGGACGTCCAGCCGCTCGCGCGCCCGGCGCAGGGCGTCCGAGCCCAGCAACAGCTGGCGCGGCGGCGTCTCGGCGTCGACGACGGCCAGGATCGCTTCGGCCGCCCGGGCCGGATCGCCCAGCTGTCGGCCTGCCATGCCGTCGAAGGCCTGGGCCGCCTTGCCGACCGAGGCGTCGTAGTCGCCGGCCGCCGCCGAACTCTTGCGGATCGAATGGCCGGACAGGAAGTCGGTGCGGAAGGCGCCGGGGGCGACGGCGGTGACGTGGACCCCGATCGGGGCGACCTCCTGGGCCAGGCTCGCCGAAAGACCCTCGAGCGCGAACTTGGCCGCCGCGTAGAGGCCCGATCCCGCGCCCGGCGCGCGACCGGCGATCGAGGTGACGTTGATGATGTGGCCGCGACCCTGGGCCCGCAGGTGGGGCAGGGCGGTGCGGATCAGGCGGAATGGCGCGAAGAAATCGACCTCGAACAGGCGCGCGACTTCCTCGTCGGTCGCCGTCTCGATCGCGCCGAGCAGGCCGTAGCCAGCGTTGTTGACGATCACGTCGATCGCGCCGGCCAGGGCGAAGGCCTGGTCGATGGCGGCGGGCACGGCTTGTGCGTCGGCCATGTCCAGGGTCAGCAGATGCAGGGCGCCGGGGGCGGCGGCAAGATCGGGCGTTCCGGCGCGAACCGTGCCGATGACGGTGTCGCCTCGCGCCAGGGCCGCTTGCGCCAGGGCCAGGCCGAGGCCGCGCGACACGCCGGTGATGAGCCAGGTCTTCATGGGAGGTCTCCTTGTGGAGACCCCATATCGGCCGCTTGATGAACCTTTATAATGGGCGCATTCGTCACAAGATATTTTAGCTCAGCTAAAGGATGGTGTCGTGGATCCGGTGATCAGCAGCAGCGACTTCGGCCAGCTTCGCGCCTTCGTCACGGTCGGCGAGGTTCTGAGCTTCAGTCGGGCGGCCGAGAGCCTGGGCGTGTCGCCCTCGGCCCTGAGCCAGCTGGTGCGCGGCTTCGAGGAGCGGGTGGGGGTTCGGCTGTTCAACCGAACAACCCGCAGCGTGTCGCTGACCGACGCGGGCGAGCGCCTGTTCCAACGGGTGCGGCCGGCGGTGGCCGAACTGGGCGCGGCGGTCGGCCAGGTCCGCGACCAGGGCGAGCGACCAGCCGGAACGGTGCGGGTGGTGTCGTTCCACTCGGCCGCCGAGCTCTATCTGCGGCCCATGCTGGCCGGCTTCCACGCCGCCTATCCCGACGTGGTGCTGGACATCACCCTGGACGACGCGGTCAGCGACTTCGTGGGCGGCGGCTTCGACGTCGCCCTGCGGCTGGGCGAGGTGATCGAGAAGGACATGATCGCGGTGCGGCTGGGGCCGGACCTGCGCCAGGTCGCCGTCGCCTCGCCGGCCTATCTGGCTCGTCGCGGGACGCCGGCTGCGCCGCGCGACCTGGTCGACCATGATTGCATCCGCTGGCGCTGGCCCGGCACGACCGCGCCCTATCACTGGGAGTTCTGGCAGGACGGCGACTGGTTCGAGGTCGCCGTCGACGGCCCGCTGATCGTCAGCGACAAGCGCCTGGCGCTGGACGCCGCCCTGGACGGGATCGGCGTCGCCTTCGCCGTCGATCACCGGGTCGAGCGGCACATCGCCGAGGGCCGGCTCGTGCCGCTGCTGGAAGCCTGGTCGGCGCCGTTTCCGGGCCTGTTCCTGGCCTATCCGCGCCAGCGCCAGATGGCGCCGGCGCTGCGGGCCTTCATCGATCACGTCCGCGCCGTCGCCGGCGCGCACGAGCCGGCTTAAGCCCGAGCGAACTTGCCCGCCGCGCGGATCGAGCCAGTCGGCGCGCCGGTGGGCGAGCCGCCCAGGGGTTCATCGGTGACGGCCAGGGTGGCGGTGTAGGTTCCGGCCGCCTTCAGGCCGGGCGGCACGGCCAGGCGCTTGGCCGTCTCCTTGGGCACGACGCCCAGCGAGATCGGCGCGGCGCCCTCGGGGATGATCCACAGCTCGGCGTCGCGGCCGGTGGGCACGTTCAGGTTCACCGGCGTGATCACCAGCTCGTCCGTCGCGTGGTCCAGCGTGGCCACGAAGCGGGGCTGCTTGGTCGTGGGATCGCCGATGATCGCCACCTCGGCCGCCTGGACCACGGTCGGCGCCGGCGTGACCACCGGCGGCGCGACAGGCTTGGGCAGGGCGACGAACACCAGGGCCGCGGCGGCCACCGCCACGGCGCCGGCCGACAGGCCTTGCCACAGGCGGACATTGTTCATGGCGCTTGGCTTGGCCGGACCGCCGATCAGGTTGGAGATCCGCGGCCAAAGGCCCGCGGAGGGCTGCACGGCGCCGATCTCGGCGGCCAGCGGGATCAGGTGGGTCTCCCACCAGCTTACCGCGCGCGCGAAGGCGGGTTCGGCGGCGATGCGGCGCTCGGCCTCGGCGCGCTCGGCGGCGTCCAGCACGCCCAGCACATATTCACCGGCGAACGGACGTTCCTCGTCCGACAGGGGGGCTTGGACGTCGGTCATGCTTCAAGACACGCGCGCAGGCTGATCAGGGCGCGCCGGATCCAGCTCTTCATGGTGCCGAGGGGAACGCCCACGGCCTGGGCCAGGGCGTCATAGGTCAGCCCCTCGAAGAAGGCGGTGCGCACGGCGCTGGCGTGCTTGGGCTCCAGCCCGTCGATGCAGCCGTCCAGCCGGGCCTTCTCCTCGTCGGTCTCGACCAGGGTCGAGGCCAGGGGCGCGCTGTCGGGCACGGCCTCGGCCTCGTCGACGCCGGCCATCACCCGCGAGCCTCGGGCGCGCAGCCGGTCGATGGCGCGATTGCGAGCCATGGCCACCAGCCAGGTGATCGGGCTGGCCTTTTCCGGATCGAACCGGCCGGCCTTGTTCCAAACGGTCAGATAGACATCCTGCAACACGTCTTCCGCCTCCTCGCGGTCGTGCAAGATACGGAGCACGACGCCGAACAGTTTCGCGGAGGTGTGGCGATAGACGTATTTCAGGGCGTCGTCGTCGCGGTTGGCGACTCGCGCGATGGCGCGCGAAAGCAAGGCGCGACTGGTTTCAACGTCCATCGGTTGGGGGTTCCTCGGACCTCTTTGCGACGGACGGTCGCATGGCGCTCACAGTGATGCAATCAGCTGGATCGTCCGGGGCGAGACCCGGTGGTCGAGCCTCGCCTTTTGAGCGATCGCGCCTCCGAGGCTTAAGAGGCCCCGGCCATCCAGCCGTCCAGGTCGGCCAGCGCCCGCACGCTCATCAGCCGCTTCTTGGCGCGGCCGCGTTCCTTCAGCGGGATCTTGACGCCGTCGTCGCCGACCTTGGGAGTCTCCATCGGCGGGAGCAGGCCGTAGTTGATGTTCATCGGCTGGAACGAGGTCTTGCCGATCTCCTGGCCCTCGATATGACCGCCGGTGACGTGGTCGACCAGGGCGCCCAGGGCGGTGGTCGGCGGCGGGGCGGCCAGGGTCTTGCCCAGGCGTTCGGCGGCGGCGAAGCGGCCGGCCAGCAGGCCGGTGGCGGCGCTCTCGACATAGCCCTCGACCCCGGTCATCTGGCCGGCGAAGCGCAGGCGCGGGGCGACCTTCATGCGCAGAGACCGGTCCAGCAGGCGCGGGCTGTTGATGAAGGTGTTGCGATGCAGGCCGCCCAGCCTGGCGAACTGGGCGTTCGCCAGGGCCGGGATCATCCGGAAGACGTCGGCCTGGGCGCCGTGCTTCAGCTTGGTCTGGAAGCCGACCATGTTCCACAGGGTGCCCAGCGCATTGTCCTGGCGCAGCTGGACGATGGCGTAGGACTTCACGGTCGGATCGCGCGGGTTGGTCAGTCCGACCGGCTTCATCGGACCGTGCCGCAGGGTCTCGCGGCCGCGCTCGGCCATCACCTCGATCGGCAGGCAGCCGTCGAAATAGGGCACGTGCTCCCACTCCTTGAACTCGGCCTTGGGGCCGTCGAGCAGGGCGTCGATGAAGGCCTCGTACTCGGCCTTGTTCATCGGGCAGTTGATGTAGGCCGCCGCGTCGCCGCCGGGGCCTTCCTTGTCGTAGCGCGACTGGCGCCAGGCGATGTCCATGTCGATCGACTCGACGTGGATGATCGGGGCGATGGCGTCGAAGAAGCTGAGCTGGCCCTCGCCGCTGAGGTCCAGGATGGCGTCGGCCAAGGCGGGCGAGGTGAGGGGACCGGTCGCGACCACGACGCTGTCCCAGTCTTCGGGCGGCAGGCCGGCGATCTCCTCGCGGACGATGGTGATCAGCGGATGGGCCTGGATGCGACGCGTGACCTCGGCCGAGAAGCCGTCGCGGTCGACGGCAAGAGCGCCGCCCGCCGGCACCTGGTGCTGGTCGGCGGCCGACATGATCAGCGAATCCAGCTTGCGCATCTCGGCGTGCAGCAAGCCCACGGCGTTGAACTGCCAGTCGTCGGAGCGGAACGAGTTGGAGCACACCATCTCGGCCAGGCCGTCGGTCTGGTGGGCGTCCGTGCGGACGGGGCCAGAGGTATCGTCGCGACGCATCTCGTGCAGGATGACCGGGACGCCGGCCTGGGCGATCTGCCAGGCGGCTTCTGACCCGGCCAGGCCGCCGCCGATGACGTGAACGGGGGCGGCGGATGTGGGGGAAGTGCTCATACGCGCCCTATTACCCCCGGCTGCCGTGCGGCGAAACCCGCCTCTTGACCCTTCGTCAAAGCGCGGCGCCAGCGCCACGTCGCGTGAAATTCAACGTGACTCCCGTTGCGACTCGTCGCCAAGCCGGGGGCGAACCGCTTATGACTCCTGGGGTTCAGGAGTTCGCGCGGGCAGCGGACGAGAGAGGGCTATATGGGCGAGGGATCGGCGGCGATCGGGCGGACCGTTCGCGCCGGCATGGCGGGATGGGCGCCCAGCGTTCGCACCTGCTGGGCGGCGCTGGTCGCGGGCGCCGTGCTGGGCCTGCTGCCGCGCGCCCTGCCGCCCAGCCTGGCCTTCCTGGGCCTGCTTCTGGAACTGGCCGCCACGACCCTGGCCTATGGCGCGCTTTACCGCATGGCGTTCGGTGGACCGGTCGGCTTCAAGGGTCTGCGCTGGGGCGTTCAGGAGTGGCGACTGCTGGCGGTCCAGCTGCTGGTCACCGTGATCCTCACCGTCGTCATGGCCGTGCTGGCGGTGCTGGTCGGGGCGGTGGTCGTGGGCGTGGCCAAGAGCAATGCGCCCGGCCTTGACATTACCTCGCTGGACGCCTGGCGCGGCGCGCTGGGCGGCGTCGGCGCCTTCGTCGCCAGCCTGCCGCCGTTGCTGTCGATGGCGATCATGCTCTGGCTGTTCCTGCGCCTGTCCCTGGCGCCGGCCGCCACGGTCGATCTGGGCAAGATCCAGGTGCTCAGCGCGTTTGGCCGCACACGCGGCGTGGTGCTGGTCCTGGCGGCGGCCGGAGCGGTGCTGGCCGCGCCGGCCCTGATCCTGGTGATCCTCATCGGCTACCTGCGGGCGGTCGCCGGCTTCTCGGACGGCGCGCTAATCCCCGAGTTGGTCAGCGTGGCCCTGGTGTTCTTCTACCTAATTCCGGTGTGGACCGCCGCCCTCGTCGACGTCTATCGGCTGCAACCCGCTCCGATCCCTGGAACCCTCCGGACATGACCACCTTCTCGCCCGTCCAAGCCGCCCTCGAAGGCATCCGCATGACCCGGCGCAAGCCGTTGGTCGTGCTGGCCTGGGCCGCCTGCTATTTCGCCATGCTGGTCGTGCTGGGTCTGGTGGTCGCCTTCGCCTTCGGCGGCACGGTGCGAGCCGACCTGCACCTGCTGTCCCAGACCAACGACCTGCGCGAACTGGTCGGCATCGTCGCCCGTCGCAAGGGCACGCTGCTGCCGCTGATCGCCTTCGCCGTGGCCCTGCAGTCGGTGATCAGCGTGGCGATCATGCGCGCGGTGGTGCGGCCGGAAGACCGTCATCTGGCCTATCTGCGAGTGGGCGCCGAAGAGGGGCGGCAGTTCGTCGTGGCCCTGGTCGGCTGGGTCGTGGCCCTGGTCGTCACCGCCCTGCCCAGCGCCGTGCTGGTGCTGATCGGCGCGGGCCTGATCAGCCTGGGCGCGGTCGAGACCAACCGCTGGGTCGAGGTGCTGGGCGCGATCGCCGTGGCCGGCCTGTCGATCTGGTTCGGCATCCGCCTGTCGCTGCTGTCGATCACCACCTTCGCCGAGGGCAAGCTGTCGCTGCGGCGGACCTGGGCCCTGACCGACCACCACTTCTGGCACCTGCTGGGCATGTACGCCCTGGCCGTGGTGCTGACGATCCTGGTCGGCGTGGCCCAGACCCTGGTTTCGGGACTGATCCTGACCTTCTCCGGCGGCATCACCAACCCGATCATGCTGGCCCTGTCGGGCCTGGCCACCATGCTGCTCGCGCCGTTCTTCTTCACCGTGCAGATGGTCATCCTGACCGCCGCCCCGGCTCGGGCCTATTACGACCTGCACGAAAGCGAACTGGCGCCGGCGGCGACCTAGGCGGTCGCGCTGGGCCTCGCCGACGCTCTGGCTCGCCAGGCCTTCAGCCGCTCGGCCTCCTCCGGGACGTCCAGGCCGATGAAGCTGGCGAAGTCGATCGTGGTCAGGACCACGATGTCGGCCATGCCGTAGACGTCGCCGGCGATCCACGCTCGCCCGTCGGCCAGTTCGCGATCCAGCCAAGTCAGGGTCTTGGCGACGATCGGCCGGTTGGACTCGCCGAACTCGCGGTTCTGGACCAGCAGCGACGCGGTCAGCGGATGGGCGTGTCGCCAATACATGCCGACCGGGACCATCAGCTGAAACTCGATGCGGCGCACCCACATGTCGACGCGCGCCTGGGTCAGGGCGCAGGTTCCGAACATCGGCGGGGCGGGGTGCAGGGCTTCCAGATAGCGGCAGATGGCGACGCTTTCGCTGATCGTCTCGCCGTCGTCCAGTTCCAGCACCGGCACCTGGCCCAGGCTGTTGCGGGCGCGATGCTCGGGCGCCTTGTGCTCGCCCTTGCGCAGGGCCACCCGGACCTCGGGAAGGTCCAGCCCCTTCTCGGCCGCGAAGATCCGCACACGACGCGGATTGGGCGCGGGATTGGCCTCGCCATAGAGCTTCATCGACGCCTCCCGCTTCACGCGCCTGTTCCGGTCGCTTCAAACGAACGTTAGAATTCGGCGACGCGTTTGCACAAGGGCAAGAATGCGGACTTCCACGCGCATTCGTCGTGTCGAAGGGCTGTCGCGGCGACCCGAACCTTGTTAGGCGTGATTGAGATTTCAGGGGCTAAGAAGACGTCATGCAACAGTTCTCGGCCACCGACGCGGCGCTGTCGGGCTTTCGTCTGGTGCGCGAGCACCTGAAGACGGTCGGTGTGTGGGCGATCCTGATGACGGTCGCCTCGTTGATCGTCAGCATCGCCACCATCAAGCTGGCCGGTCCGCAGATGGCGACGATGATGGAGCTCAGCGCCGAACCCAGCAGCGATCCGCAGGCCACCCTGAAGGCCATGGAGGGCATGGGCCCGTTGTTCCTGTTCTCGGGGCTCTACAGCCTGGTGGTCTATTCGGTGCTGCTGACCGGGGTGAACCGGCTGGTGCTGCGGCCGCGCGACGGAGCCAGCGCCTATCTGCGGCTGGGCGCCGACGAACTGCGTCAGGCCGCCGTGTTGTTCCTGGTCAATCTGATCCTGCTGGGCGTCTATTTCGCCCTGGTGATCGTCGTGGCGATCATCGCCGGCATTGGCGTGGCGATCGGCGGCTCCGCCATAGGCGTGGCGCTGGGCGTCCTGCTGGGCCTGGCGGCCGTGGCGGCCCTGGTCTTCGTGGCCATCCGGCTGTCGTTCGCCGGCGCCCTGACCTTCGACACCGGCAAGATCAGCATTCGGGGTTCGTGGGACCTGACCAAGGGCCGGTTCTGGCCCCTACTGGGCTCCTATTTCGTGGCCACGGTGCTGGCCCTGGTCGTCTATCTGCTGCTGGTTGTGATCATCGCGGTGGTCGGCGCGGCCCTGGGCGGCGGCATCGCGGCGATGGGCGACGCCTTCAATCCCGACATGACCTCGCTGGCGACCTTCTTCACCCCCGCCGGCATCGTGCGGACCCTGTTCTCGGGCGTGCTGTCGATCCTGGTCCTGCTGATCGTCTTCGCCCCGGCCCCGACCATCTACGCCCAGCTGAAGGGACGCGACCTCTCGGACACCTTCGGCTAAGCGGCCAGCGGTCCGGCTGAGGTGGCCAGGATAGAGATCGCGCGCGGAGCCGTGTCGGGACTGGCGCTCTTGGTCCGTCGCCCCAGCGCGGCGATGGGCTGGGCCGTGCTGGCCGCCACGGCCGGCGCCATCCAGCAGCCGCTGAAATCGTGGGCGCGGGTGTCGACGACCGCCGGCGAAACGGCGATCTGGGCGAATGTTGTCTCGTTGGTCCTGGGCCTGGCGCTGGCGGCCGTCATCGG
The DNA here is from genome assembly GCF_011045195.1 of Caulobacter soli. GTDB lineage: Bacteria > Pseudomonadota > Alphaproteobacteria > Caulobacterales > Caulobacteraceae > Caulobacter > Caulobacter soli. Next base: position 3,786,328 of record NZ_CP049199.1, on the reverse strand, counting down.
CGCGGCGGTGATCCGAGCCGTCATCCTGCTCGCCCCTGAAAAGGCGCGGCTGCGACTGGGACGGGACGAGGCCTGGCTGTTCGTGCTGTTCCTGCAGATCGTGCCCATCCTGCTGGCGTTCAGCCTGATCTTTCTTGGCCTGCAGAGCTTGTTCACGGCGCTGGCCGGCCATGCGATCTCGCCGGGGCCTCCCGTCATCTTGGCGTTGGCGATCGCGGTGGTCGGCGCGGGCGTGCTGCAGGTTCGGTTGTGCCTGGCCGGACCGATGAGCGTGGCCCACGGAAGGCCGCGCTTCCTGGCCTCGTGGAAGCTTACCCGCGGGCGCTTCTGGCCGATCCTGGCGACCCTGGTTCTTGCGGCGTTGCTGGCCCTGGTGGTGACCACGATCGGCGGCGTGATCGTGGGGATCGCCGAGCTCCGCTTGACGAACCTTGGTGTCGCGCGCGCTTCGGCCAGCGGCGCCCTGGCCGTGTCGCTGACGCCTGGAGGCCTGGCCGTGGGCGCGCTGCGCGGCCTGGTCAGCCTGCTGTTCATCGTGATCCAGGCCGCGCCGCCGGCGGTCATCTACCGCGATCTGCAAGGCGAGGAACCCGCCGACCAGGCCGCGGTGTTCGACTAGGGGCGTCATGACATCCCAGACCTTGCCCTGGCGCGACGCCGTTCTGTCCGGCTTTCGACTGGTCGCCCGTCGACCGGCGGCGGCGCTTTCCTGGGTGGCGGTGCTGATCGTCGGCGGCGTCATCAGCACGGGCCTGCGAATCTGGGTCGTGCAAGGCTCGGACGGGCAAATGGACTTCGCGGCGATCGGCCTGAAGCTCGCCGCCGTCGGAATGCTTCTGGGTCAGCTCATCCTGGTCGTGACGCTCGCGATGGTGTTGCGGACCGAGATGCGTCCCGAAGATCCGCGCGCGGCCTGGCCCAGGTTCGGCGGCGACGAGCTGCGTCTGCTGGCCCTGACGGTCCCGTTCATGCTGCTGGTGCTGATCAGCTCGGCGATGGTGGTCTCGGCTGGCGGCGTCTTCCTGGACGACGCCGCTCCAATCGCCAGGCGGATGGACCTGATCTTCCGGTTGGTCACGATCCCGCTGGCCATCGTGGGCGCGCGCCTGGCGCTGGCTCCGGCCCTGACGGTCGCCGATCACCGGGTGCGTCTGGCCAAGTCGGCCGGGCTGACGCGCGGGCTGCATATGCGGCTGGCGCTGATCCTCGTCACGACCCTGGTCCTAGCGGGACTGATTGAGGAGGCCGCGCGCCAAGGCCGAGACCTGCTGGCTGGCGCGCTGAGCATCCACGCGCCCCGCCCCGCCCAACGCTATCCGTCGATCTCGGAAGCGCTGAACGCGTCCCTCGGGCCTGGGGCTCTGTTGCTCCTGGCTTTCAACGCGGGGGTCCAGGCCTTGACCTTCGCGGTGTCGGTCGCGCCTCTCGGCTATGCTTGGCGTCGGCTGACCGGCGACCTGGTCGTCGACCAGGCCGCCGTGTTCGACTAGGCCCGCTTGCTCTTCTTCAGGGCCGCGACCCGCTCCAGCCGGCGCTCTTCGTGGCGGGCCAGGACGTCCTTCAGGTAGCGGCCGGTCCAGCTGGCCTCGACCTTGGCCACGTCCTGGGGCGAGCCCACGGCGACGATTTCGCCGCCGCCGTCGCCGCCTTCCGGACCGAAGTCCAGCAGCCAGTCGGCGGTCTTCACGACGTCGAGGTTATGCTCGATGACGACCACGGTGTTGCCCTGGTCGACCAGCTCGTGCAGCACCTCCAGCAGCTTCTTGGTGTCCTCGAAGTGCAGGCCGGTGGTCGGCTCGTCGAGGATGTAGAGCGTGCGGCCGGTGGCGCGCTTGGACAGCTCCTTGGACAGCTTCACCCGCTGCGCCTCGCCGCCCGACAGGGTGGTCGCCTGCTGACCCACCTTGATGTAGCTGAGGCCCACGCGCTTGAGCGTCTCCATCTTGTCGCGGATCGGCGGCACGGCCTTGAAGAAGTCGGCCGCTTCCTCGACCGTCATGTCCAGTACGTCGGCGATGGTCTTGCCCTTGAACAGGATGTCCAGGGTTTCGCGGTTGTAGCGCTGGCCCTTGCAGACGTCGCAGGTGACGTAGACGTCGGGCAGGAAGTGCATCTCGATCTTGATCAGGCCATCGCCCTGGCAGGCCTCGCAGCGGCCGCCCTTGACGTTGAAGCTGAAGCGGCCGGGGCCGTAGCCGCGCGCCTTGCTCTCCGGCAGTTGGGCGAACCAGTCCCGGATCGGACCGAAGGCGCCGGTATAGGTCGCCGGGTTCGAGCGCGGGGTGCGGCCGATCGGCGACTGGTCGATGTCGATGACCTTGTCGAAGTTCTCCAGGCCCTCGATCCGCTCGTGCGCGGCCGGGGCCTCGCTGGCGTTGTTCAGGCGACGGGCGGCCGCCTTGTAGAGGGTCTCGATCGTGAAGGTCGACTTGCCGCCGCCCGACACGCCGGTGATGCAGGTGAAGGTGCCGACCGGGATCTCGCCGGTGACGTCCTTCAGATTGTTGCCCTTGGCGCCGACGACGCGGAGCATCTTCTTCTTGTTGATCGGCCGGCGGTCTTCCGGAACGGCGATCTCGCGCACGCCGGTCAGGTATTGGCCCGTGACGCTGTTGGGGTTGGCCATGATGTCGGCCGGCTTGCCCTCGGCGACGATCTCGCCGCCGTGCACGCCCGCCGCCGGACCCATGTCGATCACATAGTCGGCGGTGAGGATCGCCTCCTCGTCATGCTCGACGACGAGCACGGAGTTGCCGAGGTCGCGCAGGCCCTGCAGCGACTGCAGCAGGCGGGTGTTGTCGCGCTGGTGCAGGCCGATCGATGGCTCGTCCAGCACGTAGAGCACGCCGGTCAGGCCTGAACCGATCTGGCTGGCCAGGCGGATGCGCTGGCTCTCGCCGCCCGACAAGGTGCCCGAGCCGCGCGACAGGTTGAGGTAGTCCAGACCGACGTCGACCAGGAACCGCAGGCGGTCGTTGATCTCCTTCAGGATCCGCCGGGCGATCTCCATCTGCTTGTCGGAGAGATGGCCTTCCAGCGCCGTGAACCAGTCGCGAGCCGGACGGATGGCCAGGTTCGAGACGGCGGCGATGTCCATGCCGTGGATCTTCACGGCCAGGGCTTCGGGCTTCAGGCGCTTGCCGTGGCAGACCTCGCAAGGCGTGTCGGACTGATAGCGGCCCAGTTCCTCGCGGACCCACGAGCTGTCGGTCTCGCGCCAGCGGCGCTCCAGGTTCGGCAGCACGCCTTCGAAGGGCTTGGCCACCTCGTACTTGCGGGCGTTGTCGTCGTAGACGAACTTGATCTTCTCGCCCTTGGAGCCTTGCAGAACCACGAGGCGCGCGCTCTCCGGCAGCTTGTGCCAGGGCTCGTCCATCGAGAAGCCATAGTGACGGGCCAGGGCCTGCAGGGTCTGAGTGTAGAGCGGCGAGGGACCCTTGGCCCAAGGCGCGACGGCGCCCTTGTGCAGGCTGCGGTCCTTGTCGGGGATCACCAGATCGGCGTCAAAGGCCAGCTTGGCGCCCAGGCCGTCGCAAGCCGGGCAGGCGCCCGCCGGATTGTTGAACGAGAACAGCCGCGGCTCGATCTCGGCGATCGTGAAGCCGCTGACCGGGCAGGCGAAGCGTTCGGAGAACAGCAGCCGGCGCGGTTCCTTCTCGCCCTCTTCGATATTGGCCCACTCGGCGACCGCGAGACCGTCGGCCAGGCGCAGGGCCTGCTCCATCGAGTCGGCCAGGCGCTGCTCCATGCCGGCCTTGGTGACGATGCGATCCACGACCACGTCGATGTCGTGCTTGAACTTCTTGTCGAGAACCGGGGCGTCCTCGATCGGATAGAATTCGCCGTCGATCTTCAGCCGCTGGAAGCCGGCCTTCTGCCACTCGGCGATCTCCTTGCGGTACTCACCCTTGCGGTCGCGCACGACTGGGGCCAGCAGGTAGAGACGCGTGCCTTCCGGCAGGGCGGTGATCTTGTCGACCATCTGGCTGATGGTCTGGCTCTCGATCGGCAGGCCGGTGGCCGGCGAATAGGGCACGCCGACGCGCGCCCACAGCAGGCGCATGTAGTCATGGATCTCGGTGACCGTGCCCACCGTCGAGCGCGGGTTGCGCGAGGTGGTCTTCTGCTCGATCGAGATGGCCGGCGACAGCCCCTCGATCAGGTCCACGTCCGGCTTGCTCATCAGTTCCAGAAACTGACGGGCATAGGCCGACAGGCTCTCGACGTAGCGGCGCTGGCCCTCGGCGTAGATGGTGTCGAACGCCAGCGAGCTCTTGCCCGAGCCCGACAGACCGGTCAGCACGACGAGCTCGCCCCGGGGGATGTCGACGCTGACGTCCTTGAGATTGTGCTCCCGCGCGCCGCGCACGCGGATGAAGTTCAGTTGTTCAGCCATGTTTTCCGGAACGCGTGAGGCCGTGGAGGGGAGCCACGGCGAGACGGCTATATGTAGGGCGCAGACCGGCGATTAACACAAGAACAAGGTGCGAACAAATGTCGCGATGGCGGCAGGTGGCCGCAGACTGCTGACATCAGGTGTCAGCAGCCGCCCGACGACGCGTCAAAGCCGCGCCGCCGCCAGGATCGGGCCGCCGTCCTTGGCCTGGACCAGCACCGCCGTGCGCAGGGCCGGATCGCTCGGCGCCATGGTCGAGAAGGCCTTCGGCGAGCCGGTCCAGCCGCCCAAGCGGGTCAGTTCGCGGACCACGTCGCGGTGGGGCAGGGTCTTGCCGTTGTTCTCGCCGCGCTGGATGGCCACCTGCTGGACGCGCGGGTCGTAGCGCACCAGCCAGACGTCGGCGCCGGCCTTGGGGGCCTGGCCCGCGCCGATCTCGACCCGGCCGCGCGACAGGGCGATCGTGGCGTCCATGGCCGGCCGGGCGCGGCGCAGGGCCAGCTCGACGTCGCGGGCGTTCGTGCCGATCAGGTCCTCGCGGCCCTCGACCACCATCTGCGGCGTGCCCAGCTGGGCGCCCAGGCCGCGGGCATAGGCCTTCTGGCGATCGGTGTAGGCGGGCTTAGCGAAGGTGTCCTTCCAGCCCAGCTGGTCCCAGTAGGTGACGCCGAAGCTCAAGGCCAGCACGTCGGGCCTGTCGGCGATGGCGTTGAGATTGGCGTTGGCCGGTGGGCAGGACGAACAGCCCTGACTCTGGAACAGCTCCAGCACCACCGGGCGCTGGGCGGTGCCGCCGGGAGCGGACAGCGCGAACGCGCCGACCGCGACGGCCAGGGCCATGCCCGCCGACAGGCTGGCCCAGGCCATCTTCCGCATCGTCGTCCGTGTCATCGGGATCGCGTCCTTGAGTGATCGTCACGGACCAGTTCGCGGCGGGACGGGCCAAGGTTACAACGTTCACGAACAATAAACCGCCTTTGGAAGCGCAACCTTCAGCACCCCGGGTGTCTAAGGAGGCAAGGCCGCACTCGGGCGCGCCGGCACCAGGATGGCGAGCGTGGCCAAGGCGGCGGCGAAGGAAGAGAAGGCGGCTCCGGCCCCCGAGGCTCCGGCCAAGGGCAAGGGCGGCAAGGCCGTCAAGGTGGCTCGCCAGCGCTCCGAGATCGACGACATCATCACCCTGGTCGTGTGCGTCGCCTGCACCATGTGGGCGTTCAAGATGATCGTCGACCTGGGCGTGCTGAGCTTCTGATCGCCGAGGGCGCGCACGGCGACCCTAAGACGTCACACTAGACGCCCTCCCTCCCTCTCGCGGGGAGGGAAAAGCAATTTCCACTTAGCCCAGCGCCGCCGCCGCGCCCTCGGGCGCGCCGCTCAGGGCCGCGTCGAGAGCCGCCACCAGACGCTGGGCGGCGATCGGCTTGGCCACGAAGCCGTCCATGCCGGCGGCCAGGTAGCGGTCGGTTTCGTGCGTCAGGACGCTGGCGGTCACCGCCAGGATCGGCGTGCGGACGCGACCCTCGGCGGCCTCGCGGGTGCGGATCAAGCGGCCGGCCTCCAGGCCGTCCATGCCGGGCATGTGGATGTCCATCAGGATGGCGTCCCAAGGGCCGGCTTCCCACATCGCCACGGCCTCGTGACCGTCGCGGGCCACGCCGCAGGCGACGCCCAGGTGTCCCAGCATGGCCTGCAGGACGGTGCGGTTGGTGGCGTTGTCGTCGACCACCAGCATCTTCAGTTCGCCGGCGGCGGTCGCGGGCGTGGCGTCGATCGCTTCGGCCGGCGCCGGCCGGGCTGCGGGGGCCAGGACCGGGCAGGGGGCCTCGAAGGTGAAGCAGGCGCCGCCCGTGGTCGGGCTTTCGAAACCGATCTGGCCGTCCATCAGCGTCACCAGTTCGCGACAGATGGCCAGGCCCAGCCCGCTGCCGCCGGTGCGGCGCGTGCTCGACCCGTCGACCTGGACGAACTTCTCGAAGACCTGGGCGCGGCGGGACTCGGGAATGCCGACACCGGTGTCGGTCACGGCGCAGACCAGGTTGGCGGCGTCGCCGCCGATGCGCACGGCCACGCCGCCCGCGTCGGTGAACTTGATGGCGTTGGAGATCAGGTTGCTGAGCACCTGGCGCAGCCGCGTCCCGTCGCCGTCGCGCCAGCCCCCAGCCCCAGGGGCGATCTCCAGAGTAAAGTCCAGGCCCTTGTCGTGGGCCAGGCCGCCATAGAGCTGGCGCAGGGTGTCGGCCAGGGCGTCCAGGTCGAACGGCGCCCGCACGATCTCCATCTTGCCCGCCTCGATCCGCGAGATGTCGAGCACGGCGTTGATCACGTCCAGCAGGGTGGCGCCGGACTCGTGGATCACGGCCAGGCGCGCGCGCTGCTTGGCCGACAGTGGGTCGCGTTCCATGGCCTGGGCCATGCCCAGCACACCGTTCAGCGGGGTGCGGATTTCATGGCTCATGGTCTCGAGGAACTCGGTCTTCACGCGGCTGGCGGTCTGGGCGACCACGGCCAGCTCCTGGGCCTCGGTGCGCAGGCGGCGGTTCTGTTCGAGCTCGGCCTCGAGCTTGCGGTTGAGGGCGTCCGACGCCAGGCGGGCCCGCAGCTCGCGCATCACCGCCCCGCGCATCAGGGTCGACATGCCGAAGGCGGCGAAGGCGCCGGCCGTGCCGATGAAGCCGTACTGGCCGACCAGGTCGTCGGGGGCGTTGCGGGCCATCAGCACCAGGCCGACGATCGCCGCGCCGACGCTGACCAGGGCCACGCGCCGGGTGGGGGCCGAGGTGGCGAAGACCAGGGCCATCAGCACGAAATAGACCAGCTTGGCCGGCTCGAAATGCAGGACCTGATAGGTGACGACATTGGCCATGAAGAGGGTGTTCATCGCCAGGGCGGCGGCTTCCAGCCCCGGCATCTCCGGCGGCTTGACCTTCAGTCGGCGCCACAGCCAGAAGCCGAAGGCGGCGGCGACCAGGGCCAGGCTTTCCAGCACGACCAGGGCCACGCCCTTCTCGTAGAAGGGGTGGGACAGGCTGATCAGGCAGTAGTAGGCGGCGGCGGCCACCAGATAGCCCCGCAGGATCGGCAGGTACGATCCAACGACCTCCCGTGACGGTATGGGTTCCCGCCTGCTGATCATCCGCTTCATGAGCCCCCGCGCCTTCTCAGCCCCCCGGCTTGGGCGCAAACTAGAGCATCAGGGTTAAGTTGCGATTGAGACCCTCTCAGTTCGCGGAAAACCCTAGGCGGCGCGGTCGATACGCGCGGCGTAGCAGCCCGGCTTGGCGTAATGGGCGTGCAGATAGGCCACGGCGGGGTTTCCAGCATCCGCGCGATCACCGGCGCGGCCGCCGCGCCCTCGACCACGTCGGCGTCACGCAGCATGCCGGCCGCGTCAAAACCGCGCAGGGACAGCAGGCGGCGACGTAGGGCCGGGGGCAGGACGTCGGTGGTCGAGGTCGGGCCCTGGGCGGCTTCGCGGACATAGATGGCGTAGCGCGAGCGGAACGGGGTGTCGGCGGCCTGATGCTCGTGGTTCAGCAGGATCAGGGTCTCGCCCGGCGTCGCGTCATCCAGGGTGACGCGACAGGGAAAGGCGAACGGCGCGTCGGCGGTGACGCGCAGCATGCCGCGCTGGGCCAAGGCCTCGTCGTCGAGAGCGAACAGCGGCGCGAACGGCTCGATCGGCAGGCTGGAAACGGTGAAGGACATGGCGGGCTCCTGTTCTGGCCCACCGGTTCTGGCGCCGTCGACGCGAGGCCGACACCCGATCCTTGCGGTGGCCGCCATCGCTCCGCCCAGGCTTGCCGATCGTCGATATCCGGCCTAAATGCCGGTCTTCCCAACCGATGGAGGCCACCATGGACGCTGTGCTGGACGACCGTTTCGCCCTTCCCACAGATCTGACCGTGGTTTGCCATGTCCGCCTTCATCACCTTGGATTCCGTCAGCGCCGCCACCCCTGACGGCCGCGTTCTCTTCGACAATCTGAACCTGACGATCGGGGCCGAGCGCATCGGCCTCGTCGGCCGCAACGGCGTGGGCAAGTCCACGCTGCTGTCGCTGATCGCCGGGACCCGCGTTCCAGTCTCCGGAACGGTCAACCGCGCCGGCGTGGTCGGGGTGCTGCCGCAGCTGCACGCCCCGCCGCCGGGCGCGCGCCTGGCCGACCTGCTGAACGTCGGTCCGGCCTGGGATCGCCTGTGCCGCATCGAGGCCGAGGAGGGGACCGAAGAGGATTTCGCCGAAGCCGACTGGACCTTGCCGGGCCGCGTTGCGGCCGCCCTGGCCGAGGTGGGCCTGTCGCGCTGGGACGCCTCCTGGCCGGCGGCCAGCCTCAGCGGCGGCCAGATGACACGCGCGGCCCTGGCCGGCCTGCTGGTCGCCGCGCCCGACGTGATCTTGCTGGACGAGCCGACCAACAATCTCGACGCGGCGGCCCGCGCCCTGCTGGGCGACGTGCTGCGGCGTTGGAAGGGCGGGGCGGTGGTGGTCAGCCACGACCGGGCGCTGCTGCGCGGCATGGACCGCATCGTCGAACTGACCAGCCTGGGCGCGACCAGCTACGGCGGCGGCTACGACCTCTATGCCGAGCGCAAGGCCCAGGCCGTGGCGGCCGCCGAGCACGACCTGGAGGCGGCTGAGCGCCAGGTGCGCCAGGCGGCTCGCGAGGCCCAGGTCGCTCGCGAGCGCAAGGCGCGCCGCGACGCCGCCGGCCGCAAGTTCGCCGCCAAGGGCAGCGAGCCGAAGATCCTGCTGGGCGCCCAGGCCGAGCGGGCCGAGAACAGCGGCGCGCGCGAGGGCAGGTTGGCCGACCGCGCCGCCCAGGAGGCGGCCCAGGCCCGCGAGGCCGCCGACGCCCGGGTCGAGCGGCTGCGCCGCCTGGCCTTCGACTTGCCGTCCTGCGGTTTGCCCGCCGGGCGGATCGTGCTGGACCTCGACGCGGTGGGTTTCGCCTATCCGGGCGGACCGCCGGTGTTGTCGGACCTGAGCTTCCGCCTGACCGGCCCCGAGCGGGTGGCGGTGATCGGCGGCAATGGGGCGGGTAAGTCGACCCTGATCCGGCTGGCGACGGGCGGGCTGGACCCGACGGCGGGGACGGTGACGCGCGGTGTCGTCGCCGCCCTGCTGGACCAGCGCGCGGCGGTGCTGGACGAGACCCAGACTATTCTGGAGAACTTCCGTCGCCTGAACCCGGCCGCCGACGCCAATATGGCGCACGCCGCCTTGGCGAGGTTCCTGTTCCGCAACGTCGCCGCCCACCAGACGGTGGCCACGCTCAGCGGCGGCGAGCGCCTGCGGGCGGCCCTGGCCTGCGTGCTGATGTCGGCCCAGCCGCCGCAGCTGCTGATCCTGGACGAGCCGACCAACCACCTGGACCTGGAGTCGGTCGAGGCGGTGGAGAGCGCCTTGGCCGGTTATGACGGCGCCCTGCTGATCGCCAGCCACGACGAGGACTTCCTGGAGGCGGTGGGCGTGGAGCGGCGGGTAGTGCTTTAGGCGCGTCCCACGGCGCGAAAATCGCCGGGACGATCCTCGTCGGGCGCGGATTTCCCCCGCCGCGCTTTGGGCCGAAAGTGCGCCAAAATCCAGGGAGGAACAGATCATGGCGAACGCCGGTCGGGTCGCAGTCGTCACCGGAGCCAGCTCGGGCATCGGCAAGGAAGCGGCCAAGGCGCTGGCGGCGCAAGGCTGGCACGTGATCGCGCTGGGCCGCGATCCGGGGCGCACGGCGGCGGCCGAGGCCGAGATCCGCGCGGCCAACCAGGGCGGTCGCGTCGACATCGTCCAGGCCGACCTGTCGCGCATGGCCGACGCGGTGCGGGCCGCCGGCGAGATCGCCGCCCTGACCGATCGGGTCCACGTGCTGATCAACAACGCCGGCGGCATGACCAAGGCCCAGGTGATCACCTCCGAGGGACTGGACGAGAACTTCGCCGGCAATCACCTGGGTCCGTTCCTGCTGACCAATCGCCTGCTGCCGCTGCTCCGTCGCGCCGCCGCCGAGGCGCCGCACGGCAGCGTCCGGATCATCAACACCTCGTCCGACGGCGGCGAGATGATCCCGGGTCTGAAGTGGGACGACCTGCAACTGCTGGAAGGGTTCAACCCGGGCCACGCCTACTGCCAGGGCAAGCTGGCCAACGTGATGTTCGCCCGCGGTCTGGCCAAGCGCCTGGCCGCCGACGGGGTGGTGGCTCACGCGGTGCATCCGGGCACCATCGACTCCAACTTCATCAATCACGCCGGGGAATCGACCCAGGCTCACATGCGCACGCTGAAGATGATGTCGCCGCAGCAGGGCGCCGAGGCGCTGGTCTGGCTGGCGACGGGCGACGAACCCGGCCAGACGACGGGCGGCTACTACCACCAGAAGAAGCCGATGCCGGCCAACCCGTTCGCCGACGACGACGCCAACAACGATCGCCTCTGGAACGAGAGCGAGAAGCTGGTGGCGTTCGCGGGGCTGTAGGTGACAGTGGTGGCCGCCGCCTGATGGGCTCAGGGTTTCAGCGGCGGCAGCGGCGTCTTGCCCGTAAGGTAGAGGTCGGCGAGGACCTCGGCGGTTTGGCCGCCTTTGTCTCGCGTGACTTTCGCCAGCAGCCCGATGACCTGATTGCGATCACCTGCCTGAACGGCCGTCGTAAATTTTGCGGCTAGTCCCTTGGTGATCAGCGCTTCGGCGATTTCCTGATTGCCGAAGAAGCCGGCGCCCTTGACCGACACGCTACGCCCGCTGGTTCAGCGTGATCGCCGTCCCGTTCTGGCGATACGCCGCGCCTTGAGAGCCCGGGCCATAGCCGGAGGCGTTGGGGCGTTGTTCGGCGACTTCCTGGGCGATGGCGCGGACCAGGCCTTCGGTGACGGTCTTGGCGGCGGTGACGGCGCGGCCCTGGCGGGCGAGCACGGAGTCGAAGGCCTCGGTGGCGCGCACCAGGCGCTGGCGGCGCTGCAGGCTGGCCCCCGACACCAGGGCGACATTGCCGCGCACGCGGGTCGACTCGTGGCGATAGAGGTTGGCCAGCTTGGCCACCTCGTCGACGTACTGCGCCGCCTCATGCGGGCGGCGGGCCTCGAAGGCGGCCGATTGCCGGGCGATGAGATCGGTCAGGCGCTCGGTCAGGATGATCAACTGTTCGACGCGATCGTCGCAGTCGGTGGCGTTGAGGGCCATGGGGCTACTCCTTCAGACCTTGCATCTTCAGCATTTCCTTCTGCACGGCGGCGGCCACGCCGATGCCGCCGGCCTTGGAGACCTGCTTGGCCATCTCCTCGGACAGAAGGGACTTGAACATGTCCTCGCCGGCCCCGCCGCCGCCGATTTCCGGCGTCGTCATGCCGGCGGTCATCGACTGCATCATCACCGACAGGAACGAGGCCTCGAACTTCTGGGCCGTTTCCTTGATCTTGCCGCGGCGCAGAAGTTCGGCGGTCGAGGCGGCGGTCTGACCGACCGTGTCAATGGGCGAAACGGCGGCGGAGGAAAGCGCGCTCATCACATCACCTCGATGTCGGCTTGCAGGGCGCCCGAGGCCTTGATGGCCTGCAGGATCGAGATCATGTCGCGCGGCGTGACGCCCAGGGCGTTGAGGCCGCCGACCAGGCTCTTGAGCGAAGCGCCGCCGCCCAGGGTCAGCAGCTTGCGGCCCTTCTCCTCGTCGACGCTGACGGTCGACTGCGGGACGACCTTGGTCTGGCCCTGGCTGAACGGGGCCGGCTGGCTGACGGCCGGGCTTTCCTGGACCGAGATGGTCAGGTTGCCCTGGGCGATCGCCACCTGGCTGATGCGGACGTCGTCGCCCATGACGATCACGCCGGCCACTTCGTCGATGATCACCTTGGCCGGAGCGTCGGGCTCGACTTCCAGGTTCTCGATGTTGGTGACGAAGCTGATCATGTCCATGCCGGGAGGAGGGCGGACGGCGACGATCGTCGGGTTCTGGGCCTGGGCGCAGTTGGGGAAGCGTTGGTTGATGGCGTCGGCGATGCGGCGCGAGGTGGTGAAGTCCGGGTTGCGCAGGGTCATGCGCAGCACGTCCATGCTCACCATCTGGAAGCCGGTTTCCTTTTCGATGATGCCGCCGGCGGCGATCCGGCCGGCGGTCGGCACGCCCTTGGTGACCGAGCTGCCCGAGGCGCCGCCGGCCGAGACCGAACCGGTCTGCACCGAGCCCTGCGCCACCGCGTAGGTCTGGCCGTCGGCGCCTTGCAGCGAGGTGACCAGCAGGGTGCCGCCCAGCAGGCTCTTGGCGTCGCCCAGGGTCGAGACCGTGACGTCCATGCGCGCGCCGGCCGCCGAGAACGGCGGCAGGTTGGCCGTGACCATGACGGCGGCGGTGTTCTTGGTGTTGAGGTTGCCGTCGCGGACGTTGACGCCCTGGCGCTCGAGCATGGCTTCCAGGCTCTGCTTGGTCATCGGGGCGTTACGCAGGCTGTCGCCCGAACCGTTCAGGCCCACCACGATGCCGTAGCCGACCAGCTGGTTGTCGCGAACGCCTTCGAAGGCGACAATGTCCTTGATGCGCGACTTAGCGTCGGCCGGGGACGCGATGAGCGTCACGGCGGCGAGAGCGAGGCCCAGAACGGAAGCAAAGAATGAACGAGACATGGCTTTCCTACGGCGGGGTGGCATCCCCACGCCGTCCCATGCCAGAACCGGGCCAGTTCAAGTGAGTGAAAAAGTTCAATGAAATCAGTCGAAACGCGGCGAATTTCTGCCTGCGACATTCTGGTTCGGCAGATTCTGCCCGGCATTAACCATACCGCAAGCGCACCCCAGCAAAATGTGGTTAACGGGGATGGGATGACTCCCTTGTTTCGTCGTCGGAGCAGCGTTTCGTCATGAAGGTTTCCAGCACGGGAGGCGCGGGCGCGGTTGGCGCATCGCGGGCCAAACCGACGGGTGGCGGATCAGGGTTTTCCCTGCCTTCGGTGGGCGGCGCCAGCGCCGCTTCGGGAGTCGCCCAGGCGGGCGGCGTGGCCGGAGTGGGATCGCTCGACGCCCTGCTGGCCCTGCAGGCCGACATGGATCCGATGGAGCGCAAGCGGCGGGCTGTGAAGCGAGCCGGCGGCCTGCTGGATCTGCTGGACGCCCTGAAGCTGGCCACCCTGGACGGCGAAGTGTCGACCGGCACGCTGTCCCAGCTCAAGAACGCCGTGCGCCAGCATCGCGAGTCGACCGACGATCCGAAGCTGGAAGCCATTCTGAACGAAATCGAGACCCGAGCCGCCGTTGAGGCGGCCAAGCTCGAGCAGGCTCGACTGGGTTGAAATCGCGAATGAAACTGGATGTTAAAGAACACGGTTCACTGGGTATCCCCAGAATCGCGATATCCGTGCACCGCGGTGAACGCGCGGCTCATGCGACGTTCATTGAACCGGGCTATCGTTTTGGTATAAGCACCCGGCCTGACCAGGGCGGAGTTCATCGGGGCGTGAGGCGTTAATGCAAACGGCCACTGTTCTTAAGGTACCAGACTCGTATCGTCCGTCGGACGACGAGCCTTTCATGAACGAGCGTCAGCTTGAGTACTTCAAGCAAAAGCTCCTGGCTTGGAAAGAAGAGATCCTTCGCGAATCTCGCGAAACGGTCTCCCACCTGCAAGCTGAAACTGAAAACCATGCCGACCTCGCCGATCGTGCGTCGTCGGAAACTGATCGGGCGCTGGAGCTTCGCACCCGGGATCGTCAGAGAAAACTCATCTCGAAGATCGACCAGGCGTTGCGTCGGGTCGAGGACGGTTCCTACGGGTACTGCGAGGAAACCGGCGAACCGATCGGTTTGGCTCGACTGGACGCGCGGCCCACTGCGACGCTCAGCCTGGAAGCCCAGGAACGTCACGAACGTCGGGAGCGGGTTCACCGCGACGACTGAGGTTTTCACCGACCTCGACTGCCAAACTTGGCTGAATGTGTTTCGAGCGGCCCCGCCTCACGGCGGGGCCGTTTTCGTTTCGGCTATTCCCAGCGCCGGGTTGAGGTGATTTGCTGAAATTCTCGCCGCGGGGAGGACCGCCGCGACTGGGGAATTCCGCCATGACCATCACCCGCCGTCACCTCCTGGCGACCAGCACGGCCGCCGCCGGGCTGGCGCCCTTCGCGGCCGCCTTCGCCGCGCCCGCCGCGACCGGGCCCGTCGCCGACCCGAAGCTGGCCGCCCTGCTGGACGTCTTCGTCGACAAGATGCTGACCGACTCGCCAGAGACCGCCACCTATCTGGGCCTGGACAAGGGCGCGCGGGCCGGGCTGAAGTCGAAGTTGTCGGGCGCTTCGACCGCCGACCGCCGGGCCCAGGTCGCCGCCAGCGCCGATCGCGTGAAGCGCCTGTCGGCCATCGATCCCAAGAGCCTGAATCCCCACGACCTGACGATCCACGACACGGTGCTGGCCGCCCAGACCCTGACGGTCGAGGGCGGGGCCTTCTCGTACGGCGTCGACGGCGGCAACCCTTATGTGGTGACCCAGCAGAGCGGCGCGGTTTCGCAGGTTCCCGAATTCCTCAACTCGCAGCACGCCATCGAAACCGACGCCGACGTCGAGGCCTATCTGGCCCGCACCGACGCCTTCGCCCGGGTGCTGGACCAGGAAACCGCGCGGATCGGCGAGGACGCGGCGGCCGGAGTGATCCCGCCGGCCTTCATCCTCGACACCGCCATCGCCCAGTTGACCGAACTGCGCGGCCAGCCCGCCGAGAAAACCCAGCTGGTCGCTTCGCTGGCCGAGCGGGCCAAGGCCAAGGGGCTGGCCGATCCCTCGGCGTCCGAGACCAAGATCGTCGCCAGCGCGGTGTTCCCGGCGCTCGATCGGCAACTGGCCGCCCTGAAGGCGGCGCGCGCCAAGGCCGCCGCCGACGCCGGCGTCTGGAAGCTGCCCAAGGGCGACGAATACTACGCCTGGGCCCTGCGCGTGGGCACCACCACCACCCTGTCGGCCGACGCCATCCACGCCATGGGCCTGGAGCAGGGCAAGGCCATCGCCGCCCGCATGGACCCGATCCTCAAGGCCCAGGGCCTGACCCAGGGCAGCGTCGGCGAGCGCGTCACGGCCCTGACCAAGGATCCGCGCTACCTCTATCCCGACACCGACGCCGGCCGGGCCGAGCTTCTGGCCTATCTGAACGATCGCATCGCCGCCATCCGGTTGCTGATGCCCAAGCTGTCGCGCCTGGGGCTGAAGGCCGACGTGCGGGTCAAGGCCGTGCCCAAGGAGATCCAGGCCGGCGCGCCGCAGGGCTACATGAACTTCGCGGCCCTGGATGGCTCGCGGCCGGCGATCTACTACATCAACCTGCAGGACATCGGGAACTGGCCGAAGTTCACCCTGCCGACCCTGACCACGCACGAGGCCATTCCCGGCCACGCCTGGCAGGGCGCGTACCTGGCCGAGCGGTCCAGCCAGATCCCGCTGATCAGCTCGCTGATGGGCTTCAACGCCTTCGTCGAAGGCTGGGCGCTGTATGCCGAACAACTGGCCGACGAGGGTGGTTTCTACGACGGCGATCCCCTGGGCCAACTGGGCTATCTGCAGGCCCAGCAGTTCCGCGCCGCGCGGCTGGTGGTCGACACCGGCCTGCACCACAAGCGCTGGACCCGTGAACAGGCCATCGACTATCTGGTGACCACCACCGGCCGGGCGCGGCCGGCCATGACCAGCGAGGTCGACCGTTATTGCGCCAATCCCGGCCAGGCCTGCGGCTACAAGGTGGGTCACACCGAGATCGTCCGCCTGCGCGAGACGGCCAAGGCCAGGATGGGCGGAAAGTTCGACTTGCGCGACTTCAACGACGCGGTGGTCTCGACCGGCGGCGTGCCGCTGACCGTGCTGGGCGAGGTGATCGACCGCTACGTGGCGACCGGGAAGGCCTAGTTGCTCACCAGAGCGAGGCCGCCGCCCGTTCCGGCCAGGCCTTGTCGTAGCTCTCGCCGCCGACCGTGTTCTGGCTCATCGCCGCCAGCATGGCGCCGGGCGTGGGCAAGGATCGGGGATCGACCTGGCTTTCGGCGTTCCACAGGCCCGAGCGGACGATGGCGCGGGCGCACTGGAAATAGGCCTCCACCACGGTGACCACCAGGCAGGTGCGCGGCGCCTTGCCGTCGACCGCGAAGCTCTCCAGCAGGTCGGGATCGGCGCTGACCACCGCCCGGCCGTTGACCCGGAAAGTCGTGCCCGAGCCCGGAATCAGGAACATCAGCGCCACGCGCGGATCGCGGACCACGTTGCGCAGGCTGTCGATGCGGTTGTTGCCGCGCCGGTCGGGCAGGATCAGCATGCGCTCGTCCTGGATGCGGACGAAGCCGGGCTGGTCGCCGCGCGGGCTGCAGTCCAGGCCCTCGGGGCCGACGGTGGCCAGGACCAGGAACGGCGAGGCCTCGATCAGGGCGCGATAGTGCGGCGTGATCCGGTCGGTGACCTTGACGGTCGAGGCCGGGACCGGAGCCGGCGTGTACAGGGCTTCGAGCGCTTCCAGGCTGTCGACGATCATGGACGGCTCCCTTGCAGGGCCGCCAGCATAGCGGGTGTCGTAACCGAAAGCCTAGGCGCCGGCCTGGACGATGGCGCAGGCCTCGGCCAGGCGATGGGGCGAGATCGGCTTGTCAACCACGGCGCGCGTGCGGGCGCCCAGCTGGTCGGCGTTGCCGGTCACATAGACCACCGGGATCGGTCCCAGCCGGGCCAGGATCGCGGTGACCGCTTCCACGCCCGTGCCGCCGATGATGCGATAGTCCGCGGTGATCAGATCGGGCGGCCGCTTCAGGGCGCAGTCGAGCGCTTCCTGAGGGCTTTCCGCTATGTCGAAACTATCGAATCCTTGCTCACCGAGCAGGGCCTCGACTTCCATAGCGATGAGGATCTCATCCTCGATGATCAAAGCATGTCTGTGGGACATGAGCACTGCACGCCACCGCTTTTCAAAATCGTCCCTGGGGTTAGTAGAAGCCTATGATTCTCTTCTGCGCTAACGCTTTTTACGGTTCAGCTTGTCTAAAATGTCGCAGGGCCGCTGTTGCGTCTTGTTATCATCGCACAAGTTCTTCCAGGTGTTGTGTGTGATCACAATAGGAAGCGCAGGGTCTTGTCTATCTGGGACGAAGTCAGGGTTTTACCTTAGTTTATAGAACGCGGTCCGTCGAGCGTCGGTCTCTTGCCTCTCCCTGGCCGATTTGCGCTATGCAGATCAAAACAGCAGGAGCCCGCCGCATGTCGCAAGACGCCCCCCTGATCCTGACCGAGAAGCGCGGCCACGTCGCCATCCTCACCCTCAACCGGCCCAACGCCCTGAACGCCCTGGGCGCGCCGGGCGACGGCGACCAGGTGGCGGCCGCCTGCGAGGCGATCAACGACGACCAGGACATCCGCTGCGTGATCCTGACCGGCGCGGGCCGGGCCTTCTCGGCCGGCGGCGACGTCAAGGCGATGAAGGCCCGCGAAGGGGCGTTCGGCGGCAACGGCGTCAAGGTGCGCGACGGTTACCGCAAGAACATCCACCGCGTGGTGCGGGCCATCTACGGCCTGGAGGTCCCGTCCATCGCGGCGGTTAACGGCGCGGCCATCGGCTTGGGCTGCGACGTGGCCTGCATGACCGATATCCGCATCGCCGCCGACACCGCCAAGTTCGGCGTCACCTTCCTGAAGCTGGGCCTGATCCCCGGCGACGGCGGGGCGTGGCTGATGCCGCGCACCATCGGCATGAGCCGCGCCGCCGAGCTGCTGTTCACCGGCGACGTCATCGACGCGGCCAAGGCCGAGGCCTGGGGTCTGATCAGCAAGGCCGTGCCGGCCGACGCCCTGATGGACGAGGCCCTGGCCTTGGCCAACCGCATCGCCCAGCAGCCGCCCCACGCCCTGCGCATGGCCAAGAGCCTGCTCAAGCACGGCCAGACCTCCAGCTACGACACGCTGATGGAGATGAGCGCGGCGGCCCAGGCCATTGCCCACCACACCGAGGATCACATGGAAGGCGTCGACGCCATCCTCGAGAAGCGTCAGCCGACGTTCAAGGGCGCTTAGGTCATGGGCAAGGAGGCCAAGGGCGTCTGGGGGCAGCTGTCGGACGGCGAGAGCGACGGCAAGCTGTTGTGGGAGCCACCCAAGCTGATCTTCCGCGGGGCGGTGCGCGGCATCTATCAGGGCCATGCCCTGCGCGACCTGAAGGTCGAGGGCGCCGACCTGGTGCTGACCGACGGCACCCGCTTCACCCTCGAACCCGGCGAGGCGGCCAAGTGGCTGCACGCCATCCAGAACCCGCCGGGCCGGCTGGACAAGCTGGGCGTCAAGGCGGGCCAGACGGTGGTGGTCGAGGGGATCGACGATCCAGAGTTCCTGGACGAGCTGTCGAACCGCGTGGAGCCGGTCGAGGCTTATGAGGACATCGACCTGCTATTCCTGGGCGTCGAGGACCTGGCCGATTTCGACCAGCTCGAAGACCTGGCCGGCGGGCTGGCGGCCAAGGGCGCGATCTGGATCGTCGCCCAGAAGGGCAAGGGCGCGCCGCTGAAGGACGCCGAGATCCTGGGCGCGGCGCGGGAGCGGGGGCTGGTCGACACGAAGGTCTGCGCGTTCTCGAAGACGCACACGGCGCTGCGCTTCGTGAAACGCAAGGGCGGGGCGGCGGTGAAGGCCGCGCCGGTTGATGATGAGGACGAGGGGTTCGACGAGGACTAGGTCGCTAAGCCGCGACTTTCGCCTTGGTCACCGCCTTGACCTTCGAAAACTCCATCACCCCGTCGTCGACCTTGCCGTAGCGCAGGGCCACCAGGTCCTTGGCGTAGTTCTGGTGCACCTTCCACGGC
This sequence comes from Caulobacter soli, assembly GCF_011045195.1. Lineage (GTDB taxonomy): Bacteria > Pseudomonadota > Alphaproteobacteria > Caulobacterales > Caulobacteraceae > Caulobacter > Caulobacter soli. The sequence continues at coordinate 3,767,149 of NZ_CP049199.1, read as the reverse complement.
GTCTTGGCGCCTTGCCGCGGCAGGATCTTCAGGGCGCGCTGGACGTAGCCGGACGAGAAATCCAGCCACGGCTCGATCTCCATCTCGCCTTCGGGCAGGCGCGGCGTGCAGATCCGCGTGCCCGTGCGGTCCATGTAGTTGAGCAGGCGGCACATGTATTCGGCCGTCAGGTCGGCCTTCAGGGTCCAGCTGGCGTTGGTGTAGCCGAAGGTCGAGGACAGGTTCGGCACGTCGCTGAACATCATGCCCTTGTAGCTGGTGGTCTCGTGCGGCGCGATCTTCCGCCCGTCGACCAGCACCTCCATCTCGCCCAGCAGCTGCATGCGCAGCCCCGTGGCGGTGACGATGATGTCGGCGTCCAGGCTTTGGCCCGAGGTCAGCTTCAGGCCGGTCTCGGTGAAGGTCTCGATATGGTCGGTGACCACCGAGGTCTTGCCCGCCTTGATCGAGGCGAACAGGTCGGCGTCCGGCACCAGGCACAGCCGCTGGTCCCAGGGATTGTAGCGCGGCGTGAAGTGGGTCTCGATGTCGTAGTCGGGCCCCAGGTGGTCGCGCACCAGGCCCAGCAGCCGCTCCTTGGTCTTCTCCGGCTTCTTGCGGGCGATGTTGAAGAACAGCATCTGGAACAGCACGTTCTTGGCGCGGGTGATGTCGTAGGCCAGCTTGCCCGGCAGCTTGGCGCGCAGCCAGTTGGCGACCCCGTCCTCGGCCGGCCGCGAGACAACATAGGTCGGCGAGCGCTGCAGCATGGTGACGTGGCCGGCGGTTTTGGCCATTTCCGGCGCCAGGGTCACGGCGGTCGCGCCGCTGCCGATCACCACCACCGTCTTGCCGGCGTAGTCCAGGTCCTCGGGCCAGAGCTGGGGGTGGACGATCCGGCCCTTGAACCGCTCGATCCCCGGGAAGTCGGGCGTGTAGCCGGCCTCGTAATTGTAGTAGCCGCTGCACATCGACAGGAAATTGCAGGTGACCTTGACGGTCTTGCCGTCGTGCTCGGCCTCGACGGTCCAGGTCGCGGTCTCCGACGACCAGCTGGCGCGCCGGACCTTGTGGCCGTAGCGGATGTTCCGGTCGATGCCGTGCTCGGCGGCGGTCTCGCGAACGTAGTTGAGGATCGAGGGGCCGTCGGCGATGGCTTTCGCCTCGCGCCAAGGCTTGAAGGCGTAGCCCAGGGTGTACATGTCGCTGTCGGATCGGATGCCCGGATAGCGGAACAGGTCCCAGGTGCCGCCGATCGCCGCCCGGGCCTCGAGAATGGCGTAGGTCTTCTTCGGGCAGTCGCGCTTGAGGTGGTAGGCCGCGCCGATGCCCGACAGGCCCGCGCCCACGATCAGTACGTCGAAATGCTCGATGGCCATCGTGCTTCCACCCTGGTTCACCCGGTCCGGTGGTCCGGACGCTTATGTATGTGAACGCTGATCACCAGCAAACGACCGTTTAGACGATCCGTCAACCGCGGCGTCGTGAACGGGTCTTCGGTTTTGATTGCAAACCTTCACCGGCCCCGCGTATCGGTCGTTCCCATGTCTCTGCGCGACTTCGGCGTGCTGGTCCTGGTCTGCCTGGTCTGGGCCTGCAACAACATCGTTTCCAAGATCGTGGTCGCTCACTGGGGCGTGCCGCCGCTGTTCTACGCGGCGGTGCGGTTCGCCATCGTCGCGGCCGTGACCCTGCCGTGGCTGCTGCCCGCGCCGCGCCCGGCTTGGCGGATCGTCGTGGTGGGGCTGCTGTTGGGGCTGGGCAACTTCGCCCTGCTGTTCATGGGCTTCAAGACCGCTTCGCCCTCGACCGCCGCGGTGGTCGTCCAACTGGCCGTGCCATTCACGACGATCCTGTCGGTGCTGCTGCTGGGCGAGAAGGTTCGCTGGCGGCGCGGCCTGGGCATCGTGCTGACCCTGTCAGGCGCGGTGGTGGTGATGTGGAACCCGCACGGGCTGCAGCTGTCGCCGGGCCTGTGGTTCATCGTCGGGTCGGCCTTCACCGGCTCGCTGGGCGCGGTGATGATGAAGCAGATCGAAGGGGTCAGGCCGCTGCAGCTCCAGGCCTGGGTCGGGTTCACGGCGGTCGCGCCCCTGGCGGCGCTGAGCGGCCTGTTCGAGCCGGGCGGCTTCGGCCTAGCGGTCCACGCCGGCTGGCCGTTCGTGGCGGCGGTGGTGTTCTCGGCCCTGGTGGTTTCGGTCGTGGCCCACACGTCCTATTACGGCCTGATCCAGCGCCATGACGCCAACCTGATCGCGCCGCTCACCCTGATGACTCCGCTGATGACCATTGGCCTGGGCGTGTTGATCACGCACGATCATTTCGACGTGCGGATGGGAATCGGCACGCTGCTCGCGCTAGTGGGGGTGCTGATCATCGCCTTGCGCAAGAACCAGGTGACGCCGCTGCTGATGCTGACGAGGAACCGCTTCCAATGACGCCGCCCGTGATCGACGCTCCGTCGCCGAACTTCGACGCGCGCAAGGCCGTGCCCGACTGCGTCATCCTGCACTACACCGGCATGGAGACCGGCGAGGCGGCCCTGGCGCGGCTGTGCGACCCCGAGGCCAAGGTCTCGGCCCATTATCTGGTCGAGGAAGACGGCCGGGTCTTCCGCCTGGTGCCCGAGGAGCGTCGCGCCTGGCATGCCGGGGCCGCGTTCTGGAAGGGCGTCAAGGACATCAACTCGGCCTCGATCGGCATCGAGATCGTCAATCCCGGCCACGAGTTCGGCTATCGCGCCTTTCCCGACGCCCAGATCGCCGCCGTCATCAACCTGCTGGCCGACATCCGCACGCGCTGGATGATCGACGACGACATGATCATCGGCCATTCCGACATCGCGCCCGGCCGCAAGATCGATCCGGGCGAACTGTTCCCGTGGAAGCGCCTGGCCGACGCCGGCCACGGCCTGTGGGTCGAGCCGCCGCCGTCGCCCGGCGCGCCGCTGGGCCGGGGCGAGGAGGGGACTGGCGTCTTCGCCCTGCAGGCCGGCCTGACCCGCCTGGGCTACAACTGCGCGCCGTCGGGCCAGTACGACGAGTGGACCGAGACCGTGGTCGCCGCCTTCCAGCGCCACTGGTTGCAGACCCGCTTCGACGGCGTCGCCGACGGCGAGACCCGCGCGCGCCTGGTGGCCCTGCTGCGGGCGGCGAGCTGATGCATCCGGCCAAGCCGTTCCACGTCCATGATCGCGTGACGTTGCTGGCCTTCATCGCCGCCCATCCGTTCGTGACCCTGGCGGGCGCTGTAGGCGGCCGGCCCTTCGTGGCCCAGGCCCCGGTAGTGATCCGCGAACTGGACTTCGGCGAGATCGTGCTGGACTTCCATCTGTCGCGCGGCAACGCCCTGGCGCCGTTCGTGGTTCAGGGCTTCCGCGCCGTGGCCCTGGCGACCGGCCAGGACGCCTATGTCAGCCCCGACTGGTACGGCAGCGAAGATCAGGTCCCGACCTGGAACTACGTCTCGGCCGAGGCCGAGGGCCTGGTCGCGCCGCTCAGCGACGCGGAGTTCGTCGCCCTGCTCGACGACCTGTCGGCCCAGGAAGAGGCGCGCCTCCTGCCCAAGGCGCCTTGGACCCGCGACAAGATGAGCCCGGGCCGCTTCGAGGCCATGATGCGCGGCATCATTGGCTGCCGGCTGAGCGTCGAGCGGCTGGAGGGGACCTTCAAGCTGGGTCAGAACAAGGCCGAGGCCGAGCGCGCCGGGGTGGTCGCCGCGCTGGGTGATCATCCGGTCGCGGAGCTGATGCGAGCGGCGATTAGAGACTGAGGATCGGTCCGCCGTACTCGCTCAATTGGCGATCCACCGTCAGCAACTTAGCCCCCTCGACAGTTGCTTGCGCTACCAAGAGGCGGTCGAAGGGGTCCTTATGAAGCGGAGGCAGGGTGAGCACCGCCAGCGCGTGCTCGGTGGAGATGGCGAGTTCTTGCCAGCCGTTCTTAAGCAACTGACGATACAGCCGCCGGGGATCAACAGTGAAATCCGCGCGGCCTTGGGCGTGCTTGATGCTGATCTCCCATAGGCTGGCCACGCTGAAGAGGGGCTGGTTGTCTTCGGCTTCCAGCAGTTGCCTGCCTTGTATTGGGATACGGTTGGGCTCCAGGGCGGCCCAAAGCAGGATGTGGGTGTCCGCAAGCAGGATCACTCTTTGCCCTCGAACATCTCCAGGATTTCGTCGGCGAACATAGTGTCGAAATCGTCCGGGACGGTGAACTCACCTTCCATGAACCCGAGACGACGGATTGGTTGGGCTTCTGTCATGTCGAGGGCGATCACCTTCACCATCGGCTTGCCGGCCTTGGCGATGATGAAGCCTTCGCCATCGGCGGCTTGCTCCACTAGGCGGGAGAGGTGAGTTTTGGCTTCGTGGATATTGACCGTGCGCATGGTGGCCTCGGTGGACTAAGTTCACTTAGTTTAGTCCGTTTCTTATCGATCTTCAATTGACCAGAGCTCTCGCTGCCGTCAAACACCGTCCCGGACCAGATGGTCGGGCGGCCGCGGCATCCTTGTGGTGTCGAGGAAAGTCCGGGCTCCACGGTGACAAGGCGGCGGGTAACGCCCGCCGGGAGCGATCCCAGGGATAGCGCCACAGAAAGCAAACCTCCTCCCTTCGGGGCGGGAAGGGTGAAAGGGTGGGGTAAGAGCCCACCGCGGACCTGGCAACAGGGACGGCATGGCAAGCCCCGCCTGGAGCAAGACCGAATAGGGACCCCGCGCCGGCCTCGCGTCGGATAGGCCGTCACTGGCTGAGAGGGTCCGGGTAGGTCGCGAGAACCGTCCAGCGATGGGCGGTCCAGAGGAATGGCCGTCTCGCGCTCTAGGGCGTCAGACAGAACCCGGCTTACAGACCATCTGGTCCATTCGCTCCGCCCTCGGGCGGGGCCGCGAAAGTGGGTTTGAGCCCCACTTATCCCCACAATGGCGGTAACTGAGCCGCCCAATCCCAAGCCTGCAAGGCCGCGCGCCGAGTCTAGCGCGCGCGAAGTCTTAACAGGTTCCTTGTATGTTCTGTGGATAGATTCAGGCGGTCTGTGAAGACGCCCCGCGACACCTTTGTTTTGGCGGCAAAACGGGTGTTGGTGTCATTGTATCCCAATCAATCCCATGTTAACCCACTTCTGCCGGAGCGATCGTGGCAGGGCGTCCGGCGGCGGGCTTTTCAACAGGGGTAGTGGGGTGTTTCTCTCGACGTTCGAGAAGCAGCTGGACAGCAAGCGGCGCATCGTCGTGCCGCAGGACTTCCGCGCCGCGCTCTCGGGTCCGTTCGACGGGATCTTCTGCTTCCCCTCCATCGAAGCCGATTGCCTCGAGGCTGGCGGAAAGAGCCTGTTTGACCGTTACCAGGGCGTGATCGACGAGCTGCCGTTCGGCGATCCCCTGCGTTCGGCCCTGGAAACCAGCGTCTTGGGCGGCATGGCGCGGCTGTCGTTCGACACCGCCGGCCGCATCACCTTGCCTGACACCCTGTGCGAGATGTTCGGCCTGACCGACTGGGTGGCGGTGGTCGGCCTGGGCGAGCGGTTCCAGATCTGGTCGCGCGAAGCCTTCCAGGCCCACCGCGCCGCCCAGCGCGACCTGGCCCGCGACGGCCTGGCCGCCATGCGCGCCCAGCAACGCACCGCCCGCATCGGGGGCGTGGCGTGAGCGATCTCGAACCCATCCGCGAGCCCGGCGCCCCGCACGTCTCCGTCCTGCTGGACGAGGTGGTCGGCGCCCTGGCGTCCGGGCCCGGCGACCTGGTCATCGACGGCACGTTTGGAGCCGGCGGCTACACACGCGCCATCCTGGCGACGGGCGCTTCGGTCACGGCTTTCGACCGCGATCCCAGCGTGCAGCGCTTTGCCGTCGAGTTTTCCGCGGCGGATGGTCGCTTTCGCCTGATTCAGGACCGCTTTTCGCAAATCACCGAGTATTTCGAGGATGCGTCGGTGGACGGCGTGACTCTGGACCTTGGCGTATCTTCCATGCAGCTCGACGAGGCTGAGCGCGGCTTTTCCTTCATGCGCGACGGCCCGCTGGATATGCGCATGGGCGCCGACGGCCCGTCCGCCGCCGACCTGGTCAACGAGCTGGACCACACCGAGCTGGCGCGCATCCTCTATGTCTATGGCGAGGAGCACGCCTCGCGGCGCATCGCCAGCTTCATCATCAAGCGTCGGGAAGAGCGGCCGTTCACCCGCACCCTGGACCTGGCGCATGTGATCGAGCGCGCCCTGGGCGGCCGCAAGGGCGCCAAGGTGCATCCCGCCACCCGCTCGTTCCAGGGCTTGCGGATCGCGGTCAATGCCGAGCTGGACGAGCTGGAGGCCGGCCTCGCCGCCGCCGAGCGCGTGCTGAAGCCGGGCGGCCGCCTGGCGGTGGTCACTTTCCACTCGCTGGAAGACCGCATCGTGAAGAACTTCCTGGCCGAGCGGGCCGGCCGCACGCCGGGCGGGTCGCGTCACCTGCCGCCGGTCGAAGCCGGCGCGCCGTCCAGTTTCCAGCTGATCTCGTCCAAGGCCATCGCGCCGGGCGAGGCCGAGCTGGCGGTCAATCCGCGCGCCCGTTCCTCCAAGCTGCGCGCCGCCGTGCGCACGACCGCTCCGGTCTGGAGCGCGGCATGAGCCTGTCGAGCATCTTCGACCGCCGCGTGCGGGGCTTTCGGGTCGTCGAGCTGGTCTGCTTGATCATCCTGCTGGTCCTGGTCCTGGGCGTCTACATGGCCAAGACCTTCGCCGGCCGCGAGCGGGCCCAGATCGCCTCGGTCGAGCAGCAGATCGTCGACGAGAAGGTTCGCGTGCGCCTGCTCAAGGCCGAGGTCGCCTATCTGGAGCAGCCGCGCCGCATCGAGCAGCTGGCCCAGCAACTGCAGCTGACCCCGATCCGGCCCGAGCACGAGACCACCGAGGACGCCCTGATCGACGTGGCGCGCCACGCCCCCGTCGCCCACGCTCCGGCCTCGCCGACGGCGGCGGCGAACAACGACGTCGCGGCCGGCGAGGCGCCCGAAGCCACGCCCGACGACTATCCGCCGCCCCAGCCGGCGTCCGGGGAGGCTCCGCGATGAGCCTGTCCAACCTCGCCCCCGGCGGCGCGCCCGCGGCCTGGCGCTGGCTGATCGAACGGGTCTGGCGGCTGGAGCACGCCTTCGAGCGCTCGCGCGCCGCCGCGCGTCCGGAAGACGACACCCGCATCCGCATCTTCTTCGTCATGGCCATCTTCGGCCTGGCCTTCACCGTGCTGGCCCTGGGCGCCACCTGGGCGGCGGTGTTTTCCAAGGTGGGCGGCAACGGTTACCTGGCCTCGACCGACGGGGCGCGGGGCGACCTGGTCGACCGCAACGGCCAGTTGCTGGCCGTCGACCTGACCCACTACGCCCTCTACATCAATCCCAAGGACGTCTGGGACGCCAAGGCCACGCGCAAGGCGCTGGCCAAGGCTCTGCCGGACGTGCCGGCCAAGCGCCTGGACCAGGTGGTGTTCGCCGACCGGCGCGGCTTCCTGGTCGGCGGCATGACGCCGGCCGAGAAGGACGCGATCTTCGACCTGGGCCTGCCCGGCGTCGAGTTCGAGGAGCAGGCGGCCCGGATGTATCCGCTGGGCGCCAGCGCCGCCCACTTCATCGGCTTCGTCGACAAGGGCGGCCGGGGCCTGTCGGGCGCCGAGAAGGCCCTGGACAAGGACGTGCGCGAGGCTTCGGCCAGGGGGCCGGACGGCGCGATCCCGCTGTCGATCGACCTGCGCGTCCAGGCCGCCCTGGAGGACGAGGTCCGCAAGGCCGCCATCGAGTTCCAGGCCAAGGACGCCGTCGGCATCGTCACCAACGTCCATACCGGGGAGATCCTCGGCATGACCAGCTTCCCCGACTACGATCCCAACCGGCTGGACCTGGCGTCCAGCGAGCAGATGACCAACCACGCCGCCGCCTCGGTCTACGAGATGGGCTCGACCTTCAAGGCCTTCACCGTGGCGATCGGCCTGGACACCGGCGCGGCGACCCCGGCCTCGACCTTCGACGCCCGCGAGCCGTTCAAGCTGGGCTATCGCACGATCCACGACTTCCATGCGGCCAAGAAGATCCTGACCCTGGTCGAGGTGTTCCAGCATTCGTCCAACATCGGCACCGCCATCCTGGCCGAGCGGATCGGCGGCGAGCGGCTGAGCCGCTATTTCAACGCCCTGGGCCTGACCAAGCCGGCCAAGGTCGAGCTGCTGGAATCCGCCCGTCCGCTGACCCCGAAGAAGTGGGACGACGACGCGGTGGCCTCCACCTCGTTCGGCCACGGCATCAACGTCTCGCCCCTGGCGCTGGCCCAGGCGATGGGCGCGCTGCTGAACGGCGGCACGCTGCAGCCGCTGACCATCCACAAGCTGGCGCCGGGCGTGCGTCCGGAAGGCCCGCGCGCGGTTTCCGAAGAGACCTCGCAGCAGATGCTGCAGATCATGCGCGCCAACGTCACCGGCGGCAGCGGCAAGTCGGCCAACATTCCGGGCCTGTCGGTGGGCGGCAAGACCGGCACCGGCGAGAAGTACGACCCGGCCATTCGCGGCTATAACCACCAGCGTCAGGTCTCGTCGTTCGCGGCGGTGTTCCCGACCGACGGTCCGCTCGAGGCCGACCGCTACTTCGTGCTGGTGCTGATGGACGAGCCCAAGGGCAACGCCAAGACGCACGGGTTCTCGACCGGCGGCTGGGTGTCGGCGCCGGCCGCGGGCCGGGTGATCGACCGCATCGCGCCGTTCCTGGGCGTCAAGCGCCAGAGCGACATCTTCACCGTGGCCCAGCAGCCACAAGCCGCTCCGGAGGCGGGACTTTGAGCAAGACCCTTTCGCAGATCCTGAACCGGCCCTGCGCGGTCGATCCCGTGATCACAGGGGTCACCGCCGACAGCCGCAAGGTGCGGGAAGGCTTTCTGTTCGCGGCCCTGCCGGGCAGCAAGGTCGACGGCCGCGAGTTCATCGCCGGCGCCATCGCTTCGGGCGCGGCCGCCGTTCTGGCCCCTGACGACGTCGAGGCGCTGTCGGTTCCGGTGGTTCACGCCGGCGACCCGCGCCGCGCCTACGCCCTGGCCGCCGCCCAGTTCTGGGGCGCGCAGCCGGAGACCTGCATCGCGGTGACCGGCACCAACGGCAAGACCTCGGTCGCCGGCTTCGCCCGCCAGATCTACGCGCGCCTCGGTCACAAGGCCGCCAGCATGGGCACCCTGGGCGTCGTGGTCAGCGCGCCCGGCGTTCCCGACCAGCAACTGACCCCGCCGGGCCTGACCACGCCGGACGCCGCCGACGTCGCCGAGATGATGGCCAAGCTGGCGGGCATGGGCGTGACCCACCTGGCCGTCGAGGCCTCGTCGCACGGCATCGACCAGCGCCGCCTGGACGGCGTGCGCCTGGCCGCCGCCGGCTTCACCAACTTCACCCAGGACCACCTGGACTACCACGGCACCATGGGCGCCTACCGCGCGGCCAAGCTGAGGCTGTTCGAGACCCTGCTGCCGCGCGCCCGGACCGCCGTGCTGAACGCCGACAGCGACGCCTTTCCGGCCTTCGCCTCGGCCGCGGTCACCTCGGGCCAGACCATTCTGTCGGTCGGCCACGAAGGGCAGGGGCTCCGCCTGATCGAGCGCACGCCCGTGCCGCAAGGCCAGCGCCTGAAGATCGCCGCCCAGGGCCGCGAGTTCGACGTGCTGCTGCCGCTGGCCGGCGACTTCCAGGCCTCCAACGTCCTGGTCGCGGCCGCCCTGGTCCTGGCCACCGGCGAGGATCTGGACGCGACCATCGCCGCCCTGGCCACGCTGGAAGGCGCGGCCGGCCGGCTGCAGCGGGTCGGGACCGGCGCGAACGGCGGCGAGGCCTATGTCGACTACGCCCACACCCCGGACGGCCTGGAGACGGTGCTGGCCGCCCTGCGTCCCCATACCCGCGGCAAGCTGATCGTGGTGTTCGGGGCCGGCGGCGATCGCGATCGCGGCAAGCGTCCCCTGATGGGCGAGATCGCCGCGCGCCTGGCCGACGTGGCCATCGTCACCGACGACAATCCCCGTTCCGAAGAGCCCGCCTTGATCCGCGCCGCCATCCTGGCCGCCGCGCCGGGCGCGCGAGAATTTGGCGATCGCCGCGCGGCCATCCGGGCCGGCGCGGCCCTGCTGGTCGATGGCGACGTGCTGGTGGTGGCCGGCAAGGGCCACGAGCAGGGCCAGTTGGTGGCTGGCGTGAACCACCCGTTCGACGACGTGACCGAGACCGCTCAGGCGCTGGAGGCCGTCCATGTCTGACGTCCTCTGGACCGCCGATGAGATCGCCGCCGCCACCGGCGGCCAGGTGCTGGCCGACTTCGAGGCCACCGGCGTGTCGATTGACAGCCGCAGCATCGAGCCCGGCGACCTGTTCGTGGCGCTCACGGGCGCTCGGGACGGGCATGAGTTCGTCGTCCAGACCGCCGACAAGGGCGCGGCGGGAGCCCTGATCTCCAAGCCCGTCGCCGTACCGGCCGTGCTGGTCGAGGACACCTTCGCGGCGCTGGAGCACCTGGGCGTCGCGGCTCGCAAGCGCGCCCCGCAAACCCGGCGTGGCGCGGTGACCGGCTCGGTCGGCAAGACCAGCGTCACCCGCGCCGTCGAGGCTGGCCTGCGCCGCGCGGGCAAGGCCCACGCCTCGGTCAAGTCCTACAACAACCATATCGGCGTGCCCCTGACCCTGGCGCGCATGCCGCGCGACACCCAGCGGGCGGTGTTCGAGGTCGGCATGAACCACGGGGGCGAGATCGTCCCGCTGTCGAACTTCATCCGCCCGCACGCGGTGGCCATCACCACCGTCGGCCCGGTGCACCTGGAGAACTTCGCCGACGGCGAGGAGGGCGTCGCCCGCGCCAAGGCCGAGATCTTCGCCGGACTGGAGCCGAACGGCGTGGCGGTGCTGAACGCCGACAATCCGTGGTTCCCGCTGCTGAAGGCCGAGGCCGAGAAGGCCGGCGCCGAGGTCTGGAGCTTCGGCACGGGCGAGGGCGTCACCGCCCGGCTCGTGGTGTTCGCCGCCGGCGTGAACGGCGCGACCATCACCGCCGAACTGCGCGGCGAGACCGTGCACTTCCCGATCCTGCAGACCGGCGTGCACTGGGGGCTCAACAGCCTGTGCGTGCTGCTGATGCTGGAGGCCCTGGACGTCGACCGCGAGACCGCCCTGGCGGCCCTGGCCGAGTTCGAGCCGATCGAGGGCCGCGGCGCCGAGCGCGTGGTCAGGATCCCGGGCGGGACCTTCACCCTGGTCGACGAGAGCTACAACGCCAATCCCGTCTCGATGCAGGCCGCCCTGGCCACCCTGGGCGCGCGCCACGTGGCCGGCCGTCGCATCGTGGTCCTGACCGACATGCTGGAGCTGGGCCCGCAGAGCGCCCGTTTCCACGGCGACCTGGCGACCCCCATCGCCGCCACCGACATCGATCTGGTGTTCTGCGCCGGTCCGTTAATGAAATCTTTATGGGAAGCGCTTCCGCCGACTCGGCGGGGCGGGTACGCCCAGAACGCCGCCGAGCTCGCGCCTCAGGTCGTCTCGGCGATGCGGGCGGGCGACGTGGTGATGGTGAAGGGTTCGAACGGATCGAGAGCGGGGACGGTCGCGGCCGCCCTGGGCGCGCTCGACCTCGAAGGACAGGGCTGATGCTGTATTTCCTCTACGAGTGGCTCTCGCGCGGCGGGCATGAGCACCTGCCGGTGCTGAACCTGCTGAAGTACCTGACCTTCCGCACCGGCATGTCGATGCTGACGGCCTATGTCGTGGCCGTGGCCATGGGCTCGCGCTTCATCCGCTGGATGAAGGCCAAGCAGGGCAAGGGCCAGCCGATCCGCACCGACGGCATCGCCCGTCACGTCACCGAGAAGGCCGGCACGCCCACCATGGGCGGCTTCATGATCCTGGCCGGCCTGTTCGTCGGCTCGCTACTGTTCGCCGACCTGCGCAACGTCCACGTCTGGGTGGTGCTGGGCATCACCGCCGCGTTCGGCGTGCTGGGCTTCATGGACGACTACGCCAAGGTCACCAAGCAGACGACCGCCGGCCTTTCCAGCGGCCAGAAGCTGGTCGCCCAGTTCATCGTCTCGATCCTGGCGGCCGTGGTGCTGATCATCTTCGCGCCGAAGTCGCCGACCACGGCGGGGCTCGAAACCTCGGTGGTGTTCCCGATCCTGAAGAACCTGGTCATCAATATGGGCTGGTTCTACGTCGCCTTCGCCGCGATCACGATCGCCGGCTTCTCAAACGCCGTGAATCTGACCGACGGCCTGGACGGCCTGGCCATCGTGCCGGTGATGTTCGCCGCCTCGACCTTCGGCCTGATCGCCTACCTGGTCGGCAACGTGAAGTTCGCCGACTACCTGAACCTGCACTACGTGCCCAGCGTCGGCGAACTGGCGGTGGTGTGCGGCGCGATCATCGGCGGAGGCATGGGCTTCCTCTGGTACAACGCCCCGCCGGCCAAGATCTTCATGGGCGACACCGGCTCGCTGGCCCTGGGCGGCGCGCTGGGCGCGATCGCCGTCTGCGCCAAGCACGAGCTGGTGCTTGGCATCGTCGGCGGCCTGTTCGTGGCCGAGGCGCTCTCCGTGATGATCCAGGTCGCCTACTTCAAGAAGACCGGCAAGCGGGTCTTCCTGATGGCGCCGATCCACCACCATTTCGAGAAGCTGGGCTGGGCTGAGAGCACCGTCGTGGTCCGCTTCTGGATCGTGTCGATGATGCTCAGCTTCGTCGGTCTCGCCACCCTGAAGCTGAGATAGGAGAGGGCGAGCCATGATCCCGGTCCGCGGTTTCGAGGGCAAGACCGTCGCTGTGTTCGGCCTGGGCCGGACGGGGCTGACGGCCGCGCGCGCGCTGATCGCCGGCGGGGCCAAGGTGGCGCTGTGGGACGAGAAGCCCGCCAGCCGTGAGGCCGCCGTGGCCGAGGGCCTGAACGTCGTCGATCTCAACACCGCCGACTGGAGCCAGTTCGCGGCCCTCATGCTGTCGCCGGGCGTGCCGCTGACCCATCCCAAGCCGCACTGGACGGTCGGCAAGGCCAAGGCCGCCGGGGTCGAGATCCTGGGCGACATCGAGCTGTTCGCCCGCACGGTGAACGCCGCGCCCGAGCACAAGAAGCCCAAGATCGTCGCCATCACCGGCACCAACGGCAAGTCGACCACGACCGCCCTGATCGGCCACCTGTGCCGGCAGGCCGGGCGCGACACCCGGGTGGGCGGCAATATCGGCGAGGGCGTGCTGGGCCTTGAGGACATGCACGGCGGCGCGGTTTACGTGCTTGAACTGTCGTCCTACCAGCTGGATCTGACGTCCAGCCTCAAGCCCGACGCCGTGGTGCTGCTGAACATCTCGCCCGACCACCTGGACCGTCACGGCGGCATGGACGGCTATATCGCCGCCAAGCGCCGGATCTTCCTGAACCAGGGCAAGGGCGACACCGCGATCATCGGGGTGGACGATCCCTGGTGCCAGCAGATCTGCACCGAAATCACCGCCGCCAACCGCCGCACCATCTGGCCGATCAGCGCCGGCAAGGCCATGGGCCGCGGCGTCTACGCCCTGCAGGGCGTGCTGTACGACGCCACGGGCGAGCGGGTGACCGAGATGGTGGACCTGCTGCGGGCCCGCAGTCTGCCGGGCCGCCACAACTGGCAGAACGCCGCGGCCGCCTACGCCGCCGCCCGGGCCCTGGGCATCCCCTCGCACCAGGCCGTCGACGGCCTGATGAGCTTCCCGGGCCTGGCCCATCGGATGGAGACGGTCGGCAAGATCGGCAAGGTCCGCTTCGTCAACGACAGCAAGGCGACCAACGCCGACGCCGCCCGCCAGGCGATGTCGTCCTATCCCAAGTTCTACTGGATCGCCGGCGGGGTGCCCAAGGCGGGCGGCATCGACGACCTGACCGACCTGTTCCCGCGCGTCGCCACGGCCTATCTGATCGGCCAGGCGGCCGAGGATTTCGGCAAGACGCTGGAGGGCAAGGCCCCGGTGCGCCAGTGCGGCGACATCGAGGCCGCCGTGGCCGCCGCCTATGCCGACGCCGCCGCGTCGGGCGAGGAGGCCATCGTCCTGCTGTCGCCCGCCTGCGCCTCGTTCGACCAGTTCGCCGACTTCGAGCAGCGGGGCGAGGCCTTCCGCGCGGCGGTCAACGGGCTTGGCAAGGCGCCGGCTTCGGCGGCGAAACGAGCTTAGGCTTTAGGGCGAACACTTGCCCCCTACGGATCGCTTCGCGATCGTCTTCCCCCGAAGGGAGAAGAGGCGCGCCGTGCGGCGTCCTCCGCCCCCTATGGGGGCGGACAGACCGCGAAGCGGTCAGGTGGGGGCAAGTTCGAGTCCATTCGCCGCATCGCTTAGAAGCGCCACAACAACACTCGCTTAACCCTAAACTCCGACCCTCCGACCATGACGTTCCAGACCACCCACGCCTTCGCCCGCACCGACCGCTCGCGGCTCGGCGTCTGGTGGTGGACGACCGATCGCTGGCTGCTGAGCGCCACCGCGATCCTGGTCACCGTGGGCGTCTTGCTGTCGTTCGCCTCCAGCCCGGCCGCCGCCGCGCGGATCGGCATCGACGACCAGTTCCACTTCGCCGTGCGCCAGTGCATCTTCGGCCTGGGCGCAGCGGTGATCGTGCTGTCGGTGTCGATGCTGGGCCCCAAGGGCATCCGGCGCTCGGCCTTCTTCATCTATCTGGCGGCGATCGGGGTGATGGCGGCCCTGCCGTTCATCGGCCACAGCGCCAAGGGCGCTGCCCGCTGGCTGCTGATCGGCGGCTTCACCTTCCAGCCCTCGGAATTCATGAAGCCGGCCCTGATCGTGCTGGTCTCCTGGATGTTCGCCGAGGGGCAGAAGGGCGAGGGCGTGCCGGGCGTCTCGATCGCCTTCTTCCTCTATTTCGTCGCCGTGGCCCTGCTGCTGGTCCAGCCCGACGTCGGCCAGACCGTGCTGATCACCATCGCCTTCGGGGCCGCCTTCTGGATGGCCGGGGTGCCGATCTCGTGGATCATGGGCCTGGGCGCGGTGGCCGTCGGCGGGCTGATGTCGACCTATTTCCTGTTCGATCACGTCCACGCCCGGGTGCAGAAGTTCCTCAGCCCCGACCAGGCCGACACCCACCAGATCACCCGCGCCGCCGAGGCCATCCACGCCGGCGGCCTGTTTGGTCGCGGTCCGGGCGAGGGCGTGATGAAGCGCCACGTGCCCGACCTGCACACCGACTTCATCTACTCGGTCGCCGCCGAGGAATACGGCCTGGTGTTCTCGCTGGCCCTGATCACCCTGTTCGCCTTCATCGTGGTGCGCGGGCTCTACAAGGCCATGAAACTGACCGACACCTTCGAGCAGGTGGCGGCCTCGGGCCTGTTCGTCCTGGTAGGCCAGCAGGCCTTCATCAACGTGGCCGTGAACCTCAACATGATCCCCACCAAGGGCATGACCTTGCCCTTCATCAGCTATGGCGGCTCGTCGATGCTGGCCATGGGATTGACCCTGGGCATGGCCTTGGCGTTGACGCGCAAGCGTCCGGGGGCCTATGGCGGGGCTGGAGAATTCGATCAGGCGGGGGCCTAGGGGTAGGATTCTCTTGAGGAGAGTCGCCTTGCCGATCATTCGCTCGCGTTCCGGAGCCGCATCCCAATGAGCAAGCTGGCTGTCGTCGCCGCCGGAGGCACCGGCGGACACCTGTTTCCCGCCCAGGCCCTGGCCGAGACCCTGGCCGGCCGCGGCTGGCGCATCGTGCTGGCCACCGACGAGCGCGGCGCGCTGTACGCCGACAAGTTCCCCGCCGAGGAGCGCCTGGCCCTCTCGGCCGCCACCGCCAAGTCCGGCGATCCCATCGGCATGCTCAAGGCCGGCCTGGTGGTCTGGCAGGGCATGAACCAGGCCAAGGCCGCGTTCAAGCGCCTGGACCCGGCCGTGGTCGTGGGTTTCGGCGGCTATCCCGCCCTGCCGGCCCTGCTGGGCGCCCTCTCCCAAAAGCGGCCCACCGTAATCCACGAGCAGAACGCGGTGCTGGGCCGCGTGAACCGCTTCCTGGCCCCTAAGGTCGACGCGGTGGCGTGCGCCTTCCCGACGCTGGAGCTGGCCAAGCCGGCCGTGAAGGCCCGCGCCCAAGTGGTGGGCAATCCCGTGCGGCCGCCCGTGCGCGCGCTCTACGACGTGCCCTACCTGCCGCCCGAGGTGCAGCTGCGCATCCTGGTCACCGGCGGCAGCCAGGGCGCGCGCCTGCTGTCGGAACTGATTCCCGAGGCTGTCGCCAAGCTGCCCGAGGAGATGCGCGGCCGCCTGAAGGTGTTCCAGCAGGCCCGTCCCGAGAGCATGGAAGGCGCCCGCAAGATCTACCGCAACGCCATGGTCGACTGCGAGGTCGCGCCGTTCTTCCGCGACATGGCCGGCTATCTGCGCCAGGCCCATCTGGTGATCGGCCGGGCCGGCGCCTCGACCTGCACCGAGCTGGCCGTGGCCGGCCGCCCGTCGATCCTGGTGCCCCTGAAGATCGCCGCCGACGACCACCAGCGCTTCAACGCCAAGCTCCTGGAAGACGCCGGCGCCGCCGCCGTCTGCCTGGAAGACGAACTGACCGTCGACGCCATGGCCGGGGCGCTGAACGCCCTGCTCAAGGACCCCGAACGCCTGGCTCGCATGGCGGCCGGGGCGCGGTCGGTGGCCAAGCCGAACGCGGCCGAGGAACTGGCGGACCTGGTGGAGAAGACGGCGCGCTAGGCGCTACCGCCCCTCCGCGCCCAGCTGCCGCAGGAAGCTGCGATAGTCGGTGCGTACGAACTCCTCGATCAGCCGGCCGCGATCGTCGAACCGGAAGATGTTGATCAGGTCCCAGGTGACACGCGCCCCGTTGGGCGGCAGCGGGCCGGCGGGCGACATCGTGAACGCGCGGACGAACGTGCCTTCCATCCAGGTCTGGCAGGCCGCCGTGTCGCCCTCGACGACGATGATGCCGCGCCGGATCGTCCGGTCGTCGAACGCGGCGCGGATCGCGGCGAAATAGGCGTTCAGCCCGTCGTAGTCGGTCTCGAAGCCGTCCGGGCCGTGGAAGCGGAAGGCCTCGGTGTCGAAATAGCCGGCGATCTCGTCGGGCGGCGCGCCAGCGACCTCGGCCTCGCCGGCCTTGACCAGGTGCTCCACCAGGTCGTCGCGTGAGAGTTTCGTCGCCATGGCGAGCCCCGCTCCGGATCGATGCCGAACTAAGCGCGCCAAGCCGGTTCCGGGTTGCGAGCCTCACGCCGGCGCGCGAGTGAACTGCATCAGCCAGTTGGTCTCCCAGGTCTTGCCGCCGTCGGGCGAGAAGGCCTGGTCCCACTTGGCCGTCGTGGCGGTGACCTCCGTCCAGCGGAAGCGCATGATGATCGGCCGGCCCTGATAGGTGTCGGCGCCGATGAACACGCCGACCCCGTCCTTGAAGCCGCCGCGCACCGGTGGGTCCATCCCGCCCAGGCGCGAGTCGATCCACCAGATCGACCACTGGCGCGTCTCGGGATTGAAAGCGCGGACGCCGACGCCGCGATAGGTCCCGCCCGGTAGCTCCAGCACGTTGTCGTCGACATTGCCGAGGCCCTCCATCAGGGGCCAGTTGACGCAGGTTCCGGCGAAGTCCTCCCACTCGGTGTCGCCGACCAGCCGCTTTTTCAGCCGCCTGTGTCGGACGTTCCAACGGCCGACCAGGAAGGCCCAGTCATCGGGACCGCCGGTGAGTCCTTGGCTGGGATCATGGTCCGCTGGGGCGGCCTCGGCGCGGCCCGCGACCAGCACGCTAGCGATCAGGCCGACGGTGATCGCGTCGCGACGGGTCTGGAGGGGAGGGCTCGCTGTCATGACGACCTCTCGGATGTGAAGGCGGGTCCCTCAGGATAGCGCCCGTCCCAGGCCGCACTTGGGGGCGATTGCGAAAATGGAGCGGTCCGGCGGCCAAAATCCACGGCTTCTGCACGAAACAGCCCGTTCCACCCCGCCGCCAAATCGTCTAATCGGGCTGGATGATCCAGCGTCGACGCCCCGTACCCTTCGAACTTGGCCCCGTGCACTTCATCGGCATTGGCGGCATCGGCATGTCCGGCATCGCCGAGATCATGCTGCGCATTGGCTACACCGTGCAGGGCAGCGACGCGAAAGCCAGCGCCAACACCGAGCGGCTGGAAAAGCTGGGCGCGCGGATCTTCATCGGCCAGGACGCGGCCAATGTCGAAGGCGCGTCGGCCATCGTCTATTCGACGGCGATCAAGGCCGACAATGTCGAGATGGCCGCCGGCCGCGACAAGCGCCTGCCGCTGGTGCGCCGCGCCGAGATGCTGGCCGAGCTGATGCGGCTCCAGTTCTCGGTGGCCGTGGGCGGCACGCATGGCAAGACGACGACCACCTCGATGGTCGCGGCCCTGCTGGACGCCGGCGCCCTGGACCCCACCGTGGTCAACGGCGGGATCATCAACGCCTACGGCACCAACGCCAAGGTCGGCGAGGGCGACTGGATCGTGGTCGAGGCCGACGAGAGTGACGGCAGCTTCCTGAAGCTGAAGTCCACCGTGGCCATCGTCACCAATATCGACGCCGAGCACCTGGACCACTGGGGCACCTTCGACGCGGTCAAGAAGGGCTTCCAGGACTTCATCGAGAACATCCCGTTCTACGGCTTCGCGGCGGTCTGCACCGACCACCCGGAAGTCCAGGCCCTGACCGCGCGGATCGAGAACCGCCGCCTGGTGACCTATGGGACGAACCCGCAGGCCGAGGTCCGCGTCAGCAACATCGAGATGGGTCCCGAGGGCGCCAAGTTCGACATCCTGATCTCGCCGCTGTCGGGCGACCTGGTGCTGTACGAAGACCTGAAGATGCCGATGGCCGGGCATCACAACGTGCTCAACGCCACCGCCGCCGTGGCCGTGGCCCGCGAGCTGGGCGTCGACGCCGAGGCCATCCGCGCCGGCTTGGCCGGCTTCGGCGGGGTCAAGCGCCGCTTCACCACCACGGGCGTGGCCAACGGCATCCGCATCGTCGACGACTACGGTCACCACCCGGTCGAGATCGCCGCCGTGCTGAAGGCCGCCCGCGCGGTCAGCACCGGCAAGGTGATCGCCGTGGTCCAGCCCCACCGCTTCACCCGCCTGCGCGACCTGATGACCGAGTTCAGCTCGTGCTTCAACGACGCCGATACGGTGATCGTCGCCGACGTCTACACGGCCGGCGAACAGCCGATCGAAGGCGTCGACCGCGACCACCTGGTCGAGGGCCTCAAGAAGTTCGGTCACCGCCGCGCCTTGCCGCTGGAAAGCCCGGCCGCCCTGCCGGCCCTGATCGCCCAGGAGGCGCAAGCTGGCGACCTGGTGGTGCTGCTGGGCGCGGGCGACATCACCTCGTGGGCCTATGCCCTGCCGGGCCAGCTGGAAGCGCTGGCGAAGTGAGCTGGAAGGCTTCGCTCCCCGCCGTTCGCGGCAAGCTGCTGCTCGACGAGGCCTTGGCGCCGTTCACCTGGTTCCGCGTCGGCGGTCCGGCCGACGTGGTGTTCCTGCCGGCTGACGAACAGGACCTGTCCGACTTCCTGAAGGCCCTGGACCCAGCCGTGCCGGTGCTGGCCATCGGCGTGGGCTCCAACCTGCTGGTCCGTGACGGCGGCGTCGAGGGCGTGGTGATCCGGCTGGGCAAGGGCTTCAACGCGGTCGAGCCGCTGGGCGACAACCGCATCAAGGCCGGCTCGGCCGTGCCAGACGCCATCCTGGCCCGCAAGGCGGCCGAGGCGGGTATCGCGGGGCTGGAATTCTACGCCGGCATCCCGGGCACCATCGGCGGCGCCGTGATCATGAACGCCGGGTGCTACGGCTCAGAGACCGTCAACGTCGTGAAATCCGTCCGCGTCATGGACCGCGCCGGCCAGGTGCGCGAGCTGGCGGTCGACGATCTGCACTACACCTACCGCCACAGCGCCCTGCAGGACGGCGACGTCGCGATCGTGCTGGACGCTGTGTTCGAAGGGACGGCCGACGAGCCCGCCGCGATCAAGGCCCGCATGGCCGAGATCACGGCGCGCCGTGAGACCACCCAGCCGATCCGCGAGAAGACCGGCGGCTCGACCTTCAAGAACCCGCCGGGTCATTCGTCGTGGAAGCTGGTCGACGAGGCCGGCTGGCGCGGCAAGCCTTATGGCGGGGCGATGTTCAGCCCGCTGCACAGCAACTTCCTGATCAACACCGGCGAAGCCACCGCCGCCGACCTGGAAGGCCTTGGCGACACGGTCCGCGCCGACGTCCTGGCCAAGACCGGGATCCAGCTGGACTGGGAAATCAAGCGGATCGGGCGTCCGTCTTAAAACCTCCCCCTGTGGGGGAGGCGGCGCGAAGGCGCCGGTGGGGGGATTGGACCCACCTCGGCAAGCTCCCCCCTCCGTCGGCTGCGCCGACACCTCCCCCACAGGGGGAGGCTTTGAGGCTCAGCGGCGCCCAACACCCGAGCGGCCCAAAGGTTACGGATAGTTCATCCGGTTGTTGCCTATTCCGGGGCCGGAGCAGTGCTATGAAATCCCCAAACGAGGGAGACTCCATGCGCCTGTTCCGCACTCTGCTGACCGCCGCCGCCACCGCCGCCCTGATGGCCGGCGCGGCTCACGCTCAGGACGCCGCCACGGGCGCGGCCCTGCGCGACAAGGCCCTGACCGACAAGACCGGCTGGACCATCCTGGAATCCCTGACCACCGACATCGGCCCGCGCAACGTCGGCTCGCCGGGCGCGGCCCGCGCCAAGGACTGGGGCCTGGCCACCTTCAAGGCCCTGGGCTTCCAGAACGTCCGCGCTGAACAGTTCGCCAAGCCGTCGTGGATCCGGGGCGAGGAGGCCGCCTCGATCACCGCGCCCTACGAGATGAAGCTGTCGATCCTGGGCCTGGGCAATTCGGTCCCGACCCCGGCGGGCGGTATCGAGGCCGAGATCGTGGTGTTCACCACCTTGGGCGACTTGGCCGCCGCGCCGGAAAGCGCCGTGAAGGGCAAGATCGTCGTCATCAACCAGCCGATGACCCGAACCCAGGACGGCTCGGGCTATGGCGCGGGCACGGCCGTGCGCTATGTCGGCCCGGCCCTGGCCGGCAAGAAGGGCGCGGTCGCCTACCTGACCCGCTCGGTCTCGACCAGCGACAGCCGCCAGGCCCACACCGGCGCCATGCAATATGCCGACGGCGCGCCGAAGGTGCCGGCCGGCGCCCTGGGCGTGCCGGACGCCGATCTCCTCCAGCGCCTGGCGTCGCGCGGCAAGCCCGTGAAGATCAAGCTGAACTTGCAGTCGCACGTCGACGAGAAGGCCGTGGCCTGGAACGTGATCGGCGAGATCCCCGGCTCGTCCAAGGCGGACGAACTGCTGGTCATCGGCGGCCACCTGGACGCCTGGGATCCGGGCGAGGGCGCGATCGACGACGGCGCCGGCGTGGCCATCACCACGGCCGCCGCCAAGCTGCTGGGCGACCTGCCCAAGCATCCCAAGCGCACCATCCGCGTGGTGATGTTCGGTTCCGAAGAAACCGGTGGCTCCAGCGACGCCTACATGGCCGCCCACAAGGACGAGGTGGCCCGCACCGTGTTCACCGGCGAGAGCGACACCGGCGGCGACCGGATATTCGAGGTTCGCCTGCCGGTGGGCTCGGCCGATCACCCGGCCATGAAGGCGGCGGTCAACACCCTGGCCCCGCTGAAGATCTTCCTGGCGCGCGGCGAGGTCGGCCATGCCGGCTCGGACGTCGAGGGCCTGCAGGAGGCCGGCGTGCCCGCCGCCGCCCTGTCGCAGGACGCCAGCCGCTACTTTGATCTGCACCACAGCGCCGACGACACCCTGGACAAGGTCAAGCCCGAGAACCTGGCCCAGAACATCGCCGCCTGGGCGTCGCTGCTGTACTTCGTGGCCGACAGCGACATCGACTTCCGAGCGCTGACGGCGGCGAAGGCTTCGGCGCCGGCGCACTGAGTCTTTCCTTGACCCTCTCCCTATGGGAGAGGGTTCACGAAAACGGCGCCGCCGCTCCCTCGTCGCTCCACATCGCCCCGCTACCGCTGCGGTCCATGACCCAGCCCCTCGCCAACCAGCATATCGTCGTCCTCCTCGGCGGCCCCTCGGCCGAGCGGGAGGTCAGCCTGACCACCGGCGCGGCCTATGCCGACGCCTTGGAACGGCTGGGCGCGCGGGTCAGCCGTGTCGATCCTGGTTCCGATATCGCCCAGGTCCTGACCGCGCTGAAGCCCGACCTGGTCTTCAACGGCCTGCACGGTCGGTGGGGCGAGGACGGCTGCGTGCAGGGCGTGTTGGAGACCCTGGGCCTGGCCTACACCCACTCCGGCGTCCTGGCCTCGGCCTTGGCCATGGACAAGGCCAGGTCCAAGGCCGTGCTGGCGGCGGCGGGGATCCTGGTTCCCGGCGGCGGGCTTTACAGCCGACACGATGTCGCCCGCGACCATGTGATGCAGCCGCCCTATGTGGTGAAGCCCAACGCCGAGGGCTCGTCGGTCGGGGTGTTCATCGTGCCCGAAGGCGCCAACGCTCCGCCGCGCGAGCTGGCGGCGCCGGACTGGACGTTCGGCGACCAGGTGATGGTCGAGCCGTTCGTGCCGGGGATCGAGCTTTCGGTCGCCGTCCTGGGCCAGGCAACGGGTCCACGGGCCCTGGCGGTCACCGAAATCCGCTCGTCCACAGGTTTTTATGACTACAACGCCAAGTACGCGGACGGCGGCTCGATCCACGTTCTTCCCGCCCCGATTCCGGACGCCGTAAGGGATCGGGCCCTGCGCGCCGCGGAGCTTGGCCATACAATTCTTGGTTGCCGAGGTGTGACTCGGGCCGACTTCCGTTATGACGGAATTAACGACCTTCTGGTCCTTTTGGAGGTCAATACGCAGCCTGGCATGACACCCACTTCGCTCGTTCCCGAGCAGGCGGACCACACCGGCGTTTCGTTTGATCGTTTAGTGTTCTGGATCGTGGAGGACGCTTATGCCCGCGGTAGTGCGGGGGGGACCGCGTAAGCCAACGCGCCCCCGGGCCGAAGCGCCCGCAAGTCCGAAGGCTCGACCGACCGCGCGGGGACCCGCGCCGGCGGCCGGGAAACTGCAAGCCGCGCGTGGGGGCGTGGGCGTTTCGCCCAAGCTCGCCCTGACCGTGGCCGGCGGCGCGCTGGTTATCGCCCTGGTCGCCACCCTGGCCACCGGCCATCGGATCGAGCGCCTGGGCGCCGCCATGGGCCGCGGCGTGGACGGCGAGTTCGCCGACATGGGCTTCAAGCTCAAGACCGTGCACATCGAGGGCGCCTCGCCGATGGCGAAGGCCGACATCCTCAACGCCACGGCCCTGTACAAGGACCAGCCGACCCTGGGTATGGACCTGGCCGACCTGCGCACCCGCGTCGAGGGCGTGGGCTGGGTCAAGTCGGCCAAGGTCGTGCGCCTGCTGCCCGACACCGTCTTCATCTCCGTCGAGGAGCGCCCGGCCCTGGCCGTCTGGCAGCATTCCGGCGCGATGCGGGTGATCGACGGCGAAGGCCGCATCATCCGCGAGGCCGACGCCGCGCGCTTCCCGCAGCTGCCGCTGGTGGTGGGGCAGGGCGCCGACCAGGCCGCCGGCGCCATCCTGCCGGCCGTCAATGCGCGGCCGCGCCTGCGCGACCGTCTGGAGGCCCTGGTGCGGGTCGACGACCGTCGCTGGGACCTTCGCTTGAAAGATGGTTCGCTGATCCAGCTTCCGGCCATTGACGAAGAGTCCGCGCTGATTCAATTGGATCAACTCGATCAACGACAACGAATCCTCGATCTCGGTTTCGCGCGCATCGATCTGCGTGATCCCGAAATGGTGGCCGTGAGGCCTCGCGACGCGGTGCTGCCCGGGCAGCCCGTGGCCGGCGGGGCCTGATTATGAATTTGTGTGTGAGGTGACTGTAGCGATGTCGCGACTGGATGACCGGAAACAAGCCCGTGAAGGCTTGAAGGCGACGCTCGTGCGTCAGCCGGCGGTCGCGGCCGTCGACCTTGGCGCGTCCAAGGTCACCTGCTTCATCATGAAGGCCGATGGCATCCATCGCGACAACCGCACCCTGACCACGGCCGGCGTCGGCTATGTGCAGTCGCGTGGCGTGCGCGGCGGGGCGATCGTCAATCTGGACGAAGCGGCCCAAGCCATCGCCCAGGCCGTCGAACGCGCCGAGACCGTGGCCGGCGTCAACGTCCAGGGTGTTTCGGTCTGCACGGCCGGCGGCCAGCTGGCCAGCCACCGCGTCCACACCCAGGTGTCGCTGGGGGCCCGTCCGATCGGCGACGGCGACCTGTCGCGCGCCATCGCCTCGGCCCTGGCCCAGGTCCGCATTCCCGGCCGCAAGCCGATCCACCTGCTGCCGATTGCCTGGTCGGTGGACGGCCAGCGCGGCATCCGTGACCCGCGCGCCATGTTCGGCCGCGCCCTGGGGCTCGAGCTGCTGGTCGTCTCGATCAACGAGAACGTCTTCCACACCCTGGCTCACTGCGTCGAGCGCGCTCACCTGTCGTTCGAGGGCGTGGTCGCCGCGCCCTTCGCCTCGGCCCTGGCGGCCCTGGAAGAGGACGAAATGGACCTGGGCGCGGTCTGCATCGACATGGGCGGCGGTTCGACCTCGGTGGCCGTGTTCAACAACGGCGCCCTGTGCCACGTCGACAGTCTGGCCGTCGGCGGCGGGCACGTGACGCAGGACATCGCCCGTGGCCTACAGACCTCGGTCGCCGGCGCCGAGCGCATCAAGACCCTGCACGGCAGCGCCATCGCCTCGGCCAACGAGGACCGCGAGATGATCGAGGCCCCGCCGCGCGGCGACGATCCGGGCGCGGGTCAGGTGATCGCGCCCCGCAGCCTGCTGAAGGGCATCATCCAGCCGCGCGTCGAAGAGACCCTGGAACTGCTGCGCGAGCGCCTGAAGGCCTCGGGCGCGCCCGTCGAGCCCGGCGCCGGCATCGTCCTGACGGGCGGCGCCAGCCAGCTGGCGGGCGTGCGCGAAGTGGCCGTGAGGGTGTTCGACCGTCCGGTCCGCCTGGGCCGTCCGCGCCGGGTGCCGCACCTGGCCGACGCCGCGTCGGGTCCGGCGTTCTGCGCCGCCGCCGGCGTCCTGCACCGCACGGCCTTTGGCCCGCGCGAAGTCGTCTCGCCCAAGGCCCTGGCCGGGGCGGCGATCCGCAAGCGCCCGATGGATCCTAACGCCAGCCCGGTCGCCAAGGCCGCGGCGTGGTTGCGCGATAACCTCTGATCAGGCGCTGACCAAAACCCTCTCTCTTTGAGAGAGGGAGGGGCCCGCCGCGAAGCGGTGGGAGGGTGAGAGGTTTCACCGTTGGCGGGCAAATCCCCGCGTTTCCGCCGGATTTTCGAGACGTCAAGGTACGGGTGTGGCCTGTCACCGCCTGCTAGTCGGCTATCCGCATATCCGCTGAACAGCCGCGCTTCGTTCGGTGAGAGCGTAACCTCTCACCCTCCCATGGCTTCGCCATGGGCCCCTCCCTCTCTACTAAGAGAGAGGGTCTTGGGGAGCGGCCTGTCACCAGCAAGCTTGGCTGAGTCGCGCGCTCCGGCGCGCGACTGTAAAATTTTGTGAACGTCACAATTTTTTCGTCTTGCCCGTCTCGGCAAGAAAAGCCGCCAAGTCTTACCAGAACTTAAGCATAAGCGTTTACGATCTAAGTGTCGGAAAGACCTAAAGGCGCAGTTTCGAGGGGCTCGAAAACGGCTTTTATCAAGGCTTTTCGGGTCAGCGGCGTTCCGCCGCACGAGGGTTTTGGGTACCCTCGGGAACCTTCGGAATCCCCAGTGATTCCTTTGGATAACTGGATTTTTCCAGCCTGTTTGGGGTCGACCCGAGGCCGACTCACTTTATGGAGTTAACCACCGATTAAGGTTGGTGGTTGTTCTGTTAACCCGATCGTCGAGATGACTCCCGGCGGTTGATCCGCTCGGTAGTTGACGAATTCGGCGTTTAGGACGCGAGGGTCCCATGGCTATTTCTCTTTCCGCGCCGCGTACCACTGAACTGAAGCCGCGTATCGTGGTGTTCGGCGTTGGTGGCGCCGGTGGCAATGCTGTCAACAACATGATCGAGGCTGGCCTCGAGGGTGTTGAGTTCGTGGTGGCCAACACCGACGCGCAACAGCTCCAGTTCGCCAAGACCGACCGTCGCATCCAGCTCGGCGTGCAAGTGACCCAGGGTCTGGGCGCGGGCGCTCACCCCGAAGTCGGCATGAGCGCCGCCGAGGAGAGCTTCCCCGAGATCGGCGAGCACCTGGACGGCGCGCACATGGTGTTCATCACCGCCGGCATGGGCGGCGGCACCGGCACCGGCGCGGCCCCGATCATCGCCAAGTGCGCTCGCGAGCGTGGCATCCTGACCGTCGGCGTGGTCACCAAGCCCTTCCACTTCGAAGGCCGTCACCGCATGCGTCTGGCCGACGCCGGCATCGGTGAGCTGCAACGCTATGTCGACACCCTGATCGTCATTCCGAACCAGAACCTGTTCCGCGTCGCCAACGAGCGCACGACCTTCGCCGAAGCCTTCGGCATGGCCGACCAGGTGCTGCACTCGGGCGTTCGTTCGATCACCGACCTGATGGTCCTGCCGGGCCTGATCAACCTTGACTTCGCCGACGTCCGCACGGTCATGACCGAGATGGGCAAGGCGATGATGGGCACCGGCGAGGGCACCGGCGAAGACCGCGCCCTGATGGCCGCCCAGAACGCCATCGCCAACCCGCTGCTGGACGAAGTCTCGCTGAAGGGCGCCAAGGCCGTGCTGGTCAACGTGACCGGCGGCATGGACATGACTCTGCTGGAAGTCGACGAGGCCGCCAACGCGATCTCGGACCAGGTCGACCCGGAAGCCAACATCATCTTCGGCGCCGCCTTCGACCCGTCGCTGGACGGCGTGATCCGCGTGTCGGTGGTCGCCACCGGCATGGACGGCGCCTCCATCGCCCAGATCGAGCCGAAGCCCGTCTCGCGCAACACCACGGCCCAGCCGCTGATCGCCGAGACCCGTCCGGCCGCGCCGCAAGCCGCTCCGGCGCCTGCGCCGACCACGGCTGAAACGACCCGCCCGGGCATGCGCTACGAGCCGCGTCCGATCGAGCGTCCGGCTCCCGTCGCCTCGTACGCGCCGGAACCGGTCTATGAAGAACCCGCCCCGGTCGCCGAAGCCCAGGAAGACCTGCACTTCGAAGAGCCGGTGATGGAAGAGCCCCGCATCGCCGCCCCGGCGCCGCGCGTCACCCGCATCGTCGACCCGCTGGTCGCCGAGGCCGGCGTCGACGAGGAGCCGCTGTACAGCGAAACCTACGACGACCGCCGCGCCCAGAAGTCGAGCGGCTGGATGAGCCTGTTCGGTGGTGGCCGCCAGCAGCGCTACGAGCAACAACCGGCCCAGCAGCCGCGTCAGTCGGGCTCGGCCCGTCCGCAGCTGCAGCCGCTGGACCAGCCGACGACCGACGAAGGCGAGGATCTGGAGATCCCGTCCTTCCTGCGCCGCCTGGCCAACTGAAAAGAGCCCAAGGCTCGACGTTAGTAAGCGTACCTGTAAGCGTAACCGAGACCCCCGGGGCGAAAGCTCCGGGGGTTTTGTTTATGCGCTTCGAGGGCAGGCGTTCGCGCCTGCCCTCGGCCGGGTGCTAGTGGGTCTTGGCGGCCGCATCGGCGGCGGCGTCGGTCTTGCGCTCCGCGGCGCCGACCGCGTCGGCGGTGTTGTCAGCGGCCTTGTCCGTCGCCGCGGCGGTGTTGGCGGCCGCCGCATTGACGTTGTTGGCGGTGTCCTGGGCGGCCGAGGCCGTGGCGGCGCCGGCTTGGTTGGCGGCCGCGCCGGCGTGGTCTTCGGTCTTTTGCGAGCAGGCCATCAGTGACAGGCCGGCGATCGAGGCGGAAATCAACAGGGCTATGCGCATGGTGGGGTTCTCCGTGACGAGGCGGCTTGAGCCTCCCGGTGCCAACGCCCTGCCTGCCCCAAGGCTCCGGTGTCGCGCGTCGTGCAATAGCGCTAGGATCGCCGTATTCTGCCAAGCCTCTCGGAAAATCGGTCACTATGAAGCTCAATCGCGCCGATCGGAAGATCCTCGAGATCCTCCAGCAGGACAGCTCGGTCACGAACGTCGAGCTGGCCGAGCGGGTCGGCCTGTCGCCCAGTCCGTGCCTGCGGCGGGTCAAACAGTTGGAGGCCTCGGGCCTGATCGCCGGCTATGTGGCGCTGCTGGACCGGCGCAAGGCGCGGCTGGACCTGCTGGCCTATGTCGAGGTCCAGGTCGATCGCCACAGCGAGACCGCGGCCGAGGCCTTCGCCGACGCCGTGCGGCGCGAGCCGATGGTGGTGGGCTGCCACGCCATGACCGGCGGCTACGACTACCTGCTGCGCGTGGTGGCCCCCAGCCTCGACGCCTATGCCGACTTCACCATGAAGCGCCTGCTGAAGATGCCGGCGGTCAAGGACATCCGCTCCAGCTTCGTGCTGGAGACGATCAAGGACGCCACGGCCCTGCCGCTGGACTATCTGGAATAGGGCGGGGCGTCAGTCCGCCGCCGCGCGGTGGATGTCGTCCATGCGGTCGCGGATCTCGCCCACGGAGGTGTCCATCGGCCCGACGGCGCCCGCGCGCGGAGCCAGCGGGATCTCGGTGTACATCACCTGCCGCTCGGCGAAGACCGGTGGCGTCGCCTCGTGCAGCGTGCACGACAGGTGCACCGTCAGGTCGCCGGCCTGGGCGCACAAGGCCACCACCGGCAGGTAGGGCCGAGTCTTGGCGATCTCGACCGGCATGGCCACGCGGTGCGAGCCGGCGACGACGCGAAGGCCGCCGTTGTCTCCGGGCGTCGCGGTCAGCGGGATCCCGATCGTCAGGCGCGAGCAGACATAGGCGTGACGGCCCAGGTGGCAATCGCGGTGGAACGACACGTCGGACGGGCCGGAGGCCACGCCCAGCGGCTTGAACAGCGCTTCGATGACCCGGCCCTCGACCGGAACCTCCGCCAGCACGTCCTGGCCGGCGACGATCCGGCGTAGGCGGTCCCAGGTCGGGCCGGACAGGATCGCCGCCGTCGTCGGCGAGTGGTCGACGAAGTCCTGCAGGCGCACGCAGCACCGCGCGCCGTCCTTCAGCGTCGCCCACCACGACTTGCCGTCGCCTTCGCTGTAGTGGGGCAGGGCGCGGTCCATGTCGGCGCTGATGCGGGCCAGATCCGCCGGGTTCAGCCAACCCTTCAGGTGCAGATAGCCGGCCTCGCGCAGGAAGTGGGCGATGTCGGCGGGATCGTCGTCGGGCGCGAAGGCGGCGGCCAGGTCCAGGGGCACGCCGTGGCGGTCGCGGAAGGCCAGGCGCATGTCGGTGACCGGCCAGCCTTCGAGCAGGGCGATCCACAGGGAATCCCAGACCGACACGTCGCGGATCTGGCCTTCCAGGACCTGCAGCGCTCGCATGACCAGGAAGCCGTTGAAGGTGATCTGGTTCTGCGCCCAGTCCGAGAACTGTTCCGCCGTGAGCGCGATCCGCAGGGCCCCGTCCGCCGGACCATGGCGAACCTCTATCGTGTCACCGACCCGCGAGAGCGTCCAGGCCGCGCCTTCGACCTCGAGGGTGAGGGGCGGGGCGTCGAGCGCGGCCATGCCCTCGGCGACCAGATGGCCGTGGGTGGCGGCCAATCCCGGGAAGGTCTCGGCGAAGAAGGCGGCCGGGGTGATGAAGCGACGGTCTTCGTCGCGCCGCGTGCGGCGGTCCAGCTCATAGGTCATGGCGGTCTCCCGAGGCGGCCTGATCGAGCAGGGCGGCGATCGCCGCGTCGCACTCGGCGATCAGGTCGAAGCCCTGGTCCGCGCGGAGCCATTGCTGCTCCAGCCCCGTCATCACCGCGAGGATCCGTCGCGCCACGTTCCGAGGGACGCCGACTTCGCCCGCCAGGACATTGGCGAACTCGGCCAGCACCATAGCCTCGCGCCGCAGGAAATAGGCGTGGGCGGGGTGGTCGCGGTTCAGGGCTTCGGCCTGCAGGACGACCAGCAGGCGCAGCAGCTCGGGCTGGGCGACCGACCGCGCGACGATGGCGTGGAAGACGCGCAAGGCCGCCGCGCGCGAATATTCGGCCTCGGAAGCGGTCGCGGGCTGGGCCGCCAGCTCGACGGGGATGATCGCGGCTTCGCGCCGGTCGCGCTCCTCCAGGATGGCGACCAGCAGCAGCTCCTTGGAGCCGAAATAGTGCAGCAGCCCGCCATTGGTCAGCTCGCAGGCCTGGGCCAGCTTCTGCACGGTGAAGCCCTGGTAGCCCAGCTGGCCGATCAGGCGGATGGCCGCGTCCAGGATCTGCTCGCGCCGCAGCGCGGGGTCCATGCGTCGTCGCGTGGGCTGGGGCATGTCGGAAATCTCATATTGACTGACTGTTCGGTCAATAAAGAGGTTTGGAGCTGAGGGCAAGGGTGGCGCAGAGCGGGTTCCTAAACCCTCTCCCCTCCGGGAGAGGGGGTCTAAGAAAGGCGCGGGCTGGTGGCGCGCTCAGGGGGATGTCTCCAATGGGCGTCGCGAAAGGCCAGTGTGGCGAGAGATATCGGCATAAAATGACCGTATGTGGATAGATGTAGGTCATCATAGCCACATATCGCCGCCAGCTAGGCCCTATCCTGCCGCCGTACCCCTTCACCGGAGCGCGGCGCATGCTGGTTGTCGATCAAAAGTCCCTGTCGCCCGCCGTGGTCTCGCCGGTGCGTCCCGCCCTGGAAGGCGTCAGCGCCTACAAGGCCGGCATGACCCTGGCCGAGGCCGGTCGTCTGGCCGGCCGCGCCGACCTGTCCAAGCTGGCCAGCAACGAGAACCTGCTGGGCTGCAGCCCCAAGGTCGCCGACGCCGTGCAGGAGGCCCTGGCCAGCGCGGAGATCTATCCCGACCCCTATTGCGAGACCCTGCGCGCCGCGATCGGCGAGCGGCTGGCGGTGGATCCGGCCCGCATCGTCATGACCCCGGGCTCCGAGGCCCTAATCGACTATCTGTTCCGCGCCGTGCTGCATCCGGGCGACAGCGTGCTGCTGTCCTCGCCGACCTTCCCGGCCTACGGCATCTTCGGCGGCTGCGCCGAGGCCCGGTTCATCGACGTGCCGCGCCTGCCGGGCTTCGACCTCGACGTCGAGGCCTTCAAGGCCGAGGCCGCCAAAGGGCCCAAGCTGCTGGTGCTGTGCACCCCCAACAACCCGACCGGCAACGCCATGACGCAAGGCCAGCTGGTCGACATCCTGGCCGTCACGCCGCGCTCGACCGTGGTCTTCGTCGACGAGGCCTATCGCGAATACTGCCTGGAACTGGACGTGCTGGGCGCGCTGAACGAATGGGGCGGGACCTGGGTGTCGGGCCGCACCTTCTCCAAGGCCTACGGCCTGGCCGGCATGCGGGTGGGCTATGGGATCTGCTCGTCGGCCGAGCTGGTCGGCTATCTGGACCGCATCCGCCCGCCGTTCAACGTCACCGCCATCAGCCAGGCCGCCGCCCTGGCCGCCTGGAACGACACCGAGCACCTGGAATGCACCGTGGCCCTGACCATCGCCGAGCGCGGCCGGGTCGAGGCCGTGCTGGACGCCATGGGCGTGGAGCGCACCGCCAGCGCCGCCAATTTCGTCTTCCTGCGTAGCCCGGCCGGCGCCGAAGCGACCGCCGCGCGTTTGCTGAAGGAAGGTCTCATCGTTCGTCCCACGCCCGTGCCCGGCGGCTGGGTGCGGATCACCATCGGCCGTCCCGCCGACAACGACCGCCTGATCGCCGCCCTGCCGGCCGCTCTTGCTCTCTGACCCTTCGGAGCCCGTTCCCATGACCACGACCGCTGAAAACCCTCTCGGCCTCGACGGCTTCGCCTTCGTCGAGTTCACCAGCCCCGAACCGGACGCCATGAAGGCGCTGTTCGAGCAGCTGGGCTTCGTGCCCGCCTCGACCCATCCGACCAAGGCCGTGACCCGCTACAAGCAGGGTCGCATCAACCTGCTGGTCAATGACGAGCCGACCGGCCAGGTGGCCGAGTTCCGCGCCGCCCACGGTCCCTCGGCCAACGGCATGGCCTTCGGTGTCGCCGACGTGGAAGCCGCCTATGCCGAGGCCCTGAAGCGCGGCGCCGTGGCGGCTGATGCGAGCAAGACGGTGCTGGGCGAGACCGCCCGGGTGCTGGAAGGCATCGGCGGCTCGATGCTGTACCTGGTCGAAGGCCCCGAGGCGGTGTTCGCCACCTGGACCGCCGTGCCCGGCGCCGCCGAGGCCGAAGCGGCCAACAATGTCGGCCTCGACCTGCTGGATCACCTGACCCACAACGTCAAGCGCGGCCAGATGCGCACCTGGTCGACCTTCTATCGCGACGTCTTCGGCTTCGAGGAGCAGAAGTATTTCGACATCAAGGGCCAGGCCACGGGCCTGTTCAGCCAGGCGATGATCGCCCCCGACAAGGCCATCCGCATCCCGCTCAACGAGAGCCAGGACGACAAGAGCCAGATCGAGGAGTTCATCCGCCAGTACAACGGCGAGGGCATCCAGCACCTGGCTCTGACTACGCCCGACATCTACGAGACCGTCGAAAAGCTGCGCGCCCGGGGCGTCAAGCTGCAGGACACCATCGAGACCTATTACGAGCTGGTCGACAAACGCGTGCCCGGCCACGGCGAGGACACCGAGCGTCTGCGCAAGAACCGCATCCTGCTGGACGGCAATGTCGGCGAGGAAGGCCTGCTGCTGCAGATCTTCACCGAGAACCTGTTCGGCCCGATCTTCTTCGAGATCATCCAGCGCAAGGGCAACGAAGGCTTCGGCAACGGCAACTTCCAGGCCCTGTTCGAAAGCATCGAGCTGGACCAGATCCGCCGCGGCGTGATCACGGTCGAGGCTTAGGCTTCCCGAGCGACGGGGGAGGGGGTTTAGTGCCTCCTCTCTTCCGTCTTCCCGGCGAAGGCCGGGACCCAGGTGAAACCCACGAGACGCTCCGGATGAATCTGGATCCCGGCCTTCACCGGGAAGACGGCGGTGGGGAGGACACGCATGAGAACCCGATCCGCATGACCGACGCGCTCACCTACCAGTCCGGCTTCGGCAACCACTTCAGCACCGAGGCCGTCCCCGGCGCCCTACCGGTCGGGCAGAACTCGCCGCAGACGCCGCCGTACGGCCTCTATGCCGAGCAGCTGTCGGGCACGGCCTTCACCGCGCCGCGCCACGAGAACCGACGCAGCTGGCTCTACCGTCTGCGGCCCAGCGCCGGTCACGGACCCTATGCGCCCTACGTTCAGGAGCGCCTGAAGAGCAGCCCGTTCGACGCGGCGGCGCCTACGCCCAACCGCCTGCGCTGGGACCCGATGGCGGTTTCGGACCAGCCCACCGACTTCGTCGACGGCCTGGTGACGATCGGCGGCAACGGCGACGTGGCCACCCAGTCCGGCATGGCCGCGCACCTGTATCTGGCCAACCGCTCGATGATCGACCGGGTGTTCCAGAACGCCGACGGCGAGCTGTTGATCGTGCCCCAGCAGGGCGAGCTGCACCTGGTCACCGAGTTCGGCCGCCTGGACGTCGCGCCGGGCGAGATCGTGGTGATCCCGCGCGGGGTTCGCTTCCGCGTCGAGCTGGCCGGTCCGGTGCGCGGCTATGTCTGTGAAAACTACGGCGCGGCGTTCAAGCTGCCGGATCTGGGGCCGATCGGCTCGAACGGCCTGGCCAACAGCCGCGACTTCCTGGCGCCCGTCGCCGCCTTCGAGGACCTGGAGAAGCCCACCGAGGTGATCCAGAAGTTCCAGGGCGGCCTGTGGGCCGGGACCTGGGACCACAGCCCGCTCGATGTTGTCGCCTGGCACGGCAATCTCGCGCCCTACAAATACGACCTGGCGCGGTTCAACACGATCAACACGGTCAGCTTCGACCATCCCGACCCGTCGATCTTCACCGTCCTGACCGCGCCCAGCGAGATCCCGGGCACGGCCAATGTCGACTTCGTGATCTTCCCGCCGCGCTGGATGGTGGCCGAGCACACCTTCCGCCCGCCCTGGTTCCATCGCAACGTGATGAGCGAGTTCATGGGGCTGGTGCACGGCGCCTACGACGCCAAGGCCGGCGGCTTCTCGCCCGGCGGCGCCAGTCTGCACAACATGATGAGCGACCACGGCCCAGATGTGGCCAGCCACAAGGGCGCGACCGAGGCGGATCTGAAGCCGCACAAGATCGACGGGACCATGGCCTTCATGTTCGAAAGCCGCTGGGTGATCCGCCCGACGAAATACGCTCTGGAGACTTCGGCGCTTCAGGCCGACTATGACGCGTGCTGGACGGGCTTCCCCAAAGCCCGGCTGCCCTAACAACGAAACGAAGAGGAAGCGCCCATGAAGCTCGCGTCTCTGAAGGGCGGCCGCGACGGCCGGCTGGTGGTGGTCTCCAACGACCTGGCTTGGTACACCGACGCCGGAACGATCGCTCCGACCCTGCAAGCCGCCCTCGACGACTGGGAGCGTTGCGGACCGATGCTCAAGGCGCTGGCCGAGAGCGTCGAGCACGAAGGCGTGCCGCTGGAGCGTTTCCACGAGCATGAGGCGGCCAGCCCGCTGCCCCGCGCCTATCAGTGGGTCGACGGTTCGGCCTATGTGAACCACGTGCAGCTGGTGCGGCAGGCGCGCGGCGCCGAGATGCCCGAAACTTTCTGGACCGATCCCTTGATGTACCAGGGCGCGTCGGACGGGTTCCTGAGCCCGCGCGACACCATTCCGCTGGCCGACTCCGCCTGGGGCTGCGACCTGGAGGGCGAGGTGGCGGTGATCGTCGGCGACGTGCCGCTGGGCGCGACCCGCGAGGAAGCCTTGGCGGCCATCCAGCTTGTCATGCTGTGCAATGACGTTTCCCTGCGCAACCTGATCCCAGCCGAGCTGGCCAAGGGCTTCGGCTTCGTCCAATCCAAGCCGGCTAGCGCCTTCTCGCCCGTGGCGGTGACGCCGGCCCTGCTGGGCGAGGCCTGGAAGGACGGCAAGCTGCACGGCAAGCTGCTGGTCACCCTGAACGGCGAGGACTTCGGCAAGGCCGACGCCGGCGTCGACATGACCTTCGATTTCGGGACCTTGGTGGCCCATGCCGCCAAGACCCGCGCCCTGGCGGCGGGCACCATCGTGGGCTCGGGCACGGTCAGCAACCGGGGCGCCGACGGCGGGCCCGGCAAGTCCATCGCCGACGGCGGTCTGGGTTATTCGTGCCTGGCCGAGCTGCGCACCGTCGAGACCATCTTGGGCGGCGCGGCCAAGACGCCGTTCCTGATGGGCGACGACACGGTCCGCATCGAGATGCACGACGCCAAGGGTCACTCGATCTTCGGCGCCATCGAACAGACGGTCGAGCGCATTTGAGCCAAGAGGCCGCGACCGAGGTAACGGCCGTCGGGCGGGTCTGGACGACTCCGGCCGGTGTCAAGCTGGGCCCGCTCGACCAGATCGCCGATCCGGGGGCGCGCAACTACGTCCTGCAGATCGGCGACAAGCGCTTCCACGGCTTCGTGGTGCGCAAGGGCGAGGCGGCGTTCGGCTATGTCGACCGCTGCCCGCACGCCGGCCTGCCGCTGGCCCAGGTGCTGGACCGTTACCTGACCGAGGATGGCCAGATGATCGCCTGCTCCTGGCACGGGGCGCTGTTCGAGCCGGAGACCGGGGCCTGCGTCGGCGGGCCTTGCGTCGGGGCGCGGCTGTCGCCCTGGCCGGTGCGGGTCGAGGATGGACGGATCGTCACCGTCTGAGCCGTCTGCACGAAAACTCCATGGAGCGCTCGCCGTCCGTGGAAGCCGCCGCCACGATGCGGCGACCCCGCGCGCCTAGACCTGTTCTGGCAAAGCAGGGAGCCGACCAATGTCTTTCGACCAGATCCCCTTCAGCCAGACGCAGGTGCGCGACTACGCGGTGGTGATCCACGCCGGCAACGACGAATGGACCTGGCAGGTGATGGATTTCGACGCCCGGGTCACGGCCCAGGGCGAGGCGCCGGATCGCGAAAGCGCCTGGCGAAGCGGCCTGTTCGCGGCCGAGGCGGTGGGCGCGTTCGCCCGGATCGGCCGGCGCGCCTAGGGCCAGACCCGCGGGCAAAAGAAAGGCCGCCTTCCACAGGAGAAGAAGACGGCCAAAGTCGCATAGGAGGAAACGCCCAGAAGGGCTGAGACCTCTATAGCGCAAGGTTGGTTTCGTGACAACGTTGTCATTGGAAGTTTTTTCAGCGACGCCGAAAACCCGTGTTTCCTTGGGCGGACGGTCTTGGCGACGACGGCGCGCGTGGCCAGATTGGCGGGACGTCAATGGAGCCGCCCGTGAGTTTGACCCTTCGCCTCGCCGTTCCCGAAGACCTGCCCGCCCTGCGCGACCTGATGAACGCGTCGATCGGCGAGTTGCTCAAGCCGTTCCTGAGGGCCGACGAGGTGGCGGCTTCGTTCGACGTCATGGGGCTGGACAGCCAATTGATCGCGGACGGCACCTATTTCGTGGTCGAGGACGACGGGCAGTTGGCGGGCTGCGGCGGCTGGAGCCGGCGGGCCACCCTGTTCGGCGGCGACCATTCGGCCGGACGCGACGCGGCCCTGCTGGACCCGGCGCGCGACGCGGCCAGGGTGCGGGCGATGTACACCCACCCCGATCACGTCCGCAAAGGCGTGGGGCGCATCATCCTGGAGGCTTGCGAGGCGGCGGCCGCCGGGGAGGGGTTCACGCGCTGCGAGCTGGCCGGAACCCTGGCCGGCGAGCCGCTGTACCGGGCTTGCGGCTATCACGAGATCCAGCGGTTCACCGCGCCGACCTCCAGCGGGGTCGAGGTGCCGCTGGTGCGGATGGGCAAGGCCCTGCCGGCCGTGACCCCATAGAAAAAGGGCGGGTCCGAGGACCCGCCCTTTCTTACGCTTACTCGGTACGCTGTACTTAGCGGAACAGGCTCAGGATCGACGAGGTCGATTGGTTCGCGATCGACAGAGCCTGAATGCCCAGCTGCTGCTTGGTTTGCAGCGATTGCAGCTTGGCGCTTTCCTTGGCCAGGTCGGCGTCGACCAGGTTACCCACGCCGGCGTCGAGGCTGTCTTGCAGCTTGCCGACGAAGGTCAGGTGGGTGTCCAGGCCGGTCGAGCTGGTGCCCAGCGAGGCCAGCTTGTTGGTCGCGGTGCCCAGGGCGACGCTGACTTGGTCGATCATCGACTTGGCGGCGGCGGCGGTCGAGAACGACGACGTCGAGCTCAGCTTCAGGCCGGCCAGCGACAGGGTCTTGGCGGCGACCGTGAACTGGCTGCCGTCGGCGTTGGCCAGGAAGGCCAGCTTCTGGGTCGAACCGTCGGCGATCGAGACGCCGTTGAACTTGGCGTTCGAAACGGCCTTGGTGATCTGGTCGCGGAGGCTGTTGAAGTCCGAAACCAGGGCGTTGAACGAGGCCGAGTTCAGCGAGGTGTCGGAAGCGGCCAGCGCCTTTTCCTTCATCTTGCCGAGCAGGTCGGTGACGGTGTCGCCAGCGGCCAGGGCCACGTCGATGGTGGACTGGCCGCGTTGCAGCGAGTCCTTCACGGCGTTCAGCGAGCTGGCGGTCGAGGATTGCGTCTTGGCGATAGCCCAGATCGCGCCGTTGTCCTTGGCGCTACCGACCTTTTTGCCGGTGTTGATGCGTTGTTGGACGGTGCCCAGTTCCGCATTCGTAGCGTTCAGGTTCTGCAGGGCGATCATCGCGCCCGAGTTCGTGTTGATGCTATTCAGAGCCATTTCGGCGAGTTCCCATTCAAGGTTGCCGACGTCATTTTGACGGTCGGGAGCATTTTGCTCACCGCCAGTGTCCACCGTCGTGCTTTCGATATTGTAAAAGTGTCGCAGCTATTTTCGCGACGTGGATAACACCTCGTTAGTCATTCCGATTCGACGAAAGTCGTCGCTTGAATCGAGTTCTTTTGGCCGAGAGTCATGAGTTCGAATCTTAATCTGCCGTTGACTCTGTCGGGCGGCCGACTGTTCCTTAAAATACAACATCTGGTAGTTCCGGCCGCTCGATGGGGCGAGTCTTGTTGGGCGCGGGGCAAAGAAAAAGGGCGGGTCCGAAGACCCGCCCTCAGGATGATGAACTCGAAGACCGAACCGCTTAGCGGAACAGGCTGAGGACCGACTGGGTCGACTGGTTGGCGATCGACAGCGCCTGCACGCCCAGCTGTTGCTTGGTTTGCAGCGATTGCAGCTTGGCGCTTTCCTTGGCCAGGTCGGCGTCGACCAGGTTGCCCACGCCGGCGTCGAGGCTGTCTTGCAGCTTGCCGACGAAGGTCAGGTGGGTGTCCAGGCCCGTCGAGCTGGTGCCCAGCGAAGCCAGCTTGTTGGTCGCCGTGCCCAGGGCGGTGCTGACGGTGTCGATCATCGACTTGGCCGCGGCGGCCGTCGAGAACGACGAGGTCGAGCTGAGCTTCAGGCCGGCCAGCGACAGGGTCTTGGCGGCGACCGTGAACTGGCTGCCGTCGGCGTTGGCCAGGAAGGCCAGCTTGGTGGTCGAGCCATCGGCGATCGACACGCCGTTGAACTTGGCGTTGGTCACGGCCTTGGTGATCTGGTCGCGGAGGCTGTTGAAGTCCGAAACCAGGGCGTTGAACGAGGCGCTGTTCAGCGAGGTGTCGGAGGCGGCGAGCGCCTTTTCCTTCATCTTGCCCAGCAGGTCGGTGACCGTGTCGCCGGCGGCCAGGGCCACGTCGATGGTGGACTGGCCGCGTTGCAGCGAGTCCTTGACGGCGTTCAGCGAGCTGGCGGTCGAGGATTGGACCTTGCTCATGGCCCAGATCGCGCCGTTGTCCTTGGCGCTGGCGATCTTCTTGCCAGTATTGATGCGTTGTTGCGTGACCTGCAGCTCCGAATTCGTGGAGTTCAGGTTCTGCAGGGCGATCATCGCGCCCGAGTTCGTGTTGACGCTATTCAGCGGCATCCGACGTATTCCTATTCAAGGTGTCCGACGTCGTTTTGACTGTCGGGAGCATTTTGCTCGTCACCAGGATGTCGGCCGTCCGTTTAAAATGGATAAACCCGGAATTTTCTGCTCAAGCATGACTGTATAGTGGGAAAAATCTGCAGGGCTATATTTGCAATCTTAGGAGTGTGTGTCGATTTGACGCAATATTGGTCGCGTCCAGCAAATCCGGAAGTCGACGACAACTTGCGGGCGAAATCGTCGCCCGCGACGCCTGCGGCCAAACGTCCGTCGACGGACGTCAGGCGCACAGACGCTGCGGCGCCTGGTCGCGGTCGTCGGCGTCGAAAAGATCGAAGGCCTCTTCCCAGGCCTCCTGCCTCGAGGCGCGCAAGGCCGCGTCGTCGATGATTCGGACGATCTGATCCTCGCGATCGTTCCACACCAGGCCGATGTCGGCGGCGCGCTCGGCGTCGCGGCCCAGCAGCAGGATGATGTCGGCCCGCAGCACGCGTTCGGGGCTCAGGCGCATCAAGGTGCGTCCGCCGCCCAGGTCGCGATGGATGTCGGCGAAGTCGAGCACGGCCGAGATCATGGCGGCGTTGACCGGGGCGACGTGCCAATCCTGAGCCAGAAGGCGGGCTTGAGCGAGGAGGCGGGTCATGGGCGGGCTCCAGATCGGGCTTCTGCCCGGCGGGTTTCTCTGCGCCTTCCTTTTGTGGGTGTGCTGCGTCAAAAACGGTCGTATAGGTTCGCCATGCGACACGACAAGGCGACCCGACTGCTGGACCTGGCCCGGATGCTGGCCGGATCGTCCGAGGGCATGACGCTGGACGAGATGGCCCAGGCCATGGACGTGGGCCGGCGCACGGCCGAGCGGATGCGCGACGCGGTCTGGGCGGCCTTCCCGCAGATGGAGGCGATCGAGGATCCGCCGACCAAGCGTTTCCGCATTCCCTCTGGTCTGGACAGCCTGTTCCAGACCCCGACCGCCGAGGAGCTGGCGGCCCTGCGCACCGCCGCCGACAGCTACGCCGCCGGCGGGGCCGAGGGGCGGGCCGCGGCGCTCTACGCCCTGGAACGCAAGCTGCTGTCGGCCCTGCGCGGCGCGGCCCGCCGCAAGGTGGCGCCCGACGTCGAGGCCCTGGTCCAGGCCGAGACCATCGCCGTCCATCCCGGTCCGCGCCCGTTCGAGAGCGTGGAGGTGCTCACCGCCATCCGCACGGCCGTGAAGGGCTTGCAGGCCCTGTCGTTCCGCTACGAGGGCGGCAGCGCGCCCGGGCGGACCCGCACGGTCACGCCGCTGGGCATCCTGTTCGGCCACAGCAACTATCTGGTGGCGACGGAGGGGCGCGATCCCAGGCCCCGCACCTTCCGCCTGGACCGCATGCAGGCGGTGACGGCCTTGAACGAGCCGGCCCCGCCGCCGGAAGAGTTTTCGCTGCAAGCCTTCGCCGACGAGAGCTTCGGCATCTATCACGGCCAGATCGAGGACGTGGTCCTGCGCATCGGACCCGGCCGCGCGGACGACGCCTTGCGCTGGCGCTTTCACCCGCACCAGACCGTGACCCAGGAACCGGACGGCTCGGTCACCGTCGCCTTCCGGGCCAGCGGCATGCTGGAGCTGTCCTGGCACCTGTTCACCTGGGGCGACGCGGTGGAGATCGTTTCGCCGCCGGGGCTGCGCGAGATGATGGTGCGGGAGCTGGAGGCGGCGCTGGCTCGGCACGTGAAGCCCCTGACGCCCTAGCGTTGTCTTGTCGAACGCCGCTAAGGTTCAGATTGAGCGGCGGCGAGGGGCGAGGATGCTCGGAAGAGTTCTGAAGGTTTGCGCGGTCGTCTTCCCGATCGTGGTCGTGTTGCTGGTCGTATGGCGCGTGATGGTCGTCATACCTGGCGAGGCTCGGCGTCAGTTCGCGGCCAGCGACACCATCTCCATGACCAATTGGAGCGAGTATTGGCCCTCCAGGGACTACACCATCGACATCCACCGAGATGGCGAGATCGTGTTCAGGGGCGGACCCGAGGTTCTGTTGCCTGGGGAACACAGGCTCATGGTCTCTCCCGTGAAAGCACAGGCGCTGTTCGATCGTTTCTCGACCTCACGCTTTCTGGGGATGAAGGCGCTCTACAAGGGTTGGTTCAAGCCGACCGACAAGCAGACCTTGTGTCTGCGAGGGGGCGGATTTGAGCATTGCGTCGTGTCGGCCTGGAATCCCATGTCGAGCAACGATGCGCCCGCCGAGTTGGGTGAGCTGATGACCGCGATCCACGACTTGACGCCGGCGGAGCGCTGGATTCGCGCCGGGCCGGAAACCATCGAGGTCTTTGGTGAGGAGGGACTGGATCCCCGTTCAATCGGCGGCCAGCGCCTGGTCTTCGAAGTCGCCCAGTATTTCGATGTGGCCGCCATGCGGGCGTTGATCGACGGCGGCTTTCCGGTCGCCGCCGTCCGTGAGGACCCGATCTACCATCTGAGCACCCCGGTGGAGGTCGCGGCGTATAATGGCAAGGCCGAGGTGATGCGGGTGCTTGTCGAGGCGGGGGCCTGGAAGTCGGCCGGACCGGATGTTCCACAGGCCACGCTGCGGGCTGCCGCCAAGTCCTGCCAGCCCGAGGTCGTTCAGGCTGTTTTCAACGAGGGCGTGGCGCTCCGGCCCGGGGCCATGACGGTCGATGTCCTGCGCTGCCGCGACGGTGCGTCCTGGAAAGCCGATCCACTGGCGACCGCCGCCCTGCTGCTGAAGCACGGCCTGCCTGTGAATGCTCGCGCCGCTGACGGTAAGACCCTGCTGCATGTGGCTTCCCGTGCCGATGTGGTCAGGCTGCTGTTGCGCCACGGCGCCGATCCCGATGCGCGCGACGCCGACGGCGTGTCGCCACTTCTGATGGTCGACCAGGAGGACGCGGCCATCGCGCTGATCGAGGCCGGCGCCGACGTCGATGTTACGCACGAAGGGATAGAACCCGGGCAGAGCGGCGGCTCGATCGACATTATCGCCAGCAACAGAGGCTGGACTCGGGTTCAGGATCTCGTCAACGCTCGCCGGGCTTCGGGGGCGGCCCCAAAGCATTAGGGACGGTCGACGAAGGCCCCGACGGTATCGGCGAACGCCTCCGGCCGTTCCAGATAGATGAAGTGGCCGCCGCCGGTCATGACGATCCGCTTCGCCCCGGGGATCAGCGTTTCCAGGGCGCCGGCGTGGGCGTGGACGTCGGGGATGTCGATCTCGCCGGTGATGATCAGGGTCGGGACCTTGATCTCGCCCAGGCGACCCATGACCTCGGGGCCGTCCTTGATCATCCGGGCCGCGCCCATATTGCCGGGATGGGCGGTGAGGTCGGCGACGACGAAGGCGCGCTGGGCGTCGGCGGCCGGCGTCAGGATGTACGGATCCCTGGCGGCGTCGGCGATGCGGCCCTGAGACATCAGGGTCACCAGGGTCATGGTGCGCTTGATGAAGTGCTCGGTGGGCTTGAAGCCGTTCACCGCCGCCCCGACCAGCACCAGCCGGTCCACCGCCTCGGGATGGGCCAGGGCGAAGTTGACCGCCACGCCGCCGCCCGACGACGAGCCGACCAGGGCGGCGCGCGACACGCCCGCCGCCTTCATCACTGCGCTTAGGTCGGCGACGGCGTCATAGGGCGCGGTGGCGGCCGGCGAGTTTCCATAGCCCCGGCGGTCGTAGCGCACGACCTTGAACCGAGCGCAGAGCCTGGGCCAGGCCGCGTCGAAGGCCGAGGAGTCCAGGATGCCGTCGTGCAGCAGGACGATAGCCTCGGGGCCCGAGCCGCAAGTCTCGTAGGCGAGCTTGCCGCCGTCCGCTGGGGCGAAGGTCTGGGCCGCCAGGGCGGGCGCCGCGCCGAGCAGCAGGCAGCCGGCCGCGATCGCCGCGACGGGCGTTGAGAACAGTCTCATGATGGTCTCCGGGGTTGGGGCGCCGGTCAGCCGGCGCGTTTCAGCTCGTCGGTGTCACGGTCGCCCGCTCTTTCTTGGGGAGTCTCTTCCGGCGCGTATTCCAGGATGTCGCCGGGCTGACAGTCGAGGTAGGCGCAGATCGCCTCCAGGGTGTCGAACTTCATGCCCTTCACCTTGCCGGACTTCAGCAGCGACAGATTGGCTTCGGTGATGCCGATGGCGCGGGCCAGCACGTTGGAGCGCACCTTGCGTCGGGCCAGCATCACGTCGAGACGCAGGATGATCGGCATCAGACGAACGCCTCGCGATCTTCCTCGATCTCGCGCCCCACCTGCATGACCTGGCCGATCACGAAGACCAGCAGTCCCAGCACGAAGGCCTGGAGGCTGGCCATGTGCGCCCAGTTCTTGTCGATCTCGTAGCCCGTGGCGCCCAGGAACAGGTGGCAGACGAATGGCGAGAGAGCGTAGGCGCACAGCCAGCCGCCGACCCGGCTGAAGCTCCGGCCATTCTCGGGCGTGAAGACGCGGCCCGTGGCGTAGAGGCTGAACAGCGACCGCAGGCTCCAGAACAGCATGATGATCGGCGTCGCCCGCACGATCCCGACCAGGCCGTAGATCAGCCGGTGGGGCAGGGGCAGCGACCCAAAGGCCACCGAGTTGGGCGGGCCCTCGCCGATATAGCAATTGTCCGGCCCGATCCGAACCAGTTCGCCCTTGTAGAAGATCATGGTCACCATGGCCGTGGCCAGGATCGCGCACGACAGGGCCAGCAGGCCCGTGAACAGCCAGGCCAGGGCGCGACTGCCCAGGCGCACGCGCCGCTGGGCCGGGGTCTCGGGCGCCGTCAGGGTCTCGGCGCGAGGCTTCAGTTTGACGACGACGGTCATGGCGTCCTCCAGTGACGCCAAGCTCGTTCGGAAATTTCTTTCTGTCAAACGATAATGTTTTGTCTGTTACGCTCGAGGGCAATCTAGGTCAGCCACGTAAGTCCGCCATCCTTTCACAACCTCGCGGCGTTGCGCCTCGGTTCCGCCGTTGTCGATGTCGCCGAAGCTTTCGCCCGTGATCTGTTCGAGGATCGCGGCGAGGGCGTCGACGACCTGGCTAGGTCCGTAGTGGCGCTGTCCCTCGAAGGCGTCCTGACCGTGATTGGCCAGGGCGATCGTCGGTTCGACCAGCGGGCGGTGGTCATCCATGTGAGCGACGATGGCGGGAACGGCGGCGGGGCCGAGCCCTTCCAGCCGGGTGAAGATCGCCCGCTGGCGCGCGCTCGCCTTCGCGCGCCCCTGCAGAGCGCCCAGTTCGGCGATCAGCCGGCGGACTTCAGCGTCGTGCGGGCTGGGAATGGGGCGTGCGTTCGGCGCGATGGTCTGACGCGCGATCTCGGCCCGGACGTCCGCCTCGGCCTTGCGTGTGGCTTGAACCAGAGCCCGTGGCGAACGGCCGGCGAAATAGGCCTTGGGCGGTATCCCGCTTTGGGTCAGGAAGAGCAACGCCCGGGCGTCAATGGCCTTGCGCAGGGCGTCGACCGGTGGGGCATAGGGGACGTCCGCCGGATAGACCTGCACGCTGGCGGGTCTGGAGCCCTTCAGGGCGGTGGCTTCCGCCAGGGGCGCGGCGACGTAATCGCGATCCGCGACCGCCTTCGCCAGGGCGGTGGGCGACAGGGCCAT
The DNA here is from genome assembly GCF_011045195.1 of Caulobacter soli. Classification (GTDB taxonomy): domain Bacteria; phylum Pseudomonadota; class Alphaproteobacteria; order Caulobacterales; family Caulobacteraceae; genus Caulobacter; species Caulobacter soli. Next base: position 3,722,697 of record NZ_CP049199.1, on the reverse strand, counting down.
ACGCGCCTCGACGATGACAGGGGAGGCGGCGACCAGTCGCGCCAGGGCGGTCGAAGTCGGACAAGCGCGAGGCGCGGCCGTGGCCGACGTGGCGATCAAGGCGGCGGCGCCGGTCCAGAACATGAAACGTCGAGCAAACACTATCGAACCCCTGCGAACCGCGGCCGAGCTTGGCTCGCGGGCGCGGCGCTCGCAAGCTTAAGCCGCCACCAGCCTCAGCAGGGCCAGCTCGCGCGCCCTCGGCGAGGCGGCGCGGCGCTTGGGAAGCTGGCTGGCCTCGAACGCCTCCAGCACCTTGGGGTGAATATAGGCCGCGCGGCAGACGGCGGGGGTGTTGCCCAGCAGGCCGGCCACGGCCTTCACGCAGGTGTTGAGCGTACGCTTGGCCTCGGTCTGGGTCGCCGGCTTGGGACTGAGGCTCAGGGCTTCGAGAGCCGCCAACGAGCCGTACCAGGTGCGGAAGTCCTTGGCCGAGAAGTCGTCGCCGCAGGCCGCGCGGATGTAGTCGTTGACGTCGCTGCTCTCGATGGCGCGCCGCTGGCCCTCGTCGTCCAGATACTGGAACAGGCGCTGGCCGCGCAGCTCCTGACAGGCGGCGACGATCCGCGCCAGGCGGCGGTCGCGAAAGCCGGTGCGGTGCTTCTTGCCGCTCTTGCCGACGAACTCGAACACCGCCCCGCCGCTGGCCAGCTTCAGGTGGCGCTTGCGCATGGTGGTCAGGCCGAAGCTCTTGTTGGTCTTGGCGTATTCGTCGTTGCCGACGCGGATCAGGGTCAGCTCCAGCAGGCTGACCACGGCCGCCAGCACCTTCTCGCGGGGCAGGCCCCGGCGCGCCAGGTCGACGGCCAGGCGCTTGCGCAGCTTGGGCAAGGCGCGACCGAAGGCGGACATGCGGTCGTACTTGCGCGCATCGCGGTCGGCTCGCCATTCGGTGTGATAGCGATACTGCTTGCGGTTCTTCTGGTCGCGGCCGATCGCCTGGATGTGGCCGTTGGGGTCGGGGCAGATCCAGACGCTGGTCCAGGCCGGAGGGATGGCCAGGGCCTTGATCCGCGCCAGGGTGGCCTCGTCCCTCACGGGACGGCCGTCCTCGTCGACGTAGGAGAAGGTCTTGCCGCGCGTAATCCTGCGGATGCCCTGTTCCTGGTCGTTGACATAGGCCAGCAGGGTGCGTTCGGCGGGTGTGGTTTCCAGCGTGTCGCGGGCCATGGTCACGTTCCGCCCTGGGCGTGGAGTTCGGACTGCGATTTCAGCGCTCGGCCGCCGTCGTCCTGGGCGACCAGATAAGCCGGTTCGCCCTTGGAGCCGTTGCGGACGATCCGTTCGCCCTTGATCGTGCGCTGGACGCGGCGCTCGAAGCGTTCGGCCACATGGCCGTGGGCGGTATGCGCCCCCCAGGTCCAACTGACCTTGTCGCCCTTCGAAAAATGCCCAGCCACTGGAACGCTCCCAACCTATTGTTTTGGCAACGTGATAGACGGAGCGCCGGTTCCGGGAGCGACGCGCCAGACATGAATTACCGACACGCCTTCCACGCCGGCAATTTCGCCGACCTGCAGAAGCACGCGATCGTGCTGGCCCTGCTGAAGGCCCTGACCGCCGAGGAAACGCCGCTGTCGGTGATCGACACCCACGGCGGCGCCGGAGCCTACGACCTAGGCGGCGACATGGCCCTTCGGTCGGGCGAGGCTGCGGCGGGGATCGGGCGGCTGCTGGCCATGGACGACGTGCCGGCGGTGTTCGCGCCCCTGGTCGCGGCGGCGAAGGCGTTGAACGGTAGGGGGCAGGGCTCGCTCTATCCGGGCTCGCCGCTGCTGGTGGCCGGCGCCCTTCGCAAGACCGACCGCTATACCGCCTGCGAGCTGCGACCCGACGATTTCGACAGCCTGCGTCGCACCCTGGCGCCCTACGCCTTCGCCCAGGCGGTCAAGGACGACGGCTACGCCACGGCCGTCGCCCGGGCGGGGAAGGGCGGGCGCACCTTCGTGCTGATCGACCCGCCGTTCGAGCGCAGCGACGACTACGCCCAGACCGTCGCCGCGACCAAGGCCGTGCTGGCCAAGGACAAGGACGCGGTGATCGCCGCCTGGATGCCGCTGAAGGACCTGGAAACCTTCGACGCCTTCATGCGAGCGATGGAAACCGTCACGAACGATGCGCTAGCTGCCGAGCTGCGCCTTCGCCCGCTGACGGATCCGATGAAGATGAACGGCTGCGCTATGGTCATGGTCGGGGCGCCGAAGTCGACCGAGGGCGCGATCGCCGAGATCACGACCTGGCTGGCCGACAATCTCGGCGACGCCGGGGCCAAGGCGCGGATCTGGCGCGCGTGACCACACAGGCCAGCCCCAGCTTTCGGGAAGCGTTCTGGGTCTGGCTCAAGGTCGGGTGCCTGGGCTTTGGCGGTCCCGCCGGCCAGATCGCCCTGCTGCACCGGGAGGTGGTCGAGAAGCGCGCCTGGATCGACGCGGCGCGGTTCGCCCACGCCCTGAGCTTCTGCATGCTGCTGCCGGGGCCGGAGGCCCAGCAATTGGCCACCTGGCTGGGCTGGCGGCTGCATGGCGTGCGCGGCGGGATCGCGGCGGGGCTGCTGTTCGTCTTGCCCGGCTTGCTGGTGATGCTGGGTCTTTCCGCCTTGTACGTCGTGCATGGGCGATCAGCCTGGGCGGGGCCGGCCCTGCTGGGGCTGAAGGCGGCGGTGGTCGCCCTGGTGCTGCAGGCCCTGATCCGCATGGGCGGCCGGGCGATCAAGGGCGTGGCGGGCTGGTGGGCGGCGGGCCTCGCGTTCGCGGCCCTGACCTTCACCGTGCTGCCGTTCCCCCTGATCATCCTGGCGGCCGGCGCGGTCGGGTGGGCGCTGGGCGGCGGCGCGGTCGTGCCGGCCGAAACGGTTCAGCGGCCCGCCTGGCGCACGGCCCTGGTGTGTCTCGCCGTGTGGCTGGCGCCGGTGCTGCTGGTCCTGGCCTTCGCGCCGGGATCGACCCTGGCCCGGATGGGCGGCGTGTTCAGCGTGCTGGCGGTGGTCAGCTTCGGTGGCGCCTACGCGGCCCTGGCCTATGTCGGCCAGGCGGCCGGCGCGTTCGGCTGGCTGGCGCCGGGCCAGATGCTGGACGGCCTGGGCCTGGCCGAGACCACGCCGGGGCCGCTGGTGCTGGTTCTGGTCTTCGTCGGCTTCGTCGGCGCCTACCAGAACGCCCCGGCGGAGTGGGCCTGGATCGCGGGCCTGGCCGGGGGACTGATGGCCGCCTGGACCACCTTCGCCCCGTCGTTCCTGTGGATCTTCGCCGGCGGGCCGTTCTTCGAGCGCCTGCGCTCTCGCCCGCGTCCCGCCCGCGCCCTGGCCCTGGTGTCGGCCGCCGCCGTCGGGGTGATCGCCAATCTGGCCGTGTGGTTCGCGGTCCATCTGCTGTTCCGGGTCGGAAGCGTCCGGGCCTGGGGGCCACTGCGGGCCGAGCTGCCCGACCTCGCCAGCGTCAACCTGTCGGCGGTCGGCTTGGTGGCCCTGGCGTGCGGCCTGGTCTTCGCCGTGCGCGCGCCGATCCTGGCGGTGGTGGGGGCGATGATCGCCGCAGGTCTGGCTCTGGGCGCTGTCGGGCTAGCTTGACCTAGCGTCAACAATTCGCGCGTGCGAAGCCGAAAACCGTGTTATGCTGCATCGCAACAAAACGGTTGTTGGAGCTCGGCCTCATGACCCAGTCGTTCCTGCCCGAAACACCCAAGATCGATCTCGAGAAAGGCCCCCACCTGATGGCCGGCGCGGCCTCGCCGCTGTGGCTGATGTTCGGCGGCGCGGCCGTCGCCGGGGCGGCCTGGTGGTGGTGGTCGGCGCGCTGGCGCGAGGCCGTCAATGTCGAGGCGCTGATGGCGCCGGCCCTGGCCAAGGCCCTCCCGACGCCCGAGCCCGTCGAACTCGCGCCGGAGCCGGTCGTCGAAGCGCCGATCGATCCCGTCACCGAAGCGCCTGTTCTCGCGCCGGTCGCGTTGGAGACGCCCGAGCCGGTCACCGTCGCCGCGACCGCCGTGACCGAGACCGTCGCCGAGGCCGTCCAGGAAACCCTCGACACCGCCGAAACCGTGGCGACCGAGACGGCTGAAACCCTCAAGGCCGTGGCCGAACCGGTGGTCGAAGCCGCCGTCGAACAGGCCAAGTCGGCCGCCGACGACCTGACCGTGGTCGTCGGCATCGGTCCCAAGCTGGCCGCCTCCCTGGCCGATCTGGGCGTCACGCGCTTCGAGCAGATCGCCGCCTGGGGCGCGGACGAGCTGGCCGATTTCGACGCCAAGCTCGGTCTCAAGGGCCGCGCCGAGCGCGACGCCTGGGTGGCCCAGGCCAAGCGGCTGGCGACGGGCGTCTAGTATTCTGATCCGCTCATCCCGGCGAATGCCGGGACCCAGATGGAATGGCTTTGAGGCTGACGCCAAAAGCGCTGAGCTTATCCAGTCATCCGCACCGCTATGGGATCTGGGTCCCGGCATTCGCCGGGATGAGCGGATTTATTTGTGCGGTTCACTCCAGTCCGAACGCCGCCAGCAGCCGGTCCGCCGCCGCTGACGCCGGCAACGCTCCGGCTCGCACCGCCCGCTCCACATCCGCGGTCAAGGCCGCCACGGCCGGCGCCTCGCGAAAGGCCTGGGCCAGGCGGTCCTGGACCATGGCCCACATCCAGCGGCTGTCCTGGTCGGCGCGCCGTTTGGCGCGGTCGCCATTGGCGGTCATGATCTCGCGGTGACGCCGGATCTGGGTCCACAGCACGTCCAGCCCGCCGCCCGTCAGGCCCGAGGCGGTCAGCACCGGCGGCGTCCAGTCGCGCGAGGCCGGCGTCAGGATGTGCAGGGCGTTGCGGTAGTCGCGGGCCGAGCGCTCGGCCTTGGCCGGATCGGCGTCGGCCTTGTTGATCACCAGCAGGTCGGCCAGCTCGATCAGGCCCTTCTTGATGCCCTGCAGCTCGTCGCCGCCGCCGGGGATCAGCAGGGCCAGGAAGATGTCGACCATGTCCGACACCACCGTCTCGGACTGGCCCACCCCCACGGTCTCGACGATGATCACGTCGAAGCCGGCCGCCTCGCACAGCAGCATGGCTTCGCGGGTTTTGCGCGCCACCCCGCCCAGCACCCCGCCGGACGGCGAGGGGCGGATATAGGCGTTGGGATCGACGCTGAGCCGCTCCATGCGGGTCTTGTCGCCCAGGATCGAACCGCCGTGGCGGCCCGACGAGGGATCCACCGCCAGCACCGCGACGCGATGGCCGGCGGCGGTCAGCATCGTGCCGAAGGCCTCGATGGTGGTCGACTTGCCGGCGCCCGGCACGCCGGTGATCCCGATCCGCTGAGCCCCGCCGGTGCGCGGCATCAGGCGTTCCAGCAGGGCTCGGGCGGCCATCTGGTGATCGCGGCGGCGGCTCTCGACCAGGGTGATGGCGCGGGCCAGGGCGGCGCGGTCGCCGGCGACCAGGCGCGTCTCGAGGTCGGTGATGTCGATCGGTGAATTCACCCGTCCCGCTTAGAGGACGACCGCGGTCCCGGAAACCGAAACCATCATCATCGAGCCGTGCGGGCCGACGGTGTTGTAGTCGAGGTCGACGGCGATGACCGCGTTCGCGCCCAGCTTCTCGGCTTCCTTGACCAGGTTCTTCATGGCGTCCTCGCGGGCCCGGGCCAGAACCCGTTCGTAGGACTTGGAATGGCCGCCGATGAAGTCGCGGATCGCGGCCATCAGGTCCAGCACCACGTTCGCGCCAAGGATCGACTGGGCGTAGATCGCGCCCTTGTAGTCCTGGACCGGCCGTCCCTCGATGAAGGGGGTGGTCGAGATCAGCATCGACAGGTCCTCGTCAGCCGCGCCGGCCGTCGCCACATTGGCGCTCGCCGTTAACTTAAGCACAAACGGTCGTCTTCGCGAGGGGCTCCCTCCGAGCGCGAGCGATTTGCCGATCGCTTTCGCCCAGTACGCGAAACTACGCCATGGCCACTTCCGGCGGGCCCATGGTTAAGGCAGATTGCGGCCCGTACCGCTGCTGGGGGCCGCCGGGTGATCTTCGCCAAATCGCATCTCGACCTGCACAACATCCGCAACAACGTGGCGCGGGTGAAGAAGCTGTCGGACAACGTGGTCGGCGTGGGCCCGCTGGGCATCGGCCTGGACGGCCTGCTCACCTGGATCCCGGGCGCGGGCGAGCTCTACAGCCTGGGGGCCGGCGGGCTGATCGTCTGGGACGCCGTCCGCGCGCGCTCGGCGCCGATGATCGTCGTGCAGATCATGGCCATCATCCTGGTCGACACGGTAGCCGGCGCCGTGCCGGGCGTGGGCAAGGTGGCCGACATGCTGTTCACCGGCCACAAGTGGTCGGCCGACATGCTGACCAACCACATGGATGACACGATCTATTTCGAGGGCACGCGCAAGGACGTCCAGGGCACGGCCGAGTACCGCGACCTGCTGGAACGGATCCGGGCCGGCAAGGAAAAGCGCCGGGTGGTCTTCCTCGGCTGATTTTATGTGCTGACAACCAACTGGGCGGGGGCGCGTTGAGCCTGACATGACCGAACGCACCGCACAGACCGTCGAGGGCTACATCATCGACGAAGGGCCCGCCAGCCAGCGTCACAAGGCGCACCAGGCCTGGCGTCACGCCGAGACCATCAAGCGGCTTTCCGACCGGCTGATCGGCATCGGCCCGTTCGGCATCGGCCTGGACGGCGTGCTGGCCTGGGTGCCGGTCGCGGGGCCGGTCTACAGCCTGGGCGCGGGCGGGCTGCTGCTGTTCCACGCCATGTCGGCCGGAGCCTCGGCGGCGACCCTGGCGCGGATGCTGGCCTATGTGGCGATGGACACCGCCACCGACGCCATCCCGGTCGCCGGCTGGGCCGTCGACACCCTGTTCCCCGGCCACCTGATGGCCGCCAAGGCGCTGCAGAAGGACATTGAGTCCAAGCACGGCTTGCCCGACGAAATCGACGCCAAGACGCGCAAGAAACGCAAGGTGAAGAAGACCCGGCGCTAGAGCGCCAGGGGCGGGCGGGTGACAACGGGCGGGCGCTCCCGTCCGCCATAGGCGACCACCCAGACGCCCAGGCCGGTCGCCGCGCCTACGACCGCCAGAATGAACATCGCTGGGTCGCCGGCGCGATCATCGCTGATCCAGGCCAGGAATTCGCCTAACAGGCCTCCGGCGGCCGCGCCGACCAGCATCGCGCACCAGACATGGTGTCGTCCCAGGCGCTGCAGCAGCATCCAGGCCAGGCCGCCGAATATGACGGGCGGCCACCCGAAAAGTACGCTGACGACAACCAGCATGAAAAACGTCCCCGGCGCCTGCGTGAGCGTGGTCCAGCCGTTCGTGGCGCCTGGGATGAGCGTGAAGACGAACGGTGGAAACACGAAGGCGAAGACGATCGCGCGGAACGCTCGCGGAAGCGTGGTTTGCTTGGAGCTGGGGCGAAGCATGGCGGGTCCCGATGCGGTGGGTGGCGATCCGCATCAGGCGTGGCCGGCGTGCAATCGATGGCGCGCGCCGTGTTGGGTTTCAGTGCAGGTTTGTCGTGTTCCTAAGCGGCTTTTTTGAACCCTCTCCCCATGGGAGAGGGATCAAAAAGGGGGACGGAGCTCGGTCTATCCTTGGCTCATTCGGATCAGAACCCAATACAATCAGCACTCTAAACTTTCTCGACCCAATCTTGTCCTCGGCGCTCAAAACCCCCGCATCCTAGTCCTCGCCCTGTCGCAGGGGAGGACGTCCGGCCGGCGACCTCGACGTGCGGCGGGGGCGGTCGAGCGGGAAGCGTCCGTCGGCCGGTTGCGCGGGCCCATCGGGTCGGTCCGCGGAACGTGGGGGTCCTGGATGGGGCCTCGGGCGGTCCGGACCGGGACGGCGGGAACACCCTCGCGGAACCGAACGGTGAAACGCGGCAGGCATGGGCTGAAATCGCCCATGCGGTCCGGACGTGGTACGTCGCCCCTCCGCCCGCCGGGGGCCTCCATCGGAGCGGGTTAAAAATCCGCGATCCCAAGGCTTCTGGAAAACGCGCCGCGCGGAGCACCCGTGACGTGTCGAAACGGTCTTCTGCAAAAATTCTACACCGGGCGCGCCCCGGACGTTCCGCCGCCTCCCCAACCCGCCGGGTCATTCCGGCGGAAGCGCGCCGACGCGCGCCATCTCCCCCTTAAATCCAACATCCCGGCGAAGGCCGGGATCCAAGCCGAGCGTCGGGAAAGGTCACAGCCGATCGAACCGCACAGCCCCTGCTGGAGAGTCAGCTTGGGTCCCGGCCTTCGCCGGGATGCTGGGTATTGGATGGCTTCGGAGCCCCTCATGTCCTCACCCGCAATACGCCTCGATCTGGACTCACCTCTTCGGCGCACACGCATACGAACACCCTCAAAGGTATAGTAAACATCACAGCTCCACCAGAAAGTGTCGATCGACTCCTGGGCGGCGCGGCGCGCTAATACTCGTATTGCGTGTGTTTTTGGAAAACTCAATCAAGGGAAATGACCATGTCGAGCATCAGTCATATCAACGGCCTCGCTCATCCCGAGCCCAAGGCCCTGGCCGCGCACGTCACGGCCGCGGCCTCGTCGGTCTATATCTCGCAGACGGCTTCCGGCGGGGCGGTCAATCAGGTCAAGCAGAGCACGACCGCGGCCAACAACCTCTACTGGCTGCATCTGAGCAACAGCTCACCGATCAGCACGCTGGAGTTCATCGTGTCGTTCAAGCCGGGCTCGCCGCTGGTCGGCCAGAGCCAGCGGTTCGCTTTCCCCAGCCCCTACGCCGGCAGCGTGACGACGCCGTTCGGCGTGCCCTATTGGGGCGGTGATCCGATCCTGGGTCCGGCGGTGCTGACGGTCCTGGTGAACGGCCTGGCGGTGGGTAGCTACAACTTCACCGTCATCGCGTAGCGCGCATGTCCGTCGGGGCGGCTCGGGCCGCTCCGACGGACTACGCCGCTTCGCCCTGGGTGTAGCCCAGTTGCTTGTTCAGCTTTTCCAGCAGCTCGATCACCGCTTCGGCGATCACCGTGCCGGGCGGGAAGATGGCGGCGGCGCCGGCGTCGCGCAGGGCCTGGAAGTCCTGGGGCGGGATCACGCCGCCGACCACCATCATGATGTCGCCGCGCCCCTGCTTGGCCAGCTCGGCCTTGAGTTCAGGAGCCAACGTCAGGTGACCGGCCGCCAGGGAGCTGGCGCCGACGATGTGGACGTCGTTCTCGACCGCCTGCTTGGCGGCCTCGGCCGGGGTCTGGAACAGCGGACCGATGTCGACGTCGAAGCCCAGGTCGGCGAAGGCGGTGGCGATCACCTTCTGGCCCCGGTCGTGGCCGTCCTGGCCCATCTTGGCGACCAGGATGCGGGGACGGCGGCCGTCGGCTTGCTCGAAGGCCTCGACCATGGCCTTGGCCCGGGCGGCGGCGGGGTCGTTGCCGGCTTCCTTCATGTAGACCCCCTGGATCGACTGGATCGTGGCGCGGTGGCGGCCGAAGACGTTCTCCATGGCCAGGCTGATCTCGCCGACCGTGGCCTTGGCGCGGGCGGCGTCGACGGCCAGGGCCAGCAGGTTGCCGTCGCCGCGCGCGCCGTCCTCCAGGGCCTTCAGCGCCGCGGCCGTCTGGGCCGGATCGCGCTCGGCCTTCAGGCGCGCCAGCTTTTCCAGCTGCTGGGTGCGGACCGACGAATTGTCGACCTTCAGCATCGGGATCTCGTCGACGACCTCGGGCTTGTAGCGGTTGACGCCGACCACGCTCTGGCGATTGGCGTCGATGCGGGCCTGGGTCTTGGCGGCGGCTTCCTCGATGCGCAGCTTGGGGATGCCCTGCTCGATGGCCTTGGCCATGCCGCCGGCCGCCTCGACCTCCTCGATGTGGGCCAGGGCCTTGACCGCCAGGTCGTGGGTCAGGCGCTCGACATAGTAGGAACCGCCCCACGGATCGGCGACGCGGGTGGTGCCGCTTTCCATCTGCAGGAACAGCTGGGTGTTGCGGGCGATCCGGGCCGAGAAGTCGGTGGGCAGGGCCAGGGCCTCGTCCAAGGCGTTGGTGTGCAGGCTCTGGGTCTGGCCGTTGACGGCCGCCATGGCCTCGACACAGGTGCGCGAGACGTTGTTGAACACGTCCTGCGCCGCCAGCGACCAGCCCGAAGTCTGGCTGTGGGTGCGCAGGGAGAGGCTGCGGTCGTCCTTGGGATCGAACTCGCGCTTCATCAGCCGGGCCCACAGCAGGCGGGCGGCGCGCATCTTGGCCACTTCCATGAAGTAGTTCATGCCGATCGCCCAGAAGAACGACAGACGCGGGGCGAAGACGTCGATGCTCATGCCCGCCGCGACGCCGGCCCGGCCATATTCGATGCCGTCGGCCAGGGTGTAGGCCAGTTCCAGGTCGGCCGAGGCCCCGGCCTCCTGCATGTGGTAGCCGCTGATCGAGATCGAGTTGAACTTCGGCATCTTCTGGGCGGTGAACGAGAAGATGTCCGCGATGATCCGCATCGAGGGACCGGGCGGATAGATGTAGGTGTTGCGGACCATGAACTCCTTGAGAATGTCGTTCTGGATGGTCCCCGACAGCTTGTCGGGCGTGACGCCCTGTTCCTCGGCGGCGACGATGTAGAGCGCCAGGATCGGCAGCACCGCGCCGTTCATGGTCATCGACACGCTCATCTTGTCGAGCGGGATGCCGCTGAACAGGGTGCGCATGTCGAGGATCGAGTCGATGGCCACGCCGGCCATGCCGACGTCGCCCTTCACCCGCTCGTGGTCGCTGTCGTAGCCCCGGTGAGTGGCCAGGTCGAAGGCCACCGACAGGCCCATCTGACCGGCCGCGAGGTTGCGGCGGTAGAAGGCGTTGGAGTCCTCGGCGGTCGAGAAGCCTGCGTACTGCCGCACCGTCCACGGATTGGTCACGTACATGGTCGGATAGGGGCCGCGCAGATAAGGCGCGAGGCCGGGATAGCCGTCGGTGAAGTCGAGCTGCGCGGTGTCGTCGGCGGTGAAGGCCGGGGCGACGTCGACGCCTTCGGGCGTGGACCACACCGCGCCTTCCGGCGCGGCGACGGTGGCGGCGGCTTCGAACGCGATGTCCTTGAAGTCGGGGAACTTGCTCATGCGCGTTCTCCCATTGGGGCCCCCTCGAAGGCGGCGGCGAAACGGATAGGGGTCAGGGCTGGGCAGTGCGAGTCGGGCCCCGGCACGCGGTCGCTGGGCGGATCGACGGCGAACTCGGCGACGACGGGCGTCGCCACCTCGATCGGCTTGTCGTCGGCGTTGGGGAAGACGGTGACGCCCAGGATCTTGCGGGTCTTGTCGGCGTATGCGGCTTCCTGCGCCGCGCGGGTGGCGCCGACGATGTCGGAGACCAGGCCGCTTTCCAGCGCCTTGATGATCCCGCCGGCCGCCTCGATGGCCTGGAAGCCGCCCCAGGCGGCGCGGGCCAGCTGGTCGGTCAGGCTGTCCAGGTACCAGGACCCGCCGGCCGGATCGGCGACTCGGCCCAGATTGCTCTCTTCCATCAGCACCAGCTGGGTGTTGCGCGACTGGCGGCGACCAAAGGCGGTGGGCAGGCCGATGGCGTCGGTGAAGGCCCCCAGCACGATGGCGTCGGCGCCGCCGACGGCGCCGGCGAAGCCCGCGCTGGTCAGCCGCAGCAGGTTGGTCCAGGCATCGGCCCGGGTCAGCATGCGATGAGAGGTTCGGGCCTCGATCACGGCCGGGACCGAGACGCCGCAAGCGTCGGTGATCCGCGCCCACACGGCCCGAGCGGCGCGGACCTTGGCCACGCCCGTGAAATATTCGGCGTCGAGGCTAACGCCCAGGGTGATGCGCGAGAAGGCTTCGTCCATCGGCAGGCCCGCGCGGACCAGGGCCTTGGCGTAGGCCAGGGCGCAGGCGGCCATCACGGCCAGCTCCTCGGTATTGGAGCCGCCGGCCTCATGCGCGGCGCGGCCGGTAGCCAGGAACAGGCTGGCCTTGGCGTAGGTCTGGGCCAGTCGCGTGCCGACCATCGCCGCCGAGATCAGGTGGCCCTCGATCGGTCCGGGGCTGGCGCCGGTCTGGGCGAAGGCGGTCAGCGGGTCCATGTGGAAGGCTAGCGGCGCATTGGGCGCGGACTTGGCCAGGGCGCCCAGCCAGTCGGCGGCCCTGGGGCCCAGGAAACCGGCGTCCAGGGCGACGGGCGCCAGGTCCAGCATCACGCCGTTCAAGGCCTGGGCCAGGTCCTGGGCCGAGCCGACGGCGACGCCGTTCGCGCCGGTGGGGTCGATGGCCAGCAGCACCGAGGCCGCGCCGCCCTCCAGGTCCTTCATGATCTCGGCGGCGGTCTGGCGGGGATCGGGATGGGCGGAGCGCATGCGCAGGTCCCAGGGGCGATCGGCGTCACGGGCTCGCAGGTCGCGCGCCACGACCACGCCGTCGGCGGCCATGTACAGCGGCTTGATGGCGATTCCGTCGGGGGTCTTGGTGACGAGCGCGTCGTCGAACGCCTGGCCCTTCAGGGTCTTTTCGACCAGGGCCATCCACTTGGAGGCGTCCGGGGGACCGAAATCCTGGGCCAGCGGCGTGATCGTCTGCGTCACGACGTCTCTCTCCTGCATTGCAGCATTTTCTTGTTTTAGCCGGCAATTGCGCCCGAGCCTCATGGTAGGTCAAGCGCTTGCGCCGGGTGCGAACGACCGTTTAAGCTAACGCTGTTAACATGAGCGGCCCAGAGCGGTCGCACCAAAGGAGACGTTCTTCATGGCCTTGCCGCCGATCCTGCGCGACCGCCTGCGCCTGCCTGTCATCGCGTCTCCATTGTTCATCATCAGTAATCCCGATCTGGTCATCGCCCAGTGCAAAGCCGGCGTCGTGGGTTCGTTTCCAGCGCTTAACGCCCGGCCGATATCTCAGCTGGACGAGTGGCTGGCCCGGATCACCGAGGAGCTGGCGGCCTACGACAAGGCCAATCCCGACGCGCCGTCGGCGCCGTTCGCGGTCAACCAGATCGTCCACAAGAGCAACAACCGGCTCGAGGAGGATGTCGCCCTCTGCGTGAAGTACAAGGTGCCCGTGGTGATCACCTCGCTGGGCGCGCGCGAGGACCTGAACGGCGCGATCCACAGCTACGGTGGCGTCACCCTGCACGACGTGATCAACGACAAGCACGCCCACAAGGCCATCGAGAAAGGCGCCGACGGCTTGATCCCGGTCGCGGCCGGCGCCGGTGGCCACGCCGGCACGCTGTCGCCGTTCGCCCTGGTCCAGGAGATTCGCCAGTGGTTCGACGGGCCGGTGGCGCTGTCGGGCTCGATCGCCTCGGGCCGTTCGATCCTGGCCGCCCAGGCCATGGGCGCGGACCTGGCCTATATCGGCTCGGCCTTCATCGCCACGGCTGAAGCCAACGCACCCCAGGGCTACAAGGACACCATCGTCGAGGCTTCGGCCAACGACATCGTCTATTCCAACCTCTTCACCGGCGTGCACGGCAACTATCTGCGCCAGTCGATCGTCCGGGCGGGGCTGGATCCGGAGAACCTGCCGGTCAGTGATCCGTCGGCCATGAACTTCGGCTCGGGCGGCAACCAGGACGCCAAGGCCTGGCGCGACATCTGGGGCTCTGGCCAGGGCGTCGGGGCCATCGACGCCGTGCTGACGGCCGGCGAACTGATCGCCAAGTTCGCGGAACAGTACGAGGACGCCAAGGCCGAGTTGGCGGCCAAGACGGCGCTGACTTCGGGTAATCGCCTGGCTTTCGCGGCCCAGTAGGCGGGGACGGGCGGGGGATAGACGGTCGTCGGTCCTCCGGGACTCGCGGCGGGGCGACACTGGAGGCGTTGAAACCCTCCAGGAGCTCCCATGTCCAACGACGCCACGCCCCGCCTGTCGCTGCCCTACGTAGCCGCCGGCCAGGCCCAGAAGCACATTACCGTCAACGAGGCCCTCGGCAGGCTGGACGGCCTGGTCCAGCTCGCGGTCCAGAGCCGTTCGATCGCCGCCCAGCCGGCGTCGCCCGCCGACGGAGCGATGCACATCCTGCCCGGCGGTGCGACCGGCGCCGCGTGGCTGGACAAGGCCGCCGGCCTGCTGGCCCGCTACATCGACGGCGCCTGGGAGACCCTGACACCGTCGGCCGGCTGGCTGGCCTGGATCGTCGACGAGGGTGTGGCCCTGATCCACGACGGCGCCAACTGGACCCCGCTGTCCTCGACCTTCAAGGCCCTCACGGCCGCTCGCTCGCCGTTCCTCGCCACGGTTCGGTTCGAGATCCTTGAGCAGGAGGTGACTCTGTCGGGCGCCTCGGTCGCCACCACGGTGGCGATCCCCAACCGCGCCGTGGTGCTGGGCGTCTCGACCCGCACCAGTGTCGCGATCACCGGCGCGACCTCCTACAGCTGCGGCGTCTCGGGCGACGCGGCCAAGTTCGGCGCGTTGCTGGGCGTGGCCAAGAACGCCAGCAATGTCGGGGTGATCGGCCCGACGGCCTACTATGCCGACACCCCGGTGGTGATCACGGCGGCCGGCGGCGCCTTCACGGGCGGCAAGGTTCGCGTGTCGATCCAGGTCATGCGCTTCGATCCTCCCGCCGCGATCTAAGGCCGCACCGAGGTTGACCCCGCCCGGCAACATCGGTACTGACCGCGCACCTTTGGGGAGTAGCCGCCCGCGCCTATCAGCGGGGCCCGTCGTCAACACACTTGCCTTTCGAGGCATGGCGCGGGTGAAGGAAGCCACCAGCTTCCGCGGCGAGACCAATGGCGTCGGTTTCCGTTCCGGGCTGGGCGGGGTCTCCGATGCTATTGGCGTGCGCTCGGCCCGGACGGTATTTTATCCAATGGAATCCATGCTCGTATCGGCCCTCGTGGTGGCCATCGCCGAGATCGGCGACAAGACCCAGCTGCTGGCTATCATCCTGGCCACCCGCTTCAAGAAGCCCGTGCCGATCATCCTTGGCATCCTGGTCGCCACCCTGGCCAACCACGCCCTGGCCGCCCTGGTCGGCTCGGAGGCTTCGCGCTTCCTGGACGGCGCCTGGTTCCGCTGGGCGATCGCCATCTCGTTCATCGCCATGGCCGCCTGGGCCCTGATCCCCGACAAGGCTGACGACGACATGCCCGGCGGTAAGGGACGCTATGGCGTGTTCCTGACCACGACCATCGCCTTCTTCCTGGTCGAGATGGGGGACAAGACCCAGATCGCCACGGTGGCCCTGGGCGCGCGCTTCCACAACGTACTGCTGGTCGCGGCCGGCACGACCCTGGGCATGATGGCCGCCAACGTGCCGGCGGTCTATTTCGGCGAGGCGGTGACCAAGATCGTGCCGCTGAAGTACGTCCGCATGGGCGCGGCGCTGGTCTTCCTGGGCCTGGGCGTCTGGGCCGGGATCGAGGCCTTCAAGAGCTAAGGCAACCGAAGCCGCTCTCTTCCCGTTCTTCCGCATCTGAATTGGGAGGACGGGAAGATGAGTGACCTATCACCATCGGAATTTCACGAAGACGTTTACGCGCACCCGCTGATCTCATGGGGCGCGGTGATCGCGGGGGTGGTGGTGGCCATCGCGCTGGGGGCCTTGCTCAACATGCTGGGCCTGGCCATCGGCGCGACGGTCGCCAACCCCTGGACCATGGACAGCGGTGACGCCAAGGCGCTCACGCTCGGCGGCGGTCTGTGGCTGGCGTTCTCCAGCGCCGTGGCCCTGCAGGTCGGCGCCTTCATCGCCGCCCGCGCCGCCAAGTATCCGGACCATCACAAGGGCCTGTTCCAAGGCCTGGCCGTCTGGGGCGTGGCCTTCGTGCTGGCTTTCGCCGGTATCGGCAGCAGCGTCGGCGGTGTCCTGCATGGCGGCGATACGGCGGCGACCGCCTACGTGACCGCGGCCGATGACGCCTCCGGTCCGGATGGCAAGATCAGCGCCGCCGACGCCAAGGCGACGGCCGAGCAGGCCGCCGACGTCACCGCCAGCCTGGCCTGGTGGGGCGTGGCGACCATGCTGCTGGGCGCGATCGGCGCCGTCGCCGGCGGCCGCCTGGGCGCCCGTCACCCCGCTTGGCACCGACGCGTCCGCGTCGTGTCCACCAACGTCTAAGGAGCACGACATGAAAGGCGCATTCCTCTGGCTGCTGGGCATCCCGCTGCCGATCATCCTGCTGCTGTACCTGTTCCACGTGCTTTGACGTGAGCGAGGCCCGCCCGCCCTTGATGCGGGCGGGCCTCAGCGCCACAAGGGTCCTGTACGAAAGGGACCTTGATGACGCAGCGCGGCTGGGAGTTCTGGATCGACCGCGGCGGCACGTTCACCGACATCGTCGCGCGACGTCCGGACGGGGCCCTGCTGACCCACAAGCTGCTCTCCGAAAATCCCGAACAATACGAAGACGCCGCCGTGGCCGGCGTGCGGGCCCTGCTCGACGGCGAGGCCGCGATCGACGCGGTCAAGATGGGCACCACGGTGGCCACCAACGCCCTGCTCGAACGGGCCGGCGAGTCCACAGTCCTGGCGATCACTCATGGCCACGCTGACGCCCTGCGCATCGGCTACCAGGCCCGGCCCAAGCTGTTCGACCGCAACATCGTCAAGCCAGAGGCGCTCTACACCCGGGTGGTCGAGATCGATGAGCGGATCAGCGTCGAGGGCTCCGTCTTGCGTCCGCTGGATGAGGCCGCCGCGCGCGCCGACCTGCAGGCCGCCTTCGACGCGGGCTTGCGGGCCGTGGCCATCGTGCTGCTGCACGGCTTCCGCTTCACCGACCACGAGGCGCGAGTGGCCGCGATCGCCCGTGAGGTCGGCTTCACCCAGGTGTCGGTCAGTCACGAGGTCAGCCCGCTGATGAAGCTGGTTGGGCGGGGCGACACCACGGTGGTCGACGCCTATCTGTCGCCGATCCTGCGCCGCTATGTCGACAAGGTCGCCAATGCTCTGGGGCGCAAGACCCGACTCCTCTTCATGCAGTCCAACGGCGGCCTGACCGACGCCCACGCCTTCCGGGGCAAAGACGCGATCCTGTCCGGCCCGGCCGGCGGCGTGGTGGGCATGGCCAAGACGGCCGCCCAGGCCGGGTTCGAGCGGGTGATCGGCTTCGACATGGGCGGCACCTCGACCGACGTCTGCCACTTCGCCGGCGAGTACGAGCGGGCCTACGAGACCGTGGTGGCCGGGGTGCGGATGCGCGCGCCGATGATGAACATCCACACCGTGGCGGCCGGCGGCGGCTCGATCTGCTCGTTCGACGGCGCGCGGTTCCGGGTCGGACCGGCCTCGGCCGGGGCCAATCCCGGTCCGGCCTGCTACCGACGGGGTGGGCCGCTGACGGTGACCGACTGCAACGTCATGCTCGGCAAACTGTCTCCGGACTTCTTCCCGGCGGTGTTCGGCCCGAACGCCGACCAGCGCCTGGATCGCGACATCGTCGTGGCGCGCTTCGAGGCGATGGCGGACGACATCCTGGCCGCCACCGGCAAGGCGATGACGCCGCAAGAGATCGCCGAAGGTTTCGTGACCATCGCCGTGGAGAACATGGCCAAGGCGGTGCGGCAGATCTCGATCCAGCGCGGCTACGACGTCACCAAGTACGTCCTGGCCTGTTTCGGCGGGGCGGGCGGTCAGCACGCCTGCCTGGTGGCCGACGCCCTGGGCATGACCGAGGTGATGATCCATCCGTTCGCCGGGGTGCTGAGCGCCTACGGCATGGGTCTGGCTGACCTGCGCACCTTGCGCGAGGCGACTGTCGAGCGGCCTCTGGCGGACGCCGCCGCCGATCTCGCCGTCCAGGTCACCGCGCTGGCGGGCGAAGCCGAGGCCGCATTGTGGGCCCAGGATGTGCCGCTGGTCCGCGTTGAGACGGTCGCGAGCCTGTTGGTCAAGTATGCTGGGACTGACACCCCGCTGCGCGTGCCGTTGGGCGACGCGGGAGCGGTGCGCGAGAGGTTCGAGGCCCTGCATCAGCGCCGCTTCGGCTTCGTCTCGCCGGCCTCGGCCTTGGTGGTCGAGGCGCTGGCCGTGGAGGCCATTGGCCATGCCGACGCCGGGGCGGCGCCGGACCTGGGCTTGAGCGCGGAGACCATTCCCGAGTCGCTGGCGACCCTGCCCGTCCGCATGGCCGGGGCCGAGCACGCCGCGCCGGTCTTCGACCGCGCCGCCCTGCCGATCGGCTGGGAGGTGCCGGGCCCCGCCATCGTGCGCGAGGCGACCGGCACCACGGTGATCGAACCCGGTTGGCGCGCGACGGTCGACCTGCACCGCAACCTGATCATCGACCGCGTCGTACCCCTGGCCCCGCGCCAAGCGGCCGGGACCAAGGCCGATCCGGTGATGCTGGAGGTGTTCAACAACCTGTTCATGGCCGTGGCCGAGGAGATGGGTTTCGCCCTGCAGAACACCGCCTATTCGGTCAATATCAAGGAACGGCTGGACTTCTCCTGCGCCCTGTTCAACCGCGACGGGAACCTGATCGCCAACGCCCCGCACATGCCGGTGCATCTGGGCTCGATGGGCGACAGCGTGCGGGCTATCCGTGACGATCGCCTGCATGACGGCCGGGGGCTGAAGCCCGGCGACGTCTACATGCTCAACGCGCCCTACAACGGCGGCACTCACCTGCCGGACGTGACCGTGGTCATGCCGGTGTTCGACGCGGCCGGCGTGCTGACCTTCTACGTCGCCGCGCGCGGTCACCAGGGCGACATCGGCGGCGTCACCCCAGGCTCGATGCCGCCCAGCAGCCGCACGGTCGAAGAGGAGGGGGTGCTGATCGAGAACTTCCTGCTTGTCGAGGGCGGGCGGTTCCTGGAGGCCGAGGTCCGGGCCCTGCTGGCCTCGAGCAAGTGGCCGGCCCGCAATCCCGACCAGAACATCGGCGACCTCAAGGCCCAGGTGGCGGCCTGCGCCCGTGGAGCCGAGTCGCTGACAGGTCTCGTCGCCGAGTTCGGCCAGGACGTGGTCGAGGCCTACATGGCCCACGTGCAGGACAACGCCGAGGAGGCCGTGCGGCGGGTTCTGGCGACCCTGACGGACGGCGACTTCGCTTATGAGCTGGACGACGGCTCGGTGGTGAAGGTGGCGATCACCGTCGACCGCGCGGCGCGCAAGGCACGGGTCGATTTCACGGGCACCAGCGACCAGGTCCCGACCAATTTCAACGCCCCGGCCTCGATCTGTCGGGCGGCGGCGCTCTACGTCTTCCGCACCCTGGTCGACGACGAGATCCCGATGAACGACGGCTGCCTGCGGCCGGTCGAGCTGGTGATCCCCGAAGGCTCGATGCTGCGGCCGCGCTATCCGGCGGCGGTGGTGGCCGGCAATGTCGAAACCAGCCAGGTGGTGGTCGACGCCCTCTACGGCGCGCTGGGCGTGATGGCCGCGGCTCAGGGGACGATGAACAACTTCACCTTTGGCGACGCGCGGCGGCAGTATTACGAGACGATCTGCGGCGGCGCGGGGGCGGGGCCCAACTTCGACGGCGCCGACGCGGTCCAGACCCACATGACCAACAGCCGCCTGACCGATCCGGAAGTGCTGGAGAGCCGCTATCCCGTGCTGGTCGAGGCGTTCTCGATCCGGCGTGGCTCCGGCGGGGCGGGCGCGCATCACGGTGGTGACGGGGTGGTGCGGAAGATCGGCTTCCGCGAGCCGATGACGGCGACCCTGTTGTCAAACCGGCGACGCGTGGCGCCGTTCGGATTGGCGGGCGGTGGTGAAGGAAAGCTGGGTTCAGCGCGGGTCGAACGGGTAGACGGCTCGGTTCAGGCGCTGGGCGCGACCGATGCAATCGAGGTCGCGGCTGGGGATTCGATCGTGATCGAGACGCCGGGCGGCGGCGGCTACGGGCGCTAACGGGTCGGGGACAGGCGCATGCGCCTGTCCCCGTTCGTTGCGGGCGTTTAGGCCAACTGAACCTTGCCATCCACGCGGCGGGCGATGCCCAGCGGATTGGCGTCCTGCAGTTCCACCGGCAGCAGGGCCGCCGGCAGGTTCTGGTACGAGACCGGGCGCAGGAAGCGGAAGATGGCCAGCGAGCCGACCGAGGTCGAGCGGCTGTCCGAGGTCGAGGGGAACGGGCCGCCGTGGACCATGGCGTGGCCGACCTCGACGCCGGTGCCGAAGCCGTTGATCAGCACGCGACCAGCCTTCAGCTCCAGAGCCGGCAGCAGGGCGCGGGCGAGGTCGGTGTCGGCCTCGTCCATGTGCACGGCGATGGTCAGTTGGCCTTCCAGCGCCGAGATCACGGCGGTGAGCTCGGCCAGGTCCTTGGCGCGGACCACCAGCGAGGCGGCGCCGAACACTTCGTCCTGCAGGTGCGGCGTGGCCAGGAAGGTCTTGGCGTCGACGCTGAACAGCGAGGCGCGGCCCTGGCCGTGGCCGCCTTCCAGGCCGTGGGCGACTTCGGCGACGCCCGAGGTTTCCGACAGCGCCTTCACGCCGCCGGTGTAGGCCTTGCAGATGCCGGGGGTCAGCATCTGGCCGGCCGGGGCCTTGGCGATCACCTCGGCGGTGGCGGCCAGGAAGGCGTCAAGCTCGGGGCCGTCGATGGCCAGGAGCAGGCCGGGATTGGTGCAGAACTGGCCCGCGCCCTGGGTCAGAGCCGCGACGAAGTCCGGGGCGATGGCCGGGCCGCGCGCCTTCAGGGCGTTGGGCAGCAGCAGGACGGGGTTGATGCTGCTCATCTCGGCGTAGAACGGGATCGGCTCGGGACGGCCTTGGGCGATGGCCAGCAGGGCCAGGCCGGCGCGGCGCGAACCGGTGAAGCCGGCGGCCTTGATGCGGTGATCGGCGACCAGGCCTTGCGAGATCTCGATGCCGGCGTCGTGCAGCAGGGCGAAGACGCCCGACGGCAGGCCGGCTTCCTTGACGGCTTCCTGGACGGCGCGGCCGATCAGTTCCGAGGTGCCGGGGTGAGCCGGGTGAGCCTTGACCACGACCGGGCAGCCGGCCGCCAGGGCCGAGGCGGTGTCACCGCCGGCCACCGAGAAGGCCAGCGGGAAGTTGGAGGCGCCGAACACGGCCACCGGGCCGAGCGGCACGTTGCGCAGGCGCAGGTCCGGACGGGCCAGCGGCTTGCGGTCCGGCTGGGCCGGGTCGATGCGGGCTTCCAGCCAGCCGCCGTCGCGCAGCACGCCGGCGAACATCTTCAGCTGGCCCATGGTGCGGCCGCGCTCGCCTTCGAGGCGTGCGCGGGGCAGGCCGGTCTCGGCCATGGCGCGAACAATCAGGTCGTCGCCGATCGCTTCGATCTTGGCGGCGATGGTTTCCAGGAACACCGCGCGCTGTTCGGGCGAGGTGGCGCGGTACGGGCCGAAGGCCGCCGCGGCGAGGGCGGCCGCCTCGTCCAGGTCGGCCTTGGTCGCGCCGCCGAAGGTCACGTCCAGCGTGCCGCCGGTGCTGGGGTCGACCGCGAGGATCGGGCCGCCGGTCCCGGCGCGAGCGCCGCCGTCGATCAGAAGTTCACCGGTGATGGTCATGGCGCGATCCCTCGTGTCGTAGTCGTTGGAGCAGTCTTAAATGATACCGCTCCCATTGTCGTCAAGCGGCGTGGGGGCAGACAGACTGTTTCGCCCCGGTTACCCTGGCTGAAACCTCGGGGGAAACGGATTCTGAATGGCGAAGCGGCCGGCCACGATCATCCATGTCGCCGAGAAGGCGCGCGTGTCGGTCAAGACGGTGTCGCGGGTGCTCAACAACGAGCCCAACGTCACGCCAGATCTGAAGGCCCGCGTGCTCGAGGCCGTCGACAAGCTGGGCTACAGCCCTAGCAAGGCGGCGCGGACCATGGCCGGGTCGCGATCCTACCTGCTGGTGGCGTTCAACGACCGTCGCCTGACCCTGGATAATTGGCGCAGCGAGCGCGGCAACGAGTGGATCGACCAGATGCTGTACGGCGCCATGCTGCGCTGTGAGCGGTCGGGCTATCACCTGATGTTCGAGCTGGTCGACCGCGAGTCGGACCAACTGGAGCGGCAGATCACGGCGGTGCTGTCGTCCCTGCAACCCGACGGCGTGATCCTGACCCCGCCCAATTGCGAGAACCCGGTGGTGCTGGGCGCGCTGAAGAAGCGCAATATCCCGTTCGTGCGCCTGAACACGCCGGTGCGTGGGCAGGGGCCTCGGGTCTACATGGACGATCGCGCCGCGGCGCGGCAGGCGACCAAGCACCTGCTGGGTCTGGGCCACACCCGCATCGGCATGATCGCCGGCGACTATCGATTCTCGTCCTCGATCGAGCGGGTCGAGATGTTTCAGGCCACCATGGAGGCGGCCGGAATTCCCGTGCCGGAGGCCTACGTCTTCAAGGGCGATTTCACCTTCGAGGCCGGGGTGGCGGGGGCGACCGCGCTGCTCGGCCTGCCCGAGGCGCCGACCGCGATCCTGGCGTCCAACGACCAGATGGCGCTGGGCGTGGTCAGCGTCGCCCAGGGGCGGGGCATGCGCATTCCGGCGGATCTGTCGATCGTCAGCTTCGACGACGCCATCGGCGTGCGCATGAGCGTGCCGCCGCTGACGGCGGTGCGTCAGCCCGTGGCCAAGATGGCGGAGATGGCGGCCGATCTGCTGATCAACGCCAGCGCCAGCGGCGACAAGCTGGGCGGCGGCAGCACTCTAGTGCCGTTCGAGCTGATGGTGCGGGCCTCGACGGGGCCGGCCCCGAAATAGCCAGCACGGAATGGGGACATGCGCGAGCGCATGTCCCCGGTCGTGGTCTACTTGCCGTCGTACGACACCGGCAGCGTCTTTGCCGCCAGGGTCACGTCGGCCTTGGCGCCTAGGTCGCGGGACGAAGCGCCCAGCGACACCTCGTAGGCGCCGGGGGCGATGATCCAGGTCTTGGCCTTGGAGTCGAAGGTCGCCAGCAGGCGCGGATCGACGGTGACGCTGACCTTGGTGGTCGCGCCCGGAGCCAGGTCGACCTTCTTGAAGCCGACCAGGCGGCGCGGCGCTTCCCAACCCGAACCCGCCTTGGGGCCGACATAGACCTGCGGCACGTCCTTGCCGGCCGTCTTGCCGGTGTTCTTGACCGTGAAGCTGACGGTCAGCTTGTCGCCGACGACGCTGGCCTTCAGGCCGCTGTAGCCGAAGGTCGAGTAGGACAGGCCATGGCCGAAGGCGAACAGCGGCTTGTGGCCCTTCTGGTCGAACCACTTGTAGCCGACGGCGGCGCCTTCGATCTTGTAGTCGACGTCGCAGAAGTCTTCCGGCTTGGCCGGGTCGCAGTCGATCGTCTGACGCGGCAACTGGTCGGCGCTTTGCGGGAAGGTGATCGGCAGGCGGCCCGACGGATTGACCTCGCCGGTCAGCACGCGGGCGATGGCCTCACCGCCGTTCGTGCCAGCATACCAGGCCTCGGCCACGGCGCCGACCTTGGACAGCCACGGCATCAGCACCGGGCCGCCGGTTTCCAGGACCACGGCGGTCTTGGAATTGGCCGAGGCGACGGCGTCGATCAGGGCGTCCTGATTGTCGGCCAGGGTCAGGGAATAGTCCTGCGACTCGGCCGCCCACTGGTGGGCGAAGACGATGACGAGATCGGCGCCGGCGGCGGCCTTGGCGGCGGCGGCCGGATCGGAGCCGTCGTCATAGACGAACTGCGCGCCCGGGTTCCTGGCCTGCAACGCCTTCAGCGGCGAGGAGGGGTGGTAGACGATCGGGCCGGGGAAGCCCTTGGGGCCCAGGCCCTTCACCGCCATGCCGCCGACCGGGAACACCTGCGAGGAGCCGCCGCCCGACAGCACGCCGACGTCGGAATGCGAGCCGACGACGACGATCTTCTTGGCGGTCTTGGCGATGGGCAGCAGGCCGCCGTCGTTCTTCAGCAGGACGATGGCCTCTTCCGCGTCGGCCTGGGTGACCTTGCCGTGGGCGGCGTAGTCGATCGGGCCTTTGACCACCGGGTGGTCGAACAGACCGTGGGCGAACATCGAGCGGGTGATGCGCCGGACCATGTCGTCCAGGCGGGCTTGCGACACCGAGCCGTCGGCCAGGGCGGCCTTCAGCGGCGCGCCGAAGAAGGGCTGCTTGTCGAAGGTATAGGCCGACTCCTGGTCCAGTCCCGCATTGGCCGCCTTGGCGGTCGAGTGCGTGCCGCCCCAGTCGGACATCACATAGCCCTTGTAGCCCCAGTCCTTCTTGAGGACCTCGCTCAGCAGCCAGTCGTTCTCGCAGGCGTAGGTCGAGTTGATGCGGTTGTAGGCGCACATCACCGAGCCGGGGCTGGCGTTCTCGATCGCGAACTCGAAGGCCAGGAAGTCGGACTGGCGGGCGGCCTGGTCGCCGATGTTGGAGCTGACCGTCATGCGGCCGGTCTCCTGGCCGTTCAGCGCCCAGTGCTTGATGGTCGAGATGATGTTGTTGGACTGGATGCCGCGGATCTGGGCCCCGACGATGGTCCCGGCCAGCAGCGGATCCTCGCCGCCATATTCGAAGTTGCGGCCGTTACGCGGCTCGCGGGCCAGGTTGATCCCGCCGGCCAGCTGGACGTTGAAGCCCGAGGAGCGAGCCTCCGAACCAATCATCGCGCCGCCCTTGAAGGCCAGTTCGGGGTTCCAGGTCGCGGCGGTGGCGATGCCCGAGGGCAGGGAGGTGCGTTCCAGATACGGGTCGCTCGATTCGCGCTGGGTGGCGACGCCGACGCCGGCGTCGGTTTCCCACTGCGGCGGCACGCCCAGGCGCGCGATTCCGGGGATGTAGCCGGCCGAGCCCATGCGGGCCTCGGCGTGTGGCGTGAACTTTGGTTTCTCCTGGTTCGAACCAAAATAGCCGAACACCAGGGTCAATTTCTCGTCCTGCGTCATTTGGGCAACGATCAGGTCGGCGCGCTGATCGGCGGTCAGCTTGGCGTTCATCCAAGGTTTCGACGCGCTCGCGGTCGCAGCCTGGGCATGAGCGGCGGCCGTCGGCAGCGCCGTGGTCAGCATCAGGGCCATCACCAGGCCCCGCATTTGCTGTCGCTTCATTCTTTTTCCTCCCACTTATTTCTTAGGCTATACGCGCGGAGTTCTTTGCCAAACCTTCCGGATCGGCGACTATCTTCAACTATTCACGACACATTGAAAACGATCGTGAACTAAGGCGTAAATACATAGCTGATTGACAACGTTGTCGTACTGTAGCTATTCACAAGACGCAAGTCGCGACCACAAAGGATCGCGCCGCAGGGAGGGATGAAGAATGAAGCTCCGCAGAACCCTATTGGCTGGTTCGTCGGCCGTGGCGGCCATGATCGCCGCAACCGCTGTCCAGGCTCAAACGGCTCCGGCCGCCGCCGACAGCACCCAACTCGAAGAAATCACGGTCACCGCCACCAAGCGCGAGACCAATCTGCAAGACACCCCGATCGCCATCAGCGCCTTCGGCCAAAGCCAGCTCGACCGTAATCAGGTCAAGGACGTCACCGATCTGGCCAAGTTCGTGCCGTCGATGGCCATCAACCAGCAAGGCGACCAGGGCGCGATCCTGATCACCATGCGCGGCATCGGCAACGACACCGCCTATACCGAAGTGGCCGACCCGGAAGTCGCCATCTATGTCGACGGCATCTACTCGCCGCGCGCCCAAGGCGCGGCCGTGCTGATGTATGACGTGGACGCTGTCGAAGTGGCGCGCGGTCCGCAGGGCACGCTGTTTGGCCGTAACGCCACGGTCGGCGCTGTCAGCATCCGCACCGCCAAGCCGACCCTGGGCGACTACTACGGCAACGCCGAGGTCGTGGCCGGTTCGTACAACCGTCTCGGCGCCCGCTTCGCGGTCAACCTGCCGGTCTCGGACACCTTCGCCCTGCGTCTGGCGGCGATCACCGAGCGTCACGACGGCTATGTCGACTTCCAGCGTCCGCCGACCATCGCGGGCATCAACCCTTCGGCCTTCGTCACTGACGGCAAGAAATACTACGCTCAGGATCAGCGTTCGGCGCGCCTCAGCGCCCTCTGGAAGCCGAACGAAAAGTTCAGCTGGAACGTCAATGTCGAGGGCTACCAGGACACCGGCGCCCCGGTCATCGCCCTGGCCCAGAATCCGCGCGCCGGCCAGAAGAAGTGGTCGGCCCTGATCGACACCGCGCCCGTCAGCGATCGCTTCTCGTACGGCGTGCGCAGCACGATGGACTATTCCATCAGCGACAAGGTCGGCCTGACCTACGTCACCGGCTGGCAACGCGTGGGCGGTAACGCCGACAGCGACGCCGACGGCGGCATCCTGGGCGTGACCCAGCCCAACGGCTCCCTGACCCAGGGCGGCTTCGGCGAGAACAACACCGTCTGGTCGCGCAACGACGCCTGGAGCCACGAAATCCAGCTGAAGTCGCAAGGCGAGAACACCGTCGACTGGATCGTCGGCGGTTACTACAGCCACGAAGACAACTCGATCCGCTTCGACATCGACGGCCGTGACGGCTATCGCGATGGTCCGATGAGCTGGTCGGGCAGCTTCATCCAGGCCAAGCGCACGGTCGAATCCAAGGCCGCGTTCGGTCAAGCCGTCTGGCACGTCAATGACCGCCTGCGCGTCACGGCGGGCCTGCGCTACACCGACGACACCAAGCAGGACCAAGGCGGCCGGAACGTCACCTTCAACGGTCTGAGCAGCTGTCTGCTGGTCGACACCGCCGCGCACTGCAATGCCGGCATCTTCGGCCAGGATCGCGGCGCCACCGCCGATCAACTGCTGGCTCTGCTGGGCCCCGGCTACAGCATCGGCAAGAACGACGTGAAGGGCAGCTGGGACAAGTTCACCTGGCTGGGCCGCGCCGACTTCGACGTGACCGATGACGTCCTGGCCTATGCCAGCGTCAGCACCGGCTTCAAGTCGGGCAACATCGAAGACGGCGGCCTGCTGGCCAACCCGGAAACGATCACCAACTACGAAGCCGGTTCGAAGATCCGCTTCCTGGACGGTCGGGCGACCCTGAACCTCGCGGCCTACTACGAGGACTTCAAGGGCTACCAGGTCAACCAGGTGCTGACGACGTTCAAGGCGGATGGCACCGTCGACAAGTCGCAGGTCATCACCACGAACGCCAAGGGTGCTCAAGCCTACGGCTTCGAGGCTGAACTGGCGGCGAATCTGACGGCCGTCGACCGCCTGCAGATCTCGGCGACCTACCAGGACACCAAGCTGGACGAACTGACGGCGGCCGACGGCCGCATCGGTCCGAACGACGCGGCCCACGCGGTTCAGCTGAAGGGCAACCAACTGCCCCACGCCCCGCACTTCTCGGGCACGGTGGCCTACGAGCACACCTTCGAACTGGCCAATGGCCGGATCGTCCCGCGGATCGCCACGCACTTCGAAAGCAAGAGCTGGCTGTCCTACTTCAACCAGGGCGCCCCGGACCAACAGAAGAGCTACACCCGTACGGACGTGACCCTGCGTTACGAACCAGCGGAAAAGCCCTGGTCGGTCGAGGCCTTCGTCCAGAACCTCGAGAACAAGAACATCAAGACCGGCGCCGGCGCCGCGGGCGTGCCGAACTACACGCCCGTCTGGACCGCGGTGTATCAAGCGCCGCGGACCTGGGGCTTCCGTCTGAAGACGAAGTTCTAGGCCAAAGCCTTCCTCCCCGCCCGGTCCGCCGGGCGGGGAGATCTGTTTCCACGGCTTGAAGCGTGCCCGGATGGGCCGTGCTTCAGGAGCGGCGTACCTCCCCCCGGGGCGTCGCTCCGCTATCTTTAGAGCGTATTGCCTCCCAGACCTGCGCTCTCCTGGGTGACGGCCCTCCTGACCGTCACCCAGGCTTTTTCTTTTCGCCCAAATCCAGAGTGAGATTTCGCGGCCGACTCGGGCTTTCGTCGGACTCTCGCGACGCTTCCAAGGGACCGTGCTCATGACCGGGAACCGCATCGTCATCGTCGGCGGCGGCACGGCCGGGTGGCTGACCGCCGCCTATCTGGCCAAGCGCCTGGGCGCCGATCGCCCGGACGGCGCCCGGATCACCCTGATCGAGGCTCCGGACATCGCCACGATCGGCGTGGGCGAGGGCACGTTTCCGACCATCCGCTCGACCCTGGCCGAGCTGGGCGTCAGCGAGGCGCGGTTCCTGCGCGAGAGCTCGGCGACCTTCAAGCAGGGCGTCCGGTTCGTGGATTGGGAACGCCGTTCGGAAAACGGGAAATCTTCCGAATACTTTCACCCGTTCAATTTGCCCCTGCGTCCCAACGGTCGCGACATGTCGCCCTATTGGCTGCTGGACCACCAGGGCGGCTCAACCTTGCCGTTCGCCGACGCGGTGACGACGCAAGGCGCGATCATCGGCGAGGGGCGGGCGCCCAAGCGCCTGGAGGACCCCGATTTCCAGGGACCGATGAACTATGCCTACCATTTCGACGCCGCGCGCTTCGCCGACTTCCTGCGCGGCGTGGCGGTCGAGGCTGGCGTCACGCACCTGAAGGGCAAGGTCGACGGCGTCACCCGCGACATGACCGGCGACATCGCCTCGATCCAGGCCGGCGAGCTGGGGACCATCGAGGGCGACCTGTTCGTCGACTGCTCGGGCTTCCGCGCCCTGCTGATCGGCGAGGCCTTGGGCGCGCCGTTCAAGCGCGTCGACGACGTGCTGTTCAACGACCGCGCCCTGGCGATCCAGGTTCCTTACGAGACCCCCGACGCGCCGATCAATCCCTACACTCTGTCCACCGCCCACGAGGCCGGCTGGACCTGGGACATCGGCCTGGATAGCCGCCGGGGCGTCGGCTACGTGTTCTCCAGCCGCCACACCGACGAGGCCCGGGCCGAGGAGGTGCTGCGCGGCTATGTCGGCAAGGCCGGCGATGGTCTGACGCCTCGCTTGCTGAAGTTCCAGACCGGCTATCGCGAGCGTCAGTGGATCGGCAACTGCGTGGCCGTGGGCCTGTCGGCGGGTTTCTTCGAGCCGCTGGAATCGACCGGCATCATGCTGATCGAGGTGGCCGCGACCATGATCGCCGAGGTCTTTCCGCTGCGCGACCGCACCGCTCGCGACGCCGCTGCCCGCACCTTCAACGCCGCCATGGTCGGCCGCTTCGAGCGGATCGTCTCGTTCCTCAAGCTGCACTACTGCCTGACCAAGCGCGACGAGCCCTACTGGCGCGACAACGCCGATCCGGCCACCTGGCCCGAGGCCCTGCGCGACCTGCTGGCCCAGTGGAAGCATCGTCCGGTGTCGCGCTTCGACTTCCTGGTCGATCTCGAAACCTTCCTGCCGTCCAGCTACCAGTACATCCTCTACGGCATGAACGCGGCCACCGATTTCAAGCCGGTCGAGGGGCGCTATGACGAGGGCGCGGTGGCCCAGCAGAGCTTCGCCAAGGTGGCCGAGGCGGCCCGTGAAGCGCTCAAGCACTTGCCGCCGCATCGGAAGTTGGTCGAGGCGTACTACGCCAGGACGTGAGGGGCTCCGAAGCCACCTCACACGCCCGACATCCCGGCCTTCGCCGGGATGTCGGGCGTGTGGAGAGGTGATTGTGGCGCGCGTCGGCGCGCTTCCGCCGGAATGGCCCGGCGGGTTGGGGAGGCGGCGGAGCGTCCGGGGCGCGCCCGGTGTAGAGTTGTTGGAGAGTACCGTTTCGACACGTCACGGGCGCTCCGCGCGGCCTGTGCTCGAGAGCCTTCGGATCGCGGATTTTTAACCCGCTCCGATGGAGGCCCCCGGCGGGCGGAGGGGCGACGTACCCCGTCCGGACCGCATGGGCGATTTCAGCCCATGCCTGCCGCGTTTCGCCGTTCGGCTCCGTGAGGGTGTTCCCGCCGTCCGGTCCGGACCGCCCGAGGCCCCTTCCAGGACCCCCACGTTCCGCCGACCGACCCGATGGGCCCCACGCAACCGGCCGACGGACGCTTCCCGCTCGACCGCCCCCGCCGCACGTCGAGGTCGCCGGCCGGACGTCCTCCCCTGCGACAGGGCGAGGACTAGGATGCGGGGGTTTTGAGCGCCGAGGACAAGATTGGGTCGAGAAAGTTTAGAGTGCTGATTGTATTGGGTTCTGATCCGAATGAGCCAAGGACAGACCGAGCTCTGTCCCCCTTTCTTGAGCCCTCTCCCAGAGGGGAGAGGGTTCAAGAAAGCTCACTGCAGGGTCACGCCGCCCGCGGCGGGGGTCCAGCGGGCGCGGCGCCAGGCGAAGGGGCTTTCGCCGGTCGCCTGGCGGAACAGGCGGGACAGGTGGCTCTGGTCGGACAGGCCGACGGCGAAGGCGATCTGGGCCAGGGGCTCGGTGGTCTCCAGCATCAGGCCCTGGGCGCGTTCGACGCGCTCGGCGATGACGTGAGCGTGGGGCGTGCGGCCGAAGGTCTGCTTGAAGGCCCGGCCGAAGTGGCTGACGCTGAGACGAACCAGGCCCGCCAGCTCCTCGACCCGGATCTCGCCATCGAGATTGGCGTCGATGTGAGCGTTCAGCACCCGCACCTGCCAGGGCGCGAGCCCGCCGCGCGCCGGGCTCGCCATCGTGGTTTCCGAGAGAGCGCCAAAGCCGGTCGCCGAAGTCTTGAACCCGTCCATGTCGTTGTTTCCAAACAAGGTGATTGCCTGGAGACAGGGATAGGGCGACCGGCGTTCACCGATAATCGACCAAGGCGGCGCTTCACTGTTGCCGAAAGCGACCTAATCGAAACGCGCTCAGTGCGCGGCGGCCGGAGCGTCGTCCACCTTCAGCGCCACGCCGGTGTCGGCGACGAAGGTGACCAGCAGGCGAGCCGGCGCCGTGGCGCTGGCGTTGACGGTCGCCAGGTGATGCGCGCCGGGCGGTTCGGACCAGAACTGGCCGGCCTGATAGGTCTTGACCGGTTCGCCCTCCAATTGGCTTCGAACCACGCCGCTCAGCACATAGGCATAGACGAAGGCGTCGCCGTGCCGATGGGGCACGGCTTCCACGCCGGGCGGGAAGTCGACGATCACCGTGGTGAAGGTCTTGCCGGGCACGTTGGGCAGGGCCTGCTGGAACAGCGGCTTGACGGTTTCGTGCGCGCCGGCCGCGCCGATCGCGGCGGACAGGGCCAGGACGGCGCCGAGCAGGGCGCCGCGCGCGCCGCTGTGGGAATGGGGCTTGGACATGAGGGTTTCCTGAGGAAGCGTGACCCGAACATGCGCCGCGCGCGATCCCTCGAATGGTCGAAAAGCAGCGGAAGTATTCAAAAACCGATGGAATGGCTGGCGAGCGGGGCGGCGCGCGGGGGAGGGGCGGTTCCGACCACGCGCATCCGGCGTCAATCCTGTGGCCGACTGGCTCTCATCCTCCGGCCCCGGGTCGCCGAGGATCAGCGCCGCCAGGGCGTCACGCCCGCCCCAAGATCTGGAGAACGCCCATGTCCCAACGTCTCGACTATCAAGTCGTCGCCCCCGCCGGCGTGAAGGCCCTCGGCGGCGTCTATGGCTACATCCTGCAGTCGGGTTTGCCCGGTCCGCTGGTCAACCTGGTCTATCTGCGCGTCTCGCAGATCAATGGCTGCGCCTACTGCATCGACATGCACACCCGCGACATCCTCAAGGACGGGGTCGCGGTCGACAAGCTGGTGCTGGTCCAGGCCTGGCGTGAGGCTGGCTCGGTGTTCACGCCCCGCGAACGCGCCGCCCTGGCCTGGGCCGAGACCGTGACCCGCGTCGCCGACACCGCCGTGCCGAATGCCGAGTTCCAGGCCGCGTCCGAGGAATTCAGCGACAAGGAGCTGTCGGACCTGACCATCGCGATCGGCCTGATGAACACCTATAACCGCCTGGCCATCAGCTTTCGCGTGCCGCCGCAAGCCGCCGTGGCGGCGGCCGCCCAAGACGCCTAGAGCTTAGAAGACTTGTGGCGCCCGTGCGCGAATTCCTCGTCCTTCGACAGGCTCAGGATGAGGAATTCGAGTTCACCCGCCGCTGAAAGCAGCCCTCATCCTGAGCTTGTCGAAGGACGAGGGCGGCCCCTGGGCGCGACCGCCCTTAGACTCTAGCGCTCGATGCCGTGCGCCCACGGCTGCTGGGCGAAGCGCTCGCGCAGGAATTCCATCAGCACCCGCACGCGCGCCGGCCGGGCGCGACCCGGCGGCGTCAGGATGTGCACGGGCACGGGCACCAGGGTCCACTCCTTGAGAACCTCTTCAAGCCGTCCGTCCCGCAGCTCGTTCCAGATGTAGACCTCGGGCTGCAGCGTCGCGGCCAGGCCCGCCATCAGAAGCGGCACGGCCGCCATGCCGTTGTTCATCCGGATCGCGCCTTGCACCTGCACCAGGTGCTCGCCGTGCACGGGATGGAAGAAGCGCCAGTCCTGGGCTTCCCGAATGTGGGTGTAGACCATGAGCGGCATCTTCAGCAGATCTTCCGGATGCTCGGGGCGTCCGTACTTGTCGAAGAAGGCCGGCGCGCCGACGACCGGCAGGCGGTGGGAGAACAGTCGGGTGGCGCGCAGCGAGGAGTCGGCCAACTGCCCGACCTTGACGATGGCGTCGTAGCTGTCGGCGATCAGGTCCAGCTTGTCGTCGCTGATGTGGAAGTCCAGCTCGACCTCCGGATAGCGCTTGAGGAATTCCGGCAGCAGCGGCGCCAGGGTCTGGACGCCGAACGCGGCGGTCGAGGCCAGGCGCACCAGGCCGCGCGGGATCGCCGCCTCTTCCAGGATCTCGGCCTCGATGGCCTCGCCGTCGTTGAGGATGCGCAGGGCGCGCTCCAGGCTGGATCGGCCGCTTTCGGTCAGCGACAGCTTGCGGGTCGTGCGGTGCAGCAGGGTGGTGCGCATCCGCTCCTCCAGCCGGGTGACGGCCTTGGAGACGGTGGTCTTGGCCAGGCCCAGCTCTTCGGCCGCCAGCGAGAACGAACCCTTCTCGGCGACCTTGGCGAAGATCGCCCAGGCCTCGAAATCCGGCAGATGCGGCATGGTCGTTCCTTGAGCCCCGTGAGTCGGCTCATCGAAGACTGTTGCGGGGCCAAGCTCAAGGGCGGCGTCCTGAAAGAGGTTCAGGTGATCGCGGTGCGAGGCTCCAGCCGCTCGCGCAGGAGGCGGGAATAGGGGCACAGGGCGTGGGCGCGGCTGGACAGGGCCTGGGCGGTCTCGCGGTCGAGGTCGGGCAGGTCCAGCGACAGTGACACGTCCAGCGCCAGGCCGTCTTCGCCCTCGGGGCGGCCGACGCCGACGGTGACCGTGACATTGGCGTCCTCGACGATCACCGCGTCGGTCTCGGCCGCGGCGGCGCGCAGGGCTTCCAGGAAGGACGCGGCATAGCCGGCGGCGAACAGGTGCTCGGGCGTGGCGCCGGCGTCGCCTGCTCCGCCCAGGGCCCGGGGCCTGGCCAGCCTGACCTTCAGCGCCCCGTCGACGCTGGCCGCCCATCCGGCCCGTCCGCCGAGGGCGGTGGCCTGGGTGGAATAGAGGACTTGCATGCTCGGCGCTCCGTGGCGCGACGGACGGTTCGCCGCAACTCACGGATAGGCCGAACGCGCCGCCAGGATTATCCGCCAGGCGAGCGCTTCACTGGTGCAGGAAAGGGCCTAATCGCGCTTGCCGTCCGTGGTCAGCCTGAACACCATGGTGTTGCTGTAGCTCTGGCCAGGATCCAGCCGCACCGGGGCGAAGGCCGGCTTGTTGGGGGCGTCGGGGAAATGCTGGGGCTCCAGCGCGACGCCGTCGCCCTGGCGGTATATCCGGCCGCTCTTGCCCACCAGCGTGCCGTCGATGAAGTTGCCGGTGTAGAGCTGGATGCCCGGCTGGTCGCTGAGGATCTCCAGCACCCGGCCGCTCTTGGGATCGGCCAGGCGAGCGGCCAGGCGTGGGGCGCCGCCGGCCTTGCCGGTCAGCACCATGTTGTGGTCGTAGCCCCGGCCGACGACGATCTGGGGATCGCGGGCGTCGCGAACCCGCTCTCCGACCACGTGCGGCGTGCGAAAGTCGAACGGGGTGCCAGTCACGGGCGTGACCTCGCCGGTCGGGATCAGTTCGGCGTCGACCGGGGTGTAGCCGTCGGCCGCCAGGGTCAGGACATTGCCCATCGCCCCGTCGGGCGAGCCCTCGCCGGCCAAGTTGAACAGGGCGTGATTGGTCAGGTTGACGATGGTCGGCTTGTCGGTGGTCGCGCCGTATCGGATTGTCAGATTGTTCTGCTCGTCGAGAGCATAGGTCGCCGTGGCGGTCAGGGTCCCGGGATAGCCTTCCTCGCCGTCGGGGCTGACGTGGGTGAAGGTGACCGAGGCGACCGGGCCGCGCTTGATGTCGGTGATCGCCCAGACCCGCTTGTCGAAGCCCTTGGCCCCGCCGTGCAGGGCCGCGACGCCGTTGTTGTTGAGCGCCAACTGGTAGGTCTTGCCGTCCAGGGTGAAGCGGCCCTTGCCGATGCGGTTGGCGAAGCGACCGACCGAGGCCCCGAAATAGCTGGCGTTCTTGGCGTAGGCCTGGGCGTCCTTGAAGCCCAGGGCGATGTCGGCCTTGGTTCCGTCGCGGCCGGGCGCGATCAGCGACTGCAGGGTGGCGCCGTAGGTGATCACCGTGGCGCTGACGCCCTTGGCGTTGGTCAGGGTGACGGCTTCCACCGCCACGCCGTCCGGCGTCTTGCCGAACGGGGCGCGGGCGTAGTCGGCGGCCCAAACGCTTGTGGGCAGGGCCATGGCGGGGAGCGTGGCGACGACGGCGGCCAGCAGGGCGCGGGGCAGAAGCTTCATGAGGTTTCCTCGTCTGTCCGATGTCGCGGCTCTGTCGGCCGTCTGTCTGTTCGTATAGTCCGACAAATCGTCGCGGTGCAATCCGAAGCCGTCCTACAGGCTGCGCACCGCCACCGGCTTGTCCGGCGCTTGGGCCAGGGCGTTGCGGGCGGGGTAGAGGAACGGCGCGGCGCCGATCTCGAACACGTCGCCGACCTTTGTCTGGAAGCCATCCGAGAACGACAGGGTGGCCGTGCCGAAGAAGTGCACGTGCACGTCGCCCGGCTTGCGGAACAGGTCGTACTTGAAGTGGTGATGCTCGAGGTTGGCGATCGTGTGGGACATGTTGGCCTCGCCCGAGAGGAACGGCTTTTCCCAGACCACCTGGCCGCCCCGCAGGATCCTGCTGGCGCCGCGCACGTCGGCCGGCAGTTCGCCGGTCAGCAGTTCGGGGCCGAGGGCCGCCTGGCGCAGCTTGGAGTGGGCCAGCCACAGATAGTTGCCGCGCTCGATGACGTGGTCGGAGAACTCGTTGGCCAGGCAGAAGCCCAGGCGATACGGCGTCCCGTCCGGACCGATCAGGTAGACGCCGGCGATCTCGGGCTCCTCGCCGCCGTCCTGGGCGAAGGCAGGCGAGGCGAGGGGCGCGCCGGGACCGACCACGTGCGAGCCGTCGCCCTTGTAGAACCACTCCGGCTGGGCCCCGACCGCGCCGGCGGCGGGCTTGCCGCCCTCGACGCCCATCAGGAACATCCGCATGGAGTCGGTGAGGCTCTCTCCGGCTTGAGCGGCCTTGTGCATCTTGTCGCGTCCCTCGGCCGAGCCGAGATGGGTCAGGCCGGTGCCGGTCAGGATCAGGTGGGCGGGATCGGGGTGGTCGATCGGGGCCAGCACCCGGCCCTCGGCGAGGGCGGCGGGGATGTCGATCTCGACGCCCAGCGGGGTGGCCTGGGCCGCCTCGGCCAGGGTCGCGTCGGACGCCAGGGCGGCGTTGGCCAGGGCCAGCAGGGTGTCGGCGACCTCGACGCGGCGGGCCAGGCCCGCGTCGTTGACCGCCGCGAGCATCCGCGCCCCGTCCTGTTCCTTCAGTTGCACGAACCGCAGCACCATGGCTGTCGCGACCTTTCGATGGGCTAGACTGTTTAGTCAGACAAATAACGATCTGCCACCGGCTGTCAAACAGTGGCCAGCGCCGCTGGCGGTCGATATCGTCGGCCCGAAACTCCTTGTGGTCGGACAAACTGTCTCGCTAGAGTCGCGCGGCGTCGGGATCGGCGGGACGGCGCAGGAAGCGGAGCGGGCGTGGCGAGACGGAAGGGCAAGGGTGTGGACGCAGAGCCGGCGCGCGACGGGGCGTCCGGCGGCCGGATCCACGGCTCGATCGCCCGCACCCTGGGCGTGGCCATCGTCTCGGGCCAGTACGCGCCGGGCGACATCCTCAACAACGAAATCGACGCCAGCGAACAGCTGCAGGTCTCGCGCAGCGCCTATCGCGAAGCTATCCGCATCCTGTCGGCCAAGGGTCTGGTCGAAAGCCGTCCCAAGACCGGCACCCGGGTCACCGAGCGCACGCGCTGGAGCCTGCTGGACCCCGAGGTCCTGGCCTGGTGCTTCGCGTCCGAACCCAGCGAGGACCTGCTGAAAGGTTTGTTCGAGCTGCGAATGATCGTCGAGCCGGCCGCTGCCGCCTTCGCCGCCGAGCGCCGCGACGAGGCCCAGCTGGAGCGCATGCGCAAGGCGCTGATCCAGATGGAGAGCCAGACCCTGGCCACCGAGGCCGGCCAGGCCGCCGACCGCGATTTCCACGACACCGTGCTGGAGGCCACCGGCAACGCGCCGCTGTTCACCCTGAGCAGCAGCATCGGCGCGGCCGTGCGCTGGACTACGATCTTCAAGCAGCGCAAGCGCGAGCTGCCGCGCGACCCGATGCCCGACCACTGGAAGGTGTTCGACGCCATCGCCGCCGGCCGGCCTGACCAGGCGCGACAGGCGATGGAGCGCTTGGTGGGCCTGGCGCTGGAAGACACCCGGGCGGCGATCGGGGATTAGGTCCTTCTCCCCTTGCGAGAGAAGGTGGCGGTCGAAGACCGACGGATGAGGGGTCTCTCAGACGCCTGACGTCGTGCGCGGTTAGGCCCGCCATCGACCCCTCACCCGACCTCGCTTCGCGAGGCCACCCTCTCCCGCAAGGGGAGAGGGGGCGCGCTATCGTCGGACAACACGCCGTTGTGGAATTTGGATGGATTTCGGGACCCCGCGTCGGAGCTCCGGCGCGCCCCTCTCGCGTTGACGGCATTCTATTGTCGGTATAGTCAGACAAATAAACAGGGATGAAACAAAGCGAGCTGTCGGTCGCGCCGCCGCGAGGCGAAACAAACCACCGAAATCCCGCCTGGTCCTCCCGCTGTTCGCCTGCCAAGGACCGTCATGAGCTCTGCCGCCGTCCCGCCCCGCGCCCTTCGTTCGCGCGCCTGGTTCGACAATCCCGACAACGCGGACATGACGGCGCTGTACCTGGAGCGCTACCTGAACTTCGGCCTCTCGCTGGACGAGCTGCAGTCGGGCAAGCCGATCATCGGCATCGCTCAGACGGGCAGCGACCTGTCGCCCTGCAATCGCCACCACCTGGTCCTGGCCGAGCGCATCCGCGAAGGCATCCGCACGGCCGGCGGCATCGCCCTGGAGTTCCCGGTCCACCCGATCCAGGAGACCGGCAAGCGCCCGACCGCGGGCCTGGACCGCAACCTGTCGTATCTGGGCCTGGTCGAGACCCTGTACGGCTATCCGATCGACGGCGTGGTGCTGACCATCGGTTGCGACAAGACCACCCCGGCCTGCCTGATGGCCGCCGCGACAGTGAACATCCCGGCCATCGCCCTGTCGGTCGGCCCGATGCTGAACGGCTGGCACAAGGGCCAGCGCACGGGCTCAGGCACCATCGTCTGGAAGGCGCGCGAGCTGCTGGCGGCCGGCGAGATCGACCGCGCCGGCTTCATCAAGCTGGTGGCCAGCTCGGCGCCCTCGACCGGCTACTGCAACACCATGGGCACGGCCACGACCATGAACTCGCTGACCGAGGCGCTGGGCATGTCGCTGACCGGTTCGGCCGCCATCCCCGCGCCGTACCGCGACCGGCAGCAGAACGCCTACGAGACCGGCCTGCGGATCGTCGAACTGACCCAGCAGGACATCAAGCCGTCCGACATCCTGACCCGCGACGCCTTCCTCAACGCCATCGTCGTCAATTCGGCGATCGGCGGCTCAACCAACGCCCCGATCCACCTGAACGCCCTGGCCCGTCACATGGGCGTGGAACTCTCCGTCGACGACTGGCAGACCTATGGCGAGGAAGTGCCGCTGCTGGTCAACCTGCAGCCGGCCGGCGAATATCTGGGCGAGGACTATTACCGGGCCGGCGGCGTGCCAGCGGTGGTCAATCAGCTGATCGGCCAGGGCCTGATCCGCGAGGACGCCCTGACCGTGTCGGGCCAGACCATCGGCGAGGCCTGCAAGGGCGTGGCGATCGAGGACGAGGCGGTGATCCGCCCGTTCGACAAGCCGCTGGTCGAGCGCGCCGGCTTCGTGGTCATGCGCGGCAATCTGTTCAATTCGGCGATCATGAAGACCAGCGTGATCACCGCCGAGTTCCGCGACCGCTACCTGTCGGACCCCGACGATCCGGACGCCTTCGAGGGCGACGCGGTGGTGTTCGACGGTCCCGAGGACTACCACCATCGCATCGACGATCCGGCCGTGGGCATCACTGAGCGCAGCGTGCTGTTCATGCGCGGCGCGGGACCGATCGGCTATCCCGGCGCGGCCGAGGTCGTGAACATGCGGGCCCCCGACTACCTGATCAAGAAGGGCGTCCATCAGTTGCCGTGCATCGGCGACGGGCGCCAGTCGGGGACGTCGGGCTCGCCGTCTATCCTCAACGCCTCGCCCGAGGCGGCGGCCGGCGGCGGCCTGGCCCTGCTGAAGACCGGCGACCGCGTGCGGGTCGACCTGCGCAAGTCGCGGGTCGATGTGCTGGTCACGCCGGAAGAGATCGTCGCGCGGCGCAAGGCGCTCGAGGCGGCCGGCGGCTTCAAATATCCGGAAAGCCAGACGCCCTGGCAGGAGATCCAGCGGGCCATCGTCGGCCAGATGGAGACCGGGGCGGTGCTGGAGCCGGCGGTCAAGTACCAGCGCATCGCCCAGACCAAGGGCCTGCCGCGCGACAACCACTGATCCGGCGCCGATCCAAACCTACCGAACACCAACGCCGGCCAACGGCGAGCCTTAGGGAGACTATCGTGAAGCTGACCACACTGAAGCGTGCGCTTGTTTATGGTATCGCTACCATGATGCTGGCCTCGGGCGCCGCCGCCCAGACCGTCGTCACCGGCGCCTTGCGCGCCGACCAGCCGGGACCGGTGATCCAGCCAGAGGTCCAGGGCCAGTTCGCCGAGCACCTGGGACGCGGCATCTACGAGGGCGTCTGGGTCGGCGAAGACAGCAAGATCCCCAACACCAACGGCTATCGCAACGACGTGGTCGCGGCGCTCAAGCAGATCCATGTG
Organism: Caulobacter soli; assembly: GCF_011045195.1. Classification (GTDB taxonomy): domain Bacteria; phylum Pseudomonadota; class Alphaproteobacteria; order Caulobacterales; family Caulobacteraceae; genus Caulobacter; species Caulobacter soli. The sequence continues at coordinate 3,683,619 of NZ_CP049199.1, read as the reverse complement.
CCGGTGGTGCGCTGGCCCGGCGGCTGCTTCGCCGACGACTATCACTGGCGCGACGGGATCGGCCCGCGCGACAAGCGCCCGACCAAGGTCAACATCCTCTGGGGCGGGGTGGAGGAGCCCAACAGCTTCGGCACCAACGAGTTCATGAACTTCGCCGAGCTGATCGGCGCCAAGACCTATGTCGCTGGCAATGTCGGTTCCGGCACGCCGCGGGAAATGGCCGAGTGGGTCGAGTACATGGTCTCGCCCACCAAATCGACGATCGCCAACCAGCGCCGCGCCAATGGTCGCGACCAGCCCTGGAAGCTAGACTTCTTTGGGGTCGGCAACGAAAACTGGGGCTGCGGCGGCCAGATGACGGCGGCCCACTACACCGACCTCTATCGCAACTTCGCCGAGTTCGTGCGCGTGCCCAAGGGGACCAGCACCGTGAAGGTGGCCAGCGGCCCCAACAGCGACGACTACGCCTGGACCGAGACCCTGATGGCCGGCGCGGCCAAGAACATGAACGCGCTCAGCCTGCACTACTACGTCATCCCGACCGGCCACTGGGACAAGAAGGGCTCGGCCACCCAGTTCGACGAGCAGCTGTGGGCCGACACCATGGTCGCCGCCCTGAAGATGGACGAGCTGGTCACCAGGAACAGCGCCATCATGGACAAGTACGACCCGGACAAGAAGGTCGGCCTCTATGTCGATGAGTGGGGCGTCTGGCACGACGTCGAGCCGGGCAGCAATCCGGGCTTCCTCTACCAGCAGAACACGATGCGCGACGCGGTGGTGGCCGGCGCGACGCTGAACATCTTCCACAAGCACGCCGACCGGGTGCGGCTGGCGGCCATCGCCCAGATGGTCAATGTGCTGCAGGCGATGATCCTGACCGACGGCGACAAGATGGTGCTGACCCCGACCTACTGGGTGTTCGACCTGTACAAGCCGTTCCAGGGCGCGACCTCGCTGCCGCTGGAGATCAGCAGCCCGGCCTATACGCTGGGCAAGTCCAGCGTGCCGGCGGTCAGCGCTTCGGCGGGCCGGGACGCCGCGGGCGTGGTGCATGTGGCGCTGGTCAATCTGGATCCCAACAAGTCGGCGACCGTGACGATCAAGCTGTCGGGCGTGGCGGGCAAGACCGCCAAGGGCCGGGTGCTGACGGCCGGGGCGATGAGCGCCCACAACACCTTCGCCGCGCCCGACGCGGTGAAGCCGACGGTCTTCACGGGAGCCTCGATCAAGGGCGACGTGCTGACCGCGACCCTGCCGAGCAAGTCGGTGGCGGTGCTGGACCTGAACTAGCGCCGATTTGCTTCACATTGAATCGCGGGGCTTAAATTTCCCCGTTTCCCCGGCGAAGGCCGGGGCCCAGGTGAAACCCACGAGCCGCTCCGGGTGAATCTGGGTCCCGGCCTTCGCCGGGAAGACGGAGATGACAGCGGGCGTCCCTGTGCAAACCAAAAAGGCGCTCTAGGCTGAAGACGGGGACATGCCCTTGGGCATGTCCCCACGCCGTCGCTGATCTTTCATGTCCCGTCTCGCCGGGAACGCGCTAGGCTTGGACCGGACGCCAACAAGGGAGATGGCGATGAAGACGTTCCTGGCCCTCTACATGGGCTCGGCCGAACCGGTCGACATGAGCGCGCTCAGCGAGGAGACCATGGCCAAGGGCATGGCGGCCTGGGGCCAGTGGATGACCGATCACGCCGAGGCGGTGGTCGAACACGGCGGCCCGGTGGGCAAGACCAAGAAGGTCTCCAAGACCGGCGTCAGCGACATTCGCAATCTGGTCGGCGGCTACATCCTCGTGAAGGCCGAGTCCCACGAAGCGGCGGCGGCGATGTTCGAGAACCACCCGCATTTCGCGATCTTCCCGGGGGACTCGGTGGAGATCATGGAACGCCTGCCGATCCCGGGGCAGGGGTGAGGCGGGGATCGCCATCGGCCGCGGCTAGCCCGGCGGAGACGCCTCCACAGTGATCGTCTCCTCGACCACCGACTTTCGCGAGGCGGCGCGGCGCAAGCTGCCGCTCTTCCTGTTCGACTATATCGACGGCGGCGCCTATGGCGAGCGGACCCTGGCCCGCAACGTCTCGGACCTGGCCGACCTCAGCCTCCGCCAACGGGTGCTGAAGGACGTCTCCCAGGTCGATACCTCGACTACCCTGTTCGGCCACTACCAGGCCCTGCCGGTCGCCCTGGCGCCGGTGGGACTGACGGGCATGTACGCGCGGCGCGGCGAGTGCCAGGCGGCCAAGGCCGCGGCCGCCAAGGGCGTGCCGTTCTGCCTGTCCACCGTCTCGGTCTGCGACCTGGCCGAGGTGTCCAAGGCCAGCCCGTCGCCGATCTGGTTCCAGCTCTATGTGCTGCGCGACCGGGCCTTCATGCGCGACCTGCTGGCCAGGGCGACCGACGCGGGCGCCACGGCCCTGGTGTTCACCGTCGACATGCCCGTACCCGGCGCCCGCTATCGTGACGCCCATTCCGGCATGAGCGGTCCCAACGCCGCGGCGCGGCGGCTGATGCAGGCGGCGTTCAAACCCGCCTGGGCCTGGGATGTCGGCCTGATGGGCCGCCCCCACACCCTGGGCAATGTGGCGCCGGTGCTGGGCAAGACCTCGGGCCTGGAAGACTTCATGGGCTGGCTGGGGGCGAACTTCGACCCGTCGATCCAGTGGAAGGACCTGGACTGGATCCGCGACCTCTGGAAGGGGCCGCTGATCATCAAGGGCGTGCTCGATCCCGAGGACGCCAGGGCCGCCGCCGACATCGGGGCCGACGGCGTCGTGGTGTCCAACCACGGCGGCCGGCAACTGGACGGGGTGCTGTCCTCGGCCCGCGCTCTGCCCGCCATCGCCGAGGCCGTGGGCGATCGCCTGACCGTGCTGGCCGACAGCGGCGTGCGTTCGGGGCTGGACGTGGTGCGGATGCTGGCCCTGGGCGCCAAGGGCGTGCTGCTGGGCCGGGCCTGGGTCTACGCCCTGGCCGCGCGCGGCGGACCGGGCGTCAGCCAACTGCTGGACCTGATCGAGAAGGAAATGCGCGTGGCCATGGCCCTGACCGGGGTCAACACGCTGGGCCAGATCGACCGCTCCATCCTGGCGTCAAATGGACTGGGGGGCGACCGATAAGGTCCGCGCCCTTCGCCGTCGGCCCCGTCGCGCCTGCGATAATGCAAGAATGTCGTTGCAATATCGCAGGCCCACGGGCGACCTTCCCAGCATGTTCGACTGGGACGATCTTCGCTATTTCGTCGCCGCCGCCCAGGCCGGCTCGTTCAGCGTGGCCGCCCAGCGGACGGGCGTCGACACGGCCACGGTCAGCCGCCGGGTCGCGCGGCTGGAGACCTCGCTGAAGGCGACGCTGTTCGTGCGATCGTCCAGCGGGCTGCAGGTGACCAGCACGGGCGCGCGCCTGCTGGAGGCGGGGCTGCAGGCCGAGGCGGCGATGCACCTGGCGGCGCGCTCTGGCGATCCGGAAGCCGCCGGGGGCACCGTGCGCATCAGCGTCGCCGAGGGCTTCGGCGTGCAGGTGATGGCCCCGGCCTTGCCGGCCTTTCGCCGCAGCCGCCCGACCTTGCGCATCGAGCTGGCCGCCAACGCCGACGCCCTGTCGCCCACCCGGCGCGAGGTCGACCTGGCCGTCACCCTCAGCGCGCCGACCGACCGGCGCCTGCTGGTCGAGCCCCTGACCGACTACCAGTTGGCGGTCTACGCCGCGCCGGCCTATCTGGCCGAGGTGGGGCCGCTGACCCGCGCCGAGGACCTGAGGCGCTGCCAGATCGTCGGCTATGTCGAAGACCTGCTCCACACGACCGAGCTGAACTATCTCGACGAGGTCGGCCCGGGACTGCAGGCGGCGCTGGCCAGTTCCTCGATCGTGGCCCAGCGCCAGATCATCCAGGCCGGCGGCGGGGTGGGGGTGCTGCCCTGCTTCCTGGCCGGCGATCTGGTGCGGGTGGCGCCCAGCGTGCTGCTGCGCCGCCGGTTCTGGGTCAGCACCCTGCGCGAGGTCGCTGCCACCGCGCGTGTGCGCTCGGTGCGGGCCTGGCTGCAGGAGCTGGCGGCGGCGCGGAGCAATGACCTGCGGCCGTTCGGAACGAGCTCGGCGCTTTAGAACCCCATCAGCGACAAGATCTCGCGCCGCGAGCGTTCGTCGTCGCGGAACACGCCCATCATCCGGCTGGTCTTCATCGCCACGCCCGGGGTGCGCACGCCGCGGCCGCTCATGCAGGCGTGGCTGGCCTCGATGACCACGGCCACGCCCAGCGGGTTGAGATTGTCCCACAGGCAGTCGGCGATCTGGGCGGTCAGGCGCTCCTGCACCTGCAGCCGGCGGGCGAAGCCGTGCAGCACCCGCGCCAGCTTGGAGATGCCCACCACCCGGTCGCGTGGCAGGTAGGCGATGTGCGCCTTGCCGATGATCGGGGCCATGTGGTGCTCGCAGTGCGACTGGAACGGGATGTCCTTCAGCAGCACGATGTCGTCGTAGCCGCCGACCTCCTCGAACACCCGCGACAGGTGGACGCCGGGGTCCTCGTCATAGCCCTCGCAATATTCCTTCCAGGCCCGGGCCACGCGCGAGGGCGTGTCGACCAGGCCTTCGCGCTCGGGGTCCTCGCCGGTCCAGCGGATCAGGGTGCGGACGGCGTCCTGCACGTCGTCGGGCACGGGCGGCTTGGCAGGACTCATCGAGGCGTCTCCCTGGGGCTTTGCATCACTATAGCCTCAGGATGGCGTGGAGTTCCGCTTGAGGCTTCAAGATCGTCCGGGCGGTAGGCGTCGTCAGCGCAGTTCGCCCAGCCGTCCGCGCATGAGTTCGATGATCGCCGAGAAGTCCTTGCCGCCGAAGCCGTTGGCGTCGAACAGGGCGTAGAGGGCCTCGGCCTGGGCGCCCATCGGCGTGCTGGCCCCGGCCTTGGCGGCCGCGTCCTGGGCCAGTTTCAGGTCCTTCAGCATCATGGCCGTGGCGAAGCCGCCCTCGTAGCCGTGGTCGGCCGGGGTCGAGGGGCCGACGCCTGGCACGGGGCAGTAGGTGCTCACCGACCAGCATTGGCCCGACGACTTGCTGGCGATCTCGAAGAACCGGTCGGCGGCCAGGCCCAGCTTCTCGGCCAGGGCGAAGGCCTCGCAGGTTCCCAACATCGACACGCCCAGCAGCATGTTGTTGCAGATCTTGGCCGCCTGACCCGCGCCCGCTTCACCGGCGTGGATGGTCACGCGCGACATCGGCGCCAGGGCGGCCTCGACGGCGGGAAAGTCCGCCGCCTCGCAGCCGACCATGAAGGCCAGGGTCCCGGCCTCGGCGGCCATGATCCCGCCCGACACCGGCGCATCGGCGAAGCGGAAGCCGGCGGCCTTGGCCTGCTGGGCCACGGCCCGGGCGCTCTCGACGTCGATGGTCGAGCAGTCGATCAGCAGGGCCGACCTGGGGGCATGGGCCAGCACCTGCTCGCCATAGACCGCGCGCACGTGGGGGCCGGCTGGCAGCATGGTGATCACGACCTCGGCGTCCGCGACCGCCTCGGCCACGGAAGCCGCCGCGTGGCAGCCGGCCGCCACGGCCTTGTCCACCGCCGCCGCCGACAGGTCGAACGCCATGACGTGGTGCTGGGCCTTGGCCTGGTTGGCGGCCATGCCGCCGCCCATGTTGCCCAGGCCGATGAAGGCGATGCGGGTCATGCGGTCTCTCCCGTTCCGCTTAGCGGAACATCTCGCGGGCGATGATCACCCGCATGATCTCGTTGGTGCCTTCCAGGATCTGGTGCACCCGCAGGTCGCGGACGATGCGCTCCAGCGGGTAGTCCCGCAGGTAGCCGTAGCCGCCGTGCAGCTGCAGGGCGTCGTTGGCGATCTGGAAGCCGGCGTCGGTGGCGAAGCGCTTGGCCATGGCGCACAGCTTGGTGGCGGCCGGGTCCTTGCGGTCCAGGGCGGCGGCGGCGTTGCGCACCATCAGCCGCGCGGCCTCAAGCTCGGTGGCCATGTCGGCCAGCTTGAACTGCAGGGCCTGGAAGTCCTTCAGCGGCTTTCCGAACTGCTTGCGGCTTTCCAGATAGGCCTTGGCCGTGTCCAGGGCGAAGGCCGCCCCGCCCAGCGAGCACGAGGCGATGTTCAGCCGCCCGCCGTCCAGGCCCATCATGGCGAAGCGGAAGCCCTCGCCCTCGTCGCCGATGCGGTTGGCGACCGGCACGCGGACGTCGTCGAAATTGACCTGGGCGGTGGGCTGGCTGTTCCAGCCCATCTTCTTCTCGTTGGCCCCGAACGAGACACCCGGCATGGCCTTCTCGATGACGAAGGCCGAGATGCCCTTGGCGCCCGGCTCGCCCGTGCGGGTCATCACCACATAGACGTCCGAGACGCCGGCGCCCGAGATGAAGGCCTTGGATCCGTTGATCACGTAATGATCGCCGTCCAGCCGGGCGCTGGTGCGCAGGTTGGCCGCGTCCGACCCCGCGCCCGGCTCGGTCAGGCAGTAGCTGGCGATCAGTTCCATGGTCGTCAGGCGCGGCAGGTAGCGGCGACGCAGGTCGTCGGAGCCGAACCGGTCGATCATCCACGAGGCCATGTTGTGGATCGTCAGGAAGGCCGAGGACGACACGTCGCCATAGCTGAGCGCCTCGAAGATGATCGAGGCGTCCAGGCGCGACAGGGCGCTGCCGCCGACGTCGTCCTGGACATAGACGCCAGCGAAGCCCAGAGCGGCGGCCTCGCGCAGCACGTCGACCGGGAAGTGCCTGGCCTCGTCCCAGTGGGCCGAGAACGGCGCCAGGCGGTCGGCCGCGAACCCGGCCGCCATGGCCTGGATCGCGGTCTGATCTTCGTTCAGCGAGAAGTCCATGGTGGCTATTTCATCGTCGGGATGACGAAGGCGTTGTCCTCGACGGCGCCTTCGGGCCAGCGGGCGGTGACGGTCTTGACCTTGGTGTAGAAGCGCACGCCCTCGGCGCCGTACTGGTTGGTGTCGCCAAAGCCCGAGCGCTTCCAGCCGCCGAAGCTGTGATAGGCCACCGGCACGGGGATGGGCACGTTGATGCCGACCATGCCGACATTGACGCGGGCGGCGAACTCGCGAGCGGCGCGGCCGTTGCGGGTGAAGATCGCCACGCCGTTGCCGTACTGGTGCTCGCTGGGCAGGGCGATGGCCTCGTCGAAGCTTTCGGTGCGGACCATCTGTAGCACCGGGCCGAAGATCTCCTCGTGGTAGGTCTTCATGCCCTTCTTGACGCCGTCGAACAGCGAAGGGCCGATGAAGAAGCCCTTCTCGAAGCCCTGCAGGCTGAAGTCGCGGCCGTCGACCACCAGTTCGGCGCCTTCGTCGACGCCGATCTGGATGTAGTCGGCGATCTTGGCCCTGTGCTGGGCGCTGACCACCGGGCCGTAGTGGGCGGCCGGATCGGTGGAGATCCCCACCTTCAGGCTGTCGATCTCGGCGATCATCCGCTCGCGCAGTTCGTCGGCGGTCTTCTTGCCGACGGGCACCACCACCGGCAGGGCCATGCAGCGCTCGCCGGCCGAGCCGAAGGCCGCGCCGGAGAGGTCCTTCACGACCTGGTCGAGATCGGCGTCGGGCAGGACGATGCCGTGGTTCTTGGCCCCGCCCATGGCCTGGACGCGTTTCCCGTTGGCCGTGCCGGTCTGGTAGACGTAGTGGGCGATGTCCGACGATCCCACGAAGCTGACGGCCTTGATCAGCGGATGGGTCAAGATGGCGTCGACCGTGCTCTTGTCGCCGTGCACGACGTTGAGCACGCCCGCCGGGGCTCCGGCCTCCATGAACAGCTCGGCCAGCTTGACCGGCACGGTCGGATCCTTCTCCGAGGGCTTGAGGATGAAGGTGTTGCCCACGGCCACGGCGATGCCGAACATCCACATCGGGATCATGGCCGGGAAGTTGAACGGGGTGATGCCGGCGACCACGCCCAGGGGCTGGCGCATCGAATAGACGTCGATGCCCGGACCGGCGCCGTCGGTATATTCGCCCTTCAGCATGTGGGGGATGCCGCAGGCGAACTCGATCACCTCCAGGCCGCGCTGGATGTCGCCCTTGGAGTCGGCGATGACCTTGCCGTGCTCGGACGACAGGATCTCGGCCAGGCTGTTCATATCGCGCTCGATCAGGCGCTTGAACTCGAACATCACCCGCGCCCGGCGCTGGGGATTGGTCGCCGCCCAGCCGATCTGCGCGGCCGCCGCGGCCTGCACCGCCGCGTCCAGCTCCGCGTCCGTCGCCAGCTGCACCCGCGCCTGCACCTCACCCGTGTTGGGGTTGAACACGTCGCCGTAGCGGCCGGATTGCCCATCCAGGCTTTGGCCGCTCACGAAATGGCTGATGGTCCGCATGATACGCTCCCTAGGTTGGGAGAGGACCTACCCGGCGCCCGTGCAACAACGCCATTGCATAAATGCAAATAGCAGCCGCAATTTTTCACCGCTGGACAACAGCGCCGGATTTGCCCGCGCCCAGACGGGAAACGCCGGTCGACTTTGGAGAGGTGGGGAGAGGGTAGAAATGGTCGGGGCCCAGATCATTCGATCTGGGCCCCGATGGTGCCACGACTGGGACTCGAACCCAGGACCTCAGCCTTACCAAGGATGCGCTCTACCACTGAGCTACCGCGGCGAAGAGGAGGGGGCGTATAGCGAACGAAACGCGGTTGGCAAAGCCAAAATCGTCTTGACCGAACGTCGCACCGCTTTCACCTGTGGACATATGAGCCAGAACCCCAAGCCGCATAACGAGAAAGCCGAGCGCGAAGCGCGGCTGGCCCAGGCGCTGCGCACCAATCTCCGCCGTCGCAAGGCTGCGCCCGCCGCCGCCGCCAAACCGGAATCAGCGCCGTCGGGCGACGACGCCCCCTCCGACTGAGGAGGAACCTTGAGGAATCGGTGCAGCCCCTTGCGCGGGCTCTTGCAACCAGTAGAACCGCCCTTTCACATGTGACCGCGCGGCGACATCCCCCGACAGGCCGCGCGACGAGGGACTTTCATTGGATCGTATCGCCATCACCGGCGGCGCGCAGCTGAACGGGATCATCCCGGTGAGCGGCGCCAAGAACTCGGCCATCAAGCTGATGGCGGCCAGCCTGCTGACCGATCAGCCGCTGCGGCTGACCAACATGCCGCGTCTGGCCGACACCAAGTTCCTGGGCAAGCTGCTGACGCGCCTGGGCGCGAACGTGGACGAGCGCGAAGGGCCGGACGGTTCGGAAACCATCCTGCACGCGGCCGAGATCACCAGCGGCTTCGCGCCCTATGACCTGGTCCGCCAGATGCGCGCCTCGTTCAACGTGCTGGGTCCGCTGATCGCCCGCACCGGCCAGGCCAAGGTCTCGCTGCCCGGCGGCTGCACCATCGGCGCGCGTCCCGTGGACCTGCACCTGCAGGCTCTTGAGGCCTTGGGCGCCAAGATCGACCTGCATGAGGGCTACGTCTACGCCCAGGCCCCGCGCGGCCTGAAGGGCGCGGAGATCACCTTCCCGTTCGTCTCGGTGGGCGCCACCGAGCACGCCATGCTGGCCGCCGTGCTGGCCGACGGCGTCACCCACATCCACAACGCCGCCTGCGAGCCCGAACTGCTGGACCTGCAGATCTGCCTGAACGCCATGGGCGCGAAGGTGGAAGGGGCGGGGACCCCGACCATCACCATCACCGGCGTCGCCAAGCTGCACGGCGCGACCCATTCGGTGATCCCCGACCGCATCGAGATGGGCACCTACGCCGTGGCCGCCGCCATGGCCGGCGGCGAGGTCCAGCTGACCCGCGCCCGTCCCGAACTGATCGACAGCCTGCTGGTCAAGCTGGAAGAGGCCGGCGCCGGCGTCATCCGCACCGAGGACGGCGTCATCATCAAGCGCAACGGCCACCGCCTGAACGCCGTGGACGTCGAGACCCAGCCCTATCCGGGCTTCGCCACCGACCTGCAGGCCCAGTTCATGGCCCTGATGACCACGGCCAAGGGCGAGAGCCGGATCCGCGAGACCATCTTCGAGAACCGCTTCATGCACGCGCCCGAGCTGATGCGCCTGGGCGCCGACATCTCGGTGTCGGGCGGCGAGGCCGTCGTGCGCGGCGTCGAGCGGCTGGAAGGCGCCGAGGTCATGGCCACCGACCTGCGCGCCTCGGTCAGCCTGGTGATCGCCGGCCTGGTCGCGCGCGGCGAGACCACGGTCAGCCGCATCTATCACCTGGACCGCGGTTTCGAGCGGCTGGAAGAAAAGCTGGGCGCCTGCGGGGCCCAGGTGCGCCGGATCAAGGGCGAAGCCGAAAGCGACCTCGACCATGACTGACGTTCCCGCGCTCAAGCTGCTGGCCCAGGACGCCGACGACCTGGCGGTGGTCTCGGCCGCGCTGCAGGACGCGGTGGCCAAGATCGGCGACATCCGCTGGGACGCCTCGGCGCGCACCCTGACCCTGGCCTGCAACCGTTTCCGCTGGGAATCGGGCGGCAAGAAGGGCCAACGCATCCGCTCGGCCCTGCAACTGGGCGACGTCACCGGCGTCCAGGCCCGCAAGCTGCGCCGCGACGCCAAGAACGCGGTGGTCGAGCTGCTGTCGGTGGCCTTCGAGCCGGCCGAGGCCCCGGGGGGCGCCGTGCTGCTGACCTTCGCCGGCGGCGGCGACCTGAAGGTCACCGTCGATTGCCTGGACGTGGTCCTGGCCGACGTGTCTGAGCCCTGGTCGACGCCGCGCAAGCCGGGTCACGCGGACTAGGCGGCGCGGGCCGGAAGCGGCGCGTTACGCGACCAAGGCCCGGGTTCGGACGAAGTTCGCGTCTTTTCGCTGGCCATCGCGCCGCATGACGGCTAACGGCGCGTTATGGTCGAACCTCACCCTTCCGGGGGCTATATCCTCGAAGAGCTTGCCGTCGGGATGACCGCCGAAAAGCGCGTCACCGTCACCGAGGCGCGCATCCGGCTGTTCGCCGAAGCCTCCGACGACTTCAATCCCGTGCACATGGACGAGGCCTTCGCCTCCAAGACCGCCTATCGCGGCCGGATCGCCCATGGCCTGTTGTCGGCGTCGTTCGGCTCGGCGGTGGTCGGCACCATCCTGCCGGGCGCGGGCGCGATCTATCTGGGGCAGACCCTGGCGTTCCATCGGCCGGTGCGCATCGACGACGTCGTGATCGCCCGCGTCACGGTCTCGGCTATCGACGAAGTCAGCGCGCGCGTCACCCTGCGTTGCGAAGGCCTGGTCGGCGAGGACCTGATCATGGACGGCGAGGCCACCGTCCGCGTTCCGCGTCGTCGCAAGCCCGCGAAAGCCTGAACCCGACTTCACGGGGACACACACTCGCTCTACCGTGCCGACCTCGCGTAACGGAGGCCCGATGACCGAAGAGACGTCCCCCAAGCGCCTGCCGATCCGCTGGCTGACCCTGGCCGAGATCGTGGCCGTCGCGGCCCTGGTGATCACCGGCCTCAGCTTCTGGGACAGCCACCGCGAGCGCATCCGCGAGGATCGCGATCGCGCCGCCGCGACCGCCGAGAAACAGGCCGAGGCCCAAGCTCAAGCCAAGGCCGCCGCGCTGAAGCAGACCTTTGTCATGACCGGCGCGCGCGAGGACGGCGGCGCCAAGGTGGCCCTGACCTCGGTCAACGAAGGCCAGGTGATCCAGACCCAGACCGTCTGGTTTCCGCCCGAGATTCGCGGCGACAGCGTCGAGACCACCGGCAATCCGCGCCTGGAGGCCGGCTGGATCGAGAACGGACTGCGCAAGCACGCCGGCAAGGCCAGGACGGGTCGCGTGCCCGTCGGCGTGCTGACGGTGTTCATCGAGGACGGCCAGACCAAGACCGACCGCGCCGTCTATCAGTTGGGCTACAGCATTCACCCGCGCACCCTGCGGGCCGACAAGGTCGAGCTGGAAGGCCTGTCGGTGGCCCGCCGCGACGTCTCGGGCGACCTGCAGGCGGCGGCCGGCAATCTGTGGTCGGCGCGGTGAGGACGCATGTCCTCGTCCGCGGAGCCCTGATCGGCGCCCTGGCCGTGGTCGCGGCCGCCACCAGCTCGCTGGCCCGGATCGACGCCGCGCCGCGCGCGATCGTCTTTACCGCCGCCAAGACCGCCGATCTCGGCTGGAAGGCCGTCGCCTGCGCCGTTGTCGACGGCGGTTGCGGAACCGACAGCGACGCGGCCAAGCTCTATCGCGCCGCCAATCTCGGCCCCAGCGACTACTACGCCATCCTGCAATCGGGCCCGACCTTGCTGACCCTGTCGGTCGACGCGGACAAGCATTGGCGGATCAAGGAACGCTGGAGCCTGCGGGACTACGTCCCGACGACGCAGCCCGACTCGGGCGATCGCGCCGATCCGCCCCACCTGTTCCCCGCGCTGTATCCGTTGGGGCCGGGCGACTGGGGCGTGGCGCTTCTGCAAGGCCGCAGCGAGATGTATTCGGGCGGCGGCGCCAGCGTCGAGGTCGCCGACTTCGTCAGCCTCAAGGCCATCGCCGCCTCGGCCCAGAGCGCCAAGCCGGTCTATGGCGGCGTGCCGTTCAGTTGCAGCAAGATGATCCGGGCCTGCTTTTCGGAGCAGGAGTACAAGACCTCCAAGCATTGCCACGACGAGTCCACGGGCAGTTTGAGGATCCGCTACGCCGCCGCGGCGCCGGGGGCGGCGCGCCACGGCTGGACCTTCGTCTGGAACGAGACGGACTGGCCCCAGGATACGCCGGAGTCCAAGGCCACGCACGAGACCTCGACGATCGACATCCCGCCCGGCGAGGCTTTCGACACCTCCAACGGCGGCTTCCCCTACTGCGACGGCGGCTTGATGGAGTAGGGCGCCAGGCCCTGATCGCGAAGGCTGACGCCACGGACGTCATGACGACCGGCCTGGCGCGTGCTTGGATGTCGCGAGGCGGCGCTCATGCGGCGAAGACCGCCGAACCAGGAGAGACGACATGGTCGTTGTCAGCGTGCTCTATCCCGCCACGGTCGGCGTCAGTTTCGACCACGCCTATTACGACGCGACCCACATTCCGCTGGTCAAGGCGGCCTTCACGGCCACCGGCCTGACCGACGTGAAGGTGTTCCATGGCCTGTCGGCGGCCGACGGCGGCCCCGCGCCGTTCGTGGCCATGGCCCATCTGACCTTCGAAAGCCCCGAGGCGCTGGGCGCCAGCATGGGCGGTCCGCGCGGCGACGAGATCCGGGCCGATGTCGTCAACTTCACCACGATCCAGCCGGTGATCCAGGTCAGCACGGTAAGCTGACGGTCCTTCCTGGCGATCATGGTTAATGCGCCCTTAACCATGATCGCGGCTTGTGGCCCCGTGTTTCAAGCCAGTCGCGATTCGTAATTTCGCGACGTTCGAGTCGAGGGCGTCATGGTCAGCAGCGTCACCAATACCGGCTATGCGGCGAACCCCTATCTGGCGACCAGCGCGGCCTCGACGGCCGCGACGACGACCGGTTCGACCGACACCTCCGGCGCGGCCGCGGCCAAGACCAGCGGCTCCAGCGTCAACGTCACCCTGTCGGCCGAGGCCCAGGCGGCGCTGGCGGCGCAGAACGACACTCGCACGACCGACGCCGTGGTCTCCTCCGCCCGTTCCACGCTCGACAAGCTGCTGGGCGCGGCCAAGGCGTCCAGCGCGCTGAAGGACGGCAAGGCGACGATCGACGTCTCGGGCCTGGACCGCCGCAGCCTCTACGCCATCGCCAGCAACCAGGGCGGCAAGTTCTCGATGGAAGAGCAGGTGGTCGCCAGCCTGCAGATGAAGGCCAACCGCGACACCTCCATGTCGGCTGCGGCCTCGACCATGCGGGTGACCGGCGACTATGCCGGGCTCTACAAGGCGGCCCTGGCCAATCTCGAGGCCGCCGGACCCGAGGAAAAGGCCATGGGGCAGTGGGCCAAGGACAAGGCCGCCCTGACCGAGGGTCTCAAGCAGGCCACCGCCAAACCCGGCGTCCAGCCCACCGGCATCGACGGCGATCCGGTCGCGGCCTATCTGAAGGACGTGGGCGGCGTGGTGTCCAACCCGCGCACGCGCGACATCAACGCGGTGGCCTCCGACGTCCGCTCGGTGCTGGACAAGCAGTACGCCGCGGCGACCAAGGACGGGATGGCCACGGGGCCCGACGAGGGATCCATCGACTTCTCCAAGTTCGACGATCGTTCGCTGGCGGCCGTGGCCCTGAACAAGGGCGACCAGTTCTCCGAGCACGAGGTCGCCCAGGCGGCGGCCGAGGTAAGGACCCGCAACCGCGACAGCGTCTCCAGCGCCTACAAGAGCACCCAGGGCTCCGACAGCTCGGCCTTCGGCAAGAGCCTGATCACCCAGTACGCGTCGATGAGCGACGAGGAACGCCAGGCCGCCGGCTGGACCCCGGCGCTCTACAACAAGATGGTCGAGGTCCAGAACCTCTCGGACAAGCTGGCCTCGATGTTCAACGGCGACGGCAGCGTCAACACCGGCGGGACCAGCCTGCTGGACTACCTGTAGGGCCGTGATTGCCGCTGGACCGGGCGGCGCTCTGGGTTAAGACGGAAGCAACGCATTTCCGAACACGGAACCGGCTTCCCATGACCCTGAAATCCACCGGCCGCGCCGCCCTGTTGGCGCTCCTGCTCTGCGGCGTCGCCGCGCCCGTCCTGGCCCAGACCCAAGCACAGGGGGCCGCGCCGCCGATCCCGGCGATCCTGACCACGCCGGAAGCCCACGACATCCACTCCTACGCCCAGCCCCTGGTGGCGCGGGTGACCCATGTGGACCTGGACCTGACCGCCGACTTCGCCGGCCAGAAGATGACCGGCACGGCCGCCCTCGACATCGCCGCCGCGCCGGACGCGAAGGAGGTCGTGCTCGACAGCAAGGGCCTGGTGATCCACGGCGTCACCGACGACAAGGGCGCGGCCCTGCCGTGGACCCTGGGCAAGGCCGATCCGAACCTGGGCGCGCCGCTGACCGTTACGCTGAACGGCGCCCGCCGCATCATCGTCAGCTATGACAGCGCCCCGGGCGGCGCGGCCCTGCAATGGCTGACCCCGGCCCAGACGGCCGGGAAGGTGAAGCCCTACCTGTTCAGCCAGGGCGAGGCGATTCTCAACCGCACCTGGATCCCCACCCAAGACAGCCCCGGCATCCGCCAGACCTGGACCGCCCGCATCGTCGCGCCCGAGGGCCTGAAGGCGGTGATGAGCGCCGAGATGCTGACGCCCGACGGCGAACAGGTCGCCGGCGGCGGCCGCGCCTATCGCTTCAAGATGGACAAGCCGGTCGCCTCGTACCTGATCGCGATCGCCATCGGCGACATCGCCTTTACGCCGCTGGGCCAGCGCACCGGCGTCTATACCGAGCCGTCGGTGATGAAGAAGACCGCCTACGAGCTGGTCGACGTCGAGAAGATGGTCGAGGCGGCCGAGAGCCTCTACGGCCCCTACGCCTGGGGCCGCTATGACCTGCTGGTGCTGCCGCCGTCGTTCCCGTTCGGCGGCATGGAGAACCCGCGCCTGACCTTCGCCACGCCCACCATCATCGCCGGCGACCGCTCGCTGGTCAGCCTGGTGGCGCACGAACTGGCCCACTCGTGGTCGGGCAACCTGGTAAACAACGCCACCTGGTCGGACTTCTGGCTGAACGAGGGCTTCACCGACTATTTCGAAAACCGGATCATGGAGAAGCTGTACGGCAAGCCGCGCGCCGACATGCTGGCCGATCTGGGCTGGAGCGACCTGCAGGACGCGATCAAGGACGCCGGCGGCCTCACCGGCGCCGACACCCGCCTGCATCTGGACCTGACCGGCCGAGATCCCGACGACGGCATGACCGACATCGCCTACCAGAAGGGCGCGACCTTCCTGCGCACCATCGAAAAGGCCGTCGGGCGCGAGCGCTGGGACGCCTATCTGAAGGACTACTTCGCCCGCCACGCCTTCCAGAGCCAGACCACGGCCGGCTTCGTCGCCGACCTGCGGGCCAACCTGATCAAGGGCGATCCCAAGCTCGAGGCGCAGATCGGCATCGACAAGTGGGTCTATGACGTGGGCCTGCCCGACAACGCCGTGCACGTCCATTCGGCCGCCTTCCCGGCGGTGGACGCCCTAGCCGCCGCCTACGCCAAGGGCGGCCCGGCCCCGGCCGCCAAGTGGACGGCCTGGAGCACGCCGGAACGCACCCGCTTCATCGCCAGCCTGCCGCGCGCGCTGTCGGCGGAGCGTCTCGCGACACTCGACAAGGCCTTCGGCCTGTCGGCCCAGGGCAACAGCGAGATCCGCTTCGTCTGGCTGGAGCTGGCCGTGGCCAACCGCTACGAGCCGGCCTTGCCGTCGCTGGAGGCCTTCCTGACCGACCAGGGGCGCCGCAAGTTCGTGGCCCCGCTGTTCAAGGACCTGATGGCGCAGGGCGACTGGGGCCAGCCGATCGCCAAGCGCCTCTACGCCAAGACCCGGCCGCTCTATCACGCCGTCACGCGGCAGACGGTCGACGGGATCGTGAAGTCGTGATGGGGTGAATAGTCGTTTCTCGCGAAAATCGCGCGTTTTCGTCGTTTTTGTCAGTTTTTGGCGTCGAAAACGCGCTTTTCGAGTCGATTTTCGTCCGAAATCGCGCCGAAATTCGCTCGTGAGGCGAGTTTTCGTGTTAACCCTGACCGTGCGCTCCCGTCAGAGGAGCGGGCCTCGTTAGGGAGAGATCGCCATGGCTGACGCCGTGTTCGCGACCCGTGTGCGTGCGCGTTCCGTGTTCTTCAAAAAGTGCGACATCAACAAGCCCGAAGCCGCCGAGCTTCGGCACGCCGGCCCGTGTATCCAGTGGGGCCGGCTCGGCATCGTGGCCATGGTCCTGGTGTTCGGCGCCGGGCTGGCGACCCTGGCCTATGCGGGGGGGTAGGGTGACCTCAAGGCGCGGGCGGGCCGAAACGGTTCTCGCCGGCCTGGCTCGCGCCGGCCAGCAGGAAGATCAGCAGGCCCAGCGACGCCAGATAGAGGATGTTGTTGGCGAAGATCAGACCGAACATCGCCAACGTGCCCGGCGAGACGTCGCTTTGCCTCATCATCGTCTGGAAGATGGGTGGAAACAGGATCATCCCGGTCGTCAGGAAGACCAGCGGCGGCAGGCCCCACCAGCCGCGCCGGCCCCGGTCGTGCAGCCGCCGCGTGACGGCCGCCGCCAGCAGGGCCACCGCCACCGCGCAGCCGGCCCGCATCACCGCGAAGAAGGGCGTCATGTCGGGCATCAGCTCGGGGTGATCGCCATGGATCTCGATCGAGTAGGAGCCGGCCCCCTGGGTGATGGTGGCCTGGTCGGGATGCGCGATCGCGAAGGCCTGCATCTTGGCGAAGCTCGACATCACGGTCGGCGCCACGATCGCGGCCGTGGCCAGGAAGAACAGGGCGATCACCAGGCCGGCATAGGGCCAGAAACGGCTGGCGGTGTCCCGCCCTGAAAACCGCAGCAAACCGGTGAAGCCGCTGCGGATGGATGCGACGAGTTCGTTCATGGCCTGTCCCCCTGACCCGCCAGAGAGTTAAGGCGATTCACCGGTCGGGGCGCGAGGGCGAAGTTTCCGCGTGACCTCCGCCGAACGCTGGTCGATGGTCCGCCCACGACGCATCGCGGGGGCGAGATGAGCGAGACACCAAAGTCCGTTGGCGACAACACCCTGTGGAATTCGGACCTGGCGCCGACCTCGGCCGCCCAGCGCACCTGGAAGGCGCGGCACTTCGCGGCCCTGTGGCTGGGCATGGTCATCGCCGTGCCGGCCTACATGCTGGCCGCGGGCCTGATCGAGCAGGGGATGTCGGCGAGCCAGGCGGTGTGGGCGGTGCTGGCGGGCAATGTCATCGTGCTGGTCCCGATGCTGCTGATTGGTCATGCCGGCGCGAAATGGGGCGTGCCCTATGCGGTGCTGGCGAGGGCCTCGTTCGGCTGGCGCGGCGCGCGGGCGCCCGCCCTGGCGCGAGCCATCGTCGCCTGCGGCTGGTACGGCATCCAGACCTGGATCGGCGGCGGGGCGCTGCTGACCCTGCTGGGCGTGATGGTCGGCAAGAGCCTGATCGGGCCGCTGGTCCCCGTTCTGGGGATCGGCGTCGGCCAACTGCTGTCGTTCGCCGCCTTCTGGCTGATCCAGCTGCTGTTCGTCACCAAGGGCCTGGAGACCGTGCGCAAGCTCGAGACCTGGACCGCGCCGGTCAAGCTGCTGGTCTGCGGCCTGCTGGTCTGGTGGGCGCTGAGCAAGGCCGGGGGGCTGGGCCCCATCCTGCACGAGCCCAGCGCCTATGACGCCGGCGGCGCCAAGGCCGGCCGGTTCTGGAAGGACTTCGGCCCCGCCGTCACCGCCATGACGGGCTATTGGGCGACCCTGGCCCTGAACATCCCCGACTTCACCCGCTTCGCCCGCAGCCAGAAGGACCAGGTCGTCGGCCAGGCGGTGGGCCTGCCCGGGCCCATGGCGCTGCTGGCGACCATGAGCGTCATCGTCACCTCGGCCACCGTGCTGATCTATGGCAAGCCCGTCTGGGACCCGGTGGCGCTGTCGGGAAACATCGGCGGGATCGCCGTGCTGGTGGGCCTGCTGATCATCAGCCTCGACACCGTCTCGTGCAACATCGCCGCCAACCTGGTCGGCCCGGCCTACGACTTCTCGGCCCTGTGGCCGCAGCGGATCAGCTATCGCACCGGCGGCTACGTCACCGCCGCCATCGGCGTGCTGATCATGCCGTGGAAGCTGCTGGAGAGCACGCAGGGTTACATTTTCGTCTGGCTGACCGGCTACGGCGCGCTGCTGGGGCCGGTGGCCGGGATCCTGATCGCCGACTACTGGCTGCTGCGTCGCGCCCGGCTGGACGTCGAGGCGCTTTACGACCGCAGCGGACGCTATACCTACTTCAAAGGCTGGAACCTGGCGGCCGTGGCGGCCTTCCTCATCGGTGTCGCGCCGAATCTGCCGGGTTTCCTGAAGGCGGCCGGCCTGCCGGCGGCGGCGAAGATCGGGGCGCCGTGGACGGGCCTGTATGACTATGCCTGGTTCGTCGGGGCCGGGATCGCGGCGGCGGTCTACGTCGCGGCGATGCGCGTGGGCGGCGGGGCGAAGGCGTCGGTTGTCGATTGAGTGCGGGAAAGGCTTGCCGCGATGAGCGAACTGACCATCTGGACCTACGACTGGACGCCTGAAGGCCCGCGAGGCTTCGTGCGCGATCTCAGGCTGAGATGGGCGTGCGAGGAGGCCGGTCTCGACTACGCCGTCCGCACGATCCCCTTCGAGGGGCGCGAGACCAACCATCTCGAGCGACAGCCGTTTGGGCAGGTTCCCTACCTGGACGATGGAGACCTGAAACTCTTCGAAAGCGGCGCGGGGTTGCTGCATCTGGCCCGAAAGAGCGACAGGCTGATGCCGGTCGACCCAGTCGGCGCGGCCGAAACGCTGCAATGGACGATCGCCGCGCTCAACTCGATCGAGATGGTCAGCGTGCCGTGGTGGTTCCTGAAGATCTGCGGCGACGAGGACAATCAGCTGACCGGATGGATGGGCCAGCGCCTCGACCATCTGGAAAGGATCTTCGGTGAGCGGACGTGGCTGGTGGCCGACCGCTTCACCGTCGCCGACCTGCTGATGACGGATGTTCTGCGGGTTCCGAAAGTGCGGGCCTTCGGCGATCGGCCCGCGACCGAGGCCTATGTGACCCGGGCGACCGATCGCCCCGCCTTCCGGAAGGCCCGGGCCGACCAGATCGCTCTTTTCGAGGCGGCCGACGCGAAGAGGGCGGGGGCGATCTGACGTTTGATCCTCTCTTCGAGAGAGGGTTGGCGCGCGATTACCCCAGAGCCCGCGCCAGGTAGGTCACGGTCTTTCGTCCGCCATGGATCTCGCCCGCGCCCACCGGCGCGAAGCCCAGGTCGGCGTGGAAGGCGTCCGAGGCCGGATTGGGCGGGTTGGAGTTGACCTCGCAGACCACCCGCTCGTGTCCGGCCGCGCGGGCTCGCTCGAACAACAGCTGATAGAGGCGGCGGGCATGGCCCCGGCCACGCGCCTCGCCGGCCACCACGATGCGGTCGACATAGACGAAGCGCGGGAAGCGCTCGCGGAACCACAGGAAGTTGGGGCTGTCGTAGTCGGCGTCCTGGTCGAAGGCCAGGAGCAGGGCGTCGGCCTGGCCGATCCGCTCGGCCAGGAACGCCTCGCCCACCATGTGCGCCAGCCGGGCCGGTTCCAGCCACGACAGCTCCACCGCATGGGCGTTGTTCAGGGCCAGCAGGGCGTCGGCCAGATCGGGCAGGGTCGCCAGGTCGGCGGGGGTGACCGGGATCGGGTCGAGCTGGGTCATGGGTGCTCCTGGTTGGCGTGAGCGCTTCTACGCGCTGAGCGGCTTTGGGGACACGCTCACTTGCCCCCACCTGGCGGCTTCGCCGCCTGTCCGCCCCCGCAGGGGGCGGAGCCTCACGCACCGAGCGCTCTTCCCCCCCCCTTGGGGGAAGACGACCGCGAAGCGGTCCGTAGGGGCAGGTGTTCGCCGCACCAAACCTCTTGTGTCTTGCCCAAAAACCCGCATCTAGGCCGCATGCGCCGCTTCAATTCCGCCGACCCGTCCTTCCCCGCCGCCTTCAAGGCCTTCCTCGACGAGCGTCGGGGCGCGCCCGAGAACGTCGACGCGGCGGCGCGCAACGTGCTGGACGCCGTCCAGGCCGATGGCTTGAAGGCCGTGCTCAGCTTCACCAGCCGGTTCGACGGCGTGGACCTGACCGAGGAAACGATCCGCGTCACCGCCGAGGAGATCGCGGCCGGCGCCGCCCAGGCCTCGCCCGAAGTCCGCGAAGCCATCGCCTTCGCCGCCGCCCGCATCCGCGCCTTCCACGCGCGCCAGAAGCCGCAGGACCAGAGCTGGACCGACGAAGCCGGCGTGCAGCTGGGCTGGCGCTGGACGCCGCTGGAGGCCGTTGGCGTCTATGTGCCCGGCGGCCGCGCGGCCTATCCCTCGACCGTGCTGATGAACGCCGTGCCCGCCCAGGTGGCCGGCGTCGACCGCATCGCCATGGTCACCCCGCCCGGCAAGCTGGAGCCGGCCGTGCTGGCCGCCGCCAAGGAGGCCGGGGTCACCGAGATCTGGCGGATCGGCGGAGCCCAGGCCGTGGCCGCCCTGGCCTATGGGGCCGGACCGATCCAGCCGGTCGACAAGATCGTCGGCCCCGGCAACGCCTACGTCACCGCCGCCAAGCGCCGCCTCTACGGCGTGGTCGGCATCGACGCCCTGGCCGGCCCGTCCGAGATCGTCGTGGTCGCCGACAAGAACAACAATCCCGACTGGATCGCCGCCGACCTGCTCAGCCAGGCCGAACACGACCCGGCCGCCCAGTCGATCCTGATCACCGACGACGAGGCCTTCGCCAAGGCGGTGTCCGACGCCGTCGACGCCCTGCTGAAGAGCCTGGCCACCGGCGTCGACGCCGCCGCCTCGTGGCGCGACCACGGCGCGATCATCCTCGCGCCCCTGGACGACAGCCCGCGCCTGGTCGACCTGCTGGCGCCCGAGCACGTCGAGTTCGCCATCGACGAGCCCGAGCGCCTGGCCGACCGCGTGCGCCACGCCGGGGCGATCTTCCTGGGCCGCCTGACGCCCGAAGCCATCGGCGACTACGTGGCCGGCTCCAACCACGTGCTGCCCACCAGCCGCGCGGCGCGCTTCCAGTCGGGCCTGTCGATCTACGACTTCCTCAAGCGGACCTCGATCGTGAAGTGCGACGCCGCCTCGTTCGGGATTCTCGGACCGCACACGGTGGCGCTGGCGCAGGCCGAGGGCCTGCCGGCTCACGCCCTGTCCGCGTCCATTCGCCTGCCTTCTGGCCGGTTGCCAACCAAGCCGTAAGGGGCAAGTCTGCCGTCGATGTCCGCGCCCAAGGCCAACCAGTCCCTGAAATCCATCCTCATCGATGAGGACAGCCTGGCGGCGGCTTCGCGTGACCAGGAGCAGGAGCGGCAGGTCGCGATCTTCGACCTGCTGGACGGCAACTATTTCGAGCCGGCAGAGGCGGCGGGCGGACCCTATGACCTGAAGCTGTCTCTGGTCGAGAATCGCCTGGCCTTCGATATCGCAGGACCGGACTACGAGCGTCGGCACCTGCTGTCCCTGTCGCCCTTCCGAGGGGTGATCAAAGACTATTTCATGATCTGCGACAGCTACTATTCGGCGATCCGCAATTCCTCGCCGCAGCAGATCGAGGCCTTGGACATGGGGCGGCGGGGCCTGCACAACGAGGGCTCGAACCTGTTGCGCGAACGGCTGGAGGGCAAGGTCAAGACCGACCTCGACACCGCCCGCCGGCTGTTCACCCTGATCTGCGCGCTGCACTGGCGGGGCTAGGGGCGTTGTCGGGCGAGCTTCCAGGCGCGGTGCTCTTCGCCTGCAACTTCAATCGCGTGCGCTCGCCGATGGCCGAGGCGCTGTTCAAGCACTTCTACGGCACGCGGGCGTTCGTCGATTCGTGCGGGCTGAAGCCGGACCCGTCGGACGACGGCGTCGATCCGTTCGTGGCGGTGGTCATGGACGAGATGGGCCTGGACGTCACCCGCCACAAACCCAAGAGCTTCGCCCAACTGGAGGACGACAGTTTCGACGTCGTCATCTCGCTGACCCCCGAGGCCCAGCACCGGGCCGTGGAGCTGGCCCGAGACCGCGCCACCGACATCGAATACTGGCCGACTCACGATCCGACCCTTGCGGACGGCTCGCGCGACGCCATGCTTACTGCTTACCGCGAGGTTCGTGACGCTCTGGCCACGGCGATTCGACAACGTTTCGGCGCGCCATCGACGTTCGGGGGGTGAATGCGCTATACACCCCGCCTCGCAGCCGCGATCCGCTCCCCGACTCAATCGTCGCGGGGGCTTTACCGGCATGGCGTCACCCGTTTTGAGAGGCCTGATGGCTAAGGAAGAACTGCTCGAGTTTCCCGGTACGGTCAGCGAATTGCTGCCCAACGCGACCTTCCGCGTGAAGCTGGAGAACGATCACGAGATCATCGCCCACACCGCCGGCAAGATGCGCAAGAACCGCATTCGCGTGCTGGCCGGCGACAAGGTGCTCGTGGAAATGACGCCCTACGACCTGACCAAGGGCCGCATCACCTACCGCTTCAAGTAGGGCTGGCGGATGGTCGTCCAGCGGACGCCGCTGGTCCTGGCCAGCGCGAGCCCCCGGCGCCTGGACCTGCTCACGCAGGTCGGCGTCGCCCCGGATCGGGTCGATCCCGCCGACATCGATGAAACGCCGTTGCGGGATGAGACCCCGCGCCGCCACGCCTTGCGCCTGGCGGTCGAGAAGGCGCGCGCCGTCGCGCCTCGCTCGCCCGGCGCCATCGTCCTGGCCGCCGACACCGTCGTCGCCGTCGGTCGCCGCATCCTGCCCAAGGCCGAAACGCCCGAGCAGGCGGCCTACTGCCTCAAGCTGCTGTCGGGACGGAACCACAAGGTGCTGACCGGCGTGGCGGCCATCGCTCCCGACGGGCGCGAGGCCTCGCGGCTGGTCGAGACCCGCGTGCAGTTCAAGCATCTGTCCGACGCCGAGCAGGCCGACTACCTGGCCGGCGGCGAATGGAACGGCAAGGCGGGCGGCTACGGCGTGCAAGGCGTGGCGGGCGGCTTCATCATCGACCTGCACGGCTCCTACACCTCGGTGGTCGGTCTGCCGCTGTACGAGACGCTGAACCTGCTGACCGGCCTGGGCTATCGAAAATGAGCGAACGGCGCGCCTACCTCTATACGGGCATCGGCGAGACGGTCGGGGTCGTCACCCTGGACGGTCGCCCCGAACGCCTGGTCGCCCAATGGGACGGCGACGACCCGCTGGACGCCGAGGGCGTGCGCGGCGTCGCTCGGGTCAAGAAGATCGAGCGCGCCTTCAACTCGGCCTTCGTCGCCCTGCCGGGCGGCGCGGATCTGCTGTTGGCGCTGAAGCCCGACATGCCCAAGCTGGTCGAGGGCCAGGTGGTCGAGGTCGAGATTCGCAATCCCTCGCGTCGCGACAAGTCGGCCGTGGCCCGCTATGTCGGCCCGGCCGAGGGCGAGCCGCGCGTGCTGGCCCTCGCCCCGACCATCGACGAGCTGCTGCGCTTGTGGGTGAAGTCCGGCTCGCCGACCCAGGGCTTGGCCGCCCTGGAGGCGGTTGAGGCCGCCGAGGCCGAGGCCCTGGAGACCGTCTTCGCCCTGCCGGGCGGCGGCGACGTCAGCATCGAGGCGACCCGGGCCCTGGTCGCCGTCGACGTCGATCTCGGCGCCCGCGACGGTGATTCCAAGAAGGCGGCCCGCGCCGCCAACATGGCCGCCTTCACGACAGCCGCCCGCATCCTGCGCCTGAAAGGGCTGGCGGGGCTGGTGGTCTTCGACCTGGTCGGTCGAGGCCACGACGGTCCGGCCCTGACCACGGCGGCCCGCAACGCCTTCGCCATCGACAATCCCGGCGTGGGCCTGGGCCCGATCAGCAAGTTCGGGGCGCTGGAGATGATCGTGCCGCGCCGGACCAAGCCGATTCTCGACCGGCTTCTGGACGAGTCGGGCGAACCGTCGGCGCGCCATGGCGCTCTGCGTCTGGTCCGGGCCTTCGAGCGCGAGGGCAGGGCGGATCCCGGCGGCAAGCTGGCCGGCCGCTGCAACGCCGCCGTCGCCGAGGCCTTCGCGGCCCTCGACACGGCCCTGGCCGACAAGATCGGCCGCCGCTTCACCTTGGCCGTCGTCGCCGACTGGCCAAACGACCGTCTGGAGGTCGCATCCTCATGAGCGCCTGTCCGATCTGCAAGAAACCCGCCGAGCAGGCCTTCCGCCCGTTCTGCTCCAAGCGCTGCGCCGACATCGACCTGAACCGCTGGCTGTCGGACCGGTACGTGGTGCCAGGAGCCGACGAGGACGAGGAGAATCCGCCGTCCACAGACTTCGGTCGCGAATAGTTCAAGATCGCTTCAACAGGGGCTGGACTTCGTTTTTAGCCTCCCCTATAGACGCGGCTCCCCGCCGCAAGGTGGGCGCCGAGGTGGTTTACACCGCCTTTTGGCCTAGGCCTGGATAGCTCAGCTGGTAGAGCAGCGGATTGAAAATCCGCGTGTCGGTGGTTCGAATCCGCCTCCAGGCACCACCTCCTTTTCAAGCGAACTCCTCGTCCCGTTTTCTCCACGAGCGGGATTGTGTCGCTGAATCTCCGCGGCTTCGCGGGAGAGGGGGCGTAGTGCTGGCGCCGCGATCTTGATCATATCCGTCCGCCTCAGGGCAGATGTGAAATTTTAGCGGTCTGCGGCGAGGCCACGTCGAAATCGACCAGCGGGAAACGCTGTCGAGCGCGTCGCCGATTCCTGGAGTGGTCGTTTAGACGATCCGGGGGAGGTGAGCGGGGCACTGGCGTGGTGTTGGGTGATCGATCGGACCTGGCGAAGGTTCCGTCGCTGACAGGGTGGGTGACGACGCCATTTTCGTTCCGGCGCCGACGCGAGAGGCGATTTGCGGCGTCGAAAGGCTGACCGGTGGTGAAAATCCGGTCTCCGCGGGGCTAGTCGAGGCGGCTATGCCGGTGGCGGAGGTCAGACCACTGGTGGAGGCGTTTCGCGGCTAGATTGAACTCTGGCGTCATGCGCGTTCCGATCAGGTCTGCGAGACCGATGTTTTGTAAGCATGCTGCGCCGCAACATCGATATTCCCTTTGGCAGGGAAAAACCGCCCTCAAATCCTGATTTCTCATTTGTGCGGTGCGGCAACGGCATGGGGTGCATCGGAGGGGCGGTGAATTTATGCCTCTTCGAACCCCTTGACGGTACGAAAAGGGGTTGCCAAAGGACCCCTGCCGCAATTCTAACATTGCGGTAAGATCGCAGCCTTCCCGGAGGCGGCGATCACACGCGCTTCGAAACGATCCTTCTTGATGGGCATGAGCCTGGCTTGGGGGGCGTAACGGGTCGAGCGCAGCGAAGCGGGTTCGCAGGACGTCCGAGCGATCGGCCAGCTTGCGAGCTATTCAAGTTAGGGTGGAGACGCTCTCGCGCGACGACCCTCGGTCCAAACGTGCTAGACCAATCAGGAACTGGCGACAGATGCTCGACATTAAACGGAAAACCCCCCTCATCGCTCTCGTCGGCGCCATGGCGCTGATGGTGAGCGCCCCGGCTTTTGCTCAGGACGCTGCGGCTCCTGCGCCGGCCACCACCGAAGCGGCCGCTCCGGCCGCCGCCGCGCCGGCCCCGGCCGCCGCGCCCGCTGAAGAGCCCCTGGACGCCGGCGTCGCCGCGACCGAAAAGATGAAATCCCACTCCCTGACCCCGATCGGCATGTTCTTGTCGGCCCAGGCGGTGGTTAAGGTCGTGATGATCGGCCTGATCCTGGCCTCGGTCTTCTCGTGGGTCCTGCTGATCACCAAGCTGTTCGAGTTCGGCGCCCTGAACAAGCAGTCGGACAAGTTCCTGGAAGCCTTCCGCGGCGCTCGCTCGATCGCCGACATCGCCCGCATCGGCTCGTCGGAAGAATTCGAAGGCAACCCGATGGCCGACATGGCCGCCGCGGCCGCCCAAGAAGTCGAACTGTCGCGCCAAGCTGGCCTGGCCGTCGGCGGCGAACACCGCGACTCGACCCTGTCGCGCGCCACCTACGCCATCAACGCGGTGCAAGCCTCGCTGGCCAAGCGTCTGTCGGGCGGCATGGTGTTCCTGGCCTCGGTCGGTTCGGCCGGTCCGTTCATCGGTCTGTTCGGTACGGTTTACGGGATCATGACCTCGTTCATCGGCATCGCGAACACCAACACGACCAACCTGGCCGTCGTCGCTCCCGGTATCGCCGAAGCGCTGCTCGCCACCGGTATTGGTCTGTTCGCCGCTATCCCGGCCGTTATCTTCTACAACTACTTCCAGACCCGCATTTCCGGCTACGGCACGCGCTCTGAAGGTTTCGTTGCTGAACTGATGAACGCCATCTCGCGCCAGCTCGACAAAGGGGCGTAAGACCGATGGCCGCCAAACTCTCAGGCGGTGGGGGCGACAGGTTTAATATCGACCAGAACAGCGAGATCAACGTTACGCCCTTCGTGGACGTCATGCTGGTCCTCCTGATCATCTTCATGGTGGCGGCTCCGCTCGCCTCCGTGTCGGTCGAAGTGAACCTGCCGCCGGCGGTCGCGAAACCGTCGCCGAGCCCGCCAAAGCCTGTCTACATTTCGATCAAGGCTTCGGGAAAGGTCTTCATTGGCGACGACCCCACTACGGTCGACGAGATGGGTGCGGACCTCACGAAGAGCATCGGTCGTCGCGATCCCACCAAGGAGCGCATCTATATCCGTGCCGACGAAAAGACGCGCTACGGAGCTTTCATGGAGGTGATGAACACCCTCCAGGATAACGGCTTCTATAGCGTGGCGCTCATCGGCAAGGATCAAAACAGCTAGGGGTGATGCATGGCTGAACAACAAGCGCCTGAGCATCGCCACTACGACCCGCTCACCTCAGACGGCCCGCGACGCAAAAAAGGTGGCCTCGGCGCCTTTGGTATCGCGACCCTCGTCGTCGTCGGTTTGCACGCTGCTTTGTTCGCATATCTGGCGAAGCAGAAGTTCGAAGCGGTGATGAAGGAGTATCACGACGACGCCGTGGACGTGGAGCTGCCTCCGCCGCCCCCGCCGCCGCCGCCGCCTCCTCCGCCCCCGCCGCCGCCGCCGACCAATGCTCCGCCTCCGCCTCCCGCGGTGGTGCAGCCGAGGCCGCCGATTGCGCCGCCGCCGGACGTGACGCCGCCGCCGCCGCTGCCGATCCCTCCCGTCAAGGAGCGGGTCGAGCAAACGGCTCCGCCGGTGATCTCGAACGTGCCGCCGGTTCCTTCGAACCCGCCGGCTCGGGCTTCGGTGATCACCAAGCCGGACTGGGCCCGCAAGCCCACCGGCGAGGACATGGCTCGCTACTACCCCGACCGCGCTCAGCGGATGGAAGTTGGCGGTCGCGCGACCCTGTCGTGCACCGTCACCGCCAAGGGGTCGCTGGAAGGCTGCTCGGTCGTGTCGGAAAATCCGGCTGACTACGGCTTCGGCGACGCGGCCCTGAAGTTGTCGCGACTGTTCCGCATGAAGCCGAAGACGCTTGACGGCGCCCCGGTGGATGGTGGTCAGATCACGATCCCGATCGTCTTCACGGTCCCCCGCTAGGGACCGAGGCGACAGGCCAAGAAACGAGCGCCTCGGAGCTTTATCGCTCCGGGGCGTTTTCGTGTGAAAAGCAGTGTTTCGACGCTTGATCCGGCTCTCGCGTCCGACTAAAGACACTCCCTCGCGATGCGCCGCCTTAGCTCAGTTGGTTAGAGCGCCGGTTTGTGGAACCGGAGGTCCTCAGTTCAAGCCTGAGAGGCGGTACCATCGTGAAGCCAAAGAGCCCTGGGTTTGCGCCCGGGGTTTTTTCGTTCCGGGGCCGCGCCTAGGCGTGATGGTGACCGTTGAGGCCGCTCCAGAGCCGCCAGCCGACGAGGGCGATCGCGAGCCAGCCCGCCAGCAGGCCGGTCATGGGCCGGGCTTGCCACCAATAGCGAATGCGACCCTGGGCCGCCTCTGAAGACGTTTTCACGCTGGCCTCCGGACTCTCGCGCGACCTTCGCGCATCCATTCGCCGACCCTCAGGCTGCGCCCAAAGACGGTTTCGCGACAGTGCGGCACAGCGCCGCTTCCCATCGATATGGGGATGGATTAGTCGAGGCGATAGTCTGCCACCGGGCTGTCGCGCAGGAAGGCCTCGATCCGCTTGCGGTTCTGGATCGCGCGCTGACGGCGGCGCAGGGCCTCGCCCGCCGACGGGGTGACGACGGCGCAGATCAGGAAGAGCGAGACGATCAGGATCATGAAGGCCCAGAGGCGACGACCAGAGCCGGTCGCCCCTCAAACGCCTGGGCGGTGTGGTTGATCCGCCCCGACGTCCGAAGCCGGTGACGGGGACTAGGGCGTGATCGCCCCCGGTTCGTCGTCGACCATGGCCTTGACCAGGTCGACCACCCGGCGGCGCAGCCGGCGGTCGTCCAGCCGCGGGAACAGGCCGGCCAGCTCCAGGCCCTCAGGCGTGGCCACGAACTGGGTCATGCGCTGGGCGAAGCCGTCGTCGGCGCCGTCGTGGTTGGTCTCGTCCAGCCCCTCGAAGAAGTAGGACACCGGCGACTGCAGCAGGCGCGCGGCCTCGTAGAGCTTGGAGGCGCTGATCCGATTGGCCCCGCGTTCGTACTTCTGGATCTGCTGGAAGGTGATGCCCAGAGCCTCGGCCAACTGAGTCTGGCTGAGCCCCAGAACCTTGCGGCGAATGCGCAGACGGGCCCCGACATAGAGATCGACGGGGTGAGTCGTGTCGGAAGGGGGTTTGTCGGTCATCCGCGTCACGTTCCTCCCAGCCGCCACACGCCACATCGCGAGGCTGGTGCGTGTGGTCCAGCTTGGTTAACGCAGGATAGACCCAAGCGGGCGCGTTAGTCACGCCTCTGACACACGCCGCGCCGGCGCAAAATGTCCCGCCGGGGTTGACGTTTGGCGCGAGCGGGGGTGTTTGCCGCCCATGGAGACCAAGCTGCGCGCGCGGGTGGCGGTGGCCGGCGCCGGCGCGATCGGATCGGCCGTGGCGTTGACCCTGGCCCGCGCCCAATTCGACGTCACGCTGTTCGATCCCGCCCCGCCTGGCGACAACGCCTCCGGCGTGGCCGCCGGCATGCTGGCCCCCGTGGCCGAGGCCGTGTTCGATCCCGTCTCGACCCCGCACCTGGCGCTGCTGCGCCGGGCCCGCGACCTGTGGCCGGCGTTCGTCGAGGGGCTGGACCTGCCGATCCTGCGCGACGGCCTCAGGGTGGAAGGCGAGGCGGCCTGGCTGGCGACCATCGCCGCCCGCTTCGAGGCCCTGGACGCCCCCTTCCAGCGCCTGGACGGGGCCCTGGTCGACGCGGAGGACTGGCGGATCGAAGCACGGCCGGCCCTGGCCGTTCTCAAGACCGCCTTCGAGGCTCTGGGCGGACGGTTCGAGCCCCGCGCCTTCGCCGCCGGCGACCTGCCGGCCTTCGACGCCGTGGTGCTGGCCACGGGCGCCGGCGACGCGGCCGGCCTGACCCCGGAACTGGCGGCGCTGGCGCCCATCAAGGGCCAGATCCTGCGCGCCGACCGCGGCCCGGCGACCGGACCGGTGATCCGAGGCGAGGGGGTCTATATCGCCGCCGGTGAAAGCCCCGCGATCGGCGCCACCATGGAGATGGGCCGGGGCGACCTGATCGTCGATCCGTCGGCGACCGAGGCGCTGCGCGCGGCGGCGATCCGCCTGCGTCCGGAGCTGGCCCAGGCGGTGCTGACCACCGAGGTGGGCGTGCGGGCCAGCACGCCCGACGGCTTGCCCCTGGTGGGCTGGAGCGCGACGCCGGGCGTGATGCTGGCCGTGGGCGCGCGACGCAACGGCTGGCTGCTGGCCCCGCTTGTGGCCGGTCTGGTCGCGGCGTATCTGAAGGGTGATAACCCAGGCCCGGACGCCGCGTCGCTCGACGCGAAACGCTTCTCGAGGACCTGAGCGACAACGCCAGAAATGGCTAACAGAGCAGGGCAGGGACGCATGGCGGGATTTGGTCTGACCGACGAGCAGGAGGCCATCCGCGAGGGCGTCGCCAAGCTGTGCGCCGACTTCGATGACGAGTACTGGCGCCGCACCGACGAGACCGGACTCTTCCCCGAGGAATTCGTGGCCGCCATCGCCCAGGGCGGCTGGCTGGGCGTGGCCATGCCCGAGAGCGTGGGCGGGGCGGGCCTGGGCCTGACCGAGGCGGCGATCATGATGCAGACCGTGGCCCAGTCCGGCGCGGGCTTCTCGGGCGCCAGCGCCATTCACCTGAACATTTTCGGGCCGATGCCGATCGTGAAGTTCGGCACGGACGCGCAGCGGGAAAGGCATCTGCCGCGCCTGATCTCGGGCGAGGACAAGATGTGCTTCGCCGTGACCGAGCCCAATTCGGGCCTGGATACGTCCAGCCTGGAGACCCGGGCCGAGAAGGTCGAGGGCGGCTATCGCCTGAACGGCCGCAAGATCTGGACGACCGGCGCCCAGCGCGCCAACAAGATCCTGATCATCGCCCGCACCACGCCCAAGGACCAGTGCGCAAAGCCGACCCAGGGCCTGAGCCTGTTCTACACCGATCGTGAGCAGATCGAGGCCAAGCCGATCCCCAAGATGGGGCGCAAGGCCGTCGAGTGTAACATGCTCTTCATCGAGGACCTGTTCGTGCCGGAGGGCGATCTGGTCGGAGAGGAGGGCAAGGGGTTCGCCTACCTGCTGCACGGCCTCAATCCCGAGCGGGTGCTGTTCGCGGTCGAGGCCATCGGCCTGGGACGGGCCGCTTTGGCGAAAGCGGCGACCTACGCCAAGGAGCGCATCGTGTTCGGCCGGCCGATCGGCCAGAACCAGGGCGTGGCCCATCCGCTGGCCAAGTCTTGGGCCGAACTGGAGGCCGCCAACCTGCTGGCTTTCAAGGCCGCGGCCCTCTACGACGCCGGCCAGGACTGCGGGGCCGAGGCCAACGCCGCCAAGTACCTGGGCGCCGAGGCCGGCTTCACCGCCTGCGAGAGCTCGGTCCTGGCCCATGGCGGCATGGGCTACGCCAAGGAATATGACGTCGAGCGCTATTTCCGCGAGGCGATGATCGCGCGCATCGCGCCGATCAGCCGCGAGATGATCCTGAACTTCATCGCCGAGCGGGTGCTGGGTCTGCCGAAGAGTTATTGAGGGACGTCTTTTTCCGGGCCGTGCGGCGACCACGTGCCCTCTACGGACCGCTTCGCGGTCGTCTTCCCCCGGAGGGGGAAGAGGCTCGTCCTCCGCCCCCTACGGGGGCGGACAGACCGCGTAGCGGTCAGGTGGGGGCAAGGGGGTGTGATCCCACGCCATTGGCTGTGAGCTGATGGAAAGGGTCGCGGAGCGCCGGACATCGTCCGGAGTTCGAAAAAAGAATACCGTTTCGACGAAGCCCGATCGCTCCGCGCCATCGTTATCCGAAAGCCCGCGACGCTGAGCCCTGTTAGGGCCTCGCCGCTTTGAAGCCTCCGACGGGCGGGCCAGGTCAACGAACCCCTGTCCCGGACCGCGAGCCTGTCACCGCTCGCCTGCTGCTAAGTCGACCCTCACGTCACGTCGTATCTGTGTTCCAGGCCCGACCGGCACCAGAGACGCAAGGTTCGGTCCTCCGAAAAGAACCGCCGACAGAGCTTCCCGCTCGATCGCCCCTCGCCGCCGCATCGGTCGCTGGCCATGCGCCCTTTCCCTGCTGCGAGGTGGGTAAAGGATACGGGCGACCTGAAAGGGTGAGGGGATTAAAGATTTAGCGCAGGGATATCAGGCGCTTGTTGGCGCAAGGCCGGGGACACACGCATGCGTGTGTCCCCAACCGTGCCCCTGCGCGACATCCTTCTTGACTCATTTCGACGATTAGCTAATCGTCTCACCATGAGCCAGGTCTTCAAAGCCCTTTCCGATCCCACCCGCCGGCGGGTGCTGCAGCTGTTGCGTCAGGGGCCGATGAGCGCGGGTGAGCTGGCGGGGCAGTTCGATGTCTCCAAGCCGACGATGTCGGCGCACTTCGCGGTGCTGAAAGAGGCCGACCTGGTGCACGTCGAGAAGGCCGGCAAGTCGGTCCTCTACCACCTGAAGCTCTCGGTGCTGGAAGACGCACTTTTGGGCTTCGTCCAATCGTTCGACCTCGGCGAGGCGGCGCCGGCGCTCAAGACGGAGGCTGTGCGATGAACGACCGAGGCTGTGCGATGAACAGGGAATGGGTCGGGAGTCTCGTCTGGGCCGGCGCCATCCTCGCCGTGACGCTGAGCGCGGTCGTTGCGCGCAAGCTGGGCTATGTCGACGGCGACACGGTCACACGACTGGTCATCGGCATGAACGGACTGATGATCGCCTGGCAAGGCAACCGGATGCCCAAGGTCTTCGTCCCCAACGCCCAGGCCCCCAACGCCCAGGCCCGCAAGGCCCGGCGGGTGGCGGGCTGGTCCCTGGCGTTGAGCGGGCTGGTCTATGCCGGGCTGTTCGCGTTCGCGCCGATCCGACAGGCGGCCCTGGGCGGGACCGGCGCGGTCCTGGCGGGGATCGTCGTGACGCTCGGCTATTGCCTGTCGCTGCGGGACACGACGAAGGCGGCCTAGTCCGGGTGGCCTTCTTGGTCCGGCCGATCGACATTCAGCCTTGAGTGCCGAAAACCTCGTCCTTCGACAAGCTCAGGATGAGGTTTTCTACTGCCCGCGACGCATGAAATGGTCCTCATCCTGAGCCTGTCGAAGGACGAGGACCACGCACGGCGCTTTCAACCTAACCCTCGGCCGCGTTGAAGCGGATCGGGATGCGGACATTGGCGCCGTCGACGGCTTGGCCGTTCTCGGTCTGCGGGCTCATCCGGAAGAACTTCGACAGCTTCAGCGCCGCCTTGCCGAACCCCTCCTCGGAGGGGGTTTCGTCCAGCACGCTGCAGGCCTGGATCGAGCCGTTGGCGGCC
Source organism: Caulobacter soli (assembly GCF_011045195.1). Classification (GTDB taxonomy): domain Bacteria; phylum Pseudomonadota; class Alphaproteobacteria; order Caulobacterales; family Caulobacteraceae; genus Caulobacter; species Caulobacter soli. Next base: position 3,650,183 of record NZ_CP049199.1, on the reverse strand, counting down.
ACCGTGCAGTTCAGGGTCGCCAGGCCGCCGACGCCTCGCCGCATGGCGCTTTCCGGATAGAACCGGCTGAACTCCGAGGCCCCCGGCTTCTTCAGCCAGTTGGGACGGGTGATGACCTTGGGCTGGGGCGTCGGATCGACCGTGGTCGGAGGTCCGGGCGGCAGGTCGGTCTTCAGGTCCACCGGACCTGGTCCGGGCGGATCGCGTGGGCCTTCCACCGGCTTGACCGGCAGCGGGTCGACGGTTGGAGGCGTGAACAGCGTCGGCTTGTGAACCAGCGGCGGGTTCGACGTCGCCTTGGGCGGGACCGGCTTGTCGGGCTTTAGGGGATCGGGGATCACCGGATCGAGCTTGAACGCTGGCGGCTCACTACTGTCGGTCGTAATCGGCGGCACATACTTCTGGTAAGCCAGATAGGCGAACAGGCCGGCATGAGCGACGGAAACGGCGATCAGCGCCGCGACCAGGGCCTTCGACGGCTTGCGGCGGGGTCCGTCGACGCCGGGGATGTAGGAACCGATCGAACCTTCATACGCAACCATGGCGACCTCCTTCAACGACCGTGTTGGGTCGATGAAGCAAGCCTGTCATGCGGAATTACGTTTGTAAATATTACGGTCGTAGAATTTTTACATCCGTAACTGCGTCAACCCGACACAGGCAATTTCTGCCGGGTGGTTAAGGCGTGATTAACCATGCGCGTTCACATCTTCGGGCATGGCTGATGTCACCTCCATACGCAGCGTCGTCGAGTCGGCGATCCAGCGCGCGTCCAGCGCGACGGGCGTGGATTTCACGTTTCTGATGGGCGCGGCCAAGCGCGAAAGCGGCTACAATCCCGCCGCCAAGGCCCGCACCTCGTCGGCCTCGGGCCTGTTCCAGTTCGTCGACCAGACCTGGCTGTCGACGCTGAAGAAACACGGCGCCAAGTACGGCTACGCCCGCTACGCCGACCTGATCCAGCAGGGTTCGGACGGCAAGTACCGGGTCAGCGGCGACGAGGCCCGCAAGGCGGTGCTGGGCCTGAAGCTGGATCCGCACGCCGCCTCGCTGATGGCCGGCGAGCTGACCAGCGACCACGCCTCTTATCTGCGCGGCCGGGTCGGGCGCTCGCCCACGGCCGGCGAGCTCTACGCCGCCCACTTCCTGGGACCGCAGGGTTCGGCGCGGCTGATCGAGGCCGTGGGCAACGCGCCGGGCGCCAGCGCCGCGGCCATGTTCCCCGACGCGGCGGCGGCCAATCGCTCGATCTTCTATCGCGAGGGGCGGGCGGCCACGGTCAGCGAGGTCTACGCCAACCTGACCAAGACGGGCGGCGGCGGCGAGGTTTCCACGCCCGAGCCGACCCAGACGCCCGACACCGACCAGGGCTTCGTTCAATACGCCACCGGTCGCCGGCTGGAGCGCATCCAGCAGCAGCAGGCCCTGGTCAGCCTGATCCTGCGCGGCTCGCAGGACGCCGATGACGGCTTCAGCCTGGCCTCGAATGGCGGCTCCTCGGCCGCCCGGATGACCAGCTCGATGTTCTCGTCGGAAATGCTGCGCGTGCTGTCCGACGCCAGCGACAAGGCCAAGCGGTAACACCCAAAATCCGCTCATCCCGGCGAATGCCGGGACCCAGATGGAATAGCTTCGAGGCTGTCGCCAAGAGCTCTGAGCCCTTCCAACCAGGCACACCGCTATGGGATCTGGGTCCCGGCATTCGCCGGGATGAGCGGTTGAAACGGGGCTAGCGTGCGCCCGCCGCCTCTCCGGCCTGATCCTCCGACCAACCGATCTCCGCCAGCACCGCCGCCGTGTGTTCTCCCAGCTTGGGCGCTGGGCCGCGTGGCCCGTCCTCCGCCCCTGGAAACCGCGCCGGACCGGCCGGGGCGGGGAAGGTCGCGCCCTGGCCGTCGGGGGTCTCCACGAAACAGCCGGCCGCCGTCGCCTGCGGGTCGGCGACCAGGTCGCGCGGGGTCTGCCACGGCGCCCAGGTGATGTCGCCGGCGTCCAGGGCGGCGGCGGCCTCCGCGTAGTCCATGGCCGCGAAGGCCCCGTCCAGGATGTCGACCAGCTCCGGGCCGTTCTCGCGCCTCAGGCGGGCGGTGGCGAAGCGCGGGTCCGTCGCCAGGTCCGGCCGGCCGGCGGCGGCCGCGATCCGGCCCCAGTCGGTGGTGCCTTGGCGGGCCAGCAGGCAGATCCAGCGCCCGTCGCGGGTCTGGAAGAAGTTGGCCAGGGGCTGGATCGCCTCGCGTCGCCCCCGCGTCGAGGCCAGCTTGCCGAACCGCAGCTGGACGGCCATGTCCGAGCCGATCGCATAGACGCCGGTGCGCAGCAGCGAGGTCTCGACCAGCCGGCCGACGCCCGTGCGGTGGCGTTCGTGGACGGCCGCCAGGATGGCGGACACCGTCGCCAAGGAAGTCACGTGATCGCCCATGCCGGTGCGCAGGGGCAGGGGCTCGGCGCCCTTCAGGCCGGTGATCGCGCCCACGCCCGAGCGTGACCAGAAGGCGGCGATGTCCATGGCGGGGCGGTCGGCGTCGGGGCCTTCCAGGCCATAGCCGGTGACGCTGCAATAGATCAGGCGCGGATTGACCGCCTTGAGGCTGTCGTGGTCCAGCCCAGCCCGCGCCAGGCCGGCGGGGCGGACATTGGTCAGGAAGATGTCGGCGCTCTTGACCAAGGCCTTGGCGGCGTCGCGGCCGGCGGGCGTGCGGATGTCGAGCACGACCGAGCGCTTGCCGCGATTGTCCAGCTCGAAGATCGGGTTGGCGGCCTGGTCCGAGCCCAGGGTGTCGAAGAAGCCGCGCACAGGGTCGCCGTCGGGCGACTCGATCTTGATCACGTCGGCGCCCCAGTCGGCCATGATCCCGGCCGCGCCCGGAGCGGCGATGTAGGTGGCCAGCTCGATGACCCGCAGATCGCGCAGCATCGCATCCTCCCGCTTCTTGTCATTGCGGCGAGTGTGGGCGACTTAAACGCTTGTTGGAAGAGCTTAGGCGACCGCTGCCTGGTTGGCGCTCTTGCGATCCAGCGACGCGGCGTCGGCCACCGCGCGGGCCACGGCGGCGACGCTGACGGGCTTGCGCAGCACGGTGTCGGCGCCGGCGTCCAGGCATTCGCGGGCCTCGTCGGCGTCGCCGCCGATCACCGCCACGATCGCCACGTCGCGGTTGGCGCCGTCCAGGGCGCGCAGGGCGGCGGCGGTCTGGGGGCCGTCCAGGATCGGCATGCGGCCGTCCAGCATCACCAGGTCGAAGTCGCAGATCTTGGCCAGGTCCAGGGCGCGGCGGCCGTTCTGGGCGTGGACCACTTGGTGGCCCAGTTGCTCGAGGATGGCGCGCAGCATGGCGGCGTTGAGGGCGTCGTCCTCGGCGATCAGGATGCGCAGGTTGCGCGGCGGGGCGCCGGCGGCCTCGACCGGCTGCGGGGCCTCGCCGCCGGTCGGCTCGATCGCGCAGATGGCGTTCTCGTCGAAGGGCAGGGTCAGGGTGAAGCAGCTGCCGACGCCGACGGCGCTGGTCGCCTCCAGCGCGCCGCCCATCAGCTTGGCCAGCTGGCGCGACAGCGACAGGCCCAGACCGGCGCCGTTGACGCCAGCCCCGGTGCGCTCGACCCGCTGGAACGCCAGGAAGGCCTGGTCCATCTCGTCGCGCGACAGGCCCGGACCGGTGTCGGCCACCTCGATGGCGATCAGGTTGTCGCGGCGCTCGACCCGGACCTCGATCCGGCCTCGCACGGTGTACTTGACGGCGTTGCCGACGATGTTGGCGATGATCTGGCGGGTGCGCAGGGCGTCGCCGATCGCCGCGCCCAGCTGGCGATGCTCCAGGTCGGGCTCGACATGGACGACCAGCTCCAGGCCCTTGGCCACGGCGTGCGGACGGTCCAGCAGCACCAGGTCGCGGATCAGGCGGACGGGCTCGAAGGCCACGCTCTCGACGGCCAGGCGGCCGCTTTCGGCGGTCTCGGAGTCCAGGGTGGCGTTCAGCACGGCCACCAGGTCCTGGGCGGCGTCGAGGGCGGCGTTCAGTTGCTCGCGCGACGGCGCGGCGCGTCCGCCCTTGCCGGCGGCGGCGGCCAGCACGTGGGTCACGCCGGTCAGGCCGTTGCGGATCTCGTGGCTGAGGGTGGCGACGATGTCGGACTTGGAGCGGGCGGCGCGCTCGGCGGACTCCAGAACGCTCAGCCGCTCCTCCAGCAGGGCCTCGTGGGCCCGAGCCAGGGCGTGCTGGCGACGCAGCATGCGGTTGAGAACCAGCGACAGGGCCATGGCCAGGGCGATGGCCCCGAACGCCATGCTGCCCGACCGCTCGCTCTCCGGCCGTGAGAACAGCAGGTACAGCGGACCGGCGGCCGCGACGGGAGCGGTGATCAGCAGGGCCAGCAGCCACGGGGCGGCGAAGAAGATGCAGACCACGGCCGCGCCGGCCGACAGCAGCAGCAGGGTCTCGCGCACGCCGCCGGACGCATCGGCGAATGCGGCCATTTGGCACACCGCCACGGCCCACAGCAGGCCCGACAGCACATGCACGCGAGCGCGGCGGTTCAGGTCCAGGGCCGCCTCGGTGCGCAGCCAGGCCACCACGCCGTAGAAGACGCCCCAGTTGATCGCGAACACGGCGAAGCTGATCGCCATCCAGCCGGCGTTCTCGGCGAACGAGCAGGCCCAGACGAAAATCGGCAGGCTGACAGCGAAAACGGCCAGCGCGTAGGGCAACAGCGCGGTCTGGGCGTCGAGCGCCAGACGGGCGTCGGCGCCGCCGTCCGCGGGGGTGTTTGGTCGGCGCTCGGCGAACAAGGACTGATTCCTCGGCTGGTGAGGGCAGACCCTAGGCGATCGCGGTTTGCGCCGAGTTACGGCATATCGTTAACGCGCAGAGCATTGAGGGCAAACAATCGTTAAGCCTAACGGGGGATGATCCGATTCCACACCATCCAAAGGGGGGATGGGGAACGTCCATGGCCACCACGCGCGCCGCTCTGACCGAACACGACATCCGCATGCTGGTGAAGGGCGCGACGCCCGACGAGCGTGCGCTGGCGGCCCACAAGCTGTGCCGCACCATCGACCGCGCCGAGCTGGACGAGGACCAGCGCGTGCTGGCGGCCGAGATCCTGCGGGTCATGGCCGCCGACGCCGCCGAACTGGTGCGCCGCGCCATGGCGGTCACGTTACGCAATTCGCCGACCCTGCCCGCCGATGTCGCCAACCGTCTGGCCCGCGACGTCGAGAGCATCTCGCTGCCGATCATCAGCTTCTCGCCGGTGTTCAGCGACGCCGATCTGGCCGAGATCGTCCGCCTGGGCGGTCCGGTGCGCCAGATGGCCGTGGCCAAGCGCCCCAAGCTGTCGCGCAAGGTGACGAGCCTGCTGGTCGAGCAGGGGGGCGAAGACGTGGTCGCCGCCGTCTGCGCCAACGACAACGCCCGCATGACCGAGAGCGCCCTGCAGCGGGCGCTCGAACGCTTCTCCAAGTCCGAGACCGTGCTGACCGCCGTCGCCTACCGCTCGAGCCTGCCGTTGGCGGTGACAGAGCGCCTGATCGATATGGTCGGCGACCACCTGCGCGACCACATCCTGGCCTCGCATCCGCTGTCGGCGGAACGGACGCTGGAGCTGATCCTCGACACCAAGGAACGGGCGACCATCGACCTGGTCGACCAGGCCGGCCGCTCGGTCGACACCAAGGCCTTCGCCGCACACCTCAACAGCGTGGGGCGCCTGTCGCCGTCGCTGCTGCTGCGGGCCCTGGCCCATGGCCACATGACCTTCTTCGAGTGGGGCGTGGCCGAGCTGGCCGGCGTGCCGCATCACCGCACCTGGCTGATGATCCACGACGCCGGGCACCTGGGCCTGAAGGCGATCTGCGAGCGGGCCGGCCTGCCGCCGCGCCTGCAACCGGCCTTCCGCGCGGGCGTCGACGCCTTCCACGCCCTGGAATACGACGGCCGCCCGGGCGATCGCGAGCGTTTCCAGGAGCACATGATCCAGCGCTTCCTCACCGCCGCGCCGTCGGTGTCGCGCGAGGACGCCGACTATCTGCTGGACCGGGCGGACCGCCTGAGCGAGCGGGCCAAGACGGCGGCGGCGGGGTAGGGCTTCACTTATCCGCTCATCCCGGCGAATGCCGGGACCCAGATGGAATGACTTCGAGGCTGACGCCATAAGCGTTGAGCCCTTCCAATCATCCACATCGCCACGGGATCTGGGTCCCGGCATTCGCCGGGATGAGCGGAGTTTGGTGCGGCAAACGCCCGTTCGAAACCTCTGGCCGCCGCCCCGCATCGGCGCCAACCTCATGCGATGACCGAGCGCGCCGCCGACCCCATCCGCCCCGCCGCCACCATCCTGCTGCTGCGGGACGCGCCGTTCGAGGTGCTTATGGTCAAGCGGCATCACCAGATCGACTTCGCGGCCGGGGCCCTGGTCTTTCCGGGCGGCAAGAGCCACGCCGGCGACCACGACCCGGCCTGGGCCGACCACGCCACCGGCTGGGAGAGCGTCGGCGAGGACGGCGCGCCCCTGCGCATCGCCGCCATCCGCGAGGCCTATGAGGAGGCTGGCGTGCTGCTGGCCCGCGACGCGGCCGGCGCGATCTATGTCGGCGAGGCGGCGATCGACGTGCGGGCGGCGGTGGCCGAGGATCGCGTGGCCTTCCTGGACGTGGTCCGGGACCTTGGCTTGAAGCTGGACTTGGCGGCCCTGACCCTGTTCGCCCGCTGGATCACCCCGCCGCTGATGGCCAAGCGCTTCGACACCTGGTTCTACGTGGCCCACGCGCCCTCGGCGCAGCTGGCCGTTTGCGACGGTCACGAGGCGGTCGACGCCGAATGGATCGCGCCCGGCGAGGCGCTGGCCCTGGCGGAGGCGGGTGAGCGCAAGGTGATCTTTCCCACGCGGATGAACCTGCAGCTGCTGGCGGAGAGTCTCAGCGCCGAAGGGGCGATCGAGACGGCGCGAGCGCGGCCGCTGGTGACCGTGGAGCCCTGGGTCGACGGGGCGTCGCTGCGGATCCAGCCGGACGCGGGATATGGCGATGTGGCGGAGCCGTTGTCGGCGTTGTAGGGCGTTGGCGCACACGCACTTGCCCCCACCTGACCGCTTCGCGGTCTGTCCGCCCCCGTAGGGGCGGAGGACGCGCCTCTTCCCCCTACGGGGGAAGACGATCGCGAAGCGATCCGTAGGGGGCAGGTGTTCACCGGCACGAACGTCCCTAAACCATCCCCGTCGCCGCCCCCTCCGCGAACCCCCGCAAACGGTCGGCGATGACCTCGCCCACGGCTTCCACCGCCGCGCGCCGGGGGTAGTGCGCCCGCCAGACGATGCGCACGGTGCGCCCCGCCTGGGACGCCAGCGGCCGCAGCACGATGCCGGCGTCCTGGGCGGCGCCCGCCGCCAGGCCCGGGATCAGGGTCGTGCCGTAGCCGGCCGCCACCATGTTCAGCAGCGTCGACAGGCTGGCGGCCCGCAGTGGACCGCTCAGCGCCGCGTCGCCGCCGCAGGCTTCCACCGTCTGGTCGCGCAGGCAGTGGCCGTCGGCCAGCACCAGGATGTCGCTCGCCAGGTCGGTTTCCTGGATCACCGGACTTCCAGCCAGCGGATGCTCGGGGGGCAGGGCGGCCAGGAAGGGTTCGGCGAACAGCGGCAGGCTGATCAGGTCCGGTCCGTCGACCTCGGTGGCCAGCAGGGCGGCGTCCAGCTCGTGCGTGCGCAGCCGCTCCAGCAGGGCCGAGGTCTGGTCCTCCCAGGGCTCCAGCTCCAGCATGGGCAGGGCCTCGCGCAGGGGAGCGAAGACCAGAGGCAGCAAATAGGGCGCCAGGGTCGGGATGATGCCCAGGCGGAAGCGGCCCGACAGCGGGTCGCGCAGGTTTCGGGCCGTGGCCAGTATGGCCTCGGCGGCGGTCACGGCGGCGCGGGCGTGGCCGATCAGTTGCTGGCAGGCGGCGGTCGGGGCGGCCGTCTTGCTAGTGCGCTCGAACAGCGTCACGCCCATCAGCTCTTCCAGCTTGCGGATCTGCACCGACAGGGTCGGTTGGCTGACGCCGCAGGCCCGCGCGGCGCGTCCGAAATGCTCGTGCTCGGCCACGGCCAGCAGGTAGCGGAGGTCTCGAAGGTTCATGCGGTCCGTCGTTCAAGCGTAATAGGCTAAGCCTATCACATCCATTGAATCTTGAGGCTTCTCTTTATCGAGAAGTTGAGCGAACAATCGCGCCCAACACCGGGACGACAACCCGTGCAGGCCTTCGGGTCCGGCGATCTGTGAAACGCGAAGCGGAGGAACATGACGATGGATGCGAAGGTCGAAGACAGCGCTCAGGGCCAGTGCCCGATGGGACATGGCCGGGCCGGCCGATCCAATCGCGACTGGTGGCCGCAGAACCTGCGCCTTGAAAGCCTCAACCAGCACTCGCCGCGATCCAACCCCCTGGGCGCGGCGTTCGACTACGCCAAGGCGTTCAAGACCCTCGACCTGAACGCGGTGATCGCCGACCTGCACGCCCTGATGACCGACTCCCAGGACTGGTGGCCGGCCGACTTCGGCCACTATGGCGGCCTGATGATCCGCCTGGCCTGGCACAGCGCCGGCACCTATCGCATCACGGACGGCCGTGGCGGCGCGGGCGGCGGGCAGCAGCGTTTCGCCCCCCTCAACAGCTGGCCGGACAACGCCAATCTCGACAAGGCGCGCCGCCTGCTGTGGCCGATCAAGCAGAAATACGGCGCCAAGCTGTCGTGGGCCGACCTCTACGTGCTGGCCGGCAATGTCGCCCTGGAGTCCATGGGCTTCAAGACCTTCGGCTTTGGCGGCGGTCGCGCCGACACCTGGGAACCCGAGGAGCTGTTCTGGGGTCCCGAGGGCTCGTGGCTGGGCGACGAGCGCTACAGCGGCGAGCGCCAGCTGCACTCGGACCTGGGCGCGGTGCAGATGGGCCTGATCTACGTCAATCCGGAAGGGCCCAACGGCAATGCCGATCCGGTCGCGGCGGCCCGTGACATTCGCGAGACCTTCGCGCGCATGGCGATGGACGACGAGGAAACCGTCGCCCTGATCGCCGGCGGCCATACCTTCGGCAAGACCCACGGCGCGGGCGATCCGTCGTTCGTCGGTCCCGAACCCGAGGGCGGCGAGATCCATGACCACGGCCTGGGCTGGCGCAGCAAGCACGGCACGGGCGTCGGCGCCGACGCCATCACGTCCGGGCTGGAAGTCACCTGGACCCAGACCCCGACGAAGTGGAGCAACCACTTCTTCGAGAACCTCTTCAAGTTCGAGTGGGAGCTGACCAGGAGCCCCGGCGGAGCCCAGCAGTGGGAGGCCAAGAACGCGCCGGCCGACATCCCCAACGCCTTTGACGGCGCCAGGACGCAAAAGCCGCGGATGCTGACCACCGACCTGTCGCTGCGCTTCGACCCCGAATACGAGAAGATCTCGCGCCGGTTCCTGGAGAACCCCGACCAGTTCGCCGACGCCTTCGCCCGCGCCTGGTTCAAGCTGACCCACCGCGACATGGGCCCGAAGGGCCGCTATCTCGGTCCGCTGGTGCCGGCCGAGACCCTGATCTGGCAGGACCCTGTTCCGGCGGTCGACCATCCGCTGGCTGACGCCTCGGACGTCGCGGCCCTGAAGCAGAAGATCCTGGCCTCGGGGCTGTCGGTCGCCGAACTGGTTTCCACGGCCTGGGCCTCGGCCTCGACCTGGCGTGGCTCCGACCGCCGGGGCGGCGCCAACGGGGCGCGCATCCGCCTGGCGCCGCAGAAGGACTGGGAGGTCAACAACCCGCCCGTCCTGGCCAAGGCGCTGGCGGCGCTGGAAGGGATCCAGAGGGACTTCAACGGCTCGGCCACGGGCGGCAAGAAGATCTCGCTGGCCGACCTTATCGTGCTGGGCGGCGCGGCGGCGGTGGAAAAGGCCGCCAAGGACGCCGGGACGTCCGTCGAGGTTCCGTTCGTCCCCGGGCGGACCGACGCCTCGGCGGAGCAGACCGACGCGGCCTCGTTCGCGCCGCTGGAACCGCGTTCGGATGGCTTCCGCAACTACCGCAGGGCGGGCGATCACTTCATGTCGCCCGAAGAGGCCCTGATCGATCGCGCCCAACTTCTGCGCCTGAGCGGGCCGGAGATGACCGTCCTGGTCGGCGGTCTCCGGGCCCTGGGCGCCAATGCCGCCGGCGCCAAGGCGGGGGTTCTCACCGACCGCCCGGGCGTGCTCACCAACGACTTCTTCGTGAACGTGCTGGCCATGGGCACGACCTGGAGCCCGACCGCCGCCAACGCCTTCGCAGGCCACGACGGCAAGTCCGGCGATCCGCGATGGACGGCCACCCGCGTCGACCTGATCTTCGGCTCGCACGCCGAGCTTCGGGCCCTGGCCGAGGTCTATGCCGCCTCGGACGCCCAGGAGAAGTTCGTGAGCGACTTCGTCGCGGCCTGGAACAAGGTAATGAACGCCGACCGGCTCGACCTGGCCGCCTGATACGACCGGGCGCGGCGGCGACGCCGCGCCCGGAATTCTTGAGCTTCGGATCAGGCCGTGGCGCTCCAACGACCACGGCCGTCCCGGACGCTTTGGGAGGACGCTGGATGCCCCACGCCGTGGAGGCCGCTCTCCAGGAGGAGCTTCGCCGCGCCGGTCTGCCGTGCCGCGGCGCGCCGGCGCGTCTGCTGTCCTTGATGCGCGGCGCGCAGGAAACGCACCTGACGTTGCCGGAGGCGGCCGACCTGGCGGCCGAGGCGGGCCTGGCCCTGTCGCCCGCCGAATTGGCCCGCCATCTGGAAACCTTCGCCGACCATGGCCTGATCGGCCGCGTGCCCACCACGACCACCGAGCTGGTGTTCGACACCGTGCCGGGGCCGCACGCCCACCTGGTCTACGAGGAGACAGGGCAGGTCGTGGACCTGCACGTCTCGGCCGACACCCTGCTGGCCATGGTCCGCGACGCCCTGGCGCGGCGGCCGGACGGGGTGGAGATCCTGGTGCGCTTCCGCCGCGATCCGGCGACGGGGCATGATGGTCCCAAGGAGAGCGGCGAGCGCGACTAGCTGGCGGGCTGCTTGGCGCCCGTGTCGCTGACCCAGGCGACGATCTCCGACAGAGCCTGATCGGTGGCCTTGTCGTAGGCCGGGATGATGGCCGCCAGGCGGTTGTCGCTCGCCTTGACCCGGGCCACGAAGACCTTGTCGCCCAGCAGCGCGCGGTCGCTGGTGCGGGTCATGACGGCGCGGATCTCGACCAGCACCTCGGGCGCGGCCTTGGGGCCGTCGACATAGTCGGTCTCGAACGAACGGACCTCCAGGCGCACGGCCATGATCGCCTTCAGCGCTTCGCCGCGGGTGACCAGGCGGGCGCGGCTGTTGTCGGCTTCGAAGGCCCGGGCCACGGCCTCGTCGAACAGCACGATGGCCGGCGACACCCAGCGGGCGTCGGCGATATAGGCCGCCTCGCCGTTGGTCACCGACAGCAGCCGGTCGCTCATGGCGGCGCGGGTGAAGACGGTCGGGGCCTTGAAGACCCCGAAGCTCTTGTCGGTCGCCGGCCTGGAGCTCTCGGCCGCGACGTGGCCGAAGCGGTAGAGGCCGGCGGGATTGGCCTTGGGGAACAGGCTGATGCAGCCGGTGAGGGCGACGGCGGCGGTCGCGACCGTCAGCGATCGCAGAGTGGTTCGCAGGACGCTCACGGCTTGACCTCCAGTTCCTTGGCCGGCGCCTTCCCGACCAGGGCGCGCGGGTTCTGTTCGACTTCGCTGACCAGCCGGTCCAGGGACTCGGCGGCCGACTGCAGGGTGATCACGGCCGACGACAGCTGCGGCAGGCCGGTGGTGGCGAAGTCGGTGGTGGGGCCTTCCAGCTTGCCCACCATGCCGCGCACGTCCTTGGCGGTGGCCTTCAGCTCGTCGGCGGCGTCGCCCAGGTTCTTCAGGGTGCGCTTGGCGTCGCCGTTGACCAGGCCGTCGGCGCTGTCGGACAGCTGGCCGATCTTGGTCGAGGTGGCCTCGATGCTCTGCAGGGCCTTGTCGGCGTCGGCGATGATCGCCTTGCGCTCGCGCAGCTCGGCGGTGACCGACTGGATGTCGCTGAGCGAGGCGCTGAAGGTCTTGACGTTGTCGTCCGACAGCACGCGGTTGACGCGGTCCAGGGCCTCGATGGTGCGGGTCAGCACGGTGCCGCCGCCTTCCAGCAGGTCGGACAGGGCGCTGCGCTGGCTGCGGATCACGGGCACCTCGCCGCTCTTGACGGTGCTCTTCAGCAGCGGCTTGGACGGCGCGCCGGCGGTGATCTGTACGTAGTTCACGCCGGTGATGCCTTGCGGCTCCAGGGTGGCGAAGCTGTCGGTCTTGATCGGCACGTCCGAGGTGACGCGCACGCGGGCGATGACGCGGTTGGGGTCGGACTTGTCCAGGGCGATCTTGGTGACCTCGCCGACCTTGATGCCGTTGAAGTGCACCTCGCCGCCGTCCGACAGGCCGCGCACGGGGCCGACGAACAGCACGTCGTACAGGTCGTATTCCTGGTTGAAGCTCAGCTTGGCCAGCCAGACGGCGAAGATCAGCAACCCCATGAACAGGATCAGGGTCGCGGCGCCCACCAAGGCGTAGTTGGCGTTTCTTTCCATCTCAGCTCGTCCTACGTGTCGACTTGTGGGGTGTCGACTGGCCGGCGGCCGCGCGTCCGCGCGGCCCCATGAAGTATTCCTGGATCCAGGGGTGGTCGTTCTTTTCCAGCTCGTGGACCGAGCCGGTCGCGACCACATGCTTGTCGGCGATCACCGCGATCCGGTCGGTGATCTCGTAGAGGGTGTCCAGGTCATGGGTGATCATGAACACCGTCAGGTCCAGGCTGTCGGACAGGTCCTTGATCAGGGTGTCGAAAGCCGCGGCGCTGATCGGGTCCAGGCCCGCGGTGGGCTCGTCCAGGAACAGCAGCTCCGGATCCATGGCCAGGGCGCGGGCCAGGCCGGCGCGCTTGCGCATGCCGCCCGACAGCTCGGCGGGTTTCAGGTTGCCGGCCCGGGCGGGCAGGCCGACCAGGGCGATCTTCAGATCGGCCAGGTGCTCGATTTCGCCCTTGGGCAGGCGGGTGTGCTCGTGCAGCGGCGCGGCGACGTTCTCGCGCACGGTCAGGTTCGAAAACAGCGCGCCCTGCTGGAACAGCACGCCCCAGCGGCGCTCGATGACGCTCCAGCGGGTGCGCGAGGCGTCGGCCATGTCCTGGCCGAACAGCTTGACCGAGCCGCCGTCGGGGACCTTCAGGCCGATGATGGTGTTGAGCAGCACCGACTTGCCGGCGCCCGACCCGCCGACCACGCCCAGCACCTCGCCGCGCTCGGCGGTCAGGTCCAGGCCGTCGTGGATGACGTTGTCGCCGAACCGCGAGACCAGGCCCGTGACCCGGATCGGCGGGGCCTCGGCGGTCGACTCCGCCTCGTCCTCGACGTTGGGCGTGGCCTTCGACAGCGCTTGGGTCTGGGCTTGAGCCTGGGTCTGGGCCTGAGCGTTGGGCTTGCCCGGGGTCTGGGGCGCCTTGGGGCTCACAGGTTCAGCTCCATGTAGATCAGGGCGAAGACCGCATCGATGGCGATGATCGCGAAGATGGCGTGGACCACGGCGGCGGTGACGCGGCGGCCCAGCGACTCGACGTCGTTGCCGACCTCCATGCCCTGGCGGCAGCCGATGGCGGCGATGACCATGGCCATGACCGGGGCCTTGGACAGGCCGATCCAGAAGTGCTGGATGCCGATCGAGTCCTGCATACGCTGCAGGAAGAAGGTCGGCGACAGGTCCAGCGCCGCCCAGGTCACCATCATGCCGCCGGCCAGGCCGGCCAGGGTGGCCACGAAGGTCAGCAGCGGAATGGTGATCAGCAGGGCGGCGAAGCGCGGCAGGACCAGCGCCTCGTAGGGGTCGACCCCCATTACCTGCATGGCGTCGATTTCCTGGTTCATCTTCATCGAGCCGATCTCGGCGGCGAAGCTGGAGGCCGAGCGGCCGGCCAGCAGGATGGCGGTGATCAGGATGTTGAACTCGCGCAGCACCGAGATGCCGATCAGTTCGACGGCGAACACCTGGGCCCCGAACTGGGTCAGCAGGTTGGCGCCCAGCAGGGCGACGACCGCGCCGATAAAGAAGGTGGTGACCGCCACGATCGGGATGGCGTCCAAGCCCGCGCGCTCGGCCAGCGACACGACCGGCGCCCAGCGGATGCGGCTGGGCTTGGCGATGCAGCGTCCGATGGCCACCAGCAGGTGGCCCAGGAACGCCATGGTGCTGTAGAGGTCGTCGCCCAGGCCGTAGACGCCCCGGCCGATCCGCTCCAGCAGGGCGAGGAAGCCCTTCTGCGGCGGGGCGGCCTCGGGCTCGACCTGGATGGCGTCGTCGACCAGTTGCAGCAGGCGCAGGGTGCGCGGACCGGCCTTGATCTTGCCCGCGCTGATCCGGCCGTCGGCGGCGCGGATGATGGCGTAGGCCCCGGCGGTGTCGCAGCGGGTGATGTCGCTGAGGTCCAGGTCGACCGCGTCCGAACCTTCCATGGCCTGGACCAGGCGCTCGCCGGCGTCGACCATGCCGCGCGCGGTCCAGTCCCCCGACAGCACGGCCGTCTTGTGACCGGCGGTCTCTTCGAGGGTGAAATCAGCCGGAGCGCCCATTAAGCCTTGTCGGTCCCTCTATCCGCCGTCGAACTCTACCAACGCGTTCGACCAAGCCCAAACGTTCCAAGGCCTGGCTTGTTGCAACGCTTATTTCAGTAGGAATAGGCGGGTGCGCGGTCTCGCGCCAGCGACCATCTCGGGCCGACCCGCAAATGGGGCGAATGGTCGAACCTTTGTCGCTAAAGCTGCGTTCTATGGCGTGCAACGGGGGCGTTGCTTTACAAGGCCCGGATGTTTTCCAGTTTGCTCAACCGCCGCGCCGCGCTCGGCCAGCTTTCGCTGTCGGCCGTCCTGGCCCTGGCCCCGAAGCTGGCGGCCGCCCAGACCCCAAATTCCGAAGGAGGGGCCGTCGACGCCGCCATCAGCGAGCCGTTCTCGCCCGACCTGCTGCGCGACAAGGCCCGCGCCCTGGCCGCCGCGCCCTACGCCAAGCCGCCGGCGCCGGCGACGATCACCGGCCTGACCTATGACGAGTATTTCCAGATCCGCTTCCGCAAGGACGCCGATCTCTGGAAGGACCGCACGCCGGCGTTCCGCGCCGAGTTTTTCCCGCCGGCCTGGCTCTATCCGCGTCCGCTGCCGATCTTCGAGGTGGTGGCTGGCCTTGCGCGACCCATCGCCTTCGACCCGGCGATGTTCGACATTCCCGGCGAGCACGCCGACGTCGCCAAGAGCTGGAACGGCTTTTCCGGCTTCCGCCTGCTGTGGCCGCTGAACGAGCCCGGCAAGATGGACGAGGTCGCCGTCTTCCAGGGCGCCAGCTATTTCCGCAGCCTGGGCCGGGGCCAGCGCTACGGCCTGTCGGCGCGCGGCCTGGCTATCGGGGCCGGCGAGCCGAACGAGGAGTTTCCCGACTTCACCAGCTTCTGGCTGGAACGGCCCGCGATCGATGGCGACGCGGTGGTCGTCCACGCCCTGATGGACAGCCCCAGCTGCGCCGGCGCCTACAGCTTCACGATCCGCCCGGGCGACGACGTGGTGTTCGAGGTCAGCGCCAGCATCTTCCCACGCGCGACCATGACCAAGACCGGCGTGGCGGCGATGAGCAGCATGTTCCTGTTCAACGTGGCCGACGCTTCGCCAGTCGACGACTACCGCACCGGCGTGCACGACAGCGACGGCCTGGCGATCTGGACGGGGCGGGACGAGCACATCTGGCGGCCGTTGCAGAACCCCAAGGCCCACCGCCTCAGCAGCTTCCTGGACCAGGATCCCAAGGGCTTCGGCCTGGTCCAGCGGGCCAGGACGCTGGAGGACTTCGGCGACCTGCAGGCCCGCTACGACCTGCGGCCCAGCCTGTGGGTCGAGCCATTGGACGCCTGGGGCGAGGGCGCGGTGCACTTGGCCGAGCTGGCCACCACCAAGGAGACCGACGACAACATCGCCATCTTCTGGCGGCCCAAGTCCCCGTGGAAGGCCGGAAGCCAGGTCGACCTGCGCTATCGCCTGCACTGGGGCCAGGAGCGCTTCGCCAGCCCCGACGCCCGGGTGTTCCGCACCCGCACCGGCGCCGACGCCAAGGCGGGCCTGCGTCTGTTCACCGTCGACCTGCAGGGCGGGGCCCTGGCCGAGGGGCTGGACGGGGTGGCGATGGATCTCCAGGCCCAGGGCGGCGAGATCGTCTGGCGCGATCTGTCGCCCTATCCCGACGAAGCCGCGGCCCGCGTGGCCTTCGGCGTACGTCCCAAGGCGGCGAACATGGACCTGACGCTGCGCCTGACGCGGGGCGACCAGGTGGTTTCCGAGACGTGGAAGTATCTCTGGACGGCGTAGGAGCGCGCCATCGTCCTTCTCCCCTTGCGGGAGAAGCCGGTCGGATGAGGGGTCGATAGGCCTGTCGGCTCGGCGCTCGATCGGGCCGCCGCGGGAACGGCGACTGCCTTCAACCCCTCACCGACCGCTTCGCGGGCCCCCCTCTCCCGCAAGGGGAGAGGGAACGCGTTCCGCGCTATCGCCTCCCCAAAGGCCACGCTTCAAGCTTGGTTAATGAATTCCCGTCACCGCTATCGCCCTAAGAAAAAGAACGACTCGGGGGAACTGCGGCATGAGCGCCAACCACCAGCTGGATCAACGTCTCAGCTTCATGCGGTTCGACCATCGGTCGCGGGCGGCGCTGCAGGCGGCCAAGCCGGTGCTGGACGAGGCGATCCCCTCGGCGATGGAAGGCTTCTACGAGCAGCTGCGGGGCTTCGCCGAGACGCGCGGCCTGTTCAAGGACGGGCGGGGCGAGAGCGCCCAGGCCCGGCAGGTGGCGCACTGGCGGCGGATGCTGTCGGGCGACCAGGGCGCCGACTACCTCCAGGCGGTCGAGCGCATCGGCCAGTCCAACGCCCGGGCCGGCCTGGAGCCGCGCTGGTCGATCGGCGGCTACGCCCTGGTGCTGGACAAGCTGATCCACGCCGTGCTGGGCAAGAAGGCCAAGACCGGTCCGTTCGGCGGCAAGGCCGGGGCCGACGCCGGATCAGCCGACCAGGTCGCGGCCCTGGCCAAGGCGGTGTTCCTCGACATGGACCTGGCCATCTCGGCCTATTTCACGGTGCTGCTGGAACAGCGCGACCGGCTGGAGGCCGAGCGCCAGGCGGCCGAGCAGCAGCAGGCCAATGCGGTCGCGGCCCTGGGCGTGGCCTTGTCGAAGCTGGCGTCCGGTGATCTGTCGGCCCGCGTCGAAGGCGTGCTGGCGCCCGAGTTCGAGAGCCTGAAGATCGATTTCGACCACGCCGCCGCGGCGCTGGACAAGGCCATGGGCGCGGTGTCGCACGGCGCCCAGAGCATCCGGGCCGGAACCGACGACATCGCCCGCGCCGCCGACGACATGGCCCAGCGCACCGAGCAGCAGGCCGCGACCCTGGAAGAGACCGCCGCCGCTGTCGAGCAGCTGACCGCCACGGTCGATCGCACGGCCAAGAGCGCCAAGGCCGTCTCGGCCCAGATCAGCGAAGCCGCCGCCGACGCCCAGGCCTCGGGCGCGGTGGTGACCCGCGCCGCCGAGGCCATGACCCAGATCGAGGCCTCCTCGGCCAAGGTCTCGCAGATCCTGGGCGTGATCGACGAGATCGCCTTCCAGACCAACCTGCTGGCCCTGAACGCCGGGGTCGAGGCCGCGCGGGCGGGTGACGCCGGCCGTGGCTTCGCGGTGGTGGCCCAGGAAGTGCGGGCCCTGGCCCAGCGTTCTGCCGACGCGGCCAAGGAGATCAAGACCCTGATCGCCGACTCTAGCCGCCAGGTGGGCGAGGGCGTCGACCTGGTCGGCCAGACCGGCGAGGCCCTGCGCGGCATCGTCGCCAAGGTCGGAGCCATCGACGGTCTGGTCGACGAGATCGCCGCCTCGGCCAACGAACAGGCGGCCGCCCTGGGCCAGGTCAACACGGCCGTCGCCCAGTTGGACCAGGTGACCCAGCGCAACACGGCCATGGTCCAGCAGTCGACCGAGGCCACTCACGCCCTGCGCGCCGAGGCCGCGGACCTGACCAACCACGTCGGCGGGTTCCGGACGGGCTCGGCGGCGATGGCCCAGACCCGCGAGCGGGTGGCGGCCTTCGCGCGGCCGGGTCGGTAGACGTCGAACTTTGGTTTCCGTTCTTCCCTCGGAAGACGCTATCAAGGCGGCATGGATCGTAGACGCAGAATCCTGATCGTCGGGGGCGGGACGGCCGGGTGGCTGACCGCCGCCTATCTGGCCAAGTCGCTGCGAGCGACCGAGCAGGCGCATCTGGAGATCACCCTGCTGGAGTCGCCCGACGTCGGGATCATCGGCGTCGGCGAGGCCACGTTCCCGACCATCCGCACGACCCTGCAGTTCCTAGGCATCGACGAGGCCCGGTTCATCCGCGAGACCTCGGCCACCTTCAAGCAGGGCATCCGTTTCAACGACTGGGCCTGGGCGCCGAAGGGCGACGGCCAGCGTCACCAGTACTTCCATCCGTTCGAGGCGCCGTTCTCGACCGACGGCACGTCGCTGGCGCCCTACTGGCTTCTGCAGAACGAAGCGACGCGCGCGCCGTTCGCCGAAGCCATGACCATCCAGGCCCGGGTCGCCGACGCCCAGCGCGCGCCCAAGCGGCCGCACGAGGGCAACTTCTCCGGCCCGCTGAACTACGCCTACCACTTCGACGCCGCTCAACTGGCCCAGGTGCTGGCCGAGCGGGCCCGCGAGCTGGGCGTGCGTCACCTGCAGGGCCTGCTGACCGGCGTCGAGCTGGACGCGACGGGCGCCATCGACCACGTGCTCTGCCAGGAGCATGGGCGGCTGGACGCCGACCTCTATATCGACTGCACCGGCTTCCACGCCGAGCTGATCGGCCGGGCGTTGAAGGCCCCGTTCAAGTCGGCGCGGCCGATCCTGTTCGCCGACAAGGCCCTGGCCTGCAAGATCCCCTACGACCGCCCGGACGCCCCGATCCAGAGCTTCACGATCGCCACCGCCCACGAGGCCGGCTGGACCTGGGACATCGGCCTGAACGGCGCGCGCGGCGTCGGCTGCGTCTATTCCAGCGACCACATCGGCGACGACCGGGCCGAGGCGATCCTGCGCGGCTATGTGGGGGAGGGCGTCCAGATCACGCCCCGGGCGCTGTCGTTCGAGGCCGGCTATCGCACCAAGCAGTGGGTCAAGAACTGCGTGGCGGTGGGCCTGTCGGCGGGCTTCCTGGAGCCGCTGGAATCGACCGGCGTGGTGCTGATCGAGGCGGCCGTGGCGATCATCGCCGAGCTGTTCCCGCACAACGGCCCGATCAGCGCCCCGGCTTTCCGCTTCAACGAGCTGATGACGGCCCGTTACGACAACATCATCACCTTTTTGAAACTGCACTACTGCCTGAGCCAGCGGACCGAGCCGTTCTGGCGGGAGAACGCCGACCCGACCTCGATCCCCGAGCGGCTCGCCGACTTGCTGGAGCAGTGGCGCTGGCGGCCTCCGACCCGGTACGACTTCATCCTGGATCTGGAGACGTTCGCCTTCTTCAACTACCAGTACATCCTGTACGGCATGGGCTTCAAAACCGACCTGTCGCCCGGGCGCAGCGAGTTTCCCGACGTGGCGGCGGCCGAGAAGCTGTTCGCCAAGATCCGAAGCTTCGGCGAGCGCGCCACCCACGACCTGCCCAGCCACCGCGACCTGATCGCCCAGATCAACCGCTTCGGCTTCGACCGTTCGCTGGAGCCGGCCTGAAAAAAAGCCCCCGCTCCGTGAGGAGCGAGGGCCATTGCTAGGGAAGCAACTTGTGGAAGGCCGTCAGGCGGCCTTGGCGACGGCGCCGTCGATGGCGTCCAGCTCGCCCGACTCGCGGGCCTTCTTGCCGTAGACCACCTCGAACAGCGGGCTGGCCATGACGGTGGTGACGATGGCCATCAGCACCAGCATCGAGAACAGGGTCGGGCCGATGATGCCCTTCTGCAGGCCGATATTGATGATGATCAGCTCCATCAGGCCGCGCGAGTTCATCAGGGCGCCGATGCCCATGGCGGTGTGGTGGTTCTCGCCGGTCACGCGGGCGGCGGCGTAGCAGGCGCCCCACTTGGCCAGGATCGAGCAGGCCAGGATGCCCAGGGCGATCAGCAGCAGTTGGGGCGAGTTGACCATGTCCATCCGGGTGTTCAGGCCCGAATAGGTGAAGAACATCGGCAGCAGCAGGACGACCGCGATCGGCTCGACCTTGCGCTTGAGCTCCTCGACCAGCTTCCCGCGCGGCATGACCACGCCCAGGATGAAGCCGCCGAAGATCGCGTGGATGCCGACGGCGTCCATCAGGAAGGCCGAGAAGCAGAAGGCCAGGATGACCAGCGCCAGGACGCCATTGCTCATCTCGCCCTCACGCTCGACGATCCGACCCAGCGGGGCCAGGATCTTCGGGCCGAGCAGGGTGACGAAGGCCACCCAGGCCAGGCCGCCGCCGATGGCCAGCACCGCCACGCCCGGGCCTCCGCCGAAGGTCGCCAGCACCACGGCCAGCACGCACCACGAGACCGCGTCGTCGAAGGCGCCGGCGGTCAGGGACAGGGTGCCCAGCGAGGTCTTGGCCAGGCCGCGCTCGTTGATGATCCGCGCCAGCATGGGGAAGGCGGTCAGGGCGATGCAGGCGCCCATGAACAGGGTGGCGTTGCCTTGGCTGATGTTCGGAGCGAACAGGCCCGGGACCTTCAGCAGGAACGGCGTGATCAGGGCCGCGATGACGAACGGCGCGGCGATGCCGGCGAACGACACGCTCATCGCGCTCTTGGCCTTGGCCTTGAAGTGGCCCGCCTGGAAGCTGGTGCCGACCATGAACATGTAGAGCCCCACACCCAGCTGGGCGCCGACATACAGGACGTTCTTGGTTTCCTTGGGGAACAGCGCCAGCTGGAAGTGCGGGAACAGCAGGCCCAGCAGGGACGGGCCCAGCACCACGCCGGCGATCATCTCGCCCACCACCTGGGGCTGGCCCAGCAGCTTCTGGCCCAGCCAGCCGACGACGCGGCAGGCCAGCACGATGACCGCCAGCTGGAGGAAGAAGTGCACGCTGAAATCGCCCGGCGTGTAGCTGTGCGCGGCGCTGGCCGTGGCGGGTCCGTGCGGGCCCAATATGCCGCTCGCGGTGCTGATGATGCTGGCTAAGATGTCGGACATCCGTGTTTCCCCCTGCTGAATTTCGCTCGGCGTTGTCCGCCGTTGAGGCCAAGCCGCGCAGAGTTGGCTTTTTCGCGCAAGCCGAAAAACACGGTTTTGACGGCGCGGGCAGAAGATTGTTTTTGCTGGCGAATTTCCTGTTGCCGGAACGTCACAACATAGTAACGTACCTACAAGACAGCCCTGTCAATGTAGGTAAGTAGGCACGTGAAAGTCATCTCCAGTCGTGACTTCAACCAGGATGTCAGCCAGGCCAAGCGGGCGGCGCGGATCGAGCCGGTGTTCGTCACCGACCGCGGCCGGACTACCCACGTGCTGATGAGCATCGAGGCCTATCGCAAGCTGTCGGGCCAGACCGAGACGATCGTCGACCTGCTGGCCATGGCCGCGCCGGTCGCCCTGGACGTCGCCGAGGCGCGGTCCGACGAGGCCTGGGACAATCCTCGGAACTGGCGCGGCTGATGTACCTGCTCGACACCGACATCGTCTTCGAACTGCGCAACGCCAAGGCCGGCGCCACCGACGCCGGCCTTGGCGGCTGGGCCGCCGCCCAGGCCCGGTCCAGCCTGTTCATCTCGGCCATCACCCTGCTGGAGCTGGAGACCGGCGCGGGGCGGGTCGAGCGCAAGGACAAGGCGGCGGGCCTGGCCTTGCGGACCTGGCTGAACGACCAGGTCGCGGTGGCCTTCGAGGGGCGCGTCCTGCCGGTCGACGCCGCCGTCGTCCGGGGGCGGGCCCGCGTGCCCTTGACCGACACCCGCGACGCCCTGCTGGCCGCCACGGCGCTCGAGCACGGCCTGACTCTGGTCACCCGTGAGGTCGCGACGTTCAAGGTCAACCGCCTGAAGCTGTTCAATCCCTGGGGCTACAAACCCGAGGCGCTGGACGACAGCGAAGACTGGGGCCAGGCCGCCAAGGCCGGCTCGCAGTGGCTGCGGAACATCTTCGTTCGGGGGTAGGGCCGAAGGGGAATGAACTCGAGCCCTGAGGCCCCGCACCGCCTAAGGTGATACGCGAGAGCAAGCTAAACGTTCACGCCCAAACGCTGGTTCGTCCGACGCGAGCGGCGCCTTCCCCACGGGCGACGCATTTGTCGCGCGCCACCTAAGCCTCGAGTCCCTCGCTCAGCGCCTCGCGAAATATCGGACGATCTTCGAGCAGGTGAACGTCGAACCTCATGTGCCGGACGCAAGATATTCTGCCGTCGCGCTAACGACATGCTTGATCTCCTCGTCAGAGAGATGGGCGTGAATTGGAAGGGAGAGTGTCCTCGCCGCATGTGCGCAGGCGCGGGGAAACGCGCGGTCCTCCCACGGCTCAAAGAGCGGTTCTCGATGAAGCGGCAGCGGATAATGGACCATGGTCGGCACGCCCGCCGACTTTAGGGAAGCTCCAAGGGCGTTCCGTCCAGCAAGGGCGACCGTAAACTTGTGCCACACGTGGTGCATTCCCGGCACGCACCTCGGCAACTCGATCGGCAAGCCCTCCAGTCCCTTGATATAGCGCTGGGCAATTTCAGTCCGACGCGCGGCCCATCGATCCTGCTCCACCAACTTCAACGACAAAACCGCCGCCGCGATGGATGGCAGTAGCGAACTGTAGCCCAGCTCGACAAAGCGCGCCGACTCCCGTCCGTGGTATCGCAACCGGCGAACGGTCGCCGCGTAGGCGTCGTCATCGGTTAGAACCGCCCCGCCGTTTCCGGGCGCGCTGAGGACTTTCATCGGACTAAAGCTGAGCGCCGAGATGTTTCCGACGCTCCCACATCGCCTCTGCCCAAACCTTGCGCCAAATCCCTGCGCCCCGTCTTCAACGACCGCAAGCTTGTGCCGAACGGCGAATGCTTCGATCGCATCGGGATCGCCCATCGCGCCGAAGAGCTGCACGAACATCAGCGCCCGCGTTCGCGGGGTCACGAGCTCAGCCGCGAGATTGAGATCTAGATGGCAATTCTCATCGACATCCACGAAGACCGGCCGCGCTCCCGTTCGGACAACAGCGGACGCCGTGGCGATGAACGACACGTCGGGCACCAAGACTTCGTCGCCGGGGCCGATATCAAGCGCTTGAAGCGCGAAGAACAGGGCATCAGTGCACGAGCCCACCGTGATCGCATGGCGGCGTCCGCATGCGTCCGCCAACTGCTCTTCAAATGACTCGACAACGGGTCCGAGAATTAACTTTCCCGAACTCAGCACCTCGGCCACCCGGCTCCCGATGGCCTCTTTCATTTCGAGGTGTTCTCGACCGCAGCCGACAAAATCGATCTGAGATGTCCTAGGCACAGGCTTCCGCGGCCTGCGGATGCATCTCGCTGTTGTGAAGGAATTTCATGTAGCGAAGGATCCCTGCTTCCAAGTTGATCTGCGGGGCATACCCAAGCCGATCCCTTGCCTTGGATATATCGAGCGCTCCGCCGCGGCGGGGGCGAGTTCGATCATGCTCCGCGGTGAACAGCACCCGGGTGGAGGGGTGGGCCGCAACCACCAAGCCAACGAGTTCTTCAAGGCTGCGGGCCTTGCCAAAAGACAAATTGAAGATCTCGTTGTCGATCCCAGGCGTCAGTCCCGCTTGAGCGAGTCCGAAGGCCAGGTCCTCGACCCAGGTAAAATCGATGAATGTGTTTTGAGCATCGCGGGCCTCGAGGGCGCCGCCCAGGATCGCGGCTTCGCAGAATGTCTGCACCACGGTGTTGTTGAGCGCCGTCGGACCATAGACACCCGTCGGCCGAATGATGACGCTCTCAATATCGGTGTTCTCGAGATAGGCGCGGGTCAACGTTTCCCCGGCCAACTTGAACCCGCCGTAGAGGTTTGTCGGCGCAGTAGCGGCAGACTCTGGCAGCGGGTCTTGGGTGAAATTTCCGTACACCATGCTTGACGATACATAAATAAATCGGCGAACCTTTCCGCACTCGCGCACAACTTCGAGACAATTCATTAGTCCGCGAAGCATGCTATCCCCTGCTTCCACGAATTTTTGATTGGCCAAGTGAACGACGGGTAGGGCAGCCAGATAAAACAGGCAGTCTATGTCTCTGCCGCGCAAAGACTCCGCTAATTCTGTCTTTGAGGCTGCATCGCAGCAAATAATTTCGGCGTTGTTTAGAAGATATTTGCGCCGGTAGAGGTGTTTTTCGGAAACGCCAAATCGTTGTCTTGGCCTTGGGTTGAACTTTTCCCAATCGAGCACGAGCGTATCGGCGCCCGCGGAGCAGAGGCGCCGCACCAGGTGGGCGCCTATAAAGCCCGCGCCGCCAACGACCACAGCTTGCATTTCCGCTCACCCCGCAGCGTTACGAACTGGCCCGTGCATCGACTCCGCTTAAGGTTGAACCTACGTGGGTTAATGAGTCAATCCGCATGACTGCCTAGTCAAAACCCCGCTACGTACGGGGTGAGAAGGTTGGGAAATACACTTCCTAGCGGAATGCTAATTTCACTTGTAGTGAAGAGTCGCCGATATGTGCTTGGTATTTGCTTAATCAGTCGAGGCGATGGTCAAGTAATTGCGTATAAAAGCTGGTATATAAACCGTGAATATTCAGAGGGGTGTGCGGCGGGCGCTCGGAGGGCCTGCCAACTGCGCGCGCGAAGGCCCGCGCCCGATCGCACCGGTTCGTTCAGCGCCGGCGTGAACGTCTGGATCCTGGAGCCGCGCCAATTTCCGCAAGGGGCGCGGATCGGTCATGGAGTCGAGGCCCCGACCTCACCCCTTCGGCGCCGCCGTCGAGGCCCGCTGGATCAGGGTGAAGGGCAGGAGCTCGTCGCGCGGGCGCTGGCCGTTGTCGGAATAGCGGGCCACGCCGTTGATCAGCATCCGGGCCGCCAGGGTCGACATCTCGACCAGCGGCTGGCGGATCGTGGTCAGTTGCGGGCGGGTGAGGCGCGAGACGGGGCTGTCGTCGAAGCCGGCCACCGAGATGTCGCCCGGCGCGGACAGGTCGGCCTCGGCCATCGCCGCCAGCACGCCCACGGCCATTTCGTCGGAGCTGGCGAAGATCGCGGTGGGCGGCGCGTCCAGAGCCAGCAGGGCCTTGGCCGCCTTGTGCCCGGACTCGAAGGTGAAGTCGCCCTGGCGGATCCAGGCCTTGTCGACCTTCAGGCCGCGCGCCTTCATCGCCGCTACGTAGCCCTCGCGCCGCGCCTGGCTGGCGCCCAGGCGCTTGTCGCCGGTGACGAAGCCGATGCGCGTGTGGCCCAGATCGGCCAGGTGCTCGGTCATCTCGCGGGCGGCGGCGACGTCGTCCATGTGCACGCGCGGGCCCAGGCCTTCGGGCCGTTCCGGGCCTAGCCGCACATAGGGCGTGCCGGCCTTGTCCAGCAGCTCCAGCACCACTTCGTTGTCGCAGGAGGGCGGGGTCAGGATCACGCCGTCGGGCTTGAGGGCGGCCAGCAGGGCGCCGACCTCTTGCCGGACCTTGGGGCCGTCGTGATCGATCAGTTCGACCAGCAGGTGATAGCCCGCGCCGCGCGTCTCGACCGTCGCGCCCAGCTGGATGCGCTGCAGGTAGTCGGAGCCGCGCTCGCTGCGCCAGTGGTCCAGGGTCAGCGGGGCGTCGGCGAAGACGGCGATCACGAACGAGCGCGAGCCGGCCAGGCTGCGGGCCGACAGATTGGGCGCATAGCCCAGCGCGCCGGCCGCCTCCAGCACGCGCTCGCGCATCACGGGCCGCACATTGGGCTCGTTGTTCATCACGCGGGAGACGGTCTTGATCGAGACCTCGGCGCGCGCCGCCACGTCATAGATCGTCACCGACGCCATGGGGCCGCCCGATTCCGTTTGTTTCGGTCCTGATGGTCGGGACTCATGTTCATGTCGCCAGCCTAGTGCAACTGGACGGTACAAGGCGACGCTCCCGATCAAAAAAGCCCAGATCAAAAATAGGGGGCCGGTCGCTCGTGGCTTGTGTCGCCTCGCCTGGAAGGCCAGTGTCAGGGGCAAACGCGGCGAAGACCGCGTGTGAACGGGGAGGCGTGATGACAGCGACTGGGGTTTTGGGGGCGGGGGTTTCGGGAATCGACAAGGCCAAGCCGACCATCCCCGTAAGGCCCAGCTTCATCGCCGCCTTCACCCTGGCCCAGATCGGGGCCTATGTCAGTTTCATGCCCCTGCTGCAGGTGCTGCTGCCGCTGAAGGCCGAGGCCATCGCTTCGGGCGACAAGGCCGTGCTGCTGAGCCAGGTCGCCATCCTGGGTTCGCTCACCGCCAGTCTCGCCAACCTGCTGGCCGGCGCGATCAGCGACCGGACGACCTCGCGCTTCGGGCGTCGTCGCCCGTGGATGGTGGTCGGGGCCCTGGGCACGACAGCTTCGTATTTCGTGATCATGGCGGCCCACGGCGCGGCCCAGCTGGTGGCGGGCCTGGTCTGTTTCCAGCTGGCCTTCAACCTGATGTTCTCGGCCATGCTGGCGGTGCTGCCCGACCGGGTGCCCGACGCCCAGAAGGGCAGGGTGGCGGCGTTCCTCAGCCTGGGTCATCCGATCGGCGCCATGGCCGGGGCGATCCTGGTTGGCGGCCTGCTGGTCAGCGAGGCCTCGCGCTACCTGGCCATCGGCGTGGTGCTGCTGGTGGCGGTCGCGCCGTTCGCCCTGGGTCTGAAAGACACGCCACTGCCGCCCGGCGAGCGGCCGCCGCTGGACTGGCGAAGCTTTCTGGCCGGGTTCTGGATCGATCCGCGCGCCCATCCCGACTTCGCCCTGGCCTGGGCCAGCCGGTTCATGGTGCTGGTCGCGATCACCCTGACCCAGTGCTACATGCTGTTCTATCTGCAGGACGCGCTGCACTATTCGGTCCTGTTTCCCGGCCGCCACGCCGAGCAGGGCATGGCGCTGCTGACCACCGTCTATACCGCCGCCAACGTCGCGTGCGGCATGCTGGGCGGGATGCTGTCGGACCGACTGAAGCGCCGCAAGCTGTTCGCCTCCGGAGCCGCCATGGTGCTGGCGATGGCGATGATCGTCTTCTCGCTGGTGCCGGGATGGCCGGTGGTGGTGGCCGGCTTCGTGATCTTCGGCTGCGCGGTGGGCTGCTACTACGCCGTCGACATCGCCCTGGTCAGCCAGGTGCTGCCCTCGCAGAAGGACGCCGGCAAGGACCTGGGGGTGATCAACCTCGCCAACACCTTGCCCCAGGCCATGGCGCCGGTCCTGGCGATGTGGGTGCTGGGCCCGGCCCACGTCAACTATCACGCCCTCTATCTGGTGGCCGCCGGACTGGCGATGGCTGGCGGTCTGACGATCCTTCCGATACGGGGCGTGCGGTAAGCCTGCTTTTTGGTTTGCGCGTTTTCTTCACGCGAACCGGCGGCCACTTCGCTTGAAAACGCTCGTCCGAGGTTCCGTGCCCGACCTGATCCCCATCGACGACCCGAGCGACCCGCGCGTGGCGGCCTATCGCGACATCAAGGAGCGCGACCTGGTCGGCCGCCAGGGGCTGTTCATCGCCGAGGGCGAGACGGTGCTGCGGGCCTTCGTCCGCGACGCGCCGGAACGGGTGCGATCGCTGCTGATCGACGGCAAGCGCGCCGACAAGCTGGGCGAGGTGTTCGACGGCCTGCCACCGGACGTTCCGGTCTATGTCGTCGGCCAGGCGGTGCTGGACGCCATCGCCGGCTTCCATCTGCATCGCGGCGTCCTGGCCGTGGGCGAGAAGCCCGAACAGTTGTCGGCCGAAGCGCTGTTGGCGCGTTCGAGCCCTCGCGCGGTGGTGCTGGTGCTGATGGGCATCGCCAACCACGACAATCTGGGCGGCATCTTCCGCAACGCCGCCGCGTTCGGCGTCGACGGCGTGATCCTGGACGGCGACTGCTGCGATCCCTTCTATCGCAAGGCCATCCGCGTCTCGATCGGCGCGACGCTCAGCGTGCCCACCGCCTGGCTGGCGCCGGGCGAGGATGTCGTCGACCTGCTGGCGCGTCACGACTTCCAGGGCCTGGCCCTGAGCCCGGCCGCCGGCGAGACCTTGGCGAGGCTGGCCCCGCCGGCCCGCTCGGCGGTGCTGCTGGGCGCGGAAGGGCCGGGGTTGTCCCGGGCCGTCATGGACCGGGTGCGAACCGTCGGCATCCCGATGGCCAACGGCTTCGACTCGCTGAACGTGGCCACCACCAGCGGGATCGTGCTGCACCACCTGCGGTTCGCGGCCCCCTGGTTTTAGCCGATGACACCGGTGACTTGCCGGAACGACAGGGCCGCCGTAGGGTCCCTGCGCGTCGCTTAGGGAGGTCGCATGTTCAACCGCCGGGGAACCCTGGCTACCCTCACGGGAGGCCTGTTGACATCGCTGCTGGCGGGCATGGCGCAAGCTAGGCCAGACGCCGCCCAACCCCAGAAGTCCCCGATGGATCCGACCGAAGTCTTTCCCCTGTGGCCCGGCGACGCGCCCGGCTCGGCCGGCGTCACCGCCGTCGAGACCGTGGTCGAGCGGGGCGACCCCAACGGTCTGCGCGACCGCGCCACCACCCACACCCGCAAGCCGACCCTGACCGTCTTCCGCCCGGCCAAGCCGAACGGCGCGGCGGTGGTGCTGATGCCCGGCGGCGGCTACGAGCGCGTGGTCAGCGACAAGGAGGGCTTCGAGACCGGCCGCTGGCTGGCCGATCGCGGCTACACCTGTTTCGTCCTGCTGTACCGCCTGCCGGGCGACCACTGGGGCGCGGGCCCCGACGCCCCGCTGCAGGACGCCCAGCGCGCCGTGCGTCTGGTCCGTTCGAAGGCGGCGAACATGAAGTTCGACCCGGCCCGGGTCTCGATCATGGGCTTCTCGGCCGGCGGGCACCTGGCCGCCAGCCTGACCACCCGCTTCGACGCCAAGGTTTATGACAAGGTCGACGCCGCCGACGACCTGTCGGCCCGCCCCGACCTGTCGTGCCTGATGTATCCGGTGGTGACCATGGTCGACGGCCCGGCCCACGGCGGCTCGCGCAAGCAACTGCTGGGGCCGACGCCGACGGCCGAGCAGATCGCGCTCTATTCGCCCGACCAGAACGTCACCGACCGCGTCCCGCCGGTGTTCCTGGTCCACGCCGCCGACGACAAGACCGTGCCGGTGGCCAACAGCCTGATGATGTTCACGGCCCTGAAGGCCAAGGCGGTCCCGACCGAGATGCACATCTTCGAGGAGGGCGGCCACGGCTTTGGCCTGCGCTCCATCGCCGGCAAGCCGGTCGCGGCCTGGCCGAGCCTGTTCGAGACCTTCGCCAAGCGGCACGGGATCTGAAATCCTGGATTAGAAAACGGGGGTTCACGATGATCCTTGTCGCGCTGCTGGCCGTCTCGACGGCCTCGACCACGACCATCGCCGACCTTCAGGCCCGCCTGGGCAAGCCGACGGTCCCCTCCTACACGGAGCACGCGGACGCCGACCATCTGGGCGTGAACATCGCCGAGATGCGGCTGAAGCTGCTGGGCGGCTTCGGGGGCGAGCGAGTCGAGAAGACCTCCCTGGCCATGGTCTGGACCCTGGGGCGCACGAAGCTCTACGCCCGGAAGGGCGACTATCGCCCGATGACCCAGCGCCATCTCTACGCCGACCGCGACGGGGACGGCGTGATCGACGCCGGCGCGCTGTACAATCCCAGGACCGGCATGGTCTCGGCCGACTGGAACTGCGACGGCGTGGGCGATCAGATGCTGGCCGACGTCAAGTAGGCGAGCAGCCCTCGCCCTTGGCCGCCCAGCGCTTGCGCTCTTCCTCCAGCGCCCGCTGCCATTTCGTCCGCAGCACGCCGGGCCGCTGGCCGTGGCGCTCGTCCAGGAACTGCGCGCCCTCGATCCGATCGGTGCGGAAGTTGCGGAAGTCGTTGCGCAGTTCGCACCAGCCGATCAGCAGGCGCACGGTGTCCAGATAGCCCACCGTCACCGGCCAGATCACCCGCTGGCTGACCGCGCCCTTTTCGTCGCGATAGTCCAGGCGGATCTTGCGGCCGGCGTGGATCCAGGCCCGGGTCTGGGCGATGTCGATGCCGTCGGGCAGGGCCTTCCAGTTCGTGCCGGTCCCGGTGGCGGGCGTCAGCACATAGGGCCGCAGCTGCTCGGGCACGGCGGCGGCGATCTTGGCGATCAGGTCGTTGGCGGCGGTGGCGAGCACCGGGTCGCCGCGTCCGGCGACCCACTGGGCCCCCAGCACGGCGGCCTCGATCTCGTCCGGTGTCAGCATCAGGGGCGGCATGTCGTATCCGGCCTCCAGCACGTAGCCGACGCCCGCCTCGCCGCGGATGGGCGCCCTCTGGCCGATCAAGGCGGCGATGTCGCGATAAACGCTGCGTTTGGAGGTCTCCAGCTCCGACGCCATGGCGTCGGCCGTGACCGGCTGGCGACTGCGGCGCAGGATCTGGATGATCTGGAAAAGGCGTTCGGCGCGTCTCATGGCTTCACTGTGCTCGACCGATGCTGACAGCATGCTGGCAGCAGGATGGCGGTAGCGTCCGAATGTCGCAACCGAGGTCTTGGACGGGATCACGAGAGGCGGCTCAGCAGGGAGAGACCACCATGATCACGCTCTACGCCGCCGGACCCGCCTACGGCCTCCCCGAAGGCAGCCCCTATGTCACCAAGACCGAGATCCATCTGAAGATGGCCGGCCTCTGGTACCAGAAGCTGCCGGCTCATCCGGAGACCTCGCCCAAGGGCCAACTGCCGTGGATCGACGACGACGGGATCAAGGTGGCCGACTCCACCTTCATTCGGGCCTATATCGAGCGCAGCTACGGCGTCGACCTGGACGCCGGTCTCAGCAAGGCCCAGCGCGGCCAGGCCTGGGCGATCGAGCGGATGGTCGAGAACCACCTGGGCTGGGCCAGTTGCCACTTCCGGTTCTTCGACGACGACAACTTCGCCAAGGGCCCGGCCCGCTGGTTCGAGGGCATGCCGGGCGAGGCGCGGGCTGACGCGATCGACGGCCTGCTGGGCGCGGTGCAGACCAATCTGAAGGCCGTCGGCATCGGCCGCCACTCGCCCGACGAGATCGTCGAGCTGGGCGCCTGGTCGCTGACCGCCCTGTCGGAGATGCTGGGGAGCAAGTCGTTCATGATGGGCCACCGGCCCACCAGCGTCGACGCCATCGTCTTCGCCATGCTGGCCCAGATCCTGACGCCGTTCTTTGACTCGCCGCTGCGCCGCCGGGCCGAGAGTCTGCCCAACCTGGTGAACTACGCCGAGCGGATGATGGCGGGGTACTATCCGGACTGGGCGCCCGAGAAGGCCGAGGAGATGTGCCGGGCGGCCTAGCCGCCGGTCTTCGAGGCCAGGATCGTCAGCAGGCCGTCGATCGAATAGGGCTTGCGCACCAGGGGGAAGCCCTGGGCGCCTTGCTCGGCGATGACGTGGCTGTAGCCGCTGGTCAGCACCACCTGCAGCTTGGGCCAGCGCTGCCGGATCAGCTGGGCCAGTTCGAGCCCGCTGATGCCCGGCATGACCACGTCGGAGAACACCAGGTCGAAGGCTTCGGGATTGGCGTCCAGCTGCTTGAGCGCGGCTTGGCCGTCGCCGACCCAGGTGACGGTCTGGCCCAGCTCCTTGAGCAGGCCGGCGGCGAACTTGCCCACGCCCTCGTTGTCCTCGACCAGCAGGACGCGGCGCGCGGTCACCGCCGACAGGTCCACCAGGGTGGCGACCGGGGCGATGGCCGTCAGCGGCTGGCCATCGGCGCTGGGCAGGTAGAGCGTGAAGGTCGTGCCGACGTCCTGCTGGCTGGCGACGTCGATTTCGCCCCGCGACTGCTTGGCGAAGCCATAGACCTGGCTGAGGCCCAAGCCCGTGCCCTTGTCGACCGGCTTGGTCGTGAAGAACGGCTCGAAGATCTTCTGAAGGGTTTCGGGCGGCATGCCCGTGCCGTTGTCGGCGATGTCGACGGCGATGAACGCCCCGCTGGCGGCGGCGTGGCCGCGAACCGCCGGGACGCCGTTCGCGATCCTGGCGCGCAGCTTGATCGTGCCGCCGCGCGGCATCGCGTCCCGGGCGTTGATGACCATGTTGAGGACGGCGGTGTCGAACTGGCTGGGATCGGCCTCGACCACGTGTTCGGTCTCGGGCAGGTCGGTCTCGATGACCACCGACGAGCCGATGGTGCTG
This sequence comes from Caulobacter soli, assembly GCF_011045195.1. Taxonomy (GTDB): domain Bacteria; phylum Pseudomonadota; class Alphaproteobacteria; order Caulobacterales; family Caulobacteraceae; genus Caulobacter; species Caulobacter soli. The sequence goes on along the minus strand of NZ_CP049199.1, from coordinate 3,617,884 downwards.
CCGATGATCCGGTGCAGGCCGCGCAGGCGCGCGCAGACGTCGAAGACTTCCGGCTGCAGGGGCTGGCGGCGAGCGAAGGCCAGCAGTTGGCCGGTCAGGGTCGCGGCGCGATCGGCGGTTTCGGCGATCGCCTCGACATAGCGGACGCGTTTTTCCTCGGTCAGATTGGGCCGGCGCAGGAAGTCGGCCGAGGCGCGGATCACGGTCAGCAGGTTGTTGAAGTCGTGGGCGACGCCGCCGGTCAGCCGCCCGATCGCTTCCATCTTCTGGGCCTGGACCAGGGCTTCGCGCGAGCGCTCCAGTTCTTCCTCGGCCAGGCGCTTCTCGGTGATGTCGCGGGTCACCTTGGCGAAGCCCAGCAGCCGGCCGGCCTCGTCGTGGATCGGATCGATCACCACGCTGGCCCAGAACCGCTCGCCGTTCTTGCGCATGCGCTGGGCCTCGCCCGAGAACTTGCCTTCGCGCAACGCGGTGGCCAGGGCGGCGGCCGGCGCGCCCGCCTCGCGGTCTTCAGGCGTGTAGAACAGCGAGAAATGGCGGCCCACGATCTCGCCCGCGGTGTAGCCCTTGATGGCCTGGGCCCCGGCGTTCCAGTTGGTGACGGCGCCTTCGGGATCGAGCATGTAGATGGCGTAGTCGTGGACGCCCTGGATCAGCAGCCGGAATTGGCGCTCGCTTTCGCGCAACGCCTGGTCGGCGGCGCGACGCTCGGAGACGTCGCGGGTGATCTTGGCGTAGCCGATCAACTGGCCCGCATCGATCACCGGATCGATCACCACATGGGTCCAGAAGCGCGTGCCGTCCTTGCGCACCCGCCAGCCCTCGGCCTCGAACCGGCCGGCTTCGGCGGCGGTTTTCAGGGCGTGTTCGGGCAGGCCGGCCTCGCGGTCTTCCGGGGTGTAGAAGGTCGAGAAGTGATGGCCGATGATCTCGTCGGCGGTGTAGCCCTTGAACAGCTGGGCGCCGGTGTTCCAGGTCGCCACGCACCCGTCGGCGTCGAGCAGGTAGATGGCGTAGTCCTTGACCGCGTCGATCAGCAGCTGGAAACGGCCAGCCTGGTCCAAGTCGGTCAGGCGACGGGATAGCATCGAGTGTCCTGGGGCATTGTGCAGGTTGTGAAACTCGGCGCCCGAGGCGGGGTTCCGCGAAACGGGCGATGTCGACGGACCATCGCGCGCTTGGCGGTGCGGCGCAACTCGAACCGCCGCGTGTCGCGGTCCGTCGACGCCTATTGGATCGCCGTGAACTCCAGGATGGCGGGCGCCAGCGCCGGCCATCCGGCGAACAGGCCCGGCTTGCCGTCCGGCGTCTTGCTGAGCATGCGCTGGTTCCACTCCTGGTCCGGCCAGGGCGGATCGCGCAGGTCGGCGTGCGGGATCAGCCGGCTTACCCAGTCGCTGGTGGCGCGGGTGTGGCTGATGTCGCTGAGGCCGTTCTGGAACAGCAGCGTCGGCATGCGCAGCCTGGCGAAATCGGCGGGCGTCATGCCCGGCACCGGCGAGTCCGCCACCGGCAGATAGACCGACGCCCATTGCTCCATCTTCTGGATGAAGCGCGCCGGGTCCTGGGCCAGCAGGATGTCGCGGTTCTTGGGATTGCGCGCGATCTGCTCGGCCCAGCCGGGCAGGGCGACGACAGCCGGCATGCCGCCCGCGCTGGCCGCCAGGGCGTAGTCGCAGCAGTAGTAGTTGGCCAGGGTGATCAGGCTGACGACGCCGCCGCTGATCCACCACAGCGCCAAGTGCGAGACCTTGTCGGGTTCGCGCGACGCCGCGATCAGCGAGATCCGTGAGCCGGCCGAGCCCGCGGCCAGGGCCGTCGGACCCAGGTCCAGCGCGTCGATCAGCGCCAGCAGCGTCCGCGCGTGCAGGTCGGATTCGCCGTCGGCGTCGAACGAGATGTCCGAGGCGCCGCAGTTGGGGCGGTCCCACAACAGCACGCGGCGACCGCCGGCGGCCAGGGCCTGGCCCAGTTCGCGGATCCCCGGGGTGTCCTTCGAAAACCGGCCGCCGGGCGTGATGGCGACCGCCGGGGCGTTCGGCTCGCCCAGCAGCTCGTATTCGACGTCGACGCCCAAGATCGAAATTCGCGCCATGGTGTCCGCCCCTTTGCCGGTTCCGCCGGCGGCCTCAGGCGTCGTTCGGCGCGCCTGATCCGATGGAGGCAGGGTCAGCCTAGTCCCGCCATTCGGCGCAAGTCGATCAGCGGACGGCGTTTGACGGAAAACATCGCGACCGCGAACCGTCCTGGAAAACAATGGGTTGTATTCGCTTCGAGGGGCGGGAGGGCGTCGGCCAATGGCGCACCGGGAACGAGACAAATTGCCGCTCCCCCAGAGGTTGTCCCGTTTACCGTAATTTAATTCGCCTCCCACAAGGTTACATTTAGAAAAGATTTCGCATAACGCCGATACTTACTTTCCAGCGGGGGCTGATGTTATTGGCAGGCGTCGAACACAACCTGATCACCTTTGTCGGTGATCTGACGGTTTCCAATATTGTTCAAGCTCACGAAGAGCTGGGAGCCGCCCTGCGACAGGACGGTCCTGTCGTCGTGGACATCGATGGCGTGGCCGAAATCGACCTGACCTTCGTTCAGTTGCTTGAGTCCGCTCGTCGGAAGGCGGCCGAGACTGGGCGTGACCTTACTCTGCGTCACCCCGCCGACGGCGCAGTACTGGAAGTGCTGCGACGCGGCGGCTTCCTCGACAACGAAAACTCCCAGCGTGCGCAGTTCTGGCTGCAAGGGGCCGCCCAATGACTTCGATCCTCACCGTCGACGATTCCGCCAGCATCCGTCAGGCGATCAAGATCGCCCTGAGCGGCGAAGGCTACGCCGTCACCGAGGCGGTGAACGGCCAGGACGGCCTGGACAAGGGTTCGGCCGGCGGCTTCGACCTGATCGTCACCGACCTGAACATGCCGGTCATGGACGGACTGCAGATGATCCGCGAACTGCGCCAGCGACCGGCCGGCGCGGGCGTGCCGATCCTGTTCCTGACCACGGAATCCGACGCCGAGATCAAGGCCCAGGCCAAGGCCGCCGGCGCGACCGGCTGGCTGACCAAGCCCTTCGATCCCGAGCAACTGGTACGGGTCGTCAAGAAGGTCCTGGCCAAATGAGCGGCCAGGATCCCGTCGAGATCTTCCGCCAGGAAGCCCAGGAGCTGTTCGAGGAGATCGAGCAGGGCCTGCTCGATCTGGCTCATCGTCCGGGCGACCGGGATCTGGTCGATGCGGTGTTCCGCGGGCTCCACACCCTGAAAGGGTCTGGGGCCATGTTCGGTTTTGACGCCCTGGCCGCCTTCACCCACCACTGCGAAACCGCCTTCGACCGCGTCCGCAAGGGCGAGGTCGCCGCCACCTCCGAGTTGGTCGGCGCCGTCCTGGCCTGTCAGGACCACATGCGCGCCCTGGCCGAGGGGGGCGCCGCGTCGGAAGCGACCGGCGAAATGCTCCTGGCCGAACTGCACCGTGTCGTCGAAAGCGCCGGCCAGGCCTCGTCCGCCGAGGTCGCCGCCGCCGAGCCCGACCTCAACACCTGGCGCGTGCGGTTCAGCCTGCCGGCCGACGCCCTGGTCAACGGCACCCGGCCGCTGCCGCTGCTGGACGAGCTGCGCGAGCTGGGCGACTGCCAGGTGACCGCCGTCACCGACAACATCCCCGATTTCGACATCCTGGTCGCCAGCGAGTGCCACCTGGCCTGGGACGTGACCCTGGTCACCAAGCATGGCCGCGACGCGATCGAGGACGTCTTCATCTTCGTGATCGACGACATGACCCTGGACATCCAGGCGGTCGGCGAGGCTTCGGTCGAAGCCGCCGTTGTCGAGAAGGCCGTCGTCGAAGCCGCGCCGAGCGCCGCCGCCCCGATCGCCGCTCCGGCCAAGGACGAGGCCCCCGCCGCCGGCGAAGGTCGCAAGGCCGGGGGCGACACCGTCCGCGTGCCGGCCGAGCGCCTCGACGAGATGATGGACCGCGTGGGCGAACTGGTCATCGCCCAGTCGCGCCTCAAGCAACTGGCCGCTTCCAGCAGCGATATCGCCCTGCGCGCCGTCGCCGAGGAGATCGAGCGCCTGGCTTCGGAAATGCGCGACACCATGATGGTCGTGCGCATGGTGCCAATCGCCCAGCTGTTCGGCCGCTTCCGCCGCCTGATCCATGACCTGGCTCGCGACACCGGCAAGACCATCGAGCTGTCGACCGAGGGCGAGGCCACCGAGCTGGACAAGACGGTGATCGAGCGCCTGGCCGATCCGCTGATCCACCTGATCCGCAATTCCGCCGACCACGGCCTTGAAACCCCCGAACAGCGCCTGGCCGCCGGCAAGTCCGCGACCGGCAACATCGTCCTGGCCGCCCGCCAGTCCGGCGCCGAGGTGGTGATCACCATCACCGACGACGGCCGTGGCGTCGACCGCGCCCGGGTCCGCGCCAAGGCCGAGGAGAACGGCCTGATCCAGCCCGGCCAGGTGCTGAGCGACAGCGACCTGCTGCAACTGATCTTCGCCCCCGGCTTCTCGACCGCGGCGGCGATCACCAACCTGTCGGGTCGCGGCGTCGGCATGGACGTGGTCAAGCGCACCATCGAAGGTCTGCGCGGTTCGATCGAACTGTCCAGCACGCCGGGCGAAGGCTCGGTGGTCTCGCTGCGCATCCCCCTGACCCTGGCGATCATCGACGGCCTGCTGGTGCGGGTCGGGACCGGTCGCTACGTCATCCCGCTGTCGGCCGTCGAGGAATGCGTCGAGCTGTCGGTCGAGCAGGACATGCGCTCGACCGGTCGCAGCCTGATCACCCTGCGTGATCAACTGGTGCCCTTCATCCGCCTGCGTTCGTTGTTCGCCACGGGCCTGGCCCCCGATCCGCACCAGAAGGTGGTGGTGGTCGCGGTCGGGCAGGAGCGGGTGGGCCTGGTCGTCGACCAGATCCTCGGCGACCACCAGACCGTCATCAAGCCGCTGTCGAGCTTCCACGCCGATGTCGGGACCTTTTCGGGCGCGACCATCCTGGGCGACGGCGGCGTCGCCCTGATCCTCGACATCGCCCATCTCGTCGCCGCCGGCCAACGGTCCGACGCCCAACTGCGGGCGGCCAGCTGATGAGCACGCAATCCATGAGCATTCAGGCCTCGAGCATCGAAGCCGAAGCCGCGATCGAAGCCCTGACCTTCGACCTGCAGGGCGAGACCTTCGCCCTCGAGGCGGGAATGGTGCGCGAGGTCCTGGACCTGCTGCCCGAAACCGTCGTGCCCGGCTCGGCGCCCTTCGTCGGGGCGGTGATCAATTTCCGCGGCCGGGTCGTGCCGCTGGTCGACCTGCGCCTGGCTTTCGACATGGACGCCGCCGCGCCCACCATCGACAGCCGCATCGTGGTCATCGAGCACGAACTGGACGGCGAGCCCACGCTGATCGGCCTGCGAGCCGACAAGGTGCACGAGGTCACCTCGATCACTCACGACACCACCGAAGACGCCCCGCGCGTCGGCATGAGCTGGCGCCAGGACTTCATCCGCCGCCTCGCGCGGCGCGGGGGCGACCTGATCGTCATCCCCGACCTCGAACAGATTTTCGCCGCCAAGGGCCGCTCGTCGGCCTCGATCACCCCCATCACCGCCTCGCAACGCTGACCGCGCCGGAGACCTTCCCATGCGTTTCACGATCAAACTGCAACTGGGTCTGGCTTTCGGCCTGATCATCGCGCTCCTGCTGGTTGTCACGTCCTTCGGGATCACCAGCCTGGGATCGACCAATCGCGACATGAACGCGATGGTCGACGGCCCCGCCGTTCGCCTGGCCGCCGCCCAGCAGCTCAACATCCACATGCTCAACGTGGTGCGGGCCGAGAAGAACATGGTGCTGGTCAACTCGGTCGAAGATGTGAAGTCCTACGAGACGACGATCAACAAGGAGCAGGCTGCTTTCCAGGCCCTGCTGACCAAGGCCGAGAGCCTGTCCACGGCCGAAGGCAAGCCCAAGTGGCAGTCGCTGGGCGCGGCCTGGGATCGGATGATCGAGGTGCACGAGCGGGTCTATGACCTGGCCATCGAGAACCACGACGCCGAAGCGGCCGCCCTGTCGATGGGCGACGGCCGCAAGGCGGTGACCGAGGCCAGCGCCCAGGTGCAGGAACTGGTCGACCTGTCGAAGGCCCAGATGGACGCCGCCACCGACAAGGCCGACGCCGACTTCGCCGACGTCCGCAACTGGATGCTGGGTCTGACCGTCGTCTCGCTGCTGATGGCGGCCGGCGCCGCCGTCTACATCTCCATGACGGTCAGCAAAGGCCTCAAGCGCGCGTCCGACGCCGTGCAGACCGTGGCCGACGGCGATCTGACCAAGACGGTCGCCATCACCACCCGCGACGAGATCGGCGACCTGCTGGGTCACGTGAACATCATGATCGAGCGCCTGCAGGGCGTGGTGGCCGACGCCATCTCGGCCTCGGAGAACGTCTCGGCCGGCTCGCAGGAGCTGTCGGCGGCCTCGGAGCAGGTGTCGCAAGGCGCCACCGAGCAGGCCTCGTCGGCCGAAGAGGCCTCGGCCTCGATGGAAGAAATGGCCGCCAACATCAAGCAGAACGCCGACAACGCCGCCCAGACCGAGAAGATCGCCCGCCAGTCGGCCAAGGACGCCGAGGTTTCGGGTGAAGCGGTCAATCGCGCCGTCAGCGCCATGCAGACGATCGCCGAGAAGATCACCATCGTCCAGGAAATCGCGCGCCAGACCGATCTGCTGGCCCTGAACGCGGCCGTCGAAGCGGCCCGGGCCGGCGAGCACGGCCGAGGCTTCGCGGTGGTCGCCTCGGAAGTCCGCAAGCTGGCCGAGCGGTCGCAAACCGCCGCCACCGAAATCGGCGCGGTCTCCACCGACACCGTCAAGGCCGCCCAGTCGGCCGGCGAGATGCTGACCAGCCTGGTGCCCAACATCCGCAAGACCGCCGAACTGGTGGCCGAGATCAGCGCCGCCTGCCGCGAACAGGACATCGGCGCTTCGCAGATCAACGAAGCCATCCAGCAACTGGACAAGGTCACCCAGCAGAACGCCAGCGCCTCGGAAGAGATGTCGGCGACCTCCGAGGAACTGGCGGCCCAGGCCGAGGAGCTGCAGACCTCGATCGCCTACTTCCGCACCGACGCCTCCGGCGGCGCCGCGCGCAAGCCGGTTCGCGCCGCGGCCCCCAAGCGCGCCCCAGCTCCGGTCGCCCGCAAGGTCGCCGCGCCGGCCCGTTCGACCGTGGCCGCCCAGCAGGCCCGCGTCAGCGGCTTCGCCCTGGACCTGACCAATGGCGGCCCCGACGCCGCCGACGCCGACTTCCGCGACTATGCCTGAGGACGGCGTTCCTCGACCTGACCACCCTTAAGTCTCCTTCGGAGCGACCACCGTGCGCCTGACCATCAAACTGAAACTCGCCCTGGCCTTCGGAGGTCTGATCCTCCTGCTGGCCGGCACATCGCTGTTCGGCATCAACGCCCTGGCGACGTCCAACAGCGAGATGAACGCGCTGGTGTCGGGTCCCACCGCGCGCCTGAAGGCCGCCCAGCAGCTCAACATCCACCTGCTGGACATCGTGCGGTCGGAAAAGAGTTTGATGGCGGCGGAGTCCGGCGAGCAGTCCAAGGCGCTGGAGACCAAGATCGACGACGATCGGCAGGCCTTCGAGGACCTGCTGAACAAGACCAAGGAAAAGGCCACCGTCGAGGGCAAGCCGAAGTGGGAAGCCCTGGGCCGGACCTGGGAGCGGTTCCAGGCGGTCGACGACCACCTGCGCGAGCTGATCGACCAAGGCCGCAAGGCCGAGGCCCAGGCGCTGTCGGCCGGCGAGTCGCACCAGCTGGTCGCCGACACCAGCGATCACGTCGAGGGCTTGGTCGAACTGTCGGAGAACCAACTGCAGGCCTCGATCGACAAGGCCGACGCCGACTACGCCCGGATCCGGGCGATCCTGATCGGCCTATCGCTGGTCGCCGTGCTCGTGGCCGCCGGCGCCGCCGTCTGGATCTCGCTGAACATCAGCCGGGGCCTGGGCAAGATCTCCGCCCTGGCCGGCGCCGTGGCGCTTGGCGATCTCGACCAGCAGGTCACGGTGACCAGCAATGACGAGATCAAGGACCTGGTCGACACCGTCAACACCATGACCGCCAATCTGCGCGCCACCGCCGCCCTGGCCGACCGCGTCGCCGACGGCGACCTGACGGTGCAGCCCACCCCGCTGTCGGACAAGGACACCCTGGGCCTGGCCCTGGCCCGGATGGTGGAGCGCCTGCAGGGCGTGGTGGCCGACGCCATCTCGGCCTCGGAGAACGTCTCGGCCGGCTCGCAGGAGCTGTCGGCGGCCTCGGAGCAGGTGTCGCAAGGCGCCACCGAGCAGGCCTCGTCGGCCGAAGAGGCCTCGGCCTCGATGGAAGAGATGGCCGCCAACATCAAGCAGAACGCCGACAACGCCGCCCAGACCGAGAAGATCGCCCGCCAGTCGGCCAAGGACGCCGAGGTTTCGGGTGAAGCGGTCAACCGCGCCGTCAGCGCCATGCAGACGATCGCCGAGAAGATCACCATCGTCCAGGAAATCGCCCGCCAGACCGACCTGCTGGCCCTGAACGCGGCGGTGGAAGCCGCCCGGGCCGGCGAGCACGGTCGTGGTTTCGCGGTGGTCGCTTCGGAAGTCCGCAAGCTGGCCGAGCGCAGCCAGACCGCCGCCACCGAGATCGGCGCCGTGTCGTCGGATACGGTGAAAGCCGCCCAGTCGGCCGGCGAAATGCTGACCAGCCTGGTGCCCAACATCCGCAAGACCGCCGAACTGGTCGCCGAGATCAGCGCCGCCTGCCGCGAGCAGGACATCGGCGCTTCGCAGATCAACGAGGCGATCCAGCAACTGGACAAGGTCACCCAGCAGAACGCCAGCGCCTCCGAGGAGATGTCGGCGACCTCGGAAGAACTGGCCGCACAGGCCGAGGAGCTTCAGACCTCGATCGCCTACTTCCGCACCGACAGCGTCGGTTCGGCTCGCAAGCCGGCGGTTCGCGCCGCCGCCAAGCGTTCGCCCGCGCCGACGGTCCGCAAGGCCGCCGCGCCGGCGCGCACCGTGGCGGCCCAGCAGGCTCGCGTCAGCGGTTTCGCTCTGGACCTGACCAACGGCGGGCCCGACGCCACCGACGCCGATTTCAGGGACTATGCGTGATGGCCACATCTGAAACCGCCTATGTCACCCTGGCGCTCGGCGACGAGGTGTTCGCCGTCTCGGTGGCCTTCGTCCGCGAGATCCTCGACTACCAGGCGCCGTTCGCCATCCCTGAGGGACCGGCCTACCTGCTGGGCCTGACCGACGTGCGGGGCAGGGGCACCCCGACCATCGACCTGCGGATCAAGCTGGGCCTGCCGCGCGCCGAGCCGACCATCGCCACCCGAGTGCTGGTGCTGGACGTGCCGCTGGCCGACCGCGTGCTGTCGCTGGGCCTGGTCGCCGACCGGGTGATCGAAGTGATCACCGTGGCCGCCGAGCAGATCGAGACCGCGCCGGACATCGGCGTGCCGTGGCGTTCGGACTACATCCAGGGCGTGGTGCGCCGGGATAACGCCGCCGGCAAGGGCGGCTTCGTCGTGATCTTCGACCTGCCGCGCCTGCTGACCAGCCAGGACGTCGCTGTCATCGCCCAAGCCGCCTAAACGTTCCGGACGGAAGGACCTTCGTGTCGACTCAAGCTCTCCAGGCCCCTCCGCCGGCCGAACAACTGAGCGAAAAGAACTTCCGCCGCCTGGCCGAGTTCATCCACGGCTACAGCGGCATCAAGATGCCGGCCAACAAGCGCACCATGCTGGAGGGCCGTCTGCGCCGCCGCATGCGAGCCACGCGCATCGGTAACGTTAATGACTACTGCCGGTATCTGTTCGAAGACGACGGCATGACCGCCGAGGTCATCCACCTGATCGACGCGGTGACCACCAACAAGACCGAGTTCTTCCGCGAGCCGGCCCATTTCGACTTCATGGCCAAGAAGGGCCTGGCCGCCCTGGCGGCCGCCGGCCGGCGCGAGATCAAGATCTGGAGCTCGGCCTGCTCGACGGGCGCGGAGCCCTACACCATCGCCATGGTCATGGACGAGTTCTGTGAAAAGCGCCGGGGCGTCGACTATTCCGTCCTGTGCACCGACATCTGCACCGAGGTGCTGGACCAGGCCGTCGCGGGCATCTTCAGCGAGCAGATGATCGAGCCGGTCTCGATGGATCGCCGCCAGCGCTATGTGATGCGCGCCAAGGACCGCAGCACCGGCCAGGTCCGGATCACGCCGCGCCTGCGCGCCAAGCTGGCCTTCGCCCGCCTGAACCTGATGGACGAGGCCTATCCGGTCGACACCGACCTCGACATCATCTTCTGCCGCAACATCCTGATCTATTTCGACAAGGTCACCCAGGCCAAGGTTCTGAACCGGCTGTGCAACCATCTGGCGCCTGGCGGGTATCTGTTCCTGGGCCATTCGGAATCCATCGTCGGCATCGACTTGCCCGTCGTCCAGATCGCCAACACCGTATTCCAGAAGCGGTAGTCGCCATGCCCTTGGGCCGAAAAGTCCGCGTTCTGATCATCGACGACTCGGCGACGGTCCGTCAGACCCTGGCGGCGGTGCTGGAGTCCGATCCGCAGATCGAGGTGATCGGCGTGGCGTCGGATCCGTTCGTCGCCGCCCGCAAGATCGCCGAGGAAATCCCCGACGTCATCACGCTGGACGTCGAGATGCCGCGCATGGACGGCATCACCTTCCTGCGCAAGCTGATGGCCCAGAAGCCGATCCCGGTGGTGATGTGCTCATCCCTGACCGAGGCGGGGTCGGAGACCCTGCTGCAGGCCCTGGAGGCCGGGGCGGTCGACATCATTCTGAAGCCGAAGATGGGCGTGGCCGACCATCTGATGGAATCCAAGATCCGCATCTGCGACGCGGTGAAGGCCGCCGCCGGCGCCAAGCTGGCCGGGTCCAAGCGGCCGGTCCCCCAGTTCGCCCGTCCGGCGCACGAGCCGGAGAAGAAGCTGACCGCCGACGCCATGCTGCCGCCGCCGCCAGCGCCAAAGGGCGGGGCGGCTAGGGCCATGGCGCGCACCACCGAAAGCATCGTCTGCGTCGGCGCCTCGACTGGCGGCACCGAGGCCCTGCGGGTCCTGCTGGAAGCCCTGCCGCCGGACTCGCCGGGCATGGTCATCGTCCAGCACATGCCCGAGAAGTTCACCGCTTCGTTCGCCAAGCGGCTGGACGGGCTGTGCGCGGTCGAGGTCAAGGAAGCCGAGGACGGCGACACCGTGCGGCGCGGCCGGGTGCTGATCGCGCCCGGCAACAAGCACACCCTGCTGGAGCGCAGCGGCGCCCGCTACTACGTCTCGGTCAAGGACGGTCCGCTGGTCTCGCGCCACCGGCCGTCGGTCGACGTGCTGTTCCGCTCGGCCACCCGTTCGGCGGGCTCGAACGCGGTGGGCGTGATCATGACCGGCATGGGCGACGACGGCGCGCGCGGCATGGCCGAAATGAAGCAGGCCGGCGCCTTCACCCTGGCGCAGGACGAGGCCACCTCGGTGGTGTTCGGCATGCCCAAGGAAGCCATCGCCCTGGGCTGCGTGGACCGCGTGGTTCCGCTGCACAACCTGACGACCGAAGTGCTGCGGGCGGCGAACAGGTAGGGCAGGAGACGCCCCTCCGTCGCAACGGATCAGAACAGCACGTCGTCCTCGTCCGCGACCGGCGTCGCGACGACCTCGGTCACGACCGCTTCGCCGAGAGCCTCGGTCAACGCGCGATGAACCTCGCGCTCGCGGGCCATGGTGTACTGCTTGGCCAGCTTGGCCAGCAGGGGGTGCAGGGCCGGGGCGATGTCGTCGGCGAAGATTTCGTCGTCGCCCGCCATGTCCAGAAGCTGGTTGGCGGCGGCGTCCAGCACCGAGCCGATCTGGGTGTGGAGGTCGCAGCGCTCGGCGGCGCGGCGCAGCATGTCGACGACGTCCGCGCCTTGGCGGGCCACGGCGTCCAGGGCGCTGTCGACCCCGTCGCCGGCCTTGCCGATCCGGGCGACGGCGCCGCTCAGCACCGTGGCGGCGGCCGCGGCCTTGCCGTCCTCGCCGTCATGGCTGACGTCGCGCTGGCCCAGGGCCTCGGCGGCGCTGAACAGGCCTTCTAGCGAGCTGGTGGTCTCGGCGGCGGACTTTTCCAGGTGGATGGCGTGGGCGCGCAGTTCAACGGCGATGACGCCCAGCGGCTTGCCGGTCTCGCCGATACGGGCGCACTTCAACGTGGTGTTCAGGGCCATCATCTGCACGTCGGCGCGGATGTTCTGGATGCCGGCGATGCGCTCGGTCAGTTCACGGGCCGAGACGGCGGCCGAGCGGCTGACCTCTTCGGCGGCGCGTTCGCCGGCGGTCATGTCGCCCACCAGCCCCAGGGCCTGGCCGACATTGCCTTCCAGATTGCGCAGGAAGTTGGCCTCGGTCCCGTCGCCCTGGCCCGAAGCCAGGTCGCGCAGGCGCAGCAGTTCCGTCGCGTCGGCGGCCATGCCGATCACGCTGTCATTGATGCGGGCGACCTCGCGATGGAAGTCCTCGCCCATCGCGACCAATTGAGCGCCCAGCAGGCGGTGCACGAAGGCGTGGGCGCGCTCGCGCGGTTCGGCCGGCAAGGCGGCGATCTCGCCCGCCTCGTCCAGGAACGTCAGCCCGGCCTGCACGTGCTCGATCCGCTGGCGGGTGCTGTCGCCGACCTGCAGGGCGGCCAGGCCGCCGCCGACCTTCTTCTGGACGTCGCGCGCCAGGGCGGCGACGGTGACGGCGACGCTGGCGATGCGGGCGTGATGATCGGCGATGGCGGCCGCGCTGGCCGTCAGGGCGTCGGGCACGGCCGGCAGCAGGGTGGCGCAGTTCTTGGCCAGGGTCTGCTCATGCGCCAGGGCGCCGCGCAGGGTGTGGTCCAGACCCATCAGGTCGTTGTTCAGCGCGTCCAGCTGGGCGCCGCCCATCTCGATGCAGTCGTAGATCTCCTGGGCGAAGATCGCGAATTCGGGGCCGGCCGCGGCGATGCCGCCGGAGGTGATCTTGATGTTGATCGCGAAGACCCGGAGATAGGCCAGGTGCTGGCGCATCTCGCCGATGCGGCCGCCCAGGCCGTCGCTGAACTTGACCAGTTCGCCCACGCGGTCGCGGCGGGCGTCCAGGCTGTCGGGCAGGGATTTCAGGGTTTCGGCCGCCTGGACCAGTTCGCCGGTGGTCGCGGCGACGGTCTCGGCGTCGAGATTGGCGCGGATGGCGTCCAGGGCGGCGATCAGCGAGCCGACGCCGTCGACGGCGCGCGACAGCACGTCGCCGGCTTCGAGAAAGCGGGTTTCCACCACCTGACGGGCGGCTTCGAGGCGCGCGCCGATCCGCGCGCCGCCACCAGCCTGGGAGGAGGCCTGGTAGGGCGTCGCGAAAGCCGCGGAGGAAGACGCTAAGGCCATGAAATCGCCGGATGTTTACGCTGGCCGCACTATGCCGGAGGATGTGCGAAGGCGGGGTAAAGATCGGGGCGTGTTTTTCCGATTCAGGCTTCGGCGACGGCGGCTTCGGGCAGGCACTGGGCCGCCTCGAACGCCTGGCCGATGGCGGCGAACAGCATGGCGCTGGTGATCGGCTTTTCCAGGTGCAGGTCGGCGCCGGCCTCGCGGCTGGCGCGGACGTGCTCGGGGCGCGCATTGGGTCAGCATGATGATCGGCGTGCGGCCCGCGCCCGACGCCGCCTCGCGCGCCCGGATCTCGCGAACCGCGTCCAGCCCGTCCATGACCGGCATCTGCATGTCCATCAGGATCAGGTCGGGCGCGGCGACCCTGTAGACGTCGACGGCCTCGCGGCCGTTCTCGGCGGTGAAGATCTCGGCCACCTCGGCCAGCATCAGCTCGACGATCTTGCGGTTGGTCGGATGGTCGTCGGCGACCAGCACGCGGGGCGTGTCGGGCCCCTCGGCCGCGCAGTCGGCGGCGGTCTCGGCCGGCGCCGCGTGATGGACGGGGAGGGGCAGGGTGAACCAGAAGGTCGACCCCTGGCCCGGCGCGCTGTCGCACTCCAGGGCGCCGCCCATCAGTTCGACCAGCTCGCGCGAGATCGCCAGGCCCAGGCCCGCGCCGCCGAACCGGCGCGTGAACGAGGCGTCGGCCTGCTGGAAGCGGTCGAAGATCCGCGCCTTCTCGGCCGCGTCGAAGCCGATCCCGGTGTCGGACACCGAGAACCGCGCCCGGCCGTCGGCGTCGAGGATCGCGTCCAGCGTGACCTGGCCGCGGTCGGTGAACTTCACGGCGTTGCTGAGCAGGTTGGTCAGCACCTGGCGCAGCCGGGCGCCGTCGCCGGTCACCATGACGTCGGCGCCCGCCGAAACATGGGCCTCCAGGGCGACTCCCTTTTCCTCGGCGCGCAGGGCGCACAGGGCAGCGACCGAGCGGGCCATGTCGCCCAGGTGGAACGCGCCGTTTTCGACGGCCACCTGGCCGGCCTCGACGCGCACCAGGTCGAGAATGTCGGACAGCAGCCGCTCCAGACCGCGACCGGAATTGAGGATGATCTCGACCAGCTCCCGCGCGCGCGGATCGAGCGCGCTCTTGGCCAGCAGGTCCGCGCCGGCGACGATGCCGTTCAGCGGCGTGCGGATCTCGTGGCTCATATTGGCCAGGAAGGCGGTCTTGGCCTGGCTGGCGTGTTCGGCCTGTTCCAGGGCGGCGCGCAGCGAGGCGGCGGCCGACCGGCGGGCCGTGACGTCCTCGCCCAGGGTGATCAGGTGGCGCGCGCCGACGTCGTCATAGGTGGCCAGGGTCTTGGTCGTGAAATAGCGCGGCAGGCCGTCGGCGCCGACGCCCAGCGCGTCTTCCGACAGCTGCATCTCGCCGGACCGCAGGACCTTGGCCTCGATCTGCGCCGACTGGGCGGCGATCTCGGGCGACAGGACCTCGGCGGCTGTCCGGCCCATGGCTTCGTCGGCGACCACGCCCAGCGCGTCCTCGGCCGCGCGGTTGATCAGCACGTAGCGGCCGTCCTCGACGTTCTTCACCGTCAGGGGCGAGGGCAGGAGCTGGATGACCGTCCGCAGGAAGCCCTGGGTCTCGACGGTCTGGGTCACGTCGCGGGCGGTCGCCAGCAGGCGGATCGCCTGGCCCGCCCGATCCACGATGGGCGAGATGGTCGTGTCGCAATAGGCGCGGGTGTGCTGCGCCGCGCCGAGGAAGGCGCGGAAGCGGGCGACCTGTCCGGTCACGGCGATATTGAACGAGCGGTCGAGCGAGAAGCGGCTTTCCTCGGGCCAGATCTCGCGCCAGTTGGCGAGGTCGGCGGGACCGGCGGGGAACATCGCCCGGGCGCGGCGATTGGCGTGCTCGATGGAGCCGTCCAGCCGCAGGATCCAGGCGCAGTCCTGGCTGGCGTCCAGGATGTCGAGGGCGCCGTAGCCGACGCTCTGATCGCTGGAGGACTGGCCGTGCACGGCTCGCGGGGCCTTTCTGGCTGACTGTCGGGTCGCGCTGTCCACTGACAGGCGACCCGGAGCGCCATAAGGTCATGCTTGGTTGAAAAGACTCTTAAGCGGCGTCCTGGCCAGGCTGGTCGGCGATGGGGATCCTGACGCTGAAGGTGCTGCCCATGTCCTGGCCCGCGCTTTCCACCTCGATCGAACCGCCGTGCAGCGCGACCAGTTGCTTGACCAGGGCCAGTCCGATGCCAAGGCCGCCCTGGGCCTTGGTCAGGTGGTCCTCGACCTGGGCGAAGATCTCGAAGATGCCCGACTGCATCTCCGGCGGGATGCCGACGCCGGTGTCCGAGACCGTGATCACCGCCGCGTCGCCGTGGGTCGTCACCGACAGCGAGACCTGGCCGCCCGACGGCGTGTACTTGGCCGCGTTGTTGAGCAGGTTGGACACGACCTGGGCCAGGCGGGTGTGATCGGCGTCCAGCCAGATCGCCTCGTCGGGAATCTGGATCGTGAACTGGTGGCCGCCGGCGTCGATATTGTGCTGGCTGGCCTCGATCGCCGAGCGAAGGATTTCGCCCAGGTCGAGCCGCTCCTTCTTCAGCGAGATCTTGCCCTGGTTGACCCGCGAAACGTCGAGCAGGTCGTCGACCAGGTGCGAGAGGTGGGTCAGCATCCGGTCCATGCGCGTGCGGATGTCGCTGGCGCGTTCCGGCGGGATGTCCTTGCCCAGCAGGTGCAGGCCGCCGCTCAGCGCCGCGACGGGGTTGCGCAGTTCGTGGGCCAGCACCGCCAGGAAGCTGTCCTTGTGGCGATCGGCCCGCCGCAGGGCCTGGGCCGCGGCTTCCAGCTCGTCGCGCTGAAGTTCGAGCTGCTGGCGCTGCTTGTACAGGTCGAAGAACACGTTGGCCTTGCTGCGCAGCACGTGGGCTTCGATCGGCTTCTGGATGAAGTCGACCGCGCCGGCCTCGTAGCCTCGGAAGCGGCGCTGGTTGCTGGAGGCGCCGGCGGTCACGAAGATGATCGGCACGCGGCTGGTGCGGACGTTGCCGCGCATGAACTCGGCCAGTTCGAAGCCGTTCATGCCGGGCATCTGGACGTCGAGCAGCGCCAGCGCGACGTCGTGCATCAGCAGCAGCTCGAGCGCTTCCTCGCCGGACCGCGCCTTCAGACAGGTCAGACCCTCCCGCTGCAGCAGCGCCTCGAGCGCCAGCAGGTTCTCTTCGAGGTCATCGACGAGGAGGAAGTTGATCGGCTTTTCCGCGATCATCATGCGGTCCCCAAACTCGACAAGTATGATGCGATCGCATCCAGGTTCATGATGGTGGCGGCCGAACTGGCCTCGATCGCCGCTTCGGGCATGGCCGACGCATAGGCCCCGACGGGGTTCTCGACGATCGCCATGCCACCGGCGTCGACGATCGCCTTGAGACCGGCCGCGCCGTCGTGGTTGGCGCCGGTCAGGATGACGCCGACCAGGCCTGGGCCATAGGCGTCGGCGGCGCTCTCGAACAGGACGTCGATGGAGGGGCGGGAATAGTTCACCGCCTCGTCGGACGACAGGGCGAAGGCGCCGTCCGCCTCGATGAGCACGTGATAGTCCGAGGGCGCGAAATAGATCACGCCGCCGACCACGGGCTCCTTGTCCTCGGCCTCCTTGACCGTGATCCGGCACTTGGCCTGGAACAGCGGCAGCAGGACGTTGGAACGGTCCGAGGGCACGTGCACGACCACCACCACGGGGAGGGGATAGCCGACGGGCAGGCGCGGCAGGATGGCCTGCAGCGCCTGGACCGCGCCGGCCGAGGCGCCGATCGCCACCGCCTTGATGGGGCGCCGGCTCACAGCTCGCGCCTTTGATAGATCTTCTCTTCCGGCACGAAGTCGGAGAAGCCCGTGGCGTGGGCCGAGAAGCGCAGGCTCTCCTTCGAGCCCAGGCCCAGGAACCCCTTGCGGGCCAGGGAGTCGCGGAACAGGCCGATGGCCCGGTCCTGCAGCGCCCGATCGAAATAGATCATCACGTTGCGGCACGAGATCAGGTGCATCTCGGCGAAGACGGCGTCGGTCACCAGGCTGTGGTCCGAGAACACCACGCGGTCGCGCAAGGTCTTGTCGAACACCGCCCGGCCGTAGGCGGCCGTGTAGTAGTCCGACAGCGACGAGCGGCCACCGGACTTCTGGTGGTTCTCGGTGAACTTCCGGATCCGGTCGATCGGATAGGCGCCGGCCTCGGCGGCCCTCAGGGCCTCGGGATTGATGTCGGTCGCATAGAACAGCGTCCGATCGTAGAGGCCTTCCTCGCGAAACAGGATGGCCAGCGAGTAGAGCTCCTCGCCGGCGCTGCTGCCGGCGATCCACACCTTCAGGGACGGATAGGTCCGCAGGTGCGGCAGCACCTTTTCCCGCAGCGCCCGGAAGTAGGTCGGGTCGCGGAACATCTCGCTGACCTGCACGGTCAGATAGTCGAGCAGGCGCGGCAGCATGGCCGGGTCGTGCAGGACGCGATCCTGCAACGCCGAGATGCTGGCGAAGCCCAGCTGGTCGCGCGCCTGGATCAGGCGTCGTTTGATCGACGCCCGCGCATAGTGGCGGAAGTCATAGTGGTAGCGCTGGAAGAGCGCCTCCAGAAGGAGCTGGATCTCGAGGTCTTCAATCTTCTCGGACACGGATCATGCCTACCTGGGCATCCAGACCCGGACGAGCGAGAGCAGCTTGTCCACGTCGATGGGTTTGGCCATGTAGTCGCTGGCGCCGGCGGCGAGACAGCGCTCCTGGTCGTCGGGCATGGCCTTGGCCGTCAGCATCAGGATCGGCAGCTTGGACCACTTGGGATCGTCGCGGATCTCGCGCGTCGCCGCCAGGCCGTCCATGACCGGCATCATCACGTCCATCAACACCAGGTCGACGGCGCGCGACGGATCCTCGGCCGAGCGGGCCAGGGCCTCGATCGCTTCGCGGCCGTTGCGGGCGATCTCGATGACGGCGCCGCGCGGCTCCAGCACGTTGGTCAGGGAATAGACGTTGCGGATGTCGTCTTCGACGATCAGCACGCGCCGGCCCTCCAGGACGGCGTCGCGATTGCGCGCCTTCTGGATCATCTTCTGCTGCTCGGGCGGTAGTTCCGACACCACCTGGTGCAGGAACAGCGAGACCTCGTCCAGCAGGCGCTCGGGAGACTTGGCGCCCTTGATGATGATCGAGCTGGAATAGCGGCGCAGCCGCTGCTCGTCGTCCGCCGACAGGTCGTGGCCGGTGTAGACGATGACCGGCGGGAAGGCGTGATCACCGTCCTGGCTGAGCGTCTCCAGCAGGGAGAAGCCCGAGGCGTCCG
The DNA here is from genome assembly GCF_011045195.1 of Caulobacter soli. Taxonomy (GTDB): domain Bacteria; phylum Pseudomonadota; class Alphaproteobacteria; order Caulobacterales; family Caulobacteraceae; genus Caulobacter; species Caulobacter soli. Next base: position 3,599,102 of record NZ_CP049199.1, on the reverse strand, counting down.
GCAGCGACAGGTCCAGGACCATGCAGTCGAAGGTCTGCTGCTTGAGCTGCTCCAGACATTCGGCCGCCGTGCCGACGCCGACCGTCTCGACGTCGCCCGAGGACAGCAGCTTGCCGACGGCGTCGCGCTGGACCTCGTCGTCCTCCACGATCAGGACCCGCCGCACCGTGCTGGTCAGTTTCGACTGCAGCGTCTTGAGCACCTCGGCCAGGTCGTCGCGCTTGACCGGCTTGATCATGTAGCCGATCGCGCCCAGCGACAGGGCGGTCTGGCTGTGGTCGGCGGCCGAGATGACGTGGATCGGGATGTGCCGGGTGGTGTCGTCGCGCTTGAGGCGGTCCAGGACCATCAGGCCCGATTCATCCGGCAGGCCCACGTCCAGCACCACGGCGCTGGGCTTGAACTTCCGGGCCAGCTTGAGGGCGTCCTCGGCGGTGCCGGCCACCAGGCATTCGAAGCCCAGCTCGTGGGAGAGGTCACGCACGATGCTGGCGAACTTGTCGTCGTCCTCGATGACCAGCAGCACACGGCGGCCGCCGGTCAGCTTGTCGCGATCGTCCTCGACCAGGGTGGGCGCGGGCTTTGACCGCTTCGCGCGTGCCGGCGTCGGGGAGGGCGCAGCGTCGATGGGAGACGATTGTTCGCGAGGGCCCACGCGCGCCGGGTCGTAGGTGCGCGGCACGGTGACGGTGAAGGTGCTGCCTTCGCCGGCCTGGCTCCGCAGCGTGATCGCCCCGCCCAGCAGACGCGACAGCTCGCGCGAGATCGACAGGCCAAGGCCTGTGCCGCCGTACTTGCGGCTGATGGTGCCGTCGGCCTGGCGGAAGGCCTCGAAGATGCTTTCCTGCTTTTCGCGCGGGATGCCGATGCCGGTGTCGGTGACGGCGAAGGCCAGGCTGTCGTTGGCGGCCGGCGTGACGGCCAGGCGAACGCCGCCGCTCTCGGTGAACTTGAAGGCGTTCGACAGCAGGTTCTTGAGGATCTGCTCCAGGCGCTGGCGATCGGTTTCGACCAGAGCCGGGCAGTTTTCCGCGACGACAATCTCGAAATCCAGGTTGCGTTCGTCGGCCACCGGCTGGAACAGCTGGCGGAGGTCGCCCGTCAGTCGCTGCAGCGGAACGCTCTCGGGGCGAACCTCGATGTGGCCCGCCTCGATCTTCGACAGGTCGAGGATGTCGTTGATCAGGGTCAGCAGGTCATTGCCCGACGACTGAATGGTCTGGGCGAACTTGACCTGCTCGCCCGAAAGGTTGCCGTCCGGATTGTCGCCCAGCAGCTTGGACAGGATCAGCAGCGAATTGAGCGGCGTGCGCAGCTCGTGGGACATGTTGGCCAGGAAGTCGGATTTGTACTGGCTGGCCTGCTCCAGTTCGCGCGCCTTCAGGGCCACGGCGGCGCCGGTTTTCTCCAGCTCGTCGCGCTGGGTCTCCAGGGTCTGGGCCTGCTCTTCCAACTGGCTGTTGGTCTGCTCCAGCTCGACCTGCTGCTGCTCAAGCCGCGTCTGCGACTCCTTGAGCGCCCGGCCTTGCTCCTCCAACTCCTCGTTGGAGACCCGCAGCTCTTCGCTCTGCACCTGCAGTTCTTCGGCCTGGCGCTGGGTTTCCTCCAGTACGTCCTGCAGTTCGGACCGATAGCGCGCCGAGCGCAGGGCGATGCCGATCGAGGCCGAGGCCTGGTTCAGCAGGTCGAGAACCAGATCGTCGACGGGATGCAGGAAGCCCAGCTCGATCACGGCGTTGACCAGATCGTCGGCATGGGTCGGGACGATGACCAGGTGCCTTGGCTTGTCGCGGCCCAGGCCCGAGCCGATCGTCAGGTAGCCGTCGGGCACGTCGCGGATGATCGTCGCCAGCCCGTCGGCCGCGGCCTTGCCCAGCAAGCCTTCCTTGAGGTCGAAGCGGACGGTCACGTCGGCGTCGGCCGGAATGCCCAGGGCCGCGGCGCGGTGGAAGTGACCCTTTTCACCCTTGAACAGCGCGCCGGCCTGGAAGCCCAGATACTGCGCCAGGAAGGCCAGGATGCTGTCGCTCAGTTCCTCGACCGACTTGTCGCCCATCATCGCGACCGACAGGCCGACCTGGCCCGATTGCAGCCATTCCTCGCGAGCGCGAGCCTGGGTGCTGCGACGGATCAGGACGAACACCGCGATCGTCAGGGCCGCGCCGAGCAGGCCCGACAGCACGCCGCTGGTCAGGGCTGACTTGTAGGCGGCGTCCATCTCGGCCAGGCGGATGTCGCGCAGGCGGTTTTCCTCCTGGCGCATGACCTCGAGCTGGGTGCGGATCGCGTCCATCTCGACCTTGCCGCGGTCGGTGGCGACGACGGCCAGCGCGGCTTGAGCGCCCTGGTCGCGTCGCAAGGCGATGGTTTCCGCCAACTCGCCGAGCTTGGCGTCCAGGTGTCGCTTGAGCGGGCCGATATTGGCCTGCTGCACCGGGTTGTCCTTGGTCAGCGAGGCGACGGTCTCGACGCGCGACGCGGCGGCTGTGACCGCGCGCTGATAGGGTTCCAGGTAGCGATCATTGCCGGTCAGCAGGTAGCCGCGCTGGCCGGTCTCGGCGTCCTGGGTGGTGGAGAGGAGCTCGTCCAGCGAGATCAGCACCTCGTGCGTGTGCCAGATCTTTTCGCTGTCGCTGCGCAGCACCTCGATGTTGCGATAGGCCGTGACCCCGCTGACCAGAAAGAAGGCGAGCACGAGCGCCAGCCCGATCGTTGTCCATAACTCCACTTTCGTCCGGGAGGAGGACGCGCGACGAGGTTCGATCAGGGACATGAGATTCTCGAAGTCGGAGTTTTTCGATCCCGCCCGCCCGGTCGCGGCCGGGAAGCAGGCGGTCTTGAAGGGGTCAGCGCTCGCACGGGATGGGCGAGATGGGGCGGATTGGCGCGCGGGCCGTCAGGCTATCGGTCATATCCGCGAGCCGGGGCAACCGTTCATCTTCAGATGACCGAAGGTTTTTTCCGCTCAAGCCAAGCCACACGAAATACGCCCGAACCACCCGACACCCCCGACCGCGCGCCCCATCACGCGGAGCTTCTAACGGCGAGCGATGGTAAAGGTTCCGGGTGATTTACCGTGAACGGCATGCCGGGGCGGTCGATCCGCTCGTCATTGTCGGTCGTGGCCCGTTTCATCGACCGTTTCAGGAAGCGTCGGATGCAGCAACTTCCCGATTTCGAGGCGTGGGCGATCTTCTCCAAGGTCGCCGAGTGTGGCTCGTTCTCTGACGCGGCCCGAGAGCTGGGCCTGACCAAGGCGACGGTCTCGCGGGCGGTCACGCGGCTGGAAACGCGCCTACGGACCACGCTGCTGACCCGGACCACGCGCAAGCTGTCGCTGACCGAAAGCGGCCGCGCCGCCCTGGGCCGGGCGGCGCGCATTCTCGATGACGGAGCGGCGATGGAGGCGGAGATCCTGGAGGAGGCGGCCATCCCGCGCGGTCCGGTCCGCCTGGCCTGCTCGGCGGCCTTCGGCGTGCGGGCGCTGGCGCCGTTGCTGCCGGACTTCTTCACGCTCTATCCCGAGATCGATCTGGATTTCCACATCACCGACGAGCCGGTCGACCTGATCGCGGCGGGTTTCGACATGGCGATCAAGCCTGGCGCGATCGCCGACTCCAGCCTGAGGGTCACGCGCCTGGTGTCGTTGCGAACCTCGATCATCGGCGCCCCGGCCTTCTTCGAGCGTCACGGTCGCCCGGAAAAGCCCGAGGACCTCGCGCGCCTGCCGGTGATCGTCTTCACCCAGCTGCCCCAGCCGCTGGATTGGCGTCTGCATCATCCGCACGAGGGCGAACGCTTGGTGCGCGTCGAAGCGGCCTATCGCTTCAACAACGCCGCCGCCTGCATCCCGACCCTGACCGCCGGCCTGGCCCTGTCCGCCCAGCCCGAGCTCTTCGTACGCCGGGAGTTGGCGAACGGGACGCTGGAGACGGTTCTTCCCGACTGGACCGTGGCCGCCATACCGATCCACGCCCTGACGCCCCCGGCCAAGGCGCGGCCGGCGCGGGTGCGGGTGCTGATCGACTTCCTGCGCCGGCGTCTGGGAGACGAGGATCAGATTTCAGGACCCGCGATCTAATCCTTCAAGATTGATTGGCGCGATTTCTGGAACAGTGAAGTACGCCGTGGCCGGCTAATCCCGCCTGTCGAAGCCCAGTACCTGTGCAGCGTCGCCACGAGGTCTCGGAGTTCGACATGCCCGCGCGCCAAGTCCCCGCTAGAGCCGCACCAGGCCTGTCGTCGCCGGCCGCCTCGTCGCGCGCGCCCATCAGCGCCCTGGCCCTTTCGGCCTTCGGGGCGCTGATGGGCGGACTGTTTCCGATCAGCGTGATCTTCTCGCTGGGCGACATCGGCGGCGGGCTGTCGGCCAGCGCCGACGACACCGCCTGGCTGGTCACGGTCTACAATGTCGGCCAGATCCTGGGCCAGCCGCTGCTGATGATCACCGCCGGGGCCTTCGGGCGCGGCGTCGCCATGCGGGTCGCTGGGGCCGGGTTCGTGATCAGCAGCCTGGCCGTCGCCTTCGCCCCGGGGCTGGATTGGGCGATCGCCGCCCGTCTCGTCCAGGGTGTGTTCGGCGGCGTGCTGCCGACCTTCATGATGTTGCTGGTGATGACCAGTCCGCTGCGCGGCCGCGCCCAGGTCGCGGGGCTGGCCGTCTTCTCGCTGGCGTCGTCTGCGGGCCTGGGCCTGGCGGCGGGCGTCGCGGCCTGGCTGATCGAGTTGGGAGGCTGGCGCGCCCTGTTCTGGGGACAGGCCCTGGCGGGTCTGCTCTATACCGCCCTGGCGTTCCTGGTCCTGCCGGGCGAGCGCGGCGACCCCCGGCGTCTGCGCGCGACCGACTGGAGCGGCTATGGCCTGCTGTCGCTGGCGCTGGGCCTACTGGTCATCGGCGTCAGCGAGGGCGAGCGTCATTTCTGGTTCGAGGCCTGGTGGGTCACCGCGACGCTGGCCTGCGGGACCCTTGGCCTCGTCCTGGCCCTCAGGCTCATCCCGCAAGCGTCGCCGCCGCTGCTCCGGCTGGACGTCATCGCCAAGCCCACCCTGGGCTGGGCGCTGATCTTCCAGCTGTTCTTTCGCTTCGGCCTGATGTTCGGGATCGTCGTCGCGCCGCAATATCTGGTCCGGCTGCAAGGCTATCGCGTCGAACAGCTGGGGCCGTTGCTGCTGCCGCTGGCCGTCGCCACCCTGGTCGCCGGCCCCGTGGCCTGGTGGACCGTCTGCCGGTTCGATCCGCGCCTGAGCCTGTCGCTCGGCCTGGCCAGCTTCGCCCTAGCCGCCGCCCGGGCGGCGTTTCTGTCGTCCGACTGGGCCGCGCCGGAGCTGTTCGGACTGCTGGTGTTGATCGGTGTCGGCCAGGCGTTCGTCGGCGTCGCTCTGTTGCGGTTCGCCACCTTCGAGGTCCATCCGCCGACCCAGGGCCCGACCGTGGGCATCGCCTTCAACTACGCCCGCGTGTTTGGCCTCGCCGTCGGCGTTGCGGCCGCCAGCCACACCCTGGTCGAGCGCGAGAAGTTCCACTCCGCCCGCTTGGGCGAGAGCCTGAACCTCCTCGACGGCGACGTCAGCCAGCGGCTGGCCGTCCAGGCGGGGGCCTTCGCCAACTGGATCCCCGATCCCGCCGCCGCTCAACGGGCCAGCGTCGCCAGTCTGGCGCGCGCCACGTCGGGCCAGGCCTTCGCCCAGGGCTTCGGCGACGCCTTCGCCGTCATCGCGGCCGGACTGCTGCTGGCCGCCATCCTCGTCTGGGCGCTGCCGCGCCTGCCCGCCGTTCCCGCACAAATTCCCGACAAGACCCGCGCTTGAGAAGGACCTCGCCATGAGCGCCCGCGCCCAACCCCCGCCGCCTCCGCCGTCCCCGCCAGAGCCGCCGCCGGCTCCCACGGGAACCGGCCGGCGCGTGGCCATCGCCACCGCCTCGGTCGCCGCCCTGAGCATCGCCGTCGCCGCCGGCTATGGCCTGTGGCATCGGATCAGCCCGTTCGAGGCCACCGACAACGCCTATGTGCGCGGCGACCTGACCTTCGTGGCGACCAAGGTTCCCGGCTACGTCGTCGAGGTCGCGACCGAGAACAACCGCCGGGTCGCGCCCGGACAGGTTCTGGCGCGGATCGACCCGCGCGACTACCAGGCCGCCGTCGCCGACGCCGAGGCCGCCCTGGCCCAGCAGAAGGCCGCGAACCTGCAGATCGACGCCCAGTTCCAGCTGCAGCTGGCCCAGATCGAGGTCGCCGACGCCGTCGTGGCCTCGGCCAACGCCCAAGCCCAGCGGGCGCGATCGGACTTCGCGCGCGCCAAGGACCTGGTCAGTGACGGCGCGGTCAGCCGCTCGGTCTTCGAGCAGTCGACGGCCGACGAGGTGCGCGCCCGGTCGGGCGTGACCCAGTCGGTGGCCCAGGCCGCCTTCGCGCGCCGCCAACTGGCGGTCCTGGACGCGCAACGCCAGGCCAATCTCGCGGCCCAACAGGGCGCGCAGGCTAAGCTCTTCAAGGCCCGGAACGATCTGGACAGCACGACGATCACCGCGCCACGCGAGGGGCTGGTGGCCGCGCGCAACGTGCGGCTGGGCGAGTATGTCGGGGTCGGAACCCGGCTGATGGCCGTGGCCCCGACGCGAGCGCTGTGGATCGAGGCGAACCTGCGCGAGACTCAAATCTCGCGGATCCGGGCCGGCGACCGGGTGCAGATCCGGGTCGACGCCGCCAATGACCAGGTCTTCTGCGGCACGGTGGAAAGCCTGTCGGCGGCGTCCGGCTCGGAGTTCTCGGTGATCCCACCCGACAACGCGACGGGCAACTTCACCAAGATCGTTCGCCGCTTTCCGGTGCGGATCCTGTTCGACGCCCGCCAGCCGGGCCTGGACCGGCTGGGTTCCGGCATGTCGGTCGAGCCCAGGATCGCCGTCGGCTCCCACGTCTCGGGCAAGGCCTCGGGGCTCACGGCCCTGTTCGGCGGCTTCCGCTGCGGGACGAGAGGCGGCCATGCGTAGCCCCGTTCTCACCGCCGTCACCCTGGTCGGGGCGCTGCTGGCCTCGGCCTGCGCCGCGCCCGACCTCGGCCCCAAGCCGGTCGTCAAGGTGGTCGGCCAACAGCAGCTGTTCACCGGCCCGGTCGCCGATTGGCCGACCGAGGACTGGTGGACGGGCTATGGCGATCCGCAACTGACCGGCTTGATCGCAACCGGCCTCCAGGACGCGCCGACCATCGCGGTGGCCCAGGCCCGGTTGCGGCGCGCTTCGGCCCTGGTGGGGCTGGCTGGCGCAGCCCAACAACCGAGCGTCTCGGCCAACGCCGCCGCCGCCGAGTCCAAGCCCAGCTACAACACCGGCCTGCCGACGCCGGCGGCGCTGCACGGCTGGAACGACACCGGGCGAGCGACGCTGGACTTCAGCTACGAGCTCGACCTCTGGGGCAAGACCCGCGCCTCGATCGCGGCGGCTACCTCCGAGGAAGCCGCCGCCAAGGCCGACGCGGCGGCGGCGCGTCTGATCGTGTCGACCTCGATCGCGGCGGCCTATGCGGACCTGGCGCGATTGTTCGCCGATCGCGACGTCCTGGCCTCCACCGTGGGTGTCCGGGAACAGACCCTCGCCCTGGTCCGTCGACGGACCGAAGGCGGTTACGATTCCGAGGCCGAGCTTCGGCAGGCGCAGGTCGGGCCGCCGCTGGCCCGCGCTGAGTTGGAGGCGGTCGACGAACAGATCGCCCTGACCCGGCTGCGCCTGGCTTCGCTGATGGGCCAGACGCCGGATCGCGCCGCGTCGATCGCCAGGCCCCAGGTCACCGCCTTGCGCAGCCTGGGTCTGCCCGCCGACCTACCGACCGCCCTGATCGCACGACGTCCGGACCTCGTGGCCGCCCGCTGGCGGGCCGAGGCGGCGTCGGAGCGGATCGACGTCGCCCACGCGGCCTTCTATCCGAACGTCAATCTGGTGGGGTTGATCGGCGTTCAGTCGCTGGGGATTGGGAACCTCGCCGATGCGGGATCCAACCTGGGATCTGCCGGCGCTGTCCTTGGTCTGCCGATCTTCGACGGTGGACGGCGTCAGGCGGGTTTCAAGGTCGCGCGCGCCGACTATGACGCCGCGATCGGCGCCTACGACGGGACCCTGAACCAGGCGCTGGAGGAGATGGCCGACGCCGTCACCTCACAGCGCGCCCTTGAACAGCGGCTGGCCGACAGCCGCGAGGCCGAGGAAGCCGCGACGAGCGGTTGGCGGCTGGCCAAGCGTCGCTACACCGGAGGAGCGACCGACTTCACGGCCGTGCTGGTCGCCGAGGGCCGGATGCTGGCCACGCGACGCGCGGTCTCGACCCTGGAGGCGCGTCGCTTCATCCTGGACCTGGCTCTGGTGCGCGCCCTGGGCGGCGGCTGGCGGGAAGGGCAGGGAGGTTGAGATGGAAGACCAGGACGTTCGAAGGGCTCTGGACCGTCATTGGGCCGCCTCCGATGCGGGCGACCTGGAGGCGGAACACGCGATCTACCGCGAGGACGCGGTGCTGGACTATCCGCAGTCGGGCGAGCGCATCCATGGGCGGCGAGGGATCCAGTCGTCCCGCGCCGCGCAGCCCAGCCAGAAGCGCTTCACGGTTCGACGGATCGTGGGCGCAGGCGATCTGTGGGTGACGGAGCTGGTCCTGACCTATGACGGCCGGCCGTCCTATACCGTCAGCGTCATGGAGTTCCTCGACGGGCAGGTTGCCCGTGAGACCCAGTATTTCGGCGATCCGTTCGAGCCGGGCGCGTCGCGCGCGCAATGGGTGGAGCTGACGCGTTGAAGTTCGTCCCGCTGGCGCGCTCGGAGCTGCCCGTCGACACGGCCGCCATGGCTCGCTTCCTGATCGGCAAGGCGGTGGTGCGCGAGACGTCCGAGGGCGTGCTCAGCGGCCGCATCGTCGAGACCGAGGCCTATATCGTCGGCGACGCGGCCGGGCACACGTTCCGGGGCATGACGCCAAGAACCCGGTCGCTGTTTCTCGAACCCGGGCACGCCTACATCTATCTGAACTACGGCACGTCCTACATGCTGAACGTCTCGAGCGAGGCGGCCGGGATCGGGGCGGGCGTGTTGATCCGGGCGCTGGAACCGCTGGAGGGCGTGGCGATCATGCAGCGCAATCGCGGGACCGATCAGTTGCGCGACTTGGCGCGAGGGCCGGGGCGACTGGCCCAGGCGCTGGAGATCGGACCATGGGCCAACGGTCTGGACCTTTGCCAGAAGGGGCCGTTGTGGCTGGCTCAAGGCGATGGCGAACCCGGCGACATCGGGCAGGGCGTGCGGATCGGGCTCACGCGGGACGCGGACCGGCCCCTGCGGTTCTATGTTCGCGGCAACCGGTTCGTCAGCGGTCCGAAGTCGCTCAACGTCTAGATCGAGACCATGGAAAAGCCTCTTCCCGACATCGTCGCGCCCGGCCTGGACGTCGTCTTCTGCGGGCTGAACCCGGGGCTCTCGGCGGCCGCGGAGGGGCATCACTTCGTCGGGCGTAGCAACCGGTTCTGGCGCGTCCTGCATCTGGCGGGCTTCACCCCCGAGCAGATCGCGGCCGAGCACGACGCCAGCCTGCTGACCTACGGCCTGGGGATCACCAGCGTGGTCGAGCGGCCGACCGCCGGCGTCGACGACCTGGCGCGGTCGGAGTTCGTGGCCGCCGCCGGAGGGTTCGAGGCCTGGGTCCGTCGTTGGACGCCGCGTTACGTGGCCTTCCTGGGCAAGGCGGCCTATGCGGCGATGATGGGCCGCCGGGAGGTGGCCTGGGGGCGCCAGGTCGAACCCTTCGGCGGCGCCGTCGCCTGGGTGCTGCCCAATCCCAGCGGCCGCAATCTCGCCTTCAGCCAAGCCGCGCTGGTCGCCGCCTATCGCGAGCTGCGCGACGAGGCCGTTCAGCCCCTGCCGCCGCCCAGCGCCCGGGTCAGGTCGACACTAGCCTGAAGGCGGCGCGTGCCCAGGATCAGCGACGCACGCTGGGCCTGCAGAGCGGCGGTCTGGGCTGTGACCACTTCCAGATAGTTGGCCGCGCCCTGGCGGTAGCGGATCATGGCCAGGGCCTCGGTGCGGCTAGCGGCCTCGGTCGCGTCGTCTTGGTCCTTGGCTTCGTCGGCCAGGTGGTTGGCCAGGGCCAGCTGGTCCTCGACATTGCGGAAGGCTCCCAGCACCACGCCGCGATAGCTGGCGGCGGCCTGGTCGAACTGGGCCCGCGCGGCCTCGACCCCGGCCTTGCGGCGGCCGCCGTCGAAGATCGAGCCGGCCAGTTGCGGGGCGATCATCCAGAAGGCGTTGGGCGAGGTCAGCAGGTCCACCCCGCCGGCCGATTGCCAGCCGGCCGAGCCGCCCAGGGTCAGGGCCGGGAAGCGGGCGGCTTGGGCCACGCCGATCTGGGCGTTGGCGGCGGCGGCGCGGCGTTCGGCGGCGGCGATGTCGGGCCGGCGCTGCAGCAGCACCGAGGGCACGGCCACCGGCACGCGCGGCTGGGTGAAGGTGATCTGGGCCGGCGGCAGGTTGAAGCTGGACGCGCTCTCGCCGACCAGGGCGGCGATGGCGTGCTCGTAGAGGGCGCGCTGGGCGGCGATGTCGCTGATCTGGGCCTTGGCGGTCGACAGCTGGGTCTGGGCCCGGCCGACGTCCAGTCCCGTGGCCGCGCCGCCGTCGTGGCGGATCTGGGTCAGCTGCAGGGCGCGGTCATAGGCGGCGGCCGTGTCGACCAGCAGCTTCTCCTGGGCGTCCAGGCCGCGCAGGGTCAGGTAGTCGTCGGCGAGTTCGGCCTGCAGCGACAGGCGCACCGACTCCAGGTCGGCGGCGCTGGCCTGGGCCTGGGCGCCGCTGGCGGCCACCAGGTTGCGCACCCGGCCCCACAGGTCCAGCTCGTAGGAGGCGGTCACCCCGACCTGGCGGGTCGAGTACTCGTCCGGACCGCCGCTGCGCAGCGGGGCGTTGTCGGAGCGTCGCTGGCGGATCGCCGTGGCCGAGCCGTCGATCGACGGCAGCAAGCCGCCGCGCGCCTGGTTGGCCAGGGCGGTGGCCTGATCGTAGGCGGCGGCCGCGGCGGCCAAGCTGGGATTGGCCTTGGCGGCGCGGGCCTCCAGGTCGTTCAGCGTCGGATCGCCATAGACCGTCCACCAGTCGCCGCGGGCTTGCGCCTCGGTTTCCGGCGCGGCCGGGGTCCAGGGACCCGTCTCCTTGAAGGCGGGCGCGACGGCGACCGTCGGCGGGGCGTAGGCCGGGGCCATCGAGCAGGCGCCCAGCATCGCGGTCAGGCCGACCGCGGCGAGCAGCCTAGCCCTGCGCATGGGGCGCTCCCTTGGCGGGGGCCGCGATCTTGACCGTGTCGCCGTCGACCAGGGCCTCGGGCGGGTTGTCGATGACCTTGTCGCTCGGACCGATCCCAGCGCCGACCTCGACCTCGGTTCCCAGGTCGCGGACGATGGTGATCGGCCGGATCTTCACGCGGTTGTCCGGACCGACCACGGCGACCATCGGGCCGTCGTGGCGGAACAGCACGGCGGTGGCGGGGGCCTGGGTGGTGGTCGTGGCCGAGGCCAGGCCGAAGGTGACCTGGGCGTAGGAACCGGGCTTCAGCTTGCCCTGGGCGTTGTCCAGCTGCAGCTCGACCAGCAGGGCGCCGTTGGCGCCGACCGACTGGGCGTCGTTGACCACCGAGGCGGTGAAGGTCTGGCCTGGATATTCCGGCACGCTCAGCTTGGCCGGCTGGCCGTGCTTGATCAGGGCCGAATAGCTCTGCGGTACGCTGACATAGATGCGCAGGCGATGCTGGTCGGCGACGGTGAAGAGTGCGGTGTCGGCCGCGCCGCCCACCGAGATCAGGGCGCCGATGTCGGTGTTGCGCGAGGTCACCACGCCGTCGAACGGGGCGACGATGCGCTTGAACGACTGCTGGGCCAGCAGGCGGTTGAGATCGGCGATCGCGGCGTTGACTGCCGAGCTGCGGGCGGCCAGGTCGCCGGCCTTTTCGTCGGCCTCCTGGCGGGAGACGGCGTCCTGGGCGACCAGGCCTTCCCAGCGCTTGGCCGTGGTGGCCGACAGGCGCTGGTTGGCCTGGGCCGTGGCCAGGTTGGCCCGGGCCTGCAGCACCTGCTGGTCCAGGTCCGGGGTGTCGATCTCGGCCAGCAGTTGGCCGGCCTTCACCGGCGAGCCGATGTCGACGTACCAGCGCTTGAGATAGCCGCTGGTGCGGGCGTGGATCGGAGCGTTGTAGAAGGCCTGGACGTCGCCGGGCAGGACCAGGTCGCGCTCGCCGCCGCCGGAGACCTTGGCCAGGGCGACCGTCGGGATCGCCTGGTCATGGGTCCAGGTCTTCAGCGAGGCGTCGGCGTTGACGCGGGCGAAGATGCCGGTGGCGACCACCAGAGCGGCCACGCAGACGGCGCCGACGGCGACCGCCTTCAGGTGGCGGGGCGGGGTGTGGCGCAGAGCGTCGATGGGCTCAGGCATGGACGGGTTCTCCGGTAAGCGGTCCGCCGGCGGAAGGGGCGGGGGCGACGGGCTCGGCGACGCGGTGGCCGTGCACGAGGCGGAAGACGACGGGGACGAACATCAGGGTGGCCAGGGTGGCGAAGATCAGGCCGCCGATCACGGCGCGGCCCAGCGGCGCGTTCTGCTCGCCGCCTTCGCCCAGGCCGAGCGCCATGGGACCCATGCCGATGATCATGGCCAGAGCCGTCATCAGCACGGGGCGGAAGCGGGTGAAGCCGGCCTCGACGGCGGCCTGCAGGGCGTCGCCGGTGGCCTCCAGCCGTTCGCGGGCGAAGCTGACCACCAGGATCGAGTTGGCGGTGGCCACACCCATGCACATGATCGCGCCGGTCAGGGCGGGCACCGACAGGGTGGTGCCGGTGGCGAACAGCATCCAGACGATGCCGGCCAGGGCGGCGGGCAGGGCGGTGATGATCACGAACGGGTCCAGCCACGACTGGAAGTTCACGACGATCAGCAGGTAGATCAGCACGATCGCCGCGATCAGGCCGAAACCCAGGCCGGAGAAGGCGGTGTTCATCGTCACCATCTGGCCGCGCAGGGTCACGGTCGCGCCCTTGGGACGCTCCTTGGCCATGTCCTTGATGACCTTGTTGATGTCGGCGGTCACCGCCCCCAGGTCGCGGCCCTGCGGCGTGGCGTAGATGTCGAGCACCGGCTGGATGTCGTAGTGGCTGACCACGGCCGGGGCGCTGTCGCGGCTGATCGTGCTGAGACCACCCAGGATCTGGGCGCCCTTGTTGGCGCCGGCCGCGGTGATCGGCAGGCCTTCCAGCCCCGACATCGCGTTGACGCGGTACTCCGGAACCTGGGCGACGATTGGGTAGGACACGCCGTTCTTGGGGTTCAGCCAGAAGGTCGGCGCGACCTGCGAGCTGCCGGCCAGCGAGGTGACCATGCTGTTGGTGACGTCGCGCTCGGTCAGGCCCAGTTGGGCGATGCGCGAGCGGTCGACGTCGACCCGCAGCTGCGGCGCGCCGGCCGGCTGCTGCATGCGGATGTCGGCCAGGCCCCGGATCGCCTTCAGCCGTGTCAGGATCTTGGCGGCGTAGGCGCGGTTGGCGGCGGCGTTGGGGCCGGCGACCTGCAGGTCGATCGGGGCGGGCGCGCCGAAGTTGAGGATTTGGCTGATGATGTCGGCGGGCAGGAACGAGAAGGTCGAGCCGGGGAACTGGCGGGGCAGAACCTCGCGCAGGGTCTTCACATAGGCCGCCGTCGGATGGTGCTCGGCCTTGAGGGCGACGAAGATGTCGCCGTCCTGTGGCCCGATCACGCCGGAGTTGCTGTAGACCATGTTGATCGAGCTGTTGGGGATGCCGATGTTGTCGACCACCGACACCAGCTCGTCGGCCGGGATGTTCTGACGGATCGTGCGCTCGACCTGGCCGAACAGCAGCGAGGCGTCCTCCAGTCGCGTGCCGACCGGGGCGCGGACGTGCAGGGTGATCTGGCCGGAGTCCACCGACGGGAAGAAGTTGCTGCCCAGGAACGGCACGAGGGCGAACGAGATCAGCACCACGGCCATGAAGCCGATGATGAACACCCGGGTGCTGCCCAGGGCCATGACCAGCAGGTTGCGATAGCCTTCGCGAAGCTTGCCGAACTGGGTCTCGAAGCCCCGCTGGAAGCGGACCAGCGGATTGCGCGACGGGGCGGCGGCGTGGCCGTGCTCGGTGGCGTGCTCGGAACCCAGGCGCTCGGGATCGTGGGGCTTCAGCAGATACATCGCCAGGGTCGGGACCAGGGTCCGCGACAGGATGAACGAGGCGATCATCGCGAAGACCACGGCCTCGGCCATCGGCACGAACAGGAAGCCGGCCACGCCCTTGAGCATGAACATCGGCACGAAGACGATGCAGATGCACAGCAGGGAGACGAAGGCCGGGACCACGATCTGCTGGGCGCCGTCGAGAATGGCCTCGCGCACGCCCTTGCCGTGTTCCAGGTGCCAGTTGATGTTCTCGATGGTCACCGTGGCGTCGTCGACCAGGATGCCGACGGCCAGGGACAGACCGCCCAGGGTCATGATGTTCAGCGTCTGGTGAAGGGCCGACAGGGCGGCGATGGCCGACAGCACCGCCAGCGGGATCGAGATCGCGATGATCACGGTCGAGCGCCAGCTGCCCAGGAACAGCAGGATCATGACGCTGGTCAGGGCCGCGGCGATCACGCCTTCCTTGATGACGCCGTTGATGGCGCCCTTCACGAACACCGACTGGTCGTTCAGCGGGGTGATCTTGAAGTCGTCGGGCAGGGTTTCCTGCAAGGCTGGCAGGCGGTCCTTGACCCCCTGGACGATGGCCAGGGTCGAGGCCGAGCCGTTCTTCAGGATCGTCGACAGCACCGCGCGCGAGCCGTCCACGTGCACCACGTTGGTCTGGGGCGAGGAGCCGTCGCGCACCTGGCCGACGTCGTGGATGTAGATCGTCGCGCCGTCGACCGTCTTGATCGGCAGGTTGTTCAGTTCCTCGATCGTCTCGGCGGAGTCGTTGAGACGCACATTGTACTGGAACGTGCCGATCTTGACCGTGCCGGCCGGCAGGATCTGGTTCTGGGCGGCGATGGCGTTGGAGACGTCCTGGGCCGACAGGTTCTTTGATTGCAGGGCGGCGGGGTCCAGGTCGATCTGGATCTGGCGCACCTTGCCACCGTACGGATAGGGGATGGCCGCGCCGGGCACGCTGATCAGGCCTGGACGGATGATCGTCTGGCTAAGGTCGAACAGCTTCTGTTCCGACTGCGACTTGGCCGACTGGGCCAGCTGCAGGATCGGCACGGTGGCGGCGCTGTAGTTGATGATCAGCGGCGGGGTGGTGCCGGCCGGCATCTGGCGCACCGCCGTCTGCGAGATCGAGGTCACCTGGGCGGTGGCCGTGCGGATGTCGACGCCGGGCTGGAAGTAGATCTTCACCACCCCGATGCCGGGCAGGGACTGGCTCTCGATGTGGTCGATGTCGTTGACCGTGGTGCTCAGCACCCGCTCGTAAGGCGTGACGATCCGGCCGGACATTTCCGAGGGCGACAGGCCGGTATAGTTCCAGGCCACGCCGATCACCGGCACGCGGATCTCGGGGAAGATGTCGGTGGGGGTTCCCAAGGCCGCCAGCACGCCGAAGATGACGATCAGCAGCGCCATCACGATGAAGGTGTAAGGGCGCGAAAGGGCGATACGGACGAGCGCGTTCAAACCGGCCTGCTCCAGATTGCAGGTGAAAGTCCCGCGCGCGATTCCGGGGGGTGGCGTCGACGCGCGGGACCAGCGCAAATACGAAAGCTGCGCAGGGCGCCTGATGCGCCCCGCCGCCTAACAGCGCCGTGTCAGCCGGATGAAAATCCTGTCATGTTGGCGTCCAGCCGATAGCCGTGGCCGCGCAGGGTGACGAGGAACGGCTGATCGAAGGTCTCGACCAGCCGCGCGCGCAGCCGCGCCACCAGCGTGCGCACCAGTTCCGGCTTGGGATCGCCGGTCTCGCCCCACACCTGTTCCAGGATCTGGGCGGCGCTGATCACTTCGCCGGCATGGCGCGACATATAGTCCAGCAGCCGGAACTCGCTGGCCGGCAGGGTCAGCTCGCGGTCGGCGAAGCGGGCCACGCGGGTGGCCGAGTCGAGTCGGAAGGGGCTGTCGGCGGCGGGGCTCGGGGCGAGGCGGACCAGGGCCGCGAGCCGGGCCTGCAGCTCCATGAAATGCACCGGCCGCGTGAAGCAGGCGTCGGCGCCGGCCCGCAGGGCGCGGGTGCGGTCGGCCGGCTCGGCGTGATCGGCGATGATCACCAGGACGCCGCCTTCCACCGCCTCGACCAGGCGAGCGATCGGGACCTGGGTCAGGTCGGCGACCTCGACCAGCACGCCGTCGAAGGCGCCGGCCGGCGCGACCAGCAGCGCCTCGCCGATGTCGGACGCCATTTCCACCACGTGACCGGCCTCGATCAGGGCCTGGGCCAGATAGGCCTCGCCGGGCCGTCGGAGCACGTGCAGCAGCCGCACCTTCAGGCCTCCAGGCCGCGCGGCCAGCAGTCCAGCGCCACCCGCAGGCCGGGCTTGGCGTCGGCCAGGGACAGGTCGAAATGGTGCAGGCGGGCGATGGCGGTGACGATGCTCAAGCCCAGGCCCGAGCCCGGCTCGGTGCGGGTCCGCTGCGAGCGGTAGAAGCGCTGGAGCACCGCGTCGCGCTCGCCTTCCGCCACGCCCGGTCCGTTGTCGGCCACTTCGATACGCGGACCCTTGTCGCAGACCAGCAACCGCACGCGCACGCGGCCGCCCTTGGGGGTGAACTTCAGGGCGTTGTCGACCAGGTTGCTGACGGCCTCGAACAGCAGGGCCGGATCGGCCGAGACCGGCGGAGCGCTGGGGGCGAACTCGCGGTCCAGGGCGATCTCCAGGTCTTCGGCCAGCGGATCGTGCAGTTCCAGAACATGCTCCAGCACATTTTCCAGATGAACCAGCTCGAAACAGGCCTGGCGGTCGCGGCGCTCGATCTCGCCGATGCGCAGGAGGGCGCGGAAACGGACCAGCAGGGCGTCGGTCTCGTCCAGCGCCTGCTCGATCATCTGGCGGTCGCCGCCCTCCAGCCGCGTTTCCTGGCTGACCCGATAGAGCAGGGCGCGCAGGCGGTTGAGCGGCGTTCGCAGGTCGTGGGCGACGTTGTCGCCGACGCTCTTGACCTCCCACAGCAGGCGCTCGGTCTCGTCCATCATGGCGTTGGCCAGGCCCGCCAGCATGTCGATCTCGTCGCGGCGGGGTGACACGGGCAGCCGCACGCCCAGCTTGCCTTTCAGGGCCGCGCGGCTGGCGGCCCGCAGGCGATCGATGCGGCGCAGCGGCGCCAGGCTGAGCAGAGCGGCCGCGCCCAGGCCCAGCAGCAGCATCACGGCGCCGCTGACCGCCAGGGCGTTGACGATGATCTCGCGCAGCCCGCTCAGCACCTTGGCGTCGTGGGCGACCAGCAGGATCTGGCCCGACGGCAGCCGCTCGATCAGGGCCCGGGCGCCCGGCTGGAAGCCCGCCTCCTGCAGGTCGTGCGGGGCGGCGTCGAGCACTGGGCTGGGCGGCAGGTGACGCACATTGCCGGCGATCGGCGCGCCGTCGGCGGCGAACAGGCCGTAGAACGACACCGCCCGGCTGTCGGCGGCGACCAGGGCGTTCACCCGCTGGGGCAGGTCTCGCGGCTCGCCGCTGGTCAGCACCCGGGCCTCGGCGACGATGATGGCGTCCAGCTGGCGCGACATGTAGCCGGCGGTGCGCCAGTAGATCATGCCCAGCAGGGCCACGACCGCCAGGGCGAAGACCGCGCCGTTCAGCAGGGTCAGCCGGAAGGGCGTCGTGCGCCACAGCTCGCCCACGCGCCGCTTCATCGCGGCGCCTGGATCGCGTAGCCGGAGCCGCGGATGGTGTGCAGCAGCGGCGGCAGGCCGGGCTTGTCGACCTTGCGGCGCAGCCGGCCCAGATGCACGTCGATCAGGTTGGTGCCCGGATCGAAGTGATAGCCCCAGATGGCCTCGAAGATCATCGTCCGGGTCAGCACCTGCTCGGCGTTGCGGACCATGAACTCCAGCAGCTTGTACTCGGTCGGCATCAGCCGGATCTCGATCCCGCCGCGCCGCACGGCGCGGGTCATCAGGTCGATCTCCAGGTCGGCGACGCTCAGGGCGGTCTGGCGCGGCGCGGCCGAGCGTCGACGCAGCAACACCTCCAGCCGGGCGGCCAGCTCCTCGGAGGCGAAGGGCTTGGTCATGTAGTCGTCGCCGCCGGCCCGCAGGCCCCGGACCCGTTCGTCGACGTCGCTGAGGGCGCTGATCATCAGCACCGGGATCTCGATGCCGGTCTTGCGCAGCACCGTGACGATGGCCAGGCCATCCAGGCGCGGCAGCATGCGGTCCAGGGTGATGGCGTCGAAGTCGCCGCTGACGGCGCGCACCAGCCCGTCGCGTCCGTCGGCGACCCACTCGACCTCGAAGCCGTGCTGTTCCAGTTCGGTGACGATCTCGCGCGCGGTGGTGGGGTCGTCTTCTATCGCCAGGATTTTCGGCATCTGGATCCCGAGACGCCGGGCGCTCGATGGATCGAGCCGCGCCGGCCGAGCGCGCGAGCCCCTCGTCAGTTCGAGGCTCAAGGCAGAATAGCCGCCCGGCGCCAGCCCGATCAAGGTCCGTGATCCTCGTGTTGAGCGCGGTGTAGTGACGACCAGAAGGCGCCCGAGGTCCGGTTCTGCATCGTGCGGCGGCGCCAAGGCGCGAACAGCGGCCGAATGTGCTGGCACGGTGTTGCTTGGCTGGCCATGCGGGTCGGAACGTCCGGCCGCCTGGATGGTCGTCCTCGAGGGTCCGTTGAAACAGAGCCGCGCCGAGATCGTCGCCTTCGTCGGCGGCCAGATACTGCCGCACGAGGCCGACGTGCGCGCTTGGCTGCGCCGGTCGGGCAGCGGCGGCGCCGACATCGACGACGTCATCCAGGAGACCTATTGCCGCCTGGCCGGCCTGGACAGCATCGCCCACATCGTCAACGGCCGCGCCTACTTCTTCCGGATGGCGCGCAACATCGCTATCGAGAAAATTCGCCGCTCGCGCATCGTTCGTATCGATTGCGTCACGGAAATCGACGCGCTGAACGTCGTAGATGATGAGCCTTCTCCCGAACGCGTGGTCGCGGGCCGTCGCGAACTGGGGCGAGTGCAGAAACTGATCGAAGGATTGCCCGAGCGGTGCCGACAGATCTTCACCCTTCGCCGGATCCACGGCCTCTCCCAGAGGGAGACCGCCACGCGGCTGGGGGTGACCGAGAATGTCGTGGAAATGCAATCGGCGCGGGGCTTGCGTTTAATCCTGCGGGCCTTATCGGAAGCAACGGCGCAGGATCAACCGACAGTCGGCAAGGCTCATGAGCTCCAATCAGTCCGCAAGCGAGATTGACGACGAGGCGGCCGACTGGGCCGCCCGCGTCGACGCGCGTGGACTGGACGTCGAGCGCGATCCCGAACTGCAAGCCTGGCTGAACGCGGACGCGCGCCGGGCGGGGGCGTTGCTGCGCGCCCAGGCGGCGATCAGCTTCCTGGATCGGGGCCGGGCCCTGGCCAACGGTGAACCCGTCGTCACCGCCTCGCGTCCCAGCCGCCGCGCGCTGATCGCCGGAGCCACCGGCGCGGCCGCCGCGGCGCTGGTCGGTGGGGTCGGGCTATGGACCGCGCGGCCGCAGCGACTGGACACGCGCCTGGGCGAGATCCGCCGTGTGCCGCTGGCCGACGGTTCGCTGGTGGCGATCAACACCAAGACCGCGCTCGAGGTGGCTATGAAGCCCCGGTCGCGGCACATCGTTCTGAAGGAAGGCGAAGCCTGGTTCCAGGTCGCCAAGGACCCGGAGCGCCCGTTCGTCGTGGCGGCGGGATCGGTCCGGGTGCGCGCGGTGGGCACGGCCTTCTCGGTGCGGCGTGGCGAGGAAGCCGGCGCTGGCGTCGACGTGATGGTCACCGAGGGCGTGGTCGAGACCTGGATCGAGGGCGACAGCGCGCCCCGGCGGCGGTTGTCGGCCGGCAGCCGCATCATTCTGGCCAGCGCCGTCTCGCCCACCGTGGCGGAATCGCCGTCCGAGATCGAGCGCAGCCTGGCCTGGCGCAACGGCGAGATCGCCCTGGACGGCGAGAGCCTCGACCAGGCGGCGCGCCTGTTCAACCGCTACAACAGCCGTCAGATCGTGATCGACGATCCGACGCTGGCCCAGGAACGTTTCGTCGGTCTTTTCCAGACCAATGAGCCCGAAAGTTTCGCCGCGGCGGTCGCCGCGACGCTCGGGGCCGCCATCAGTGATGATGAGCGCACCATCCGGATCAGTCGCGCTCATATTTCCTGAGCATATATTTCCCGCGCTGATCATGACTTGATTTAATGGTTCTCATTCATGATCGCGATATGAGTAAAACTTACTTCGATCTTATGTATATTGACTCAATATAGGTCGATTGCGTCGACCTATTCTCCTCCATCTTTCAGATGGGGGTGTTCATGAAAGTTCCTACAAGTTGGTTCTCGACGGAAAAGACTTCCGTCGCGGCGAACAGTCCTGCCGACACGCATGCGAAACGGGCGCCGGGCGTCGAAGCTGGCGCAAAAGCGGGCGTGTTGAGCCGTGAGCGGACCAATCCGAGGTCCGCCCGCCGGAAAATCGGCTCCGGCGCCTCGTCCTGTCATGAGGCCGCGTCTGGCGCGCCTCGGTACGATGGGGGATTGTCGATGCGTGATTGGACGAACCGTTCCGCCCGGCGGAGGCTGCTCTGCGCGGCCTCGGCCGTTCTGGCGTTGAGCACGAGCACCGCCCTGGCCCAGGCCATGCCTTTCAAGATCGACGCCCAGCCGGCGGCGGCGGGCATCCGCCAGTTCGCCCGGCAGGCCGGCGTGCAGATCCTGGTCCAGTCCGACGCCGCCCAGGGCCGTCGCACCGCGCCGGTGCGCGGGGCCCTGCCGGTCGATCGCGCTCTTGAACAGCTGCTGGCCGGCACCGGCCTGACAGTCGTCTCCAACGACGGCAAGACCATCATCCTGGCCCCGCCGCGCACCGGTCTTATCCGGACGGGATGGTCGGGCGGCGGCGGCGCGCTGGCCGCTGCGCCCGAGCCCGCCCCGCCACCGTCGCCGCCGAAGCCTGAAGAGCCCAGCGTGATGGAGGAGCTGATCGTCACCGGCACGCGCTCGACCTCGCGCACGGTCACCGAGAGCATGGCGCCGATCGACGTGATCTCGGCCGCCGAACTGACCAAGAGCGGCAAGCAGTCGACGCGCGACCTGATCTCGAGCCTGGTGCCGTCGGCCAACACCTCCAACAGCGGCGCGGGCGCCAGCTTCGCGATCAAGACCGTGTCGCTGCGCGGCCTGTCGGCCGACCAGACCCTGGTGCTGGTCGACGGCAAGCGTCGGCACAACACCGCCATCCTGTTCGTCAACGGCACCACCCAGAACGGCCAGTCGCCGCCTGACCTGGACCTGATCCCGTCGGCCGCGATCGAGCGCATCGAGGTGCTGCGCGACGGCGCCTCGGCCCAGTACGGCTCGGACGCCCTGGCCGGCGTGATCAACGTCATCCTCAAGAAGAGCCCGGAAGGCGGCTCGATGAGCGCCCTCTACGGCAAGACCGCCGAGGGCGACGGCGAGACCGGCCAGTTCTCCGGCAATATCGGCCTGAAGCTGGGCGAGTCCGGCTATCTGAACCTGACCGGCGACGTGCGCATCACCGATCCGACCGATCGGGGCGACCTGACGCCCAACACCACCCAGATGTACTTCCCGCGCAACGCCCTGGGACAGCCGGTGAGGGTGGGCACGGCGGGCTCGACCCCGGATCCGCGCGAGGCCACGGCCAATCGCCACACCAGCCATCCGGGTTCGCCCCAGGTTCAGCTGTTCTCGCTGGGCTACAGCGCCGGCTCGCCGATCACCGACGACATCGACCTCTATTCGTTCGGCACCTTCTCCAGCCGCAACACCGCCGCCTGGCTGACCTATCGCAACCCCAACGCCAGCAACAACATCACGGCGGTCAATCCCGACGGCTATACGCCGCGCCTGTTCCTGAAGGATCGCGACTTCCAGGTGGCCGTCGGCGCCAAGGGCTCGAACCTGCTGGGCTTCGACTGGGACCTGTCCTCGACCTTCAGCCGCGACGCCGTCGACTACTATGAGAACTCGCTGAACGCCTCCCTCGGCCCGGCCAGCCCGACCTACTTCTACATCGGCGCCCTGAACTTCCAGGAATGGACCAGCAACCTGGACCTGACGCGCGAGGTCGACACCGGCCTGTTCGCCGCGCCGATGTTCGTGGCGGGCGGCCTGGAATATCGCGACGACAAGTTCGAGATCGTGGCGGGCGAGCCGGCGTCCTACGTCAACGGCGGTTATGTCGCCCCGGCCGGCAGCCCCCAGGCGGGCGTCGTCTTCGCCGGCGGCTCCCAGGGCGTGACGGGCTTCCCGCCGTTCTCGGCCGGCGCGTTCTCGCGCGACAACGTCTCGGCCTATCTGAACGTCGAGCAGAAGGTGACCGACAAGCTGGAGTTCGCCCTGGCCGGCCGCTTCGAGCACTATTCGGACTTCGGCAACGCCAAGACCTTCAAGCTGTCCAGCCGCTACGCGATCCTGCCCCGGCTGGCGATCCGGGGCACGGCCAGCACGGGCTTCCGGGCGCCGTCGCTGCAGCAGCAGCACTACGCCTCGTCCAGCACCATCGGCGTGATCGTGCCGCCGGCCACGACCACCCAGCTCTATCCGGTGCAACTGCTACCGCCGGACAACCCCGCCGCCATCGCCCTGGGCGCCAAGCCGCTGCGTCCCGAGAAGTCGGTCAACTATTCGGTCGGCCTGGTGGCCCAGCCGATCTCGCGGATGAACGTCACGCTGGACGTCTATCAGATCAAGATCGACAACCGCAT
This sequence comes from Caulobacter soli, assembly GCF_011045195.1. Classification (GTDB taxonomy): domain Bacteria; phylum Pseudomonadota; class Alphaproteobacteria; order Caulobacterales; family Caulobacteraceae; genus Caulobacter; species Caulobacter soli. The sequence continues at coordinate 3,576,200 of NZ_CP049199.1, read as the reverse complement.
CCTGCAGAGCGGCACGCTGGGGCCCAACGCGGCGGTCAGCAACGCCCTGGCCAGCCAGGGTCTGAACCCGCAGCAGGCGGCGTTCTATTACGGCAACTTCGCCGACACCAAGACGCGCGGCGTCGACTTCGTGGTCGACTATCGCACCGACATCGGCGACTTCGGCTCGGTGCGCTGGACCCTCTCGGCCAACCACACCAAGAACGAGTTCACCCGGGTGGTCCAGCCGCCGGCGGCCCTGGCCGCGGCCGGCATCGTCTATATCGACCGGGTCAAGATCGGCGACCTGACGGTGGGCACGCCCAAGGACAAGTTCATCCTGGGCGCGGACTGGACCCTCGGGAAGTTCGACACCAACCTGCGCCTGACCCGCTACGGCGAGGTCATCCAGCGCAGCACCCTGCCGGCCAACGACGAGGTCGTCAGCCCCAAGCTGATCGTCGACCTGGATCTGAGCTACGCGGCGACCGAGAACATCACCGTCAGCGTCGGAGCCAACAACCTGCTGGACGCCTATCCCGACAGCGTTCGCGCCGCCAACCGCGGCACGCCCGCCTTCGCCTACTACAACCAGTACTCCCCGTACGGGATCAGCGGCGGCTTCTACTACGCCCGCGTCGCCGCCCGGTTCTAGGCCTGCCGCCGGCCCGGGCGCGTCCCGGGCCGGTCCTCCCCTGGAGTTCACGATGACCAAGAGTTCCTCGCGCGGCGTCAGCCGCCGCCGGCTTTTCTCGATCGGCGGCGGGGTGATCGCCGCCTCGGGCGTCGCCTCCCTGATGCCGCCTGGAGCGCAGGCGGCCGACCAGCCGCTGGCCGCCGACACCCGCATGGTCACCGCGACCGAGGGCACAAACATCTGCGCGGTCGTCTCGCCCGACGGCAAGACCGTGGCCTTCGACGTCTACGCCATGCTGTGGCTGATCCCGATCGAAGGCGGCCCGGCCCGGCGGCTGACCGAAGAGCTCTTCGAGATCGCCCAGCCCGACTGGTCGCCGGACGGCAAGACCATCGCCTTCCAGTCCTATCGCGACGGCAATTTCCACGTCTGGACGATCGGCGCCGACGGGGCGGGGCTGAAGCAGTTGACCAAGGGCGCCTTCGACTGCCGCGAGCCGCGCTGGTCGCCGGACGGCAAGACGATCGCCTTCTCGTCCGATCGCGGCGGGCGCTACGGCGTCCACCTGCTGAATGTCGCCAATGGTGAGATCGCCGCCTTCAGTTCGGGACCGACCGACGAGTTCGAACCGTCCTGGTCGCCGGACGGCAAGGCCATCGCCTTCACGGTCGACAAGGTCCGCATCGACGTCCAGGGCCTGGACGGGACGCGACGGACGGTGGCCAAGGTCAAGGCCTCGGCCGACCGGTTCAACGCCGCCTCGCTGTCCAGCCCGGCCTTCACGCTGGACGGCCAGGACGTGGTCTTCACCGCCATCGAGAACGGCAAGGCCGAGCTGCGCAACGCCGCCGGCGTGGTGGTGCAGGGCCAGGACGTCTTCCCGTTCCGCGCCTCGTGGCTTGCGTCGGGCGCGTTCCTCTACACCGCCGACGGCCAGATCAAGCGCCGGGCGGCGGACGGGGCGACCACGGTCGTGGCCTTCACCGCCCAGGTTCCGGTGCGTACGCCACGCTACACCAAGAAGAGCCGCGACTTCCTGTCGGCCAAGACCCGACCTGTCATCGGGATCGGCAGTCCGGCCCTGTCGCCCGACGGCCGCCAGGTGGCGTTCCGAGCGCTCAACGACCTCTACCTCCTCGACCTCGGCGGCGGTCCAGCCAAGGCTCTGACGAAGGACGCCTTCAGCAAGGTCGACCCGGCCTGGTCGCCAGACGGCAAGACCTTGGCCTATTCGACCGACAAGGGCGGGTCGCTGGACATCTGGCTGCGCGACATGGCCAGCGGCGCGAGCCGGCAGCTGACCCATTTCGACGGGGCGGCGGTGTCGAGCGCCTGGTCGCGCGACGGCAAGTCGATCGCCTTCCTCAGCCAGAACGGCGGGCTGTTCACAGCCGACGCGGCGACTGGCGAAACCCGCCGCCTCTATGGCGACCTCTGGGAGCCGGGCAAGCCCACCTGGGGACCGGGCGACAAGACCATCGCCTACGCTGCCTTCAAGCCCTATTCGGCCCGCTTCCGCGAAGGGCTCAGCGAGATCCTGACCGTCGACGTGGCCAGCGGCAAGGGGACCTACGCCCCGATCCTGCCCGACCGCTCGCTGGGCACGCGCGGCGACGACGGCCCGGTCTGGTCGCCGGACGGCAAGTCGTTGGCCTACGTGTTCGCCAGCCGCCTGCACCTGTCGTCGGTGGACGAGACCGGCAAGTTGCTGGGCCCGCCCAGGCCGCTGAACGACGAGGTCACCGACGCCGTCGGCTGGAGCGGCGACGGCAAGAGCCTGATCTACATCTCCGCCGGTCAGCTGAAGCTGATCTCGGCCGCCGGCGGCGCGCCCAGGTTCGTGCCGCACGGCCTGACCTGGGCCAATGTCCGGCCCAAGGGACGGATGGTGGTCCGCGCCGCCCGCCTGTGGGACGGCAAGTCGCCGACCCTGCGCGAGAATGTCGATGTCCTGATCTCCGACGGCCGCATCGCCGGCGTCGCCCCGCGCGGCGAGGTGGCGAGCGACGTGAAGGTCATCGACGCGCCGACCGGTACGGTGATGCCCGGCCTGATCGACATGCACACCCATCGCCAGATGCAGGGCTACGGCTATGGCGACCGGGAAGGGCGGCTGTGGCTGTCGCTGGGGGTGACCACCACCCGCTCGCCCGGCGGTCCGGCCTATCACACGGTCGAGGACCAGGAGGCGATCGAGTCCGGCAGGCGGATCGGCCCGCGGTACTACGCCACCGGCGAGGCGATCGACGGCTCGCGGATCTTCTACAACTTCATGCGGCCGGTCACCGAGCCGGGCCAGATGGCGCTGGAGATGAAGCGGGCCGAGGCGCTGTCCTACGACCTGATCAAGACCTATGTCCGCCTGTCGGGCGAGCGCCAGAAGGAGGTCATCGCCTGGGCCCACGCCAAGGGCCTGCCGCTGACCTCGCACTACCACTATCCGGCCCTGGCGCTGGGCATGGACGGCATGGAGCACCTGGGCGCGACCAGCCGCACCGGCTATTCGCGCACGGTCAGCGCGCTGGGCAACATCTATCAGGACGTCAACGTCGCCTTCGTGGCCAGCAAGGCGGCGCGCACGCCGACCCTGTTCACCTCGACGGCCCTGCTGGGCGAGGACCGCTCGCTGGTCGACGATCCACGCATCCAGGCGCTGTATCCGCCGTGGGAATACGCCCGGCTGCTGGAACGCGCCAAGCAGATGGCGGCCATGGATCGCACGCCGATCCTGGCCTCGCTGGAGCGCAACGTCGCCGAGCTGGTCCGTACCGTTAGGGCGGGCGGCCGGATCACCTCCGGCACGGACTCGCCGATCGACTTCAACGCCGTCAGCCTGCACATGAACCTGCGGGCCATGGTCCGCTACGGCATGACGCCGTACGAGGCCCTGGTCACCGCCACCAGCGCTTCGGGCGAGTATCTGGACGAGCCGCTGGGATCGATCGCGACGGGAAACTACGCCGACCTGGTGCTGGTCGACGGCGATCCGCTGGCCCGGATCGAGGACGCCGCCAAGGTGACCCAGGTGATCAAGCACGGCGAGGTCTATTCGGTCGCCGACCTGATCGGTCCGTTCGCTGGCCACGCCCAACATGCAGCCCTGGGCGGACGCCGCTTCGTCTGCGACGCCTCGCCCGAATACTGGTGGCACGAGCCCGACTTCCTGGCCAACGCGCGGGCCTCGTGCTGCGACGGCGCTTGCGGGTTCGCGCCCGCCTTCAGCCTGCAGGTCTAGGCGTTCAGGCGATCATCGGCATCTTGTCGAGCAGCTTGTCCAGGGTGACGGGGTAGTCGCGGACGCGCACGCCGGTGGCGTTGTGGATCGCGTTGGCGACAGCGGCGGCGACGCCGCAGATGCCCAGCTCCCCGACGCCCTTGGCCTTCATCGGCGACGACATCGGATCGGTCTCGTCCAGGAAGATCACCTCCTGGTGCGGGATGTCGGCGTGCACCGGCACCTCGTAGCCCGCCAGGTCGTGGTTGACGAAGAAGCCGATGCGCTTGTCGACGACAAGCTCCTCCATCAGGGCCGCGCCGGCGCCCATGGTCATGGCGCCGATCACCTGGCTGCGGGCGGACTTGGGATTGAGGATCCGGCCAGCGGCGCAGACGGCCAGCATCCGGCGCACGCGGATCTCGGCCGTGAAGGCGTCGACGCCGACCTCGACGAAGTGGCCGCCGAAGGTCGACTGCTGGTGGGTCTTGGCCAGGTCGCCGTAGGTCATGGTGTCCTCGGCGACGATGGGCCCGCTCGCCGCGGCCTGGGTCAGGGGCAGGCTCTGGTTGCCGAGCTTCACCCGGCCGTCCGAGAATTCGGCCGTGGCCGGGTCCAGGCCCAGCTTGGTGGCTGCCGCCTCGCGCAGCTTCACGCAGGCCGCGTAGACCCCTGCCGTCGAGCTGTTGGCGCCCCACTGGCCGCCGGAGCCGGCCGAGACCGGGAAGGTCGAGTCGCCCAGCCGGACCTCGACCCGGTGCAGGGGCACGCCCATCATCTCGGCGGCGGTCTGGGCGATGATCGTGTAGGTGCCGGTGCCGATGTCGGTCATGTCGGCCTCGACGACGATCTGGCCCGAGGTTTCCAGCCGCACGCGGGCCGCTGACTTCATCACCAGGTTGTTGCGGAAGGCCGCCGCCACGCCCATGCCGACCAGCCAGCGACCGTCGCGCACTTGGCCCGGTCGCGCGGCGCGCTTGGACCAGCCGAACCTGTCGGCGCCGGTGCGCAGGCATTCGACCAACTGGCGTTGCGAGAACGGTCGGCTGGGCTTTTCCGGATCCACCTGGGTGTCGTTGAGGATGCGGAATTCGACCGGGTCGAGGTTCAGCTTTTCGGCCATCTCGTCGATGGCGATCTCCAGCGCCATCAGCCCGGGCGCCTCGCCCGGGGCGCGCATGGCGTTGCCTTCGGGCAGGTCCAGCGTGGCCAGGCGCATGCGGGTCATGCGGTTCTCGCCGGCATAGAGCAGGCGGGTCTGCTGGACGGCCGTCTCCAGGCCGCCGCCAGGCAGGTCGCCCGACCAGCTCTCATGGCCGATGGCCGTGATCTTGCCGTCCTTGGTCGCGCCCAGGCGGACGCGCTGGATGGTGGCCGGCCGGTGGGTGGTGTTGTTGAACATCAGCGGCCGCTGCAGAGCGACCTTCACCGGACGTCCCGCCGCCTTGGCGCCCAGGGCGGCCAGGATCGCGTCGGCCCGCACGAAAAGCTTGCCGCCGAAGCCGCCGCCGATGAAGGGCGAGACCAGGCGCACGTCCTCCTTCTTCATCCCCAGTGTCTTGGCCACGTCGCCCGCGCCCCAGGCGATCATCTGGTTCGAGGTCCACAGGGTCAGCTTGTCGCCCTTCCAGGCCGCGATCGAGGCGTGCGGCTCCATCATGGCGTGGGCGTGGTCGGGGGTGGTGTAGGTCTCGTCCAACTGGACCGGCGCGGCCGCGAAGGCGGCGGCGAAGTCGCCGACGGCGGTGTCGGGACTGTCCTTCTCGGGCTTGGTCGCCGCGTCCTTGGCCGAGGCCAGGTCGAAGCTCCCCTTGGCGCGGGCGTAGTCGATCTTGATCAGGGCGGCGGCGGCGCGGGCCTGCTCGAAGGTCTGGGCCACCACCAGGGCGACGGCCTGGTGGTAGTGTTGGATCTCCGGACCGCCCAGCAGGTCGGCGGTGTTGAAGTCGCCCTTGGTCAGCTTGCCGGCGCTCGTGGCCGTGACGATGGCCAGCACGCCGGGCGCGGCCTTGGCGCGGCCGAGGTCCATCGCCGCGATCCGGCCCTTGGCCACGGCCGCGCCCAGCACATAGCCGTAGGCGATGTCGGGCAGGGCGTCGTGGCGCTCATAGGCGTAGGGCGCGGTTCCCGTCGTCTTCAGGGGGCCGTCGATCCGGTCGGTCGGCTTGCCGATGATCTTGAGCTGGTCGATCGGATTGGTGGTGGCGGGCGTGTCGAACTTCATCGGATCAGCCCTTCGCCGAGATCATGGCCGCGCCCAGGGCGCGCTCGGCCAGGGTCAGCTTGAAAGCGTTTTGGGAGGTGGTCTTGGCGCCGGCCAGCAGGGTGTCGCTCACCGCCTTGGCGCCTTGCGGCATGGCCGCCTCGGCGGCTTCGATCCGCCAGGGCTTGTGCGCCACCCCGCCCAGGGCCACGCGGCCCGAGCCGTCCTTCTGGAGGATCGTCGCCACCGAGACGAGGGCGAAGGCGTAGGAGGCCCGGTCGCGCACCTTGTGATAGGCGTGCTGGCCGCCGACCGGCTTGGGCAGGGTCACAGCGGTGATCAGCTCGCCGGGCGCGAGGGCCGTTTCCACATGCGGGGTCTGGCCTGGCAGCCGGTGGAAGTCGGCGATCGGAATGACGCGCGTGGCCCCGTCGGGACGGACCGTCTCGACCTCGGCGTCGAGAATCCGCAGGCCCACGGCCATGTCGCTGGGATGGGTGGCGATGCACGCCTCGCTGGTCCCCAACACCGCCAGCGACCGGGTGAAGCCGCCGATCGCTGAACAGCCCGCGCCCGGCTTGCGCTTATTGCAGGGCATGTTGGTGTCGTAGAAATAGGGGCACCGCGTCCGCTGCAGCAGGTTGCCGGCGGTGGTGGCCTTGTTGCGCAGCTGGCCCGAGGCCCCGGCCAGCAGGGCGCGTGACAGCACGCCGTAGTCCTTGCGCACCCGCTTGTCGGACGCCAGGTCGGTGTTGCGCACCAGGGCGCCGATCCGCAGGCCGCCGTCCCTGGTCGCCTCGATCTTGTCCAGCTTCAGGCCGTTGACGTCGATCAGCCGGTGGGGCGTCTCGATCTCCAGCTTCATCAGGTCCAGCAGGTTGGTGCCGCCGGCGATGAAGCGGGCGGTCGGGTCGCGGGCCACGGCCGCGGCGGCCTCGGCCGGCGTGCGGGCGCGCTCGTAGGCGAAGGCTCTCATGCGGCGCCTCCCGCGACTTCGGTGATGGCCTCGACGATGTTCGAATAGGCCCCGCAGCGACAGATGTTGCCGCTCATCCGCTCTCGCAGTTCGGCCTCGGTGACCTTGGGCGCGTCGGTGAGGTCGGCGGTGACGTGGCTGGGCACGCCGGCCTTGATCTCGTCGAGCACCGCCTTGGCCGAACAGATCTGTCCGGGCGTGCAGTAGCCGCATTGATAGCCGTCGTGCTTGACGAAGGCCGCTTGCAGGGGATGCAGCTTTTCAGGCGTTCCCAGGCCCTCGATCGTGGTGATCTTGTCGCCCTCGTGCATGACGGCCAGGGTCAGGCAGGAATTGATCCGCCGGCCGTCGACGATGACCGTGCAGGCCCCGCACTGGCCATGGTCGCAGCCCTTCTTGGTGCCGGTCAGCTTCAGGTGCTCGCGCAGGGCGTCGAGCAGGGTGGTGCGGGTGTCCAGGTCGAGCGTGCGCTTCTGGCCGTTCACCTCGAAGGCCACCTTGGCGGTGAAGGTGTCCAAACCCGCCGCGTCGGCGGTGGCCGGCGCGCTGGAAATCGTGGCGGCGGCCGCGCCCGTGGCCATCAGGCCGCGGCGCGACAAGGCGAAATCATCCAGATCGAGCATCCCATCCTCCAGGCCTCCGAACGCGCGCCGCTATGTAAGCGGAGGAGCGCCCAGGTGGTTGCGACGCCTGCGTCGCTAAGGCGACGTTAGCGGACATTCCGTCAGCGGATTAGAGGGGCGTCACGGCATGCCCCTATGAAGCGAATTCATCAATCGCACCCTTTCACCCCGCTCGCGCGCGCCTCCCGCTGGGGCGAATTTCCGCCGTTCGGTGGGCAATTCGGTCGATGGGCATGCGATAGGTTGGGTCGCAGTTTCTACCTCAGGTCGCGCGACCTCGTGCGGCGACAGCCTGGGGAGGTCGTGTGTTGGACCATCTTGTGCCGTCCAGGAGGCGGGGCGGGCTCGTCGTGCTCCTCGGAACCACTTCGATCGCGACGTTCGGGTTTGGTGGCCTCGCCCTGGCGCAGACCTGTCCGACACCCGCGGTCGCCAACGGTGCGTCCTGCACCGTGCCGCCGGGAACCATCATCAATGTGACGACCGCCAACGGCGTGGGCGCCAGCGCGTCCGGGACCGGCGGAGCCATCGACGCCAGCGGCGTGACGATCCGCCCGGCGGCCGCGGGCGCCACCGCCGCCCTGGCCCAGAGCGGGGCCGCGATCACGCTGAACAACGCCGTGATCGACACCAATTCGGTGGGAGCGGCGGCGACCAATCAGCGAGGCGCGCGCGCGGTCGGTCTGAACAGCACGATCGCGGCCAATGGCGCCGCGATCGACATGACCACCGCCTCCGGAACCGCCAGCAACATGGTCGGCGTCAGCGCCGAGGATCAGGCGCTGATCGCCCTGAGCGCCACTCGGGTGTCGATGAGCGGCGGCGGCAACGGTACCGGAAACTATGCGCTCCAGGCCGTGGGCGCGGGCAGCCGGATCAGTTTCGTCGGAGGCGAGATCAGCACCAACGCGCGTGGCGCGCTCGGGGTGAGAGCGGTCGACGGCGGTCTCGTGACCCTGTCGGGCGGAACCCAGATCACCACCGCCGGGGCGCAGAACACCACCACCCTGGTGGGCAGCCATGCCCTGATCGCCAGCGGAGCCACCAGCCAGATCACCGGGTCGGGTATCTTCGCCAGCACCTCGGGCACGCTGGCGAACGGCGCACGGGCCGAGCTGGGCGGCAAGGTCGACCTCGTCTCCAGCACCCTGACCACGACCGGGGCCGGAACCACGACGGATCCTTCCGCCGCCGCTCGGGTGGTCAGTGGCGGCCGTTTGACGATGAGCGGAGCGGGCGGCGCGATCACCGCCACCGGCCAGTTCGGCCACGGGCTGTCGGTCCAGGACGCGGGATCGTTGGCCGACATCGGCGACACGGTCTTCACGGTGACCGGCAACCGCGCGATCGGCGCGAACATCACGCTCGGCGGCGAAGCGCGGGTCCGCGACAGCACGATCGTCGCGCCGTCCGCCGTGATCGTCGACGGCGCGGGATCGAAGGCCGCGTTCACCGACAGCGCCATCCGGGCGACCGGCGCGGTCGGCTACGGCATACGGGCCGTGGCGGGCGCGGTCGTCACGGTCTCGGGCGGTTCGATCACCACCGAGCTGCGGGACGCGGCGGGGCTGTTCGCGGCGTCATCGACCGTCACCGCCACGAACGTCGCGGTCCTGACCCTGGGGCCGGACACCGCCATCGGCGTCCTGGCCGACCTGGGCTCGACGATCACCCTGCAGGGCGGGCGGGTCGAGACGCGTGGGGATTCTGTAAGAGCCTCGTCGTATCCGCACGGCCTGACGGCGCGCAATCCCGGCGCCCTGCTGGTCGCCAACGACACCAGCGTGGACACCTATGGCCTGACGGCGATGGGCGCGGTGTCGGACGACGGCGGGTCGCTGCGGCTGACCAACAACGTCATCCATACGCGCGGCGCGGTGTCCCTGGGCCTCTACGCGACCGTGGAGCAGGCCGGAGCGCAGTTCCCCGCCGACGTCACCGGCACGGGCCTGACCGTGACGACCGAGGGGAACGACGCCTACGGCGCCCAGGCCCAGCAGCACTTTCTGGAAGCCCCGGCGACCGTGAATCTCAAGACCAGCACGATCACGACCTCGGGCGCACGGGCGGCGGGCTTGCGGGCGCTGTCGGGCGGGACGGTGGTCGCCGAGCGGACGACGGTCACCACCTCCGGAGCGCTGGCCCACGGCGTCGTGGCCCGCAACGCGCCCAGTTCGGTGACCCTGCGCGACCAGAGCCGGGTCACGACCAGCGGCCCCAGCGCGCACGGCGCCGTGGCCGAGAACGGCGGGCGGGTGGACGCCTTCGGTTCGACCGTGACGGCGAGCGGGACCGGCGCCTCGGGCCTGTTCGTGCTGGGCGAGACCGCGCGCTCGGCGGCCAATCTGAGCGACGGCGGGCTGTCGAACATGTCGGGTCCCACCATCGCCGTGGCCGGGGCGGGGACGATCAGCCTGACCAACATGACCGTCGGCGGTAGCGGCGAGTGGCTGCGCGTCGCCACGATCGACGACTTCGCGCCGATCGCGGGCAGCGAGCCGATCCTGACGGGACCCGCGGACCAGCCCGAGGACGATACGCCCATCGCGCCGCTCTCGATGTCGGCGTTCGCCGCCGCGCCGGCCGCCGTCGCCGGAGCGGCGGTCCTTACGATCAGCGACTCCACGCTCGAGGGCTCGGCCTACACCGCGCCGGGCAGCACCTCGGACGTGACGCTGGCGGCCGACACGACCTGGACCATGACCGGGTCCTCGAACCTGACCAACCTGGCCAACGACGCCAGTTCGATCCTGTTCGCCGCGCCGACGCAGGATGCGGATCAGCTGGCCAGCTACATGACTCTGACCACGGTCAACTACACCGGAGCGGCGGGGCTGATCGGGCTCAACACCTATCTGGGCCACGACGGCTCGCCCTCCGACCGGCTGGTGATCGATGGCGGGGCCGGGACGGGGACATCGTCGCTGCGCATCACGCGCGCGGGCGGCCTGGGCGCGCTGACCCAGGCCGACGGCATCCTGGTGGTGGACGCACGGGGCGGGGCGACCACGGCGACGGATCTGTTCACCTTGGCGGGACCGGTGGTCGCCGGGCCCTACGAGTACGGACTGTTTCGAGGGGGAGCCGGCGCTTCGGACAGCTGGTTCCTGCGATCCAGGCTGGACTGCGCCGCCGCAAACGCGCCTTCGCCGCCGTGTCCGCCGCCGGACCCCACGCCACCGGATCCGACCCCGCCGGACCCGACACCGCCCGACCCGACGCCCACGCCGGACACGCCCGCCTTCATTCGCTCGGAGGTGTCGCTCTATACGGCGCTGCCGGCCTTGGCCCAGCTCTACGGTCGCGCCGCGATCGACACCCTGCACGAGCGGGTCGGCGAGGAAGAGCAGTTGCGCGGGCGCCAGCAGCCGGATGACGACGAGACGCTGAACGGCGTCTGGGGGCGGATCATGGCCATCGGCGGTCGCCGTGATGGCGACAGCCGGGGGATCTATGGCGATCGCGGTCCGCGCATGAACTACCAGCTCTACGCCCTGCAGGCGGGCGTGGACCTCTATCGACGCGAGGACGAGGACGGGATCCGCGACCATGCCGGCGTCTACGGCGCGTTTGGTCGGGCCAAGGGCAAGGTTCGCAACTGGGACGGCCAGGTCGCCGGCCGCGATCAGGTCGACGCCTGGTCGCTGGGCGCCTACTGGACCCGGTTCTGGGAGAAGGGGGCCTATCTGGACGGGGTGGTCCAGTTCACCTGGTTCGACGCCAAGGCCCAATCGGTCCGGCTGCCGGCGCTGAAGGGCGACGCCAAGGCCTTGGCGCTATCCCTGGAAGGCGGCAAGCCGTTCCATCAGAAGCACGACTGGATCATCGAGCCGCAGGCGCAGCTGATCTACCAGCACTTCCACGGCGGCAAGGGGCGGGACGAGGGCGGACCGGTGCGGTTCGACCAGACCGACAGCCTGGTCGGCCGCCTGGGCGCGCGCGTGGCCCGCACCTGGCTTCGCGAGACCGACGGCGGCGAGACGCGCCTGACCACGGGGTGGGGGCGTCTGAACCTGTGGCACGAGTTCCTCGACCAGCCCAAGACGACCTTCCAGACCGAAGACGCCGACATCTCCTTCCTGGCCGACACCGGCGAGACCTGGCTGGAACTGAACGGCGGCCTGACCCGTCAGATGTCCGACCGCTCGGTGCTCTATTTCAACGCATCTTACAGCTGGGATCTCGACGGCCGGGGATACGGCTATTCCGGCAAGCTCGGCGTGCGGTTCAACTGGTGAGCCGGCGAGCGACGGAGCCGCCACCAAGCGGCGCGGTATAATTGCCTGAAATCTAGGTGGAAAATGGTGGATGCTGCAGGGATTGAACCTGCGACCCCCTCGGTGTGAACGAGGTGCTCTCCCGCTGAGCTAAGCATCCGCCGTGTCGGTGAGGTTCGAAGACCTCGCCGCGAGAGGGACGGGCCTATAGCCCGGCGTTTTCGGGGGCGCAAGAGGTCAAAAGCGCGATGCAGGCCGAAGGCACGTCGGAGAACGCATCTATCAACAGATCTCCGCCCAGGGTCTCAACCGGGGCTTCGGTGTAGCCGAAGGTCACCAGCAGGGTCGGGACGTTGGCGGCCTTGGCGGCCAGGGCGTCGTTGATGCTGTCGCCGACCATCACGGCGCGAGCCGGATCGCCGCCGACGGCCGCGATCGTCGCCAGCACATGGCGCGGATCGGGCTTGGGGGCGGGGGCGCTGTCGGCGCCGACCACGGCGTCGAAATATTGCGTCAGGTCCAGGGCGTCGAGCAGGGCGACCGACAGGTGGGTCAGCTTGTTGGTGCAGACGGCCAGCTTGGCGCCGGCGGCGCGCAGGGCGAGCAGGGCGTCGACCACGCCGGGGAAGGGCGCGCTCTCGTGGGCGATGCGGCCCAGATAGAGGGCGATGAAGCGCTCGACCAGGGCCGGGGCGCTGTCGGCGTCCAGCGGCGCGCCGGCGGCCGCGAAGCCGCGCTCCAGCAGGGCCTTGGCGCCGCGCCCGACCATCTTGCGCACGTCGTCGAACGGCAGGGGCGGCAGGCCTTCCTCGGCGAGGATGATGTTCAGCGAGGCCACGAGGTCCGGCGCGGTGTCGACCAGGGTGCCGTCGAGGTCGAAGGCGATCGTGGCGCCGTTGAGTGTGTCGTTCGTCGCGTTCTGGGCATGCATGGCTCTGGCCTTTCGGCTAAACGCGCGGCTAATGCAACTTTGGTCCGTGCTTCGGGAGTCGCTTCGCCCATGACCAGTCCTGCTTCTTCGCCCGCGCCTGCTTCGGGTCGAGCCCGCGCCGCCGTCATCCTGGCCGCCGGCCAGGGCACGCGGATGAAATCGCCGACCCCCAAGGTGCTGCACAGGATCGGCGGGCGGACGATGCTGGATCACGCGATCGACACCGCGCAGGGCCTTGGCTGCGAGCGGATCGTGGTGGTGGTCGGCGCCCATAGCCCGCAGGTCGGCGAGCACGCCCGCAAGCGCCTGGGGCAGGACGCGACCGTGGTTCAGGACCCGCCGCTGGGCACCGGTCACGCCGTGCTGGCCGCCCGCGAGGCCCTGGCCGATTTCGACGGCGACGTGGTGATCACCTATGCCGACTGCCCGCTGCTGAGCGCCCCGACCATCGAGCCGCTGTTCGCGGTGCGCGACAAGGGGGCGGACGTGGCGGTGCTGGGCTTCGAGGCCGCCAACCCCACCGGCTATGGCCGCCTGATCCTGACGCCCGGCCACGTGCTGCTGCGCATCGTCGAGGAGAAGGAAGCCGACGACACGGTCAAGCAGGTCAAGCACTGCAATTCCGGCGTGCTGGCCGCAGACCGCGCGACCCTGTTCGACCTGCTGTCCCAGGTGCGCAACGACAACGCCAAGGGCGAATACTATCTGACCGACGTGGTGGAGCTGGCCCATGACCGTCAGCTGACCACCCGCGCCGCCTTCGCGCCGGAGGCGGCCGTGCAGGGCGTCAATTCCCAGGGCGAGCTGGCGGCCGCGGAAAGCGTCTGGCAGGGGGCTCGCCGCGCGGCCCTGCTGGTCGAGGGCGTGACCATGCCCGCGCCCGAGACCGTCCACCTGTCGTGGGACACGCAGCTGGCGGCGGGCGTCACGGTCGAACCGTTCGTGGTCTTCGGCCCCGGCGTCAGCGTCGCGAGCGGCGCGGTGATCAAGGCCTTCAGCCATCTGGAAGGCGCCGCCGTGGGCGAAGGAGCCCTGATCGGTCCCTATGCCCGCCTGCGTCCCGGCGCCGAAATCGGTCCGGACGCCCACATCGGCAACTTCGTCGAGGTCAAGAAGGTCAAGGTCGGGGCCGGCGCCAAGGCCAACCACCTGTCCTATCTGGGTGACGGTTCGGTTGGCCCAAAAGCCAATATCGGGGCCGGCACGATCTTCTGTAACTACGATGGCTTCGACAAGTTCGAGACCCACGTCGGCGCCGGGGCCTTCATCGGCTCCAACACCGCCCTGGTCGCCCCTGTCCGGGTCGGCGACGGAGCGATGACCGGCTCGGGCTCGGTGATCACCAAGGACGTCGCCGACGGGGACCTGGCCCTGTCGCGCGCGCCGCAAAGCGACAAGCCGGGTTGGGCGGCCAAGTTCCGCGCCCTCAAGCTGGCCAAGAAGGACAAGAAATGAGCGCCGACGATCAGAAGCGAATTTCGGGCGAAGCCGCCGCCGAGCTGGTCGAGGCCGGCATGGTGGTGGGCCTGGGCACGGGCTCGACGGCCGCCTGGTTCGTGAAGGCCCTGGCCGCGCGCAAGCTGGACATTCGCGGCGTGCCGACCTCGGAGGCCACCGCCAATCTGGCCCGCGAGCTGGGCATCCCGCTGGCGGCGCTGGACGACGTCAAGAGCATCGACCTGACCGTGGATGGCGCCGACGAGGTCGGTCCGGGGCTGTCGCTGATCAAGGGCGGCGGCGCGGCCCTGCTGCGCGAGAAGCTGGTCTGGGAGGCCTCCAAACGCTGCGTGGTCATCGCCGACGCCGCCAAGAAGGTCGACCATCTGGGCAAGTTCCCGCTGCCCATCGAGGTCGTGCGCTTCGGCCATGTCCACACCGGCCACCGCCTGGCCGATATCGCGGCCGAATTCGAGCTGCTGCCGCCGCGCCTGCGCATGGCCGACCGGGGCATCGTGGTCACCGACGGGGGCAACGTGATCTACGACCTGCCGTCGGGCGTGATCGCCGAGCCGGCCGCCCTGGCCGCCGCCCTGAAGACGGTGACGGGCGTGGTCGATCACGGCCTGTTCCTGGATCTGGCGGACGAAGCTCTGCTGGGCACGGACCAAGGGGTGGTCAAGCTGGTCCCTTAGACCCATATCCGCCCTCTTCCGGGCGCACGGCCATGCCGAGCCCGCCTACGTGATTCCGGAGCGCCGCCATGGCTGACTACGACTTCGACCTTTTCGTCATCGGCGCCGGTTCGGGCGGCGTGCGGGCCGCGCGCCTGGCCGCGATGAGCGGCGCCAAGGTCGCCGTGGCCGAGGAATACCGGGTGGGCGGTACCTGCGTGATCCGCGGCTGCGTGCCCAAGAAGTTCATGGTCTACGCCAGCGAGGTCACCAGCCAGCTGAAGACGGCCAAGGGCTATGGCTGGACGATCGGCGAGGCCAGCTTCGACTGGAAGGGCTTCCTGCACGACAAGGACGTCGAGATCGCTCGCCTGTCGGGGATCTATGTCACCAACCTGCAGAAGGCCGGCGCGCACCTGCTGCACGGCCGCGCCCAGATCGTCGACGCCCACACCGTCGAGGTCCTGCCCAAGGAGGGCAGCAAGCACGCGGGTCGCTACACCGCCCGCAAGATCCTGATCGCCACCGGCGGCCGGCCGTGGAAGCCGGACTTCCCGGGCGCGGAGCTGGGCATCACCTCGGACCAGGCGTTCCATCTGCCTGAACTGCCCAAGCGGGTGCTGGTGGTCGGCGGCGGCTATATCGCCGTGGAGTTCGCCAGCATCTTCAACGGCCTGGGCGTGCAGACGACGCTTCTGTACCGTGGCGCCAACATCCTGCGCGGCTTCGACGACGACGTGCGCATGCACCTGGCCGAGGAGCTGGAGAAGCGCGGGATCAAGGTGGTGCTGGGCTGCGATCACCAGAAGATCGAGAAGACCGACGCGGGTCTGGTCAGCACCCTGAGCAACGACCTGACCTTCGAGACCGACGCGGTGATGTTCGCCACCGGCCGCGATCCCTATGTCGAGGGCCTTGGCCTGGAGAAGGTGGGCGTGAAGCTGAACGACCGCGGCGCGATCGTGGTCGACGAGCATTCCAAGACCACGGTCGACAACATCTGGGCCGTCGGCGACGTCACCGACCGCATCAATCTGACGCCGGTGGCGATCCGCGAGGGCGCGGCCTTCGCCCAGACCGAGTTCTATGACAACCCCACCACCTTCGATCATGACATGGTCGCCTCGGCGGTGTTCTCGCAGCCGCCGATCGGCGCGGTGGGCATGACCGAGGCCGAGGCGCGCCACGCCTTCGGCAAGGTCGACATCTATCGCGCCGTGTTCCGCCCGATGAAGAGCGTGTTCTACGGCGGCCAGGACCGTTGCCTGATGAAGCTGGTGGTCAAGCAGGACGACCAGAAGATTGTCGGCGTCCACGTGGTCGGCCCGGACTCGCCCGAGATCATCCAGATGGCCGCCATCGCGGTGAAGATGGGGGTGACCAAGCCGCAATGGGATTCCACCTGCGCCGTCCACCCGACCCTGGCGGAGGAGCTGGTGACCATGCGCGACAAGTACATGCCGCTTGGAATGGGAACCGTATGACCGCGACGCCGTCGATCGAGCCGCCGGTTCCAGAGGGCGTGTCGGCGCGGCGCACGCCTTGGCTGACCGGCGTGGCGATCTTCGTGGTCGTGATGACGCCGCTGCTGGCCTATCTGGCGCCGCTGGGCTTCGCGCCGCTGCTGGCCCTGGCGGGGCTGCTGGCCTTGCCCGGCCTGAAGCCGAGCCGCGCCGCCGCGCCGCCCTTGCTGATCCTGCTGGCCCTGGCCCTGTGGGCGGCGGTGAGCATGGCCTGGAGCCCGGACGCGGTCGACGTCTCCAAGCTCAAGGGCTATGGCGACATCGAAAGCCTGACCGGCCTGAAGCTGTTCCTGCAACTGGCGACCTATGGCGCGGCGGTGGTGGCCTTGCGCGGCCTGTCCGACGCCGGCGCGCGGCGCGCGGCGACGATCCTGGCCTACGGCATGCTGGGGCTGATCGTCGTCGCGACGCTGGACTCCCTGAGCGGCGCGGCGGTCTATCAGAAACTGCACCTCCTGACCGGCAAGGCGATCCGGCCCGACTTCGCAATGATCAAGGTCTCGATGTCGACCTACATCCTGGCGCTGATGTTCTGGCCCGCGGCTCTGACGTTGTCGCGACAGTCTCGCTCCCTTCTGATCTGGTTGATGGCCATCGGGCTGATCGTGACCTCGGTGGTCTGCAGCGCCGACGCGTGCATTCTGGCCCTGCTGGCGGGCGGGCTGGTCTGGTTGTGCGTGCGCTTGTTCGGAGGAACCGCGGCCAAGGTGCTGGTGGGGCTGGTGGCCGCGCCGTTCGTCCTGGCGCCCCTGGCCGTGCTGGTCGGGGTCGAGACCGGCGCGATCGCCAAGCTGCACGCCCTGGTCCCGCCGTCCTGGGACGCAAGGCTGAACATCTGGACCTTCGCCGCCGACCACGTTCAGAACCATCCGTTCCGGGGCTGGGGCCTGGACGCCAGCCGCACCTTCGGTTCGGCCATCCCGCTGCACACGCACAATGCCCAGCTTCAACTGTGGCTGGAGCTGGGGGCGATCGGCGCGGCTCTGGCGGGCGTGTTCTTCTGCTGGATGGCCTACGAGGTCGTGCGGCTGGCCGAGCGGTCGCGGGAAGAGGCGGCGATGGCGGCTGGAGCTCTGGTCAGCTATCTGGTGATCGGGGCCTTGAGCTTCGGGGTTTGGCAGGAGTGGTGGCTGGCCCTGGGCGCGCTGACCCTCATCGCATGCGATCTGGCGCGAGCCGTGGATCAATCCGATGAGCGCGGTTGGATGGACTTGCCCCGTTGGGGCGATATTTCAGCCTCCGTTGCAATGATTTTGCCTTTTGGCCGCGGTTGAGATAAAAGCCGCTCCCTTTTGAGAAGTTCGAGACCGTCATGACCAGCCGTTGGACCCCGTCGTCGTGGAGAGCCATGCCTGCGAAACACGTCCCGACCGACTACCCGGATGCGGGAGCGGTGGATCGTGTGGAACAGACTCTTCGCCAGATGCCCCCGCTGGTGTTCGCCGGTGAAGCCCGCCGTCTGAAGACCGCGTTGGGCGAGGTGGCCGAGGGCCGCGCTTTCCTGCTGCAAGGCGGCGACTGCGCCGAGAGCTTCAAGGAATTCCACGCGGACAACATCCGCGACACCTTCCGCCTGATCCTGCAGATGGCGGTGGTGCTGACCTTCGCCGGCGGCAAGCCGGTGGTGAAGGTGGGCCGCATCGCCGGCCAGTTCGCCAAGCCGCGCTCGGAACCGATCGAGACGATCGGCGACGTGACCCTGCCGTCCTACCGGGGCGACAACATCAACGGCATGGACTTCACGCCGGAAGATCGCATCCCCGATCCGGACCGCCTGCTGCGCGCCTATGGCCAGTCGGCCGCGACCTTGAACCTGCTGCGCGCCTTCGCCAGCGGCGGCTATGCCGACCTCTACAACATCCATCGCTGGACGCTGGGCTTCGTGGGCGACAGCCCGCAGGGCGCGCGCTACCGCGAGCTGTCGGAAAAGATCAGCGAAGCCCTGACCTTCATGGCGGCGGTCGGCGTGACGCCGGAAACCCAGCCCGACCTGCGCCGCGTCGAGTTCTTCACCAGCCACGAGGCCCTGTTGCTGGGCTTCGAGGAAGCCATGACCCGGGTGGATAGCACCTCGGGCGACTGGTACGACACCAGCGCCCACCTGCTGTGGATCGGCGAGCGCACCCGCCAGCTGGACGGCGCCCATATCGAGTTCATGCGCGGCGTGAAGAACCCGATCGGCCTGAAGTGCGGCCCGACCATGGAAGGCGACGATCTTCTGCGCCTGATCGACGTGCTCAACCCGGCCAATGAACCGGGCCGCCTGACCCTGTACGGCCGCTTCGGCTCCGACAAGATCGCCGACCGCCTGCCGCGCCTGATGAAGGCGACCAAGGCCGCCGGCCGCTCGGTGGTTTGGGCCACCGACCCGATGCACGGCAACACGCTGAAGGCCTCGACCGGCTACAAGACCCGGCCGTTCGACCGCATCCTCTCGGAAGTGAAGTCGTTCGTGGAGATCGCTCACTCGGAAGGCGTGCACCCCGGCGGCGTTCACCTGGAAATGACCGGCCAGAACGTCACCGAGTGCCTGGGCGGCGCCCGCGCCGTGTCGGAAACCGACTTGGCCGATCGCTACCACACCCATTGCGACCCGCGTCTGAACGGCGAGCAGGCCCTGGAGCTGGCGTTCCTGGTGGCCGAGAAGCTGAAGTCGGCGCGCGACGACCAGCGTCGCCTGGCGGCTGGATAACATCGGTCTTCGAAAGTCTGGCTAAGGCCGCTTACGGGGTATAGCCTCCTTCTTCTGGAAGGAGGCTGCTCCCGTGGACAGTCCCATCGTTCGCCGGCGGGCCTTGGCCGGCTTGCTCGCCTTGACCGCATCGCCGGTCCTGGCCCGTACGCTTCCCGATCCTCCGCAGACGGAAAAGACCGCCCCGCTGGGCTATGTGCGCCGCCTGACGGTGCAGGTCCGGATCAACGACCGCGGGCCGTACGCGTTCCTGATCGACACCGGGGCCAACGCCTCGGTGATTTCCAGCGAATTGGCGACGCTGCTGGATCTGCCGGCTGGAACCCCCGTCAACCTGCACGGCATAGCCGGGTCCGAAAGGGTGGAGACGGTCGTCGCGACGTCGGTGGCCGTGGGGCGGCGGGTGCGCAGGGACCTGACGCTTTCGGTCCTGCCGGGCCGCTTCATCCAGGCGCCGGGCATCTTGGGGCTGGATTGGCTGGGTGCGCAGGGCTTGGTGCTCGACTTCTCGCGCGACGAGATGCGGCTGGGCTCGATCGCGCCGCGCACCGACGAGTCGACGGTATCGGTGCCGGTCAGGGCCACGCGCAGCGGCCTGCACCTGATCGAGGCCTCGGTGTCCGGCGCCGCGACCCTGGCCTTCCTCGACACCGGCTCGACCACCACGGTCGGCAACATGGCCCTGATGCGCCAGGCGATCCGGCGCCAAGCGATCAGCGCCGACTGGGCCGACATCGAATTGCAGAGCCTGACGGGCCAGACGATCGTCGGGCGCCTGGCGGCCCTGAAGACCGTCAGCCTGGGCAAGGTCAATCTGCGCAACCTGCCGGTGGTCTTCGGCCCGGTGCATACGTTCGACTATTGGGGGCTGTCGGATCGCCCCGCGATCCTGATCGGAATCGACGTGCTGAACGCCTTCGAGTCCGTGGCGCTGGATTTCACGCGCGGCCAGGTGCACTTCCGCTTGCCTTCGGCCTAGACGGACCCGGAGACGATCTTGCACGCCGCCATGTCTTGACCCGCCGCTCGGCGCTCTCCAATGGTTGTTTGAACGGAGTGCGTCGATGAGTTTGCCGGCAAGGTTGAAACGCGAGTTGAAGTTCCTGAAGGGACTCTCGCGCACGCTCAAGCGCGTGAAATCCATCGCGCCGGACAGCCCCAACCTGATCTGTGACGATCTGGAAGCGGCCGTCGACAAGTGGCGCGACAGCCAGGCCATCGTCTTCGAAGGCAAGTCGGTGACCTATGCCGAGCTGGACGGCATCGCCAACCGCTACGCGCACTGGGCCAAGGGGCAGGGGATCACGCGCGGCCAGACCGTCGCCCTGTTCATGCCCAACCGCTTGGAATACCTGGCGATCTGGTACGGCCTGTCGAAGGTCGGCGTGGCCACGGCCCTGATCAACAACCAACTGACCGGCCCGGCCTTGGCCCACTGCCTGAACATCTCCCAGGCCCTGCACTGCATCGTCGACCCCGAGACCTCGCCCTGTTTCGAGCAGGTGAAGGGCACGCTGGAGCGCCACGTCCAGCAATGGGTGCTGGGGCCGGCCCATGGCGACCAGCGCGACCTGGCCAACGCCCTGAAGAGCTGCAGCCAATTGCGTCCCGATCGCCTGACCGCCCGCAATGGCCTGACGGCGCGCGACACCGCCCTCTACATCTTCACCAGCGGCACCACGGGCCTGCCCAAGGCCGCGCGCATCACCCACATGCGCGCGCAGCTCTACATGCGCGGCTTCGCCGGCTCGACGGACGCGCGGGCCACCGACCGCATCTATGTGACCCTGCCGCTCTACCACGCCACCGGCGGCCTCTGCGCCATGGGCGCGGCCCTGCTGAACGGCGGGGCGGTGGTGCTGCGCAAGAAGTTCTCGGCCAGCGCCTTCTGGGACGACATCGTCGCCAACAACTGCACGATGTTCGTTTATATCGGCGAGCTGTGCCGCTACCTGGCCAACCATCCCGAAACACCCAACGAGCACGCCCACAAGATCCGTCTGATCTTCGGCAACGGCCTGCGCCCGGACGTCTGGGACGTGATGCTGGACCGCTTCCGGGTCGGCGGGGTGCTGGAGTTCTACGGCGCGACCGAGGGCAACGTCTCGCTGTTCAACTTCGACGGCCGGCGCGGCGCGATCGGCCGGGTGCCGGGCTATCTGCGCAAGAAGTTCAACATCCGCATCGTCAAGTTCGACGTCGAGACCGAGACCCCGGTGCGCGGCCCCAACGGCTGCTGCATCGAGGCCGCGCCCGGCGAGGTCGGCGAGTGCATCGGCCACATCGCCAGCGACGCCCGCTCCAATTTCACCGGCTACGCCGACAAGGCCGCCACCGAGAAGAAGATCCTGCACGACGTCTTCGACAAGGGCGACGCCTGGTTCCGCACCGGCGACCTGATGCGCTCGGACGGCGACGGCTATCTCTATTTCGTCGACCGCATCGGCGACACCTTCCGCTGGAAGGGCGAGAACGTCGCCACCAGCGAGGTGTCGGAACGCCTGTCGGCGGTGGACGGCGTCAAGGAAGTCAATGTCTACGGCGTGCCAGTGGGCGAGCTGGACGGCAAGGCGGGCATGGCCTCGCTGGTTGTCGGGCCCGAGTTCGAGATCGGGACCCTGGCCGACTATGTCGACCGCGAGCTGCCCGCTTACGCCCGCCCGATCTTCGTGCGCCTGCAGCCCGAGATCGAGACCACCGGCACTTTCAAATACCGCAAGATCGACCTGGTCCAGGAAGGCTTCGACCCGACCAAGATCAAGGATCCGCTGTATTTCCGCGATCCGGGCAAGGGCTATGTGAAGCTGACCAAGGCCGTGCACGCCAAGATCCTGGCGGGCGGCTACAAGCTGTAGCGACATTCGACGCGGGGCGGCATGGTCGGTTCGATGACGAGACGCGCCGGACTGATCGCCCTGACGGGGTCGGCGCTGTCGGCCTGTTCGCCCCTGTCGCTGTTCGCGACCTTCACGCCCAAGGACGCGGCGCGGAGCCCCGAGCACGGTGTCGCCTTCGGGAGCGATCCGCGACAGAAGCTGGACGTCTACGCGCCCCCGAAAGCGTCTTCGCGTGAGGCGGCCCCCGCGCCGGTCGCGGTGTTCTTCTACGGCGGATCCTGGGATTCCGGGCGGCGACAGGACTATGGCTGGGTCGGTCGAGCCTTGGCGGCCCAGGGCTTCCTGACGATCGTGCCGGACTATCGGCTGTATCCGGCGGTGCGCTATCCCAGCTTCCTCGAGGACGGCGCGCTGGCGGTGCGCTGGGCCGTGGACCATGCCCGGAGACTGGGCGGCGATCCCGGCCGGATCGTGCTGATCGGTCACTCGGCCGGGGCCTACAACGCCGCCATGCTGGCCCTGGACGAGCGTTATCTGAAGGCGGCCGGTGTCGATCCCAAGGTCGTGCGCGCCTTCGCCGGCCTGTCGGGGCCTTACGACTTCCTGCCGCTGGACGGGCCGATCACCCGCCGCACGTTCGGCGAGGCGCCCGACCTGCCGGCCACCCAGCCCGGCCTCTACGCCCGCCCCGACAGCCCGCCGGCCTTCCTGGGCACCGGCGACGGCGACACCACGGTCAAGCCGCGCAACACCCGAGCCCTGGCCGCCGCGCTGCGCGCCAAGGGCGCGGCGGTCGAGGAGCGTCACTATGCCGGCCTGAACCATGCCGACACCGTGCTGGCCCTGTCGCGTCCGTTCCGCGGCAAGGCGCCGGTGTTGGCCGAGATGACGGCGTTCCTGAAGGCGCGCGTGGGAGAGGCGACATGACCACGATCCTGGCGGCCGAGCCGCAGCTGTTCGTCTCCGACCTGCCGCGCGCTTGCCGGTTCTATGTCGACACGCTGGGGTTCGAGATCGCCTTCAGCCACGGCGAACCGCCGTCCTACGCCCAGGTCGTCAGGGGCGGCGCCAGGCTAAACCTGCGCCACGTCGACGGACCGGTCTTTGATGAAGCGTTTCGCGAACGGGAGACCGACGCCCTGGCCGCGACGCTGACCTTGGACGACGCCGGGCCGCTGTTTCGCGAGTTCCAGGATGCGGACGCGCCCTTCCATCAGATGCTGCGCACCGAGCCCTGGGGCGCGCGCACCTTCATCGTGCGCGATCCGGACGGCAACCTGATCCTGTTCGCGGGCAAGGCCGGCTAGCCGCACGTCCCCCCATTCAGCTTGCGCTGATAGGCCTCGGCCAGGCTCATATACGGCGGCAGGAAGGTGTGCAGCACCACGGCCTTGCCGTCGGTGGTCACCCCCGCCACCCCGGCCCGTAGCTCGAAGTGCAGGTGGATCGTGGTGGGCGTGCCGCCGAAGTCGTTGCTGACCTTGCCCAGCTTCTGGCCGGCCGTGACCGTGTCGCCCTCCTTCACCGCCAGGGCCGCCATCTGCATGTGCAGGTAGCGATAGACCCTATGCGGTGCGGCCGCCGAGGTCAGGGTGACGGTGTAGCTGCCGATGTCGGTGATCACGCCCTTCTCGGCCGCGACCGCCCAGTACAGGTTCTTCTTGCAGGCGCCCGGCCGGATGTCCTGGCCCTGGTGGCCCGTGCCGCCGCCGGCGCACAACGGATTGTCGCGCGAACGGGCTTCGCAGAAGGTGTCGTGCCAGGGCAGGGCGTAGTTGACCGTGTCGCACTGGCTGGTGCCCGCCGGACCCATGCCGCCGCCATGGCCGTAGACCTGGGAATTGGCGAAGGCGTCGTCCTGCAGCGGCCAGCACATGGCCGGCGACCAGACGGTGCGGTCCAGATAGCCATGCCCCTGGCCGGCCGGGATCGCGCCCGGCGCGTCGTGATTGAAGGTGGCGGGCGAAGGCGCGGGCGGCGTGGCCGGCTGGGCCGGCGGACCGGGCGCGGGCGGAATCGGCTCGCTGGACGGCTGCTCGGCCCCGCCGTCGGACGGCTGGTCGTCGGGCGTGGGCGGACCGGGCTCGGGAGAGGCCACGGTCTTCACTTCGCCGCCGGGCGTGGAGGGGGCGGCGGGCTTGGTCTTGTCGTCACAAGCTCCGAGAGCCAGGGCCAGCACGAGAGGCGAGAGGATCAGCAGCCTGCGCATCGGCTCAGCCCCCCAGGCCGGCGGCGGCGCGGGCCGCGGCGCCCATCACCACGGCGGTGGTCTTGGCGGCCAGGCCCCGGGCGTAGTTGTCGTCGGCGCAGCGCGGGTCGGTCGGGGCGTCGCAGCGCACCTCGACCGTGTAGAGCACGCCGTAGCGCACGAAGCTGATCAGCTGGCCGTCGACCGTGCGCTGCGAGGTGGCGCCCTCGGGGCCCATCGGCGTGATCTTCAGCGGCGTGTCGGCGGGCAGCGGAACCACGGCGGTCGTGCCGCTCAGCGAGACCCCCGCGCCCGGCGCGTCGGCGGTGATCGTGTAGTAGTCGCCGAACGAATAGATCCGCGCCCCGGCCGTCAGGTCGCCGTCGGTGGGCAGCAGGATCGGCACGCGGGTGATGTCGACGGCGGCCTGGTTCAGGTTGGGGGCGGGATTGGTCCCGCCGCTTTGGCGCAGCCCGCCGATCGCCGCCTGCCAGTCCACGCGGCCGCCACGGGGCGGGACGCGGTTCAGCGTCGCCAGGCCGGGTCGCCGTGTCGCCGGCGTCACGGTCGGCGCCGCCGCGCCGGGAACCTGCGCCCCGGTCGCCGGATCGACCCGCGTCTGGGACAGCGCCGCCCCAAGCGCCCCCGCCGCCAGGATTCCGCCCAGCACCAAGCCTGTCAGCAGTCGCATGTGAGCCCCCTCGCATCACGCCGTTATCCGACCATAGGGCGCCCAAGCGCCGCTGTTAACCTTTGTTCGACGCGAACGGCTCTGGCGCGCCGCGATTGAACGGGCTGGGCTTCCTGGCTATAGGACCTCGACTGATCACGGGTCATGTGTGTGGCGACCCGGAAAATCCCAAAATGTTTCAAATAAATAGGGTGATATCGCCATGCTGTTGACGATGATGAAGGCCAAGCTTCACCGGGCCACCGTCACCCAGGCCGACCTCGACTACGAAGGCTCGATCGCCATCGACACCGACCTGTTGGAAGCCGCCAACATCCTGCCCAACGAGCAGGTCGACGTGCTGAACATCACCACCGGCGCCCGCTTCACCACCTACGCCATCGCCGCGCCGCGCGGCTCCAAGGTGATCGGCGTCAACGGCGCCGCCGCCCGGCTGGTGCAGAAGAACGACACCGTGATCGTCGTCACCTATTGCCAGATGCCGGCCGAGGAGGCCCGCAACTACGCCCCGACCGTCGTGCTGCTGGAAGACGGCAACCGCATCAAGAAGGCCGCCTGAGCATGCGTCGTCCCGCCCCGAAGACCTTTGGCGTCCTGATCGCGATGGGTCTGGCCCTCGCCGCCTGCTCGCCCAAGCTGCCCAAGGGCGTCGACGAGCAATTGCTGTCCGAAGCCGTCGGGCGCGCCATCGGCGGACCCAACACCTGCGTGCTGCTGGCCGACAAGGCCGGCAAGGTGGTCTGGACCGGCGGCGGTTACATCACCTGCGCCCGCAACCTGCCCACCTGCGGCGGGACCACGACCACCGCCCAGACCGTGCTGGAAGGCGCGGTCGGCAAGCCGGCCCGCTTCGCCTCCTGCCCGTCGGGCCCGGGCGTCAACACCGTCGGCTGGGCCATGGGTCCGGTGCCGGTCGGCGCGGGCAAGCCGGACCTGGGCCTGTCCTATGTGGCGGTGATGGAAGGCGAACGCGCCCTGCCGGGCCGCGAGGTCGGCGAGCGCGTGGAAGAGGCGTTCGCCAAGGCGGGGCTGTAGCTCACGCACTTGCCCCCACCTGACCGCTGCGCGGTCTGTCCGCCCCCATAGGGGGCGGAGCCGCCGCCGCGAGGCTCTTCCCCCTGTGGGGGAAGACGACCGCGAAGCGGTCCGTAGGGGGCAAGTGCTCGTCGCTCCGGCTACTTCACCAGCTCGTACGTCGCCGACACGTCGACCCGCACCTTCAGCTCGCCGGCAGAGACCGGGCTGGAGTCGGCGCGTTCCATCTTGGCCATGGCGTACATCGGCATCGGGGGCGGCGAGGGGGTGTAGCCGCCGCCTTCGCCCAAGCTGACCAGGCGGACGATCTTGTAGCCGGTGGCCCGGGCGTAGAGGTCGGCCTTGGCCTGCAGGGCCTTGACCGCATCGACGCGCGCGGCGTCCTCGGCCGCCTGCGGGTTCTGCAGGCCGAAACTGATGCCGCCCACATTGGTGGCCCCGGCGTTGACCGTGGCGTCGACCGTCTGGCCCAGCTTGGCCAGGTCGCGCACCTGGATCGTCACCTGGTTGCTGGCCTGGTAGCCGTTCAGCTTGGGCGGCTGGTTCTGCTCGTAGACATATTGCGGATTGACGCTGAGGTTCGAGGTCTGGATGTCGCGGTCGGCGATCCCGGCCTTCTTCAGCGCCGCGACGACCTTGGTCATCTGGGCGGCGTTGGCGCTCAGCGCGCCGGCGGCGGTCGCGCCGTCGGTCTGGACGCCCAGGGTGATGGTCGCCAGGTCGGGCGTGACCTTGCTCTCGCCGGAGGCCGAGAGGTTCAGCGTCGTGGCGCGGAAGGCCGCGTCGGCGGTGTCGGCATAGGCGGGCAGGGCGGCCGCGCCGGTCAGCAGGGCGGCGGCCAGGGCGAGGGTGGCCGTGCGATTGATCAGGGCGGTCATAGTCGTCGTTCTCCATGCGGCTGGGGACAGGCGCCGCGACCTTGATCGTCCCGTCCGCCGGTTCCGACAAGCGTAACCTGCGGTGGACGATCCCTGTCTGACAGCCCCAACCTGAACCGGACCTTTAAGCCGCGTGCAGCCCATGCTAATCGACCCGTCCTCCCGAATGGGATGCGCCGCGCGCAAACGGGGGCCTGTAGCTCAATGGTTAGAGCCGACCGCTCATAACGGTCTGGTTGGGGGTTCGAGTCCCTCCAGGCCTACCAACTCCGGATATCCACGAGGACCAACTGGGGGAAACCCCGATAGTCGGCGCCTGACCGTCCGCGCACTCTCGGCTCGATCGCCAATTCGCCGGGAAGCCGCCAATGTCCAGTCAGCCGCAGCCGAAGGCCACGCCCAAGCGGCCCGCGCGCATTGAGTTACCGCCTGTGCCGCCCCTGCCGCAGGTGAGCGACAAGCCTGAAATCGCTTCGACCCAGTACTCCACCCACCGCACCAAGCTTTCGACGTTCCGAACCCAGCTGTCGGAGCACCGGACTGACCTGTCGGAATATCGCACCGACCTGTCGACCTACCGGACGGACCTCTCGACGCATCGCACCGAGATGTCGATGCGGCGCACGGGCATGTCGTTCCAGCGCACGCGGATGAGCGACGACCGCACGCTGATGTCGGTGATCCGCACCTCGCTGTCGCTGATCGGTTTCGGCTTCACGATCTACCAGGGCTTCTCCAAGCTCCACGACGCCGGAGCGATCGCCAATCCCAACGCGCCGCGCAATTTCGGCATCGCCCTGGTGTGCCTGGGCATCCTGATGCTGATCGTCGGCATGGTGCATCACGTGCAGTTCATGCTGGAGCTGCGGCGCACGCGGCGGGAGATGAAGCGCCAGGGGCTGGTGCATGGCGAGAGCCGGTTCCCGGTCTCGATCACCTTCATGGTATCGCTGGGCCTGCTGCTGCTGGGCTTCCTGGCGATCGCCAACATGGTCTTCAAGCTGGCGGTGTTTGGGTGACTAAAACCTCCCCCACAGGGGGAGGACTTATTTCACCTTCGGCAGGCTCGTGATCGGCTCCAGCACGATGTCGCGGAAGAAGGTCTCGGCGCCTTCCGACTGCAGCTGGATCGCGCCGTGGGTGAGAGGCGCGTCGCCGGCCTTGAGGTCGCGGACCTCCATGACCGGCACGCCGTTGACCACGTGGATGGAGCGATCGCCCAGCACGTAGAGGTCCAGGGTGTTCCATTGGCCGGCCGGTTTCTCGGCGTCGGCATAGGCCTCGACGTTCCAGTTTTTCGTGCCGCCCTGCACGGTCTGGACGCGGCCGGCGGGCGAGAACCGCAGCTTGGGATCGATCAGGGCGGGGTCGTCGACGGCCGTGGTCGTGGCGCGGATCGCCTCGCCCACCGGCACGACCATGCCGATCGAGCCGGTCATGATCTCGAACTCGACCGCTTGGCTCCAGGTGCCCCACACCGCGCCGGGCGCGCCGTGCGAGTGGTAGAGCAGGCCGTTGTTGGGCGCCTGGGCCTCGCGGGGCGCCCAGCGGCCCTTGCCCCACTTGTACTGCAGACGGAGGTGGTAGTCGTGGAAGTCGCCCTCGCGGACCAGGCTGCCCCAGGTCTTGCCGCTGACGTAAAGGGCGGGGCGGCCGTCCTCGATCACTACCTTGAAGATGTCGGCGCTCTGGGCGTTCACGCCGATCGGCGCGACGGCGGGACGGGTATAGGTCAGGGCCGGATCGGCGTAGCCCAGCCAGGCGTCCCAGTCGTTCAGGTCCCGACCATTGAACAGCGTGGCCGCCGGGCCGGCGGGCCTGGGGATGTCGGTCAGGGCCAGGGGCGGCGTGGCGGCGAGGGCGGGCGCGGCGGCGGCCAGCGCCAGGGTGATGGCCAGGGCCTTGAGCATGCGTCGTCCTCCCGCGTTCGAGCCGCACCGTATCTGACAGCGTTGTCGGCGCAAGCCGCATGGGTCGTAGACTAGGCGGGGGCAGGTCCAAGGGCCTGTCCCCATCAATGCCCGCCGAACTGGCAGTTCGGCTCCGAGATCCCGCCCGCCGCGCCGTTCGCTTCCCAGCCGTGGCTATCGGCGCCACCTTCGCCGCCATGGCCTGTCGCGCGACCCTGGGCGGAACCACCTGGACCTTCGAGACCCTGGCCGACCTGATGGCCAAGGCCTCGCCGCCGCGTTCGGGCGACGCCCTGGCCGGGATCGCCGCGTCCAGCGCCCAGCACAATGTCGCCGCCAAGACGGCCCTGGCCGACATGCCGCTGAAGACCTTCCTGAGCGAGGCCCTAGTCCCCTACGAGACCGACGACGTCACGCGCCTGATCCTCGACGGTCACGACGCGGCCGCCTTCGCGCCGGTGGCGTCGCTGACGGTGGGCGAGTTCCGCGACTGACTGCTGTCGGAACTGGCCACGCCCGCGGCCCTGGCGCGCCTGGCGCCGGGCCTGACGCCCGAGATGGTCGCGGCGGTCAGCAAGCTGATGCGCAACCAGGACCTGATCCTGGCGGCTTCCAAGTGCAAGGTGACGACGCGGTTCCGGAACACCATCGGCCTGCCCGGGACCATGGCCGTGCGCCTGCAGCCCAACCACCCGACCGATGACCCGGCCGGCATCACCGCCTCGATCCTGGACGGTCTGCTGTACGGGTGTGGCGACGCGGTGATCGGCATCAATCCGGCCAGCGACAGCCTGTCGGTGCTGGGCGACCTGACCCGGCTGATGGACGACCTGATCCAGCGGTTCGAGATCCCCACCCAGTCGTGCGTCCTGACCCACGTGACCACGGCGATCCAGCTGATCGAGCGCGGCGCGCCGGTCGACCTGGTGTTCCAGTCGATCGCCGGCACCCAGGCCGCCAACGCCAGTTTCGGCGTCACCCTGGACCTGCTGAAGGAGGGCCTGGACGCCGGCCGCTCGCTGAGGCGGGGAACCGTCGGCGACAATGTCATGTATTTCGAGACCGGCCAGGGGTCGGCCTTGTCGGCGGGCGCGCACCACGGGGTGGACCAGCAGACCCTGGAGGCCCGCGCCTACGGCGTGGCCCGGGTGTTCGAGCCCCTGCTGGTCAACACCGTAGTCGGCTTCATCGGGCCGGAGTACCTGTACGACGGCAAGCAGATCATCCGGGCGGGGCTGGAGGACCATTTCTGCGGCAAGCTGCTGGGCGCGCCGCTGGGGGTGGACGTCTGCTACACCAACCACGCCGAGGCCGATCAGGACGACATGGATAGCCTGCTGACCCTGCTGGCCACGGCGGGCGTCACCTTCGTCATGGGCGTGCCGGGCGCCGACGACGTGATGCTGAACTACCAGTCCACCTCGTTCCACGACGCCCTCTATGTGCGCGAGCTGTTGGGCCTGAAGCGGGCGCCGGAGTTCGAGGCCTGGCTGGAGCGGGCGCGGATCGTCGGGGCGGATGGCCGCTTGGCCCCGCGCGCTGCTGGCCATCCACTGCTGACCACTGGAGCGGGCAGGTGAGCGCCTCGATCACGCCCGATCCCTGGACCGCCCTGCGTCGCCACACGCCGGCTCGCATCGCCCTGGGACGGACAGGGTCGAGCCTGCCGACCTCGGAGATTCTGGGTTTCGCCCTGGCCCACGCCCAGGCCCGCGACGCGGTCCATGCGCCGTTCGAGGCCGAGGCGACGGCGGCGGCGATCCAGGCGCTGGGCCTGGAGACGGTGATCGTCGACAGCGCCGCCCCGGACCGGGCGTCCTATCTGCGCCGGCCCGACCTGGGGCGGGCCTTGTCCGAAGCCGGACGAACCGCCCTGATCGCCCGGACGCGCGGCGCGTGCGACCTGGCGATCGTGGTCGCCGACGGCCTGTCGAGCACGGCGGTCCACGCCCATGCGGCGCGCCTGGTCGAGGCCCTGCTGCCGGCGGTGCGCGAGGCCGGCTGGCGGCTGGCCCCGGTGGTGGTCGCGCGTCAGGCCCGCGTGGCCCTGGGCGACGCGGTGGGCGAGGTGCTGGGCGCGCGACTGGTGATCCTGCTGGTCGGCGAGCGGCCCGGTCTGTCGTCGCCCGACAGCCTGGGGGCCTACATCACCTTCGCGCCGAAGGTCGGGCGCAGCGACGCCGAGCGCAACTGCATCTCCAACATTCGCGGCGAGGGGCTGAGCTACGACGCGGCGGCGTTCAAGCTGGCCTGGCACGCCCGCGAGGCGTTGCGATTGGGCCTGACCGGTGTCGCCTTGAAGGACGAGAGCGACACGGCGCTACTGGACGTCACGACGCCGCGTATTGCTCCAGCAGGATCGCGACCGCCGACAGGCTGATGCACGAGACGGCGGTGGTCAGGGCCACGATCCGCGCCCCGCCGCGCTCGAACACGCTGTAGGCCTTGGTCTGGATGAAGACGTTGACGGCCGTCGGGGTGGCGGCCAGCAGGGTCGCGCCCAGGCGGAAGGCCAGGGGCGCGTCGATCAGGCCAGTGGCGAACCAGACCAGGACGGGCAGGACCAGCAGCTTGCAGACGGCGGCGACGATGATCGGCGTCCAGCGCGGGATGGGCGGGGGAGGCTCCTCGGTCGGCTCGCAGGGCACGCCGGCGGCCGGCAGGCCCGTCAGGCCCAGGGCGACGCCGAGGGCGACCAGGGCCACGGGGCTGCCCGAGGCGGCGGCGGCTTCCACGGCCCGATCCAGCACGCCGGGCAGCGACAGGCCCAGCAGGGCCATGGCCGAGCCGGTCATGGCCGCCAGCACGATCGGATTGCGCAGGGCCTGCATCAGCGAGCGCCAGGTCGAGCGGCCGCCAGCCCAGCCCAGCAGGCCCACGCCCACGGCCGCGACCACCACGAAGTCCACCGCGACCGCGCCGGCCGACAGGCGGGCGGCCTCGGGGCCCAGCACGGCGGCGGCGATGGGTAACCCCAGGAAGGCGCTGTTGCCCAGGCTGGCCGACAGCGATCCGCCGGCCCGCTCCTCGCGCGTCCAGCGCAGGGCGGCGCCGACGGCGGCCATCAGAGCCACGACCAGCAGGGCGCAGGCGCCGTAGGCGGTCAGGCCCAGGGCCAGGGCGCGATCGGGCGCGCCGACGTGCGACAGCGAGTGCACCAGCAGGGCCGGAAAGCCGATCCAGTAGACGTAGCTGGACAGACCCGCCGACATCCGGGCGTCGAACAATCGCAGCCGGGCCAGGCTGACGCCCGCCGCCACCAGCAGGAAGAACGGCACGACCCGCTGCGGCACGTCGAGCAGGAGATGGGTCAAGGCGCTACCACGAAGCTGCGGAATTGGGGCCCGACGGAGAGTCGGGGCCGAAACAAGGCAACGCTCGATACCATTGGCGATGGCGCTCGGTCCAGCGGCCCCTCAAAGCCCGACGCGCCTCAGCGTTCGTCGGCGGGCAGACGGATATGCACCAGCCGCCAGGTGAACAGCTTGTCGCGGCGGAAGGTGAAGACGGTGATCTTGGACGGTTGATCGGGACGCTTGACGCTGATCCGCACCCGGTTGGGGTCCCAGTAGGCGATGGTGGGGTGTGGGCCGGCCACGGCGGACTTGGCCTTGTCCATGGCGCTGGCCGGCTTGGGCGGGACGGCCGGGGCCGCGCCGGGAGCGTAGCCGCGGGTCAGGGCCGACAGGCCCTGGATGGTCAGGTAGCGGTCGACCTTGGGCTCGGGCGGGGCGATCGGGGCGATCACCTTCCGGAACACGCCCAGCGGGTCGCGCCAGATCGAGGGCGGTTCGGCCGGGGCGACGGCGGCCGGCGTCTTGTCGTTCAGCTCGGCGGTCAGGCTGCCGCGCACCGCTGGGAAGTCGACCAGTTCGGCGATCGCCTGCACGTCCTCATACTGGGCGGCGGCCTTCAGGGCGCGGAAGGCGAACCAGGGCGCGGTGGCGAAGGTGGCGGCGAAGACGAAGATCGCCAACACGATCAGGTCCCAGATCCGCTTTTGAACAGTCATCGCGCGCCCCCGCCGCAGAGTTAACGCGGCATAGAAGGCGGTTCGCGCGACGGCCGCAAGGCCGTTCGCGCCGGACCGTTCATATCGCTCAGTATTGTTCGAACTGGGCCGAGACCATATCGGCCAGGGCGACCAGGGCCGACAGCTGGCGCGGGGCCAGGGCGCGAGGCGCGGTGTCGATCGCGCAGACCGTGCCTAGCAGCCAGCCGTCGGGGTCGCGGATCGGGGCGCCGGCGTAGAAGCGAACGAACGGCGCGCCGGTCACGAACGGATTGGCGACGAAGCGCGGGTCCAGATGCGTGTCCTCGATCCAAAGCGGCGCGCCGTCGGCGATGCATTGGTTGCAGAAGGTGATCCCGCGCTCGACGTCGCCGGTCTCGAAGCCCGCCCGAGCCTTGAACCATTGGCGGTCGCGGTCGACGAAGGCGACGAAGCCGGCCATGGCCTCGAGCATGATCTTGGCCGACCACGCGATCTGGTCGAACTCGACCGCCGGCGGCGTGTCGAGAATGCCCACTCGGTAGAGCGCGGCGACACGCTGGGCGTCTTGGGTCGGATCGATGGGCGCGGCGAACATGGAAGGCTCCTGCGAGTTCAATAGGTGACGGTGGCGACGACGGTGTCGGCGTAGGGACCGGGCGAGGGCGTGGCCTGGGGCGGCACGCGGCCGTAGACGGTCAGGGGCTGGGCAGCGCCCGTTCCGGTTCCGCCCGAAACGTAGGCCGCGCCCTGGGCGACCAGGCCCCAGGGCTGGTCGCGGTTGGTGTTCTTGTAGAGCCCGTAGGTGACGGCCTCGGACCCCTTCTTCATCTTGCGCAGGGTCGGGCCGGTTCCGGTCAGGCCGTTGTCGAGGCCGACATTGTAGGTGGTGCCCGAGGTGCAGGTGACGCCCAGGCCGCCCTGGCCGTCCTTGTTGGCTGTCAGCACGCCGGCCGTGCCGAAGTTCACCACGCTGGACGTGACCTGGCAGTCGGGGATCAGGGTCGTGCTGAACGTGAAGGTGGCCGGGCTGACGCCGTAGCCGATCGTGATCCCGGCGCAGCTGAGCAGGTTCAGGCCCCAGAAGAAGTTCTGGCCGGTGAAGTCGGTGGAATAGGTCCCGGGCACGGTCGTGGTCTGGGTCCATATCCTGCCGTAGAGCGTCTTGGTGATCAGGATCGTCCCCCCCGATCCGGGCGTGGCGCTGAACGTCGGAACCGCCCCGAACACCAGTAGCGAGGCCGAGCCCCAGGTCTGGGTGCGGCTGGCGTCCTGATAGATCTGGAACGGGATGGCGACGCCGCCGGTCGTCTTCAGATAGCGGCCGCCCGCCCCGTCGCCGCCGGCCGAACCCGCGTCGAGGTTGGGGCACAGTGAGATGGGAATGCCCGGCGTCAGGCCGCTGCAGCTGAAGGTCAGGGTGGAGGTCGTGTCGACTACCCCCGCGGTCAGAGGGCTGACCATTGTGCCGAAGCTGCCGTTGGTCATGGTCACGCCGCAACTGGCCGCTGCGTGGGCGCGGGTCGGCGCGCCCAGCCAGGCGGTTCCGCCGAAGCTGAGGCTGACGATCAGCAGGCACATCGCCTTAACGACAGATCGCTTCCACAACGCCTGGCCCTCCCGTCGCGCTGGGGGTGAAGGCGAAGTGGGCGACGCAGGTGGCGTCGTCCTCGAGGTGGACCGTCAGGTCGTTGGCCGGCGTCAGGTTGGTCAGGAAGGTCTGGCCGTCATAGCCGACGATGACGCGGTCGACCGAACCCGCGCGGGTGACCTCGGCGCCGGGCGGGACCACC
This sequence comes from Caulobacter soli, assembly GCF_011045195.1. Lineage (GTDB taxonomy): Bacteria > Pseudomonadota > Alphaproteobacteria > Caulobacterales > Caulobacteraceae > Caulobacter > Caulobacter soli. The sequence continues at coordinate 3,541,771 of NZ_CP049199.1, read as the reverse complement.
TCGCCATTGGCCAGGCGCAGGGTGACCAGGGCCGAGGGCGGGGTCTTGGCGACGCCGAAGCGAACGCGCACGCCGCCGCCGTCGATCGGCGCGACCTGCTTTTCGGTGTCGGCGGCCTCCAGGTCGAGGGCCAGGTTCTGCGGGTCGATGGCGATCTTGTTCTGGTCGAAGGGGGCGAGGTTGCGCACCACGAGGCGACCGTCGCGGCCGCTGTGACCGATCATCTGGTTCTGGAACAGCACCGGCACGCCGGGCGCGCCGACGTCGACGAGAGCGAAGGCGCTGTCCAGGCGGTTGGCCAGGGCGGGACGTCCGCCCAGCCAGGCCACCGCGCCGTCCAGCTGGACCTGACCGCGCGTGGCGCCGTCGACGTACTGCGCCGCGCCCGAGACCCGGTAGGCCCGACCGCGATAGACGGCCTGTCCTTCGATCCTGGAGTTGGCGCCTTGGTCGACGCGGGCCCGCCAGGCGGTGGACCCCTCGCTCTGGTCCTCGGCCTTGCTGGCCTCGACGAAGCCGATGGTGTCGCCGCCCTGGGTCTCGGCCCCGACCGTGGCCGAGGTCGTCGCGCCCAGCGGGATGGCCACGCCGAAGAACGCCCCGACGTCCCGGCGGTCGCCCCGCGTGACATAGCCGGTGGCGTAGAGGGTGATGCGACGGTCCAGGGTCTGGCGCAGCGAGCCGTTCCAGACCGTGCGCTTCACGCGGTCCTGGGTTTCCTGCGCGGCATAGCCGACGCTGAGGGTGGCCGGCTCGTCGCCGCGACGCCAGACCGTGAGGTTCAGGGGGGCGGAGAGCGTCAGCTGGCGCACCGAGCGCGAGGGCAGGTCGCCGACCAGCTTGCCGTTTCGCCAGGCCCACTTGCCGGAGGTGGCGGCGGCGATGTCGCGGTAGCCGGACGAGGCCTGCAGGGCCATGGCCGAGATGTAGATCCCGGCGAAACGGCTGTCGAAGACCGCCGCGGCCAAGGTTCCGTCATGCCACTTGTTGTGGCTGGTCGCGACCGACACGGCCGCGACGCCCAGGCCGTTCAGCTGGGTCGCGACGCCGCCGCCCACATTGACAAGGCCCGCGCCGGCCTCGGCGTGGCCTTCCAGGGTCAGGCCGTCGCGCAGGCCGTAGCGAACGCTGCCGGTGGCCAGCGGCATGTCGGCGTAGTCGTTGGAGCGGACGCCGAAATAACGCCGGGCGACCCCGGCCTCGGCGGCGTAGTCCACGAAACCCCGGCGCAGCAGCAGCGGCGTGGTGAAGAACGGGGCGGTGACCGTGGTCTGGCGGCCGGTCTCGTCGCGCAGCACCAGGCGGGCCTGGCTGAAGCCCTGTGACGGCGGCAGGCCGTCGACCTCGATCGGACCGGCTCCGACCCGGCGCGACAGCACAGGCACGTCGTTGACGTAGAGGTCCAGGATCGACGGCGCGGCGGCGCTGGCCGACAGGCGCGGCGAGGGCAGGGTGATCAGGTCGGGGCGGGTGCCGAAGTCGCGGCGGATCTGCACGCCGGCCATGCGGATCGGCCGGGTCCAGGAGAAGCCCGCATTGATGAAGTCGCCGGCCCGGACGTTGAGGGCGTGGCGCGGCGAGTACCAGTTCCAGGTGGTGTCCAGGCGCACCAGGTCGGTCTGGCCGGAGGCGTAGGCGCCGGAGAAGGCCGACTCGAACGTGCCGAACCGGCCAAACAGCCGGGCCTCGACCGCCGCGCCCAGGCCGCCCAGGCGCGGGGTCTGGCCCTTGTCGTTCTGGCCGCCGTCGGCCGTCAGGGCGTAGTTCACGACGGCGCCGAAGTCCTGGCGGGCGTCCAGGCCGTCCAGTCCCGGCGGTCCCAGGTCGAAGCGCTGGGTCATCAGGCCGACGCCGGACGCCTCGACCATCAGGCGCTGGCCGTCTTCGTCATAGGTCGCGCGCAGGCCGGGCAAGACGGCCAGGTCGACAGGCTCCATCCGACGTGGCGCGGCCAGGCCGACGGCGCGCAGTTCGTCGGGGGTCATCAGCAGGCGGCCGTCGGCCTCGCGCGTCACCGAGGCCACCAGGCCGGTGTCGCGGTCGTTGATCCAGACCTCCAGCTGCAGGTCCTCGACGCTCGCCGCCGAACGCGCGGCGGGCGGCGGGATGTCCTGGGCCAGGGCGGGGGCGCGAAGGGTGGCGGCGGCCATCATCAGCACCGCCGCCTCAATCGCCCGCGAGCGGCGCATCGATGGGTCCGACGTCGGTGTCGGCGACCAGGCGCAGGCCGGGGGCGGGCGCGAAGGGGCCGGTCGGCCAGGTCATCTTCGAGCCGGGCAGGGCGTAGCCCACCAGGCCCTTGCGTTCGGCCAGCACGTCGCCGGCCGCGTCGACGACCTTCAGGTTCGAGACGCGCAGGTGCCGGCCGCCGGTGTTGATCGCCGTCAGGGCCGGCCCGTCCTTGGGCCCGTCCAGTCGCCATTCGACCCTGGCCTTGTCGGCCGAGGCGGCGAAGAACAGCGGGATGGAGTGGCGCATCAGCAGGGTGACCTGCCGGCCGCTGTCGCTGAGCGGCGGCGGCAGTTCGTCGACGATCAGGCGATAGGCTTCCTGCTTCTCGGGCAGCTTGGGGTCCAGCCGCACCACGCGGATGGTGCGGGCCGCGCCGGGCGCGACCTTGGAGATGGGCGGGCTGGCGACCACGCCGCTCGCCGGTTCCAGTACGTCCTTGCCGTCCACCTGGCGCCAGCGGAACACTCGCACCTGAACGTTCAGCGGCGTGGCGTCGTCGTTGAACAGGTTCAGGGTGGCGGCGTTCTGGCCGGAGGGCAGGTCCAGGCCGACCGGGCTGACGCGCAGGGTCGAGGCCACGGCGGGACTGAAGTCCCAGGCCGAGGCCATCAGAGCGATCAGAGCGGCGGCGAGGAGCGGGCGGCGGGTCATCAGTAGGTGATCGTCACCGACACCAGGTCGCTATAGGCGCCCATGGCGGGGGTCGACTGGGCGGGCACGCGTCCGTAGGCCGTGTAGGTTTGCACGCCGCCGTTGCCGGTGCCGGCCGCGGTGTCGACGTTCTGGGTGACACCCCACAGCTGGGTGCGGCTCGCGTCACGATAGAGCGCGTAGGACACCGTGTCGTTGGCGGCGCTGGTCATCTTGCGGGCGGCGACGGTCGCGCCCGTGCCCGCGCCCGCGCTGAGGGCGACGGTGTAGGGGGTGGAGTTGGTGCACTGCACGCCGATGGCGTTGGTGGTGTCGATATTGGCGTCGATGACGCCTTGCGTCCCAAAGTTCACATTTGAAGCCGACTGGACCTTGCATTCGCCTTGAATGGTCAAGTTGACTTGAAATGAACTGCTCGCCGTCGCCGCATTGGCGGCGGTAGCGATACCAAGCGCTGCAAGTACTGCGGTCGCGAAAATTGAAACGTATGCTTTTTGCATAGCGCACCCCATTGCCCAGCTCGCGCGGATTTACGCGGACTACGCTCTAGGGATGTGCGCTCGCTCTTGCCGAGTGATTAATAGGGGTTAGGACTTGGGTGCGGCGCCTCGCCGCACAGTTGTGAGGTCTTTTCGGACTCGCCCTGCGGCAATGCGCCGCTTGAGGATATCGGTGTTCGCCGACCGCCAAGCTTCAAAACCATAGGGTGTAAGGGTAATGCTCGTTTTAGTTTTGTAGGGCTCAGCTTGTCGACCACACGGTGCAACGTCAGACGGCGGACAAGCGGTGGTCACTATGTCGCACCGGTTCGACGCGTCCGGCTTCAGGATCAGGTCGTACGGCTCCGTTTCATGAGGCTGATCGGAACGAAAACGCCCTCCGGCGTGAACCGGAGGGCGTCGTCTTCTGAGCTCGCGAAAGGGGCTTTTAGGCCGCCATCGCCTTCTTCAGGTTCTCGTCGATCTTGTCGAGGAAGCCTTCGGTGGTCAGCCACGACTGCTTGTCGCCGACCAGCAGGGCCAGGTCCTTGGTCATGAAGCCGCTTTCGACGGTGTCGACGCAGACCTTTTCCAGAGTGTGGGCGAAGTCGGCCAGTTCCTGGTTGTTGTCCAGCTTGGCGCGGTGGGCCAGGCCACGGGTCCAGGCGAAGATCGAGGCGATCGAGTTGGTCGAGGTCGACTCGCCCTTCTGGTGCTGGCGGTAGTGGCGGGTGACGGTGCCGTGGGCGGCTTCGGCTTCCACCGTCTTGCCGTCCGGAGTCATCAGCACCGAGGTCATCAGGCCCAGCGAGCCGAAGCCCTGCGCCACGATGTCGGACTGCACGTCGCCGTCGTAGTTCTTGCAAGCCCAGACATAGCCGCCCGACCACTTCAGGGCCGAGGCCACCATGTCGTCGATCAGGCGGTGCTCGTAGTGGATGCCGGCGGCCTTGAACTTGTCGGCGTATTCGGCGTCGAAGATCTCCTGGAAGATGTCCTTGAAGCGGCCGTCATAGGCCTTCAGGATCGTGTTCTTCGTGGAGAGATAGACCGGATAGCCGCGGCCCAGGCCGTAGGCGAACGAGGCGTGGGCGAAGTCGCGGATCGACTCGTCGAGGTTGTACATGCCCATGGCCACGCCGGCCGACGGGCTCTTGAACACTTCGTGCTCGATGGTCTGGCCGTCGTCGCCGACGAACTTGATCGACAGCGTGCCCTTGCCCGGGAACAGGAAGTCGGTGGCCTTGTACTGGTCGCCGAACGCGTGGCGGCCGACGATGATCGGCTGGGTCCAGCCCGGCACCAGGCGCGGCACGTTCTGACAGATGATGGGCTCGCGGAAGATCACGCCGCCCAGGATGTTGCGGATCGTGCCGTTCGGCGACTTCCACATCTTCTTCAGATTGAACTCGGTGACGCGTTGCTCGTCCGGAGTAATCGTGGCGCACTTCACGGCCACGCCGTGCTTCTTGGTCGCCTCGGCCGCGTCGATCGTGACCTGGTCGTTGGTGGCGTCGCGGTTTTCGACGCTCAGGTCGAAATAGTCGAGCTCCAGGTCCAGGTACGGGAAGATCAGCTTATCCTTGATGAGCTTCCAGATGATCCGGGTCATTTCATCGCCGTCCATGTCGACGACGGGGTTGGCGACTTTAATCTTGGCCATTGCGGGGTCTTTCCTCTCGCGGTGGCGCGCCTGTGACTCTTTGGCGCACAGGGCCTGGGAGCGGCGCGGACGGCGTGCCTATAGACTGTTGCGAGCCGGGGGGAAAGCCGAGGTCGTGCGGAAGCCGCAGATGCGGTGTAAGTCTTTGATCTGCGTGTAAATCTCTGTTGAGGCTTGTGGGGGTACGAACGGGGCGTGAAGAAGCGGGCAGCCATAGCCGACGTCACTTCGCCGCTCGCGCGGCGACTGCTGGCGATCGTCGCGATCCTGTCCATCGCCGTGACGGGTGTCGCCACGGCCGTAACCTTCGTCTTCGTGCAGCGCGCCACCGCCGACGCCCAGATGCGTCATCTGACCGAATATGTCGCCGAGCGGGTCAAGACCGAGGACCGCCTGTTCTCCGACCTGGTGCGCGTGCACGAGGCGGCGTCCGATTCCCTGGCCCGGCGGCTGCAGGCCATGGACCCCAGCACGATCGACCGCGAATTCGACGCCCAGTTCCCCAAGCGCAGCGATGGCACGCGCCGCACGGCCGACGCGCTCTACGACGGCGGGGTGGTCGACGGTGACTACACCTACGGGATCGGCGGCTATCTGCGCGACGCCGACAAGCTGACCCAGCAGCAGAAGGGCTTGTTCCTGGCCGTCACCCAGGTGGTCTCGCACACCGGCGAGGCCGAGCTGAACCGCTACGACAACTTCTATTTCTTCACGCCGGAAACCCGGCTGGTGATGTTCGGGCCCAAGCGTCCCGACCGGCTGATGTACTATCGCCAGAAGGCTCCGCCGAGCTTCGACGTCAGCGGCGAGGAGATGACCCTGCTGACCCTGCCGCCGCAGAACCCGCAGCGGGTGATGCGGTGCACCAAGCTGCGCAAGCTGCTGTCCGACCCCAGCGGTCGGGGCCTGAACTCGGCCTGCATGACGCCCTTCGACTATCACGGCAAGCAACTGGGCGCCTGGGGCACCAGTCTGTCGCTGGACTCCTACCTTCTGCGGGCGGTCGAGGACGCCTTGCCGGGCGGGCGCAACATGATCGTCTCGTCGGACGGCGAGCTGATCGCCGCCCCGGGCCTGGCCAAGAACGGCGTCGTCGACGTCCAGACCCTGGTGCGGGCCCAGACCCAGGAGGGCGTGGCCGAGGTCGTCCGCCAGATCCGCGCGGGCGGCGCCGAGGCCGGCGCGTTGCGCAATGGCGACCGGGTGATCGCCTTTGGCCGGCTCAAGGAGCCCGACTGGTATTTCCTGATGAGCTTCCCGTCGAACGACCTGGTGTGGTCGGCGGTCAAGACGGCCTCGTGGGTGCTGCTGTTCGGCGTGCTGGGCGTGATCATTCAGGTGGCCGCGCTCTACCGGGTAATGCGCCACACGGTCGAGCGGCCGCTGCGGGTGCTGGCCGAGGCCCACCGCACCGGCGCCGCCGCCGAGGCCGAGCCCATCGAGGACCGCACCGACGAGATCGGCGCCCTGGCCCGCACCCTGCGCAGCCAGCGCGACGGCAATATCGAGCTACTGCGGTCGCTGGAGGAGCGCGTGGCCGAGCGCACCATCGAGCTGGAGCGCGCCAACCAGGCCAAGTCGGTGTTCCTGGCCAACATGTCCCACGAGCTGCGCACGCCGCTGAACGGCGTCATCGCCATCGGCGACCGCCTGGCCGAGGAGACCGACCCGGAGCGCCGTCGCGAGCTTTCGGCCCTGGTCACCTCGTCGGGGCGCCTGCTGGAGCAGGTGCTCAGCGACATTCTCGACGTCTCCAAGATCGAGGCCGGCCAGTTCCAGCTGACCCAGGCTCCGTTCGACCTGGCCACCCTGGTCGGCGGCGTCGCCGAGTTGCACCGCGCCTCGGCCGAGGCCAAGGCCCTGGACTTTAAATGGTCGATCCAGCCGGGCCTGTCGGGCAGCTATCTGGGCGACGGCGGGCGCATCAGCCAGATCCTCAACAACCTGCTGGCCAACGCCGTGAAGTTCACCGCCATCGGTGAAGTGGCGCTGAGCGTCGAGCGGGCCGAGGACGGGCTCAGCTTCATCGTCAGCGACACCGGCGTCGGCTTCGACGACACCGTGCGCCGGCGGCTGTTCAAGCGCTTCGTTCAGGCCGACCAGTCGATCACCCGCCAGTTCGGGGGCACGGGCCTGGGCCTGTCGATCTGCGCGGCCCTGGCCGAGATGATGGGCGGCCGCATCGACGCCCGCGCCGTGCTGGGCCGGGGGGCGATCTTCCAGGTCGACCTGCCGCTGGAGCATGTGCGCGCCGTCGAGGACGAGGTCTTCGACGAGGAGGAGGAGATCTCGCTGGAAGGTCTGCGGGTGCTGGTCGCCGAGGACCATCCGACCAACCAGAAGGTGGTCGAGATCATCCTCCAGCCCTTCGACGTGGCCCTGACCATGGTCGAGGACGGCCAGGCGGCGCTGGACGCCTTCACGCCGGGGGCGTTCGACGCGATCCTGATGGACATGCAGATGCCGGTGATGGACGGCCTGACCGCCACCCGCCTGATCCGCGAACGCGAAGCCGCCGCCGGCGCGCCTCCGGTGCTGCTGATCATGCTGACCGCCAACGCCATGGAAGAACACATCCAGGCCGCCAAGGCCGCCGGCGCCGACCTCCACCTGTCCAAGCCGGTTCGGCCGGCTCAGTTGCTGGAGGCCCTGGCGCGAACGCGGATGGGCAGAGGCGACCCTCTCCCAGAGGGAGGGGCCCGCGCTGAAAGCGTGGGAGGGTGAGGGGTTACGCCGTCGCCGTCTTCTACTTCGCCGCCTTGATGACCACGCGCCCTACGTCGGCGATGGCCTTTTCCTGATCGGCCACGCTCAACGCCGAGCCGGACACGAACGCCACGACCGCGAACTTGCGGCCGTCCTTCAGCGTGTAGACGCCGATATCGTTGACCGCCGGGGTAAAGTCGAGGTCAGTGCGAGCGGTCCCGGGCACGTGGGCCAGGCGGGCGCCGTCGGGGAGGGCGGCGCGCAGACGGTTCGGGGCCAGGGTCGTCTGGCCGGTGATCCGACCCAGCACGCGTCGCGACTCCGGCTCCAGCAGCTCGGCCTGGTTCAGGGCCTCCAGGAAGCGCAGGGCGCCGAGCGGCGTGGCGGTGTCGCGCGGGTCGGCCAGATAGGCCAGGGTGGCGCGGCGGCGATCGGCGGCGGGCACGGCGTTCAAAGCGGCGCGATAGGCGGCCTCGCCCTTCCAGCCTGCGCGGAACGAGGCCAGGCCCAAGCTGTCGGGCTGGATCTGCCGCTCGTAGCGGTCGACGTCCAGGTGCATGACCTTGCGACCTTGCAGCCACGCGGTGACCGCGCCGGGGCCGCCGACCCGCTTCATCAGCACGTCGGCGGCGGTGTTGTCGCCTTGCCCCACCGCGCGTTCCAGCAGCTCCTGGATGGTGTAGGTGTTGCGCCCCGGCCAGGCGTCGGCGATGGCGCTGGGCGGCGGGGAGAGATCGACGTCCTCGATCAGCACGGTGTCGTCCAGCTTCAGCCGCTTGGCCTCGATCTCGGCCATCACCGCCGCGCCCAGCGGGGCCTTGAACACGCCCTGCATCGGGAAGCGCTTCTCGCCGTTGAACGAGATGATCTGGCCGGTGCCCAGGTCCTCGACCGCCACGCCCAGATTGCCGGGCGCCACGCGGTTGGCGATGGGCTGGAAGTCGGCCGTCAGTTTCGCCCGGTCGAACAGCGGGTCCGTCTGGCCCAGCATCGGCGGCTCGCCGCAGCTCGCCAACGCGAGGGTCAAGAGAAGGGCGGCGGCGCGTTTGAACATGTCGGTCTCGGGTCAGCTGGACCGTGGCTAAACGCACGAACCGCCATTGTGGGGCTTGCACCGCGCGCCGGTCCGGCGGCAAAGGGTGGCGATGACCTCGAAACACCTCCCGCCCTGCGTGATCCTGAACCACCCGCAACTGGCCGAAAACATCGGCGCGGTCGCCCGGGTGATGGCCAATTTCGGGCTCGAGGACCTGCGCCTGGTCAAGCCGCGCGACGGCTGGCCCCAGGAACGGGCCTGGCCCAGCGCCTCGGGCGCCACCTGGCCGCTGGACAACGCCAAGGTGTTCGACACGCTGGAAGAGGCGATCGCCGACCTGAAGCTGGTGTTCGCCACCACGGCCCGACCGCGCGAGACCCGCCTGCCGGTCTACACCCCGCGCGAGGCGGCTGGCCACCTGGCCGCCGACGTCGCCCAGGGCTATGCGGTGGGCCTGCTGTTCGGCGGCGAACGGGCGGGGCTGGAGACCGACGACATCGCCCTGTGCCAGGCCATCGTCTCGATCCCGATCGACGAGCGCTTCCGGTCGCTGAACCTGGCGCAGGCGGTGTCGATCAACGCCTACGAATGGAAGATGACGGTCGACGATCGGCCGTGGTCGCGGTTCGAATACAACGTCGCCGAGCCGGCCGACCAGTCCAGCCTTCTGGGCCTGTACGGTCAGCTGGAGGACGAGCTGGAGAAGGCGGGCTTCTACCATCCGCCCGAGAAGAAGCCGTCGATGGTCCGCAACCTGCGCGCCCCGCTGGCCCGGGCCCGGCTGACCGAGCAGGAGGTGCGCACCTTCCGCGGCGTCGTCACCGCCCTGTCGAAGGGACGCGGCCGGGTGCTGGCCAAGCTGGCCGAGCAGAAGGCCCGCAAGGGCGCCGAAGCGTCCAAAACGAAAGACGAAAGCGGCTCCGAAACCTAGTCGGAACCAAATTCTCCCTGGTCACGTTTCGGGCTCAAGACGGCCAGTGTCGGTTGGCCGACAGGGAGGAAACCGTGATCAAAGGTCTTCGGACCTGGCTCGCCTTGGGCGTGGCCGGGAGCGTGATGGTCTGCGCCTCGAGCGCGGCGGCGGGGGCGTTCTACATCCAGGAACAGTCGGTGAAGGGCGCGGGCCGGGCCTATTCGGGCGAGGTCACCGACACCGGCGCGGAGGCGATGTTCTGGAATCCGGCGGCCATCGGCCGGCTGGAGGGCAAGGAGGTCTATACCGGCGCCTCGGGCGTGTTCGTCACCGGCACCGTGACCGACGAGGGCTCGACCCTGCAGCGTCCGACCCTGAACGTGCCCACTTTGCTGGGCACGCCGATTCCGGGCCTGCCGAACGGCGTCACCGGTCTGCTCAGCGGCGTGCTGCCCGGCCTGACCAACGGGGTGCTGATCCCGACGCTGAACAGCCTGCCCAACATCGCGCTGCTTCCGCCCCAGCCCGTCGGCGGCAATCGCGTGGCCAAGGACCCGATCCCCAAGTCGATCGTGCCCAACTTCGCCTTCGCCATGCCAGTCACCGACCGCATCTCGGTGGGCCTGGGCATCAACGCCCCGTTCAACGCCATCACCACCTATGACGGCGACAGCTGGACGCGCTACGGCGCGATCAAGTCGCGGTTCCTGAACATCAACCTGCAGACCGCCGTCTCGATGCGGGTGACCGACTGGCTCAGCGTCGGCGGCGGCGGCAATGTCGACTATTTCGACGCCACCTTCAGCCAGAACGGCCCCGACCTGATCGCGCCGTTCCCGGATGGCCGGATCGAGGTCAAGGGCAGCGACACGCGCTTCGGCTGGAACGCCGGCGCCCAGCTGCGCCCGGCCAAGTGGGTGACCGTCGGCGGCAGCTACCGCTCGGGTTACAAGCACCACCTGGACGGCGACGTGACCATCTACGGCTTCCAGGGCCCGTTCGCCCTGGTCACCAGCAAGCAGGAAGCCACCACCAATTTCGACCTGCCGTGGATCGCCACCGGCGGGATCACCGTGCGACCGATGGACCGCCTGGCGCTGCACGCCCAGGTCCAGCGCTTCGGCTGGAGCGACTTCGACAACGTCCGCGTCGACCTGAAGGGCGCGGGCCAGCTGTTGCCCGGCGCGCTGCTGCCCGACCAGATCACGGTCCACGAGTTCTACAAGGACACCACCAACGTGGCGGTCGGCCTGGACTTCGCCGTCACCAACTGGCTGACCGTGCGGGCCGGCGCCCAGAAGGACCCGACCCCAACCAACGACCTCTATCGCGACCCGCGCGTGCCGGACGGCGACCGCAAGCTCTACAGCGTGGGCACGACGGTCACGCCCAGGCCGGGCATGCACTTCGACCTCAGCGCCGCCTACATCAAGCTGAAGGACAGCGTGATCCACAGCGATCAGGTGCTGTACGACGGCACGGCCTTCCCGATGAACCTGTCGCTGCGCGGCCGGTCGGAAGGCAAGGGCCTGGTGGTCGGCGGTGGGGCGCGGTTCACGTTCTAGGCGGCGTGCGTCGTTCCTATCCAGCGAGGGGAGAGGGATTCAGCGCCGCCTCCAGATGCTCCACCAGCAGCCGCACCTTGGCCGGCAGGTGGCGCAGGTGCGGATACACCGCCCAGACGCCTTCGTCGGCCGGGCGGTGGCGCTCCATCAGCGGGATCAGCGTTCCTGCCGCGATCGGCGCGTCGACATAGAAGTTGGGCAGTTGGCACAGGCCCAGCCCGGCCAGGGCGGCGTCCAGCACCGCCTGACCGCTGTTGCAGCGCCACCGGCCGCGCGGCCGCAGCGTTGTCTCCTGGCCGGCGTCGCTGAACGTCCAGGTCTCGCTGGCCCCGACGACGCAGGCATGGTCGGCGATGGCGGCCAGGCTTTGCGGCGCGCCCGCCCGCTCCAGGTAGGCCGGCGCGGCGCACAGGCGGCGGGTGCGCGAGGCCAGGCGCCGGGCGATCAGCCGGCTGTCGCTGAGCCGGCCGAAGCGGATGGCCAGGTCGAAGCCGTCGCTGACCAGGTCGCGGATCCCGTCATCCAGCACGATATCCAGCGACAGTCGCGGGTGGGCCAGGGCGAAGGCGTTTACGGCCGGCACCACGTAGCGCTCACCATAGGCCGAGGCGCAGGTCATCCGAAGCTGGCCTTTCAGTTCGCCCTCGTCCTCGCCGACCATCTGCATGGCTAGGTCGCGCTCCTGGATCAGGGCGCGGCAGCGGGTCAGGAACAGCCGTCCCGCGTCGGTCAGGCTGACCCGGCGGGTGGTGCGATAGAGCAGGCGAGTCTGCAGCCGGTCTTCCAGTCGCGCCACCTCGCGGCTGACGCCCGAGGTCGACAGATTGAGCCGGGCGGCGGCGCGGCTGAAGCTCTCGGCCTCGGCCACCGCCACGAACTCGTCGATCCCGTCCCATCGGCTCATGGGTCGGTGATGCGACGATTGTCCCATTAGTGCAATAATGTTTTGCGCGGTTCGGGATTATCGCGCGACCGGCTCCGGCGTACGACAGGGCGCACAAAGAATCCGGAGACCTGACCGATGAAAACCCGCGCCGCCGTCGCCTTCGAGGCCAAGAAGCCGCTGGAGATCGTCGAGGTCGACCTGGAAGGCCCCAAGGCCGGCGAGGTCCTGATCGAGATCAAGGCTACCGGCGTCTGCCACACCGACGCCTACACCCTGGACGGCCTGGACAGCGAGGGCCTGTTCCCCTCGATCCTGGGTCACGAGGGCGCGGGCGTGGTGGTCGAGGTGGGCGCAGGCGTCACCAGCCTGGCGGTCGGCGACCACGTGATCCCGCTCTACACGCCCGAATGTCGCCAGTGCAAAAGCTGCCTTTCGGGCAAGACCAACCTCTGCACGGCCATCCGCGCCACCCAGGGCAAGGGGCTCATGCCCGACGGGACGAGCCGCTTTTCCTACAAGGGCCAGACCATCCACCACTACATGGGCTGTTCGACCTTCTCGAACTACACCGTGCTGCCCGAGATCGCCGTGGCCCGCATCCGCAAGGACGCCCCGTTCAAGACCGCCTGCTACTGCGGCTGCGGCGTGACCACGGGCGTGGGCGCGGTGACCAACACCGCCAAGGTCGAGCCGGGCGCCAACGCCATCGTGTTCGGCCTGGGCGGCATCGGCCTGAACGTCATCCAGGGCCTGAAGCTGGTCGGCGCCAACATGATCATCGGCGTGGACCTGAACCCGGACCGCGAGGCATGGGGCCGCAAGTTCGGCATGACCCACTTCGTGAACCCGAAAGACGTGCAGGGTGATCTGGTCGCCCACCTGGTGGCCCTGACCGACGGCGGCGCGGACTACACCTTCGACGCTACCGGCAACACCACGGTGATGCGCCAGGCGCTGGAGGCCTGCCATCGCGGCTGGGGCGAAAGCATCATCATCGGCGTGGCCGAGGCCGGCAAGGAGATCGCTACGCGTCCGTTCCAGCTGGTCACCGGCCGGGTCTGGAAGGGCACGGCCTTCGGCGGCGCCCGCGGCCGCACCGACACGCCCAAGATCGTCGACTGGTACATGGACGGCAAGATCCAGATCGATCCGATGATCACCCACGTCCTGCCGCTGGAGCGCATCAACGAGGCGTTCGACCTGATGCACGCGGGCGAGAGCATCCGGACCGTGGTGACGTTCTAGTTTTTCCTTCTCCTCTTGCGGGAGAAGGTGTCGCCGCAGGCGACGGATGAGGGGTTGATGGTCGGTTCAGCCGCGAACGGCGCCGCCAATGCGACCCCTCATCCGACCTGCGGAGTTTATCCTCGAGCGCGCGCTTCGCGCGACCCGAGGGCAGGCCACCTTCTCCCGCAAGGGCAGAAGGATTTCGAGAACCGACCAATGTCCGATGTTGAAGTCCTGAACGCCCACCGCACCCAGGGGGGCACGCTCCGCTACTGCCGGCACGACAGCGCCAGCACCGGCACGCCGATGAAGTTCACCGTCTGGACCCCCGACGGGGAGGGCCCGTTCCCCTATCTCGTCTGGCTGTCGGGGCTGACCTGCACCGAGGACAACTTCACCATCAAGTCGGGCGTCTACGAGCACGCGGCCAGGCACGGCCTGGCCATCGTCGCGCCCGACACCTCGCCGCGCGGCCCAGACCTTCAAGGGAATGCCGTCGCCGACGATCCGGCCTACGACCTGGGGCAGGGGGCGGGGTTCTATGTCGACGCCACCGAGGCTCCGTGGGCGCCGCACTTCAAGATGTATTCCTATGTGACGAAAGACCTGCTGGAGGCCGTGGACGGCGCCTTTCCGCTGGATCCGTCCCGGCGCGGGATCTCCGGCCACTCGATGGGCGGCCACGGAGCCCTGACGATCGCCCTGCGCAACCCGGACCTCTTCAAGTCGGTCAGCGCCTTCGCGCCGATCGTCTCGCCGCTGAACTGCCCTTGGGGCGACAAGGCCATGACCGCCTATCTGGGTCCCGACCGCGCTGCCTGGCGGGCCCATGACGCCACGGCCCTGATCGAGGACGGCGCGGGCGCCAGCTTCGACGAAATCCTCATCGACCAGGGCCTGGCCGACAGCTTCCTGGAAGGCCAGTTGAAGCCCGAGCTGATCGAAGCCGCCGCCGCCAAGGCCGGGCGCAAGGTCACCGTCCGTCGCCAGGACGGCTACGACCACAGCTACTTCTTCATCGCCACCTTCCTCGGCGAGCATGTGGCCTGGCACGCCGCCCGGCTGTAAGTCGCGCGCTCGCCTGGCGCTCCAGACCTCTTCTTTCCGATGTCGAATCTGGCTGCTTTAACAGGCAGGGGCAGATTGCTTATGGTTAATTGAAGGGGTGGTTTATACTGAATTCGATCGAATTCTTCTGTGTATATACGCGAAATACCTGAAGATTTACGGCATAGATTGTTGCTAAATAAGCAACTTGGCCATTCGCCTTTAATATAACACATCGAAATGTGAGCATCGCCGCAGTGAGGTGACGCGTCATGTTGCTTTGTTCAGTGAACGATCGCGATTTCCATCAAGGTTATTCGCGACGAAATTCGGCGGTGTTCGGAGAAAGCGATCGCGGTTGCTTCGGGGGCGCCGCGTCTCCAGAGCGTCGGTGGCGGGCTTGACGCTTCGCAAGGCGTTCCTGTTCGGCGCGGGCTTCGGCGCGCTGGCCGGGTTCCTGGTGGCGGCCTACATGGTCGGCTCCAGCGCCAGGGCGCGCGCGACGCGATGCGCGGCCCTGACCGGCGAGAAGCAGCTGCAGTGCGTCACCCGCGAAACCAACAAGGCCATCGTGGTGACCAACGATCTGGACCACTACGGGGTCGACGACGTCTGGGTGGAGGATCCCGCCGACGGCAAGGGCGATTGCGAGGACTTCGCCCTGACCAAGGCCCGGGTCCTGCAACAGCTGGGCTGGAGCGCGTCGCGCATGCAGTTGGCCGTGTTCGGCTATGGCAAGCAGGCTCACGCCGTGCTGGTGGTCGACAACACCTACGTGCTGGACAACCTGACGCCCTGGGTGGGGCGCTGGAAGGGCTATAGTCCCAGGGCCATGGGCGTCTACCCGATCGAGGTGGCGCGGAAGCTGTCGCGGTTCACGCCGGGCCTGATGAACACCGCGGTCGCCGCCGGCCGTTGACTCCCCGCCGGCCCTCCGTCATAAACCGCCCCTTCTCGCCGCCGGCTTGCCGGACGGCGCGAAAAACGCATGACGGAATGACCCGAAGCCGCCGTTGAGATCGCACCCTCTCGAGGGCGCCGGCCCGGATCGAACTAAAAGAGTGACTTATGTCCAAGCGCCACAGCGCCAAGTACAAGATCGATCGCCGTATGGGCGAAAACCTCTGGGGCCGGCCGAAGTCGCCGGTGAACCAGCGGTCCTACGGCCCCGGCCAGCACGGCCAGCGCCGCAAGCAAAAGGTTTCGGACTTCGGTCTGCAGCTGCGCGCCAAGCAAAAGCTGAAGGGCTACTACGGCAACCTGACCGAGAAGCAATTCTCGCGCACCTACGAAGAAGCCGCGCGCCGCAAGGGCAACACGGCTGAAAACCTGGTGGGTCTGCTGGAATCGCGCCTGGACGCCATCGTCTATCGCGCCAAGTTCGTCCCGACCGTGTTCGCCGCCCGCCAGTTCGTGAACCACGGCCACGTGACCGTGAACGGCAAGCGCGTCAACATCGCCAGCTACCGCGTCAAGATCGGCGATGTGGTCGCCGTTCGCGAAAAGTCGCGCAACATGGCTCTGGTGCTGGAAGCCGTGGCCTCGGCCGAACGCGACTTCTGCGAATACATCACCGTCGACGCCAAGGGCCTGTCGGCGACCTTCGTCCGCGTGCCGGAACTGGCTGAAGTGCCGTACCCGGTGAAGATGGAACCGAACCTCGTCGTCGAATTCTACGCTTCGTAAGCGTCGACCTCGAAGACGATCGGAACGGCCCCGGAGAAATCCGGGGCCTTTTTCGTTTTGGGCCCTTGAACCGGTTTCGAGGACGCCTAGATTTCAAGAGCGGGCCGGGCCCCTCTGGCGAGTGATGCAAGCACTCGTGATGTCGGACCGCATCGGGTGTTCTCGATGTCTGGGTCCGGTTGTCCCCCTCCCTCCACCGCCGGATCCAGCTTCGGGAGCACCCGTCCATCAACAGGACAGGGTCCCGTAATGCCGCTTCTGATGTGCCCCAACTGCGACGCCTCCATGCAGGCCGTCCAGCGCGCCAGCGTCGAATTTGATATGTGTCCCCAATGCCGGGGCGTGTGGCTGGACCGCGGCGAGCTGGAAAAGCTGATGGCCATGGAGCGGGGCGAACCCCAGGCGGCGACGCCGCGTCTCCCCGACTACGAGCGGCCGCGCGAGCGTTCCGATCGCCATGACTATCGTCACGACGATGATCGCCGTCACCACGGCCAGGGCCACTACGGCAAGAAGAAGCGTTTCGACCTGTTCGACATCTTCGACTGATCAAGAGCCATGAACCACTTCAAGACCTTCGCCCTCCTGGCCGGCCTGACGGCGCTGTTCGTCGGGGCCGGCTACCTGATCGGCGGCCCGACCGGCATGCTGATCGCCCTGGTGTTCGCCGTGGGCCTGAACCTGTTCTCGTACTGGAACGCCGACAAGATCGTGCTGCGGACCTATGGCGCGGTCGAGGTCGACGCCAGCCACCCCGAACCGCTGGTCCGCGCCTATGTCGCCGACATCGAGGACCTGGCCCGCCGCGCCGGCCTGCCGCGTCCGCGCATCACGGTGATCGACAGCGACCAGCCCAACGCCTTCGCCACCGGCCGCGACCCGGCCCACGCGGCCGTCGCCGCCAGCACGGGCCTTCTGGGCCTGCTTGACCGTGACGAAATCCGCGGCGTCATGGCCCACGAGCTGGCCCACGTGAAGAACCGCGACACCCTGACCATGACGGTGACGGCGACCATCGCCGGCGCCATCTCGGCCCTGGCCAATTTCGCGTTCTTCTTCGGCGGCTCGCGCGACGACGACGAGCGGCCGGGCGGCCTGATCGGAACCATCGTCCTGGCCATCCTGGCGCCGATCGCCGCCATGCTGGTGCAGATGGCGATCAGCCGTTCGCGCGAATACGAGGCCGATCGCGTCGGGGCCGAGATCGCCGGCGACGGGCGAGCGCTGGCTCGGGCGCTCGAGAAAACCGAGGCCTATGCCCGCGGCGGGGCGGTGAACCACGAAGCCGAGCGCAATCCCGCCACGGCGCACCTGTTCATCATCAACCCGCTGTCGGGGAAGGGCGCGGACAGCCTGTTCTCGACCCACCCGGCCACCCACAACCGGGTCGAGGCCCTGCTGCGGCTGGGCGTCAGCCAGGCCACGCGGGCGCGGGTCGGCACGGCCGTGCCAACGGCGGGTCCCAGCCGTCAGCCTGGGCCCTGGAGCTGACCGCCGCGACAATCTGTCACTCCGGCCTCGGTTTCCACCGGCCTTAACCATGCGACAAGGCGCCAGGCGCTATCCAGTGGAAACGCTTGGGGGAAAAGCCATGACCACGACGCTCGAAATTCAGAAGACCACCAGCATCGTCGGCCTGCTGGAGGCTCTGTCGTCCGAGATGTCGATCGCCGCGGTGTCGTGCGGTCACCTGGACAGCGCCCTGGGCCAGATCCTCGAGGAAGTGCCGATGGAGGCGCGCCTGAAGGTGATGCAGGAGCTGCACATGGTCGACATGCTGGCCCAGCACATCACCGCCATCACCGACTTCACCGCCGGCCTGGCCTCGTCCCTGGCGGCCGAAGGCCAGCCCGACGTCGACGGCGCCCTGTCGCGCATCACCCTGGGCGACGTCGCCGCCCGTTTGCGCGACACCCTGGACGCCAAGGCGGCCTAAGGCGCCTTGACCGGCGGGACGGGGTTGTACTCCCACGTCCACGGCATCCCGATATCGCCCAGCGCCGCCTTGACCAGCGGCGGGAAGATCCGCGCGCCGACGCCGCTGTTGCTCAGCAGGACGATGCACCGCTGGCCGCGCTCGACGCAGATCAGCTGATTGTCGGTGATGTCGTTATGGCCGCCCTTGTAGAAGGCGTGGCCCTGCGGGCCATCGAACACCACCACGCCCAGGCCCGCCGCAAGTCCGATCCTGGCGTTGTCGGGATTGTCGACGATCAGGAACGGCGGGAACTGGGTCTTGCTGACGATCGGGAAGCTGGCCTTCGTTCGCTCGGCCCGCGCCTTGGCTGACAGGCCCTGGCCCGAGACCATGGCGGCGGCCAACTGGGCCAGGTCGTGGATCGAGGTGTCCAGCGAGCCGGCCGCCTTAACGCTGCCGCGCGCGTCATGTCCCTCGAACGACCCGTCGGCCTTATAGCCGTCCGCCAGATTGCCGGTGAAGTCGTCGCGCCAGATCATGCTGCTGCGCGTCATCCCCAGCGGCGCGAAGATCCGCCGCTGCATCTCGTCGCCGACCTTCAGGTCCAGGCCCTGCTCGATCACGAACTGCAGCAGGTTGATGCCCTCGCCGGAATAGGCGTAGCGGGTCCCGGGCTCGAGATTGAAACGCAGCTTGTTATCCGGGTCGTAGAACCGCTGGTCGGCCAGGCCCGAGGTATGGGTCAGCAGACGGCGCGCCGTGATCGTCTCCCAGCGGGGATCGCCGGCCAGGTCGGCGTAGCGCGGATAGTCGGGCAGGGGCTTGGGCAGGTAGGCCTTGATCGGCGTGTCCAGGTCCAGCTTGCCGTCGTCGACCAGCATAAGCACGTACTGGGCGAAGGCCGCCTTGCTGATCGAGGCGGCGTACATGACCGTGTCGGTCGTCAGGGGCAGCTTCCTGTCGAGGTTGCGCCAGCCCTGGGCGCTGACGTGGACCACCTTGCCGTGCTCGATCACCGCATAGGCCAGGCCGGGGATCTTGCCCGCCGCCATCAGCCGGGCGGTCTCGGCGTCGAGCGCCTTGTAGTCGGCGGCGAGGGCGGGAGAGGCGGTCAGCGTCACGAGCGCGCCGAGAAGCGCGGAGGCGGACGTCAGAACGAATTTGCGGAGCACTCGGAGTCTCGTCGGTTGCGCGCGGCTGAGCCGTGGGCAAACTAGGGCTCAGTTTCCCTTTCTTGCCAAGGCGCTCATGACCTTCGACCGACGCCGACTGCTGGCCGCCGGGCTGTTCCTGGCCCTGGGCGGCTGCGCGGGGCGTGGAGGCGTGACGCTGGTGGCGCGGCCTGGGCAAGACGCGACCGAGCTGGAGGCCTTGAGCGCCGTCGAGGCCGACGCCTCGGGGCTGACCCTGAGGGTGGCCTCCACCGGCTGCACGAAGCGGGACGACTTCACCTTCTATGTCGATCGGTCGGGGCCTCAGCCGGCGGTCGCTTTCGCGCGCAAGCGGCTGGACCTGTGTCGACGGGCGCCGACGACGACGACGCTGCGTTTCAGCTATCAGGAGCTGGGCGTGTCGGGGCAGGGGCGTTTGGCGGTGCTCAATCCCGTGAACAGGCCGCGATAGTTCACCCCTTGGGCGTGAACCGCTCGACCATCCAGGGCAGCACGCGGGCCGGGCGCTTGGCGGCGATGTCGATCAGCACCCAGTCGGTGCGGCACTGGGCGCACATCTCGCCGTCGGGGCCGTCGATGCGGATATAGCGCTCGAAGCGCGGGCCCTTCAGTTCGCCTACCCAGGTGTAGCCCGTGGCGATCTCATGCGGCAGCAGTTCGCGGCGGTAGTCGATCTCGTGGCGGCGGGCGACCCAGCTCCAGGGCGCCCGCTCCTCGGGCGTGGCCCAGGCGTCCCAATGGGCGATGGCCAGGTCCTGGGCCCAGGCCAGATAGACCACGTTGTTGACGTGGCCGTTGGCGTCGATCTCCGACGCCTTCGGTTCGAAGGTCAGGGAATAGGCGTCGCCGGGTGGGACGAAGACCCGGCTCAAGCTTCGATGAGGCCTTGCTCGGCCAGCATGGTCTTCAGCTCGCCCGACTGGAACATCTCGCGGACGATGTCGCTGCCGCCGACGAACTCGCCCTTGACGTACAGCTGGGGAATGGTCGGCCAGTCGGTGAAGGTCTTCACGCCCTGGCGCAGCTCGTCGTCCTGCAGCACGTCGACGCCGACGAAGGCCACGCCCAGGTGGTCGAGGATCTGGACGGTGATCGACGAGAAGCCGCAGCGGGGCTGATCCGGCACGCCCTTCATGAACAGGACCACGGGATTTTCGGCCACGGTCTTGGCGATGAAGTCGAGGGCGGGGGTGGAGGCGACGTCGGTCATGGAAGAAATCCTTGGGCGTAGGCTCTCAGCTAGGCGCCGCGCCCCTCCGGGTCAAGCCTTGGGGGGCTCAGGCGCGACGCTTTGCCTTCGCCGCCTCCTGGGCCGAGAACCGCGCCATCTCGATCTGGGCGGCGCAACCGGTGGGCAGATCGCGCTCGACGATCGCCGCCAGGGCCTCGATCTCGGCGGGCGTGCTGGCCGTGACCTGGACGGTGGCCAGGGACGGTTCGGTCAGGGCGTAGGCCAGGCAGATCTGCTGGGCGGTCCAGCCCGGGGTGTTGCGCAGGAAGTCGTAACCGCCGACATCGGCCAGCGGATCGGTCTTGCGACGCCACAGCGACGGCTTGGGCAGGAAGGCGTGCTTGCCGTCGTCCCGCAGCACGTCCGGCCAGTAGTCCTGGGCCATGACGGCCATCTCGCGGCTCATGGCGGCGCGCACGCGATTGCGCTCGATCCAGCCCGAGGCCAGGTTGAACGGGGTGGCCATGGCCTCGAACTGGCCGGAGGCGACATAGGCGTCGAAGTTGTCGCCCGCTCCGGCCACGCCCAGCAGCCGGATCAGTCGCGCGCCGCATAGGGCCTTCAGCTGTTCCAGGGTCTCGGCGGGAAAGGCGTTCTTATCCGGATCGTCCAGCGTGGCGAGGTCCAGATGACCCAGGCCCGTGCGGTCCAGGGCCTGGTCGATCATGTCGTGGACGGCCTGGGCTCGCAGCGCGCGGTCGCTGGAGCCGCGCAGCCGCCAGCCGATGAACAGCAGCCGCCGCTCGACGGTCGAGAACGCCTCCGTCGCGCCCTCGATCAGGGCTGGTGACACGCCGTCGAACTCGAAGCTGTTGATGCCGCTTTCCAGCGCCGCGAAGATCAGCTTGCGCCAGTCCGAGCTCCGCAGGCGAGGCTGGTCCTCGAGCCTCAGCGAAATCGCCGAGACCGCCACGCCCGCGCTTCCGAAGGGGCGATAGCGCATGGCCTTACTCCGTGGGGGCGGCGGTTTCGAGCGCCAGGGCGTGCAAGGTCCCGCCCAGCACGTCGGCCAGCGCCCGGTTGACCATCTGGTGCTGCTTGACCCGATTCAGGCCGCGGAAGGCCGGCGAGACGATCCGCGCCTTGTAGTGATCGCCGTCGCCGGCCAGGTCCGTCAGCACGATCTCGGCGTCGGGAAAGGCGTCATGCAGGCGGGCTTCGAGGTCAGGATAGGACATGGGCACGGCGGTTGACTCCGAATCTCACCGTCTGGGTATGCCTCGTAAACCTTAAGAACGGGCATACGGAAAATGCCCGTTGCAGCGGAAACGTTGCGTTCCCGGGCCGTTGGGGCCTGGGTGTGAGGACTGACCACGAGGTCATTGCGAAATCGGGGCGACGCACGCCATGAAGGTCAGATCAACGAGGTCCCGTATGCGTCTTCTCCTGGTTTCCGCCCTCGCGCTGGTGTTCGCGGCCCCCGTCCACGCCGCGTCGAAGCCCGGCGTCCACGCCCTGTACGACATCCGCATCCTGTCGGCGGACGACATGGAAGGCCGGGGCGTCGGCACGCCGGGCGGGGCCAAGGCGCGGGCCTATATCCTCAAGCGCTTCGGTCAGATCGGGTTGAAGCCGCAAGGCAAAGCGTTCGAACGGCCTTTCACCTTCAAGCCCAAGCTCGCCTTCAGGGAGGTCACCGGCGTGAACCTGGTGGCGCGGATCGAGGGGACGTCCAGCTCCGACAAGGTTCTGGTGGTCTCGGCCCACTACGACCACCTGGGGGTCCGCAAGGGACAGGTCTATAACGGGGCCGACGACAACGCCTCGGGCGTGGCGGGCCTGCTGGCTGTGGCCGAGGCGTTCAAGGCCAGGCCGCCGCGCCACACCGTGCTGATCGTGGCGTTCGACGGCGAGGAGAGCGGGCTGAAGGGCGCCAAGGCCTTCGTCGCCGATCCGCCCGTGCCGCTGGCCAAGATCGGGCTGAACGTCAATTTCGACATGATCAGCAAGAACGCCAAGGGCGAGCTCTATGTCAGCGGCGCGGGTCCGCAGCCGTGGCTCAAGCCGGTCTTGGAAGGCGTGGCCAGGACCGCGCCGGTCAAGTTGAAGCTGGGCCACGACACCGACGCCGACGGCAAGGAGAACAACTGGACCCAGCAGTCCGATCAGGGGCCGTTCACCGTGGCGGGCGTTCCCTGGGTCTATTTCGGCGTCGAGGACCACGCCGAATACCACCAGCCTACCGACGACTTCGCCACCGTGCCGCAGGCGTTCTTCCAGCATGCCGTGACGACCGTGGTCTCCGCGACCCGGGCGCTGGACGACGACCTGGACGGGATCGACAAGGCGGCGGGGCGGTAGGCTTTCGCGCTGGGACGCCCCCTCCGTCACGCTGCGTATTCGCAGCGCGCCACCTCCCCCGCTTTGCGGGTGAGGATGTGGTGCCTCTCTCCTCCGTGAAACGGGGGAGGTGGCGGGCGAAGCCCGACGGAGGGGGCGTCCTGACGTGGCGACGAAATTCTGCGTCTATCCGCGACGCTCGCCCGTAGCTCCATCAGCCTCGATCAGGGGCGAGGAAACACCCGGAGCCATCCCCAATGAAGACGTTCATGCTGCTCGCCGTCGCCGGCGCGCTGACCCTTTCGGCCGCCCCGAGCTTCGCTCAAATGGGGGCCAAGCCCATGATGCATGAGAAGACCGTGATGGTCGGCGGCGCGGCCATGTATCCGTCCAAGACCATCGTCCAGAACGCGATGAACTCGAAGGATCACACCACCCTGGTCGCCGCCGTGAAGGTCGCCGGCCTGGTCGACACTCTGTCGGGCCCGGGTCCGTTCACGGTGTTCGCCCCCACCAACGCCGCCTTCGACAAGCTGCCCGCCGGCACGGTCGACACCCTGGTCAAGCCCGAGAACAAGGCCACGCTGACCAAGATCCTGACCTATCACGTGGTGGCCGGCCGGATGACCGCCGCCGACCTCAAGGCCAACGCCATGGCCCACGGCGGCAAGGCGGTGCTGACGACGGTCCAGGGCGAAAAGCTGACGGTCAGCAAGGCCGGCATGGGCTGGAAGGTCACCGACGCCAAGGGCGGCTCGGCGATGATCACCATCGCCGACGTCCTGCAGTCCAACGGCGTGATCCACGTGGTGGACACGGTGCTGATGCCGTAGCGGGCAGCGTGTAGGGGGTGATCACTTGCCCCCTACGGACCGCTTCGCGGTCGTCTTCCCCCAGAGGGGGAAGAGGAACTTACCCCGCGCTTTCCTCTTCCGCCTCGTCATCCGCCTCCAGGCCGAACACCTCGTCGATGACCTCGACGATCTCTTCCAGGTCGTCGAGCGTGACCCGTAGCTTCAGGGTCTGTTCGTCGTCGCCGGTGACGGTGAGGAAGATCCCTTCGGCGGTCTCTTCCAGAATGAACTCGTCCAGGTTCGGAATGGCGGCCATGTCGGTCTCCTCGGTTGGCGGACAAGCGACCGGGAACGGCGTTCGTTCCCGGTCGCTGTCGTCTTCACGCGATAGATAGTGTCGCGATGCGCCAATGTCGTGACGGCCAGCGGAGCAATCGCCTAGGCCGGTTCGCCCACCTTATAGCGAGCGGCCGAGCGGCTGCGCGACAGGTTCGGCAGCAGCTTGGCGCGGGCCGCGTCATAGGCCGCGAATTCACCGGCGTCGGGTAGGGACGGGATGGTGACCAGCTCGCCCTGGAAGAAGCCGGCCAGGGCCGAGTCCACCAGGTCGTCGACCTCCATCAGCATGTTCGGGTCCAGCGACTCCGCGCCGCCGCTGCCCGAGCGGTCCCAGATTTCGGTGCGGGTGGCGCCCGGCAGTACGGCCTGGAGGTGGATGTTGGGGCTCAGCTGCAGGCGCAGGGTCTGGGTGAAGTAGGTCACATAGGCCTTGGTCGCGCCGTAGACGGCCATCTGCAGCTCGGGGGCCAGGCCCACCACCGACGAGATGTTGACGATCGCGCCGCGGTCGCGGGCGGCGAAGGCCTTGGCGGCGGCGTGGGCCAGGCGGGTCACCGAGACGATGTTCAGCTGGATCATGCTCTCGATCCGCTCCAGGTCCTGGTCGACGAAGGCGCCCGACAGGGCGACGCCGGCGTTGTTGATCAGGATGTCGATCGAGGCGTCGTCGGCCAGGCGGGCCTCGACCTTGGCCAGGTCGGCCTTGTTGGTCAGGTCGGCGGTGATGACGTCGACCTTGACGCCGGTTTCGCCGCGCAGCTTGGCGGCCAGGGCGCCCAGGCGGCCGGTGTCGCGGGCCACCAGGATCAGGTCATGGCCGCGACGGGCCAGGCGGTCGGCATAGGTGGCGCCGATGCCGGTGGAGGCGCCGGTGATCAGGGCCGTGCCGGGAATGTTGAACTTGCTCATGGTCTTGTCGTCCTTGCTGGCGGGCCCCTTGGTCCGTCGTGAGGCTGAAATGGGATACGACTTTCAAAATGCAAGTGACTAACTTTCGATTTGCTAGCGATCGCCTATATTGAGGCCATGACCCGACGCGCCTTCGATCCTGGACAATGCCCCGTGGGCCGCACGCTGGAACGAGTGGGCGACACCTGGAGCCTGATGATCCTGCGCGACGCCCTGCAGGGCTTGTCGAAATTCGATCAATTCGAGAAGAGCCTGGGCGTGGCGCCCAACATCCTGACCCAGAGGCTGGCGGCCCTGGTCGAGGCCGGGTTTCTGGAGCGGCGGCCCTATCAGGAACGCCCGTTGCGCCACGAATACGTGGTGACGGACCTGGCGCGGGACTTCGCCCCGGTGATGACGGCGCTGATGGCCTTCGGCAATCGTCACTACGCGGTAGAGGGCGTGGCCAGCCATATGGTCGACGCGGTCACCGGTCTGCCGGCCGAGCCTGTCCTGGTCGACCGCCGCAGCGGCAAGCCGATGGACAGTCCCGACTTCGTCTACACCGCTGGGCCGGCCGCGGGGCCGTTCGTTCTGGACCGCGTGGCCCAGGTCGCGCGAGGGCGGGCGGCGCGACCCTAACGGGCGCCGATCCACGATTGCGGTGGCGGCTTTTCAGCCTTCGGGTGTAGGTTTCCGGCTTGGCCGCGCCTTGTCCTGGGGAGGTTCGAGGCGAGCAAAGAGCCGAAGACCCGCCCTGGGAGGGAGCGATGATCTTGACCCTGCTTTGGAAGTGGCTGCGCGACCTGTGGCGCGACGCCCATCCGGCGCCCGCCCTGGAGGCCCCCAAGCCGACGCTTGAAGGCGACGGGCCCCAGCCCGCGGAGTGACCGGGGCCCGTTCTGGTATCAGCGCCAGGCGCCGGCCGTTGCTTCCGACGGCGCGGGGAGGTCGTCGCCGTCGGTGGTGACCGACAGATCGCTCCAGGCGTCCAGTTCGGCCCGCAAGCTGTCGATCTTGCCGCCGATCATGGCCAAGGCGTCCGATCCGGCGGCGAAGCGCAGCGGCGGGGCGGCGCGGTCGGCCAGGTCGATCAGCACGCGGCCCAGCTTGGCCGGATCGCCGGCCTGGGCGTGGTTGCGAGCGTCCCAGAAGGCCTTCATCTGGGTCGAGATCTCGGCGTAGTCGTCGATCTGGCGCGAGCCGTAGCGGACCGAGGTTTCGTCGAGGAAGTCGGTACGGAAGAAGCCGGGCTCGACGATGGTCACGTGGACCCCGAACGGGGCGACTTCGCGGGCGATCGATTCCGAGAAACCCTCGACTGCGAACTTGGTGGCGCAATACAGCGACCCGCCTTCGCCGCCCACCAGACCGCCGACCGACGAGATGTTGAAGATCCGGCCGGACCGCTGGCCGCGCATGGTCGGCAGGACCGCGCGGGTGACGTTGTAGAGGCCGAAGACATTGGTGTCGTACTGGGCCCGGGCCTCGGCGTCGGTGGTCTCCTCGAACAGACCCAGGTTGCCGTAGCCGGCGTTGTTGACCAGTACGTCGATGCGGCCGAAGCGGGCCAGGGCGGCGTCGACGGCGGTCACGGCGTCGGCCTCGCGGGTGACGTCCAGGGACAGGGACAGCACGCTGTCGCTGTCGGGGCCGAACGTGGCCTCCAGGGCCTCGCGACGACGGCCGGTGACCACGACGCGGTCGCCGGCGGCCAGGGCCGCCTTGGCAATTTCGGCGCCCAGGCCGCGGGCCGCGCCGGTGATGAACCAGATCTTGCTCATGGGAAATCTCCTTGTCCGTGGCGCTATTGAGCGCCCGATCGGCGGCGTCCTGGTAGGGCGATGCTCGCGTCCTCTTGCACGATCCGATCAAGCATGGCGCCGTGCGCTTGCCGATCCGGCCCTATCGCGCGCATGAAAAAGGCCATGGACCAGCTGACTGAAATCCGCGCCCTGATCGATCGTCATGGCCGCGAGGGCGCCTTGGAGACCGCTGTCTCGGGCCTGACCCTGTTCGTGGCCAGCCGGACGACCGAGGTCATGCCGATTGTTTACCAGCCCCTGCTGTGCCTGATCGTCGCCGGGGCCAAGAACACCGCCTTGGGCGACCGGTTCTTCCGCTACGACCCGGGCCAGTTCCTGACCGTGTCGGTCGAGCTGCCGGTCAGCGGCCAAGTCGTCGAGGCGCCGTATCTGGCCCTGGCCATCGCCCTGGATCCGGCCAAGATCGCCGCCCTGATCCTGGAAACGCCGGCCCTGGCGACGCTGGGTTCGTCGACCGGCCTGGCCGTCAACGCGGCGGGGCCGGACCTGCTGGACGCGATCCTGCGGTTGGTGCGCCTGCTCGACCGGCCCGGCGACATCCCGGTGCTGGCGCCGATGCTGGAGCGCGAGGTGCTGTGGCGGCTGCTG
The DNA here is from genome assembly GCF_011045195.1 of Caulobacter soli. Taxonomy (GTDB): domain Bacteria; phylum Pseudomonadota; class Alphaproteobacteria; order Caulobacterales; family Caulobacteraceae; genus Caulobacter; species Caulobacter soli. Next base: position 3,514,644 of record NZ_CP049199.1, on the reverse strand, counting down.
CAAGGGCCCGCCGGCCCGATGGTCCGGCAGATCGGCCTGGCCGAGAGCCGTCTGTCGCAGATCAATCGCGCGATTCAGTGGCTGCAGGCCAATTTCACCGCGCCCATGCAGGTGGAGGATCTGGCGCGGCTGGCGGGCATGAGCCCGGCCTCGTTCCACCGCCACTTCAAGGCCGTCACGGCCATGAGCCCGCTGCAATATCAGAAGCAGTTGCGCCTGCAGGCGGCGCGAACCCTGTTGCTGAGCCAGCCCGGCGACGTGGCCGGCGCGGGCTTCAGCGTCGGCTACGACAGCGCCAGCCAGTTCAGTCGCGAATATGCCCGCCTGTTCGGCGCGCCGCCCGGCCGCGACGCCGCCCGACTAAGGGCGACGCCGCAGTCGGCGTTCGCGGTGGCCTAGTCGACGCAGATCGTGCCCGTCGACTTGCCGCCGACGATCTTGGCGTAGCAACCGAACTGGACGTTGGTCTTCTGGCACTGGCCGGCCGTCGCGCCTTGGGATTCGGCGTTGCCATCGGCGATGCAGGCGCCCTGGCAGTCGGCCTTGTCCGAGCAGGTCTTGCCGGCGTCGGCATAGGGCACGACGCAGGTCGGGCGCTGCAGGCGGCCGACGGGCTGCATCGCGCCGCCGCGCGCCGCGCACGAGGCGTCGGCGCTTTGGGCGGCCGGGGCGGGGGCCTGGGCGGCCGGCGCGCAGGCGCCCAGCAGCGACAGGGCCAGGCTGGCGGTCGCCAGAATCGAGGTCATACGCATGCTGAGGTCCTTAAGCGGTCGCGCCCATGAAGCCCGGCAACCAGGCCTCGTGGGCCGCGTGCAGGGTTTCCAGTGGGATGCAGAAAAGGTCGGTCGAGGCGAAAGCGTTCCCGCCGGCCACGCCGGCCAGGTTGGCGTGGACGCCGGCTTCCTTGGCGGCGGCCAGCACCGCGTCCGGATCGGGGGTGGCGACCAGGTAGCGGGCCTGGTCCTCGCCGAACAGGTAAGGATGGGCGTGGGCGGCGCTGGTGGCGTTCAGGGTGACGCCGATCTTGCTGGCCAGGGCGATATCGGCCGCGGCGATCAGCAGGCCGCCGTCCGAGAGGTCGTGCAGGCCGGCGACCAGACCGGTGGGGATCAGGCCGCGCACGAAGTCGCCGTGCTTGCGTTCCAGGGCCAGGTCGACCGGCGGCGGGGCGCCGTCCTCGCGGCCCAGGATCTCGCGCAGATAGATCGAGGCGCCCAGCTCGCCGTGGGTCTCGCCGATGATCACCAGGGTGTCGCCCTCGGCCACGTTGCCGAAGCCCATGCGCAGGTCGTAGTCGTCCAGCAGGCCCACCGCGCCGACCGTGGGGGTCGGCGGAATGGCGACGCCGTTGGTCTCGTTGTAGAGACTGACATTGCCGCTCACGACCGGGAAGTCCAGCGCCCGGCAGGCCTCGGCCATGCCGTCGGTGGCGCGGACGATCTGGCCCATGGTCTCGGGCTTTTCGGGGCTGCCGAAGTTGAGGTTGTCGGTGATGGCGATCGGCAGCGAACCGGCGGCCGTCAGGTTGCGCCAGGCCTCGGCCACGGCCTGCTTGCCGCCCTCGTAGGGGTCGTTCTGGACGTAACGCGGGGTGACGTCGCTGGTCACGGCGATGGCCTTGCCCTTGCCGTGGATGCGCACGATGCCGGCGTCGCAGCCGGTGGCGCTGTCTTCCAGGGTGTCGGCCATCACGTGGCGGTCGTACTGCTCCCACAGCCAGCGCTTGGAGGCCATGTCGGGGCTGCCGACCACCTTGAGCACGGCGGCGTCCCAGTCGGTAGGGGCGGGGATCTTGGCCGGGTCGAGGCGCGGGTGCAGGGTCGGCTGGACCCAGGGGCGGTCATACAGCGGCGCGTCGTCGAACAACGGAGCCAGCGGCACGTCGCAGACGGTCTCGCCGTGGTGCTTTAGCACCAGGCGGCCGGTGTCGGTGGTGTAGCCGATGACGGCGGCGTCCAGGCCCCACTTCTCGAAGATGGCGTGGCCTTCCTGCTCGCGGCCGGGCTTCAGCACCGCCAGCATGCGCTCCTGGCTTTCCGAGAGCATCATCTCGTAGGCGCTCATGCCCTCTTCGCGCTGGGGCACCATGTCCATGTTCAGCTCGATGCCGACCCCGCCCTTGCCGGCCATCTCGACCGACGAGGAGGTCAGGCCCGCCGCGCCCATGTCCTGGATGGCGGCGACGGCGCCGGTGGCCATCAGCTCCAGCGTGGCCTCGATCAGCAGCTTTTCGGCGAAGGGGTCGCCGACCTGCACCGTCGGGCGCTTCTCTTCCGAATCCTCGGAGAACTCCGCCGACGACATGGTCGCGCCGTGGATGCCGTCGCGACCGGTCTTGGAGCCGAAATAGACCACGGCCAGGCCCGCGCCGGGGGCGGCCGAGTAGAAGATCTTGTCGGCGTCGGCCAGGCCCACGCACATGGCGTTGACCAGGATGTTGCCGTTGTAGCCCTTGTGGAAATTGGTCTCGCCGGCGACCGTGGGCACGCCCACGCAGTTGCCGTAGCCGGCGATGCCGGCCACCACGCCGTCGACCAGGCGCTTGGTCTTGGGGTGGTCGGGTTCGCCGAAGCGCAGGGCGTTCAGCAGGGCGATCGGCCGCGCGCCCATCGTGAAGACGTCGCGCATGATGCCGCCCACGCCCGTCGCCGCGCCCTGGTAGGGCTCGATGTAGGACGGGTGGTTGTGGCTCTCCATCTTGAAGATGATGGCGTCGCCGTCGTCGATGTCGATCACGCCGGCGTTCTCGCCGGGGCCGCAGATCACGCGCGGGCCGGTGATCGGGAACTTCTTCAGCTGGTTCTTGGACGACTTGTACGAGCAGTGCTCGGACCACATCACCGAGAACACGCCCAGCTCGACCAGGTTGGGCTCGCGACCCAGGCGGTCGAGGACGACGGCGTACTCCTCCGGCTTGAGGCCAAATTCGGCGGCCGTGTCGGCCATGGACTTCGCGGGGGAGGTCGAGGTGCTCATGGGCGGGCCTTCTAGCGTGGCCCGGGGGATTCCGCTATATTCTAGAAACGTCAAAGGTGGTTCTAGAATGGGCATCAGCATCAAGCGCGCCGAGACGGAAGCCCTGGCCCGTCAAGTCGCGGACATCACGGGGGAAAGTTTGACCGAAGCGATTCATCAGGCCTTGGTCGAGAAGGTGGCGAGGCTTTCAGAACCTTTCGCCCTGACCGACGCCGAGGAGGCGGCCAAGCAGGCGTTCTTCGCCGAACTCGACGCGCGTCCCGTTCTTGACCCCCGTGATTGGCGCGAGATCGAGGCCGAGCTCTACGACGAGCACGGTCAGCCCATCGGATGATCATCGACACCTCCGCCTTGCTGGCCATCGCTCTGCGTGAACCGGAAAGCGATGCGTTCTACGTCCTGCTGCTGCGCGCCAAGCGTCGGCTGATGTCGGCGGCGTCCTATGTCGAAGCGGCAGAGGTCTATATGCGCAGGATGGCCCCCACGACGGGTATCGCGCTGCTGAACCGTGACCTGGCTCGGTTGAGAATCGAGATCGTCGCGGTGACCGCTGAACAGGCCTATGCCGCCGCCGAGGCGCGGCGGGTCTACGGCAAGAGCCGTCACGGCGCCGAGCTGAACTATGGCGACAGTTTCGTCTACGCCCTGGCCAAGTCGCTGGACGAACCGTTGCTGTTCAAGGGAAATGACTTCATCCACACCGATGTGAAGCGAGCCGCGCCATGATTTCCCGCCGCCACCTGATCGCGCTCGCCGCCGTCCTGCCGCTGACCGCCGCTGGCGCCGCGCCCGTCCGGGTGCGGATGGTCACCGATCTGGGGCCGATCGTCATCGAGCTCTATCCCGACAAGGCGCCGATCACCGTGGCCAACTTCCTGGCCTATGCCGACCAGCATCTGCTGGACGGCGGCAGTTTCTATCGGACGGTCTCGCCGAAGAACGACAACAACCCCGCCACGATCAGCGTCATCCAGGGCGGGCTGAACCGCGACGACAGTCCCCTGCCGGCCATCGCTCACGAAACCACAAAGGCCACGGGCATTCTGCACACAGACGGCGTGATCTCGATGGCGCGCGATCAGCCGGGCACGGCGGGCTCGGAGTTCTTCATCTGCATCGGCGACAATCCGGCCCTGGATTTCGGCGGCGCTCGCAACAAGGACGGCCAGGGTTTCGCGGCGTTCGGCAGGGTGGTCGAGGGCATGGACGTGGTGCGAAAGATCCACGACGCGCCGACGGTCAGCAGCGCCGACGACCCTTACCTGAAGGGGCAAATCATTCAGAAACCGGTGAAGATTCAAAAGCTAAGCCGGAACTAAGGCAGCTTGGCGCTAGGAACGGGGTGACTCCCGAGCCGTTTCCTAACCGTGCGCAACCTGGCGCGCTGTACAAGGAGAACGCTCATGGGCGACCAAACCCGTAATCCCCAACAGCAGCAGAACGACCCGCAGCGACAGGCCCCTGGCCAGCAGCAGCAGCAGGGCGACAAGAGCCGCCAGCCGCAGAACGAACAAGGCCGCAACCCCGGCGGTGAGGCCAACCAGGGCGACCAGCGGCGCGACCGCTGACGACGACCCGCTCCGTGAATGAAGGAGGGCCGGAGGCGAAAGCCTCCGGCCCTTTTACTAGTTCGCCACTACCGGCAGCTCGATGAAGCTGGCCGTATCGCCCGCGTGATAGACCCGCTGCGTGGCCTTCACATAGTCCGCCGGCCTGGCGAAGAAGATGTTGGGCACGAAGGTCTGCGGGTTGCGGTCATAGAGCGGGAACCAGCTGGACTGCACCTGGACCATGATCCGGTGCCCCGGCTGGAAGGTGTAGTTCGCGGTCGGCAGGATGAACTGGTACTTCAGCGGCGTGTTCGACTTGATCGCCTTGGGATCGCTGAAGCTCTCGCGATAGCGGCCGCGGAAGATGTCCATGCCCACGGCCAGCTGGTAGCCGCCCAGTTCTGGCTGGCTGGGGACCTCGTCGGGGAAGACGTCGATCAGTTTCACCACCCAGTCGCTGTCCGTCCCGCTGGTCGAGGCGGTCAGGTTGACCTTGGGCACGCCGGCGATCTTCAGCGGCGCGGTCAGGGGCTCGGACACGTAGCTCAGCACGTCGGTTCGGTCGGCGACGCTGCGCTGGTCGGTGACTAGCCACGGCGTCCAGCGGCTGCGGTCGCCGAACTGCATCGGGCGGGGGATGTAGGGCACCGGCTTGGCCGGGTCGGAGACGTATTCGTCATAGGCCGCCGGACCCTTGGCCGCCACCGGGGCGCTGAACGCCAGGCCGCCGTTGGGCTCCAGGTACAGGGCCTTGGTCCCGCCTTGCGGCCAGGACTTGTAGCGATCCCAGTGGTTCTGACCGGGATCATAGATCAGCACCGGCGGGGTGTCGGCCTTGGGCGCGCCATCCTTCAGGTACTGGTTGAAGAACGGCAGCAGCACGTCGCGGCGGAACTGCAGGGCGGTGTCGCCGTCCCACTTGAAGACGCCCAGGTTGAAGGCGTCGTAATTGACCTGGCTATGCCGCCAGGGGCCCAGCACCAGGTAGTTCTTGTCGTTGGCCGCGTCCTTGGGCTCGACGGCGGCGTAGCTGTGCACCGCGCCCCACATGTCTTCCTGGTCCCACAGGCCCTGGATCCACATGGTCGGCACCGTCAGGGATTGCTTGGCCATGGTCTTGTCGAGGGCCTGCTCCTGCCAGAAGGCGTCGTAGGCCGGGTGTTCGCTGACCTTCTTCCAGAAAGGCAGGGCGTCAAGGCCATGGGCCTTGGCGAAGTCGCCGGCCGAACCGGCCTTCAGGAAGGTCTGGTAGTCGTCATAGCCGCCGCGCTGGACGCTGTCGCCCGCGCCGCGCTTGGTGGTCTGGCCGGTGAAGTAGTCGAAGTTTGGCTGGCGGAAGGCCCCGTGGTGGAACCAGTCGTCGCCCATCCAGCCATCGACCATCGGGCTCATCGGCGCGGCGACCTTCAGGGCCGGGTGCGGATTGACCAGGGCCATCACCACGGTGAAGCCCTCGTACGAGCTGCCCAGCATGCCGACCTTGCCGTTGGTCTCGGGCACGTTCTTGGTCAGCCACTCGATGGTGTCATAGGCGTCGGTCGAGTGATCGACCTCGGACGAGTTCAGCGGCCCCTTCAGCGGCCGGGTCATCACGTAGTCGCCTTCCGAGCCGTACTTGCCGCGGATGTCCTGGATGACGCGGATATAGCCGGCCTGGACGAACACGCCGTCGCCCTCGGCCAGGGTGGCCAGCATCGACGGGCTGTCGTTGCGCGCGGTGCGCTTGGCGGCGTTGTAGGGCGTGCGGGTCAGCAGGATCGGGGCGTTCTTGGCGCCCTTGGGCACCACGATCACGGTGTAGAGCTTGGTCCCGTCGCGCATGGGGATCATGACCACGCGCTTGTCGTAGTCGTAGCCGGCCTGCGGCGCGACGTACTTGCCGTCGATGTCCGGGGTCAGCGGCGCGGTCTGCCCAGCGGCTTGGGCGTGGACTGACGCGCCGGCGACGGCGGTCATGGCGACGGCGACGAGCAGGGCGCCGCGCAGGGTGGTGACGAGACTCATGGATGGCCCTCCAAAACGAGGCGGGCACCTTAGGGGCGGTTTTCGCGGAGTGCTACACTGTAACGTCACCTTACAGCGGCGACGTCCGGCGTCGCCTCGCTAGCGGGCGTAAACGCCTTGGAGGGAGGCTCCGACGCCGTCGCAGGCTTCGCTTTCCGAGACGATCAGGTAGCGGTCGACACGGCGAAACCGGGCCGAGCAGTCGGGCGGCGAGGGCTCACCTGGAAACTGAGCCTTGTAGTCGGCGTCCGCCTTGGGATCGAAGTCGGAATAGAGGGCGCTGAAGCCTTCCACCAGCAGGGCGCCCTCGAAGCCGCCCGAGGGCTTGGAGGCGCGGCTCATGTTGACCGTGAAGGCCTTGACATGCATGCCGCCGTGGGCGTCGCGGGTGATCGAGACGGTGCTGTCCTCGTCCCGCGACCAGTCGCCCAGCCAGTCGACCTTCGCGGTCGGGGCCGGCGCGACCTTGGCCAGGTCCGTGGCCCGCAGCCAGCCGACCGTCTGCCTGGTTCCGCCGTACCAGGCGCAGGCCCAGCCGTTCTCGATCTTGCCGACCAGCACCCGGTCCTTGCCGATCACGTAGCTCTTGGCTTGGCACACAGCCGATGCGGGGCAGCCGTCGCCGTCCCTGCGGAAATAGGCGCGGCCCGCGACCGTGACATCATAGGTCTCGGCCCCGCTCGTGAGCGCCTGTTCGATGAAGTCGCCATAGTCGCAATGGACGGGCTGAGCCTGCGCGTGGGCCGTGGCGGCCATCGACAGCGCGGCGAGGAAAGCGGTTCCAATGATCACGAGGCGACGCATCGGAACCCCCCGGTTCGTGTCAGGCGCTGGCGAAGATGCTGCGGAAGAGCAGGGCGCCGTCTTCGGAGCCCAGGTCCGGGTCGAACGAGCGGTCGGGGTGGGGCATCAGGCCCAGCACGTTGCCCTTGGCGTTCATGATGCCGGCGATGTCGCGGGCCGAACCGTTGGGATTGTCCTGATAGCGGAACACCACCTGGCCTTCGCCCTCGATGCGGTCCAGCGTCTCGGCGTCAGCGAAGAAGTTGCCCTCGCCGTTGCCGACGGTCATCACGGCCGAGCGCTGCTCGCCGAAGCTGGCGGTGAAGCGGGTCTGGCTGTTGACGACGTCCAGGGCCACCGGCTTGCAGATATACTTCAGCTTCTCGTTGCGCAGCAGGGCGCCGGGCAGCAGGCCCGCCTCGCACAGCACCTGGAAGCCGTTGCAGATGCCCACGACCGCGACGCCGTCGTCAGCCGCCTTGATCACTTCGCGCATCACCGGGCTCTGGGCGGCCATGGCGCCGCAGCGCAGGTAGTCGCCGTAGGAGAAGCCGCCGGGCAGGACGATCAGGTCCAGGTCGTCGGGCAGGGCCGTCTCCTGGTGCCAGACCATCTCGACGCGGGCTCCGGCGGAGCGCTCGATGGCGACCTTGCAGTCACGATCGCAATTGGAACCGGGGAAGACGACGACGGCGGCTTTCATGGCGCGGGCCTGTAGCACCGTTCGCGGAGGATGTCAGCGCCGCTTCGCCTTTAAACGCTCGCCAAGCCGCGAACTTCCGCCAGGGCCAGATCCACCTCGGCCGGCGAGTTCATGATCGAGGGCGTCAGGCGCACGTGCTGGATCGCATAGGGCGCGGCCGAGGCGATGATCCGGCGGCGGCGCAGGCGGGCCACGGCGGCGTCGGTCGACAGGCCCGAAACGTCGAACGAGACGATGCCGGCCGACAGGCGCGGATCGCGCGGCGTGACCAGCCGAACGTGCGGCATCAGTGAAAGCCCGGCCTTCAACTGATCGGCCAGTTCGGTCGTGCGAGCCGCGACCCTGGCCTTGCCGATCTGCTCGTGGAACTCGATCGCCGTGGGGATCGACCACAAGTGCTCGAAGGCCTTGAAGCCGCCGGGCGACATCAGCGGGCCGTCGGTATGCTCCAGCAGCGGCGCGTTGTTGATCCAGGCGGTCCAGGCGGCGCTGTCGACATAGCTGGGCACCGAGGGACGTAACCGCGCCCAGCCCTGGGCGTTGGCGGCGATGATCCCGGTGCCGCGCGGGCCGAACAGCCACTTGTGGCAGCCGGCCATGAAGATGTCGCAGCCCAGGCTGGCCAGGGTGGCGTCCTGATTGCCGAAGCCGTGCACGCCGTCGACGGCCAGGATGATCCGCTCGGGCTCCTGGCGCGTGGCGTTCACCTGGGCCAGGGCGCCCGAGATCGCGGGAAGCGGCAGCTTCAGGCCGGTGCTGGAATGCACCCAGGTCAGGGCGAAGACGCGTGTCCGAGGCGTTACGGCCGCCATCAGCCGGGCGACCATGCCGGCCTCCGACACCGTCTCGATGCTGTCGAACAGGTCGATGCGCCTGACCACCGAGCCGTTGCGCAGGGCGGCCCGGCGCAGGCTCTCGTGGGTGATGTAGTAGTCCTGGTTGGTGGTGACGATCTCGTCGCCATACGAGAGCTTCAGGCCGCCATAGACCAGGGCCGCGCCCAGGGTCGTGCTGTCGGTCAGGGCCACCTGGTCGCCGGTCAGACCCATGTAGCGGCCGGCGGCGGCGCGACTGTAGCCCTGCAGGCGGCGGTTGTTGTCCTCCAGATAGGTCACCGGCCGCCAGTCCAGCTCGCGACGGAACTGGTCGATCGCCTTGCGCACCGGCAGCGGGTGGGTGGCGATCAGCATGGCGCTCATATTGACCTCGTCCGGCGCGGTCTGGAACTGGGCCTTTACGGCGGTCCAGTCGGTCGGCGGGGGCGTGGCGGGCAAGGCGTCGGGTTTCGGATAGGCGGTCGGCGGCGTGGCTTGCTGCGCCAGGGTCTGGCCGGCGGCCATCGTCAGGCCGGAGCCTAGAAGGAAGTCCCTGCGGCCCACGCGCATCGTCTTGTCCCAGCCTAGCCTGCTGAAACAACGCCACGCGGGGACGAAGCGTTCAGAGGAGGCTGGATCGGGGACACGCGCATGCGCATTCCCCGCCGCGCGGCTAGGCGCACTCGTCCAGCACGGGCTCCACGGTCGCCTCGTCCGGGGCCGGAAAGGGGATCTTGAACGTGAAGGCCTCGGGCGTGGGACCGTTGGCCTCCAGCAAGGCGAGCTTTTCCTTGGCCTCTTCGACGGTCGGGCGATGGCCGGCGGGGACCCACCACAGCACCATGTAGAGGTCCATGTGCTCGAACCACTCGCGGCGACGGCGCATGAACTGGATGTGGCCGCTGCGATAGACGAAGGCCCCCAGCGACGGGATGTCGGTCCAGACCGACATGTTGATCGCGATCAGCGGATCCTCGAACGGCTGCAGGTCGCTGGCATTGTTGCCTTCGCCCTTCAAGCGCCAGACGAAGCCGGGCGAGGTCTCGGCGACGGCGTTGATCGGGTCGAGGTTGTCGAAGAAGTCCTTGATCATCGGGTGATCGACCGGCGCGCGCAGGCGACCGATATTGACCTGGGCCAGTTCGTACTTCGCGCTCATGACATCTCCCGTATCGTCGTTACGCGGAGATGGGGCGGCGACGCTTGCCGGAAAAGACGCGGCGCAAAGAAAAAGCGCCGCTCCCGGAGGAGGGCGCTTCGGAGCGGGACGGGGACATGCGCGTGCGCATGTCCCCAATCGTTATCTCAGGCGATCTCGACGCGGTAGCTTTCGATGACCGTGTTGGCCAGCAGCTTGTCGCACATGGCCTTGACCTCGCCTTCGGCCTTGGCCGCGTCGGTCTGGGTAAGGTCGAACTCGATGGTGCGGCCCACCCGCACGCCCGAGACGTCGGCCCAGCCCAGGCCGTGCAGGGCGGCTTCGACGGCCTTGCCCTGAACGTCCAGGACGCCGGGCTTGAGGAACACTTGAACCTTGGCTTTCATGGTCACGCTCAGTGCACTCCGCCTTGGATGACTGTGGGCATTTCCTTCATGATGCCGAGGCGGCGGGCCACCTCGGTGTAGCTTTCGATGACGTTGCCCAGGTCGCGGCGGAACCGGTCCTTGTCCATCTTCTCGTTGGTGGTCGAGTCCCACAGGCGGCAGCTGTCGGGGCTGATCTCGTCGGCCAGGATCACGCGGCTGAAGTCGCCTTCGTAGACGCGGCCGAACTCGATCTTGAAGTCCACCAGGGTGATGCCGACGGCGCTGAACAGGCCGCTCATGTAGTCGTTGACGCGCAGGGCGGTGGCCATCATGTCGTCGATCTCCTGGGTGGCGGCCCAGTTGAACGCGGTGATGTGCTCTTCGGAGACCATCGGGTCGCCCAGCTTGTCGTCCTTGTAGTAGAATTCGATGATCGAGCGCGGCAGGGGCGTGCCCTCGGTCAGGCCTAGGCGCGTGGCGATCGAGCCGGCGGCGATGTTGCGGACCACGACCTCAAGCGGGATGATCTCGACTTCCTTGATCAGCTGCTCGCGCAGGCTGAGCCGGCGGATGAAGTGGTTCTGCACGCCGATCGCGTTCAGACGAGTCATCATGTACTCGCTGATGCGGTTGTTGATCACGCCCTTGCCTTCGAGAACGGCCTTCTTCTGGGCGTTGAAGGCGGTGGCGTCGTCCTTGAAGTACTGGATCAGGGTGCCCGGCTCGGGACCCTCGTACAGGATCTTGGCCTTGCCTTCGTAGATCTTCTTGCGGCGGGTCGTCATGGCTCTCGTCGAGGCCCTTCTGGTTGCGGGCGCGCCCCTTGTCCCGAAAACCGGGCCGGAATTATCCGGAGAAACGAAAAGCGCGCGCGGCGGATAGCTGCGCGCGGCGTTCGACTCAAGGCCGCTCACGAAAAATGTCGTCTCGAAACTAGCCGAAGGCGGCCCCTGGCGCAAACAGCCCTAGTCGGATCCGCGGGATTGTGAGCGGGATTGTGAGCGGATCTGGGCCGATGCGGCGTTGCTTCCGATTGCCGGGCGGCTCGCCACGGGATATGCAGCCGGCTCAGAGACTATTGGGGCTTTCATGACCACCTTCGACGAACGCGAACAGGGTTTCGAACGCAAGTTCGCGCTGGAGCAGGAACAGGAATTCAAGGCGACCGCCCGTCGCAACCGCCTGCTGGGCGAATGGGCGGCCGAACTGATGGGCCTGGCGACGGTCGAGGAGTACGCCCGCGCCGTGGTGAAGTCCGATTTCGAACAACCGGGTGACGAAGACGTGCTGCGCAAGGTCGCCGGCGACCTGAAGGGTTCGGGCGTCAATGTCGGCGAGGGCGAGGTCCGTCGGAAGATGGACGAGCTGCTGGCCCTGGCCCGTGGGCAGATCGCCGCCGGCGAGTAAGCCAATATCCGCCCGGCGGAATAATTCTGAACAACCCGCAAGGCCCGGCCGCGACGCTTGTCACGGCCGGGCCTTTTCGTTTCGGGCGCCGTCACGACGAATAGGACGTCCACGGATTCAATGCGCCTATAGGTAGTTAGGAAATCCGATAACGCGCTCAGGTTTCTTCTGGTGTGCGTAACCCCAGAGTGTATCACTCTCGCTCTAGGTGATCGGTAGGGTCGCCACACCAGGAGGATGCATCATGGCTGACGACATCGGTACGCTTCACACCCAAAAGGCCGCGGACGACGCGGTGGGCCTCTATTTCGTCAAGGCGGTGGTCGGCAAGGTCGGCACGCCCGGCGCGCCGATCGTCAATCTGGCGCTGACCGTCCAGGCCGCTTCGGGCCATGTCAGCGGCATCGCCGAGATCAGCCAGGCGATCGACAGGGGCCAGCACCGCTTCCCGGTCAGCGGCCAGATCTATCAGACGGGCTTTGGGCCCAACCACCAGTTGGTCTCGCTGAGCGGCGAGTTCGTCTACAGCGTGCCGCCGCCGGCCATCGGCTCGTTCCTGGCCAAGTTCACCGCGGCCCTGTCGGTTGACAAGTCGTGGAACGGCTCGGGCGGGTTCAACTATCTGAACACCCATGTCGAGAACGTGCCGGTCAAGCACATCGCTTAGCGATCGTCTTGAAAGAGAAGGGCCGCCCCGAGGGGCGGCCCTTTTTGGTTGTCACCAGACCCGCGAGCGGTCTTCCGGTTTCAGATAGTAGGTGTCGCCGGGCTTGACCCCGAAGGCGTCGTACCAGGCGTCGACGTTGCGGGTGGGGCCCACCACGCGGAACGACGAAGGCGCGTGCGGGTCGGACGCCATCTGCTGCTTGAGCGAGTCGTCGCGGGCCTTTTCCTGCCAGGACTGGGCGAAGGCCAGGAACAGCCGCTGGTCGCCGGTCAGTCCGCCGATCACCGGGGCCGGCTTGCCGCCCAGCGAGGCGTGGTAGGCGTCCAGCGACACCTGCAGCCCGGCCAGGTCGGCGATGTTCTCGCCCATGGTCAGCTTGCCGTTGATGTGCGAGCCGGGCACGGGTTCGTAGGCGTCGTACTGCTTGCCCAGCACGTCGGCCTGGGCGTCGAAGCGCTTGGCGTCCTCGGGCGTCCACCAGTCGCGCAGCTGGCCCTTGGCGTCGATCTTGCGGCCCTGGTCGTCGAAGCCGTGGCTGATCTCGTGGCCGATGACCGCGCCGATCGCGCCGTAGTTCACCGCCGGATCGGCGGCCGGGTCGAAGAACGGGGCCTGCAGGATGCCGGCCGGGAACACGATCTTGTTCTCCAGCCCGCCGTTGTAGGCGTTCACGGTCTGCGGGGTCATGCCCCACTTGCCGTGATCGACCGGCTTGCCCAGGTCGCTCAGCGTATAGGCCCACTCGAAGCGCCGGCTGGCCGCGACGTTGCCGTAGAGGTCGTTCACGTCCAGCTTCAGGCCCGAATAGTCGCGCCACTTGTCGGGATAGCCGACCATCACCTGCATCTTGGAGAGCTTCTCCAGCGCCTCGGTCTTGGTCGCGGGGCTCATCCACGGGGCCTTCTGAATCCGCGCCGCCATGGCCGTCTTCAGGTTGGCGATCAGCGCGACCATCTGGGCCTTGGAGCTGGGCGGGAAGTACTTGGCGACATAGGTCTGGCCGACCACCTCGCCCAGGCTGCCGTCCACCAGCACCACGCCGCGCTTCCAGCGGGGACGCAGGGCCGACTGGCCGGTCAGGACCTTGACGTACTCGAAGCGGCTGTCGACGAAGCGCTTGGAAAGGTACGGCGAGGTCTCGGCGATGACGTTGAAGGTCTGCCAGGCCTTGAGCGTCTCCAGCGGGGTCTCGTCATAGACCTTGGCGATGTCGCGCACGGCGGTCTTCTCGCCCAGCACCACCTTGGTCAGGCCCGGCATGCCCGCCGCGGCCAGGTACGGCGACCAGGGGAACGGCGCGTAGGCGTTCAGCTCGGCGACGGTGGTGGGGTTGTAGGTCTTGTCGATGTCGCGGCGCTCGGCGACCTCCCAACTGACCTTGGCGATCTTGGTCTCGAAGGCCACGACCTCGGCGGCCGACTTGGCCGCGTCGGGATAGCCGGCCATCTTCAGGGCCCGCTCGACAAAGGCGGCATAGGCCGCCAACTGCGGCTTGAAGCCGTCGGTCAGGTAGTAGTCGCGGTCGGGCAGGCCTAGGCCCGCCTGACCGATATAGAGGGTGTTGAGCTCGGGGTTCTTGGCGTCCGGATAGATGTCCAGCGAGAACACGCCGCCGCCGAACCCGCTCTGGGCGCCGCCCATGGCCACGGCGAAGTCGGCCTTGGTCTTGATGGCGGCGATCTTGGCCAGGTCGGCCTTCAGCGGCTTGTCGTCGATCGCCTCGACCTTGGCTTCGTCGAGGAAGCTCTTGTAGAGCGCGCCGATCTGGGTGGAGGCGTCGGCCGTCTCGATCAAGGTGCGCAGCTGGTCCTGCGAGCGATTGTAGACGTCGTAGCTGGCCCCGGCCGAGGCCTGGTCGTCGGGGATCTTGGTGCGCGCGGCCCAGGCGCCGTTGGCGTACTTGTCGAAGTCGGCGCCGGGCGAAACCGACTTGTCGCCGGCGGTCAGGTCGACGCCCCAGTCACCGTACATCGGTTTGGCGGCGGGATCGGCCGCGAGGGCCGCGGTGACGGTCATCGACAAGGCGAGCGCCGAAGCCGCCGCCAGCAGGATGTTGCGCATGATGTGGTCCTGAAAGCCCCAAACCTTGATGCTGCCCCAGATGCCGGACGGGCGCAGATGAAAACATTGTAATGTTGGCGAGGCGAGCCGGAGCGCTCGCGCCCGTGAAAGGCGTTTCCTTTCGACGGATTCAATGGTCTGATGACTCGTCGGTCGTGGTCAGACCACGGCGGCGCATAAGGCGAGGCAAGTCGCCGTGTACCCGGAGGAAACGACATGAACGATCTGGCCAGTCGGCGCGGCTTTCTGCTGGCGGCGGGGCTCGCGGGCGCCATGGCGGGCCTGCCCGCCCAGGGCGTGACCCAGGAAGTCGCCGCGCCGGGCATGGACCCGAACGCCACGCCCAAGCATCGCATCCGCTTCTCGGTGATCGGTCTCGACCACTATCACATCATGAGCATGACGGCGGCGGTGAAGCGGGGCGGGGGCGAGCTGGTCAGCGTCTACGCTACCGACCCCAAGCAGATCGCCGACTTCCGCAAGCAGTTCGGCGACGTGCCCCTGGCGCGCAGCGAGGACGAGATCCTGCAGGACAAGTCGATCCAGCTGGTCGCCGCCGCCCCGGTCCCCGACCAGCGTACGCCGCTGGGCCTGCGGGTGATGGCGGCGGGCAAGGACTATCTGTCGGACAAGCCGGGCATCATCACCCTGGCTCAACTGGCCCAGGTGCGCGCGGCGGTGAAGAAGACCGGCCGCAAGTACGCGATCATGTATTCCGAGCGCCTGGAGGTGCCGGCGGCGATCAAGGCCGGCGAACTGGTCCAGGCCGGGGCGATCGGCAAGGTGGTCCAGAGCGTCAACCTGGCGCCGCACCGGATCGGGGCGGTCCGTCCCGACTGGTTCTGGGACAAGGCCCGCTACGGCGGCATCCTGACCGACATCGGCTCGCACCAGGCCGACCAGTTCCTGTTCTACACCGGCAGCAAGACCGCTCACGTGGTCGCCTCGCAGACCGGCAACCTCAACAACACCGCCCATCCGAAGTTCGAGGATTTCGGCGACATGACCCTGACCGGCGACGGCGGCACGGGCTATGTCCGCGTCGACTGGTTCACGCCCGACGGCCTTGGCGTCTGGGGCGACGGCCGCCTCTTCCTGCTGGGAACCGAGGGCTATATCGAGCTGCGCAAGTACGTCGATCCGACCGGCCGGCCCGGCGGCGACCACCTGCTGATCGTCGACAAGAAGCAGGCCCGCTACATCGACTGCTCCAAGGTGGTCCTGCCGTTCGGTTCGCAGTTCGTCGCCGACATCGTCGAGCGCACCTCGATCGCCCAGGACCAGGAGCAGGCCCTGCTGGCCGCCGAGCTGGTGCTGACCGCCCAGAAGAACGCCACCCGGCCGGTCACGGCCTGAGCGCGGAGACGATCATGAGCAGCTTCAAACTCTCCCGCCGGCGGATGCTTCAGGCGGGCGCCGCGGCGGCCATCGGCTTTCCCACGGTCGTGCCCTCGACCGTGTTCGGCCAGAACGCGCCCAGCAACCGCATCAACATCGGCGTCATCGGCGTGGGCCGCATCGCCCGCGGCCACGACATGGCCGAGACCTTCAAGTACGACCATGCCCAGATCCTGGCGGTCTGCGACCTGGACTCCAAGCGGGTCGAGTTGGGCAAGGTGCTGGTCAACGAGACCTATTCCAAGAAGTTCGGCCGCACCTGGGACGGGGCCGTCGGTTATGACGACCACCACGCCCTGCTGGCCAACAAGGACCTGGACGCGGTGATCATCGCCACGCCGGACCACCAGCACGCCATCCTGGGCGTCCACGCGGTGCGGGCCGGCAAGGACGTCTATCTGCAGAAGCCGGCCTCGCTGACCATCGCCGAGGGCCGCTATCTCAGCGACGCCGTGGCCGCCACCGACCGCATCGTGCAGATCGGCTCGCAGCAGCGCTCGCAGAACCCCTGGCCGCAGTTCCTGCGGGCCTGCGAACTGGTCCGCAACGGCCGGATCGGTCAGCTCAAGCATGTCGAGGTCGGCCTGCCGGGCGATCCGTCGGGCCCCGAGGCGCCGCAAATGCCCGTGCCGCCGAACCTGAACTACGACGCCTGGCTGGGCTCGACGCCGGAGGCCTACTACACCGAGATGCGGGTCCATCCGCAGGGCTCGTTCGACCGGCCTGGTTGGCTGCGCTGCGAGCAGTTCGGGGCCGGCATGATCACCGGCTGGGGCGCGCACCACGTCGACACCGCCCACTGGGGCATGGACATGGAGCATTCGGGCCCGGTCGAGATCTGGGGCTCGGCCGAGTTCCCCAAGAGCGGACTGTGGAACGTGCATGGCAAGTTCCTGACCCACGCCCGCTACGCCAACGGCGTGACCATGGACATCTCGGGCGACTTCCCCAACGGCGTGAAGTTCATCGGCTCGGAGGGCTGGATCTTCGTGGCGCGCGACGCCCCCGTCACGTCCAGCGATCCCAGCTTCGGCGCCAAGCCGACACCGGCTCTGGCCGCCAGCGATCCGAAGATCCTGGATAGCGTGATCGGGCCGAACGAGATCCATCTGCGCCGCTCGACGGAGCAGCACGGCGATTGGCTCAGCTCGATCCGCAGCCGCCAGCCGCCCTCGGCTCCCGTCGAGATCGGCCACCGCGCCTGCTCGACCTGCCTGCTGCACCACGCGGCCATGAAGACCGGTCGCCGGCTGCACTGGGACCCCAAGGCCGAGCGCTTCATCGGCGACGACGCCGCCAACGCCCTGCTCAGCCGCCCCCAGCGCAAGCCCTACACCTTCTAGGAACAGCGACATGAAGATCACCAAGCGCGATATCGCGATCGCCGCCGGCGCGGCTGTCTTGACCCTGGCGGGCGTCGCCGTCGCCCAGGCGCCAAAGCCGGCCCTGTTGGGCCCGTCGGTGTTCACCTGGGAGGACATGAAACCGCACGACACCGACGTCGGCACCTATGCCCAGCTCACCAAGGGGCCGACGGCGACCCTGGAGGAGCTGGAGATGCACGTCACCACCCTGCGCCCCGGAACCAGCTCGCACCCGCCGCACACCCATCCCAACGAGGAACTGGTGATCATCCGCGAGGGCCAGGTCGAGACCCTGTCCGGCGGCGTCTGGAAGAAGGTCGGGCCGGGCGGCGTGATCTTCAACGCGTCCAACAGCCCGCACGCGCTGCGGAACATCGGGACGACGACGGCGGTCTATCACGTGATCAACTGGAAGAGCGGGAAGTAGGGGTAGGAGCGGAGGCGGCCCAGGGAATCCCTCTCTCATAGAGAGAGGGTTCAGGAAGAGCGCGAGTTGCCCCCACGCCTCCGCCTTCTGCGCGAACGTCCGCGCCGCATGCGCCGGAGATGAAGAAGGCAGAGCGGCCGTCGGGATGCGCTCCCCGACCAGCCGGCCGCCCAGCTTGGCCGCCGTGCCGCCGTTGAAGGCGACCAGCCGCAGGTTCGGCAACGTCTCGATCAAGGCCAGAAGGTCATTGGCGGCCGGATCGCGGATGGCGGCGTCGAGGCTGCCGGGGCGTTCGGCCTCGGCGATCACGTCCCACAAGCCGACGCCGCGCGCGAGCAGAGCGGCCAGGCGGTCTTCATAGGCCAGCGGGACCAGGGGCGTGTCGAGCACGCCCTCCATCAGTCGCCAGAAGGCGTTGCGCGGATTGCCGTAGTACTGGGCGAGCGCCAGCGAGGCCTCGCCCGGCAGGCTGCCCAGGATCAGGACGCGGGTGTTCGCGTCGACGACCGCCGGGAAGCCCGCCTTGCGGGTCATGGAAGCAGGCCTAAGCCTGCTCGCCGAACACCCGCTTGAAGATCACGTCGATGTTCTTGGTGTGGTAGCCGTAGTCGAACAGCTCCTCGAGCTCGGCGTCTGACAGGGCCTTGGAGACCACCGGGTCGGCCTTCAGGAAGTCGATGAACCGGCCTTCGCCGCGCCACACCTTCATCGAGTTGCCCTGCACGGCGGCGTAGGCGTCCTCGCGCGACACGCCCTTCTGGGTCAGGGCCAGCATGACCCGCTGCGAGAACACCAGGCCGCCCAGCTTGTCCAGGTTCTTGGCCATGTTGTCGGGATAGATGTTGAAGCGCTCGATCACACCGGCCAGGCGGCGCAGGGCGAAGTCGAGGTGGATGGTGGCGTCCGGCCCGATGCCGCGCTCGACCGACGAGTGGCTGATGTCGCGCTCGTGCCAGAGGGCGACGTTCTCCATGGCCGGGGTCACGGCCGAGCGCACCAGACGGGCCAGACCGGTCAGGTTCTCGGTCAGGATCGGGTTGCGCTTGTGCGGCATCGCGGACGAGCCTTTCTGCCCGACCTCGAACGGCTCCTCGGCCTCCAGCACCTCGGTGCGCTGCAGGTGGCGGATTTCCGTGGCCAGGCGCTCGACCGACGAGGCGACCACGCCCAGGGCGGCGAAATAGGCGGCGTGACGGTCACGCGGGATCACCTGGGTCGAGACCGGCTCGACGACCAGGCCCATCTTGTCGGCCACGTGCTGTTCGACGCGCGGATCGACATTGGCGAAGGTGCCGACGGCGCCCGAGATCGCGCAGGTGGCGATCTCGAACTTGGCCATCGCCAGGCGCTCCTTGGCGCGCTGGAATTCGGCGTAGTAGCCGGCCAGTTTCAGGCCGAAGGTGATCGGCTCGGCGTGGATGCCGTGGCTGCGGCCGACGCACACCGTCATCTTGTGTTCCAGGGCCCGGCGCTTCAGCGCGGCCAGGATCAGGTCGACGTCTTCCAGCAGCAGGTCGGTGGCCTTGGACAGCTGCACGGCGAAGCAGGTGTCCAGCACGTCGCTGCTGGTCATGCCTTGGTGCAGGAAGCGGGCTTCCGGACCGACGATTTCCGACACGTGGGTCAGGAAGGCGATGACGTCGTGCTTGGTGACGCGCTCGATCTCGTCGATGCGGTCGCTGTCCCAGACCGCGTCGCGGCCCTTTTCCCAGATCGTCTCGGCGGCGAGCTTGGGGATGACCCCGATCTCAGCCATGGCGTCGGCGGCGTGGGCCTCGATCTCGAACCAGATCTTGTACTTGGTCTGGCTGGACCAGATGGCGGCGGCTTCGGGGCGGGAATAGCGGCTGATCATGAGGCGGGCGTTTGGTCCCGTCCGCCGGGGGAGTCAAGGGAAGAGGGTTATTACTTGGGGGAGATCGTGCTGGTGAACACTTGCCCCCACCTGACCGCTTCGTGGTCTGTCCGCCCCCATAGGGGGGCGGAGGCCGAAGCGCGCGACCTCTTCCCCCTAAGGGGGAAGACGACCGCGCAGCGGTCCGTAGGGGGCAAGTGCGTGAGCCGCCGCCCCTAAGCCTGCGCCGCCGCCCGTTCCCGCATGTGCTTGACCATGCCGATCGCGGCCAGGGCGTAGTGCAGGGCGGCCCAGGCGTAGAAGCACACCGAGACGACGATGCCCTGCTGGGTCGCGCGGGCCATGGCGTCGTGGCAGGCCCTGGCCAGGTCGGCGGGCGAACCCTTGGGGGCCAGGCCGCCGGGGCACTGGACGTTGAAGTTGGCCGGGCCCGGGTCGGTGAACGACCCGCCCAGGGCGTGGAAGATCGTCGACGCCTCGGGATGGTTGAAGTGGAACCGCGCCAGGTGATCGATCAGCCAGCCGGTGAACACCGGCCCGCCGCCCAGGGCGATCAGGTTGAGGAAGAAGAACAGCAGGGCCGTGGCGGTGGCTCGGCGGCGTGGCTCGACCGAGTTCTGGACGACGCCGAAGGTGGGCGCCAGGTAGGTATAGTGGAAGATGCCGGGGACCAGCAGGATCAGCGCCATGGTCTTCCAGTCGGGCTGGAGGTAGGCGGCGATGTAGATCGGCGCGGCGATCAGCAGGCCGATGGCGGGCACCAGGGCGTACCACTTGGCGCTGCGCTTGCCGGCCCAGTCGGTCAGGAAGCCGCCGACCAGGGTGCCGACCCCGGCCGAGAAGCCGCCGATCAGCCCGACGATCAGGCCCACTTGGGCCAGGCCCAGGCCGAAGCCACGGACGAAATAGGGCGGCACGAACGCGTTGGAGCCGTAGGAGCCGAACGAGGCGATGGTCACGCCCAGCATCATGTGCAGCACCGGCCACTTGCCGAACAGCACCTTCATCACCGCCCAGATCTCGCTGAACTCGGCGGCCAGCGAGAACGGCGGTTTGGCCGGTTCCAGCACGACGTCCTCGGCCTCGAGCGGCCGTTCCTTGATCTCCGAATGGCCGCGCGGCGGTTCCTTGACCAACAGCTTGACCAGCACCGCCAGCAGGATGCCCGGCAGGCCGACGATCACGAAGGCCACGCGCCAGCTGAACTCCTGGGCCAGCCAGCCGCCGGCCACGGCGCCGAACATCGTGCCCAGGGGGATGCCGAACGAATAGATCGACAGGGCCGAGGCGCGCTTCTTGGGCTCGTAATAGTCGCTGATCAGCGAGTGCGATGGCGGCGAGCAGCCTGCCTCGCCGACCCCGACGCCGAAGCGGTAGAGGGCCAGTTGGGCGAAGCTGGCGGCGCTGCCGCAAAGGGCCGTGAAGCCCGACCAGATCACCAGAGACACCGAGATGATCGTCACCCGGTTCCAGCGCTCGGCCATGCGGGCGATCGGGATGCCCAGCAGGGTGTAGAGCAGGGCGAAATAGAGCCCGCCCAGCAGGCCCAGCTGGGTGTCGGTCAGCTTGAGGTCGACCTTGATGGCCTGGCCGATGGTGGCGATGATCGTGCGGTCGATGAAGTTGAAGGTGTAGGTGGCCAGCAGCAGCCCCAGCACCGCGGCCTTGTAACCGTTCGAATACAGCGGCGTCGCGCCGACCTGAGACAATGGCGGCGTCGCGCCGCCGGGCCTGTTCGACTCCGCCATCCCGGGACTCTCCCTTCAAACATTTGTTCTAATTCTTGGGCCGACTGTAGACGTAACGGAAGCGCGAAGGCCAGAGGGGAAATCGCGGCCGTTTGCCGACGACGAGATGAACGCGAGACAACGAGCGCGCCCGCGTCGGTTCAGGCGCGAAGGCCTTCAATGGACCCATGACCGCGACAGACGGTCTTGAAGGAGGTCCGCCATGCACGCCTTGCCGTTTCCGCGTCCCGAGCCCCTTGGTCGGTCCGCCGAGATCATCCCGTTCGAGGAATTGAACCGCGCTCGGACGCTCCGCGCCCTGGCCCGCGATCCGGGGCCGCCCGGCGAACCGCATCCCTGGGCCTATGTCTTTCCCAGACCGCCGGCGGGCGAAAACGACTAGGGTCCGGCGACCGCCGTTGTCGCGCGCGGGCGCTCGGGCTAAGCCCAGGCCTCGGCTCGTTCGCGCAAGAGGCTCGCCATGGAAATCGTCATCGGCACCAAGACATGGTCCAGCTGGTCGCTGCGGCCCTGGCTGGCGCTCAAGCGCACGGGCGAGGCCTTCAAGGAGACCCTGGTCGAGCTGCGTCAGGCCGGGATTTCCGACGCCGAGATCGCCAAGCACTCGCCCAGCCATCTGGTGCCGGTGCTGAAGGACGGCGATCTGGTGATCTGGGACTCGCTGGCGATCTGCGAATATCTGGCCGAGAAGTTCCCCGCCGCCAGGCTGTGGCCGGCCGATCCCACCCTGCGGGCCCTGGGCCGTTCGGCGGCGGCCGAGATGCATTCGGGTTTCTCGTCGCTGCGCGGCGAATGCCCGATGGCCCTGGAGGAAGCGCCCCGCGCCGTGGCGATCTCGGAAGCCACCCAGAAGGACGTGCGCAAGATCGTCGAGCGCTGGAACCAGCTGCTCAAGTGCTCGGGCGGGCCGTTCCTGGTGGGCGAGTGGTCGATCGCCGACGCCTTCTACACGCCGGTGGCGACGCGGTTCCGCACCTACGGCGTCCATCTATCGGACTATGGCGACGCCGGTCCGGCCGGGGCCTATTGCGAGCGCCTGCTGCAGGCTCCGGAGTTCCTGGCCTGGGAAGCCGACGCCGTGGCCCGGGGCGGCTAGGACGCCTTTGGGCTCAGGGGCTGAGGGGCGGGCCGGCGACCGGGTCGCCGCTCGACCTCCCGCTCCAGCGCCACCGCGCTGATCAGGGCGCCGTCCGCGGCGACGATCGGAAACACGTCTATGGCGCACAGATAGGCCTCGCCCGATTTTCGATAGTTCACCAGGGTGGTGGTGTGTCGCTCGCCATTGCGCAGGGCGCGCGCCAGTCGCTTGCGCGCCGCCAGGCTTGTGCCCTCGCCCTGAAAAATTCGAGGATTTTTTCCCAGGATTTCGTCCCGGTCGAAGCCGGTCATGCGCTCAAACGTTGTATTTACATAGAGAATGTGGGGGCCGGGCGGCGACAGCAGTCCATCGGTCAGGACAACGCCGATATCCAAGTTATCAGCCAGGGCCGAGATGAGATCACGCAAAGGCATACTGTATTCCAGGGCTTAGCTGCCATAGCCATACACCTTGTGAAGTTTTTGCGTCTGGAAAAAGCGAATTAATCTCTCATTAATTCGCTCAGGAGGGGTAATTCCCTTGCGACATAAAGGGTTTTTGGCTCACTTGAGAGTTGTGGAAGGACGGTGTTCTGCAATTATGGTTTCGTTAATCGCCGTTATGTCTAAAGCTCGACTTAGGCGAACGTGTTCGAGGAAGAAGAGCGGCGATGTTCTCAGGTTCCAAGCTGGCCCGACAGGCCGATGTTGAGCGTGCGGAGAACCTCGCGGCTCAGGTCGCGGCCATGGACCGCTCGCAGGCGGTGATCGAGTTCAAGCTCGACGGCACGATCATCAAGGCCAACGCCAATTTCCTGGGGGCTCTGGGCTATACGGCCGCCGAGATTGAAGGTCGTCATCACAGCCTGTTCGTGCCCCCCGCCGAGGCGCAGAGCGCCGACTACCGGGCGTTCTGGGCTCGGCTCAACGCCGGTGAATTCGTCGCGGCCAAGTTCCTGCGCATCGGCAAGGGCGGCAAGGATGTCTGGATCCAAGCTTCCTACAACCCCGTGCTCGACAAGAACGGCAAGCCTTACAAGGTCATCAAGTTCGCGACCGACGTCACCGACATCGAGTTGGAACGGATGCGCGGCGAGGCCGAGCGTCGCCAGGCCGACGAGGAGCAGACCGCGGTGGTCGCGGCCCTGGCCGAAAGCCTGCGCCGCCTGGCCGGCGGCGACCTGACCGCCGACATCCACGCCCAGTTCGACGGCCGCTACCAGCGGATCAAGGACGACTTCAACAGCGCCACCGACAGCCTGCGCCGGGCCGTGGGCGCGATCGTCACCGCCACGGGCGGCCTGCAGGCCGGCTCGGACGAGATCGCCGCGGCCTCCAGCGACCTGTCGCGTCGCACCGAGCAGCAGGCCGCCTCGCTGGAGGAGACCGCCGCCGCGCTCGACGAACTGACAGCCACGGTCCGCCGCAGCGCCGCCGGCGCCCGGGAGGCCTCGACCGCCGCCTCCAACGCCCGCGAAGAGGCCGCCCGCTCCGGCGAGGTCATGCGCGAGGCCGTCGCCGCCATGGGCGAGATCGAGCAGAGCTCGGGCCAGATCACCCAGATCATCGGCGTCATCGACGAGATCGCCTTCCAAACCAATCTGCTGGCGCTGAACGCGGGGGTCGAGGCCGCTCGGGCCGGTGACGCCGGTCGCGGTTTCGCAGTCGTGGCCCAGGAAGTCCGGGCCCTGGCCCAGCGCTCGGCCGAGGCCGCCAAGGAGATCAAGACCCTGATCGCCAGCAGCACCTCGCAGGTCTCGCGCGGCGTCCAGCTGGTCGGCGACACGGGCCAGGCCCTGAACGGGATCGTCGGCAAGGTCTCGCAGATCGACACCCTGATCTCCGAGATCGCCCAGTCGTCCCAGGAGCAGGCCACGGGCCTCAACCAGGTCAACGCCGCCGTCAACCAGATGGACCAGGTCACCCAGCAGAACGCCGCCATGGTCGAGGAGGCCACCGCCGCCGCCACCAGCCTGCGCAACGAGGCCGGAGAGCTGGCTCGGCTGGTGGCACGGTTCGAGACGGGGCAGGAGGCTTCGGGCCGCTCGCTCAGCCGGCGCGCCGCCTAGTCTCCGGCTGGGAACATCGCGAAATAGGGCTCGGCCTCCTGCAGCACCCGCGCGAACGACGGGCGGGTCAGCAGGCGGTCGAGATAGGCCGAGACGTTCGGATGGGCGTCGGTGAGCGGCGCGACCTTGTTGGCGTAGAACAGGGCCGGGGCCGCCGCGCAGTCGGCCAGGCTGAACGCCTCGCCCGCCGCCCATGTCCGACCCGTCAGCTCGGTCTCCAGCATGGTGTAGGCCATTGCCAGCTGGGCGCGAGCCTGGGCCACGCCATGCGGGTCCTGGGCGCCGGGCGGGCGGATCCGATCGCCGACGATCTGCTGCATCTGATTGTGGGCGTAGAGGTCGAAAAGCCGGTCCAGCAGCCGCACGCGCAAGGCGGCCTCCGGGGCCTCGGGAATGAACCTTACGGGGCCGGGATAGGCGTTCTGCAGGTACTCGATGATGATCGAGGTCTCCGGCACGGTGCGCCCCGCGGCGGCGTCGACCAACAGCGGCATCTTGGCCGTCGGCCATAGCGCCTTGAACGCCGCGACGACCTGCGGGTCGCTCAGATCGACCAGGCGGGCCTCGAACGGGGTGTCGTTTTCATAGAGGGCGATCAGCACCTTCCAGCAGTACGATGACAGCGGGTGCATGTGCAACGTCAGGGACATCGGCGCTCCGTGGGCGGCAAGCGATAGTCGCGAGGGTTTGTGATCGCCGTCTCAGCTAGCGGCCGGATGAGCCTTCTTCCAGACGGCGTAGACGTCCAGCGCTTTTTTGGGGTTGGTGTTGAACCAGGCGTAGCCGTTGCGACGTTCGAGGCTCAGCTCGTTGACGTCGTCATGGATGGTCTTGTCGCGGTCGCCGAAGATCGGGGTGTTCGTCGCCGCCATGTAGTAGCGGGCCCAGATCGGGCCGGCGCCGGGCTTGGGAACCAGGCGGCGGCCGCCTTCGGTGGTGCGATCGCCGGTCCAGGCCTGGTCATGGATGGCGGTGGCGGCCAGGTAGTCGGCCCCCGCGTGCACGGCCTTCACCAGGGTGGGCGACGGGTTGGGCAAGCTCATCAGATAGACCAGCAGGTCGGCGCTTTCCTCGGTCGACAGTTCAGCGGGTTCGAAGTTGCGGCCGGCGACCGGTTTCAGGGTCAGGGCGTCGTGTTGCTGGGCCCAGATCGTGCGCTTGCCATTGACGACGACCTGGGTGGCCAGGACGCAGGTCACCGCCCGTTCGGCGGCGGCGCCCGCCTGCTTGCGCAGATCGGCGGGAGCGAAAGCGTAGTCGCCCTGGCCCTTGGACACGTCGGTCAGCAGCGAGGCGGCCTCGGTGACGGCGTCGTCGTTATAGGTGATGGCGTCGTGATAGCCGCCCTCCAGCGGCCAGACCTGGGGCCAGCCGCCGTTCGGGAACTGAGCGGCCAGCAGGTAGCGGGCGCCGCGCAAGAAGCTGGCCCGCCAGGCGTCGCCCTCCTTGCCCGGCGCCTGGCCGGCGACACGGGCCAGGAAGCGCAGCTCGGTGATCGTCGCGTCGTTGTCCAGCGTGCCGACATAGTTCCAGTGCGAGTCGTGCGGCGCGTCGAAATCGCCGGTCGCCAGGTACTTGGAGACATTGTCGGGCGCGTAGGGCTGGCCCGGTTGCCGCAGGGCGCCGGTGCGCGGCTGGTTCTTGCTCCACCCTCCGGCCGGCGTCTGGAAGCTGACGATGACGTCGGCCACGTGACGGGCTTCGGGCGTGGCGTACCAGGCCGCGTCGCGATCCAGCGGCATGGCCTTGGGACCGCCGGGACCTTCGGCGGGTGGTGGCGGAGCTGGCTGGCCGGGCTTCAGTTCGGCGGCCAGGGCGGCGCGGTCGGCGAGGTTCTGCTTTTCCGAACGCGCCAGATAGGCCTTCCAGACGTCGCGATCCTTGGCGGGCAGGGCGTCGATCCGCGCGGCGCTGATTGCCTGGGCCGAGGTGTTGGTCCCGATGACCGACGCCTGGGCGACGCTGCACAGCAGGACGGCGCTCAGGGCCAGGGCGGCGGGGATGGGGCGGAAGATCATGGGCTGGATCCGACGATGGGCCGAGCTCGGCCTTCGACGAAACGTCCGCCCAAAGCCGTCGGAACGCACCCCATTTTTCGGCCGCGTGACGAGCCGGGTTTACGGGCGGCGAACGAGCGGCTTTCATTCCGATCGTACAGGAGGGACGCCATGGCGACGCCACATGCGACGCAGGCCTTGGCCGATGATTTCGCCGAGCCGCTGGTCGGTCGCATCGTCGCGTTCCTGCGCGAGATCGGGATCCCCGTCGAGGCCGCCGTGCTGGACGATGCGACCTTCCTGCCGGGCGTGGCGGTGGCGGCCGGCGGGCTGCGGGTCGACCCATCTCGATTGAGCTGGCCGGGCGATCTGCTGCACGAGGCTGGGCATGTCGCCGTCGGCGATCCCGCGCGTCGCGACGGCGGGGTATCGGATGACGCCGGCGAGGAGATGGCGGCCCTGGCCTGGTCCTATGCGGCGGCGACCCATCTGGGTCTCGACCCTTCGGTGCCTTTTCACGAGGGCGGCTACCGCGGGGAGGGCCCGACGCTGGCCGAGAACTTCAGCAAGGGCGGCTATGTCGGCGTGCCGCTGTTGGCTTGGTGGGGCCTGACGCTGGAGCCGCACCGCGCCAAGGCGGCCGGCGCGCCGGGCTATCCGCACATGCTGGCCTGGCGGCGAACCTAGGGCAGGTGCGGCCCGACGCGGGCGTGCAACAGCGTCACGAGGTCAGGATCCATGAAGGCGTAGTCGTCGGGGATGTCGAGGCAGATCACCCGCGCCTTCAGATGACGCTTGAAGCGCTTGGACAGCTTGGCGCGGTGAGTCTTCTCCATCACGAAGATCACGTCGGCCCAGGCGACCAGTTCGCCGGTCAGCGGGTTCTCGGCGTCCTGATTGGTCCCGGCGGAATCGACCTCCAAGTCGGTTCGGGTCGAAAACACCTGCTCGGCCGTGGGGCTGCGCAGCTTGTTCTGGCTGCAGACGAACAGAACCTTCTTCACGCGATGGTCAGGCCGCCGCGAAGTCGCGGTGCAAGGACAGGCCGCTCTGGCTGATCGGCAGGACGAAGCTGACCGTGGTGCCTTCGCCCGGGGTGGAGGTCATCTCCAGCGCGCCGTCGTGCATCTCGACCAGCGACTTGGTCAGGGCCAGGCCGAGGCCCGTGCCCTGGGTGGTCTTGGCGTGCTGGCTCTCGACCTGCTCGAACGGCTTGGCCAGGCGCGCCAGGTCCTCGGCGGCGATGCCGATGCCGGTGTCGGTGACCGAGACGCGAACGCGCTCGCCTAGCGGATCGCGGCGCACCTCGGCGCGGACGGTGACCCGGCCGGCGCGCGGGGTGAACTTGATGGCGTTGGACAGCAGGTTCAGCAGCACCTGCTTGACCGCGCGGTAGTCGGCCTCGACGTCGGGCAGGGTCGGGAAGTCGACCTCCAGCTTCAGCCCGGCGGCCTCGGCGCGGTTGCGCACAAGGCGCACGGCGTCCTCGGTGACGTCTTCCAGGTTCAGCGGCTCGAACTTCAGGTTCATCTTGCCGGCCTCGATCTTCGACATGTCGAGGATGTCGTTGATCAGGGCCAGCAGATGCTGGCCGGAATTATGGATGTCGAGGCTGTAGCCCTTGTAGCGCTGGTCGCCCAGCGGGCCGAACATCTCGTTCATCATGATCTCGGAGAAGCCGTTGATCGCGTTCAACGGCGTGCGCAGCTCGTGGGACATGTTGGCCAGGAACTCGCTCTTGGCCTTGTTGGCGCCCTCGGCCTTGACCTTCTCCATCTCGTATTTGCGCGCCAGCTCGGCCAGCTGTTCCTGGCTGCGCTCCAGGCCGGTGACGGCGTACTGGAGTTGTTCCTCGTTGAGGCGGCGGGCCTCTTCCTGGTTCTTGATGGCGGTGATGTCGGCGGCGGTCATCACCAGGCCGCCTTCGGCCGTGCGGCGCTCGCTGATCTGGATCCAGCGTCCGTCGTTCAGCTCGGCCTCGCGCACGCCCTTGGCGCCGTCGGGGGCGGGCTGGTCGTGCTTGATGGCCAGGGCCGCGAAGCGGTTGACCTCGTTGCGCGGGGCGCCGGGCTTGAGCAGCTTGGGTTCCAGGTTGAAGACGTTGCGGTAGTTGCGGTTGCACATCAGCAACCGGCCCTGGCGGTCCCAGAGCACGAAGGCTTCTGACACGCTTTCGATGGCGTCGCGCAGGCGGTTCTCGGCGGCCTGGGCGCGAGCCTGGGCCAGGCGCTCCTCGGTGACGTCCAGCGCCACGCCGATGATCCGCGAATAGCCGTCCTCGCCCGGCTTGCCGAAGCCCTGGCCGCGGGCGTCGATCCAGATGGCGCGGCCGCCGTCGCGCGACGGCACACGGAACGACACGTCGAAGGCCCCGTAGGTCGCGGCGTTGGCCAGGGCCTGGCGGACCTTGTCGCGGTGGTCGACCGAGACGCGGTCCAGCAGTTCCTGCCCCGGCACCACGCCGCCGCCGCCCCAGCCGAACATCGCGCCGGTGACGTCGGACATGAACACCTGGTCGCCGCCCAGCTCCCATTCCCAGATGCCGCAGCGAGCGGCTTCGACGGCGAGGCGGAAGCGCTGCTCGCTGTCGACGAACTCGCGCTGGGCGGTTTCGACCCGGCGGCTCTGCAGCATCAACATCAGGGCCAGGGCGATGCCGACGGCCAGCGGGGCCAGCAGCGAAAAGGCGCCTTCCATGATCTGCTGGTCGATATTGGCGACCGTGCGCGGCCGGCCGCCGGCCGCGGCCAGCAGGTCGCCCTGGGCCAGGGGCTGGATGGCGACGTCGAGGGCCTGGCCGTCGACCGACTGGCCACGCAGGGCCGCCGCGCCGTCGCCAAGGTCGTCGGGCGAGAGCGAGAAGGCCTCGCCCAAGGTTGTCGCCCCCTGGATCGGGCGACCACGGGACGCGAGAATCTTGCCGTCGGCCAGCATCAGGGCGCTGGCGCCGCCCTTGGCGGGCTCGGCGACCAGCCGGGCCGGATCGCTGGAGGCGATGACGAAGCCTCGGCCGCCGCTGACGGGCGCGGCCATGACGACATAGAGGCGTCCGGTCGTTCCGCCGCCGATCCACAGGCTGCGGCCCGAGGCACCGGCGGCGCGGGCGGCGGCCTTCCAGTCGGCGGCGGCGTCGCGGCCGGCGACCGCCAGCACGTCGCTCGGGCTGATCACGGCGACGGCCATGGCCTCGCCGCCGGCTGCGCGCAGGGCGGTCTCGGCCGCGTCGATCGGGCTGCCGGGATCGCGCTGCAACAGGTCGGAAGCGGCCGACAGGCCGGCGCGTTGGGCGGCCAGATTGGTTTCGGCGGCGGCGGCCACCAGCTTGGCCTGGGCGGCCAGGGGCGCGCCGCCGGGCGGCGCGTTGGCCTCGTCCTTCAGCCGGTTGATGCCGAACGCGGTATAGATCGCCAGGAGCAGGAGAGCGGCCAGGATCGCCAGGCGCACATAGGCCTGAGACGGCGACCGCGCGGCGCGGGAGCGGGCCGCGCCCGCCGCCGAAAGACCGGCCCCCGCCAGCCTCCCGGTTCTCGCCCCGCCACGCTCCAACGCCCAATGCTCCCGCAGACCCTCGGCGAGTCACTTCGCCGACATGGTGAATCTACCGCAGCGCAAAGGGGTGCGTCACCGACGAACCGTGCTTTTGACCGGGCATGAGCCCTTTAGTCGCAACCGGTGCGCCGAAGAATCATCTCAAACTCAGCGCCAGCGGGAGCTTGACCGTCAGTCCAACGCCCGCGAGACCAGCTCCAGAACATTTTTCGACAGGCCGACATGGCCGCGAATGCGCTCCAGTTGCTCGCGCATCAGGGCTCCAAGCTCGGGCACATAGCGCCGCCAGGCGCCCAGGGGCTCGACCAGCCGGGCCGCCGTCATCGGGTTGAAGCCGTCGACGCCGAGAATCTGGTCGGCCAGGAAACGATAGCCGTCGCCGCTCGCGTCGTGGAACCGTGCCGGATTGCCGCTGGAGAAGCCCTGGACCAGGGCCCGCAGGCGGTTGGGGTTCGGGATGGCGTCGCCGGCGTTGAAGTCGGGATGGGCCGTCAGGGCCAGGATCCGGCCGATCGCGCCGTCGTTGGGATCGCGAGCCTGAGCGGAGAACCACTTGTCCAGCACCAGCGGTTCGTGTCGCCACTGGGCGTGGAAGGCGGCCAAGGCCTTTTCCGCCGGCTCGCCGCCGATCGCCACCAGGGCCGACAGCCCGCCCATGGCGTCGGTCATGTTGGCGGCGCTCTCGAAATGGCCGACGACGCGTTCGACGTTCACCGCATGGGGATCGGACGCCAGCAGGTCGCAGCAGGCGTTGCGCAAGGCCCGCTTGCCGGCCGCCTTGGCGTCGGCCGAGAACTCGCCGCCGCTCTGCAGGTCGCCGTGCAGCCGCCGCAGCAGGTCGCCCAGATGGACGGCGATGACGGTCTTCAGGTGGCCGCGCGCCGCGTGGATCGCCGCCGGATCGACGGGATCGACCGCCAGGCTGAGGTCGCCCTCGGTGGGCAGGGCCAGCAGCAGCGCCTTGAAGGCGGGGTCCGAGGCTTCGTCGACCAGAGCCTTGCCCAGGGCGTCGGCGTAGCGTTCCTCGCCGACCTCGTCGGGGGCGCCGTCGGCGCGGCCCAGGATCAGTTCACGGGCCAGGGTCTGGCCGGCTTCCCAGCGGTTGAACAGGTCTGGGTCGGCGGCGAACTGCACGTAGCGGTCGACGGCGCGCGTATCGGTGGTCAGGTTCACCGGCGCCGAGAAGCCGCGCAGGGCCGAGATCACCGGGGCGCTGGTCAAGCCTTCCCAGCGGACGGTCTTGGTCGGCTCGTCCAGCAGCACGACCTCGCTGTCGCGTAGCACCGCGCCGTCGCCGTCCAGCAGGCCGATAGTCACCGGCACGGGCAGGGGGCGTTTGGCCGGCTGACCGTTGGTCGGCGCGGTGGTCTGGGTCAGGGTGATCTCAAGCGCCTTGGCCGCCTCGTCATAGGCGTGGGTCAGCGACACGGCGGGCGTGCCGGCCTGCTCGTACCAGGCGAAGAAGTCGCTCATGTCGCGGCCCGAGGCGTCGGCGAAGCAGGCGATGAAGGCCTCGACCGTGGTCGCCTCGCCGTCGTGGCGCTCGAAATAGAGATCCAGGCTCTTGCGGAAGGTTTGAGCGCCTAGGATCGTCTTGAGCATCCGGATCAGCTCCGAACCCTTCTCGTAGATCGTCGCGGTGTAGAAGTTGTCGATCTTCAGATAGCTGTTGGGGCGCACCGGATGGGCCAGGGGACCGGCGTCCTCGGCGAACTGGCGGGCGCGCAGGGCCTTGACGTCCTTGATCCGCTGGACGGCCTCGCCGCGCATGTCGGCGCTGAAGCTCTGGTCGCGGAAGACGGTCAGGCCTTCCTTCAGGCACAGCTGGAACCAGTCGCGGCAGGTGATGCGGTTGCCGGTCCAGTTGTGGAAGTATTCGTGGGCCACGACGCTTTCGATGCGCTCGTAGTCCATGTCGGTGGCGGTCTCGGGCTGGGCCAGCAGCAGGGAGCTGTTGAAGATGTTCAGCCCCTTGTTTTCCATGGCCCCGAAGTTGAAGTCGCGCACGGCGACGATCATGAACAGGTCCAGGTCGTACTCGCGGCCGAACGCTTCCTCGTCCCACTTCATCGAGCGCTTGAGGGCGTCCAGGGCGTAGGCGGCGCGCGGCGCCTGGCCCGGATCGACGAAGACCTTGAGCGCCACGGTGCGGCCGCTCATGGTGACGAAGCTGTCCTCCAGCACGTCCAGCTCGCCGGCCACCAGGGCGAACAGATAGGCCGGCTTGGGGAAGGGATCGTTCCAGATGGCGTAGTGGCGGCCCTCTGGCTTGGTGGAGTCCACTTCACCGCCTTCCCACAGATTGCCGTTGCTCAGCAGATAGGGGAACGCCGCGTCGGCCTCGATCCGCACGGTGTAGCGGCTCAGCACATCGGGGCGGTCCGGGAAGAAGGTGATGGTGCGGAAGCCCTCGGCTTCGCACTGGGTGCAGAACCGGCCGCCGGACATGTACAGGCCCATCAACGCCTTGTTGGTCGATGGATCGATCTCGACCTCGGTGGTCAGGACGAAGCTGTCCGGGACCTGATGGATCGTCAGGCCTTCGCCGTCGAGGCCGTATTCGTTGGCGCTGAGCGCTTGGCCATCGATGGCCACGGAGATCAGCTTCAAACGCTCGCCGTTCAGGAACAGCGGCTCGTCCGCCGCGCCGCTGCGTTTGATCGCCAAGCTCGCCTTGACCCGGGTCGCGCTGGGTTCCAGCTGGAACTCAAGCTCGGTCGTCTCGATCAGGAACGGGAACGGGCGGTAGTCCGAAAGCCGGACGGGCTGGGGCGTATCTGTGCGCATGGGGGCAATGTAGGCGGACACGGCGTCGGCGGCGAGAGGCCAGACGTGATAAGTAGTGACCGCAATTCCCGTACTTGAAACAGGGTCTTTGTTCAGGATCAAAGTGGGCGGGACGATCCGGCCGCATCTCCTTGTCCCGAAGGCGTCGCCCAACGCGGCGTCACCAGACAAGGGGATATCCGATGGCCGTCATTACCCGTTCCGCCCTGGCCTTGGCCGCCGGCCTGCTGGTCGCCTCGACCGCCCACGCGCAGGAAGCTTTCGTGCCCAAGGCCAAGGGGACCTGGATGCTCAACGTTCGGGCCACCGATGTCAGCCCCGACGCTGGCGATCCGATCGTCACGACGGCCGGCGTGGCGACCGGCCTGCACGCCGACGTCAAGGACGACGTCATGCCGACCATCGGGCTCAGCTATTTCGTCACCGACAAGATCGCCGTCGAGGTGATCGCCGGCACGACCCAACATACGGTCAAGGCGGTGGGGCCGGGGACGGATGTCGAGGTCCACAAGACCTGGGTGCTGCCGCCGGTGGTGTCGGTGCAGTACCACCCCTATCCGGCGGCCCGGTTCAGCCCGTATGTCGGGGCGGGGTTGAACTACATGCTGTTCTATAGCGGCAAGGACAAGAACGGCTTCAAGGTGAAGCTGGACGACGGGTTCGGCTACGCTCTTCAGGCCGGCGCCGACGTCGCCCTGACGGGCCGTTACAGCCTGAATGTCGACGTCAAGAAGGTCTGGTTCGAGACCGACGCCAGCATCAACGACGGCGCGCTGAAGTCGAAGGTGAACCTGGATCCCTGGGTGGTCTCGGCCGGCGTCGGCTATCGGTTCTAGTCGCGCGCGCCGCCAGCCGTTAGATCACCGTCTGATGGGAAGCGGGGCGGCGATGTCCAACCGGGAATGCGGCGCGTGCGGCCAGTGTTGCAAGCTGATCGGCGTGCGGGAGCTGGAAAAGGCGCCGCACGTCTGGTGCCGCTACTACAAGCGCGACAAGGGCTGTGGGATCTATGAGGTCCGCCCCCAGGGCTGCGCCGACTTCGCCTGCGACTGGCTGCTGGACGATCGTCTGGACGAGGCCTGGCGGCCCGACCGCAGCGGCTTTGTGCTGCATGCGAGCCAGGGCGGCCGGGTGATCAATGTCGAGCTCGACCCGACCCAGCCCACCGCTTGGCGACGCGCGCCGTTCGAGGCGACCTTGCGGGGCTGGGCCAGCGCCGGAGCGGCCGACGGTCTGGAGGTGCTGATCTGGGTGGGACGGCGCTGCTGGCGGCTGACGCCGGCCGGCGGGGAGATCGACCTGGGCGTGGTCCGGCCGGTGGTGGAGTTCGCCGCGCGCAGCCGCTTGCGCCGGCCGGGTTCTGGACGCGATTGGCCGCCGAAGGGCGTGACCGCAACCTGAACTGTTCTTCACTTGTATGCAGACCCGATCCCACCAAAGGTCGATCGACTTTCGGGGATCTGAATCCATGTCGTCCACTGACGTTTCGCCATCGGCCGCGGGCCTCGACATCGGTTCGCGCCGGTTCCTGCATCCCGGGCCCTTGCGCTGGCTGCGTTGCCTGGGTTGGGCGGTGTTGCTGTTCTTCGTCTTCGGCCTGACCGACGCGGCCGGGTCGATCTTTCCCGAAAAGCTGTTCAAGGCGCAGGGACCGTTGATAGCCCTGGCGACCTTGGTCATCTGCCTGGCCGGCTTCGCGCTCTATGCGGGCCTGGTGCGTCTGGCCGAGGCGCGATGGCCTTCCGAACTGGCGCTGCGTCCCGCGGCGACGGAACTGGCGATCGGCCTGGCGGTGGGCGCGGCGATGCTGAGCGTGGTCGTGGCCCTGCTCGTGGCGTCGGGGCTCTACGAAGTGACCGGACCGCGCGCGTCCTCGCCCTGGAACATGATCAGCGTCGGCGTCGTGTCGGGCTTCATGGAAGAGCTGATCTTCCGCGCCATCGTCCTGCGCCTGCTTATGCGGGCGTTCGGGATCTGGCCGGCCCTGGCGCTTTCGGCGGCGCTGTTTGGCGCGCTGCACCTGTCCAATCCGAACGCCACGCCGACGGCCGCCATCGCCATCGCGGTGGAGGCGGGGCTGATGCTGGCCTCGTTCTACTTGCTGACCGGCCGTCTGTGGATGTCGATCGGCGTGCACGCGGCCTGGAATTTTACACAGGGCTGGATCTGGGGCGCGCGAGTCTCGGGCATTCCGGTCAAGGAAAGCCTCTATCTGAGCGCGCCCAGGGCCGGCGCCCCCGACTGGCTGAGCGGCGGGGCCTTCGGCCCCGAAGCCTCGGTCCCGGCGATGGTGGTCGGCACAGGCGTGGCGGTCGCGGTGCTGTACTGGGCGTGGAAGAGAGGGAACTTCCGCGCGGCGGCTTAGCCCGCCTCGATGATGTTCGGCGCGGATTCGGCGGCAGGCACCTCGTACAGCGCGCGTTCGATGGCCGAGGCGCGCTGGGCCAGGGTCACGACGGCCGGCGGCGCGTCCTCGGGACTGTCGGCGGCTAGTTCGATCAACTGGCGGACCAGGGCGTGAAGCTGCGGCGCGGCGGCGATCAGCCGGGCCTGGAACTCGATCTTGCGCGGGTCGCGGTCGTATTCGGCGCCCGGCGTGCGCCAGCCGCCCCAGTCATTGGGATCGGTGACGACCACCGGATAGGTGCCGGGGTAGGGGTGGTGCAGGCAGTCGCTTTCCTGCTGCCACTTGTTGCGCGCCCGCAGGATGCGCCAGTTGGCGGTCGCCGCGCCGCCCGACTCGTCGATGCGGTCTTCCGGCTTCAGCTCGTTGGCCTGGAACTCGCGACCCAGGCCCACGTCGTAGGTGACGCGCACCGGCTCGTCGAAACCCTTGGCCCAGATCGGCACGATCTTCTCGATCGTGGCCCAGGCGCCGACGCTCTCGACCCAGACCTTCTGGTTCCGCTGGAAGACGGTCTTTGCCACGCACGCGTTCTCGCTGAGTTCGGGGCCGCCATAAGAACCTGAAATCCTTGACGCGAGGTCAATCTTTCCCTGGGGCGAACGATCGTTCATCGTGCCCTTCGAGCCGTTCCGCCACCACAAGAGCGGGCGCCAAGGGAGGGAATCCAGGTGGATTTCGACTATTCCGACGACCAGAAGTTCCTGAAAGACGAGGCGCGCAAGTTCCTCGCCGCCCGCTGCCCGCCGTCGGTGGTGCGCGGCGTGCTCGACGATCCGGCCAAGAGCTACGACGCCGGACTGTGGAGCGCCGTGGCCGAGCAGGGCTGGTTGGGCGCGGCCATTCCCGAGGACTACGACGGGCTGGGCCTGGGCCGGGTGGAGCTGTGCGCCATCGCCGAGGAACTGGGCCGGGCCGTGGCGCCGATCCCGTTCGCCTCGACGGTCTACATCTTGGCCGAGGCCGTGATGGCCTACGGCAGTGAAGAGCAGAAGGCCGCCATCCTGCCGCGCGTCGCCGCCGGTGAGCTGATTGGCTGCCTGGCGACCTCCGAAGGTCCGGGCGTGATCACGCCTTCAGCCCTGCAGGCGAGGGTCGAGGGCGGCAAGCTCTTCGGCGTGAAGATCCCGGTCACCGACGGCGACGCGGCGGCCATGGCCCTGGTGTTGGCCAACGAGGGCGGGCGCCCCGGGCTGTTCCTGGTCGACCTGAAGGCCAGCGGCGTGAAGGTCGAGACCCTGGAGAGCCTGGATCCGACGCGCGGCGTGGCCCGCCTGACCTTCGACGGCGCGGCCGCCGACCGGCTGGGCGAGGCGGGGCAGGGCTTCGAACTGGTGCAGGCGATCCTCGACCGCGCCGCCGTGCTGCTGGCCTTCGAACAACTGGGCGGGGCCGATCGCTGCCTGGAGATGGCGCGCGAATACGCCCTGGGCCGCTACGCCTTCGGCCGCGTGATCGCCGGCTACCAGGCGATGAAGCACAAGCTGGCCGACATGTATGTCAAGAACGAGGTGGCGCGCTCCAATGCCTATTACGGGGCCTGGGCCCTGAACGTCGACGCGCCGGAGCTGCCGACCGCCGCCGCCGCCGCCCGCATCGCCGCCTCCGACGCCTTCTGGTTCGCCAGCAAGGAAAGCATCCAGGTGCACGGCGGGATGGGCTTTACCTGGGATGTCGACTGCCACCTCTATTATCGCCGCTCGCGGCAGCTGAGCCTGGTGGCTGGCGCGCCCAAGCTCTGGAAGGAGCGACTGGTGAGCGAACTCGAGAAGAAGAACGCGGCTTAAGGGCCCAGGGAGAGCACGATCATGGATTTCAACGACTCCCCCGAGGAAGCCGCCTATCGCGACAAGGCCCGCGCCTGGTTGGCCGAGAACGCGGCCGCGCACCTGGCCGAGCATGGCGAGCCCAAGCCGACCACGCCCGAGCACATGGCGGCCGGCAAGGCCTGGCAGGCCCGCAAGGCCGCCGCCGGCTACGCCTGCATCACTTGGCCCGCGGCCATCGGCGGGGGCGGCGGCACGCCGATCCAGTCGGTGATCTTCGGCCAGGAAGAGACCAAGGCCGGCGTGGGCTACGGCTATTTCACCATCGGCCTGGGCATGTGCGTGCCCACGGTCATGGCCTTCGCCGACGACGCCACCAAGCAGCGGTTCGTCTCGCCGGCCGTGAAGGGCGAGGAGATCTGGTGCCAGCTGTTCTCCGAACCGGCCGGAGGCTCCGACGTGGCGGCCCTGCGCACCCGGGCCGTGAAGGACGGTGAGGACTGGGTGATCAACGGCCAGAAGGTCTGGACCACCGGAGCCCACTACTGCGACTACGGCATCGTCCTGGTGCGTACAGACGTAGACGCGCCCAAGCACAAGGGCCTGACCATGTTCTGGATCGACATGCGCGATCCGGCGGTCGAGGTCCGGCCGATCCACCAGATGACCGGTGGGCGTGAGTTCAACGAGGTCTATTTCACCGACCTGCGCGTCAAGGACAGTCAACGGCTGGGCGGGATTGGCGACGGCTGGAAGGTGGCGCTGGTCACCCTGATGAACGAGCGCCTGGCGGTCGGCGGCTCGGCCGGGCCGGACTATCGCCAGGTGATGGAGCTGGCCCGAGGCCTGTCAGGCGCCAACGGTCCGGCCCTAAAGGACACCGCCTTCCGCGAGAAGCTGGCCGACTGGTACGTCAATTCCCAGGGCCTGAAGTTCACGCGCTTCCGGACCATGACCGCGCTGTCGCGCGGCCAGACGCCGGGTCCGGAAAGCTCGATCGGCAAGATCATCTCGGCCAACCAGCTGCAGGACCTGGCCAACACCGCCGTCGAGGCCCAGGGCGAATACGGCATCCTGACCGATCCGGGTCTGTCCCCCATGGAGGCCGCTTTCCAGAACAGCCTGATGTGGGCGCCGGGCCTGCGGATCGCCGGGGGCACGGACGAGATCCTCAAGAACATCATCGCCGAACGGGTCTTGGGCCTGCCCGGCGACGTCCGCGTCGACAAGGACGTGGCGTTCAAGGACATGCCCACCGGACGCTAGCCGAGGTTCGCCGAACGAGACTCGCCTTTAAGGTGCGTCTCGTTCATGCTCCCGTCAAAATGGGCGGAGGTGGGCGATGCGGGCGAGAGCTTCGAAGGACGGTCTGACGGTCAGGATCATCGCCGGCACGCATGCCGTCCTGCTGGCGTTCGATCTGGCGGACGCCCGCCGACCGGGATGTCTTGGCTTCTCGATCGAACGCACCGACGTCGAGACCGGCGACCGGCGCTGGCTGCCCAACTCGCTGCGGTTCATGAGCGACCCGCACGCCGATCAGGTGACCACGGCGCGGGCGCCGCTGCAGAAGTTCCGCTGGGGTGACTACACCACCGAGCCTGGGCGGCTCTATCGCTATCGGGTGGTCGCGCGTTACGGAACGCCGGCCGACATCATCGCACAGGGCGTGTTGGCCGAGCGTCCGGGCGGCTTCGACGTGATCTCGGGCGGCGTCGCCCTGGAGCTACGCACCGAGGACTGCCGCAGCGAAGCCACCTCGATCTTCTTCAACCGCGGCGCCGCGGCCAGCCAGGCCTATGTGAAGAAGTTCGGCGACAACGATCCCGACGACATTCCCGACGCCCTGACCTGGCTGTCGCGCGGACTGGAGGAGGGACTGGTCGCCTTCATCGCCAAGGCCGACGGTCCCGACTTCGCCCTGCACGGCTGCATCTACGAGTTCGAGAAACCGACCCCGATCAAGGCCTTGATCCAGGCCCAGGGGCGCGGCGCCGAGGTGCACATCGTCTATCACGCCCGGACGGGGGGCAACACGGCCGCCGAGAACAGGGCCGCCATCGCCAGCCTGGGCGTGACCTTCGCCACCACGCCCCGCACCAAGGGCTCCGCGATCATGCACAACAAGTATCTGGTGCTGCTGCGCAAGGACGCTTCGGGCGTGTTGAAGCCGGTCGCCGTGTGGACGGGCGGCACGAACTGGACCGAGGGCGGCATCTACGGACAGCTGAATGTCGGTCACGCGGTCTACGACCCGGCCGTGGCCGAACGCTACGAGGCCGGCTTCCAGGTGCTGACCCAGGATCTGAGCATCGACGACACCCAGGCCAAGAACGACGTGATCACGCCGGTTCCGGCCAATCGCGATGCGGTGGCGCACGGGACGACCCCCCTGTTCTCGCCACAGAACGGGCTGGGGATGATCGATCTCTATGCCGACATCTGCAAGACCGCCAAGGTGCTGATGATCAGTGCGCCGTTCGCCCTGCACGAGCGGATCCGCAACGTCCTGGGGGCCCCGACGGACGGCGCGATGCGCTTCATGCTGGCCGACAAGGAGGGCTCGTACGGCGAGAAGGGCAACATCGACAAGCTCAACGCCGACGTTGGCAACATGGCCGCCGTGGCCAAGCCCTATGAGGGCACCAAGCTGGCCGACTTTCAGAAGAAGAAGCTGGACCGGGACCGGCTGATGGTCGACGAGAGCTTCCACCACGCTGGCATCCACGTGCACTCCAAGATCATCCTGGCCGACCCGTTCGGCCCGGACCCGGTGCTGGTCACCGGGTCGGCCAACTTCTCGACCAATTCGACGGTGGCCAACGACTCCAACATCCTGGTCTTCCGAGGCGACACCGCCGTGGCCGATGTCTACGTGGCCGACTTTATGCGGATGTTCGAGCACTACTGGTTCCGATCCCGTAAGGACGAGAAGCTGGCCGCCAACCAGGTGTTCGCGCTGAAGGACACGGACGCCTGGTCGGAACGCTACTTCACCGACGGTACGCGCGAACAGCGCGACCGTTTGGCGTTCCTGGGACTGATCACCTAGCTCCCTTTCACGTCCTTGGCCGCCCGGGTCAGCTGCACGAACTCGGCGCGCAGGCCGTAAGGGTCTTCGCCCCGCGCGCCCTGGGCCAGGTCCGTGACCGCGCTCCAGTCGAAGTCGGCGTTCACCCAGGGATCGCCGCGCAGCTTCTGGCCGTAGGCGGCCACGGCGACCGCGAACCGGGTCGCTTCCGGAGCGGCGGCCAGGCTGGTCCGCACGTCGCCGGCGCCGATCGGGCGTTCGATCAGCTTGGACGTCGACCCGCCCGGCGGCTTGTAGCGGATCTTCAGGAAGGCCAGCTCACTTCCTTGTTGGGCCAGGCCGCCCGTTGCCGGCGCGGCTTTGGCGCCGTAGCGCAGCGGATCGGACGAGGGCGTCGCGCTGACCGGGGTGATCTCGTAGATCGCCGTCACCGCCGCGCCGGACCCGACCTCGCCGGCGTCGACCTGATCGTTGTTGAAGTCCTCGCGATTGAGCAGTCGGGTCTCGTAGCCGATCAGCCGGTATTCGCTGACCTTGGCCGGATTGAACTCGACCTGGATCTTCACGTCGTCGGCGATGGGGAAGAGCGCGCTTTCGAAGTCGTCGCGCAGCAGCTTGCGGGCCTCCTGCAGGCTGTCGACATAGGCGGCCGTGCCGTTACCGTTCTGGGCCAGGGCCTGCATCATCGTGTCGTTGTAGTTGCCGCGCCCGAAGCCGTAGACCGACAGATAGACGCCGCTCTTGCGTTGGTCGGCCACGAAGTCCTTCAGGCGCGCCGGGTCGGCGATGCCGACGTTGAAGTCGCCGTCGGTCATCAGGATCACCCGATTGACGGCCTTGCGATCCAGGTTCTGCTTGGCCAGGTCATAAGCCAGCTTCAGCCCCTGGCCGCCGGCGGTCGAACCGCCCGAATGCAATGCGTTGAGCGCACAGCGCATCTTCAGTTTCGAGCGGCCGTCCGTGGGCGACAGCACCGCCCCGGCCGAGCCGGCATAGGCCACGATCGACACCCGGTCCTGCGGCCGAAGTTGGTCGATCAGCACGTTCAGGGCCTTTTGGGCCAGGGGGAGGCGATCCTCGCCCGACATCGAGCCCGAGGTGTCGATCAGGAAGACCAGGTTCAGCGGCGGCTGGTCGGCGTGGGGCGCGGCGTAGCCCTGGACGCCGATATGCAGAAGCTGGCGATCCTTGGACCACGGGGAGGGCACGACGGCCACGGTCGGTTTGAACGGCGGCTCGTTGGCCGTGGGGCGGGCGTAGCCGTAGTCGAAATAGTTCACCAGCTCCTCGACCCGCACGGCGTCGCGCGGCGGGGGCGAACCCTCGTTCAGGAAGCGTCGGACATTGGCGTAGGCGGCGGTGTCGACGTCGATCGAAAAGGTCGACACCGGCTCATCGGCCACGCGCTTGACCGGATTGGCCGCCGCGCCGGGATATTTCTCGGTGTCGCGCACGGAGGGCACGGCTGGAACGGGCAGCGGCGGCGGCGCGCCGAACACGGGCGCCGCGCTGTAGGCCATGGGCGGCGGGGGCGGCGGAGCGGGAGGCGGTGGCGCGACAAGGCCTGGCATGGGCGGCGCGAGCCTTGAGGACGAGGACGGCTTGCGCTCCCGACCCGTTCGCTTGGATGACGTCACGACGATACTGTCGTAGCTCTCCTCGGAGGGCTGGACGTAGCCGAGCGCTGCGCAGGCCTCCGGCGTCGCGATCCCGTCGCCGGGTGGGGGGAGGGCCAGGCTCGGACCGCTCGCCGAGCCGGCGATCACCAGCGAAAGGGCCGTCGAACCGAGGATACGCAGGAGACGCGACGTCATCATTTTTTGATCCTCCCAAGGTTGCGAGCAATGCTGGCGCGCGCCCTGTGGCGAAAGCTGGGCCGTGATTGAAAACCTAGGGATTCGCCTGAGGCGGGAATCCTTCTGTGGGCATCTTCGTGACGGTCCTGCGAACGGCGTTCCATGAGCTTGACAGTCTCTACGGCCAAGCACATGAGTGCTTTTGTAAATCATGGTTAACGGCGTGCTGAGGGGGAGCGATGCGCGAGGCCAGCGATGCTGTTTCTCATCTCGCCGCCCTCAAGGCAGGGCTGGACTATCTGGTCGATAACCGGGCGACTCTGATCCGTCGTTTGCCGGTCGGGGCGGTGGTCGCCGCGGTGGTGATCCCGCTGGTCGGCTGCGACACCGGTCCCAGCTTCTGGTTCCACAAGCGCGCCAGCGCCTGCCCCCGGCCTCAGGCCGCGCAGGGGGTTTCGGGCCAGTTCAATCAGCAGCAGCAGGAAATCCGCGCCCTTCGCCAGGGCGGCTTCCGTGGCGACTTCTTCGCCCAGCTGGAGTTGGCCCGTCGCTACGAGGGTCAGCGCGCGGTCGACAAGAACCTCGAGGACCCGGTCGAGGCGGCCGTCTGGTACGCCATGGCCCTGGCCAATTCCGGCGGCTATTCGCCGATCGCCGCCTATGAGCGCCGGGGCGGCAAGGACAACGGGCCGCTGTCGCGATTCGACGATTGCCGCGC
Organism: Caulobacter soli; assembly: GCF_011045195.1. GTDB lineage: Bacteria > Pseudomonadota > Alphaproteobacteria > Caulobacterales > Caulobacteraceae > Caulobacter > Caulobacter soli. The sequence continues at coordinate 3,472,165 of NZ_CP049199.1, read as the reverse complement.
CTTCGAGCGCCACGCCGCCTATGGCGCGCTGGACCGCCTGCTGTCGCGGATGTCGACCGAGGAGCGCGAGAAGGTTCGCAACCGCGTCATCTACATCCTTTCCACTCAGGGCGCCGACGGCTACCGGGCCCTGGCGCGGATGCACGACGGCTTCTTCGGGCCGTTCGGCGAGCCGTCCGACAACCTGCAGGCCATCGAGGCCTATGGCTCGCCCAAGCGCACCGGCGCGCCGGCCGCGCTGGACCTGTTCCGCCGCAACGACGTCGACGCCTATCTCTACAATTACCTGGCCGTGCAGACCGGCGACGTGTCGGCCTATGTGATGCTCAAGGACTTCGAGCGCTCGTCGCCGCAGCGCGCGTCCTATGGCGGCTTCGTCGAGACCAAGGCCAAGCGCTGGATCCCGCCCTACGAGTTCTATCCGCCGGAATCGCCGGACAGCGGCGTGCCGCATTCCGACGAGAGCGATCCGTCGGGCGAGGCCAAGGAAGCGGCCCTGTCGCGGCTGAACGAGCTGCCGTTCGTGCACATCGGCGAGGCCCTGGCCTATCTGCGGGTGATCCCGTCGCCGCTGCTGGACGAGCGGATGCTGAGCGTCAACGACGCCCAGACCTTCCAGGCCATGATCGGCCGCCCCATCACCGGCCGCCTGACGGGCGTCGAGAAGGTGCGCGCTGTCCAGTACGCGGCCGTCAACGGCTCGTCCAAGGCCCAGCTGGTCCTGGCCGTGATGTACTCCGAAGGCGTGGGCGTGCCGCGCGACTACGCCCGGGCCTATCACTGGTACGAGGAGGCCGAGCGCCAGGGGTCGGCCGAGGCCAAGTACGCCATGTCGACCTTCTTCTCGCTGGGCCTGCAGGGCGTGGCCGACCAGGACCGGGCCAAGGCCGTGGTCTACCAGCTGGACGGAGCCCTGGCGGGCTTCAAGCCATCGGTCTGGCGACTGCAACAGCTGCTCTCCCAGGTTTCGCGGCCGCCGCGCGCCGCCGGTGAACCGCGGCCGCAGCCCTATGCCGAAGGGGACTATCGATGATCCGCCTCCGCTCGCTCGTCGCGGCCCTGGCGGCCTGGACCCTGGTGGCTGGCGGCCTGGCGCTTGGCGTCGCGCCGCAGGTCGCCGTCGCGGGATCGCCCGACGCCAAGATCGATCAGCAGATCCGGCCGTGTTTCGGCCTGCTGCTCGAGCCGAACCTGTCGAGCGGTTGCCGGGTCAAGCACTACCGCAAGCACCGGCCGCGCTACGGAACCGGGTACGGCTACGGCCAGGGCGGACGCTATCGCAGCTGGGTGGATTGCGACCGGTCCTATCCGGGCGAGGTCAGCGAAGTGCTGGACCAGCTCTATGAGGGCGACACCCTGACCCTGCGGTCTCGCGATGGCGGAGCCTGCGTCGACTCGCTGAACATCACCCGCTCGGTCAACATCGTGGTCGAGGGCTACGTCCCCTCGCGCGGCCGGCCGATCCTGGCGGTTCCCGTCGATCAGCCCTGCATCAAGATCGCGCCCGGCGTGGCCTATGTGGTGATCGAGGGCGTGGGCATCGACGCCCTGCGCGCAGGATCGTCCTCGTGCATCGTCGGCCGCGCCACCGAACTGGCCCTGAAGGACGTGGTCGTCCGCTACGACGGCGACGGCTCGGCCCTGGACCTCAGCGACAGCCGCCTGGAGGTCGCCAACACCACCTTCATCGGCCGCACCCGTCAGGCCGTGGTCAAGTCGACCGGCACGGTCATGGTCGACAATGTCGAGGTCGCCGCCACCGCCATCGGCGCGGCCTTCGAGGCCGGCGACGACAGCCGCATCCGCGACATGCGCGTCGTCCGCCTGGGCGACTGGACCGGCTCCAGCCGCAGCCGCAACTCGGCCGGCTTCGTGCTGGCCGGCATGAACCGCTCGCAGCTGGTGCAGATCGAGGGGCTCTATGTCGACGGCTTCTCGCGCGGGATCTATGTGGGCGGCGGCGACGAGACGACCTTGCTGCGTCCGGTGGTCCGCGACAGCGACTGGGCCGTGGTGGTCGAGAACGCCGACGTGCGGGTGATGGAAGGCAAGCTGGAAGCCACCGACGTGGGCGTCTACGCCGGTTCGGGCACGGTCTACGCCTCGGACAACGCCATCGCCGGGGTCATGCGCGCTGGGCTGTTCGCCGACAACGGCGCCCAGGTGCGGGCTCGCGACAACCGCGTCTACGCCAAGCCGGGCGGCTGCGAGGCCCTGATCACCGGCTATTTCGACGGCAAGCTGACCTGTCAGCCATGGTTCGAGGGACCCGAACTGTTCCGCACGCCGCGCGACCGGGCCCGGCAGGACTTCGACGGTTACTGGCCGGCCTCGATCGCCACCGCCGATGTCGCCGCGCCCGCCCTGGCCGGCGGTCCGCCCGATCCGCGGGACGCCTCGGCCGCCGCCGGCGGGCCGGTCGGCCCCGGTTCGCCCCAGCCCTATGTTCCGGCCCGTTCTCAGCAAGGGGGAACCTCGCGATGAGCAAGTTCGCCGTCGGCCTGATGGCCGTTGTGATCGCCTCCACCGCCGCTTCGGGCGCCTGGGCCCAGGACGGCTATCGCGGCGATGGTCCGTCGTCGGCCTCGCGCCGCCCGCTGCCGTGCGGCGCGCCGCTGACCGGCGAGGCCCCCGACGTCATGACCTATGACCGGGCCACCGGCACCCAGGTGTTCGTCGGCGGCAAGGGTCAGACCGAGGTCAGCGCCTTCAACCGCGACACCGGCTCGTCGGCCGCCCTGCGCGGCGATCTCAGCCGGCCCGGCGTCACCGAGTCCTGCGCCGTCGACAAGCTGTCGGGCGACGCCTATCGCGTCAATTCCGACGGGCCCGGCGACATGAAGGTCAGCGGCCGCACCGGCCAGACCGGCGAGCGCTGGGCGTTCCGCGCCCCGGACGGTTCGACCCAGTATTGGGATCCGCGCGGCGACAACCGCTGCTTCCGCCAGGGCCTGGGGCTGGGCGCCAATGGCAGCCTGCCCGCCGGCCGGCGTCCCGACGAGCGCTCGGGATGCTGAGGACGGCCTTGCTCCTGGGCGGCTTGTTGCTGGCGTTGAGCGCCTGCGGGCCGCGTTATCCGTACTACCCGCCGTCGGGCGGTCCGCCGCCGGTTCCGGTGGATCCGTCGCGAGTGACGCCGCCGCCTCCGCCGATCGATGTGATCCGCCCGAAGGTTTGAGCCCCTCCCCCTGTGGGGGAGGCGATCGCGAAGCTATCGGTGGGGGCGTTTCAGGATCGTCGATCCGGGGCGCCGTCGCTTGCCGATCACTCCCCCTCCGTCGGCTTCGCCGACACCCCCACGGGGGGAGGACCTATTTCTCCGGCGCCACCGTCGGCAGGAACTTCGGCTCGATCCGACGATGCGTCGCCTGTTCGTAGGCGTAGCCCAGGTTCAGCAGCCGCGCCTCGCTCCAGGCCGGGCCGATGAAGCTGAGGCCCACGGGCAGGCCGCCGACGTCGCCCATGGGCACGGTCAGGTGCGGGTAGCCGGCCACGGCGGGTAGGGTGGTGGACGAGCCGCCGTAGTGGTCGCCGTTCAGCGGGTCGATGGTCCAGGCCGGGCCGGTGGTCGGGGCGACGATGGCGATCGCGCCGGTGTCCTTGAGGATCTTGTCGATTCCCTCGGGACCGGCCAGACGCTTGGCGTCGGCGGCGGCCTTGATGTACTCGGGATCGTCATAGCCCTTGGTGGCCTGGGCCTTCTCGAAGCTCTCCTGGCCGAACCATTCCATCTCCTTCGGGGTCGCCTTGTTGAAGGCGATCAGGTCTTCCAGGGTGCGGGTCTTGACCTTTTTCGGGTCGGTCGAGGCCAGATAGGCGTTCAGGTCGACCTTCAGCTCGGTATAGAGCACCACGCCCTCGGCCTTGCCGATGGGCTCCTCGTTGAAGTCCTTGACCTCGACCAGGGTCGCGCCCTGGGCCTTGAGGTCCTTCAGCGCCTGTTCGAACACCGCATCCGTGCCGGGCGAATAGCCGGTGTAGAAGCGGGCGACGGCCAGGGTGACGCCCTTCAGAGCGTCCTTCGACAAGCCCTTGGCGTAGTCGGTCTTGCGGGCGTCGGCCTCCTTGGTCGCCGGGTCGGCGGGGTCGGAACCGGCGATGGCGGTCAGCACCAGGGCCGCGTCGGTGACCGTGCGGGTCATCGGGCCGGCGGTGTCCTGGCTGTGGCTGATCGGCACGATGTGGGTGCGCGACACCAGGCCGACGGTGGGCTTGAGGCCGACCAGGCCGTTGATCGCGGCGGGGCAGGTGATCGAGCCGTCGGTCTCGGTGCCGATCGCCGCCGGCGCCAGGTCCGCCGCCACCGCCGCGCCCGAACCGCTGGACGAGCCGCAGGCGCTGCGGTCCAGCACATAGGGGTTGCGCACCGTGCCGCCCACGGCGCTCCAGCCGCTGATCGAGTGGCCGGAGCGGATGTTGGCCCATTCCGACAGGTTGGTCTTGCCCAGGATCACCATGCCGGCGTCGGTCAGCCGCCTGACCAGCGGGGCGTCGCGGCCGGTGACATTGTCCTTCAGGGCCAGGGAGCCGGCGGTGGTGGCCGTGTCGTCGGCGCTCTCGATATTGTCCTTCAGCAGGATCGGCACGCCGTGCAGCGGTCCGCGAACCTTGCCGGCCTTGCGCTCGGCGTCCAGCGCCCGGGCGTCGGCCAGCGCGTGCGGGTTCAGAGCGATGACGGCATGGAGCTGGTCGTTCCTGGCCTTGATCGCCGCCAGGGAGGCTTCGGTGGCGGTCACCGCCGAGGTTTTAACGGCTTGGGCGTTCGCCGTGGTCGCGAGCAGTGCGGCCGCCGCACCACCGATCAGCAAGGTTTTCCGGATCACGCGTGTTCCCCCGAATGTCGTGGCCGTTGATCTATTCCCGTCTCCCCGGCGAAGGCCGGGGCCCAGGTGAAACCCACGCGCCGCCCAGGATGAATCTGGGTCCCGGCCTTCGCCGGGAAAACGGACCTGTGGGGATTCTCCCAGACCCTCAGATGAACACCGCCACGTTCTGTCGCGCAACGATCAACGGCGCTCCGGCGCCGTCCCAGACGGCCATTTCCTGGGTCGAATAGCCGTCGCCGATGGTCTCCGCGCGGCTGCGCAGCAGGCGCCAGCCGTCGTCGTGCGGGTCCGGCAAGCCCACGATGTCGAGAGACCAGGTCATGGTCGAGATCGGTCCGAAGCTGGGGAACAGGGTCATGGCGGGCGGCGGCGGCGTGTCGGCCAGGGCGATCAGGGCCGACAGCGAACGGGCGGCCGGGTCGCGATGGCGGATCCACAGTAGGTACTCCGGCGCCCCGCCGGACAGAGGTCGCGCGCCGCCGGCCATGCGCACCTCGAACTGGCTGGTGAAGTTGGGACCGCCGCGCCCGCCGGGGAAGAACCATTCGCAGGCCTCGGGCGGAGCCACGACGGGGCAGGGGACCTCGCCATAGGCCACTACCGATTCCCGCGCCGCGCCGAAGGTCAGCACCCCGTGCGTGGCCACGCCCTGTTCGCCCAACAGGTCGACGGCGACGAACAGGGTCGACTTGCCCTGGCGCAGCGCCTTCACCTGGATCGACAGGTCGCCGGCCGCCGGCCCGACGAAGGCGAACTGGGCCGAACGCAGGGGCGGGGCTTCCGGGAAGGTCCGCCGCGCGGCCTCGACGCACAGGGTCGCCGACAGCCCGCCATAGGTGGTGCGGCCCTGGCGCCAGTCGTCGGTGACGTGGGCGGTGAAGCCGGTGTCGGTGGCGGCGATGGCGGCGAGCAGGTCGGTGTAGGACGTCACGCGGAGGCTTTCGGTTGTTTCGTATGCGAAGGTTCGTCTTCTTTCGCTACGGAAGTCAAATGCGGGGTGTCGTGCGGTGAACACTTGCCCCCTACGGACCGCTTCGCGGTCGTCTTCCCCCGTAGGGGGAAGAGGCGCGTCCTCCGCCCCCTACGGGGGCGGACAGGCGGCGAAGCCGCCAGGTGGGGGCAAGGGGGTGTGATCCCACGCCAATCTGGCTGTGAGTGGGATGAGGAGGCGCGGAGCGGCCGGGCCAAGCCCGGAGACCGTGGGTTTAGAGTTTGCGTTTCGGCGTGGACCAACCGCTCCGCGAAACCGTTTTTACCGAGGGACGGCGACTGAGGGCCTGTTTCATCCCGGTCGACATTCCCCCTCGGGCGGGCAGGATCAAAGTCGCCCGGAAGGGGCCGTCAGCGACTCCGACAGATCCTGGAACAGGCCGGTTTTGCTTCCCGGCCCCGTCGACCCGCGCAGATCCCGGCGAGGTTTCGGTGGGTCCCGGATCTATCCGCGAACAGACCCACACCGGCCTCGCGCAAGGCCTGCGCGTCCCCGCTCGGTTCCATCTCCATCGCCGCTTCGGGTCGGTACCAAGCGCCCTCCTCCGCGACGGAGACAGGATCATTGTGCGACGGGTTTGAGCGCCGAGGGCTTGTGACGCTGATTTTTCTTCAGGGCGTTGAAGAGGTTGGGATTCTCGGTGGCGCTGGCGGGGATCCAGGCCGCTCCATCCCCATAAACGCCCATCCCTCCCCACGAGGGGGAGGGATGGATGTCCGCGAGCCTACTGCCCCTTCAGCTGCCGATCGAAGAACTGCAGGTGCGTCTTCAGCACATGCAGGCCCTTGGTCTTGCTGCCGGGGGCGCTGTGGCGTTCGCCCGGATAGAGCATCATCTCGAACGGGATGGCGCGGGTCTCCATCGCCGCGATCAGGCGGGTGCTGTTCTCGAAGATGACGTTGTCGTCGGCCATGCCGTGCAGCAGCAGCAGGCTGTTCGGCTTGAGGTTCTTCAGGCGATTGAGCACGTCGGAATTGGCGTAGCCGTCCTTGTTCTCGTCCGGCTTGCCCATGAACTGCTCGGTGTAGTGGGTGTCGTAGAGACCCCATTCGGTGGGCGGAGCGCCGGCCGCGCCGGCCTTGAACGGGGTGTCGGGAGCGGTCATCAGCATCAGGGTCATGAACCCGCCGTAGGACCAGCCCATCACGCCCAGCTTGTCGGGATCGACATAGGGCAGGCCTCCCAGGAACTTGGCGCCCAGCAGTTGATCCTCGACCTCGACCGTGCCCATGCGGCGGTCCAGCGCCCGCTTGAACTTGGCCGAGCGGTTGGAGCTGCCGCGGTTGTCCAGCTTGAAGATGACATAGCCGTCCTCGAGATACGGACGCTCGCCGACCTTCTGCCACGAGCGGCTGACGGTCTGGGCGTGCGGGCCGCCATAGACCGAGACGATGGCCGGATATTTCTTGGCCGGATCGAAGCCGATCGGCTTGAGGATCTCGTAGTGCAAGACCTCGCCGTCGGCGGCCTTCAGCCTGCCGTACTCCGGCACGGGCAGGTTGGCGGCGTAGGGCCAGTAGGGATGGCTGGCGTCGAGCTTGTTCTCCTCGATCCAGCGCACGCGCTTGCCCGTGGCGTCATAGAGCGCGGTCTGGGGCGGGGTCTTGGGATCGCTGTAGCCGGCGGTGAAGGCGCCGCCGGTCTCGGCGACCTTGGCGGTCCACCAGCCGCCGGCCGGGGTCAGGGCCTTGGGCTTGCCCGGCTTGGCGTAGGAGACCTCGTAGACGCGGCGCTCCAGCGGCGTGTCGATCGAGGCGGTGAAGATCGCGGTCTTGCGGGCCTCGTCGACGCCTTCCAGGGCGTTCACCGGCCAGTCGCCCTGGGTGATCTGGGCGATCAGCTTGCCGCTGGCGGCGTAGTGATAGAGGTGCTTGTAGCCGGACTTCTCGGACGACCACAGGAACGTGCCGTCCTTGAGTGGCTTGAAGTCGTCGGAAAGCTCGATCCAGTGGGCGTCGGTGTCGGTGACGATCGTCTTGCCCCCAACAATTTGATTAGAGCCGGTGGCCGGGTCATAGGCGATCAGCTCGACCGTCTTCTGGTCGCGGGTCTGGCGCTGGACGTACAGGGTCTTGCCGTCGGCCGACCAGTCGACGCGGGCGACATAGATGTCCTTGTTGGGACCCAGGTCGATCTGGACGGTCTTGCCGGTGGCCAGGTCCTGGACGAACAGGTCGACCACGGCGTTGGGGCGGCCGGCGCGGGGATAGCGCTGCTCGACCACCTTGGCGCCGCCCGGACCGATGTCGGCGCGCGGGATGACGTCGACCGTGCTTTCGTCGACGCGGGTATAGGCGATGCTGGTCTCGTTCGGATTCCACCAGTAGCCGGTGAAGCGGTCCATTTCCTCCTGGGCCACGAACTCGGACGTGCCGAACGACAGGGCGTCCTTGCCCTGCGTGGTCAGGGCCTTCTCGGCCCCGCCTGCCAGCGCCTTGATGTAGAGGTTCTGGTCGCGGACATAGGAGACGAAGCCGCCCTTGGGCGAGACCTTGGCGTCGACCTCGTCGCCCGGGGTCTGCGTCAGGCGGGTGACCTTGCCATCGGCGATGCTGTCCAGATAGAGGTCGCCGTCCAGCGGCACGAGGATGAAGCGGCCTTCCTCGTCCCAGCTGTATTCGACGATGCCGCGCGCCGAGGTGCGGGTGCGCTCGCGGCGGGCCTTCTCGGCCTCCGACAGTTCCTTGGTTCCCGACGACAGGGCCGCTGAGTCGATCAGGCGATAGGGCTCGCCGCCCTTGACGTCGGCCGCCCACAGGTCCTGGACGTTGGCCGCCTCGGCCTTGCCCTTCAGATAGGTGACGCGCTTGCCGTCCGGCGACAGGGCCACGCCCTTGGCCGTGGGGCCGTTCAGGGCGGGGTCGGCGAAGATCCGCTCCGGGGTCAGCTTTTCCGCCAGAACCGGCGAGGAGAGGGCGAGGCAGGCCGTGATGGCCAGGAGCGAGGGTCTGATCATGGCGCGGGACGCTATGGGGAAGCGCGGCTGTTGTCAGCAGGGAAGTTTCGACCCTCCCCTCGTGGGGGAGGCGATCGCGAAGCGATCGGTGGGGGGAGTTGTCGGACCGTCGATCGTGGAGCCGACCATCTTCCGAGCACTCCCCCCTCCGTCGGCTGCGCCGACACCTCCCCCACAGGGGGAGGATCCATGCCGCATGAACGCCCCGTAACCCTTATCCCGAGGCCGTGATCCGATGTGATCGCCTCATGATTGCGCAGCGCCGCGGCATGCATACTTCAAGCGTGGCCGCTGTTTCATGGAGCGATGATCGCTTCCCAGGCGGCCATATGGGGCTACCTAAATGTCTAACGTCTTGGCGTTGGGACCGCTGGTCGGTTCGGCGCTTTTCGTCGTGCTCGTCGCAGCGGCGTTCGTCGCGCTCTCGGGCATGGTCCGCTACATCGGCAACACCCGCGTGGCGGTGGTCGAGAAGCTGTGGAGCCGGCGCGGCTCGATCGCCGGCGGCCTGATCGCGCTGAAGGAGGAGGCCGGCTTCCAGCCTGACGTCCTGCGCGGCGGTCTGCACTTCTTCTTCCCGTTCCAGTACCGGCTGCACGTCCAGACCCTGGTGACGATCCCGCAGGGGCGGATCGGCTATGTCTTCGCCCGTGACGGCGCGCCGCTGCAGGCCGACCAGGCGCTGGCGACGCACCCGGAAGGCGTCGACTTCCAGAACGCCCGCGCCTTCCTCGAGGCGGGCGGCCAGAAGGGCCCGCAGCGCAAGATCCTGCGCGAGGGCGCCTACGCCATCAACCTGGCCCAGTTCGTGGTGGTGACCAAGGACCGGACCTTCGCGCTCAGCCTGGACCGCGACGAGGCGGCCCTGCTGGCCCAGATGTCGGAGATCATCGAGGAGCGCGGCGGTTTCGAGCCGGTCGTGATCAAGGACGCCGACGACCAGATCGGGGTGATCACCGTGCACGATGGCCCAGGCCTGGCCTCGGGCGAGCTGATCGCGCCGCTGGTGGGCGGCGACCCGGACGATCCGGCGACGTTCCACAACAGCTTCCAGGAGGCTGGCAAGTTCCTGGCCGCCGGCGGCCGCAAGGGGCGCCAGCTGCAGGTGCTGGTCGAAGGCACCTACTACATCAACCGGCTGTTCGCGACCGTCGAGCGGATCAACAAGACCGTGGTCGAGGTCGGCCAGGTGGGCGTGGTGGTGTCCTATACCGGCGCGCTGGGGGCCGACACCTCGGGCGAGGGCTATCGTCACGGGGAGCTGGTGGCCAATGGCGAGCGCGGCGTGTGGCGCGATCCGCTGCTGCCGGGCAAGTACGCCTTCAACACCTATGCCGGCCGCGTGACCATGGTGCCGACCACCAATTTCATCCTGAAGTGGGAGACGATGGCCGTGGGCTCGCACAAGTTCGACGAGAACCTGGCCGAGGTGTCGCTGATCACCCGCGACGCGTTCGAGCCGACCCTGCCGGTCTCGGTCGTGGTGCACATCGACTACCGCAAGGCGCCGCTGGTCATCCAACGGTTCGGCGACATCAAGAAGCTGGTCGAGCAGACCCTGGACCCGATGGTCAGCGCCTACTTCAAGAACATCGGCCAGACCCGCACCCTGATCGAGCTGCTGCAGGACCGCAGCGCGATCCAGGGCCAGTCGAGCGAGGAGATGAAGGCCAAGTTCGGCCTCTATAACCTCGAGCTGCAGGAGGTGCTGATCGGCACGCCGCGTCCGTCGGCCAGCGGCGACGACCAGATCGAGAAGATCCTGACCCAGCTGCGCCAGCGGCAGATCGCCGACGAGCAGGTCGGCACCTATGAGCGGCAGAAGTTCGCCGCCCAGAAGGAGCGCGAGCTGCGCGAGGCCGAGGCCTTGGCCAAGCAGCAGACGGCGATCACCGAGAGCCAGCTGTCGATCCAGGTGCAGCAGAACGCCGGTAAGGCCAACCTGGCGCGTTCGGAACAGGAGGCCCAGCAGCGCCGGACCCTGGCCAAGGCCGAGGCCGACGCCACCCGCCTGCTCGGCGAGGGCGAGGCCGGCAAGGTCGTGGCCCTGGCCCGGGCCGAGGCCGAACGGGTGACCAAGGTGGGCCTGGCCACCGCCGAGGCCATCGCCAGCCAGGTCGAGGCCTCGGGCGGCGCCCGCTACCAGCTGGCACGCCAGGTCGCCGAGCGCTTCGCCGAGGCCCTGGAAACCAGCGGCGTCGACGTGGTGCCCAAGGTGCAGATCAGCGGCGCGGGCGGCGACGGCGCCTCGGGCGGGGTGATGCAGGCCCTGCTCACCCTGCTGATGTCCGAGAAGCTGGGCCTGGCGGTCGAGGCCGCTCCGGTCCGGTACGAGGAGGAGCAGGCCTAAAGGGGGAGGGCGGCGAGCGGCGGATGCGTCAGCTCGCCGCGCCCTGACGGAATCGCTTGCGGTTTTGATCTGTTAGCGGTACCAGCTCGCCCGTGAGGCGCCGAGCGCCTCTGCCCTTCCTGGGCGTTTCCTCCCTAATGACTTTAAAGCCCGGTCTTTTTGGCCGGGCTTTCTTTTTGGTCCGTGGAGGTGGTTGAGAGCGGAAATGCTGCCATGGCGACAGAAATGGTCATACACTCTCGTTTGACGAAAGTGGAGGCTGTGCCTTGACCAATCTGAATGACGAATTCGACCGCGCCATTGCGGCGCTTCAGGCTACTAAATTAGTGCGACATCACCATGCCTCAGGCGCCGAGGGCGCCAAGCTGGTCGAGCAGATTGCGACAATGCTGGATGCGCAAGCCTCCACGGCCGGCGCGTACGGAGGCATCGCGCGGAATGTCGCCTTGGCAATCGTGCGGGCCATCTTAAATCGCGAGACGCTTGTCGAAAATGAAACTCCTGCTGGGGGAGTTAAGGCTGCTGCTTTGGAAAAAGTCTTGGAGGGCTTAAGCGAAAACAACGCCACAGATGTTGAGCTCCTCCAAGCCGGCAAGCGCTGGTTGAGGCAGTACCCCAACAGATAGGTTCAGACGCAAGAACGCGGAATGACTTTGAGGTACGAAAAAGGGCCGGAGGTTTCCCTCCGGCCCTTCGCCTTGTCGTCGATCGCCAGACTTAGAAGGTCTTGCGGATCGTGATGTAGGACTGGCTGGGCGCGCCCGGCAGCAGGGTCATGGCGTTGCCGCCCGGATCGGCCTTGCTGGCGCCGCCCGAACCGACCGTCGAGATGTAGTCCTGGTCGGTGATGTTGGTGAAGTTGGCCTGCACTTCGAGGCCGTGCAGCAGGGAGTCCTGCGGCGCGTCGACGAAGCGGTAGCCGACCGACAGGTTGGCCAGGGTGTAGCCCTCGACCTTGCCGCCGTTGTTCTCGAACGTGTACCAGCGCGAGCTGACCACATCGACGCCCAGATTGGCGAACCAGCCGTTCTTGTCGAACTTCAGCTCGGCCTTGGCCAGGGTCTTGGGCGTGAAGACCACGTCCTTGTCCTTGGTCTTCATGGCCACGCTGCCGTCGGCGTTCAGCACGTCGTCGTCGTACTTGGAGTCGTTGTAGGCGTAGGAGCCGTACAGCGACCAGGCGTCGCTCAGGCGGTATTCGCCGGCCAGCTCGATGCCCTTGGTGGTGACCGAACCGACGTTCGACAGAACCGCCGGCAGGCCCAGGATCGGCGGAGCCGTGCTGGCGCTGTCGAGACGGTTGTCGAACTTGACGTCATACAAGGCCACCACGCCCTGGAAGCGGTCGTTGTGGAAACGCGCGCCGCCTTCGAAGGTCTTGGAGGTTTCCGGCTTCAGGTTGTCGCTGACGAAGTTGACGACGGTCTGGTTCTGCGAGGCGAACGGACCCGAGGTGGCGGCCGAGACGAAGGCGGCCATGTTCTCGGTGTAGCCGCCGAAGAACTCCAGGCCGTTGTGCAGGTCATAGACCACGCCGACTTGCGGCAGGAAGTTGTCCTTGCTCTCGATCTTGCCGGCCATCTTGTTGCCGGCGACGGTCGACACTTCGTTCTCGACCTTCAGGGCCTTGAAGCCGAAGTTGACCTTCAGGGCGTCGGTGACGGTCCAGACGTCCTGCAGGTAGCCGGTCGTGGTCTTGGTGTTGAACTTGTAGTCCCACGACGTCAGGAACGGGTTGGACTGGAAGTCCAGCGGGTTGCGCGACGGGGCGCTGAGGGTCTCGGCGTAGAAGCGGCGAGCCTGGTGGAAGTCGTTGTCCTCGTACCAGAAGCCGCCGCTGATCGCGTGGGCGCCCAGGTCGACATAGACATTGCCGATCACGCCGTTGCGGTCGATGTCGTATTCGGTGGTGCGGATCGACAGCGGGGCGGCGTTCGAACCGGCCGTGCCGTAGCCGGGGCTGGCGGTGTAGGGCGTGTACCACAGGCCCTGGCCCTGGTTCTGGTGACCGTAGGCGGTCACGTCGAACCGAACCCGCTCCCCCAGCTTTTCCTTCAGCGTGAGGGCGTAGAGGTCGTCGTCGCGGATGCCGGCGCCGGCGTAGTAGGCGTCGTCGGGGTTGGCGACGCCGTAGGCCAGGTACGGGTTCGTGCCCTTGCCCGACCAATAGCCCGAGGCGTTGAGCGGGGCGTTGGCGCCGGCGTAGTTGGCCGGATTGTTCAGGATCTGGCCCACGCCGATGGCGGCTTGCCAGTTGGGTTGGAAGTTGTCCCAGCTGCGGCCCAGGCGCTTGATCATGTCGAACGACATGTCCTGGTAGTCCTGCTCGCGGCGCTCGGAGTGGTTCCAGAACGCGGTCAGCGAGCCGTCTTCGCCCAGCGGCAGGACGAGCTTGCCGTCGTACTGCTTCTGCTTCTGCTCGCCGCCGCCCTTCCACTTGTCGGACTTCTGGTCGGCGATCGAGATGTAGCCGCGCAGGCCGCCCAGCTGGGCGATGGCGCCGCTGTCGAAGCGACCGAACACACGGTGCATCTCATCCGAGCCGGCGGTGGCGTCGACCTGCAGATGCATGTCTTCGGTGGGGGCGCGCGAGAAGAACTGCAGCGTGCCGCCCAGGTTCGAGGTCGAGGCGGTCGACAGCGAGCCGGCGCCTTGGGCCAGTTCGACCTTGCCGATGTCTTCGCTGGCGATGGCGCGGCTGATGTGCAGGCCGTTGTAGTTGCCGTAGCTCATGTCGCCCAGCGGCACGCCGTCCAGGGTGAAGCCCAGGCGGCTCTGGTCGAAGCCGCGGATGGCGATGCGCGTGGACCATTCGTACGAGCCGAAGGCGTCGGCCGACTGGAAGCTGACGCCCGGAAGCATCTCGACGGCCTTCAGCGGGCTGGAGCCCGGCGTCAGGACTTCGACTTGGGTGGCGCTGATCGTCTGGACCTGACGGCTTTGGCCTTGGCCCAGCACGACGACGGCGTCGACTTCGTTGGCGTCGCCCGGCGCGGCGGCGGGCGCGTCGGCGGCGGCGACGGGTTCGGCGGCCAGGGCCAGGTGCGGCGCGGCCAACAGCAAGGCGCAGAAGGCCCCGCCCAGCATCAGATGTCTTTTCATGGTTTTATCCCCACGCCGACGCTCAAGGGGAGCGGCGTCGACTTGGGGATCTGCGGTAACAGCGGTCGACGACAGCGCGCCGACAGTTCCGTGTCGGGTTTCCGACGGTGAGGCGACAGCGGGATGACAGTGGTCATGGGCGCATGTCCGCCGGGAACATTGCGGAATCCCGCCCCGAAGGCTATCTGAGCGCCCGACCCCCGATCCGAATACGCAAGAGGCCGACGCCCCCCATGGCTCAGCAATACATTTTCCAGATGCAGGGCCTGACCAAGGCCTTTCCCGGCGGCAAGAAGATCTTCGAGAACATCTGGCTGTCGTTCTATTCCGACGCCAAGATCGGCGTCGTGGGCGTCAACGGCTCGGGTAAGTCGACCCTGCTGAAGATCATGGCCGGCCTGGACAAGGAATTCTCGGGCGAGGCCAAGGCCGCCGAGGGCATCCGCCGCGGCTATCTCCCGCAGGAGCCGGTGCTGGATCCGACCCTGGACGTCTGGGGCAATGTCATCGCCGACTGCGAGGACAAGCAGATCTTCGACCGCTACAACGCGGCCGCCAACAAGCTCGGCGAGGACTATTCCGACGAGCTGATGGAGGAGATGACCAAGCTCCAGGAGATCATCGACGCCCGCGACCTGTGGGACATCGACTCCAAGGTCGAGATGGCCATCGACGCCCTGCGTTGCCCGCCCAACGACGCCAACATCGAAAGCCTGTCGGGCGGTGAGAAGCGCCGCATCGCGCTGGCGCGCCTGCTGCTCAGCAAGCCCGACATCATGCTGCTGGACGAACCGACCAACCACCTGGACGCCGAGTCGGTGGCCTGGCTGCAGCACCACCTGGAAAACTTCCCGGGCTGCGTGATCCTGGTCACCCACGATCGCTACTTCCTGGATCAGGTCACCAAGTGGACCCTGGAGCTGGATCGCGGCAAGGGCATCCCCTACGAGGGCAACTACTCCGGCTGGCTGGAGCAGAAGCAGAAGCGCGTCGTCCAGGAGCAGTCGGAGTCCGAGTCCCGCCAGCGCGCCCTGACCCGCGAACTGGAATGGGTCCGCTCCTCGCCCAAGGCCCGTCAGTCCAAGTCGAAGGCCCGCCTGGCGTCGTACGAGGAAATGGTCACCGCGCAGGAGAACGCCCGCGCCGCCCAGACCCAGGCCCACATCCAGATCCCGCCGGGCCCGCGCCTGGGCAACGTGGTCTTGGAAGTCACCGGCCTTGAAAAGGAATACGGCGACAAGGTCCTGTTCAAGGACCTGAACTTCAAGCTGCCGCCGAACGGCATCGTCGGCGTCATCGGCCCCAACGGCGCCGGCAAGTCGACGCTGTTCAAGCTGATCACCGGCCGCGAACAGCCCGACCAGGGCACGGTCAAGGTCGGCGAGACCGTCAAGCTGTCGTATGTCGACCAGTCGCGCGACGCGCTGGATCCCAACAAGACCATCTGGGAGGAAGTCTCGGGCGGCACCGACGTGATGATCGTCGGCAAGCGCGAGATCAACAGCCGCGCCTATGTGGGCAGCTTCAACTTCAAGGGCGGCGACCAGCAGAAGAAGGTCGGCCTGCTGTCGGGCGGTGAGCGCAACCGCGTCCACCTAGCCAAGACCCTGGCCACCGGCGGCAACCTGCTGCTGCTCGACGAACCGACCAACGACCTGGACATCGAAACCTTGCAGGCCCTGGAAGAGGCGCTGGAAGAGTTCGCCGGCTGCGCCGTGGTCATCAGCCACGATCGCTGGTTCCTGGACCGTCTGGCGACCCACATCCTGGCCTTCGAGGGCGACAGCCACGTCGAATGGTTCGAAGGCAACTTCGAGATGTACGAGGAAGACAAGAAGCGCCGCCTGGGCGCCGACAGCCTGATCCCCAAGCGCATCAAGTTCCAGAAGTTCGCCCGCTAAGGCGCGAACCTTCTAGAGACTATGGAGACGGGGCGGCCTGCGAGGGCCGCCCCGTCGTCGTTTTGGGCGCTAGCCTACTTCGGTTCGGTGGGCGCGCCTGGCAGGTTCGAGCCCGGGGCCGGGGAGGTGGAGTCCGGCAAGGCGGGCGGCGTGGCCGGCATGCTGGCCGAGGAGTCCGACGGCATGGTCGACGAGGCCGGCGGATTCACCGCGGTGTCGGTGCTGGTCGAGGTCGAGGCCGAGGTGTCGGTCTGCGGAGCCGTGGCCGAGGTGTCGGTCGACGTGCCGGTCGAGGCCGAGCCGCTCCACCAGTCCTTGCTGGCCCGAGTCTTGGCCGAGGCCTTCGAATAGGCCTCGAGTTGGCTGTAGGGGATTGGCTGCTTGGGGCCGGCCAAGGCGGTCGCGCCCTTGGACTGCGGCGCGGCCGATGCCGCGCCGGAGACCAGCACGGCCAGGGCGACGCCGGCGGCGAGGGTTCTGATGATCATGGGAACTTCCTCCGAAACTGGCGCGCCGTCAGGACGCGTCGCTCAACAAAACCCCTCGGCGTGACCACAGTTCACAGCTTGGCCTTTGTCGGGCTCGGAACCGGGGCCCGCGCGGCGGGGTTTGGATGGCCAGTTCTTCGCCCGTCAGGAGCCCACCATGCCCAACCAGACCCTCGCCGGCCGCAAGGTCGCCGTCCTCGCCACCGACGGCTTCGAGCAGTCCGAACTGGAAAAGCCGGTCGAGGCCTTGAAGGCCGCGGGCGCGCAGGTCGAGGTCGTTTCGCCCAAGGCCGGCCAGATCAAGGGCTGGAAGGATCACGACTGGGGCTCCGCCGTGGCGGTCGATCGCGAACTGGCGGAGGCCGACGCGGCGTCCTACGACGCCATCGTCCTGCCGGGTGGGGTGCTGAACCCCGACGCCCTGCGGCTGCAGCCCAAGGCGATCGCCTTCATCCGTCACTTCGTCACCGAGAAGAAGCCGATCGCGGCGATCTGTCATGGTCCCTGGACGCTGATCAACGCCGGCGGGGTGGAGGGCAAGCACATGACCTCCTGGCCGTCGCTGGAGATGGACCTGCGCAACGCCGGCGCCCTTTGGACCGATCGCGAGGTCGTGGTCGACCAGGGCTTGGTCACCTCGCGCAAGCCCGACGATCTGCCGGCCTTCTGCGCCAAGATGATCGAGGAATTCGCCGAAGGCCGACATTAGGCCTGGATCGATCACTATTGCGGGACCTGGCGGGAAATGGCGTTCGCCAGGAACTGGAGTAGCTTGATCCCGCCACAGTGATCCCGATCTTTCAGGGACAGATTGCGGATGCGCGACTCGCGGTCGCGCGCGTTGTCCGGGATGGAGAAGAAGAATGCCTCAAACGCCCGTCGAGAAGCCCCACATCGTCCTTTCGCACGAGATGCTGATGCCCCTGCAGCCGTTGCTGGAGGGCGCGTACCAGGTGCACAGGCTGTGGGACTATCCCGACCGATTGGCGTTCCTGGACGGGCCGGGGCGACAGGTGCGCGCCATCGTCCACGCCGGCGAGATGGTGCTGGCCAAGGACCTGCTGTCGGAGATGCCGCGCCTGGGCCTGATCGCCTGTGTCAGCGTCGGCTATGACGGCGTCGACGTCCCGTGGTGCAAGCAGCACGGCATCGCCGTCAGCCACTCGACCGGGCTGAACGCCGCCGACGTCGCCGACCACGCGGTGGGCCTGGTGCTGGCCGCCTGGCGCGGCATCGTCGAGGGCGACCAGAAGCTGCGCAGCGGCCACTGGACCAGCATGGAGCGGATGAGCCCTCGCCACGGCCTGCGCGGCCGCAAGGCCGGCATCGTCGGCCTGGGCCATATCGGCGAGGCGGTGGCCCGGCGGCTGGAGGCCTTCGAGCTGAAGGTCTCGTGGTGGGCGCCGCGGCCCAAGGAGACCGAACTGCCGCGCGCCAAGAGCCTGCTGGACCTGGCCCGCGACAGCGACATCCTGGTGGTCTGCGCCCGTCCCGACGCCAGCAACCGCCACATGATCAACCAGGCGGTCCTCGAGGCGCTGGGACCGCAGGGCCTGCTGGTCAATGTGGCGCGCGGCTCGCTGGTCGACGAGGACGCCCTGATCGCGGCGTTGAAGGACGGCCGGCTGGGCATGGCGGGTCTCGACGTGTTCGACCACGAGCCGACCCCGGCCTCGCGTTGGGCCGGCGTGCCGCACACCGTGCTGACGCCGCATACCGCCGGCGCCACGCTGGACAGCATCCCGGCCATGGTCGGGCTGACGGTCGAGAACCTGCGCCGGTTCTTCAAGGGCGAGACCCTGGCCTCGCCGGTGGATGGCTGATTTTGAACGATTAGGGGAGGGCTGAGATGGCCAAGGTCCTGGGTCTGGGTGGGATATTCTTCAAGGCGGAGGACCCGGCCGCCGTGCGAGAGTGGTACGCGCGGGTGCTGGGCTTCGAGGTGTTCGACTGGGGCGGGGCGGTGTTCAAGCACCCCAAGGTGGGCGGTACAAACTGGTCGCCGTTCGCCGCCGACACCCGCTATTTCGAGCCGTCGCAGGCCCCGTTCATGATCAACTTCATCGTCGACGACCTGGACGGCGTGCTGGCCAAGGCCGCCGCCGAGGGCGTGGAGCCGACGGGGCGGCAGGACGAGGACATGGGGCGATTCGCCTGGCTCATCGACCCGGCGGGGGTGAAGATTGAGCTTTGGGAGCCGTCGAAGTCTTCTCCCGAGGCATAGTTCACCGCGTGGGGTCGCCAGACGTGCGTCATTTTGCGGAGGCGGTGGTTCGGATTTAGCTTGCCAAATCGGACATAAGGATATCTTTATATCCTCATGAAGTTGTCGTCCGAACAGGTCGTGGATTTGCTGCGCGCGGCGGGGGAATCGACCCGTCTGCGCGTGCTGGCCCTGTTGGCGGCCGAAGAGCTTTCGGTGCTGGAGCTGTGCCGGGTCCTAGACCAGAGCCAGCCCCGCGTCTCGCGACATCTGAAACTGCTGGCCGAGGCCGGGCTGGTCGAGCGCTTTCCGGACGGCGCCTGGGTGTTCTATCGCCTGGCGCTGAAGTCGCCGGGGCGGGCCGTGATCGACCAGGCCCTGGGTCTGATCGATCCGCGCGATCCCGTCGCCCAGGGCGACGCCGAGCGGCTGGCCCTGGTGCGCGCCGAGCGCGCGGCCGGCGCCCAGGCCTATTTCGCCCGCAACGCCGCGCGCTGGAACGAGATCCGCTCGCTCTATGTCGACGAGGCCGAGGTCGAGGCGGCCATCCTGCAGGCGGCGGGCGAAGGGCCCTTCGACGAGATGGTCGACCTGGGCGCCGGCGCGGGCCGGATGCTGACCTTGCTGGGCGCGCGCGCGGGAACGGCCCTGGGCCTGGACCTGTCGCAGCAGATGCTGAACATCGCCCGCGACGAGGTGGCCAAGGCCGGTCTGTCCCGCTGCGAGCTGCGTCACGGCGACATCTTCGCCACCGGCCTGCCGGGCGGCTGCGCCGATCTGGTGACCGTGCACCAGGTGCTGCACTATCTGGGCGATCCCGCCGCCGCCGTGGCCGAGGCCGCGCGGCTGGTGGCCGACGGCGGCCTGCTGCTGATCGCCGACTTCGCGCCCCACGACCACGAGTTCCTGCGCGAGAACCACCAGCACCGCCGCCTGGGCTTCGCCGACGCCGAGATCATCCCCTGGATCGAGGCCGCCGGCCTGGTCCTGGACGCCAACATCGCCCTGCCGTCGCATTCCGACGAGGGGCTCACCGTGAAGATCTGGACGGCCCGACGCCCAAGTGACCGGGCAGCCCTCCGAAACGCCGCCAAGACCGCCGCCAAGACCGCCGCCAAGACCGCCGAAAGAAGCGCCGCATGACGTCCTCTCTTGCTCCCCGCCGCGTCATCGGTCCGATCGCCCGCGCCGGCGAGCGCACCGACCGTCCGCGCGTCTCGTTCGAGTTCTTCCCGCCCAAGACCGAGCAGATGGAAGAGAATCTGTGGGCGGCGATCAAGCGCCTGGCCCCGCTGGATCCAGCCTTCGTCTCGGTGACCTACGGGGCCGGCGGTTCGACGCGCGAGCGCACGCACCGCACGGTCAAGCGCATCCTGGAAGAGACGACGCTGAAGCCCGCCGCCCACCTGACCTGCGTCGGCGCCAGCCGCGCCGAGGTCGACGAGGTGATCCGCGAATACTGGGAGACCGGCGTGCGCCACGTGGTCTCGCTGCGCGGCGACCCGCCTCCCGGCGAGGGCGGCATCGGCGGCGTCTATGTGCCCCGCGAGGACGGTTACAAGAACGCCACCGAGCTGACCGCGGCCCTGACCGCGATCGCGCCGTTCAACGTGCTGGTCGGCGTCTATCCGGAAAAGCATCCCGAGAGCCCGTCGATCGAGCACGACATCGAGGTGCTGAAGGCCAAGGTCGACGCCGGGGCGACGATGGCGATCAGTCAGTTCTTCTTCGACACCGACGCCTTCCTGCGCTTCGTCGACAAGGTGCGCGCGGCCGGGATCACCATCCCGATCGTGCCGGGCATCATGCCGGTGACCAACTTCAAGGGCCTGGTGAAGATGTCGGCCGCCTGCCAGACGGCGGTGCCTGGCTGGCTGGCCAATCTGTTCGACGGCCTGGACGACGACGCCGACACCCGCCGCCTGCTGGCGTGCTCGGTGGCCGCCGAGATGTGCGCCAAGCTGCAGGAGCAGGGCTTCAGCGACTTCCACTTCTACACCCTGAACCGGGCGGACCTGGTCTATGCGATCTGCCGCGTGCTGGGCGTGCGCGAGGCCGTCCATGCGCCTTCGGAGGCCGCGGCATGAAACGGACGGCGTCGATCGTTCTGGCGGTCCTGGCCCTGGCCGGCGCGGCCCAGGCCGCCGATCCGCCGAACTGGTCCAAGCCGGTCCGCCCGTATCGGGTGGTCGGCAACATCTACTATGTCGGCTCCGAGGGCCTGTCGGCCTGGCTGATCCCGTCGTCGGAAGGCCATGTGCTGTTGGACAGCGGCCCGTCGCCCGCCGGGGCCAAGCTGATCGAGGCCAATATCCAGGCCTTGGGCTTCAAGCTCTCGGACGTGAAGATCCTGATCAACACCCACGCCCACTACGACCACGCCGGCGGTCTGGCCCAGCTGAAGGCCGACACCGGCGCCAAGGTCTGGGCCTCGCGCGCCGACGAGCCGGCCCTGGAGAAGGGCCAGCACTTCGGCGACAACGCCAATGGCGCAACGCCGTTCGCGCCGGTCAAGGTCGACAAGACCTTCGGCGATGGCCAGAAGCTGAAACTGGGCGAGACCCTGCTGGTCGCCCACCTGACGCCCGGCCACACCATCGGCTGCACCACCTGGACCACCCAGGTCGTCGACCGCGACCGGCCGCTGAACGTCACCTTCCCCTGTTCGGCCTCGGTGGCCGACAACGTGCTGGTAGGCAATAAGACCTACAAAAACATCGTCGCCGACTATCGCGCGACCTTCGCCACGCTGAAGGCCCTGCCCACCGACGTGATGCTGCCCAGTCACGAGGAACAGGGCCATCTGCTGGACAAGCGCCGGAAGATGCTGAGCGGCGACGTCAACGCCTTCATCGATCCGACCGAACTGGCTCGCTACGCCACGACCTCGGAAGAGGCGTTCGACAAGGAACTGGCGCGCCAGCAGGCGGCGCACAAACCCTAGCGCTGGCCCTGGCCAGAAGAATTGAGTTCCGCTTCCTCGCGAAGCGCTGGAAAGACCCCGGCAGGAGCCGACCATGACCGATCTGACCACGCGAGCCGGACGCATCGCCGCCCTCAAGGCCGCCGCCAAGGACCGCATCCTGATCCTGGACGGCTCGTGGGGCGTGATGTTCCAGAAGAAGAAGCTGACCGAGGCCGACTACCGCGCCGAACGCTTCGCCGACTACGACGGCCAGATGAAGGGCAACAACGACATCCTGTGCCTGACCCGGCCGGATCTGGTGGCCGAGCTTCACGACGCCTATTTCGCCGCCGGCGCCGATATCTCCGAGACCAACACCTTCTCGGGCACCACCATCGCCCAGGCCGACTACGGCCTGGACGCCGCCGTCGTGCGTGACATCAACTACGAGGGCGCGCGCATCGGCCGGGAAGTGGCCGACCGCTGGCTGGTCGAGCATCCGGACAAGCCGCGCTTCGTCGCCGGCTCGATCGGGCCGTTGAACGTGATGCTGTCGATGTCGTCGGACGTGAACGATCCGGGCGCGCGCAAAGTCAATTTCGATCAGGTCTACCAGGCCTATCGCGAGCAGGTTTCGGCGCTCTATGACGGCGGGGTCGATCTGTTCCTGATCGAGACCATCACCGATACGCTCAACTGCAAGGCCGCGATCAAGGCGATCATGGACCTGCGCGACGAGGGCCACGAAGAGCTGCCGATCTGGATCAGCGGCACCATCACCGACCGCTCGGGCCGCACCCTGTCGGGCCAGACGGCCGAGGCGTTCTGGAACTCGATCAAGCACTGCAAGCCGTTCGCCGTGGGCTTCAACTGCGCCCTGGGGGCCGACCTGATGCGGCCGCACATCGCCGAGATGGCCCGCATCGCCGACACCCTGGTCGCGGCCTATCCCAACGCCGGCCTGCCCAACGCCATGGGCGAGTACGACGAGGAGCCGCACCAGACGGGCCACCAGCTGCACGAGTGGGCCAAGGACGGCATCGTCAACATCCTGGGCGGCTGCTGCGGCACCACCCCCGACCACATCAAGCACGTGGCCGACGAGGTGCGCGGCGTCGCGCCCCGCGCCATCCTCGAGCGCCCCAAGGCCATGCGCCTGGCGGGCCTGGAACCCTTCGAGCTGGCCTAGAGATTTCGACGATGCGTACGACCATCCTTTTCGGCGGCATGAGCCGCGAGCGCCTCGTCTCGGTGGCCAGCGCCAAGGCCTTGGCCACGGCGTTGCCGGAGGCCGACCTGTGGTTCTGGGCGCCCGACGACCAGGTCTATGTGGCCAGCGACGCGGTGCTGCAGGCCCACGAGCGACCGTTCGAGATCGACCTGCCGACCGAGGGCGCGCCGATCGGCGACATCGCGGCGGCGCTGGACAAGGCCAAGGCCGAGGATCGTGTGCTGGTCCTGGGCATGCACGGCGGCGCGGCGGAGAACGGCGACCTGGCCGCCCTGTGCGAGGCGCGCGGCGTGGCCTTTACCGGCTCGGACTCCAAGTCCAGCCGCCTGGCCTTCGACAAGATCGCCACCAAGGCCGCCGTGGCCAAGGCCGGCGTCGTCGCGCCCTCGACCGTGGCCCTGGCCGACGCGGAAGCCGCCCTGGCCCAATACGGCAAGCTGGTCGCCAAGCCGGTGGCCGACGGCTCCAGCTACGGCCTGATCTTCGTCAACGGTCCGGCCGAGCTGGAACAGCTGAACGCCGCCGCCGCGCGCGAGGCCTATGTCATCGAGCCCTTCGTGGCGGGAGCCGAGGCCACCTGCGGGGTGCTGGAGCAGGACGGCAAGGTCTTCGCCCTGCCGCCCGTCGAGATCCGTCCGGCCGACGGAGCCTTCGACTATGTCGGCAAGTACCTGGCCAAGACGACCGAGGAGATCTGCCCGGCCACCTTCGCCCCCGAGGTCAACGCCGCCATGCAGGAGGCCGCCCTGAAGGCCCACAAGACCGTGGGCGCCGGCGGCTATTCGCGCAGCGACTTCATCGTCACGCCGAACGGCCCGATCTTCCTGGAGATCAACACCCTGCCGGGCATGACCGCCGCGTCGCTGTATCCGAAGTCTTTGAAGGCCCAGGGGATCGCGTTCCGCGACTTCCTGGACGGCCAGATCGCTCTCGCGGTCGCGCGGGCGAAGGTCGAGGTGGTCTGATGGCCTGGGCTCCCGGACCCTTCGACAACGACGACGCGCTGGACTTCGTCGACGACCTGGCCGAGGCGCCGGAATGGCGCACGGTCGTCCAGGCGCTCGATTATGTGACCAAGCAGGCGGGCTATCTGGAAGCGCCCGAGGGCGCGACCGCCGTGGCCGCCGCCGCCATCGTCGCGGCCGCCGTCGGCGACGTGACGATCCTGCCCGACAATCATCGCGAGCTGAAAGCCGCGCTCGGCGCGCCGCCGGAAGGCGCCGTCGCCCTGGCGCGATCGGCCCTGGCGCGCGTCGTGGCTCCAGCCTCCGAACTCGACGAACTCTGGCAGGAGGGGGACGATCACGACGTGTGGCTGACCCAGATCGCCGTCCTGCAAACGACCTTGAGCGCCGCCAAATGAGACCCGTCTTCGTCAATATCGGTGAGCGCACCAACGTCACGGGCTCGGCCAAGTTCAAGAAACTGGTCGTCGAGGGCGACTATCCGGCCGCCCTGTCGGTGGCGCGCCAGCAGGTCGAGGCCGGCGCCCAGGTCATCGACGTCAACATGGACGAAGGCCTGCTGGATTCGAAGCAGGCCATGATCACCTACCTGAACCTGATGGCGGCCGAGCCCGACATCGCGCGGGTGCCGGTGATGATCGACAGCTCCAAGTGGGAGGTGATCGAGGCCGGCCTGAAGTGCGTGCAGGGCAAGGCCATCGTCAATTCGATCTCGATGAAGGAAGGCGAGGCCAAGTTCATCGAGCAGGCCAAGCTATGCCTGCGCTACGGTGCGGCCGTGGTGGTCATGGCCTTCGACGAGGTGGGCCAGGCCGACACCGCCGCCCGCAAGATCGAGATCTGCGAGAAGGCCTACAACATCCTGGTCGACAAGGTGGGTTTCCCGCCGGAAGACATCATCTTCGACCCCAACATCTTCGCCGTGGCGACCGGGATCGAGGAGCACGACAACTACGCCGTCGACTTCATCGAGGGCACGCGCGAGATCAAGAAGCGCTGCCCCTACGCCCGGATCTCGGGCGGGGTGTCGAACGTGTCGTTCAGCTTCCGCGGCAACGAGCCCGTGCGCCGGGCGATCCACTCGGTGTTCCTGTACCACGCCATCGAGGCGGGCATGGACATGGGCATCGTCAACGCCGGCGACCTGCCAGTGTACGACACCCTGGACCCGGAACTGCGCGATGCCGTCGAGGACGTGATCCTCAACCGCCCGCAGCGCACCAACGTCTCCAATACCGAGCGTCTGGTCGACATGGCTCCGCGCTACAAGGGCGACAAGAGCCAGGTCCAGACCGCCAACCTGGAATGGCGCAAGGGCACGGTGAATGAGCGCATCACCCACGCTCTGGTCAACGGCATCACCGAGTTCATCAACGAGGATACCGAGGAAGCCCGCCTGTCGGTCGAGCGCCCGCTGCACGTGATCGAAGGCCACCTGATGGACGGCATGAACGTGGTCGGCGACCTGTTCGGCTCGGGCAAGATGTTCCTGCCCCAGGTGGTCAAGTCGGCCCGCGTGATGAAGCAGGCCGTGGCGTGGCTCGAGCCCTTCATGGAGGCCGAGAAGGCCGGCAAGCCGCGCGAGCAGGCCGGCCGCATCCTGATGGCCACGGTCAAGGGCGACGTCCACGACATCGGCAAGAACATCGTCGGCGTGGTCCTGCAGTGTAACAACTACGAGGTCATCGACCTGGGCGTCATGGTCCCGGCCGATCGCATCCTGGAAGAAGCCAAGAAGCACAACGTCGACATGATCGGCCTGTCGGGCCTGATCACGCCGTCGCTGGACGAGATGGTGTTCGTGGCGTCCGAGATGGAGCGCCAGGGCTTCACCATGCCGCTGCTGATCGGCGGCGCCACCACGAGCCGCACCCACACGGCGGTCAAGATCGAGCCGGCCTATCACAAGGGCTCCACGACCTACGTCCTGGACGCTAGCCGCGCGGTGGGCGTGGTCTCGGGCCTGCTGTCGCCGACGGAACGTGACCGTCTGCAGGCCGAAACCCGCACCGAATATGTCCGCATCCGCGAGCAGTACGCCCGGGGCCAGACGGCCAAGGCGCGCACCAAGATCGCCGACGCCCGCAAGCGCAAGTTCGCCATCGACTGGGAAGGCTACGCGCCGCCCAAGCCCAGTTTCATCGGCGCGCGCACGTTCGAGCCGTCGCTCGAAGAGCTGGTCCCGTTCATCGACTGGTCGCCGTTCTTCGCCAGCTGGGAGCTGATCGGCCGTTTCCCGCAGATCCTGGAGGACGACGTGGTCGGCGAGGCCGCGACGGATCTCTATCGCGAAGCCCGCGAGATGCTGGACAAGGTCGTGGCCGAGAAGTGGTTCGGGGCCAAGGGCGTGGTCGGCTTCTGGCCGGCCCAGGCCGATGGCGACGACATCGTTCTCTATACGGACGAAACTCGTTCGACCGAGCTGGCGCGCCTGTTCACCCTGCGCCAGCAGATGGACAAGTCCGAGGGCAAGGCCAACCTGGCCCTGGCCGACTTTGTCGCGCCGATCGGGCAGGGCGGAGACTACATGGGCGGCTTCGCCGTCACCGCCGGCCATGGCGAGGACGAGATCGTCAAGCGCTTCAAGGACGCCGGCGACGACTACAGCGCCATCATGGCCTCGGCCCTGGCCGACCGCCTGGCCGAAGCCTTCGCCGAGTGGCTGCACTACAAGGCCCGCGTCGAGCTGTGGGGCTACGCCCCCGACGAGTCGCGCGACGTCGACGTGATGATCGCCGAGAAGTACCAGGGCATCCGCCCGGCCCCCGGCTATCCGGCCCAGCCCGATCACACCGAGAAGGGCACGCTGTTCAAGCTGCTCGACGCCGAGGCGGCCACCGGCATGATCCTGACCGAGAGCTACGCCATGAGCCCCGGCGCGGCGGTCTCTGGCTTCTATTTTAGCCACCCGCAGAGCCACTATTTCGGCGTCGGCAAGGTCGACCTCGACCAGGTCGAGGACTACGCCCGCCGCAAGGGCTGGGACGTGGCCATGGCCGAGAAGTGGCTGTCGCCGATCCTCAACTACGATCCTGGCGCCAAGGCGCGGGGCGAGGCGGCGTGATGAGAATCATTCGCATTGAGCGCGAGCGCTGCAGCTTGTAGCCTCGCGCCATGCGCAATCTCGTCCCGATGCTCGCCGTCCTTCTGCCGATGGCCCAGGTGAGCGTCGCCGCCGACCTGCCGCCTGTTCGCACGGACCTGCCGATCGCGGCCAGGTTCACGGTCGCCGATCAGCCCGACTGGATGGTCGCCGGGTTCGGCCAGATGTGGCTGGCCAGCTACGAGCCGGGCGGGCTGCATCGGATCGATCCGCGCACGAACAGGATCACCGGCACGGTGGCGACCGGAGGGCAGTCTTGCCATCGCATCACCACGGGCCTGGGTCGGGTCTGGGTCGTGGATTGCAAGGCCGGCGTCCTGATGGGCGTCGATCCGGTCACCCTGGCGATCGACCGTCGCTTCCCGCTGCCGCTGGACCCCGAGCGCGAAGGCAGTCTGGCGGTGGGCGCCGGCAGCGTCTGGGTCACGATCCGCGCCGACGACGGATCGGCCGCCGTAGCCCGCGTCGATCCCGTCGGCGGCGCGATTCTGGCCAGGATCGCCTTGCCCGCCGGTGCTTCCAGCGTGGTCTTTGGTTTCGGTTCGGTCTGGGTGTCGAGCACCGACGCGGGCGTGGTGTCGCGCATCGACCCGAAGACCAACCGCGTCCTATCCACCATCGCGGCGGGGGCGCGACCCCGGTTCATGGCCGTGGGGCGTGACGCGATCTGGGTCATGCACCTGAAGAATAACGCCGTCTCGCGGCTCGATCCGCGCACCAATGCGGAGGTCGCCAGCGTCGTCACCGGCGCGCCCCTGACCGGCGGCGGCGACATCGCGGTGGGCGAGGGCGGGGTGTGGCTGCCGGTTAGCGGCCGGCCCCTGACGCGCCTCGACGAGCGCACGGGCCAAGTCGTCCAAAGCTTCTCGGGAGGGCGCGGCACCGGCGCGACCGCCGTGGCCTTCGGCTCGGTGTGGATCGCCGACTACAAGGCCGGCGAGGTCTGGCGCGTGAACGTGCGGGCGCTGGGTCGGTAGGCTTGGGGCGAGGCGCTCACTCCTGGCTCGGGCACCGCGCCGCCGTGTCCTTCAGCCGCTCGATCAGCCAGCGACCGGCCGGACCGGGCGGGGCGTCGGGGCGGTGCGCGGCGTACCAGGGCATGATGAAGCCGGCGGCGGGCGCGTCGCTCAGCTTGATCTCGACCAGGGCGCCGGACTTCAGGTCGGCCTCGACGCGGTCCGACGGCATGCCGCCCCAGCCCAGGCCCGCCAGCAGGAAGGCGTGCTTGGCGCCGAGATCGGCCAGGCGCCAGGTGCGCGGCGAGAACACCCCGTATTCGCGGCCCTGGGTCAGGGACGAGCGGTCGGTCAGCACCAACTGAACGTGGCGCGCCAGCTCCTCGGTCGGCACCGGACCCTTGAAGGCGGCCAGCGGGTGGTCGCAGGCGGCGACGTGGATCAGGCGCAGCGACTGCAACTGCTCGCGCACCAGGGTGACGGGGAAGTCGGGCAGGGCGCCCATCACGGCGAAGGCGCAGCGTCCGTCCAGAACGGGCTGCACGACCGCGCCCAAGGTCTCGACATGGACGCGCAGCGCCGTGTCGGGGAAATGGGCCTGGAAGTCGCCGATCGCGTGGGTCAGGACGAACATCGGGAACATCACGTCGACCACGATCGACACCTCGGCCTCCAGCCCGCCGGCCAGGCTGGAGGCGCGGGCCTTGAAGGCGTCCATGCGGCCGGCCACCTCGCGGGCCTCGATCACCAGGGCGCGGCCCTGGTCGGTCAGCACCGGCTTGCGCGCGCTACGGTCGAACAGGCGAACGCCAAGCTGGCCCTCCAGATTGGCCAAGGTCTGGCTGACCACCGACTGGGCGCGACCCAGCTTTCGACCCGCCGCCGAGAAGCTGCCCTCGTCGGCGGCCGCCAGGAAGGTGCGCATCTGGTCGAGGGTGACGGCGTCGAGCATCTGGACATTCCTTGATCTATCGTTCTTGGCGATGGATCCCATCCAATCATATAGGCTGATGCTCTGGATGATGAAGGCCTAAATCCCCCGTCGCGCCCAGATGGCGCTTCGGAGTTCTACGGTCATGAAGCTTCTTCACATCGATTCCAGCATCCTGGGCGCCGGCTCGGTCAGCCGCACCCTGTCCTCGGCCATCGTCGCCGCGCAGGTCGCGCAGCACCTGGGCCTGGAGGTCAGCTACCGCGACCTGGCCGCTCAGCCGGTCGATCACCTGTCGGGCGCCCACCTGGCCGCCGGTCAAGGCGCCGTACCGGAAGACGCCGCCCTGGCGGCCGACATCGCCGACGGCGTGGCCCTGCTGGACGGCTTCCTGGCCGCCGACATCGTGGTGATCGGCGCGCCGATGTACAACTTCTCCATCCCGACCCAGCTGCGGGCCTGGATCGACCGCCTGGCCGTGGCCGGCCGCACCTTCCGCTACGGCCCGAACGGCGTCGAAGGCCTGGCCGGCGGCAAGACGGTGATCATCGCCTCGTCGCGCGGCAATGTGTATGGCGAAGGCGCACCGTTCGCGTTTCTCGACCATCAGGAAACCTATCTGAAGGGCGTGTTCGGCTTCTTCGGGATCACCGACATCCGCTTCATCCGCGCCGAGGGCGTGGCCCTGGGCGACGACGCCCGCGCCAAGTCGGTCGAAGGCGCGCAGGCCGCGATCGTCAAGCTGGCGGCGTAAGGAACTTCTGGGGACACACACTCACCCTGAGCGTCACGGCGGGTGTTCGCCGAGCGTGGCGTGAGTGTGTGTCCTCGTCTCCGGCAAGCAGCCGGTTGACCCGAGGTTGCAATCCCCCCACTCCTTGCATCGCGCACAGTGGCGTTAGGGGCTTTAGGGGGACTTCATGACGGACGCGACCACGCCCGCTTCGGGCGAGACGCTGACGTTTGGCCAGACGCTGAAATCGTCGGACTTCGTCGGGCTGGGGATCAAGAACGGCCTGCTCTACCTGGTGACGTTCGGAATCTACAGCTTCTGGGCCAGGACCGCGACGCGGCGGCGGATCTGGGAAAAGGTCAGCCTGAATGGCGAGGCCTTCAGCTACACCGGCAAGGGCCTGGAGCTGTTCCTGGGCTTCCTGCTGGGCGTGGTGATCCTGCTGGTTCCCTATCTGGCCGTGATCGGCCTGACCGTGGTCGACAAGCGCTTCGCATTGCTGATCCTGCCGCTCTACATCGCCCTGATCGTGGCGCTGGGCGCGGCGGTGTTCATGGCGTTCCGTTACCTGGCCGGCCGCACGCGCTGGCGTGGCAAGCGGTTCCAGCTAACGGGCTCGCCCGCCAAGTTCGGCTGGTCGTATCTGGGCTATTTCCTGCTGACCATGATCACCCTGGGCTGGTTCGCGCCGGCCATGAGCATGCGTCTGTCGGGTCAGCTGTGGGGCGCCCTGGCCTATGGCGACAAGAAACTGAGCTGGCAACGGTCGGACAAGGAGGGCCTCTACGCCCCGTTCACCCTGGCTTGGCTGGTGGGGATCGGCGGCTACGTCGCCCTGATCGTCATGATGCTCAAGTCCATGCCGACCGCGGGCGGCGCGCCTGACTTCGCGTTCATCGGTCGCCTCTACGCCTTCATGCTGGTCTACATCCTGGCCGTGGTGCTGGCCTCGGCCGCCTACCACGCCGCGGTGATCCGGGCGGTGATCGGCGCGATCCGCGTGGACGAAGCGCGTTTCGCCATCTCGCTGAAGGCGGTCGACCTGATCGTGCTCAGCCTGACCAACGCGCTGATCCTGATCTTCACCCTGGGCTTCCTGCTGCCGGTGGTCGAGGCGCGTTCGGCGCGGTTCGTGATCTCGCGCCTGTCGAGCACGGGCACGGTGGATCTGTCCAACGTCCGCCAGGCCCCGCGGAGCTCGGGCGGCGACGAAGGCCTGGCCGACGCGTTCGGCATCAGCAGCATCTGAAGCCAAGGGACACACACTCATCCTACGGTCTCGCCGCGCAAGGCGCCGTCGTGGAGTGAGTGTGTGTCGCTGTTCAATGCGCTAGGTTTCCCGGCGAATCCGGGAGATCCAGCGTGAGCCAGTTCAATCGTCGTGACGTTCTAGCCCTTGGCGCGGCCGCCGCGGCGTTCGGCGGGAGCGCCTTGGCCACCACCTCCGGCGACGCCGCCGCCGAGGCCCTGCTGTCCTCGGTCGCCGAGGACCTGATGCGGGAATATCCCGAGAACGCCTCGGCCCTGGGCCTGGACAAGGGCGCGCGGGCGGCCCTGAAATCCAGTCTTACCGATCGCTCCCTGGACGGCCGGGGCAAGTTGGCCGCCGCCGCCAAGGCGCGGGTCGCCAGGATGAAGGCGGTCGATCGCAAGGGCCTGAGCCCCGCCGCCGCGCTGGATCTCGGCGTCGTCCGGACCGCCCACGAACTGGCCGTCGAGGGCTTCGACTTCCCCTATGGCGACGCCATCGGCCTGTCGTCGCAGTGGTCGTACCGCAACGCGCCCTATGTGGTGGCCCAGAACACCGGGGCCTTCGTCGAGACGCCGGACTTCCTGGACAGCCAGCACGGCGTGACCAACGCCGCCGATGTCGAGGCCTATCTGCACCGCCTGGAGCTCTACGCCCGCCAACTGGACGGCGAGACGGCGCGACTGAAGCACGACGGCGCGCTGGGCGTGATCGCTCCGGACTTCCTGCTGGACAAGACCCTCAAGCAGCAGACCGGCGCCCGCGCCCAGCCGGTCGCTGACTGGGGCCTGGTCACGGGCCTGGCCAAGAAGGCCAAGGACATCCCGGGCGACCACGCCCGCCGCGCCGCCGCCATCGTCGAGAGCCAGATCGCCCCGGCCATGGACCGCCAGATCGCCGAGCTGACCGCCCACCGCGCCAAGGCCACGTCCGAGGCCGGCGCCTGGAAGCTGCCGAACGGCGAAGCCTACTACGCCTGGGCGCTGCGGGCCGGCACCACCAGCCGCATGACGCCCGACGAGGTCCACCAGATGGGCCAGGAACAGCTCAAAGACCTCTATGGCCGCATGGACGTCCTGCTGAAGGCCCAGGGCCTGACCCAGGGCAGCGTCGGGGCGCGGATGAAGGCGCTGGGCGAGGATCCCAAGAACCTGTTCCCCAACACCGACGAGGGCCGGGCCCAGATCCTGGCCTATCTGAACGGCCGGGTGGCCGACATCCGCACCCGCCTGCCGCGCGCCTTCGCGACGCTGGTGCCGGGCAATCTGCTGATTAAGCGCGTGCCGGTCGAGATCCAGGACGGCGCGCCGGGCGGTTACGCCGGGGCCGGTTCGATCGACGGCACGGTGCCGGGCAACTACTACATCAACCTGCGCGACACGAGCATCTGGCCGCGCTACGGGCTACCGACCTTGACCTATCATGAGGGCCTGCCGGGCCACATCTGGCAGGGCGAATACACCTACAAGCTGCCGCTGGTGCGCTCGCTGCTGGCCTTCAACGCCTATTCGGAGGGCTGGGCGCTCTATGCGGAACAGCTGGCCGACGAGCTGGGGGCCTATGACGGCGATCCGCTGGGCCAGCTGGGCTATCTGCAGTCGATCGCCTTCCGGGCCTGCCGCCTGGTGGTCGATACCGGCGTCCACGCCAAGCGCTGGACCCGCGACCAGGCCATCGACTGGTTCGTGACCACCAACGGCTCGACCCGCGCGGAGGTGCAGGGCGAGGTCGACCGCTACTGCGCCTGGCCGGGCCAGGCCTGCGGCTACAAGGTGGGCCACAGCGAGATCGTCCGGCTGCGGAGCAAGGCCCAGGCCGCGCTCGGCGCCCGCTTCGACCTGCGCACCTTCGACGACGCCGTGGTCATGGGCGGCAATGTCCCGCTGACCCAGCTGGAAGGCGTGATCGACGCCTATGTGAAGGGCCGTCGGGCCTGAACGGACGGGCGCCCTAGCCAAACCTCATGCTTTGCGCTCATCCTGACCTCCGCACGGGGGCGGGCGACTCCCGACGGGCACAGGGGGCGAGCGTGGACGACAGGGGGATCAGCCGTCGGGCGCTGGGCGCGCTGGCGGCGGGCGGAGCGGCCAGCCTTGGCCTGAGCGGTTGCGACCGGGTAGGCTCCACCGAGGCGACCGTCAAGTCGAGGCAGTTCCCCGACGACTTCGTCTGGGGCGTGGCGACGGCGGCCTTCCAGACCGAGGGCTCGCCCGAGGCCGACGGGCGTGGCCCCAGCATCTGGGACACCTTCGAGAAGCAGCCGGGGCGGATCAAGGACGGCTCGAACGCCGACGTCGCCACCGACAGCTATCGCCGCTACGCCGAGGACGTCGACCTGATCGCCGGCGCGGGCCTGAAGGCCTTCCGGTTCTCGATCGCCTGGTCGCGGGTGCTGCCGACAGGGGAGGGGACGGTCAATCCCGCCGGGCTGGACCACTACGACCGCCTGGTCGACGCTTGCCTGGCCAAGGGCGTCACGCCCTACGCCACGCTGTTCCATTGGGACCTGCCCCAGGCGCTGCAGGACAAGGGCGGCTGGAGCGCGCGCGACACCGCCAAGAGCTTCGCCGACTACGCCGCCGCCGTGGTCGGGCGGCTGGGCGATCGGCTCAAGCATGTCATCACCCTGAACGAGCCGGCCGTGCACACGGTGTTCGGTCATGTGCTGGGCGAGCATGCGCCGGGGTTGAAGGACATCGCCCTGCTGGGCCCGACCACCCACCACATGAACCTGGGCCAGGGCCTGGCGATCCAGGCGTTGCGCGCGGCGCACGACGATCTGCGGATCGGCACGACCCTGGCGCTGCAGCCCTGCCGCGTGGCCGGCGGGCCGCTGGCGTTCTGGAACCGGCCGGCGGCCAGCGGCCTGGACGCCCTGTGGAACCGCGCCTGGCTGGATCCGCTGCTGAAGGGCGCCTATCCGGTCCTGATGGCCGATTTCCTCAAGGGGCACCTGCGCGACGGCGACCTGAAGACCATCCACCAGCCGATCGACTTCCTGGGCGTCAACTACTACGCCCCGGCCTATGTGAACCTGGACCTCGGCAGCGCCAGCCACATCGCCCCCGGCGCGCCGCCCAGGGGCGCGGAGCTGGACGCCTTCGGCCGGCAGATCGATCCGTCGGGCCTGGTCGAGGTGTTGACGCGGATCCGCCGCGACTATGGCAATCCGCCGGTGCTGATCACCGAGAACGGCTGCTCGGATCCGTTCGGAAACGGTCCGGCGGTGCTCGACGACGGTTTTCGCAGCCAATACCTGCGCCGCCACCTCGAAGCGGTGAAGAGCGCCATGGAGTCCGGGTCGCGGATCGGCGGCTACTTCACCTGGACCCTGATCGACAATTGGGAATGGGACATCGGCTACACGTCGAAGTTCGGCCTGGTGGCGATGGACCGAACGACCGGCGTACGAAGGCCCAAGGCGTCGTACGGCTGGTTCAAGCAGGTGGCGGAGACGGGGACGCTGCCGACGGCCTAGGTGTGGTCGGGGACACACGCATGCGCGTGTCCCCAATCGACGCTAGTCCGCCTTGCAGATCAGCACGTTCTTGCCGCCGCGCTTGGCGGGCGTGAGGCTGCCGGCGCAGGGCTGGGGATTGGCGGGATCGATGATGATCTCGCCCTTGGCCGCGATCGGCAGGGCCGCGGGCTTGGCGCCGATCGGTTGCACGTCGGCGGCCGGCTTCTTGGCGGCAGGCTTGGCGGCGACCGGCTTGGGCGCGGGCGCTTCCTCGACCGCCGGAGCGGCGGGCGCCGCCGCCTGGGGCTCGGCGACCGGCGCGGCGTCGGGAACCAGCGTCGACTCCGGCGACGCGATCGACGTGGCGTTCTTCTTGACGTTGTAGTTCAGGGCCTGGCCGAACAGGTTGGACTTGGTCTCCAGGGCCTTGGCGCGGGTTTCGCAGTCGCCGGGAGGGCTCCAGCTCATCCACACCTGGGCCAGGCGGGCCTTGTCGACGGAGTCAGCGCCGCCCCAGACCGAATGGCCCTTCTTGATCGCCGCCGCGCCGTATTCCGAGATCGGGCGGGGGCTGGCCTTCTCGGCCGCGACGATGGCCGAACGATAGGTCACCAGGTCCTTCTTGGCCTGGTCGCGCATGGCCGGATATTCCTTCATGGCCGAGGCGAAGCCGTCGGGGCCGGGGAAGGTCTTCTCGATGCGGGTGACCTCGGGCATCACCTTGTCGTACAGCTCGACATAGCCGCCCAGCGCGCCGTAGCACCAACCCACATAACCGTAGTCGTCGGTCGGGGCGGTGGCGGCGGGTTGGGTGCGGGGCGGAGGCGCCGAAGCGGTCGGCGCGGTGGACACCGGAGCGTCCTGGGCCAGCAGGGCCAGGGCGAGAAGGAAGGCGGTCGCCATGCGGGCGGAGGTCCTCTTTGTAGGGCGTCGCTCAGAGAGTCGGTCGCGTTCGAATAGAGCATTTCCGGCCCCATTGGGACCGGAGCATGGCGCCGGAATGTTTTGCACCGCGGCCGGCCAAGCTGCGCCATAACGGACGAACCCGTCAAAACGCTCCCGCTTCGGACAAAAATTCCTGTGTGCAGCCGAGCGTTGCGCGAGTCGGTCGTTCCTCCACACGTTACGAAGTTTCAATGTGCGCCGCAGCAAGGACCGGGTGGGGAGACCGCATTTTTGTGCTAGAAGCCAAAACGGGAGCGTGATCCGTTTGGGGGCGGGCGACGTATCTCAGGTCGTCATCACTCCGCCACGCTTCTGGACTTTCGTCGCCGACATGACCTTCTGGCGTAACATCGCAACCCTCGCCGCGCGCCGGCTGGACATGGCCGAGTGCCAGGAATGTCCGCCAGGCCTGCCCGGTCAGGACCCGGCCTTCTCGACGGCGGTCACGGCGCTGGGCGCCAAGCTGGCCAAGGCCGACGGCTCGGCCGACGGCGACGAATACGCCGCCTTCGCCGAAGTGTTCCATCCCGACCCGGAGTCGGAAAACAACATCCACCGCCTGTACGACCTGGCGCGCCAGACCACGCACGGCTTCGAAAGCTACGCCAAGCGGCTGGCCAAGCGCTATCGTACCTGCCCGCAGATCCTCGAGGACGTGCTGGACGGGCTGTTCCACATCGCCAAGGCCGACGGCGCGGTGACCCAGGACGAGCTCAGCTATCTGGAGCGCGTGGCCGACCTGTTCGGCATGTCGCCCCTGTCGTTCCGTCGCCTGACCGCCACCCACGTCGGGACCGGGCCGGACGATCCTTATCGCATCCTAGACGTGCCGGCCGACGCCGAGGACGCGGTGGTGCACTCGGCCTGGCGCACGGCCATGTCGGAGGCTCACCCCGATCGCGCCCGGGCTCGCGGCCTGCCGCTGGAGTTCATCGAGGTGGCCGAGGCCAAGTCGGCGGCGATCAACGCCGCCTTCAGCACGGTGATGCGCGAGCGCCGCGAATTGGCGGGCCTGGCGGCAAGCTAGGCTGTCAATTCGGCGTGGTTAGCGCCGAATTCATTTTACGGAACGATCGACCGGGTGTTCAGTTGACGTTCAGTACTGGCGCCCCATCTTGATTTCATGGGCGGGGCACGCCTGCGAGGACGATAATGGAGACTGCGGGTTCTTCTTCGGGCAAGGCCAGCGGTATCGCCTGGCGCAGCCTGGCCACCCTGGCCGGCGCCGTGGCGACCTCGATCGCCGTCGCCGTCGCGGCCGTGATCGCGGTGGTGTTCGCCGCCACGCTCGTCGTCATCGGCTTCATGGCCACGGCCCTGTTGGGCCTCGCCGCCTTCGCCCTACGCGGTCGCACCGCGACCGCCGCCGCCCCTAGCGGGGATCCCGCCCTGATCGAAGCTCGCCACATGGGCGGTCATTCGTGGGTGGCCTACGGCTGGAACGAGCGGCGCTAGGCGTCCGCCTCAGATTCTTCCCAGAACCGAGGGCCTTTTTGGGTCCAGGATGTTGATGTCGGCGCGGGCGAACAGCTCTTCCAGCGCGTTGGCGCCCTCGATCTGCGCATAGGCGCGCTCGACCTCGCTGATCGGCACGGCCATCAGCCATGCCACCGTCCTGTCCGCCAGGACCAGGGTCTCCGGGGCGTCGCCCCACAGGAACGGCGAAAAGAACATCACGTGCGGCAGGGTCGGGGACAGGTCGCCCATCGCCTCGCCATGAACCACGCCCAGCCGCAGTGGCGCGCCGTCGTTGATCGCGTTGAAGGCGCAGTTGGCCAGCACCTCGGCGAAGCCGGGCAGGGCGCTGGAGAAGGCCCCCACCAACTCGACCCGCAGGTCGGTGGCGTTCGGCCGCGCATGCCCCGACAGCCCGATGGTGCCGTACGAGGTGATCCCCCGCTGGGGCGAGTCCGCGCAGGTCAGCAGGTCGATCGTGCTCTTGTCGGTCGGGTCGCCATAGCGCCGCACCTGGGGCATGACGTCGAACGCCGCCCCGACGCGAAAGGCGTCCGCCAGGGCGCTGGCGATCTGCTGGGCCTGTTCCGACGCGCTCATGGAAACTCCTGACTGGGGCGACCCTTGGCATTTCGTCATTCGCGCGCGCGGTCAATCGTCCCCTTGCCCTGGGCGGCCACTTCCCCGAAACTGCCTTCAAACAAGTGTTTGGCCAGCAAGGCCTCGGGAGAACGACATGATCGGTGTGGTGGCGGTGTTGAAGGTCCAGCCGGACAAGGCGGCGGACTTCGAAAAGGTGTTCCTGGACCTCCAGCAGAAGGTCAAGGCCAACGAGCCAGGTTGCCTGGTCTACCAGCTGACCAGGAGCCGGACCGAGGCGGGGATCTACAAGGTGCTGGAGCTCTACGCCTCTGAAGACGCCCTGAAGCACCACGGCGGGACCGACTATTTCAAGGCCGCCGGCGCGGCCATGGGGCCGTTCATGGCCGGTCGCCCGGAGATCGAATATCTCGACGCGGTCGAGTAGGGCCCAGAATTTCTGCATCGTCTTCAAACGAAACCCGCCCTTACAACTAAGCCAACCTATCGCTTACCGGAGCCGCCCATGGCCCTCGACGCCCTGTTCAAGCCGTTCGAATTCAAGTCGCTGAAGCTGCCCAACCGGGTGGTGATGGCCCCGATGACCCGGTCGTTCTCGCCCGGCGGCGTGGCCACCGACGATGTCGCCGCCTACTACCGTCGCCGCGCCGAGAACCAGGTCGGCTTGATCGTCACCGAGGGCACGGGCGTGGCCCGGCCGGCCTCGCTGAACGACGCCAACATCCCGCGCTTCCATGGCGAGAAGGAGTTGGCGGCCTGGAAGAAGGTGGTCGACGAGGTGCACGCCGCCGGCGGCCTGATCGCCCCGCAGCTGTGGCATGTGGGTTCGGCCAAGGGCAAGGACGTGCTGGGCAAGATCGACAGCCCCTCGGGAATCTCCAAGGCCGGCGGCGCGCCGTTCACCGAGCCGATGACCGACGAGGACGTGGCCGACACGATTCAAGCCTTCGCCGACGCGGCCAGGAACGCCAAGGCCCTGGGCTTCGACGCCATCGAGCTGCACGGCGCCCACGGCTACCTGATCGACCAGTTTTTCTGGAACGGCACTAACGTCCGCGACGACCACCTGAACGGCCCGACCATCGGCGAGCGCAGCAAGTTCGCCGCCGAGATCCTCAAGGCCGTCCGCGCCGCCGTCGGTCCGGACTATCCGGTGATCATCCGCCTGTCGCAGTGGAAGCAGCAGGACTACGCGGTCAAGAACGCCGAGACCCCGCAACTGCTGGAAGCCTGGCTGCAGCCGCTGGCCGACGCCGGGGCCGATATCTTCCACTGCTCGCAACGCCGCTTCTGGGAGCCGGAGTTCGAGGGCAGCGACCTGAACTTCGCCGGCTGGGCCAAGAAGCTGACCGGCGCCCCGACCATCACCGTCGGCTCGGTGGGTCTGTCGGGCGAGTTCATCGCGGCGTTCGGCGGCGAGGGCAGCCAGCCGGCCTCGATCGACGGCCTGCTGGAGCGCCTGGACCGCGGCGAGTTCGACCTGGTGGGTGTGGGCCGCGCGCTGCTGCAGGACCCGGAGTGGGTGGTGAAGATCCGCGACGGGCGCAATGACGAGCTGAAGAACTTCGAGCGCGAGGCGCTGGGGGTTCTGTACTAGGCGAAGCCTTCTAGGTCCTCCCCCTGTGGGGGAGGTGTCGGCGCAGCCGACGGAGGGGGGAGTTTGCATAGGTGGGTCTTCTCCCCCCACCGGCGCCTTCGCGCCGCCTCCCCCACGGGGGGAGGGTCTGTCGAGTCTTACGCGATCGTCGTCACCAACCCGCCTTCCGCCTTCAGAGACGCGCCGTTGGTGGCCGCCGACAACGGGCTAGCGACATAGGCCACGAGGCTGGCGATTTCCTGCGGCTCGATCATCCGCTGCAGCAGCGACGACGTGCGGTGCTTCTCGAAGAACTCGGCTTCGTGCTCGGCTTGCGTGCCGTCCGGATTGGCCGAGACGCTCTTGAGGAACTCGAAGATGCCCGCCGCGCGGGTCGGACCGGGCAGGACCGAATTGACCGTCACGCCGGTGCCCGTGGTCTGCTGGGCCATGCCGCGCGCGACCGCCAGCTGGGCGCTCTTGGTCATGCCGTAGTGGACCATCTCACCCGGGATCGCGAGGCCGCTTTCGCTGGAGATGAAGATCACCCGGCCCCAGTCGCGCTCCAGCATGCCGGGGAAGTAACCGCGCGACAGGCGCACGCCGCTCATCACATTGACCTCGAACAGATGCAGCCAGTCCTCGTCCGGGATGTCGGCGAAGGCCTTCATCTCGTAGATGCCCAGATTGTTGACCAGGATATCGACCTGCGGGACGGCCTTCAGGATGGCGGCCGAGCCTTCGGCCGTGGCCGCGTCGGCCAGCACGCCCACGACGTTGGCGCCGCTCCCGTTTGTCGTAAGGGAGGCGCGGATGTCGGCGACGGCTTCGTCCAGCTTGGCTTGAGCGCGACCGGTGACGAACACCTTGGCGCCCTCGACGGCCAGGGTGCGGGCGATTTCCAGGCCGATGCCGGCGGTGGAGCCGGTGACGAGGGCGGTCTTGTCTTTGAGTTTGAGGTCCATCGAAGGGCTCCGTTGCTTGACGAGCACGGAAATGGGGTCGTCATGGCGCGAAACTACGCGGTGGCGACGACCTGGACTTGTGAATTCAACTCACGATTCGACGGTTTCAACCGTTGAAGTTCAACTTCAGGCCGGGCCTCGGCCAGCGCGCCTTATAGAGCTTGCCCGTCCCCGAGGCGGTGATCCAGGCGTCGCACAGGTCGGTCCCGCCGAAGCAGATGTTGGTCACGATCACGTCGGGTATGGCGAAGTGCTCGGTGGTCCCGTCCGGCGAGAAGGCGGTGATCCCGCCGTTGATGATCGTGGCCACGCAGACCTTGCCGTCGGCCTCGACCGCCAGGCTGTCCAGCAATTGGTAGCCCGGCAGGTTGCAGACCACGTTGCCGGGCAGCAGCGGGGCGGGATCGGCCAGCACGCCGGGCGAGGCGATGTCGAACGACCACAGCCGGCCCAGCAGGGTGTCGGCCATGTAGATGGTCTTCTCGTCGGGCGAGAGGCCCACGCCGTTGGGCGAGACGAAGTGCTCGCGCCAGCGGGTGATCTTCGAGCCGTCGGGCAGGGCGTGGTACAGCGCGCCGTACTTGCGGCCTTCGGGCGTGCTGCAGCCGTGGTCGGTGAACCAGAAGCCGCCCTGCTTGTCGAACACCAGGTCGTTGGGCCCGACCAGGGGCTTGCCGTCGCATTGGGTGTAGAGCGTGGTCACCGCGCCGGTGGCGATGTCGACCCGCTGGATCGAACCACCCGTGTGGCTGGGTGGGGTGGGGCCGGGCACGTTCAGGCCGCCCATGTCGATGAACTGGAAGCTGCCGCCGTTGTTGGTGACGTAGATCGCGCCGTCCGGGCCGATGGCCGCGCCGTTGGGGCCGCCGGCGACCTTGGCCACAGTCTCCTTGCGGCCGTCGGGATGGACGCGGGTCAGGACCTGGCCCTGGATTTCGGTGAGAATGACCGAGCCGTCGGCCATGGCGATCGGGCCTTCGGGGAATTGCAGGCCCTCGGCGACGAGTTCCAGCTCCATGCGTCTCTCCCTGGATGACGCCTCTGGCGGGCGTGTCCGGGGAGTAAACGGGCGTTTGAACGGCGGGGCAAGCTTTACGAAAAGCACGGCGCCGACGGCGACACGCGCAGGTGCGTGTCTCCATCCCTAGTTCAGATCGTAGAGCTCATAGGCGATCAGCCCGCCGTCGCCGCCCAGGAAGGCGCGGCCGTGGGCCGAGCGCACCAGGGCCTCGCGGTCCACCCACTTCGGTGTGGCGTCCGAGGCTCCCGAACCCTGCACGGCGCAGGGCACGGTCAGGCGCACCGACTGGCGAGGCTTGAACCGCTTGCCGCGCTCGGCCCGGATCGCCCGCCCAAACACGCGGCAGGTCGCGACCTCGCCACCGTCGATCGGCCGCACCTTCAGCACGTCGAACACCACCACGTCGGTGGCCGCCGCTCGCGCCAGGCTGTCGCTTTGACCCACGCCAATGTCGGCCACGGCCGGGACGGCCAGGACGCTCGAAAGGGCCAGAGCGCAGAGAAGGGCGGCTAATGAACGGGAATGCGAACGCATCATCGACGCTCCAGCACGCGGAAGACGAAGGCGTGGTCGTCGTCAGGACCGGCAGGATGCGCCTGCCGACGCACTTCCGTCCAGGCCGTCTCGTCGAAGGCGGGGAAGGTGACGTCGCCCTCGACCTGCGCCTGGACCTCGGTCAGGTACAGGCGCTTGGCCTTGGGCAGGGCCGTCTCGAACAGGGCGTGGCCGCCGATCACGCAGACCTCGTCGACGCCGTCCTCGGCCGCCTGCTCCTTGGCCATCTGCACGGCTTCCAGGAAGCTTTCGCAGACCACGGCCTGGCTGGGGTCGAACGAGCCGTCGCGCGACAGCACGATGTTCATCCGGCCGGGCAGGGGCTTGCGAGGCAGGCTGTCCCAGGTCTTGCGACCCATGATCACCGGCTTGCCCATCGTGCAGGCCTTGAAGATCGCCAGGTCGGACTTCAGCCGCCAGGGCAGGTCGTTGTCGCGACCGATGACGCCGTTGAGCGAGCGGGCGACGGGGCCGACGGTGAGGATCACGGACATGGATCCTGTTTACCCTGCGTCGCGCGTCGCGGCCACCCGCTGTGTCGGACGTACGACGTTGGCGGACGATCAGCCGCCGAACGGAACCACGATCTGCTGGGCCGAGGCGCGGGCGATCAGCTCGCCGTCCGGTCGGCGGAAGTCGGCCTCGACGTGGATCATCCCCCTGGTCTTGGCCACCACGCGGCCCTCGATCGACAGGACCTCGGCCTTGCCCACCCGGATGAAGTCGACCTTCAGGTTGCTGGTGCGGAACATGGCGTCGGCCGGCGCGGCGGTCATGGCCGCGAAGGCCAGGATCTGGTCGGCCAGCGCGGCGATGTAGCCGCCGAACAGCGAGCCGTCGACGTTCAGAAGCTCCGGCGCGGGCGTCCAGGTCTTGCGAACCCAGCCCTCGCCCCAATCGTCCAGGCCGCCCAGCCTCAGGGTCTGGACGACCGGCGGCAGGACGACGTCGCCGCCCTTGATCTGGTCGAGCCGGTCGGTGGCCCAGGTCAAACCGCGACCGCCGCCTTGATGTGCGGGTGGGCCTCGTAGCCTTCCAGCTGGAAGTCTTCGTATTCGAAAGCGAACAGGTCGCGCTTGTCGGCCATCTTCAAGGTGGGGAAGGGCTTGGGCTCGCGCTGGATCTGTTCGCGCGCCTGTTCCAGGTGGTTCAGATAGAGGTGCGCGTCGCCGAAGGTGTGCACGAACTCGCCCGGCTCCAGGCCCACCACCTGGGCGACCATGATCGTCAGCAGGGCGTAGGAGGCGATGTTGAACGGCACGCCCAGGAAGACGTCGGCGCTGCGCTGATAGAGCTGGCAGCTCAGTTTCCCATCCGCCACGAAGAACTGGAACAGGCAGTGGCAGGGCGGCAGGGCCATGTCCTCGACATCGGCCGGATTCCAGGCGCTGACGATGTGGCGGCGGCTGTTGGGATTGGTCTTCAGGCCTTCGATCAGGTTGGCGATCTGGTCGATCGACTGGCCGTTCGGCGCGGCCCACGAGCGCCACTGCTTGCCGTAGACGGGGCCCAGGTCGCCGTTCTCGTCGGCCCACTCGTCCCAGATCTTGCAGCCGTTGTCCTGCAGGTACTTCACGTTGGTGTCGCCACGCAGGAACCACAGCAGCTCGACGATGATCGAGCGCAGGTGCAGCTTCTTGGTGGTCAGCACCGGGAAGCCCTTGGAGAGGTCGAAGCGGATCTGCCGGCCGAACACGCCCAGCGTGCCGGTGCCCGTGCGATCGCCGCGCTGGACGCCGTTCTCCAGGATGTCGGCGAGCAGGTTCAGATACTGCCGCTCGGGATGGTCGGCGGCGGCGTGATCGGCGTGGATGGGCGCGATGGCGTTCATGGCGGCAGTTTCCTACGCGAATCGTCGT
Organism: Caulobacter soli; assembly: GCF_011045195.1. Taxonomy (GTDB): domain Bacteria; phylum Pseudomonadota; class Alphaproteobacteria; order Caulobacterales; family Caulobacteraceae; genus Caulobacter; species Caulobacter soli. The sequence goes on along the minus strand of NZ_CP049199.1, from coordinate 3,428,839 downwards.
GATGGCCAATCACAAAAACGCCCCGTCGGAGGTTCCGGCGGGGCGTTTCCTTGTAGAGATGCTGGAGCTTAGCGCGCCGGCTCGAGACCGGTGTTCAGCACCCAGCCGACATTGTCGTTCTCGTCGGCGACTTCCCACCACAGGCCGTTCTTCTCGCCGGTGGGGTAGACGATCGCGCCGGCGGGCAGGGCGCGGATCAGCTTGCCGCCGGCCGCGGCCGTGGCGCGCATGTTGGTGACGCGGCTGGCCACGAAGGTCTTGGGCGGGGCGGCCGCGGCGGCCGTGGTCGTCGTCGACAGCAGGCCCAGGTCCGAGACCATCTTGGAATAGGCGTTGATGAACGACAGGGTGACGATGCGGCCGATGTCGGTGTCTTCATAGCCGCCGCCGACCGCGCCGGCGAAGCCCAGGCCGCCGCCCGCGCCCCAGCCGATGTCGTTCTTCACCGCATAGCCTTCCGAAACCGACATGGTCTCGGTGGTGCGGACATTGGTCAGCGACAGGACGGTGTTGGCTTCCAGCTTCTTGGTCTTGATGCCGCCGACCAGGCCGCCCACGCGACCGCCGATCAGGCCGCCGATGGCGCCGGCCACCGCGCCGCCGCCGACATTGCTGTTGCTGCCCTGGACCTCGGCCACCAGCACGTAGTCGGCCGCCTTGACCTGGCCCTGGCCGACGTTGGAGCCGCGCTGCAGGCCCAGATTGCCGCCGATGTTGCGTTCCTTCTCGGCGGCGCTGAGACCCGCGCCGCGATCGACGAGGTTGAAGCAGCCCGAGCGTTGGACGATGGCGCGAAGCACCTTCTGCGGCGAGGCCAGGTTGTACTGGGTCCAGCCGCTGGAATCGTCGCCGTCGACGATCGACAGGGTGCCCAGCTTGCGGCCGCAGTGCGGCACTTCGCCGGAGGCCTGGGTTTGCATCGCCTGGCCCTTGCTGGCCTTGGCTTGGGCCAGGGCCGCGCTCGGCGCGATAGTCGACAGCGTGAGGCCGGCCATGACCAGGCCCGATACCAGTTTCATATTGTGCTCCAGAAAACCCCGACTTCGAGCGCCAACCTTAGCGTGCGAGGGGCGACCGGCCAAGCTCGCCTCAGCCCGCGAAGCCGCCTTCGTCGAGGAAGGTCTGCTCGGCGGCGGTCGTGCTTCGGCCCAAGGCCTTGTTTCGATGAGGAAAGCGGCCGAAGCGGGCGATGATGTCGCGATGGGCGATGGCCCACTTCAGGCTGTCGGCGTCGCCGGTGTCCTTCAGCAGGCCCTCGAACAGGGCGATGCTGGTTTCCTGGTCGGCCAGGGATTCCGAGTGCTCGTAGGGCAGGTAGAAGAACCGCCGCAGCTCGGGCGCGACCTGCCTGTCATGGCCGGCGGCGATGGCGACGGCGGCGATCGACCGGGCCTTGCCGTCGGTGGCGAAGGCATGACCGCTGTCGCGATAGAGGTTGCGGGGGAACTGGTCGAGCAGGATCAGCAGGGCCAGGGCGCCTTCGGCCCCAGTGGACGCGTCGGCGGCCCAGGCGTCGTACTTGCCGCGCGCGGCGGCCAGGTGGACGGGTTCGAACTTCAGGCGGATGGCGTCGTCGAAGGCGTCGGACTTGGCGAACCACTTGTCCGGACCAGCGGCGGTCCAGAAGCCCAGCACGTCCTGTGGCTTGGCGGTCATTGGGGATCTCCCGTGCTGGCGGCGTCGTTCAAACGCGGTTCATGGAGCAAGGCCGACACTGAATACAAGGGATGAGCGACGGGGTCAGCACCTGGCCCCTTGGAGCACTTGGAAAGACATGAAACGTCTGATTACGACGGCGATGATCCTGTCTCTGCTGGGCGGGGCGGCGGCGGAAGCCGCCGGCGCCGGGCAGGACCGTCCGGATCGTCGCGGTGAACGCGGCGCGAGCCAGGACGGCGGGCGCGGCGACGGCGGTGGCGGCGGCTGGCGCCAACAGCAACCGCAGGCCCAGCAGCAACAGCCTCAACAACAGCAGCCCTCCGGCGGCGGCGATCGCGGCGGTGGCTGGCGTCAGTCGGGCGGGGATCGCGGCGGTCGTCCCGACCGGGGCGGCCAGCCGCAACAGGCGCCGCAAGCCCAGCCGCCCGCCGCGGCGCCCCAGGCTTCCGCGCCGCAGGCGGGCCGTGGCGGTCGCGACAATGACGGCCGTGGCGGCGGACGCGGCAATGGCGGCTGGGACCGCGGCGACCAGAACCAGGGCGGCGGTCGCGGGCCAGGTCAAGGCCGGCCGGATCAGGGGCGTCCGGATCAAGGTCGGCCGGATCAAGACCGTCCCAACCGAGGCGGATGGGATCGCCCCAACCAGGGCCGTCCCAACCCAGGCGGCTGGGATCGTCCCGGCCAGGGCCGCCCCGGCTACAACAACGGTCAATGGCGCGAACGTGACCGTGACCGGCCGCGCTACGACCAGAACCGCTACCGGCCGTCCTATCGCTCGCCGCAGCGCTACCGCGTGCCAGCTTATCGCTACCCGCGCGGCTACTATGTGAACCGTTGGGCGTTCGGCGACTATCTGCCGGGCGGTTGGTACGGCTCGTCCTACTATCTGAGCGCCGGGCAATACGGCCTGCCGTATCCGCCGATCGGCTGCGAGTGGGTGCGGGTCGGCAGCGACGCCCTGCTGGTCGACGTCTGGAGCGGCGAGGTGCTGAGCGTCTATTACGACCTGTTCTGGTGATAACGAGATCGGGGACGCCCGCCCGCGGGCGTCCCCATCCGCGCCTTAGACGTTCGTCGTCGATTTCGCCGCGCGCTCGTCATCCTTGGTCGCCACCACGCCCTTGGGCGTCACGTGGGCGATGAAGCGTTCGGTCCAGGCGTCGAACTGGGCCAGGTGGTCGGTCTCGGCCATCATGTCGTCGGTCTGGTCGTCGGCGTAGGGCTTGCCCTCGCCGAACACTCCCACGGTCCACAAATCGTCGGGGACCTCGATCCCGCTGTAGCGGCACTGCCAGACCAGGCCCTGATAAGCCAGGCGCTCGTCCTGGTAGGGCTCCTTCTTCGGGTCGAACCAGGCCTTGTTGATCACCAGCTTGGGCCGGCCGTCCTGGCCCATCTCGTTGGCCCCGCCGTCGCAATAGGTGAAGAACCCGGCCGTTCGGCCTTCCAGGTGGTTCTTGGTCAGCCGCGTCCATTGCGGCGAGCGCTCCAGGGCCTGGGCCTTCAGCGTGTTTTTCTTATCGATCAGGTCGGGACGCGGGTTGCCGCCGGCCGCGCAGACCAGGCGGTCGAACATCAGCTTGAAATTGGTGGTGGGGCCGTACCAGTTGGTCGGGCCGATGAAGGCCCAGGCGTCGGCGCGGGCCAGGCGGCCATAGAGGTCCAGGTCCCACATCAGGTCGGGCTGGGTGGTGCTGCGCGGGCCGTAGCAATTGCAGGGATAGACGCACAGCGCCATCGACGAGCTGACGCAGGCGTTGCAGGCCTGGATCTTGGGCTTGCCATGCTGATTGCCCAGATCCTCTGTGTCGATCTGCCACGCGGCCGGCAGGCGCGCCGCCATCCGCGTCATCAGGGCCCTGGCCTTGGAATCCAGGCCTGGGCAGCTGTTGTGCCGTCGCTGCGAACCGGCGATCACCAGCACCCTCAGGGCGCGTTCCTCGGTCGGTTCAGGGGAGATGATCGGGGTGTCGGGCGACGCTTCTTGGGGACTGGGCATGGCGGTGGAACGCCCCAGAGTCTAAAACGTCGCCACAGAGGCATTCGGGTCACGGTGTTCTGCCGGCTTCGCCTTGACGGAACGGCAAAAAAACGCTCAAACGCCCGGCCTTTGTCGCTCCGCCGTTGCGCGGGGCGGCCAAAATTGACCAGTCCTGGAGAAAAAACATGCGCGTCTATTATGATCGCGACGCCGACCTCGCCCGCATCTTGGACAAGAAGATCGCGATCGTAGGCTATGGTTCGCAAGGTCACGCGCACGCTCTCAACCTCCGCGACTCGGGCGCCAAGAACGTAGCCGTGGCGCTTCGCGCCGGCTCGCCCACCGCCAAGAAGGCCGAAGGCGAAGGCCTGAAGGTCATGACCGTGGCCGAGGCCGCCGCCTGGGCCGACCTGATCATGATCCTGGCGCCGGACGAGCATCAGGCCGCGATCTACAAGAACGACATCGCGCCCAATATCCGCGACGGCGCGGCCCTGCTGTTCGCCCACGGCCTGAACGTCCACTTCGGCCTGATCGAGCCCAAGGACACCATCGACGTCCTGATGGTCGCCCCCAAGGGGCCCGGCCACACCGTGCGCGGCGAGTACCAGAAGGGCGGCGGCGTGCCCTGCCTGATCGCCGTGCACCACAACGCCACCGGCAACGCCCACGACCTGGGCCTGGCCTACGCCAGCGCCATCGGCGGCGGCCGCTCGGGCATCATCGAGACCAACTTCCGCGAGGAATGCGAAACCGACCTGTTCGGCGAGCAGGCCGTTCTCTGCGGCGGCACGGTCGAGCTGGTCCGCGCCGGCTTCGAAGTGCTGGTGGAAGCCGGCTACGCGCCGGAAATGGCCTATTTCGAGTGCCTGCACGAACTGAAGCTGATCGTCGACCTCATGTACGAAGGCGGCATCGCCAACATGAACTACTCGATCAGCAACACGGCCGAGTACGGCGAGTATGTCACCGGTCCGCGCATCATCACCCCGGAGACCAAGGCCGAGATGAAGCGCGTGCTGGACGACATCCAGTCGGGCAAGTTCGTCCGCGACTTCATGCTGGAAAACCAGGTGGGCCAGCCGAGCTTCAAGGCGACCCGTCGCCGCTCGGCCGAACACCAGATCGAGGAAGTCGGCGGTCGCCTGCGCGCCATGATGCCCTGGATCGCCAAGAACAAGCTGGTGGACGTGGCCAAGAACTAGGCTTCGGCTTCATCGCTGAAATGACGAACGGCGGGCTCGCGAGGGCCCGCCGTTTTTCGTTGCGGGCTACGCGAACGGGCGAGATCGATTCAATTGAAGGTTGTTACAATCTAAGATTACATGAGGTGCGCATTCTGCGCGTTCCTCTTGGAGGTTGTATGTCCCCGCTCCAAACTGTCTCGCATGCTGGCGGCCGCCGCCGCGCTCTTGACCACGGCGGTCGTCTACACGCCCGCCGCCCAAGCCCTGCCGCCGCCCTGCACGCAATACGCCTGGTCTCAGTGCGACCCGCTCTACAGTCGAGGCACGCCGGAGTGGCAAGCCTGTTTCGCGCAGGAAAAAGCGCTTTGCCTGGCGGAGTGGCCCAATCCCTATCCCGTGGATCCGCCGACGTTGCCAATCGTCTGGCCAAACTCCGACGAGGAGTGATGCGAACGCCCCGGCGGTGATCTCCGTCGGGGCGTTTCACCCCAGAACGAACACCGGACCCCAGGCCACCAGGTACTTCCGCGCGCCGGTCGACAGGTGCGGGCGCAGCTGCCAGGCGCCGGGGGGCAGGGTCTGGGCGCCGGGGCTTTCGACATAGGTCTCGACCAGGGCTTCGCCCCCGGGTTCCGACACCGAGAACTGGTTGATGCGCGGGACGGCGTTCGACAGGGCCGCGGCGATCGCCCCGACCGAGGCCACCCGCAACGGCGCGGGGGCGGGTAGGCGGGCCGAGACCTCGGCATAGACCCCCAGGGCGATCACCTCGCGGCCCTGGCGCAGCACGCCGTAGCCCACGTGCGTGAAGTCAGCGGCCAGCAGGTTGGCGCGGTGGCCGGGGCTGGTCTTCCATTGACCCATGATCTGGTCGGGCCGCACCGCGCCGTCGGCGTTCAGCCGCTCGGCGATGTTCTCGGCCGGGGCGCCGATCAGGTCGCGGGCCAGCAGGCCGACCCGGGCGGCGGGCCCGAAGCCTTCGCGGGTCATGTGGTCGAAGACGCCGGTGCGGGCGATGTCGGCGGCATGGGCGCGGGCGGCCAGGGTCAGGCCGGGATCGAGCGCCAACGCGCCCAGCCGCTGGCCGCGCCGGAAGATGTCGCCCAGGTCGTGCAGGTCGGTCTCGAAATCGGGGTCGAAGTCACCCTGGCTCTCGGCCAATTGGCGGCGCAGGCGACGATCATAGGCCAGCCAGGGATCGCTCATGGCGGCCTCGGCCTGGGCCGGGAAGAGGCCCGGCGTGACCAGCGCGGCGGCGGTCGTGGCGATCAAGGTGCGGCGGTCCAGGGTGATCATGGTCCTCAAGGCGGTTGACAGCGTCCCGTTTCGGCAAGCTCTAAGGGTCCATGAGACCCGTACGTTCCATTTGGCTGGCTGGCCCTGAACCTTGGCTCCCTGATGCCGAGCCTCAAGCCGCGCGCCAGCGCGCGCTCTGCGCAGATAACGGCTTCACCGGCCTGACCGCTCCCGCCATCGTCGAGACCGAGGCCGACAATGTCGAGATCCAGGCCCGTGAGCTGTACGCCGAGAGAATGGCCAAGCTGCGGCAGGCCGACGCCGGGATCGTCAACCTGACGCCGTTCCGGGGGCCCTCCTGCGCCAGCGCCGCCGCCTTCGAGGCCGGGGTGCTAGCCGGGCTGGGGCGTCCGATCATGGCCTATGTCAACGTGGCCGACGAAAGCGAGGCCGAGTATGTCGACCGCGTCGAGGTGCATGTCGGCGCCCAGCGCGACGAGCACGGCGTCTGGCGCGACGGCGACGGCTGCGTGGTCGAGGATTTCGGCCTGCCCGAGACGGTGATGCTGTGGGCCGAGGCGCGGCGGCTGTTCGTGATCATCACGGACGATCCGCTGCACGACCTGACGGGCCTGGAGATGTGCCTGGACGCGCTGGCGCTATACGCGGAGTAGTTCAACCTGGAAGCCTCCCCCTGTGGGGGAGGTGTCGGCGAAGCCGACGGAGGGGGGAGTGATAGGCCGATGGCCGAACCTACGATCTTCGATCTCAAAACTCCCCCCACCGATCGCTACGCGATCGCCTCCCCCACAGGGGGAGGTCTGATCAGTTCCACTCCAACCCAGCTTCCCCCCGCAGAATTGCCTCCGCTTGGGCCGAATGCCCCGATCCCTCGCGATCGTGCAGCACCAGCGGCGGCAACAGCATCAGCGGCGCCTTGCCGGTCTTGATGGCGCGAACGATCACCCGCTTGGCCGGCGCGTCGGCGAAGGGCGCGACGGGGCGGATCTTGAACGAGCCGGCCTTGGGGGCCAGCAGCGCCAGGATGTCGGCCAGGCGGTCGGCGCGGTGGATCAGGGTAATGGTCCCGCCCTCGCGCACCGCCTTCAGGCAGAAGGCCGTCCAGGCCGCCAGCCCGCCGTCGGCCATCCAGGCGCCGGACTTCTCGGGCGCAGGGGCGCGCAAGGCGCCGGGATCGTCGAAAAACGGCGGGTTGCTGATCACCGCGTCGAACACCGGCAGGTCCAGGGCCCGGAAACCTTGCTCGACATCGCCGCCGATGATCTCGACCCGGTCCCGCAGGGCGTTGAGCACGACATTGCCCCGGGCCAGATCGGCGGCGGCGGGATCGCGCTCCAGGCCGACGAATCGCGCGTCTGGACGCCGACTCGCCGCCGCCAGTAGCGCCCCGCCGACCCCGCAGCCCGCCTCGATCACCCGTTCGCCGGTATTTGCGTCACAAGCCGCCGCCAGCAGGGCCGCGTCCATGCCCGCGCGATAGCCGGCCACGGGCTGGCGCAGCCTTATCCGGCCGTTCAGGACGGCGTCTTCGGTGATCCCCGAGGGTTTCTGGGGGGCGCGTATCTCGTCCGGCAACGTTTCAAGCCTTGTGCTCGCCTTGACCCTGACCTATCCCGCCAGCATTGTCGCTCGCAACGGCTGATCAAGCCCAAGGGACGCGAGGCGCACGCCAACCGTCGGCGGGCGTCAGCAGGGAGAGTATGGTTTTGGACGCAGCTGCAGCGACCCTCGCCCGGGAGCCGGGATCGGTGGATCGTCTCGTGCGGCTGGCCGCCGCCGACATGGCCGGGGTCGACGCTCTGATCACCGCGCGCATGCAGAGCGAGGTTCCGGTCATCCCCGCCCTGGCCGAGCACCTGATCGCCGCCGGCGGCAAGCGCCTGCGTCCGCTGCTGACCGTGGCCGCCGCGCGCCTGGCCGGGTCGGACAACGACACCTGCCTGAAGCTGGCCGCCGCCGTCGAGTTCATCCACACCGCCACCCTGCTGCACGACGACGTGGTCGACGGCAGCCAACTGCGCCGCGGCAAGGTCGCCGCCCACCTGATCTGGGGCGCGGCCCAAAGCGTGCTGGTCGGTGACTTCCTGTTCGCCCGCGCCTTCGAGCTGATGGTCGAGACCAACTCGATGAAGGCGCTGGAGATCCTGGCCCGGGCCAGCCGGGTGATCGCCGAGGGCGAGGTGCTGCAGCTGACCCGCAGCCACGACCTGAACCTTTCGCAGGCGCTGTACCTGGAAATCATCGCCGCCAAGACCGCCGAGCTGTTCGCCGCGGCCTCGGAAGCCGGCGGCGTGTCGGCCGGCGTCTCGCCCGCCCAGTCGGACGCCCTGCGCGCCTACGGCATGAACCTGGGCCTGGCCTTCCAGCTGGCCGACGACGCCCTGGACTACGGCGGCACCACCGAGGCCCTGGGCAAGAACGCCGGCGACGACTTCCGCGAAGGCAAGGCCACCTTGCCGCTGCTGCTGGCCATCGCCCGCTCGGGTCCGCGCGAGGCCGAGTTCTGGGAGCGCGCCATCGGTCGTCGCGAGCAGACCGAGGCCGACTTCCGCCGCGCCCGCGAGCTGATCGTCGGCACCGGTGCTCTCGAAGCCACCCTCGACCTGGCCGCCGGCTATGCCGACAAAGCCAAGGCGGCGCTGGCGGGCTTCCCGGCCAACGAATGGCGCTCCAGCCTGGAAAGCCTGGCCGACTTCGCGGTCAGCCGGCGAACCTGAGATGGTCTGGTCGGGGGGCGACAAGAGCAGCAACATGCTTCCGCTGCCGCCGGAAGGTCCGCTGCCGTCGCTCAACACCGTCCTGAAGGCCACGCCCGAAAATCCCAGCGGCGACCCGCACGGCCACAGCCACGCGCATGAGGCCGGCGAGACGGCCGGCAAGGTGATCGGCGGCGGCCTGGGCGTGGTGATCGGGTTCGGGATCCTGCTGCTGACCTTCGGACCGGTGCTGTGGGCGCCGGCCTGGGCCGGGTTCTCGGCCGCCGTAAGGGTCAAGGCGCTGGCGCACAACGGCTGGCTGACCGCCGGCGCGGCGATCGCCGCGTTCCTGGCCGTGGCCTTTGTCCAGTTTCTGCTGCTGGTCCAGAAGAGCCCGCTGCTGCGCTATCCGGCCGTGCTGCTGTTCTCGCTGGCCTGGGTGGGCGGGCTGTGGCTGGAACTGACCGCTCCGCCGCACGACTGGCTTCTGCCCCCGCCCTGGCATGCGCCCGGCCCCTGGGCGATGGCCGCCGTCGGCGTCGGCGCGGTGGTCTATGCCGGGCTCTACCTGCTGATCCTCACGCGCTTCGGCAAGGGCCGCTGGGCGAAGAAGTGGCAGCTGATCAAATAGGGCTTCAGCCCTTCGCCTTCAGACACAGGTCAAGGTGCGTGCCGTTGTCGTCCTCGACGTGGCGCGTCCAGGCCGCGTCGACTTTGGCGATCACTTCGGCCGCGTCCGCGCCCTTGACCGTCTCGCGCCGTTTCTTGCGATGCAGGATCTCCACGCCGTAGCCCATATCCAGGAAGAAGCTCAGCAGGGCCGAGCCTTCGGCGCGCGAGGTCTCGGCCTGGAAGCGCGGCGAATATTCCAGGAAGGTGATCGGCTTCTGCTCGGCCATGAAGGCCTTGGCGCCCATGAAGGCGCGATACTCCATGCCCTCGATGTCGATCTTCATCACGTCGACCTTGCCGAACTCGCCGCGCAGCAGGTCGATCGGCACGACGGGGGCGAAGTCGTAGTCGCTCAGGTCGTCCGGCGCGGCCTGGCCGGCCGGCTCCAGCTGGTGGTTGTTGTGCATGGTCTGGCGGCGCAGGAAGGCCGTCTCCAGCGTGTCGGACACGCCCACCAGGATCAGGCGGATGTTGTCTATGGCGTTGGTCTTGGCGCTCTCCAGGATCACCCGACCGTTGCCCGGACTCATCTCGATGGCGATCACCCGGCCGGCCGGCCCGATCTTTCTGGCGGCCGGCAGGGCGAAGGCGCCCCAGCTGGCCCCGACGTCCAGCACGGTCATGCCGGGCTTCAGGGTCTGGAGGAAGTAGTCCAGCACCCAGGGTTCGTAGTCCTTGCCGTCCAGCAGCTGCTTGGTGATCACCCAGTGGTCGGGCATGCGGTAGGTGCAGCCACGGAACTTCACCAGGGCTGGGACGGGGGCGACGCCGACCGGCAGCGAGATCGCCTGGTGTTTCTTCTTGCGGAACAGACCCATCGCGTCCTCGCGGCGGCGGTTGCGCCTGGAATCAGGCGCACACCCCTTTTGCTTCCGCAGCGTCGCATAGCGGCGACTTGTGGCAAGGCTGCGTCCAACGGGCCGAAGGCGAAGCTCGACATCGATCGCGATTCGTCGCACGCCTAGGCGCCGCCAGAGGGCGTGTGCGTCGGAGACCGTCATGATCCGCCTGTTGCTCAACATCCTGTGGTTCATCTTCGGGGGCTTCATCTCGGGCTGCCTGTGGCTGCTGGGCGGCGCCTTGCTGGCCATCACGATCGTGGGCCTGCCCTATGCGGGCGCGGCCTGGCGCATCGCCGGCTTCGCCTTCTGGCCTTTCGGCAAGGAAATCGTGTCGCGCGACGTGCTGACCGGCCGCGAGGACCTGGGCACCGGCCCGCTGGGCTGCGTGCTCAACGTCCTCTGGTTCCTTCTGGGCGGCTGGTACATCGCCCTGTCGCACCTGATCGCCGCGGCCGCCGAAGCCGTGACGATCATCGGCATTCCGTTCGCCATCAAGGACCTGCAACTGGCCGTCGTGGCCATCGCCCCGATCGGGCGGACGGTGGTGGACCGGCGCTAGAAAAGCGCCGCACGGCCATCGGCGATCGTCAGGTCTTGCCGTCGCTCGATCGTGGAATGGTCCGAAACGGCCAACTGATCACGGCGGCCGCCCACAGCGGGGCCCAGATGAACACCGGTTGCAGCAGCAGGCGCGGCCCGTGGTACCACCACGAACTGGGCAGGGGCGGGACGCTGACGCCGCTGAGGGCGTGGTAGATGTTGGCGGGCCAGACGCACAGGGCGTAGAGCGCCAGCATGATCCCCGCCAGCCGACGGGTGCGCGGCAACAACAGCCCTGCCGCGCCGGCGATCTCGCACAGCCCAGTGAAGATCACGACGTCGCGCGGAAACGGAATTCCCGGCGGCATGATCTTCAGGAAGCCGTGGCTGCTGACGACGTGCAGCACGCCGAACGGCGCGTAGATCGCGGCGATCAGCCAGCGGGTGTTTGCACGTGCGCTCATCCCAGACTCCGACGCAGGACGTGGGTCCAAGGGCCTGAAACGTCTGGTGAAAAGCCCTGGGCTTCCCAGAACGGCGCGGCGGCGGGGGAGGCGGCGGCGTTGCAGGTGAGAAGGTCGACCTGGTCGAGGGCTTCCTGCACGAGGGCCGTGGCCAGGGTGCGCGCAACGCCTTGGCGGCGGAAGTCGGGGCGGACGTAGAAGCGGCGCACGCGGCGGGCCGGTTCGGCGGCGGCGGGTTCGACCGACAGGCCGCCGATCCCCGCCAAGTCTCCGGCCAGCAAGGCCCCCAGGAGAGCCTCGCCGTCGCGATCGAAGCGCTGGTCGCCGCTGGCCCAGCCGTCGGCCAGCCGCGCCACGTTGCCAACGCCCTCGCTCGCCGCGTCGGCGAGGAGGGCGTCAAAGCCGTCCGGCAAATCGTCGATGATCCGGATCAGCTGGATCACAACAAGGACTCCTAGTTCGCGCGCATTCTTATCGCCGAACCGGCGTCCACTTCGGCGGAATGCGCGCCTCAGCCCGGCGAGATCATGTTCTCGGGGCGGACGTACTGGTCGAACTCTTCGTTGGTCAGGTAGCCGCCGCCGACGGCTTCCTCGCGCAGGGTGGTGCCGTTCTTGTGCGCGGTCTTGGCGATCTTGGCGCAGGCGTCGTAGCCCAGCTTGCCGTTCAGGGCCGTGACCAGCATCAGGCTGTTTTCGACGCCCTTCTTGATGTTGTCGACGCGCGGCTCGATGCCGACCACGCAGTTGTCGGTGAAGCTGATCGCGGCGTCGGCGACCAGGCGAACCGACTGCAGGAAGTTGTAGGCCATCACCGGATTGAAGACGTTCAGCTCGAAGTGGCCCTGGCTGCCGGCGAAGGTGACGGCGGCGTGATTGCCGAACACCTGGACGCAGACCTGGGTGAGGGCCTCGCACTGGGTCGGGTTGACCTTGCCCGGCATGATCGACGAGCCCGGCTCGTTTTCCGGCAGGCTCAGTTCGCCCAGGCCCGCGCGCGGGCCGCTGCCCAGGAAGCGGATGTCGTTGGCGATCTTGAACAGGCTCGCGGCGACGGTGTTGATCGCGCCGTGGCTGAAGACCATGGCGTCGTGGGCGGCCAGGGCCTCGAACTTGTTCGGGGCGGTGGTGAAGGGCAGGCCGGTGATGCCGGCGATCTGCTCGGCCACCTTTTCGGCGAAGCCGATCGGGGCGTTCAGGCCGGTGCCAACGGCGGTGCCGCCCTGGGCCAGTTCCATCAGCTTGGGCAGGGTGCTTTCGATGCGGGCGATGCCGTTCTCGACCTGCTGGGCGTAGCCGCCGAACTCTTGGCCGAGCGTCAGGGGCGTGGCGTCCTGGGTGTGGGTGCGGCCGATCTTGATGATCTTGGCCCAGGCGTCTGACTTGGCCTTCAGCGCGGTGTGCAGGTGCTTGAGGGCCGGCAGCAGGTCATGGACGATCTGCTCGGCGCACGCCACGTGCATCGCCGTCGGATAGGTGTCGTTCGACGATTGGCTCATATTGACGTGGTCGTTGGGGTGGACGGGCTTCTTGCTGCCCATCTCGCCGCCCAGCATCTCGATGGCGCGGTTGGAGATCACCTCGTTGGCGTTCATGTTCGACTGGGTGCCCGAGCCGGTCTGCCAGACCACCAGCGGGAAGTGCGCGTTCAGCTTGCCGTCGATGACTTCGTTGGCCGCGGCGACGATGGTCTCGGCGATCTTCGGGTCCAGCTTGCCCAGGGCCAGGTTGGCCTCGGCGGCGGCGCGCTTGACGACGCCCAGGGCGCGAACGATCGGAAGCGGCTGCTTCTCCCAGCCGATCTTGAAGTTGCCGAGCGAGCGCTGGGCCTGAGCGCCCCAGTACTTGTCGTTCTCGACGGCGATCGGGCCAAAGGTGTCGGTCTCGTTGCGCGTGGCGGTCATGCGGCGGGTCTCCCGGAAAAACGGTCGAGCGGGGTCTAGACCCAAGGCGGGCGGAGGGCAACGTTCCGCGCTTGCGAAGCCGCGCCGGCGAAGTTACCACAGGAACGTTCGGAGAACGGAGTTCGCCCCATGAGCCCTCACATCGCCCTGCTGCGCGGCGTCAATGTCGGCGGCCGCAAGGTGCTGAAGGACGATCTTCTGGGCCTGGCCAAGGACCTGGCCTTCGACGACGCCAAGACCCTGCTGGCCAGCGGCAATCTGGTGCTGTGGGGGCGGGCGGGATCGGACGCCGAGATCGAAAGGCGCCTGGAGGAGGGCCTCGAGCGGCGCATGGGACTTCGCACCGAATTCTTCGTCCGCACCCCGGCGGAGCTGAAGGCGCTGATCGACGGCAATCCCTATCCGGACCAGGTCAGGAGTCACCCCAACCACCTGCTGGTGCATTTCATGAAGGGGCCGCTGCCCGACGGCGACGAGGCGACGTTGCGGGCGGCGATCACCGGCCCCGAGACGTTCGAGGCGCGGGGCCGCGAGCTCTACATCGACTATCCCGAAGACGTGGGCCATTCGATGCTGGATCGCGACTGGAGGAAGACCAAGAAGTCGCCGGTCGGCACCGCGCGCAACTGGAATACGGTGCTGAAGCTGGCGGCGATGGTGGGTTTGTAGGCGACGGGACGGGGCGGTCTTGGCTATATCGCCGCAGACAAGGAGAAGCCCCATGCTCGTCGCCACGACCAACGATCTGCCCGGCTATCGCATCGTGGCCCATGTGGGGCTGGTGCGCGGCGTCACCGTTCGTTCGCGCAGCGTGATCGGCAATATCGGCGGGTCGATCCAGTCGATCTTCGGCGGCAAGCTGTCGATCTACGTCAACCTGGCCGAGGCGGCCCGCAAGGAAGCCTACGACCTGCTGGTGGCCCACGCCGCCGAGATGGGCGCCAACGCCATCATCGCCGTGCGCTACGACGCCAACGAGATCATGGAAGGCATCACCGAGGTGCTGGCCTATGGCACGGCCGTGAAGGTCGAGCCGATCGCCTGAGATGGATGACGGCTGGACGCATCACGGCAAGGTCCGGGCCCGCGAGGACGGCGGCGAGCTGACCCTGGTGGTCGACGGCCTGACCACCCAGGCCAAGTACTACAAGCCGCTGATCTACGAGTTCTTCCGCAAGGTCTGGCGCGGTTCGCGACCGGCCTGGGGCGAGTTCTCGGTCGAGATCGGCATGGAGTTCGTCGGCGAGCCGCCGTGGATGGACCTGGACAACCTGGCCAAGGCCCTGTTGGACGCCATCAAGGGCTACGCCTTCCATGACGACGCCCAGGTCGCCCGGCTGCTGGTCGAGCGCCGCCCGGCCGAGCGCGAGCGGATCGTCATCGTGGTGCGGAAGCTAGACTCGCGCTTTCTGCGGTCCACGCTCGAAAACTGACGCGCCGACCGCGACCAGCAGCACCACCACGAAAGCGCCGTAGCGGCCCAGGCTGATCTGCTCGTCGGAAATGAAACGCTGGAAGTTGGCCAGCACGAACTCGGCCCCGATCAGCACGGGCAGGGCGAAGGCCAGCGCCGGAAACAGCCGCCGGCCGCGCGGGATGCGCCGCAGCCGGGCCGTGACCTGGAAGGCGAAGGTCGCCGCCGCCGCCGCGCCGAAGGCGTTCAGGGCGTAGAACCAGAAGGCCTTTTCCAGCAGGTCCCCGCCATAGGCGGCGTAGAACAGCGTGGTGGCCAGCCAGGCCAGCAGGCCCGCGACGGCGAAAATGGCGACGTCCTGTTTTGACACGATCGGCTTCCCCCGAGGCTTTCCCTCAGCGGGAGGTGCACGGGGCGTGCCGGACGGTGCGTCCTTCGAGGCCCGCTGCGCGGGCGCCTCAGGATGAGGAATTCAGAGCCAACCCACGGTCCTCATCCTGAGGCGCGCAGCGAAGCGAAGCCTCGAAGGACGCAGAGCGCCTAAGCGTTCCAGAACTCCAGGAAGCCCCAGGCCGCCAGCAGCAGGGCGAAGCTCAGGAAGATCAGGGTGGTGCAGGTGAAGGCCAGCTTGCGCAGCGAGGTCCAGCTGTCGACCCGCCGGCCGCCGCGCCACACCACCGGCAGCATGGCCAGGGTGGCGATGGTCAGCAGGGTGGCGACGAAGGCGCAGGCGGAGGCGCTGAGCAGCCAGCCGCTGGGCCAGCCATAGACCACCTTGGCCACGTCGCCGGCCCCGCTGGCGAACACGCCCACGCCGACCAGGGCGATCAGCCAGAGGATGGCCTGGATGGTCTGCAGCAGGCTGGCGCGGGCCTGGGTCGGGGTCTGGCGGGCTTCACGGCGGTCGCGGGTGGCCACGCCGATCAGGGTGGCCAGCGCCGCCAGGGCGCTGAGCACCGCGAAGGTCGTCAGCAGGCCCGGCTGGTGCGGGAAGCCGATGCGCTCGAACGCGGCTCCGCCCATCGGCGAGAAGAACCGCATGACCTTGCCGTCCTCGCGCTGGAACACCAGCAGGCCCGCGCCGCTGATCGGCGCGAAGGTGTCGGGCTGGTCGGTCGCGGTCCACAGGGTGGATTCGCCATCGATGGTCAGGGCCAGGCGGCCGTCCGGGGTGACGCGCACCATGGCCTCGCCGATC
The DNA here is from genome assembly GCF_011045195.1 of Caulobacter soli. Classification (GTDB taxonomy): domain Bacteria; phylum Pseudomonadota; class Alphaproteobacteria; order Caulobacterales; family Caulobacteraceae; genus Caulobacter; species Caulobacter soli. The sequence goes on along the minus strand of NZ_CP049199.1, from coordinate 3,413,026 downwards.
AGGCGGTCGATGAAGCCCTCCAGCCCGCCATAGGCGCGGTGGGTGGTCAGGAACTGGCCTTCATAGGCCCGAGCCTCGTCACGGGTGATGCGGCTGGCGGCGGGGATCTCGGGGCGCGGCGCGTAGAAGCGCTCGATGATGGTCGCGGGCAGGCTGGCCGACAGGTCGGCGCCGGTGTCGGTGTTGACCGCCACGAACACGCCCAGGCCCAGCTCGGGGGCCATGACCATGTTGGAATGGAACCACAGGGTCGCGCCGGCATGGCCGAAGCCCCGGCGGCCGCCGGGCAGGGGGATGTCCATGAAGCCGGCGTTCCAGCCCGGGGCGCCTTCGGCCGGGCGGTACATCGGGGTGCGGAACAGGGCGTTGGTCTTGGCCGAGAAGATCGTCTTGCCGTCGATGGTTCCGCCGTTCAGCAGCAGGGTCATGTAGCGCGCCATGTCGCCGGCCGTGCTGGACGCCGCGCCGGCGGGAGCGATGTGGCCGATGAACTCGGGCGCTTCGGTCTGGAAGCCCAGCGGGGTCCAGCGGAAGCCGTCCGACAGGTCGGCCGCCAGGGCCGGGGCCATCGGGGCGGGCAGGTCGTTCCGCCACGGACGGTTTTCGCGGAAGGTGGTGTGAGTCAGGCCGGCCGGCAGGATCACCTGGTCGGCGACTTCCTTCTCGAACGGCTGGCCGGTCACATTGGCCAGGGCGGCGCCGGCGAGGCCTGCGCCATAGTTGGAATAGGCCGGCAGCAGGCCCGGCTCGCGCACGCGGTTGGGGCGCTCCTGGCGCAGGTACAGCTCCAGCGGACGCTCGCGACGCGGGTCGCGCTCGAACAGCTGGCCCAGGGTGCGGTCCTCGAACCCGGCGGTGTGGGTCATCAGGTCGCGCAGCCGCACCGGGGTCTTCTTGCCCTGGTCCTTCAGCTGCAGCTTCTCGGGCAGATAGATGTTGATCGGCGTGTCCAGGCGCATGCGCCCGGCGTCGACCTCGTTCATCAGGGCGATCCAGGTGAAGGTCTTGGAGATCGAGCCGATGCGGAACAGGGTCTTGTCGGGATCGACCTTGCGGCCGTCGTTCAGGCTGGCGACGCCATAGCCCTTCTTCAGCAACACCTGGCCGTTCTGGACGACGGCGATGGTCACGCCGGCGATGTGGTCGCGGGCCATGCGATCGCGCACGACGCCGTCGACATAGGCTTCCAGGTCGGCGATCGGCAGCGGCGCGGTCGGGGCGGCCAGGACCGGCGAGGGGGCGGGAGCGGTCTCGGTCTGGGGCGTCGCCACGGTGGCTTGGGGCGCGGGCGTCGCGGCGGGGGGCGTGACGGGTTTCGGACGCGGCGCGCGGCGGCGACGAACGGTGCTGGTGTAGGGGACCGGCGCGGACGGCAGGGTCGCGGCGGGCGGCGCGGCGGCGGCCGGCGCGGGAGCGGCGACGTCCTGGGTTTCAGCCATCGTCGCGCCGAACAGTCCGCAACCGATGATCGCCGCCGAAAGGACGGCCCTGAACGAAAGACGCAGCGTCACGAACAAGACCTCGCCGGCTATGAAAACTTAAGGTGAGCAAACTTCTAGGGCGCCCGCGACACGGATCAAAGGCCCTGTGCTTCGCCCTGGACCTCTTTCCCGTGGACGCCTTCGTGTTCAGCGTCGCGAAGGCGGGGAGGCCGCGCGTTTCGTCGGCGCCTGGGGTGGCGGGCGAGGGAACGCGTAGAGCGGCAGAACCGGCCGCAGGCCGGGGCCGATCCACAGTTGCGGCTCCGACGCCGGCTCGGCCCCGGTGTCGCGCTCGCGCCTGGCCACGCACGTCTGCACCGCCCGGCCCAGGGCCGCGAAGTCGTGGGCGCTGGTCGCCGACGACAGGAAGCAGTCGTCGAAATAGGGGTATTTGTCGTCCTCGCTGCAGCCGAACGAGGTGCGGTCGGGCCGCGCCGCGGTGAGAATCATCCGGTCGTCGCGCTGCAGGGGTTTGACGAAGACGCCCGAGAAGCAGGCCGAGATCACCACGATCGACGGGCGGGCCGGGCAGGCGTCGTCGATCACCGCCGCCAGCAGGGCAGGGGGCAGGATGTCCTCGTCCAGCACCGCGCCCTCGGGCGCGCCATGGCTGGTGAGATAGAACAGGCAGCCGGCGGTGTTCCGGGTCGCCAGGGCGCGCAGGCCGGCGTGTATGACGGTCAGGTCGGTCCTGCCCGGCTTCACGGCCGGGTACCGCCTGGGCCGTACCGAGTACTGACGAACGGCGTCGGGCGAGAAGCCCAGCCCGACCAGGGTGGAGCCGACGTCGCGACGGGCGTTGTCGAAGGCCTCGGTCGGTTTGCCCGAATGGGCGTGCCAGTCGCCGGCCACGACCACGGCGGCCCAGTTGGCGAAGGTGGGGGCGGCGGGCGGGGTCTCCTCCGCGCGGGCGACCGCGACGGCGAGCAGCGGCAGCAGCAAACCCAGGACCAGGCTCGCGAACCGCCGCATGGCCGTCCTACTTCTTGAACTTCGAATACGGCGTCGGGATCGCCGTGGCGCTGGCCCGGGCCAGCAGCCGGCCCTCGGGGTCGTAGAGCTCGCCCTCCAGGAAACAGACCGTCTTGCCCCACTTGACCACCCAGCCCACGCCCTTGAGCGGGCCGGGCAGGGCGGGACGCAGGAAGCTGGTCTTCATTTCCAGGGTCGGGACCACGCAGGTCATGCCCGAGGTGACCAGGCCCGCCACCGACATGCACTCGTCCAGCATGGCGCAGACATAGCCGCCCTGCACCTGGCCCATGGGATTGCCCGTGGCCTCCAGCGTCGGGGCGAAGGCGATCTCGACCCGGCGCTCGGCCTGGCTGACCGACAGCATGCGAAAGCCCAGGGTGCGCGAGCTGCCCGGCGGGTTCTTGGCGGCGTGAAAGCGCGCGAGGATCGCCTCGTCGGTCAGCGTTTCCGGCTTATCCGAGGCGATGTCGCTCACGCGGCTATTTCTTGCGGAACTGGTCGAGGGAGATGATCTTGGGCGCTTCCTCGCCGCCCTCGGTGGCGGCGGCGACCTCGGGTTCCGGCTCGGGCTCGGGAGCCTGGGGCGCGATCTCGGGCGCCTCGAACTGCAGGGCGAACTGCACCGACGGGTCGTAGAAGCGGGTCACCGCGGCGTAGGGCACCGACAGCCGCTTGGGCTGGCCGCCGAACTTCAGGGTCACCGAGAAGAAGGTCTCGCCCGGCGCCAGGTCCCAGTACTGGTGCTGCAGGATGATGGTCATCTCGTCGGGATACTTGCCCAGCAGGTCCTGGGGACCGGAGACGCCCGCCGCCTGGGTTTTGAACGTGATGTACAGGTGATGCGGTTCAGGCAGGCCGCCGGGCGCGGCGGCCTTCTTCAGCGCGGCCTTCACGACGCCGCGCAGGGCGTCCTGGGCCATCGCCTCGTACTGCATCAGATCTTCAGGCGGATTGGTCTGGGCCATGCGGTCCATCGTAAAGCGGTAACTGGAACGAAGAGCGCAGACTAGCGCGTCGCGGGGGCGGCGAGAAGGTGGCGCGGGCCTCAATTTTCGCCCGCGCTTCCCTCCCCCTCGTGGGGAGGGTGGCCCGCGTAGCGGGTCGGGTGGGGTTTGATGAGTCAGCAGGCCCCACCCGTCGGCTTCGCCGCCACCCTCTCCATAAAGGGGAGGGAAGGGGCGCGGAGCTAGGAATATGGAAAGTGGAGGGATTCTGTTGGCAGGCTCCCTCCGGGCCCCGCCTAAGGATCTGAACCCCTAGGACTTAAGAGGCGAGATCACCCGCACCGCATTACGCGGCGATGGCGAACTCTTCAGCGAAGTTATCGTTCGCAGTTAGTTTAGCGGCCCGATACGGTGAGCCACGCCGAGAGAAAGCATAACACCTTTACACGTCTGTCGATGCTGATCGGCCCCATGCATTCCCGCGATAACTCGGGAGGTCTTGGTGGAGCCGCCGGGAATCGCACCCGGGTCCAGTCCGCTTATTACGTGCGCGTTTATCCCCATAGTCCGGGCGAACCCGAACGGACTCAATATAGGGGCTGGGGCTCGCGGAGGGAAGGCCGCCGTTGCGGGCGGCGCGGAAAGCGGACGGTTTCGCGGGGGCGGGGCGGCGGCGTCAGGCTCAGGCGGCCCTCGGTCAGGCGGCCGATCAGCAGGCCGCCGCCGTCTTCGAACAGGCGGACGTCGTCGCCTTCCATCTCGTAGTGGCCGGTGAACGCGACCTCGTCGTCGTGACGTTCCTCGAACCGGCCGTCCATGCGCAGTTCAAGGGCGACGCCGTCGGCGCTGGCCCACACGCCGGACACGCGGCGAGCGATCTTGGGATAGTATTTCATGGGAACCTCGGGGGGCGGGCGGCCACGTCATGACCAGGCAAGAGGTATGACGAGACCGACCCCGCCAATGTGACGCGTTCGAGCCCTTAAGGGATAGACCGATGCTGCCCCTTGATTGCACGATCCTGCACATCACCTTTGGCAGGCGTGACGAGGCTTGGATCGGGGCGTAGGACAAGCTCCATCAGCAAAAGGAATTGTCGATGGCCGAGCAAGGCGAACTCGCCGCGCTGATTGAACGATACGCGCCTGAAGACGGAACCTACGACATCTGCGGCGACAAGGCCTCGGTGGTTCGGGTCAGCAAGCCCAGCGAGCCGACCCATGGCGTATTCGGCGCCGCGGTTTGCGTGGTGGCCCAGGGGCGCAAGCAGGTGCTGGCCGGCGGATCGGTGCTGGTCTACGACGCGATGAACTATCTGGTCGCCTCGGTCGACCTGCCGGTGATCGGCCAGGTGGTCGACGCCTCGCCTGAGCAGCCCTATCTCTGCTTCAAGATGCACCTGGACCCGACGGTGATCGGCGACCTGCTGCTGCAGCTGGGCGGTGAGCCGGCCCTGGCCCAGGACGCCGGGCCGCTGGTTGGCGCCATGGCGGTCAGCCAGGTCAATCCGCCCCTGCTGGACGCCGTGATGCGGATGGTCAGCCTGATCGACACCCCGCGCGACGCCGCCGTGCTGGCTCCGCTAATCGAGCGCGAGATCCTCTACCGCATGCTGCTGGGCGACCAGGGGCCGCGCCTGGCCCAGATCGCCCGGGCCGACGGCCGCATGCGCCAGGTCAAGCGGGCGATCGGCTGGATCACCCAGCACTTCAACCAGCCCTTCAGCATCGAGGAGCTGGCGGCCGAGGCGCGGATGAGCCCTTCGGCCCTGCATCGCCATTTCAAGGCGGTGACGGCGCTCAGCCCCCTGCAGTACCAGAAGCAGATCCGCCTGCAGGAGGCGCGCAAGCTGATCCTGGCCCAGCGCCTGGACGCCGGTTCGGCCGGTCACGCGGTGGGTTATGACAGCCCCTCGCAGTTCAGCCGTGAATACGCCCGCCTGTTCGGCGCGCCGCCCCTGCGCGACGCCGCCCGCCTGCGGTCGCGGCCCGACATGCTGCTGGAGACCTAAGGGCGCGCTAAGGCCCGTCCACCGATCGCCTAGAGCATTTCCCCTATTCCTAGACTCGCCAAGTAGAGGCAAGCTCCCCGAGCTTGTCTTCAAGGTGAAGTCGAGCGTGGAGTGGGAGGCGATCAAATGTCAAAAATTGTTGCCGAGTTCATCGGCACTTTTGCTCTTGTCTTGTTTGGCTGCGGCGCGGCCGTGCTGGGCGGAGACCATGTCGGACAACTTGGCATAGCCTTGGCGTTCGGCTTCGCGATCGTGGCGATGGCCTACGGCATCGGTCCGGTGTCGGGTTGCCACGTCAATCCGGCGGTCAGCCTGGCGGCCTTCGTGGCGGGGCGGATGAGCGCCAAGGAGATGGTGCTGTACTGGATCGCCCAGTTCGTCGGGGCCACGGCTGGCGCCGCGGTGCTGTTGTTCATCGCCGGAAGCACGGCGCACGGCCTGGGGCAGAACGGCTGGGGTCCGGGCTATGGCGGCGGCTTCGGCGTCGAGGCGGCCTTCGCCTTCGAGGTGGTGATGACCGCCCTGTTCGTGATCGTCATCCTGGGCTCGACCGGCACCGACGCCGCGCCGGGCTTCGCGGGGCTGGGCATTGGCATCGCCCTGGCTGTGATCCACATCGTCGGCATCCAGGTGACCGGCGTCTCGGTCAATCCGGCCCGCAGCTTCGGCCCGGCCCTCCTCGTCGGGGGGCAGGCCTTGGCGCAGCTGTGGCTGTTCTTCGTCGCCCCGGCGATCGGGGCGGTGCTGGGCGCGCTGCTCTACCGCTTCAACCTGCTGAAGGTGGGCTGAGGCGCGCCCGACGGGTCCGGCCTGCGCCTAGTGCGGCAGGTCGGACCAGTTGACCATCACCGAGCCCTTGGCCTGGCCGATGATGGTGATCTTCTGGCCATGGTCGTCGCTGAAGGCGTCGAAGACATACCGGGCGCCGGGATATTCGACGTTGCGCAGAACCGCGCCATTGGCGCCGTAGGTGACCAGGGCGAACGAGACGCGATTGTCGTCGTAGCTGTAGATCCAGGTCTTGGTGGATCCGTAGTAGATGACGGGGCAGGTCGTGCTGGCCTGATAGCCGCTGTCGGGCTGCTTGGTGCACGAGGCGTTCAGGCCGGCGGGGGGCGCCGGGTGTTCCCCGATCGGGTCGAACTTGATCTGCGGCGTGTTCGGCACGGCTTGGGCTTGAGCGGCGGTCGCGCCCAGCGTGGCGACGACGCCGGCCACAGCCAGCATGGATTTCAGAGTGATGATCTTGGCCATGGTGTTCCTCCCGGTGTCATGGTCAAGTTTGATAACGACGTTATCTTGAAATTGCAATTTCCGAGCGTGTCGAACGCAAAGAGCGCGCTAAGGGCGCGTTTCGGGTGACGTCTCCGGCGTTTCATCCGACGGCGTGGGCACGGCGGGCGGCTGGGGGCGGTTGTTGGTTCCGGCTTTGAGGCGGCCGCCCGAGGCGATCAGCGAGTCGTAGGCCCGTTGCTGGCGCGAGACGTCGCCGCCACGGGCGAACATGGCGTCGAACCGGGCGTCGCGCCCTGAAGCCGCTGATAGCGCCGCCGCCAGGGCGGGCGCGATCGAACCCACCTCGGCGTCGTCGCAGGCGCGGCGCAGATGGCGGGCCTGGCCGGGCACCAGCAGGGTGACGTCCCAGGACACGCCCTCCAGGCACACCGGCTCGACGGCTCCGCCGCCGTAGTCGACAATCACCGAACGGGGCTGGCTCCACATCGGCGCGCCGACCAGGGCCTTGAGCGGCGGGATCTGCTGGGTGGCGAGTTCGGCGTCGATGTCGACCCGGCGGCCGATCTCGGGCGTGCAACAGCCCAGGCCGGCGCGGGCCTGGACGAAGGCGCGACCGTCGCGGCGCACGATCACGCGGATCACGGCCTGGCGCACGCCGGCCGCTGGGCGGGCCCAGACCTCGAGCACCAGCTCGCCGCGCTTGATCAACTGGCTTTGCAGGGGTTGCAGGCCCCAGAGGCGGTAGAGCAGGGGATCGACGCCATTGTCGATCGGGACCAGCGTCTCGCCGGGCCGCAGGCGGCGGCCCTGGAACGGGTCCTGCTCGGGCGGCGGCTTGGGGATTTCCGGCGCCCACCAGACGGCGGGATCGGGCGGTGACTGGACGGCCTGGGGCGCGGGTTGCTGGCCGGCGAGGGGAAGTCCCATCAGAAGACCGGCTAAAAGCATCGCGCCCGTCATGGCTACATCCCTTCAACACCCCGCTCGATGGAAAGCACGCCGGTGCGCGACAGTTCCACCAGGCCCAGCGGCCGCATCAGGTCCAGGAACTTGTCGATCTTGGACGGCACGCCCGAGATCTCGAACACGAAGCTCTCCAGCGTGGTGTCCACCGGCTTGGCGCGGAAGATCTCGGCGATGCGCAGGGCCTCGACGCGGTCGACGCCCTGGCCGCGCACCTTGACCAGCGCCAGCTCGCGCTCGACGCCGTTCGGGTCGCGGGTCACGTCGTGCACGCGGCGGACATTGACCACCTTGTTCAGCTGGGCCTCGATCTGGTCCAGCACCTGGCGCGTGCCGCGGGTGACCACGGTGATCCGGCTGGTGTGGGCCTTGCGGTCGGTCTCGGCGACCGTGAGGCTCTCGATGTTGTAGCCGCGCGCGGCGAACAGCCCGACCACGCGGTGCAGCACGCCCGGCTCGTTGTCGACCAACAGGGCGAAGGTCGCGGTCTGCTCGACCTGTTCGTTCGGGGCCATGTCGTAGGCGGAGGCGGGTTGAAGGTCGGTCATCGCGTTCTTGTAGCCCCTAGTATTGGAAGTTTCCCTCCCCCTCGCGGGGAGGGGGGACCAGCGAAGCTGGTGGGCGGGGTCTGCTGAGTCATCAAGCCCCACCCGCCCCCTTCGGGGCCACCCTCCCCATAAAGGGGAGGGAAGGGCAACAGTCTAGACCAGCCCCGCGCCCGCCGCGCCGATGACATTACCGATGTCCTCGACGTCGCCCATGATCATCTCGTTGTGGGCCTTGCCCGAGGGGATCATCGGCAGGCAGTTTTCGTGCTTCTCGACGCGGCAGTCGAAGACCACCACCTTGTCGCTGTTGATCATCTCCAGGATCTTGCCGTCCAGCTCGGCCGGGTCCGAGCAGCGGATGCCGACGGCGCCATAGGCCTCGGCCAGCTTCACGAAGTCGGGCAGGCTGTCGGAATAGGAATGGCTGTAGCGCTCGCCGTGCAGCAGCTGCTGCCACTGGCGGACCATGCCCATCCATTCGTTGTTGAGGATGAAGATCTTGACCGGCAGGTCGAACTGGATCGCCGTCGACAGTTCCTGGATGCACATCTGGATCGAGGCTTCGCCGGCGATGTCGATCACCAGGCTGCCCGGATGGGCCATCTGCACGCCGATGGCGGCGGGCAGGCCGTAGCCCATGGTGCCGAGGCCCCCCGAGGTCATCCAGCGGTTGGGGTCCTCGAAGCGATAGAATTGCGCCGCCCACATCTGATGCTGGCCCACCTCGGTGGTGATGTAGGTGTCGCGACCCTTGGTCAGTTCGTACAGCCGCTGGATGGCGTACTGCGGCTTGATGACCGTCTCCGACTGTCGGTAGTTCAGGCACTGGCGGGCGCGCCAGGTGTCGATCTGGGCCCACCAGTCGGTCAAGGCGGCCTTGTTGGCCTGGTGGCCGGCGGCCTTCCAGGCGGCGATCAGGTCCTCGAGAATGCTGCCGGCGTCGCCGACGATCGGCAGGTCGACACGGACGTTCTTGTTGATCGACGAGGCGTCGATATCGATGTGGATCTTCTTGGAGCCCGGCGAGAAGGCGTCCAGGCGGCCGGTGACGCGGTCGTCGAAGCGGGCGCCGACGCAGATCATCACGTCGCAGTCGTGCATGGCGTTGTTGGCCTCGAACGTGCCGTGCATGCCCAGCATGCCCAGCCAGGCCGGATCGGCGGCCGGGAAGGCGCCCAGGCCCATCAGGGTCGAGGTGACCGGCGCGCCGGTCAGGGCCTGAAACTCGCGCAGGGCTTCGCTGGCGCGCGGGCCGGCGTTGATGACGCCGCCGCCGGTGTAGAAGATCGGCCGGCGGGCGCCCGCGATCAGCCGGGCGGCCTCGGCGATACGGTTCTGGTCGCCCTTGGTCTTGGGATTGTAGGCGTGGGTCGAGGCGACTTCCGTGGGGCCGTAATATTCGCCCTTGGCGAACTGGACGTCCTTGGGGATGTCGATCAGCACCGGACCTGGACGCCCCGTCGTGGCGATCTTGAACGCCTCGTGGATGATCTGCGGCAGGTCGCGGACGTCTTTGACCAGGTAGTTGTGCTTGGTGCACGAGCGGGTCATGCCGACGGTGTCGGCTTCCTGGAAGGCGTCGGTGCCGATCAGGTGCGTCGGGACCTGGCCGGTGATGACGACCATCGGGATGGAGTCCATCAGGGCGTCCATGATGCCGGTGATGGCGTTGGTCGCGCCCGGACCCGAGGTGACCAGGACGACGCCCGGCTTGCCCGAGCTGCGGGCGTAGCCCTCGGCGGCGTGGGTCGCGCCCTGTTCGTGGCGGACCAGGATGTGCTGCAGGCGCGGCTCGTGGAACAGCGCGTCATAGATTGGCAGGACCGCGCCGCCCGGATAGCCGAACAGCACCTCGACGCCCTGGTCCACGAGGCCGCGAACCACGATCTCGGCGCCGGTCATGGCGCGATCGCTGGTCGGTTGGGCGGGAGCCTGGCTCTCGATGGTCTGGTGGGCGGTCATGGGGCTGATCCGGGGTTTGGTAAGCTTGGCTTGGGGCGAGGTAGAAAAGAAAAAAGGCCCCGAAGGACCTTTTGTGCGCGCGACCGATCTATCAACGTGACTTCAAGGTCACGCCGTGAACGGCCGCTCCATAAGTACGATCATGGTGGTGCGCACGAGTATTTGCTCCAACTGGATGATCGGGGAATGCCATGCTCGCCGGAAGGCGTCAAGGCGCGGTTTGACGCAAGAAACGACCCGTTGCCTTGGCGCAACGGTGTTCTCGACGCCAGATTTCAGCCCAAGGTTTGCAGCAGCAGGGCAAGGGCGTGCTCGGCGAAGCGCCGCATGTTGGTCTCGCGGTCGTCCAGGCCGGTCTCGATGGTAAGACTAACCTCCTGATCGAGGCCGACCACGGCGGTGCAGCTGTGGCCCGCGGCGTCTCCATAGCGGTTGCCGTCCGGCCCGGCCGCGCCGGTTTCCGACAGGCCCCAGGTCGCCTTCAAGTTCTTGCCGACCACCCGGGCCAGCAGCACGGCGTAGGGCTCGCTGGCCGAGCGCAGGCCGTCCATCGCCTTCTGCGGGATGTCCAGCAGGGTGAGGCGGGCGCGGGCCGTATAGACCACCGCGCCACCCACATAGAACTTCGACGCGCCGGGCACGGCCAGCAGGGACGACGAGATCAACCCGCCGGTCGAGGATTCGGCCACGGCGACCGTCTCGCCCCGCTCGGTCAGACGGGCGGCGACGGCGGCGGCGAGGCGGGCGAGTTCGGTCATCTGGCAGGTCCATGAGTCGGGCTTAGGCGAGCATCATGATCGCACATTATCTCCGATCATCCCGGCGAATGCCGGGACCCTGATGGAATAGCTTTGAGGCTGACGCCAAGAGCTTAGAGTTCTTCCAATCAGCCACACCGCCAAGGGATCTGGGTCCCGGCATTCGCCGGGATGAGCGGTGAAAAGAAGGCTAGAGGTTGGTAACCCGCTCCCAATCCGGCGTCTGGTTCCTGAACCACGTCATCTGCCGCTTCGCGTACCGCCGTGTCTCCTGCCGCGCCGCGTCCAGGGCTTCATCGAGCGTGGTCTCGCCCCGCAAATGCGCCGCCAGCTCGCGGTAGCCGACCGCCTTCAGCGCGGGAAGGGACGGATCCAGGCCCCGGGCCTCCATGGCCCGCACCTCGTCCAGAGCGCCGTTCTCGACCATCACCCCCAGCCGGGCGTCGCAACGGTCGTAGAGTTCAGCGCGGGGCGGATCGAGCACCAGGCCGCGCCAGGTCCCCTCGGCCAGGGCCGGCTTGGTGTCGGTCTGCCAGGCGGTCAGCGACTTGCCGGTGGCGATGGCCACGGCGTGAGCGCGGACCAGACGCTGGCGGTCGCCGACCTCGATGCGCGCCTCGGCCTGCGGGTCCAGCTCGGCCAGGACGTCGCGGAATTCAGGCTCGCCCTGGGCGGCGTAGAGCAGGGCGGAGACCTCGCGCTGGGTCTCGGACACGGGCGGCACGTCGGCCAGGCCGTGGATCAGGGCGCGGAAATAGAGGCCGGTGCCGCCGACCACGATGGCGGGACGGCCCCGGGCGGCGATCTCGGCCAAGACCTGCGTCGCCGCCGTCAGCCAGCGTCCGACCGACCAGCCGTCGGCCGCGTCGACGACGCCGAACAGGTGATGCGGCACCTGCTCCAACTCCTCGGCCGAGGGTCCGGCCGTCAGCACCCGCAGACCGGCATAGATCTGCATGGAGTCGGCGTTGACGATCTCGCCGCCACGCTCGCGCGCCAGCTTCAGGGCCAGGGCCGACTTGCCGCTGGCGGTGGGCCCGGCAATAAGAGCGATCTGCGTGTCGGACAATCTGGGGGCGATCCTCTGGCCGCGAAGGCGTTGCGCCGCCTTGTTTAGCGCTGTTTTGGAGAAACCATGAAAACCATGATCGGCGCCACCTTCGCCATCGCCCTGACCGCGTTCGCCGCGCCCGCCCTGGCCGTTTCGACGTCCAAGACCGCGACGCCGGCCGCCCCGAAGGCGACCGCCGCCGAAACGACGCCCGCCAGTCTCGATGAGCGGCTCGGCTGCGGCGTGTTGCTGGTGACGATCGACGAGGTCCTGCGGCGCAATCCGGAGCTGGCCGCCAAGTTCTCGGGCGGCGACAAGAGCAGTTCCATGACGCCGATGTTCCGCCTGCTGGGCGCCAGCGGCGGCGTCATGCTGGACGAGGCCTATGCCGAGGGCGCGACGCAGGGTCTGACGCCGACGGCGCTTTATCGCCGGGGCGTGGCCGACCTGTCGACCAAGTTCGCTCAGAGCGGCAAGGACCAGGCCATGGCGGTGCTCGGCCGCTGCATGCAGGTGGCCACGCCGGAGTCCTGATCGAACCGCGCCCACGCTTCAAAGGTTGACGCGGGCGGCTTCCTCCAATAGCCGCCCCTCATGCTCGCGATCACCCTCGTCTCGCCCCACCCTGCCGCCCTGGCGGAGGCCGCCGCCGCCGTGCGCGCGGCCCTGACGGTTTCGCCTCAAGCTAAACTTGGCGAAGCCGTGCTGGGGGAGGGGGCGTTGGACCTGCTGGTCGACGGTCCGCCGGTCGAGACGCACCAGGCGGTCAAGGCCGCCGTCGGCGAGCGGCCGGTCGACTTCGCGGTCCAGCCGGTCGAGAACCGCAGGAAGCGCCTGCTGATCGCCGACATGGACTCCACGATCATCAACGTCGAGTGCCTGGACGAACTGGCCGATTTCGCCGGGGTCAAGGACAAGGTCTCGGAGATCACCGAGCGCGCCATGCGCGGCGAGCTGGCCTTCGAGGGCGCGCTGCGCGAGCGGGTCGGCATGTTGAAGGGCCTGTCGGTCGACGCCCTCCAGGCCTGCTACGACGATCGCGTGAAGCTCAATCCCGGGGCGCGGACCCTGGTGCGGACCATGGCCGAGCACGGCGCCCGCTGCGCCCTGGTCTCGGGCGGCTTCACCTTCTTCACTTCGCGGGTCTCCGAAGCGGCGGGCTTCCACCTGAACCGCGCCAACACCCTGATCGAGGCCGACGGCAAGCTGACCGGGACGGTCGGTGATCCGATCCTGGGCAAGGAGGCCAAGCTGGCCGCCCTTCAGGAAGAGACGGCGGCCCTGGGCCTGACCCCGGCCGACGCTCTGGCCGTGGGCGACGGCGCCAACGACTTGGCGATGATCGAGGCCGCCGGCCTGGGTGTCGCCTACCGCGCCAAGCCGATCGTCGCGGCCCAGGCCCACGCCAAGGTCGACCACGCCGACCTGACCGCGTTGCTCTACTTCCAGGGCTACACCGCCGCGGAGTTCGTCTCGTGAGCTTCCCGCGCGGCGTTCAGGCTGTGGTGTTCGACATGGACGGCCTGCTGCTCGACACCGAAACCGTCTACCAGGCGGCGATGATCGAGGCGGGTCAGGCGTTCGGCATCGACTTCACCGCCGCGACCTATCGCTCGATGGTCGGCAAGACCAATCCGGAATGCGCGGTGATGCTGCGCGAGCTCTATGGCGCCAGCTTCCCCGTTGAGGACTATTTCGCCCGCACCTGGAACGACGTCGAGATCATCCTGGAGGCCGAGGTTCGGCTGAAGACCGGGGTGATGGAGATCCTCGACTATCTGGACGCCCTGCGCATCCCGCGCGCCATCGCCACGTCCAACAGTCGCGGGGCGGTGGACCGCTATCTGGGCCGCTTCGACCTGGTGCGGCGCTTCCACGCGGTGGTCGCCAACGCCGATGTCGTGCGCCACAAGCCGCACCCCGATCCCTATCTGGAAGCCGCCCGCCGGCTGAATGTCCACCCCAGCCTGTGCCTGGCCCTGGAGGACTCTCACCCCGGCGTCCGCGCGGCCCACGCGGCGGGGATGATGACGATCATGGTGCCCGACATCCTCGATCCGAACGAGGAGATGCACGACAAGTGCGTGCACGTCGCCGACAGCCTGCACGTGGTGATGGACCTGCTGAAGGCGGCGGCTTAGGCCCGCTGGGCCTCGTCGGCGATCGCGTCTCGGCCCCAATCCCCCAGGAACCCCATCAACGCCGCCAGCCCCATCGGCTTGGCGATGTGGAAGCCCTGGGCCAGGTCGCAGCCCATCATCTGCAGCATGGCCAGGGCCTCGCGGCTTTCGACGCCCTCGGCGGTGACCTTCAGGCCCAGGCTGTGGGCCAGGTCGATGGTGGATTTGACCAGCAAGGCGTCCTTGGCGTCGTTTTCCAGCGACAGCACGAAGGCCTTGTCGATCTTCAGCTCGTCGGCGCTGATCTGTTTCAGATAGGCCAGGGACGACAGGCCCGAGCCGTAGTCGTCGATCGAGACAGGAATGCCGGCGGCGGTCAGCTTGGCCAGCACGCCCAGGGCGACGTCGGGATTGCCGATCACGGCGGTCTCGGTGATCTCGAAGCAGAAGCGGGCGTCGGCGGCGGCGATCTTCTCGATGGCGCGATCGGCGAACTCGGCGTCGTCGATCAGGCGGCCCGAGATGTTGATCGACATCGTCAGGTCATGGCCGGCCTCGCGCAGGGCGCGCTGGTCCACGATCGCCTGGTCCAGAACACAGTCGGTCAGGGCGCGGATATGACCGGTCTCCTCAGCCATGTTCACGAACAGGTCGGGGCGCAGCAGGCCCCGGGTCGGGTGGTTCCAGCGCACCAGGGCCTCGACGCCGGCGATCGCGCCGCTGCGCAGGTCCAGCTTGGGCTGATGATGCAGGAACAGCGCGCCGTCGTTCACGCCCGCCAGCATGTCGCTCATCAGCGATAGATTGCCGGCCGGGTCGCCATAGGCCGCCGCGTCGAAGATCGCGACCTTGCGGCCGGCGGCGCGGGCCTGGTCCAGGCCGATCATCGCCTGCTCGATCAGCCGGAAGGCGTCGACCTGACCCGCCGCCGCGCTGGCCAGGCCGTGGGTCAGGTGGATGTCGACCAGCTCGCCGTCCAGGCGCACGGGCGCTTCCAGCTGGGCGGCGACGGACTCGATGCGGGCCTTGGCGGCCTCGATGTCGTGCAGGCTGGAGACGATCCCCAGGGTCGAGGTGGTCAGGCGGACGACCATCAGGTCCGGATTGACCGCCCTCACGCGCGCGCCGATCTCGCTGACCAGCTCGGTGAACAGGGCGTAGCCGATGGCGCCGCGCAGGAAGGCGAAGCGGTCCAGGCCCAGGGCTCCGACCACGACCTGCTGGCCCGGCTCCAGGCGCGCCATGCGGGCCTCGATCTGGCGTTCGGCGGCCAGGCGATTGGGCAGGCCGGTCTCGGCGTCATGCAGGGCCAGTTCGGTGATCCGGGCCTCGCGCTCGCGGATCTCGGCGGCCATCAGGTTGAAGCTGTCGGACAGGCGGCCGATCTCGTCGCTGGAGCGCACGTCGACATGGGCGGCCTCGCCGCGCTGCAGCCGGCGGGCGGCGTCGTCCAGGGCGATGATCGGTTTGGCGATGTCGCGCGACAGCGCCCAGCTGGCGGCGACCACCAGGGCCGCGCCCAACAGTCCGGCGATGACCACGGCCGCCATCAGGGGGCGGTAGGGCGCCATGGCCAGGGCCATGGGATAGCGCAGAACCAGGGCCGCCGGGGCTTGGCCGTCCAGGGTCTTCAAGGGTTTGACCAGCACCAGATTGTCGCCGTGGCCGGTGCGCAAGCGGCCGGGGGCGGAAAGCTTCTGGCCCATGGCCGTGGCGACGAACGCGCTCAGCGCCTTGGTGTCGGCGGTCTGGCCGGTGGTCACCCAGGTCTCGCCGCGCCGGTCGAACACCTGGGCCTCCAGGCGGATGGCCGCCAGCTTCTCCAGGGCGGTCATCTCGTGGTCGTCGAGGCGGGCCCCGAACACGATCCAGCCCGTCAGGGTGGGCGACATCACCGGGGCGGAAATTAGCTGGTAGGGCGCGCCGTCGACGATGAACACGCCTTGGGCGCCGTCCTCGTGGTCCAGGGCTCTCCATAGTTTCTCGATATCGACCTTGGCCGGATCGACCCCGACCACGTCGCCGTCGACA
The DNA here is from genome assembly GCF_011045195.1 of Caulobacter soli. Taxonomy (GTDB): domain Bacteria; phylum Pseudomonadota; class Alphaproteobacteria; order Caulobacterales; family Caulobacteraceae; genus Caulobacter; species Caulobacter soli. The sequence continues at coordinate 3,396,946 of NZ_CP049199.1, read as the reverse complement.
TCGACCATGAAGGCCAGTTCCAGGCCCATGCGCTGGCGCAGGTTGGCCACGGCCGACTCCACGGTCGGGGCGTCGTGGGTGGCCACGGCGGCGCGGAAGCCGAAGTCGCGCGACAGCAGCTCGGCGCCGTCGCGCAGGCGCTGGGTGCGCAGGGCCCAGACGCTGTCGAACACCGTGCCGGTGGCCGCCAGCTCGCTACGAACCTGCTGCTGGGCATTGCCGGCGATGGCCAGATAGACGCTCACCGCGACCAGGCTCAGAGCCAGGGCGAACAGTCCCGCATAGAGGACGGTCAGCTTGGTCTGGAGCCGTTGGAACATCGGGTTCAGTGCCCGCCCGGGCGGAGTTCGATCGTCGCGGTCTCGCGCGCCGCGCCGCGGACGGCGGTGACGGCCAGGGTCTTTTCGTTCTTGGGCGCGCGCAGATAGGGATGCCAGACCTTGGCGACGACCGGGCCGTCCGGGATGTCGCGGATCACGGCGTTTCCGTTGGCGTCGCTCTTGGCCGCATAGGCGGTGTCGACCACCTTGATGAAGCCGACCATCTGGTCGTGGATGTTGCAGCCGATCGCCGCCACGCCGACGGCGGGCAGTTTGACCGTGCGGTTCTCTTCGCGGCCGTAGAGCTTCAGTTCGAACTTGTTGCCGGCCGAGAACGAATAGACGTGGTGGCGCACCTTATCGAGGTTGGGGAACGACACCTCGGCCCCCGCCGGCACGATCAGCACGAACGGATTGAACTGGATGTTCTGCTGGGCCACGCGATAGGGCCAGTCGAACTTGATCGGTCCCTTGGTCGGCTGGCCGTTCGGATAGACGGTGACGACCGCGTCCGGAACGGGCTTGCCGTCGGAACCTCGCACTGAAACCGTAAGTTCAGCGGCTTGGGCTGAACTTGCCAGCATTGCAACCACGAAGAGTATTGATGCGATCTTCATGGTGCAGGCTTAACTGTGGCGCCGTGAAATCCCAGTTAACAGACGTCAATCGACGCTGTGGTTCAAGAACTGCGACAAATTGACATGGTCAAGGTTCCGTAAAGTCTTGCCCTGCATGGTCCGGCGCGAAACCGCTAGGGGGCGTCATGCGATCGAGACTTATGGTGACGGCGGCCGCCGTAGTGGTGCTGAGCGCCGGCGCGGCCCACGCGGCCGAGGCCGGCGGCAAGCTGCTGCTGACCGGCGGGGTCAGCGCGCTCGAGGGCGGGGCGGGCGGCGGGCTGTCGACCTGGGCCCTGATCGGCGGCAACGAGACCTCGCGCGGCGTCGGCGCCAGCGTCCACGCCACCTATGTCGACGTACCCGACTATGAGCTGCGCTCGGCGGGTGTGACGGTGGGCCTGTTCGACCGGGTCGAGCTGTCGCTGGCTCGCCAGGAGTTCGACACCGGCGCGACCGGCGCCAAGCTGGGCCTGGGCAAGGGCTTCACCTTCAAGCAGGACGTCGCGGGCGTGAAGGTCCGCGTCCTGGGCGACGCCGTCTACGATCAGGACCGCTGGCTGCCGCAGGTGGCGGTCGGGGCCCAGATCAAGCAGAACAACCAGAACGCCGTCATCCACGCGGTCGGCGGCAAGAGCGACATGGGCGTCGACTACTACGCGGCGGCGACCAAGCTGCTGCTGGACAAGAGCCTGGTCCTGAACGGCACGGTGCGCCTGACCAAGGCCAACCAGACCGGCCTGCTGGGCTTCGGCGGCGACAAGAACGACCGCTACAAGGCGCAGTTCGAGGGCTCGGCCGGCTATCTGGTCTCCAAGCGCCTGCTGGTCGGGGCCGAGTACCGGACCAAGCCCGACAACCTGGGCTTCGCCAAGGAAAGCGACTGGGCCGACGTCTTCGTGGCCTATGCGGTCAACAAGACCCTGTCGGTGACGGCGGCCTACGCGGACCTGGGCGACATCGCCACCTTCAAGAACCAGCGCGGGCTTTACCTGTCGCTGCAAGCCGGCTTCTAGGGGAAGACACCATGCGCCTCATCCTGGCCGCCACGGCCCTTTGCCTGACCCTCGCCGGCTCGGCCTTCGCCCAGACCGTCCCGCCCGGCGAGAAGCCGGTCGATCCCTACATCCAGTCCAACGCCAACGCCGGCGCGACGCCGCTGAAGGACGACGGCGTCCTCAAGGCCTTCCACGGCAGGGAAGGGCTGGTTCGGATCACCAGCGACCTGGTCGATCGCAACCTGGCCGACCCGCGCATCAAGGACATCTTCGCCACCGCCGACATCGTGCGCCTGAAGCGGACCCTGGCCGAGCAGTTCTGCTACATCCTGGACGGCGGCTGCGACTACACCGGCAAGGACATGACCGCCGCCCACAAGGACCAGGGCATCACGCCCCGCGACTTCAACGCCCTGGTCGAGAACCTGCAGTGGGCGATGGACAAGGAAGGCGTGCCGTTCGCCGCCCAGAACAAGCTGCTGGCCAAGCTGGCGCCGATGAGCCGCCAGGCGGTGGAGCGGAAGTAGTCTCTGTGCGTCCTTCGAGGCCCGCTGCGCGGGCGCCTCAGGATGAGGAGCGTTGTCGCTGAATTCCTCATCCTGAGGTGCTCGGCAAAGCCGAGCCTCGAAGGACGCAAGGCAGTTCGGACTACCCCGCCGGGCCCTTGTCGAAGTACTTGAAGAACGCGCTGTCGGGCGAGAGCACCAGGGTGGTGTCGCCCTGACCTAGCGCCTTCTCGTAGGCCGACATCGACCGGTAGAAGGCCGCGAAGCCAGGATCCCGGCCGAAGCTCTCGGCGAACAGCTGGGCGCGCTGGGCGTCGGCGTCGCCGCGGATCTTTTCGGCTTCCTCATAGGCGGTGGCGACGATCTCGCGGCGCTTCTGCTCGCCGATGGCGCGCAGTTCGGCGGCCTCCTGCTTGCGGGCCGTCTGCATGCGCTCGAACACCGCCTGCTCGTTGGTGGGCGGCAGGTCGGCGCGCTTGATGCGCACGTCGATGATCTGGACGCCCAGGTTCGAAGCGGCCACCTGCTTGGCGACGCGGTCGCGGATGGCGGCCATCACCTGGGCGCGCTTGCCGGCGATCACCTCTTCGGAGGTCGAGCGACCGATCTCCTCGCGCAGGGCGGCGTTGACGATGCGGTCCAGCCGGTCGGTGGCGACGCTCTCCTGGCCCAGGGTGCGGTAGAACTGGCGCGGATCGGTGATGCGGTAGCGGACGAAGGCGTCGACCACCAGGCGCTCCTGGTCGGCGGCGGTGACTTCCTCCGGCTGGGCGTTGATCATCTCGATGTTGCGCTTGTCGAACCGGATGACGGTGTCGAACGGGCTTTTCACGTGCAGGCCCGGCGTGGTCACCGTGCGGACCGGATCGCCGATGCGGACGATCAGGGCCTGCTGGCGCTGGTTCACCTGGAACAGGGTGAAGTTGGCCAGGATCAGCAGGAACAGCGCGCCGACGCCGGTGGCGACGACGGGAGCGGGGACGCGGTTCATCGGGCGGCTCCTTCGCTGACGGTCGCCGTCGTCGCGCTCTTGGGACGGAAGGCGTCGGGCGGCAGGATCACCGGGGCGCTGGCGCCCTTGTTGTCGATGATCACCTTGTTCGACTTCTCCAGCACCCGCTGCATGGTCTCGATATAGAGGCGCTCGCGCGTGACGGCCGGGGCCAGCTTGTACTGGGCGTAGACCTGGTTGAAGCGGTCGGCGTCGCCGGCGGCCTCGCGGACGACCTGTTCGCGATAGCCCAGCGCCGCCTGCTTGATCTGGGCGGCTTCGCCCCGGGCGTTGTTGGCGGCGGACTCGGCGTTCTGGGCGGCGCGCTGCACGTCGCGATAGGCTTCCAGCACCGGGGCCGGGGTGGTGGCGGCCTGGATGTTGACGCTCTGGATCGAGACCCCGACGTCATAGCGGTCGAGGATGCGCTGCATCAGCGCCTCGGTCTGATCCTGCACCTGGCCGCGGCCGGTGGTCAGGATCGGGGTGAGGGCGGTCCGGCCGATCACTTCGCGCATGGCGCTTTCGGCCACGTCCTTGATGACGGTGTCCGGATCGCGGACGTTGAAGGCGTATTTGGGCGCGTCCGAGACTTTCCACTGCACGGTGAAGCTCAGGTCGACGATGTTCTCGTCGCCGGTCAGCATCAGGCGCTCGTCGGACACCGGCTGGCTGACCGAGCCGCCGATGTCGAGGGTCTGGATCGAGGTGAAGGGCACCAGCTCGGCGTGCTCGACGGGCCAGGGCACGTGGTAGCGCAGGCCCGGCTGGGCCGTGCGGCTATAGGCGCCGAAGGTGGTGACGACCGCCTGCTCCTTGGGCTGGACCACGTAGCAGCCCGAAATCGCCCACAACGCCACGAGTCCGAAGGCTGAAGCGGCGATCGCGCGACCGCGACCGGGGCCGCCGAAGGTCTGGCGCATCCGGTCCGACAGCCTGTCGAGCAGGGCGTTGACGTCGAGCGGCGGGGGTGGATCGCCCGAGCCTCTGGGGCCGCCGCCGCGTGGCTCCTCGTTCCGGGGACGGTCGGCGTCCTTCTTGCCGTCGTTCGGTGGCGGGGATCCCCAGGGTCCGGGGCCGGCGTTGTCGTTCCAGGGCATGGGCGGCTTGGTCTTCCGGTCACAGCGAAGGGCGGACCCAAATGGCGGGCCAAATGGCGGGGTTGTAAAACGACCCCCGCACGCGGATATGAAAGCCCCCGCAGAACAAGGCAAGACAATCCCGTGACCGCAGCTTCTCCCGCCACCCTCGACGACGCCCGCGCGGCGCTGGATCTGGTCGTCGATCCGGTCTCCGGCGAGGGCCTGGTTTCGGCCGGTCTGGTGCAAGGGCTGGTCGTGCGCGCCGGTCGCGCCGGCTTCATGCTGGAGGTCCCGGCGTCCCAGGCGGCGACCTACGCCCCGGTGCGCGAGGCGGCCGAAAAGGCCCTGGCGAACCTGCCCGGCGTCGACGTCGCCCAGGTGGTGCTGACCGCCCAGGCGGCCGAGGGCGCGACCCGGGTGCGCAAGGGCGCCAAGGTCTCCGAAGACAGCCAGGCCAAGCTGGTCCCGCCGCCCCAGGCCGAGAAGCCGGCCCATGTGAAGCACGTGATCGCCATCGCTTCGGGCAAGGGCGGGGTGGGAAAGTCCACCGTCGCCACCAACCTGGCCTGCGCCTTCGCGGGCCTTGGCCTGCGGGTCGGACTGCTGGACGCCGACATCTACGGCCCTTCGGCCCCGCGCATGATGGGGATCGACGGGGAGCCCAGCTTCGAGGACGGCAAGCTGCAGCCGCTGGAGGCTCACGGGATCAAGCTGATGTCGATCGGCTTCCTGGTCGACGAGGGCAAGGCGATGATCTGGCGCGGGCCGATGGCCTCGTCGGCGGTGCGCCAGATGATCCACGACGTGGCCTGGGGCAGCGAGGCCGCGCCGCTGGACGTGCTGGTCGTCGACCTGCCGCCGGGCACCGGCGACATCCAGCTGACCCTGGTCCAGAAGCTGCGGATCGACGGGGCGGTTCTGGTCACCACCCCGCAGGAGATCGCCCTGATCGACGCCCGGCGCGCCGCCGCGATGTTCGGCAAGACCGCCACCCCGATCCTGGGCCTGATCGAGAACATGGCCTTCTTCGCCGACCCGGCCACCGGCGCCCCGATCCCGATCTTCGGAGCCGGCGGCGGGGTGGAGGAGGCCAAGACCCTGGGCGTGCCGATGTTGGCCCAGGCGCCGATCGAGATCGCGGTGCGCGAAGCCGGCGACGCCGGAACGCCCGTGGTGCTGCGCGCGCCGGGCAGCCCGGCGGCCAAGGCGTTCGTCGCGGCGGCGAAGGCGCTGTGGGATAGGGTGAAGGACTAAAGCCTCCCCCTGTGGGGGAGCGCCTGGAACCAGGCCAAGAAAAAGGCCGCCCGGGTTTCCCCGGGCGGCCTCGTTCCAGTCAACGGACGTGGAAGCCTAGAAGCTCCAGCGCAGGCCCGTGGAGATGACCACGGCCGAGCCGCCGACGTCGCCCTGCAGGTTCAGGCGGGTCGCCGCGGCGGTGCCGGCATAGATCGTTTCGGTACGGTTGATCTTGGTGTCATCGAAGCTGATGTACGACACGGCCGCATCCCACTTGATGCTGTCGGTCGCCTGCCAGGTCGAGCCGATCGCGTACAGCATGCGGTCGCCGTCCGGCACGCGGGCGGTGCGGCCGACATCGGGGGTCGGGGTCGGGTCGAACTGCACGCCGGCCCGCAGGGTCAGCTTGTCGTTGACGACCTGGTCGATACCGACGGCGTAGGTGGTGGTGTTCTTGTAGTTCTGCTCGCTGACGCTGCCGCCGCCCGTATAGGTGACGACGATCTTGTCGAACTCGCCCCAACCGATACGCGAGACCGAGGCGTTCAGGGTGGTCTTGTCGGCGATCTGCCAACGGGCGCCGAAGTTGGCCATCCACGGGGTGGTGATCTTGGCCACGCCGTTGGTGCTGACGTTCGAGCCGGCCAACGGACCCAGCAGGCCGGCGATGGTCACCTTGCCGTCCAGTTCGTGGTCGATCTTCGAGCGGTACGACGCGCCGAAGGTCAGGCGGGGCGTGGCGTGGAAGCGCGCGCCGACGTTCCAGCCGTAGTCCCAGTTGCCTTCGCCCTTCAGCGACGACGAGCCGTCGGGCAGGGCGGGCGACAGGTTCGGCAGGGCCGAGGTCAGCTCGGCGTCGGTGTACTGGGCCGAGACGCCCACGCCGACATCGAACATGTCGTTGATGCGGTAGGCGATGACGCCGTTGACGTCGATGGTCTTCAGGTTCGACTTCAGCGCGTCGTAACGCGTCCAGCTGTTGCTGTTGTAGTCGGTGGTGAAGTTGTAAGGCGCGGCGACGGACAGGCCGACGGCCAGCTTGTCGTTGATGCGGAAGGCGCCGGCGAAGTTGGGCACGATGCCGTTGTTGATCGGGCCGCCGGAGATGGAATCGCCACCGACCGGGGTGGTCAGGCCGCCGGGGATGACCGGACGGGTCAGGGTCGAGCCGCGGTTGTTGACCTGCGAGTCGACCTGAACCAGGTTCAGGCCGCCGTAGATCTCGTTCTTTTCGAGACCGGCGATCGAGGCGGGGTTCCACCACAGGCTGGCGGCGCCGCTGTCGGCGACTTCGCCCGAATAGGCGCGACCGGCGCCGCGCACCGATTGTTCCTGCAGGTAGAAGGCGGCGGCCGAGGCTTGCGAGGCGACGACCAGCGTGGCGAGCGCCACGCCGGCGGCGAGGGAGATACGCGAGATAGACATGAGAGACGACCTTCTGGGGAGGAGGTTCCGGCGCCTTTGGTGGCCCCGGTTACGGTCGCTCTAACGCATCCAGTCAAAAAACGTTGCTATTTATTCGTAAAACGGTGAATTTTGTACAGATCGTCAAAGAACAACGCGCTATGGACTAGGACTATATTTCGACGTTCTGTCAGTAATGCTTGGAGTTGCCTAAAAATGGCGCGAACTAGCTGACGTAAGGGAAATCTACGTCAACCTTGTTCGCGCCACGATCAGTATCGGCTGGCGCGAAACCTAACCGCCCGCCAATTTCCGGAAGAACTTCGCGCCCTGTTCGCCGCCGTTGAAATAGGCCTTCTGGTCGGGCTCGGCGGTGATCTGGTCCCAGCTGTCGCGAACTTCCTCGGCCGAAAGGCCGCCTTCGCCCAGATAGACGCCCTCGGTCTCATAGATCCGCGACAGGGCGAAGGCCCCGGCGCCGGCCGTCAGGATCGCGCCGGTGGGGGCGTCTTCCGAGACCAGGTAGACCACGCCCGGGGTGACGTATTCGGGCTTGAGCTTCTCCAGCACTTCCGGCGGCATCAGGCCTTCGGTCATGCGGGTGGCGGCCACCGGGCTGATGGCGTTGATCTTGACGTTGTTCTTGGCGCCTTCCAGCTTCAGCGTGTTCATCAGGCCCAGCACCGCCATCTTGGCCGCGCCGTAGTTGGACTGGCCGAAGTTGCCGTACATGCCCGAGGACGAGGTGGTGACGACGATGCGGCCGTAGTTCTGGGCCTTCATGATGTCCCACACGGCCTTGATCGGCTTGAAGGTGCCGAACACGTGGACCTGGATCACGGCCTCGAAGTCGGCCAGTTCCATCTTGCTCAGGGTGCGGTCGCGCAGGATGCCGGCGTTGGCGACCAGGATGTCGATCCGGCCCCACTTTTCCATCGTGGTCTTGACCAGGTCGGCGACGCCGGCGTCGTCGGTCACCGAGGCGCCGTGGGCGATCGCTTCGCCGCCGAAGGCCTCGATCTCGGCCACCACGGCCTTAGCCGCCTCGGATGAGCCGCCCGAGCCGTCGACGCTGCCGCCCAGGTCGTTGACCACGACCTTGGCGCCGCGCCGCGCCAGCTCCAGCGCGTGCTGCCGGCCCAGACCGCCGCCGGCCCCCGTGACGATCGCGACCTGACCGTCGAACCGGATGTCGTCCGCCATGCTCTACTCTCCCTCAAACGCGTGTTTGGTTTGGCGCGTTTGTGCGGCGCGGGAGAGGGGGCGTCAAGATGGCGCTCTTCCCCCTCTGGGGGAGGAGGTCGCGCAGCGACCGGAGGGGGCAAGTGTTCGGGGCGCGGTGGAGGCTAAGACTTGCCCCCTCCGCGCCTGCGGCGCTCCTCCCCCGGAGGGGGAAGAGCGCTTACGACTTCACCGGATCCGGCTGCGTATTCGCCGGCCGCTTCGCCCCCGCCGTCGCGCCGGGCTTCATGAACTTCACCAGCACGCGCTGGCCGATCAGGAACGGCGTGCCGTCGGCGCTGATCACCACTTCGACCACCCGGGCGTCGGTGCGCTCGGAGGGGTCGTCCGACTGCAGCTTGCGGGCGCCGAACACGGCGGCGCGGCGCAGGACCTTGCCGGTGTAGACCTTGGACTGGTCGGCTTCCGGAATGATCTCGACGGCCTGGCCCAGGGTCACGAACGGGATGGCCGACTCGCTGATCTCGGCGCGGACGATGCGGGCCGTCTGCGGCTCCAGGTCGAACATCGGAGTGACGTTCAGCGACGAGGCGCCGGCGCCGGGATTGGCGTAGCGGCGGGCGATGCGGCCATCGGCCGGCGCGCGGATGATCGTCAGTTCTTGGTTGTAGCGGGCCTGGGCCAACTGGGCGGTCGCCACCTGGATGGCGGCCTGCTGGGCCTGGATGTTGGCGCTGGCCGTGGCGATCTGGTCCTGGGCCGCGTCGAGACGCTGGCCGGCCACGAAGTTGGACGCCGACAGGTTTTGCAGGCGCTTGAACTCGCGCTGCCCGGTGCGCAGCTGCACCTGGTACAGCGCCAGCTGGGCGCGGGCCGAGTTCAGGCCGGCCGCGGCCGTGTCGGCGGCCAGGCGCGCGTCGTCGTCTTCCTGCTTGGCCAAGACCTGACCCTTGGAGACGGTGTCGCCTTCCTGGACCAGAACCTCGCGGATGATGCCCTGGCGGCGGGCGGCCACCTGGATGACCCCGCCCTCGACGTCGGCCTTGCCGTCGGCCACCGCGCCATAGGGCGTGGCGGGCGCGGCGGCGGCGATCGCGGCCATCTTGGCCTTCTTGGCCTTGGCCTGGCCGCTCATCACGAAAAAGATCGAACCGACGGAGATGACGATCAGAATGACGACCCAGAAAGACGGTCGGCGAAACAGGGCGGGCATGGAACTCAGGCTCCGATCAGGGGGCGGTCGATCGACGCGGGGGTCGAGACAGGGGTGACGCGACGGTCGTCGAGGATGCGGCCGTCTTCGATGTGGATGACGCGGTCGGCGAAGGCTTCCAGGCGCGGGTCGTGGGTGACGCAGATCACCGCCGCCCCGTGCTCCTTGGCCGCGCGTTGCAGAAGCCGGGTGACGATCTGGCCGTTCTCGCCGTCGAGCGCCGAGGTCGGCTCGTCGGCGAACAGCAGCTTGGGCTGCTTGGCCAGGGCGCGGGCGATGGCCACGCGCTGCTTCTCGCCGCCCGACAGCTCGGCGGGCTTCTGGTTCATGCGCTTGCCCAGGCCCACCTCTTCGAGCGTGGTCACCGCCATGGCGCGGGCCTTGTCGGGGCTGTGGCCCTGGTACTTCAGCACCGTGGTCACCTGCTGCAGGGCGCTGAGGGCCGGGAACAGGTTGAAGCCCTGGAAGATGAAGCCGCAATTATCCAGGCGGAAGCGGTCCAGCTTGCCGGAGCTGAGGCCCCGGGGGCGACCGTCGGGCGAGCCCCACAGGTCGACGTTCAGGGCCTCGACCTTGCCCTCGTCGGGCCGCAGCAGGCCCGAAAGGCAGGCCACCAGGGTCGACTTGCCCGAGCCCGAGGGGCCCATGACCATGGTCACGTCGCCGTGCAGGGCGTCGAAATCGACGTTCTTGAGCACCTCGATATAGGTGCGGCCGGTCTTGAAGCGCTTCTGCAGGCCCTTGGCGACGATGGCGCTGCGGCTTGCGGGCGAATTGGCGGGGGAATGGGCGTTCATCGCAGCAGGTCCGCCGGTTGGCTCTTCTTGAGGATGCCCAGGGCCATCAGCCCCGACAGTACGGAGATCAGCACCAGGAAGATGGCCACGAAGATGACGATCGGGATCGGGAAGCTCATCGGCACGCCGTTGGCCCCGGCCAGGGCGGCCGCGCCGGCCACCAGGATCGCCGTGGCGGCCAGGCCCGCGATCCCGGTCCAGAAGCCCAGCTCGATCACGATCATCCGCAGCGAGCCCATCGACACGCCCAGGGCGCGCAGGGCGGCGAATTCCTTGATGTTGGCCAGGATCGCGCCGCGCAGGGTCTGGGAGGTGATGCCCACCCCGATGAACAGGCCCAGGATCAGCGACGAGACCAGCATGATGCCGATGAAGCTCTCCTTCATCATCGCCCCGTCATTGGCGTCGGACAGCTCCTGGCGGGTCCAGGCGCGGTACTTCTTGTCGGCGGTGGCGTTGAGCTCGTCGCGCACGTGCTCGGCCATTTCGGGGTGGCGGATGCGGATCATCAGCGGGCCGACGCGGCTGCCGTTCGAGGCCTGGCCCAGCAGGCGCAGGGTGTCGCGCGAGATGACGATCGTCGGCTGCATCATGTTGGGGTAGCCGTCGAGGATGTAGCGAACGTGGACGGTCTGGCCGTTGATGGCGGCGGTGTCGCCGATCTTCTTGATGCCCAGCTTGGCCATGCCCGTCCGGTCGATGGCCACGGCATAGGGCTCGAGCAGGGCGATGCGGATGTTTTCGTTGTAGTCCTTGGGCCAGGTCACGGAGTCGGCGCGCGGATCGACCGCCGAGGTCTGGATCCACTCGCGCACCTGCTTCTTGCCGGGCGCGGGCACGTTGGTCCAAAGCCCGTTGCCGCCGTCCAGGTCGGCGACCTCGGCGACCTCGGGGTGCATGTACATCTGGGCCATGACGCGGCGGGGCAGGCCGCTGCCGCCGTTCATCAGGCTCTCGGCCTTGGGGCCCAGCACCATGATGTCGGCCGGCGAGCGGTCGATCGTGGCGGTGAAGCTCTTGCCGATGCCGGTGAACATGCCGACCTGGGCCAGGACCAGCAGGCCCGCGAACGCCAGGGCGATCACCGCCGCCATGTATCTACGCCATTCGTATAGCAGGGTGGCCAAGGCCAACGACATGCTCGGTACGCTCCCCAATCAAGGGTTGCAGCAATGACCGGCGAACATCGCGCGGCCAAGTTAAATCGGGGTAAGACGGGGGACGGCGTTCCCCGATCGCCGGTTTGCACGGTCCGATGGCGCCTCCCTTGGAGCTTTTCGGGCACGATGTCGAGCTTGCGCCCCAGGGGACGCGCCGGTTTTCACATCGACGGCCAAGGCAAATATATCAGCTCTGCAACATGCTGAAATGTGGAATGTTTTTCGCATGACCCGGAATGCGCCGAGGGGTTCGGCGTCGCCCGGCCGCCTCTGGCGCGCCGCCCAGGGTCAAAGGAGAAACCGTCTTGAGCGTCTCGAGCCTGAGCAGTTCCTCGATCATGCAGCAGTTGCTGCAGTCGATGCGCAGCTCCACCACTTCAGCCGCTGGCGGAACGTCGTCGACGTCCGGCGCGGCCTCTGCCGGGCAAGGTTTTCCGGGTGTGGGCGGCAATGCGCCGCCGCCGCCCCCGCCGTCGATGAGCTCGCAAGGCTCCAGCGGCCAAAGTTTCAGTTCCGATACATTGGGCTCGCTGCTGTCCGCCCAGGAAGGCGCGCACGGCTCCAACCCGCTGCAGGACGCCTTCGCGACCCTGGACAGCGACGGCGACGGCTCGTTGTCCAGCGACGAGCTGACCTCGGCCCTGACCAAGGCCCTGGGCGGTTCCTCCGACGCCTCCTCGGCGGCCGCCACCCTGGTCTCCGACGCCGACAGCGACGGTGACGGCAAGATCTCCGGCGACGAGTTCACGGCGATGGCCAAAGCCAGCCGTCCGCAGGGCCCGCCTCCGGGCGGCGGCGCGCACGGTGCGGGCCATGCCGGCCACGCCGGTGGCGGCGGCAAGGTGTTCGACACGCTGGACACCAACCAGGACGGCGTCGTTTCGGCCGCCGAACTGGCCGCCGCCGACACCTCCGGTTCGGACGCGACCTCGGCGGCCGACAGCCTGATCAGCGGCGCCGATTCCGATGGCGACGGCTCGCTGTCGCGGGGCGAGTTCGCCGACATGCTGAAGAAGGCCCAGGCCTCGGCCAGCAACGACGCGACCAGCACCGCCGCCAGCGCCGCGACCAGCGCGACCTCCGGCTCGACCCTGGCTTCGGACCTGATGCAGAAGCTGCTGACCCAGCTGGCCAGCGCCCAAGGCGCGACCTCGACCGGTTCGGTCAACGTCGCGGCCTGACGTCCAAGGGGGTCGCGGGGCTTCGACGCCTCGCGACTCCCGCCGATCGTTCCGTGAGGCACGGGCGCCCAAAGCCAGACCATCGCCCGCCGGTGGCCGCCTATCGACGCAAGGCGCTTGCGCCGCGCCCCCCATTCATAGTCATTTGGTTCCTTGGCTGCGTCGCGGGGGCGCGTCGCTCTTTTAGGGTCTTCCGTTTTGATCTTCCTTCCCGAGAACGTCCAAGCCCTGGCGGGCGTGGCGCTGATCCTCGGCCTTTGCTGGCTCGTCTCCGAGAACCGCAAGCGCTTCCCGCTGGTGCTGGCCGTCTGCGCGATCGCCATCCAGCTGATCCTGGTCTTCGTGCTGTTCAAGCTGCCCGCGACGCGTAACGCCCTGCAGGGCGTCAATGGCGCGGTCGAGGGCCTGGCCTCGTCGACCCAGGCCGGCACCAACTTCGTGTTCGGCTATCTGTCGGGAACCGCCACCCCCTATACCGAGACCAATCCGGGGGCGGGGTTCCTGTTCGCCTTCCGCGTCCTTCCGGTGATCCTGGTCGTCTGCGCCCTGTCGGCGCTGCTGTGGCACTGGGGCATCCTGAAGTGGCTGGCCAAGGGTCTGGGCTTCCTGTTCCAGAAGACCCTGGGCCTGCGCGGTCCGCCGGCGCTGGCCACCGCCGCCACCATCTTCATGGGCCAGATCGAAGGCCCGATCTTCATTCGCGCCTATCTGGAGCGCCTGACCCGGTCGGAGCTGTTCATGCTGATCGCGGTCGGCATGGCCTGCGTCAGCGGCTCGACCATGGTCGCGTACGCCACCATCCTGCATGACGTGCTGCCCAACGCCGCCGCCCACGTGCTGGCCGCCTCGCTGATCTCGGCCCCGGCCGGGGTGCTGCTGGCCCGGATCATGGTGCCCGGCGACCCCAGCGAAAAATCCGACGACCTGGACCTGGCCGAGGAAGACAAGACCTACGGCAGCTCGATCGACGCGGTCATGAAGGGCACCACCGACGGGCTGCAGATCGCCCTGAACGTCGGCGCCACCCTGATCGTCTTCATCGCCCTGGCCACCATGGTCGACAAGATCCTGTTCGCCCTGCCGATGGTGGGCGGCGAGCACCTGAGCATCGCCCGCGTGCTGGGCATGGTGTTCGCGCCCCTGGCCTGGTCGATGGGCATTCCGTGGAAGGAAGCGGGCACGGCCGGCGGTCTGCTGGGCGTCAAGCTGATCCTGACCGAGTTCACCGCCTTCATCCAGCTGGCCAAGCAGGGTCCCGAGCTGCTGGATCCGCGCACCCGCATGATCATGACCTACGCCCTGTGCGGCTTCGCCAACATCGGCTCGGTGGGCATGAACGTCGCCGGCTTCTCGGTGCTGGTGCCCCAGCGCCGGCAAGAGGTGCTGGGCCTGGTCTGGAAGGCGATGATGGCCGGCTTCCTGGCGACCTGCCTGACCGGTTCGCTGATCGGCCTGATGCCGCGCGGGTGGTTCGGGCTTTAGGGTCTTCCCTTCCTTCGCGGAACCAAAGCATCCTCCCGGTCACAAGCCGGGAGGATTTCTTTTGAAGCTCTACGACAGCCGTCGCGCCCCCAATCCCCGCCGCGTGCGCTGGTTTATGGCCGAGAAGGGCATCGAGGACATCGAGATCGTCGATGTCGACATCTTCGGCGGCCAGCACAAGACGCCCGAATACCTGGCCAAGGCCGGCCTGCCCAACGTGCCGGCGCTGGAGATGGACAACGGCGCGACCATCACCGAGTCGGTGGCCATCTGCCGTTATCTGGAAACCCTCTATCCCGAGCCCAACCTGTTCGGCGAGGAGGCCTGCGAAGCCGCCGTGATCGAGATGTGGTCGCGCCGCACCGAGATGCTTGTCGCCACCCCGCTGATGATGGCCGTGCGCCACGGCCATCCCGCCTTGGCCGCCATCGAGACCCAGATCCCCGAGGTGGCCGCCAACGGCCGGGCCACCGCCGAGAAGGGGCTGAAGATGCTGGATCGCCGCCTGGCCGAGAGCGCGTTCATCGCCGGCGAGCGGGTGACCATGGCCGACATCCTGGCGGCGACGGCGATCGACTTCGCGCGGATGGTGCGGTTTCGGCCGGACCCGGAACTGGTCAATCTCAAGCGTTGGCTGGAGGGCATGATGGCCCGACCGGCGGCGAAGGCGGGGGTCTAGGAGCGGGGCCGAGTTTTTAGATCCTCCCCCTGTGGGGGAGGTGTCGCCCAAAGGGCGACGGAGGGGGGAGTGATCGGCGGGAGACCACAACCCGGATCGACAATCCTAAAACTCCCCCCACCGGCCTTCGGCCGCCTCCCCCACAGGGGGAGGGCCTGATCTTGGTCTACCGCGGCCGGATCTTCTTGATCACGCCCGAGAAGTTCAGCATCGGCGCGCCGCCGGTCGAGATCAGCCCGCGCACGAACAGCAGCGAGCCGCCGGCCTTGGTGACCTCGCCGGTCGATTCCACCAGGTCACCGGCCTTGGCCGGACCCAGGAACTCGCCGTTCAGGCTGACGGTCACGGCCCGCATGTCGGTCAGTTCCCGCCACGCGATGGTGAACAGCGAATAGTCGGCGAAGGTCATCATGCAACCGCCGTGCATGAAGCCGCCGCCGTTCATGTGGCGCGGCTCGGCGCGGAAGGCGCTGCGGACGACGCCGTTTTCCTCGCGGTAATAGAAGGGGCCGGTCTGGTCCTCGAACGCGTCCAGGCCCGACCATGTGCGCCAGCCGGCCCACTCACCCTCGGTCACCAGCTTGGGGCCGCTTAAGATCTCGTTGCCGCCGTCCATGGCCCGTTTCCCTGCCCAGGTCTTCTGCGTTGTCTTTGAGGACCTAAGGCGGGGCGACGTTCAAGGCAAGCGGCCGCGCTCGCGCTGCCGGCGGATTCGTGGCATCCCTCCGCTCATGACCACGCCTATCCAAGACACCATCCTTTCCCAGCTGGCCGCCGTGGCCGCCGGCAAGTCCATCGACCCGATGTCGGTCGCCAAGGCGGTACAGCCCGAGCGCTGGCAGCGCCTGCTGGGCCATGTGCGCACCGACGCCATCGAACTGGCCCGCGAGGGCACGATCGTCATCCTGCGCCACAACAAGCCGGTGAACCCGGAGCAATTCCGCGGGGTCTACCGCCTGCGCCTGCGCATGGAAGGCGATCCGACCAGCTTCGAGGATGTCGTGGACGACGTCGCCGAGGACGGCGCGGGCGACGAGGGCGGCGAGGCCTAGGTCTCCGCCCAGGCTTGTCTTCCGTCGGCGGCGCGCTACCTGACACCTCCATGCCGCTCGACACCATCCTATCCGACATCGCCGCCTGCCGGGCGTGCGCGCCGTACCTGCCGCACGTGCCCCGGCCCGTGGTGCGGGTGGGCGAGGAGACGCGCCTGCTGATCTGCGGCCAGGCGCCGGGGCGGATCGTCCACGAGACCGGCCTGCCGTTCAACGACGCCTCGGGCAACCGCCTGCGCGACTGGATGGGGATCGACCGCGAGACCTTCTACGGCCGCCCCGAGATCGGCGTGGCGGCCATGGCCTTCTGCTTTCCGGGCACCAATCCCAAGGGCGGCGACTATCCGCCGCCGGCCCGTTGCGCGGCCCTGTGGCGCAAGCCGCTGCTGGCGGCCCTGCCGAACGTCGAGCTGACCCTGCTGGTCGGGAGCCATGCCCAAGCCTGGGCGTTGGAGTCGCGCATGAAGGCGAACATGACCGACACCGTCGCCGCCTGGCGCGACTATATCGACCAGGGCGTGCTGCCCCTGCCGCACCCGTCGTGGCGCAACACCGGGTGGCTCAAGCGCAACCCGTGGTTCGACGCCGAGGTCGCGCCCTATCTTCGCCGCCGAGTGGCGGGCATTCTGGCGTCATGAACCGTCGGATTCTTCTCCTTGGCGCGGCCAGCGCGGCGGGCCTGGCCGCCTGTGCTCCGGTCACCCAGCGTCCCGGCCCGGGCGAGCTGGGCTATCGCGGGCCGCGCCTGGACAAGGACGGCCTGTTCAGCTTCGACGGGACGAGGCTGGGCATGACGACGTGGCTGCCGCCCGAGGGCCAGCCGGTCACCCAGGTGATCGTCGCCCTGCACGGCATGAACGACTATTCCAACGCCTTCCATCTGGCCGCGCCGTTCTGGGCGGGGCAGGGGATCGCCACCTACGCCATCGACATCCGGGGCTTCGGCCGTTCGCCCGACCGCGGCGTCTGGGCGCCGCCGGACCTGGTGATCGAGGACGTCCGCACCGCCGTCGCCTTGGTCCGCGAGGCCCATCCCGAGGCCAAGGTCGCCCTGGCCGGCGAGAGCATGGGCGGGGCCCTGGCCATCGTGGCCATGGCCTCGGACCGACCGCCGGCCGCCGAGCGGCTGCTGCTGTTCGCCCCGGCGGTCTGGGGCTGGTCGAACCAGCCTCTGCCCTACAAGACCAGCCTGTGGATCACCGCCCACACCACCCGCAGCTGGGTGGTCAAGCCGCCCGAATGGCTGGTCAAGAACGTCCAGCCCACCGACAATATCGACGAACTGCGGCGCATGGGCCGTGACCCTCTGATGATCTGGGGCGCGCGGTCCGACACCCTCTACGGCCTGGTCGGGCTGATGGAGAAGGCCTGGGCGTCGCTGGGCAAGGTCCAGGTTCCGATCGCCTATTTCTACGGGGCCAATGACCATATCATCCCCAAGGAGCCGACCATGGAGGCGGCCCGGCGGCTCAAGCCCGACGACCGCTCGGCCTATTACGCCAACGGCTGGCACCTGCTGCTGGTCGACAAGCAGGCGCAGGTGGTGTGGACCGACGCGGCCGCGTTCCTGAAGGATCCGGCGGCCGACCTGCCGTCCGGCGCGCCGCCGATCCCGGGGGCGCCGACCGCGCCGAACGTGGTGCGCACGCAGGTTTCCAAGCAATAGGCCCAGCCCTGATCGGGTGCGGCGAAGCGAGGGGTTGTGGCGTAAAGCCCACCGGCGTACACCCCGGCGCAATCTTCTAGCTAAGGCGAGACCGACGGCATGACCTTGTTCGATTCCCCGGATTTCGAGGGACACGAAGGCGTTCACGCGTTCTTTGATGAAAAAACAGGCCTCAAGTCGATCATCGCCGTCCACTCCACCGCCCGTGGCCCCGCCGCCGGCGGCTGTCGCATGTGGGACTATTCCAGCGCCGACGCCGCCGTGACCGACGCCCTGCGGCTGTCCAAGGGCATGTCGTACAAGAACGCCATGGCCGACCTGGACTTCGGCGGCGGCAAGGCCGTGATCATCGGCGACGCCCGCAGCCAGAAGACGCCGGAACTGTTCGAGGCCTTCGGCCGCGCGGTCGACAGCCTGGGCGGCCAGTACTGGACCGCCGAGGACGTGGGTGTCTCGCCCGCCGACCTGACCAGCACCCGCAAGACCACCCGCTACGTCGCCGGCCTGGAAGGCCACGCGGCCGCCTCGGGCGATCCGTCGCCGGTCACCGCCGAGGGCGTGTTCCGCGGCGTGCGCCTGTGCGTCCAGCGGGCTCTGAACCGCGACCTGAACGGCGTCACCGTCGCCATCCAGGGCGTGGGCCATGTCGGCGCCTATCTGGCCGAGAAGCTGCACGCCGCCGGCGCCAAGCTGATCATCGCCGACGTCAATCAGGCGGCCCTGAACGATGTGGCCGCCAAGACCGGCGCCCAGATCGTGCCGATCGACGCCATCTTCGACGTCGAGGCCGACGTGTTCGCGCCCTGCGCCCTGGGCGGCGCGATCTCGACCACGACCCTGCCGCGCCTGAAGGTCAAGGTGATCGCCGGCGGCGCTAACAACCAGTTGGCCGACAAGACGATCGGCCAAGCGGTGTTCGAGCGCGGCATCCTCTACGCCCCGGACTACGTGATCAACGGCGGCGGCATCATCAACGTGGCCGGCGAGATCCGCGCCCTGGAGGCCGGCGTGGCCTTCGACCCGGCCTGGGTGGCGGCGAAATTGGCCCGCTTGGCCCAGACCCTGGGCGAGGTGCTGGATCACTCGCTGGTCGACAAGCGCCCCGCCAACCTGGTGGCCGATGAGATCGCCCGCGCCCGCATCGCGGCGGCGCGGGGTTAGAGCTTAAAAAGCCTCCCCCTGTGGGGGAGGCGGTCGCGTAGCGACCGGAGGGGGGAGTGGCCGGGCGGTTCGAATCCTACCCGCGGAGCCACCTCATCCCCCCTCCGTCGGCTTCGCCGACACCTCCCCCACAGGGGGAGGCTTTGGGTTGATCGCCCGTCCCGAAATCTCCGACCCGGCGTCCCGGTCCAGTCGCAGATAGACCGGCAGGGCCGCCAAGGTCACGAGCCCGATGGCCACGAACGGCCAGGTGAAGCGGTCCGGCGTCAGGTGGGCGCCGTGGCCGCGCGCCAGGTGCAGCATCAGGCCGCCGAAACTGACCCCCAGGGCCAGGCCCACCTGCTGGGACACGGCTGATAGGGTCGAGGCCGCGGCCACCCTGGGCTGGGGCACGTCGGCGTAGGCGATGGTGTTGGCGGCGATGAACTGGTTGGAGCGCGCGAAGCCGCCCAGGAACAGCGCTCCGGCCATCAGCGCCATCGGCGTGGCTTGCGTGAAGAAACCCGGGGCGGCGGTCAGGATCGCCGTCAGCGTCACGAACACCGCCAGCGAGGTGCGGAAGCCGAAGCGCTTGAGGCCGGCGGCGGCGAACGGGCGGGCGATCAGCACCCCGACCCCGGTGCCCAGGGTCACCACGCTGGCCTTCAGTGGGCTCCAGCCCAAGGCCACCTGCAGCAGCAGCGGCATCAGGAACGGACTGGCCCCGATGCCCAGCCGCACGAACGTCCCGCCCACCAGGCTGGCGCGGAAGGTGCGGTATTTCAGCAGGTCCAGGTCCAGGATCGGCCTGGCCGTCACCTTGGCCTTGCGCAGGTAGAGCCAGCCGCTGGCCACGGCCAGGGACAGCACCAACACCACGGCCCACGGCGGCAGCAGCGACAGGCCCGCCGTTTCGGCCACGACCACCAGGCCGCTGATCGCCACGGCCGACAGCAGGAAACCCAGGGTGTCGAACCGGCCCATCTCCTGGGGCTGGCTCTTGGGCACGAAGCGCATCACCGCCGTCATGCCCAAAAGGCCGATCGGCAGGTTCAGATAGAAGATCCACGGCCAGTCGGCGACGCTGAGCACCAGGCCGGCCAGGGGCGGACCGATCAGCGGGCCGATCAGGGCGGGCATGGTGAACCAGCCCATGGCCCGGATCAGCTTGTCCTTGGGCGTCGAGCCCACGACGATCAGCCGGGCGACCGGGGTCATCATGGCCCCGCCGATCCCCTGGATGATCCGCGATGCCACCAGGGCCTCCAGATTGCGCGAGATTCCGCACATGGCCGAGCCGGCCAGGAACACGATCATCGCGGTCATGAACACCCGCCGCGCGCCGAACCTCTCCGCCGCCCAGCCGCTGGCTGGGGTGAACACCGCCAGGGCCAGGATATAGGAGGTCAGGGCCAGCTTCAGGTGGATCGGATCGACGCTGAAGGCGCGGGCCAGGGTGGGCAGGGCGGTCGACAGGGCGGTGGAGTCGATGAACTCCATCAGCAGCGCGCTGGCCACGGCCAGGGAGATCAGGCGGGTCCCGACCATCGGCGGATCGGGCTGGGCGGGAGGCTGATCAATCGACACGTGGGCGGCTTACGCCTCGACGGCGCCAATCTCAAGTCACCGATCCGGTCGCTGGCGCGTTATCCTCGATACCGCAGCTTCAGGAGACCCCGATGTCGCCGGAAACCCATCTGTCCGAGCTGGAAGAGGAGATGGCCCAGGCCGTCGCCTCCGAGGATTTCGAAACCGCCGCCTTGCTGCGCGGCCAGATCGACCAGATTCGCCGCGACCAGCGGGTGTTGGAGCAGCCTGGAGCGGGCGGGCCTCAGGCGGCCTATTTCAAGCAGCGCGAAGCGCGGACGTTCTGACGGGGCGTTGGTCTTGATACCTCTCTCTATGAGAGAGGGGTTTTACGCCTCACTGCCCCGCCAGCGCATCCCGCAGTTCACGGTCCAGCTGTTCCAGCGTGAACGGCTTGGTCAGCAGGCGGGTGCCGGCGTCCAGGGTGCCGTTGTGGACGATGGCGTTGCGAGTGTAGCCGGTCATGTAGATGACCTTCAGGTCCGGTCGCAGGGTCAGGGCCGCGTCGACCAGTTGCCGGCCGTTCGAGCCCGGCATGACCACGTCGGTCAGCAGGAGGTCGATCTCCGGATGCTGGCCCAGGCGCTCCAGCGCCACGGTTGCACCGTCGGCCTCGATCACCTTGTAGCCCAGCTCGCGGGCGGCGCTGACGGCGAAGCCCCGCACGCCGGGATCGTCCTCGGCGATCAGCACGGTGAAGGCGTCGCCCGAAGCCACGATCTGACGCGGCGCGGCCGGCTCCTCGACCGTGACCCCCAGGGTGTCGCGCGGCAGGTACAGCTTGACCGTCGTGCCCACGCCCAGCTCGCTGTAGAGCTTGATGTGGCCGCGCGACTGCTTGAGGAAGCCGTGCACCTGCGACAGGCCAAGGCCCGTGCCTTCGCCCAGCCGCTTGGTGGTGAAGAACGGGTCGAAGGCGCGCTCCATCACCTCGGGCGGCATGCCGCCGCCGGTGTCGGTGATCGCCACCAGCACGAACTGGCCCGGCTCGACCTCGGCGTGGGTGTCGGCATAGGCGCGGTCGAGGAAGGCGTTCGAGGTCTCGATCGTCAGGCGGCCGCCGTTCTTGGCGCCGCCCGGCCGGGCCTCGGCCATGGCGTCGCGGGCGTTGACCGCCAGGTTCAGGATCGCGCTTTCCAGCTGCGGCGAGTCGACGAAGGCGCGCCACAGGCCGCCGGCCAGGACGGTCTCGACGGCGATGTGCTCGCCCAGCGACCGACGCAGCAGCTCGGACATGTCGGACACGCACTTGTTGACGTCGGTGGGCTTGGGATCCAGCGGCTGCTGGCGCGAGAAGGCCAGCAGGCCCTTGGTCAGGGCGGCGGCGCGGTTGGCGCCCGACAGGGCGTTTTCGGCCAGGCTGAGCAGCTTTTCCTGGCCCGACAGGCGGCGGATCAGCATGTCCAGATTGCCGACGATGATCGCCAGCATGTTGTTGAAGTCGTGGGCGACGCCGCCGGTCAGCTGGCCCAGCGCCTCCATCTTCTGGGCCTGGCGAAGCTGGGCCTCGGCCCGCTCGCGCTGGGCGATCTCGTTCTCCAGCGCGCGGTTGTGGCCGGTCAGGACGTGGGCGTGGTCGCGGGTCTCGCGGGCGACGGCGAAGGCCAGCAAGGCGGCGGCGGCCAGGGCCAGCACGATCACGCCGATCAGCAGCGAGCGTTGGCTGGCGACGGCGGCCTGGCGCTGGATCAGCAGGTTCGCTTCGGCGTCCTCGAACCGCTGGCTCAGCACGCGGACGCGATCCATCATCGCCTTGCCCGCATTGGTCTTGAGGCGGGCGATGGCGGCGTCGGCCTGGCCGGCGCGGGCCTGGGCCACGGTGCGGTCCAGTTCGGCCATCTTGATGTCGATCGCCTGTTCCAGGTCGACCAGGCGCTGCCGCTGGGCGGAATTGTCGGCGACCAGGGCGTGCATCTGGCGCTTCAGACCGGGCAGGCGCGCGTTGGCTTGCTCGTAGGGCTCAAGATAGGCGTGGTCGCCGGTCAGGAGATAGCCGCGTTGGGCGGTCTCGGCGTCCTGCAGGGCGCTGAACGTCACGGCCTGGAGGCGGCGCACTTCCAGCGAGTGGGTCGCCCAGCGCTCGGCGTCCGCGCTGGTCACGGCCACGACGATCGCCGCCACGGCCGCGCAAACCAGCAGCAGAAAGCCCACGATCAGGCTTAGGCGAACGCCTTGCCCATGCGCGGCGGCGTTTGTCGACTGAACACGCGTCAAACTCGATGACTCCCCCGATGGGTCCCGACCCCGGCGAACCTGGAGTTGATACGTGGAATCGAGCGCCGCACCAAACGTCGAGAGGGGTTCGGGGCGCTGAAACCCCGGTCGACGGGCGCCCGGCTGGCGGCGCTTTCAGAATTCCTCCGTCGGCGTTCCATCTTGACGCTTGCGCCAAATTCGAACGGTCGTAAGAGTTCCCTGTAGGTAAAGGGGATCCCGTAGTGAGTCCGAAGAGCGACGGCGTTGCCGTCACCACCGCGCCAGACGTCGAAGCCGAGGGCGTCGACAATGAAGCCGTCACCAAGAACCTGGTGTTCGTCGCCGCCGAGCGCCTGTTCGCGCTGCACGGCTTCCAGAACGTCTCCGTGCGCGACATCACCGCCGCGGCGGGCGTCAATCTGGCGTCTGTGAACTATCACTTCGGCTCCAAGGACGCGCTGCTCTACGAGATCTTCCGTCGCCGCACGGTCGAGCTGAACCGCGAGCGGGCCAAGAAGCTGCACGAGGCCACCGACCGCTTCGAAGGCGCGCCGCCCGTGCGCGAGATCCTGGCCGCCCTGCTGACCCCGCCGCTGAAGTGGCTGGCTCCCGATCACGAGCGCCGCATCTCGCTGCAGTTCCTGATCCGCGCCCGCAGCGAGGGCACCGACGAAATCCGCAAGGTGCTGCAGACCGACGTCACCCACCTGCGCCGCTTCTCCGACGCCCTGCTCAAGGCGAGGCCCGACCTGCCGTCGGAGGAGATTTACTGGCGGCTGCACTTCACCCTGGGCATGCTGCACAACAACCGGTTCGCCGAGTTCGACCGCCTGAACGTGCTGTCGGAAGGCACGACCAGCGAGGCCGACGTCGAAGCCCTGCTGGGCCGGATGCTGGCCTTCGCCGAGGCCGGGTTCTCGGCCTAAAGACCCGCAATCCCATCGCCGATGCAGGCCTCGCTCCGAAAGGGGCGGGGCCTTTTCGTCATCGCACCCGTGATGATCGTGTCACAGCGGGTCTGTTTATCCGACAATTGAAGGTCAACGGTTTGACAGGGTAGGGGGCTATCTCCTACTGCACTTGCGACTCATTATTGTTTGCAAGCGAGCCTCTTCCCATGACCACCTCTCTGCGCGGCCTGCTGATGGTCGGCGTCGCTTTCCTGGCCGTCTCTTCGAGCGCCGCCGCCCTGGCCGCCGATGCGCCCGCCGCGGCGGTCGACGCCAATACGGCGGAAAACCAGGTGGACGGCGTCGTGGTCACGGGCGCGCGCACTCGCACCTCGGCGGTGACCGGCCTGGACATGAGCCTGCGCGAGACCCCGCAGTCGGTGACGATCCTCAACCAGGCCCGCATCAAGGATTTCGGCCTGACCAGCGTCAACGACCTGCTGGCCCAGGTGACCGGGGTCAATGTCGAGAAGGTCGAGACCGACCGCACCTATTACAACTCGCGCGGCTTCGACATCACCAACTTCCAGGTCGACGGCATCGGCCTGCCGCTGATCTGGGGCATCCAGTTCGGCGATCTCGACACCGTGCTGTTCGACCGGGTCGAGGTGGTGCGCGGCGCCAACAGCATGATGACCGGCACCGGCAATCCCTCGGCCACGGTCAACTATGTGCGCAAGCGCCCGACCGACACCTTCAAGGCCGCCGGCGCGGTGCAGTACGGCTCGTGGGACGACTACCGCCTGGAGGCCGACGTCTCGGGTCCGCTGGACTCGTCGGGCTCGGTGCGTGGCCGGCTGATCTACGCAAACGAGGACAAGGGGTCGTATCTCGACCACTACCACGTCAACCGCAACGTCTATGCGGGCCTGCTGGCCCTGGACGTCACGTCCAAGCTGACGGCGACCATCGGCTATTCGCTGCAGGACAACCGCTCGCGCGGCGTGCTGTGGGGCGCGCTGCCGCTGAACTATTCGGACGGGACGTTCGTCGACTATCCGCGCTCGGCCTCGACCTCGGCCGACTGGACCTACTGGAACGTCAAGGACCAGACCGCCTTCACCGAGCTGGACTATAAGTTCGACAACGGCTGGCAGTTCAAGGCCACCGGCACCTACAAGCGCTTCAACGAGAACGCCAAGCTGCTCTACGCCTATGACAACCCTGATCCGGCCACCGGCCTGGGTGTGAAGGGCATGAGCGGCATCTATCCGTCCAAGTACGAGAGCTACATCCTGGACGCCTACGCCTCGGGCCCGTTTCAGCTGTTCGGCCGCACCCACCAGCTGGTGATCGGCGGCCAGACCTCGCGGTCGACCGGCAAGGAGTGGGAGAACTTCTCCGAAGAGACGATCATCTATCCGGCCGTGCAGGACTGGGGCTCGGCGCAGCCGGGCGAGCCGACCTATCCCGGCGCGTACCAGGCCTCCGACCAGACCGACCGTCTGTCGCGCCTCTACGCCGCCGCCCACTTCAGCGTCACCGACCAGTTCAAGATCGTGGCCGGCGTCAACGCCCTGAAGCTGAAGTCGAAGGGCTATTCCTACGGCGTCGACACCCCGCGCGACGAGGACAAGGTCAGCCCCTATGTCGGCGGCGTCTATGACCTGAACCAGAACGTCTCGCTGTACGCCAGCTACACCGACATCTTCAATCCGCAGTCCGAGGTCGACGCCAACCACCAGACCCTGGCCGCCGCGCATGGCAAGGCCTACGAGGCCGGGGTGAAGAGCGAGTGGTTCGACCACCGCCTGTACCTGACCGGCGCGGTGTTCCGGTCCGAGCAGGGCGACTTGGCGGCCTATGCCGGCGACTTCCCCAATGGCCAGAGCTATTACAACGGCATCGACACCAAGGTGACCGGCTACGAGCTGGAAGCCAGCGGCGCGCTGACCGACCAGTGGACGATCAGCGCCGGCTGGACCCAGCTGAAGGTCGAGGGCGAGGACGACCTGCCCACCCGCACCTACCTGCCGCGCAAGACCTTCAAGGCCACGACCACCTACACCTTCCCCGAACTGCGCAATCTGAAGGTCGGTGCGGCGGTGCGCTGGCAGAGCGCGGTGTCGATGGTCGACATCGTGCCGGTCGAGCAGGACGCCTACGGGATCGTCGACCTGATGGCCGGGATCGATGTCACCGACAAGGTGCGCGCCACGCTCAACGTCGATAACGCGGCCGACAAGAAGTACCTGACCAGCCTGATGTGGAACCAGTCGTACTACGCCGCCCCGCGCAGCGTTTCGTTGCGTCTAGACTTCGCGTTCTGAGGCTGGTGATGGACGCCCGGACCCAGGTTCCCGTCGAGCCCAGATCGGCCGCGCGGTTCGCGCCGCCGGCCCTGCGGCCGTTCCTGACCTTCCTGCACCGGTGGGTCGGGCTGTTCATCGCCGGGTTCCTGTTCGTCTCGGGCGTCACCGGCGCGGTGATCTCGTGGGATCACGAGCTGGACGACGTGCTCAATCCGCACCTGATGTTCGCCCAATCCAGCAAAGGCGGGGGCAAGGACGGCCCCGTCTTGGCCCCCCTGGACCTCGCGCGCCAGATCGAGGCGCGCGATCCACGCGTTCAGGTCACCTATCTGCCCCTGGCTCCGGAGCCAGGCGGCACCTTGGCCTTCGGCGTCGCGCCCAAGCGTGATCCAGCGACCGGCAAGCTGTTCGAGCCGCACTACAACCAGGTGTTCATCGACCCCGTGACCGGGGCCGAGCAGGGGCGGCGCGAGTGGGGGGCGGTGTGGCCGATCACCGGCGAGACCTTCGTCTCGTTCCTCTACGTGCTGCACTACAGCCTGCACATTCCGGCGATGTGGGGCATCGATCGCTGGGGGATCTGGCTGCTGGGCGGGGTGGCGATCCTGTGGACGCTGGACTGTTTCGTCGGCTTCTACCTGACCCTGCCGCCCCGCCAGAAGACCAAGCCCGCCAAGGGCTTCTGGGCGCGCTGGAAGCCGGCCTGGGTGATCAAGACCTCGGCCAGCGCCTACCGGATCAATTTCGACATCCACCGCGCCTTCGGTCTGTGGCTGTGGGGCGTGCTGTTCACTGTGGCCTTCACAGCCTTCTCGCTGAACCTCTACAGCGAGGTGTTCTATCCGATCATGTCCAAGGTCTCGAAGGTGACGCCCAGTCCCTTCGACCTGCGCAAGCCGGCCGACCTGAATTCGCCGATCATCGCCGCCCGCACCTACGACCAGGTCCTGACCACGGCTCGGGCCGAAGCCATGAAGCGCGGCTGGCAGGCGCCCGCCGGCGGGGCGTTCTATTCGCCGGAATACGGCATCTACGGCGTGGCGTTCCATGAGCCGGGCGGCGATCATGGCGCGGCCGGGGTGGGGCCGCCCTACCTCTATTACGACGGCAAGACCGGAGCCCTGGTCGGCGACTCCCAGCCCTGGAAGGGCACGGCGGCCGACATCTTCGTCCAGGCGCAGTTCCCGCTGCACTCGGGGCGGATCCTGGGCGTTCCGGGGCGCATCCTGATCTCGCTGACCGGCGCGGTGGTCGCGGCGCTCAGCGTGACCGGCGTGGTCATCTGGCTGAAGAAACGCAAGGCGCGGGTGGGACGGCGCAGGCCCAGGCTGGCGGCGGCCTAGCCAGCCAGCTTCCAGGCCTGGCGCAGGTCTTCGACCAGTTCCGCATAGGCCCGATCCTTGGCCTCGGGATCCGGGATGCGCAGCATGAAGGACGGGTGCCAGCTGACCAGGCCCTGTTCGCCGCCGTCAAGCGCCTGGCGCTGGCCGCGGGTCTTGCCGACCGGCAGGGCCTTGCCGAACACCGCCTGCACCGCCGTCGCGCCCAGGGCCAGGATCACCTTGGGCCGGACCAGGCGGCGCTCGGCGTCCAGCCACCAGCGGCAGGCCTGGACCTCGCCCCGGTCGGGCGTCTTGTGCAGTCGGCGCTTGCCGCGCGGCTCGTGCTTGAAATGCTTGACCGCGTTGGTCACGAACACGCGGTCGCGGGGCACGCCGGCCTCGGCCATGGCCCGATCCAGAAGCTGGCCGGCCGGGCCGACGAAGGGGATGCCTTGCAGGTCCTCCTGGTCGCCCGGCTGCTCGCCGACGATCATCAGCGCCGCTTTCGCGGGCCCGGCGCCCGGCACGCCTTGGGTGGCGTTGCGCCACAGGTCGCAGCGGCGGCAGACCTGGATCCCGGCCGCCACCTCTTCCAGATTGACCAGGTTGCTCTCGCCGAACGAGCCGTCGCGGGCATGTTTCAGGGCGGCCTTGAGCACGCGGTCGGACGGCTTGGTGGGTTGGGCGGCGACCATGGTCTCGGTCCGGCTCTGGGCTTTGGCGATCAGGTCTGGAATGAGCGCCGCCTCGGGCAGGTTCCGCCAATAGCGCTTGGGCATCTCCTGTTTCATCATCGCCGGGTTCAATCGGGCCGGGTTGAAGATCGAGGCGTAATAGGTGCGCCACATCTCTTCCTGGGCGTCCTGTGAGGGCGCGTCGGCGGGATCGGCGCCGGGCGACATCGTCAGCGTGCTGCCGTCCCAATGCACGCAGGCGTCGGGCGTCAGGATCGACCAGTTCATGTTGGCGAACCGCCGGGCGAAGAACGGCGCGGCGGCCTCGGTGACACGGTGGGCCGGCTCGAACCAGGCGACGTAAGTCTCCGGCGTCACGTCCTCGACCAGCCGGAAGCGGACGAAGGCGTGCATCTTATGGATCGCCCGGCCCACGCCCTTGGCCATGTCGCGGGCCTTGGCGACGTCGGCGTCGGCGGGGTTGTCCAGCAGGCGCGGCTGACGCTCCAGGCGGTGCAGCAGGCGGTAGAGCAGGGCCAGGCGCTCGGGCGAGCGATGCAGGATGACGGTCTGGGCCAGGTCGATGAAGGCGGCGGGGACGGTCAGGATTTTTCCCTCCCCCTCGTGGGGAGGGTGGCCCCGAAGGGGTCGGGTGGGGTTTGATGAGTCTTGCGGCGAAGCCGTCGAAACGCCCTGCACCGTGCCCCACCCGTCGGCTTCGCCGCCACCCTCCCCACGAGGGGGAGGGAAGAGGTCTTGGTCGAACAAATCCCGCTCCACGGTCCACACCACCGCCTCCGGCGACACCCCCTCCGTCCGCAGAACCCGCGCCGCCACGCGCCAGCCGTCGAAGTCGATCTCGGACTCCAGTCGGGCCACCCGCATCAGAACAGGCTCAGCTGTTGCGGCGCGACCAGGGACGCTCGCAGGCCTTCGCCGTCGGTGGCCGCGCCGGGCGTCCAGTCGGCGGTGACGATGAACGGCTTGGCGCGCTTGACCGAGCCGCAGACGCGCTTGACGTCGTCCAGGGTCAGCCGGGTCTGAGCGCGGGCCTGCAGGATGCGGTCGACGCCCCGCGCGCCCAGGCCCGGCGTGCGCAGCAGAGTCTCGCGGTCGGCGGTGTTGACGTCGACCGGGAAGTCGCCGCGATGGCGCAGGGCCCAGGCGGTCTTGGGATCGACGGTCAGGTCCAGGTCCTCGCCCGGCGCGACGATCTCGCCCTGGCCGAAACCGTAGAACCGCATCAGCCAGTCGGCCTGGTACAGGCGATGCTCGCGCACCAGCGGCGGGCGGATCACCGGCAGGCGCGCGCTGCCGTCGGGGATCGGGCTGAAGGCCGAATAGTAGACGCGCTTGAGCTGGTAGGATCCGTACAGCGCCGCGCTGCGGGCCAGGATGTCGCCATCCTTGGCCGCGTCAGCTCCGACGATCAGCTGGGTCGATTGGCCCGTGGCGAACTTGCGCGGCTTGGCGCGGCCCGCTTTCACTGGCGCGTTGCGGTCCTCGATGTGCAGCCGCATCCGCCCCATGGCCTTCTTGATGCCGGCCGCGTCCTTCTCCGGCGCCAGGATCGCGAGGCTCTCGTCGCCCGGCAGCTCGACGTTGATCGACACCCGGTCGGCATAGAGCCCGGCCTCGGCCGCCAGCTCCGGCGAGGCCTCTGGGATCAGTTTCAGGTGGATGTAGCCGCGGAAGTCGTGGTCCAGCCGCAGCGATTTCGCCACGCGCACCATCTCCTCCATCGTGTAGTCGCCGGTGCGGATCACCCCCGACGACAGGAACAGGCCCTCGATATAGTTGCGCTTGTAGAAGTTCAGCGTGAGGTCGACGACCTCCTTCACCGTGAACCGGGCCCGGGCGACGTTGGATGACACGCGGTTGATGCAGTAGGCGCAGTCGTAGATGCAGAAGTTGGTCAGCAGGATCTTCAGCAGGCTGATGCAGCGCCCGTCTGGCGCATAGGCGTGGCAGATGCCCATGCCCTCGGTCGATCCGACGCCTTTTCCACCCAGGGAATCCCGCTTCTGCGCCCCCGACGAGGCGCAGGAGGCGTCGTACTTGGCCGCGTCGGAGAGGATGGCGAGCTTGCGTTTCAGATCGAGGACGGCCATCCGTCCAACCTATTGTTCTTATTTTGTTCCGTCCACCGCAATCACCGCCCTGTGACGGAACGAAGCGGGCTGGGCGGGGTTATGCTGAGCCTATGGCGCGGCTCGGCATCCTTCATGAAACGCGGTACAGCTACGCCCGGCCGGTCGGCTTCGGGGCGCATCGGCTGCTGATCCGCCCGCGCGACAGCCACGCCATCCGCATCGTCGAGGCCTCGCTGCAGACGTCTCTGCCCGGCCAGACGCGCTGGACCTACGACGCCGTCGGCAACTGCGTGTGCTGGTTCACGCCTCAGGGTGAGGCCGAGAGCCTGACCATCACCAGCCGCCTGATCATCGACCGCTACCCGGCGCCCCTGACCAGCCTGCCGATCGACGACCCGCACACCATCTCGCCGATCGTCTATTCGCGTGAGGACCGGGCGGTGCTGAACCCGTTCATCACCCCGGCCACCGACGACGACGACCGCGTGTTGCTGCGCTGGCTGCGCCAGCAGATGGAGCGCCCGGACGAGCCGGCCATCGACTTCCTGCTGCGGATGAACGCCACCATCCACGACAGCTTCGCCTACAAGGCCCGGCCCGAGGCCGGCACCCAGACCCCGGCGCAGACGATCGCGTCGGGCGAGGGCACGTGCCGCGACTTCGCCTGGCTGATGGTCGAGGCCCTGCGGCGGCTGGGCTACGCGGCGGTGTTCGCCACGGGCTACATCTACAGTGGTCCGGCCTCGGCCCTGCGCGGCGCCGGGGCCACTCACGCCTGGTGCGAGGTGTTCCTGCCGGGCCTGGGCTGGACCGAGTTCGACCCGACCAACGGCCTGGCGGAGTCGCCGGATCTGATCCTGGTCGCCCACACCCGCACGCCCAACGAGGCCAAGCCGATCTCGGGCACCATCCTGGATGATCCGGGCGAGGCCCATCTGGACGTCAAGGTCGAGGTGCGTCTGCTGGATACGCTGGAGGCGGCGGCGTGATAAAAATGACAAGAAAAATCGGGAGGATGACGTCATGATGAAGCCATTCCAACAGCAAGCGCCCCTCGGCGGCGGCCACCTGCCGCATCCCGAGCCCAAGCCCCAGCACGGCCAGAAGCCGGACGCCGAGTGCCTGAAGGTCCAGGAAAAGCGCTCGTTCGAGCCTCGCCCGGCGCACTAGGGTCTATCCCTTCGTGCGACGACCGCCCTTCGAGTGACCTTTCGTCATGGGGCTAGGCTTCCGTGGCGGGACCCAGCCTTTCGGCGGAACGTAGCTTGGCTGATCGGTGCCCAGGCCCATCCTTCCCGGCTCCTGGCGCTTGAGATACGATTTCTGAGGAGACGCAGGGGCGGCGCCCCGCAGAAGGGCGATCTGGTCGCGCAGGGCGGCCGCGGTCTCGAAATCCTCCGTCGCCACGGCCTTCGCCATCGCCGCCTCGAGTTCGGATAGGTCAGGGGTGTCGGGCACGGGGAAATCCGGGTTGCGAGCGCCAGGATAACGCGCCGGTCGCTGAAAGGGCGAGCCCGCTGGTGATCTACCCTCGCACCAGCTCGCGCATGGCCTTGTCCAGGCCGTCGATGGTCAGGGGGAACATCCGGTCGTTCATCAGCTGCTTCACCACGCCGATCGACTGGGTGTAGTCCCAGTGCCGTTCCGGCGTCGGGTTCAGCCAGACGGCGCTCTGGTAGATGTCGGTGACCCGGCTGACCCAGGTGGCGCCGGCCTCCTCGTTCCAGTGTTCGACGCTGCCGCCCGGATAGGTGATCTCGTAGGGGCTCATTGTGGCGTCGCCGACGAAGATCACCTTGTAGTCGGCGGGGAACTTGTGGAGCACGTCCCAGGTCGGGGTCTTCTCGGCCAGGCGGCGGCGATTGTCCTTCCACACCGCCTCGTACAGGCAGTTGTGGAAGTAGAAGAATTCCAGGTGCTTGAACTCGGTCTTGGCCGCGCTGAACAGCTCCTCGCAGAGCTTAATGTGGCTGTCCATCGAGCCGCCGATGTCGAAGAACAGCAGCACCTTGATCGTGTTGCGCCGCTCGGGACGCATCTGGATGTCCAGATAGCCCTTCTCGGCCGTGCCGCGGATGGTGCCGTTCAGGTCCAGCTCTTCCTGAGCGCCCTGGCGGGCGAACTTGCGCAGGCGGCGCAGGGCGACCTTGATGTTGCGCGTGCCCAGTTCGACGCTGTCGTCGAGGTTCTTGTATTCGCGCTTGTCCCAGACCTTCACCGCCTTGCCGTGGCGGCTCTTGTCCTGGCCGATGCGCACGCCTTCGGGGTTGTAACCGTTGTTGCCGAACGGCGAGGTGCCGCCCGAGCCGATCCACTTGTTGCCGCCCTCGTGGCGCTTCTTTTGCTCCTCGAGCCGCTCCTTGAGGGTCTCCATCAGCTTCTCGAAGCCGCCCAAGGCCTCGATCTGCGCCTTCTCCTCGTCGGTCAGGAACTTCTCGGTCAGGGCCTTCAGCCACTCTTCGGGGATGTCGGCGGTGACGCCGTCCTCGACGGTTTCCAGGCCCTTGAAGACGTGGCTGAACACCCGGTCGAACTTGTCGAGGTTCTTCTCGTCCTTCACCAGGCTGGCCCGCGACAGGAAGTAGAAGTCCTCGATCCGCCTGTCGATGACGTCCTTGTCCAGGGCCTCCATCAGCAGCAGGTATTCGCGCAAGCTGACGGGAACCTTGGCGGCGCGGAGCTCGGAGAAGAAGCGAAGGAACATGGGCGGGCTTTCGAACGGATGTTCGAAGGATGGCGGGGTCGGGCGGTCAACGCAATAGGTCCTCCCCCTGTGGGGGAGGCGGCCGCAGGCCAGTGGGGGGAGTTTTCGTGCGGACATCGTGGGGGCGGTGGGATCGCATCACTCACCCCTCCGTCGGCTGCGCCGACACCTCCCCCACAGGGGGAGGGCCTGCGCCGGGATCACCCCCGCCGCAGGATGAACTCCAGGTCCCGGGTCTCGCCGACCGGGAAGTGATATTCGCCGACCTTCTCGAAGCCCTTGCTCGCATAGAGCTTCTGGGCCCCGAAGTTCTCGGACCACACGCCGATCCACAAGCGTCGCGGACCGTCCCGTTCCAGCCAGTCGAGCACGGTCTTCAGCAGCAGCGAGCCGCGTCCGCCGCCCTGGAAATCCTTGAGCACATAGATCCGGTTCAGCTCGCCATCGCCCGGCTTCACGTCCGGGTGCGGCAGGCCGGCGGGACCGGCGGTGGCGTAGCCGATGGCCTCGTCGTCGACTTCCATCAGCCAGGTCGCCATCTCCGGATCGGCCAGGTCGCGCCGCGTCCGCTCCAGGCCGTAGGCGTAAGCCAGGAAGGTCTCCAGGTCCTCGGTCGGATAGAGATAAGCGAAGGTGTCGCTGAAGGTGCGCGCGCCGAGGCTCGACACCGTGTCGGCGTCTTGCAACGTAGCTCGGCGGATGGTCGCGGCGGTGCTCACGGGTTACGATCCTCGCATGGATGTCGCGCTCTATACGCACCTGGATATGCTCGACCATCGGCCCGGCGACAACCACGCCGAACGGCCCGAGCGCCTGCGGGCGGTGATCGACGCGCTGAACGACGACGCTCGCCTGGACCTGGAGAGCCTGGAGGCCCCGCTGGTCGACTTCGCCGACCTGGCCCGCGTGCACCCGCAAGGCTTCATCGACGACGTCCTGGCCGCCGCGCCCAGCAGCGGCCGTCGCGCCCTGGATCCCGACACCGTGCTGTCGGCCGGCAGCCTGACCGCCGCGCGCCGCGCCGCCGGGGCGGTGGTCGCCGCGACCCGGGCCGTGGCGGCGGGGCAGGGGAGCCGGGCGTTCTGCGCCGTCCGGCCGCCGGGCCACCACGCCGAGCCGGGCGTGGCCATGGGTTTTTGCGTGTTTTCCAACATCGCCGTGGCCGCGCGGGTCGCTCAGGCCTCGGGGCTGAAGCGCGTGGCGATCGTCGATTTCGACGTCCACCACGGCAACGGCACCCAGGCGGCGTTCGAGCACGACGCCAGCGTGTTCTTCGCCTCGATCCATCAGTCGCCGCTCTATCCGGGCACCGGCGATCCGTCGGAGACCGGGGTGGGCAACGTGGCCAACGCCATCGTCGCCCCGCATGCCCCTCGCGAGGTGTGGCGCAAGGGTTTCGAGGGCCTGATGGACCAGGTCGACGGATTCGCGCCCGAGCTGATCCTGGTCTCGGCCGGCTTCGACGCCCACGTCCGCGATCCGCTGGCCGCCCAGAGCCTGGAGGCCGAGGATTTCGCCTGGGCGACCCGGGCGATCGTCTCGGTCGCGAACCGCCGTTGCGGCGGGCGTATTGTTTCCTCGCTCGAGGGCGGCTACGACCTAGAAGCGCTCGGCCGCTCGGCGGCGGCGCATGTCAAAGCGTTGCAGGAGGGGTAGAGGTTTCGAGAGAGTCGCCGGTGGCGACGGACCGGACCTCCAAGATCTATGGCCGACGAATCCGCCGACCGCCTTTCCACGACAGAAGCCCCTGGAACCGCCGGTGTCCGGCCGGGCGCGATCACCCTGGCCCGCCACGGCGAGCCGGCCCTGTCGCGCAAGATCCGCTTCAACGCCCCGGCCTATGGCGACTGGTGGGCGCGCTACGAGGAGGGCGGCCTGCTGCCCGGCCAGACCCCGCCCAACTCGCTGAAGGCCACGGCCCGGCGAGCGGCGGTGGTGATCGCCTCCACCCGCCGCCGCTCGATCGAGACCGCCACGGCCGTCGCCGACGGCAAGGCCTTCGCCACCGACCCGCTGTTCATCGAGGCCCCGCTGCCGCCGCCGCCCTGGCCGCGCTGGATCAAGATGTCGCCTAAGCACTGGGGCTTCTTCGCCCGCTTCTGGTGGTGGTTCTTCGATCACCATGCCGGCCAGGAAAGCCGGGCCCAGGCCGAAATCCGCGCCGACCAGGCCGCCGACCTGCTGATCGGCCTGTCGCAGAACGGCCAGGAGGTGCTGCTGGTGGCCCACGGCTTCTTCAACACCATGATCGGCCTGTCGCTGCAGAAGCGCGGCCTGAAGAAGACCCAGGACCAGGGGTTCAAGTACTGGTGCGTGAAGCGCTTCGAGCGGCCCTAGGCGCCTTTCCAGGCGACAGCGACCCCAAAGCCCCTGACCTCGTTCACCAAAAGGCCCGCCAACGGCGTTGCCCGCGCCGCGGCCCGCCACTAGGGTGCGCCTGTTCGCCCCGGAGTAGAAATGATCAGTCCGCAAGATCTTGAAGGCATGAGCTTCGAGCAGGCCCTGCAGCGCCTGGAGCAGATTGTCGGCGAGCTGGAGTCCGGCAAGGCCGAACTTGAGCGCTCGATCGAGATCTATGAGGACGGCGCGGCGCTGAAGGCCCACTGCGAGAAGAAGCTCGAGGCGGCCCGCCTGAAGGTCGAGAAGATCGTTCTGGGCCAGGGCGGCGCCGTGAACGCTGAAGCGGCCGAGTTCAACTGATGGGGCAGGCGTCGCCTCAGATCGGCTACGAGGACTTCGAGCGCGTCGATATCCGTATCGGCACGGTGATCGAAGCCACGCCGTTTCCCGAGGCGCGCAAGCCCGCCTACAAGCTGACCATCGATTTCGGCCCCGTGATCGGCGTCAAGAAATCCTCGGCCCAGGTGACCAAGCACTATGCGGTCGACGAGCTGATCGGTCGGCGCGTGGCCGCCGTGGTCAATTTTCCGCCACGCCAGATCGGTCCGGTGATGTCCGAAGTCCTGTGCCTGGGCTTCCCGGACGCCGAGGGCGGCGTGGTGCTGGTCGACGTGGACCGTGACGTTCCCAACGGGGGGAAGCTGTTTTGATCGACCTGGAAAAGCGCATCGTTCAGGCCGCCGACATCGTCACCGTGGCGCTCGACGAACTGCTGCCGCGCGCCGAGGGGCCGGAAAGCCGGCTGACCGAGGCCATGCGCTACGCGGCCCTGGGGCCGGGCAAGCGCCTGCGGCCGTTCTTCGCCCTGGAGACGGGCAAGATGTTCGACCTGCCCGAACGGCCGGTCCTGCGGGCCGCCTGCGCCCTGGAATGCATCCACGCCTACAGCCTGGTGCACGACGACCTGCCGGCCATGGACGACGACGACGTGCGTCGCGGCCGTCCCACCGTGCACATCCAGTATGACGAAGCCACCGCGATCCTGGCCGGCGACGCCCTGCAGACGGCCGCCTTCGAGATCATGGCCCACCCCGACACCCACGACGACGGCAATGTGCGGTCCGAGCTGGTGCGCAAGCTGGCCATCGCCTCGGGCGCCAAGGGTATGTGCGGCGGCCAGATGATCGACCTGCTGGGCGTGCGCGACGACCTGGGGGCCGTGGCCCGCATGCAGCGCCTGAAGACCGGGGCCCTGATCGCCTTCGCCTTCGAGATCCCGCTGATCATCGCCCGGGCCAAGCCGGAAGAGCGCGCGGCCCTGATGGGTTTCGCCCAGGACCTGGGCCTGGCCTACCAGATCGTCGACGACATTCTGGACGAGGAAGGCGACGAGGCCGTGCTGGGCAAGGCCGCCGGCGGCAAGGACGCCGCCAAGGGCAAGACCAACTATGTCACCCTTCTGGGGCTTGATGCGGCCAAGGAGCGCGTCAATCTCTTGGCCACGCAAACCAAGTCGCATCTCGATATTTTCGGCGAACGGGCTGAACATCTGCGTCGTAGCGTGGATTTCGTGCTGGACCGCCGCAACTGACCGCGCTTTCTTCGGACATGCCTGCTTTGACCCCTCTCCTCGACACCATCTCGTCACCGGCCGACACCCGCGGCCTCAGCGTGACCGAACTGAAGCAGCTGGCGAACGAGGTGCGGGCCGAGACCATCGACGCCGTGTCCGTGACCGGCGGCCACCTGGGCGCGGGCCTGGGTGTGGTCGAGCTGACCGTGGCCCTGCACCACGTGTTCGAGACGCCCAAGGACATCGTCATCTGGGACGTCGGCCACCAGGCCTATCCGCACAAGATCCTGACCGGGCGCCGCGACCGCATCCGCACCCTGCGCCAGGGCGGCGGCCTGTCGGGCTTCACCAAGCGGGCCGAGAGCGAATACGACCCGTTCGGCGCGGCGCACGCGGCCACCTCGATCTCGGCGGCGCTGGGCTTCTGCGCCGCCCGCGACGCTCGCGTCGCCTCTGGGGGCGAGGACAACAGCGTCATCGCCGTGATCGGCGACGGCTCGATGAGCGCGGGCATGGCCTATGAGGCGATGAACGCGGCGGTCGACACCACCAAGCGCCTGATCGTCATCCTCAACGACAACGACATGTCGATCGCCCCGCCGGTGGGCGGCATGAGCGCCTATCTGGCCAACCTCGTCTCGGGCGGCGCCTATCGCAAGGTGCGCAAGCTGGGCAAGACGGTGGTCGAGAAGCTGCCGACCCCGATCCGCGACGCGGCCCGCAAGGCCGAGGAATACGCTCGGGGCATGGTCACCGGCGGCACCTTCTTCGAGGAGCTGGGCTTCCACTATGTCGGCCCGATCGACGGCCACGACATGGACGCCCTGGTCAGCGTGCTGAAGAACGCCAAGGAATTCGACGAAAAGCCCGTGCTGGTTCACGTCGTGACCCAGAAGGGCAAGGGCTACGCCCCGGCCGAGGGCGCGGCCGACAAGCTGCACGCGGTGGTCAAGTTCGACGTCGTCACCGGCCAGCAGCACAAGGCCGCCGCCGGTCCGCCCAGCTACACCAAGGTCTTCGCCCAGGAGCTGATCAAGCACGCGGCGATCGACGACAAGATCGTGGCCATCACCGCCGCCATGCCCTCGGGCACGGGGCTGGACCTGTTCGGCAAGGCCTTCCCCGAGCGCACCTTCGATGTCGGCATCGCCGAGCAGCATGCGGTGACCTTCGCCGCCGGCCTGGCCGCCGACGGCATGAAGCCGTTCACGGCGATCTATTCCACCTTCCTGCAGCGCGGCTACGACCAGGTCGTCCACGACGTGGCCATCCAGCGCCTGCCGGTGCGCTTCGCCATGGACCGCGCCGGCTTGGTCGGCGCCGACGGTCCGACGCATGCGGGCACCTTCGACATCGGCTTCATGGGCGCGCTGCCCGGCATGGTGCTGATGGCCGCCGCCGACGAGGTGGAACTGGCCCACATGGTCTCGACCGCCGTGGCCATCGACGACCGCCCCAGCGCCTTCCGCTATCCGCGCGGCGAGGGCCTGGGCCTGACCATGCCCGACCTGGCGGCCCCTCTGGAGATCGGCAAGGGCCGCATCGTTCGCGAGGGCACCAGCGTCGCCATCGTCTCGCTGGGCACGCGTCTGGGCGAATGCCTGAAGGCCGCCGACCTGCTGGCCGCGCGAGGCCTGTCGGCCACCGTCGCCGACGCCCGCTTCGCCAAGCCGCTGGACGTCGACATGCTGCTGCGCCTGGCTCGCGAGCACGAAGCGATCATCACGGTGGAAGAGGGCGCCATGGGCGGCTTCGGCGCCTTCGTGCTGCAGGCCCTGGCCGAGCATGGCGCCCTGGATCGCGGCCTGAAGATCCGCACCCTGGTGCTGCCCGACATCTTCCAGGACCAGGACAAGCCCGAGCTGATGTACGCCCAGGCTGGCCTCGACGCCGAAGGCATCCTGCGCGGCTGCCTGGCGGCGCTTGGCATCGACAACATCAGCGCGGCGGGGCGTCGGGCCTGAGATGGCGGAACGGTCGATCGTATCGCGGTCGGCCGAAAGCCATTGGCGCAAGTTCGAGACCTTCGTCGCGGAACGTTCGGCGCCGGAGTGGGTGTTTCGAGGGCACAGCGATAGCGCATGGAAGCTGCGCCCGAAGATTGGGCGTGAGGACATATTGGGTCCGTGGGACCCCGCAGCCGAAATCAGCCTTTTCGAGGAATTCTGTCGACGGGCTCGCCAGTTCGAAGCCGGGGTCGAGTTCACCTATTGGGACTGGTTGGCCCTAGCCCAACACTATGGCCTGCCAACGCGGCTCCTGGATTGGACCGAAAACCCACTTGTCGCCGCCTATTTCGCAATGGCCAGCAACGAGCGGCGCTCCGCCGAGATTATTTCGGTCAGGGTGCGAGATCGCGACTACCTGCATATGTCGGGCGGTCCGATACCTGTCGAGCCTGACATCCCCAGTGTGGAAACTGAGTGGACCTGGGATGTTCGGCCCACGCCTTTCAGCGCGATGAGCTGGCCGCCGTGGACGGGAGCCGTCGCATTCATTCGGCCATTGATCCGCGCCTCGCGGATGATTTCACAGCGCGGTGTGTTCTCGGTGCACCTTAGCCCAGATCGGGAGTGGCTCGGCTTCAAACAGGCCCGCGAATCCAAAGGTCAGGACCAAGGAGCGTTTGGACAGACCGATCCATATGCAGCCCTGCCACGTTTTACGGTGCCGGCTGCTTTCAAGCCGCATTTCCGTATGCGCCTGGCGAGTCTGGGCGTTGATGCTTCGTCGATCATGGCCGATCTCGGTGGCCTGTGCGACGCGCTGGAGTGGCGTTATCGCAATCGTGAAGTTTGAAATCGTGCTAGGATACGGTCATGGCGAACCAGCCCATCACAGCGCCGAGCCTTGAGCCCTCCAGCGTTCGATCCACGACGCTGCAGGAGGCCGTCGATCAATTTCCCACCAATAGGATCGTTGGGCTGGATCAGAACGGCGTCGAGGTTCATGTCGTGGGCGTGGACATCATGCCAGGCATTGTCGTTCGTCAGCCCGATGACAGCTTGGAAGCGGCCGCAAAGGTGTATCTCGAACTTCGCGGGAAGAGTGGGCGATCCACGACGACCGTCCGCGCCACAGTGAAGTTCCGCAAAGACGGGGATGACTCGGTGGCGATCGATGAGATCGTCGCCGCGACCAAGCAAGCCGCGTAGGCCAACGCAATTCCGTTATGCCGAACACGCCTTGAAGAACGCCTTCACCTGCCGCTGGTCGGCGGGGGCGGCGTCCAGGCTGTGGCGTTCGTCGGCGACCAGCAGGTCCAGATCGCCCGTGCGGCGGAAAGCCCTTAGCGCCGAGGCGTCGACCGAGGTCTGGGCCTGGAGCACGCCATCGTTCATGGCCGAGGCGGCGGTCCGGGCCTTCAGGCGCGTGACCTTGTGGCCCGAGGCCAGGGCGATCTGGTCGCCCGTCAGGCCGGTCGCCGTCAGGGTCACGGCCGAGGCGCGGGGCGCGCAGGCCATCATCATCACCACGTCGTCGCTGTTGGGCCGGCCATAGGCCAGCTTCGGGCCCTCGTCGGCGTTGTCCATGTAGCTCCAGGCGTAGCCGGGTTCGCGCGACCGGTCATAGGCGCAGCCGCTCAGCGTCAGCCCGCCCAGGGTCAGGACCAGCAAGAGGGCGTTGGGCAGGTAGCGGCGCAGGAGGCGGCTGGGCATGGGCGGGTTCCTTCGATAGGGGAACGCCGCTCCTGCCTCCTGGGTTCAGAGCCGCCAATCCAGAACGCCGTCGGCGCCCGCGCGCAGGGGCCCGACACGGCCGATCGCGAAGGCTTCGGGATCGGTGAGGGCCGCCACCGTGTCCGCGTCGTCCGCCGGAACCCGCGCCAGGGCTCTGGAGCCGTCGGAGGTCCGCACGATGGCCACGCCGTGGGTCGGCGCGCCGTCGCGGTCGTAGAGCACCGTGTGGGTCTCCAGGACGGCCTGGCCCGTGGCGTCCTCGACGAAGGCCGGTACAAGGCCGCGCCGGGTGTCGGCGGTGGCCTGGACGCTGACGTCCTCAAAGGTGCTGCCGCCTTCGGGCGCGGGGCGGTCGGCCAGCACCAGGCCGTGGTGCTTGGTGACAAATTCGCCCTGGCCGTAGAGCAGGCCGGTCCCGCCACCGTCCCGCAGCCGTCGGATCATCGCGACGGCGGCATGGGTCATGTAGTCGTTCATCGGCGCCCCGAAGAAGGTCAGGCCGCCGGTGACGGTGGGCGTCACGTCCGCCGCCAGGCCCAGGGTTCGCCGCGCCATCTTCGGCACGCAAGGGAAGCAGCTGTAGAGCTCCAGGGCGTCAAAGCTTTCCACCATGCCGCCGACGGCCTCCAGCACCGCGTCCTGGGCGACCGAGCCGTGATAGTGGTCGCGCCGCAGGTAGTCGGTCGGCTCGTTGGCCGCCGCGCCGCCCCAGATGAAGACCAGGCGCTCGTCGGGAACGCCGGCGGCCCGGGCGGCGGCCAGGCTGGTGACGATCACCGCCGCGCCCTGGTTCACCTGCATGTTGGCGACCATCAGCTTGGTGTAGGGCCAGGCGATTGGGCGGTTGTCGGGGCGGGGCGTGGTGATCTGGTCGGGCGTGAAGGCCGTCTTGATCCAGGCGTTCGGCTGCCGCGCCGCCACGGCCGCATAGGCGGACCACAGCGCGCCGGACTCGGCCAGCGCCTCGCGCGGCGTCTGGCCCCAGTGATGGGCGGCGGCGTTCTCGTAGAACGGATAGACGCTGACCGGCAGGAAGACGCCCAGCTTCAGCGCCAGGGGATGGACCTCGATGCGCGGCCCGCCGCCCGTGGCCGGCGGCTTGGGCGTCCAGGGCAGGTCGACACCGGCGGCGCGGGCCTTGTCGACGCTCCATTGCGCTTCGGCCCCCACCACGGCGCAGACCTCGGCCTCGCCCCGGGCGATGCGGATGGCGGCCTCGTGGAGGTAGCGCACCGGGCTTTCGCCGCCCACGGGACCATAGACGGCGCGGGCCGGCGCGATGCCGAGACGGGCGCAGAGCTGGCCGGCCGTATCGGCGTAGCGCCAGCTCAACTGATTGACGACGTCCAGCGAGGCGATCCGGGCCAGGACACCGCCGCCCGCGTCGGCGTCGGCCTCGCGCAGGGCCGCCTCCATAAGGGCGAGGGGCTCCAGGGCTCTGGAAAGGTCGGTGGGGCGGTCGAGAGCCTCGCCGACGCCGACGATGACGGGGGTGCGATCCAGGCTCACAGGACGGGCTCTCCGGCGCTTTCGGCGGCCAAGGCGCGCTGGTAGCCGTCGCGCGCTTTCATCCGCCCCAGGTGGGCCTTGAAGGCTTCCGGGAAGCTGTCGGCGAAACCCAGCTGCTCGCCCAGCTTCAGGGCGTAGGCCACCGAGATGTCGGCCATGGTGAAGCGGCCGGCGGCGACATAACCGCTGTCGTCCAGTAGCTTGGCCGCCGCCTTCAGCCGCGACAGGAACCATTGCACATAGTCGGCGGCGGCCTGGGGCAGGCGACGCTCTTCGGGCTCGAACACCGCGTAGCGCAGATGGATGGTCTGCGGGAAGGTGAGCGTGGCCTCGCCCATGTGCAGGAAGTTCAGATAGGCGCCGAAGCCGGGTTCGTCCGGCGCCACGGCCAGGTCGCTGGGCTCGTACCGGCGCGCCAGATATTCGCCGATCGCCGCCGACTCGCTCATCAGGACGTCGCCGTCGATCAGGGTGGGCGTCGTGCCCAGCGGATTGATGTCCAGATAGCCGGGTTCGCGGAAACGAGGCGGGAAGGGCGTCAGCTTCAGTTCGTAGGCCAGGCCCAGCTCTTCCAGCGCCCACAGGGCCCGGAACGAGCGCGCCCCCACGCAGTGATAGAGGGTGATCATCCTGGCCGCCTCCCGCCTTCATCGCGGGCAGCATCCGACGGAACGCGACATCAGGCCATCGTGCCCTTACGTCCGCCGCGCGAGAGGGGTAGAAGGCCAGGGCGCGGACAGGTCGCGGCGAGACGCCGGACGGCGTCCCCAGAGGGGAAAGTCTTTGAAGTCTTTGAAGGAAATGGTGGGCGCAGTAGGATTCGAACCTACGACCCGCTGATTAAGAGTCAGCTGCTCTACCAACTGAGCTATGCGCCCGCGCGGCCCGAAGCGGTGGTTTGCCTCGGCGGCGAGGCGCGGAACATACGCAAAGAATCTTGGAACGCAAGGGACTATTTTTTGGCCAGACGAGATATCAGCGGAGCCGTGGATTTCGCCTATCTGGAAGGGTTCGCGATGGACGATTCCGCGGTGATCGACGAGGTGCTGGCGCTGTTCCGCGAACAGGCCGCGCTATGGACGCCGATGCTCGACAAGAGCCACCCCGGCTGGATGGACGCGGTGCACACGGTCAAGGGCGCGGCGCGGGGCGTTGGGGCCTTCGCCCTGGGCGACGTCTGCGAGGCCGCCGAGGCCGGGACCAGCAGCCTGGGCGACGTGCGCAACGCCCTGGATACGGCGCTGATGGACATCGCCGCCTACGCCCACGAGCGGGCGTTGAGGTCGCTGAAGGGGTAGGCGCGGTGCGTCCTTCGAGGCTCGGCTTCGCCTCACACCTCAGGATGAGGAATTCAGAGCAACAAAGCTCCTCATCCTGAGGCGCCCGCGCGGCGGGCCTCGAAGGACCCACGGCGTCACTTCACCCGTTCGAACTGGCCCGTGTAGTCCCCCACCGTCACGGTCCCGTGGTCGGCGTCGCTGAACGCCAGCCGCAGGTCCTTGGACGTGATGAAGAAGCTGGCGGCCGAGTCGGGCAGCAGGGGATCGTCGACGCCCTTCCAGATTTCGGCCACCAGCCGGTCTCCGTCGCGGCGGATCGTGAAGTCGCCGGGGCCCTTGATCGCGAACGTGCCGACGAACTTTTCCTGATCGGCGATAGCCAGCGGGACCACCGCGCGCTCGACCAGGCGGTAGTCGGGCCACCCGTATTCGGCGGCGACGGCGCGGGCGATCTGTTCGCTCAGGCCAAAGCCCTGGTCGCCGCTGGTCAGCACCACCAGGCCATCGCCCGAGCCGGGATAGCCCAGCATCAAGGCCTTGTACCCGGCGTTCGAGCCGTTGTGGTAAAAGTACTTGGCCGTCGTGGCGCCCTGGATCGACACGCCCAGGCCGTAGCCGTCCTTGACCGGCGTCATCATCATCTTGGCCGTTTCCGGGGTCAGTACGTGGCCTGGGCGGCCCTGGGCGGCCTCCTGCAGGTCGATCACGAACCGGGCCAGGTCGCTGGCCGTGGTCCACAGGCCGGCGGCGGCCATCTCCGGATAGACGTGCGGCCCGCCCGCGATGGCGACGCCCTTTGAATCGTAAGGTTGGGCGACGGCGGCCAGCCGCGCGGCGTCCAGCGGCTGATCCTCGCTGCTGCGGGTCATCTTGATGGGGCCGAAGACCTTGTCGCGCACGATGGCCGGGAAAGTCTGGCCCGTGGCGTCGATCATCATCTGCTGGGCGATCGAATAGCCGCCGCCGGAATAGCGATAGGCGCCGCCCACCGCCTGGTCGACGACCACGGGGTCGGAGTTGGCGGGCGTGGTTCCGCTCAGCACCTGGGGCAGGGTGGGAACCGGCGTTCCGGCCGCGTAGCCCGCGAAGCCGTGCACCGTGGTCCCGGCCGTATGCGACAGCAGGGCGCGCAGCGTCACGGGCGTCGTGGCGGTGAAGGCGTTGGTCGGCAGGGTCCAGCTCTTCAGCGTCTTGTTGACGTCGGTGTCCAGCGACAGGCGGCCATCCTGCACCAGGGCCAGCGCCGCCACGGCGGCGATCGGTTTGCTGACCGAGCCGGCCTGGAACAGCGTGTCGGCCGTCACCGGCGCGCCGCCCTCTCGGGTGACGCCGAAGCCACGCGCCCAGTCGATCTTGCCGTCGTGGATCACCGCGATGCTGACGCCCGGCACGTGCAGGACCGCCATCTCGTCGAGCAGGGCGCGCTTGGTCGGCGGCTGGCCCTTGACGGAAACCGCCGGCAGCAGGCCCGAGGTCACCGCCTGGACGCGCTGTTCCACGGTTGGCGACGCCGCCCAGACCGGCGTGGAAAGCGCGCACGCCACGGCGAGAAGCGGAGTTTTCCAGAGCGTGCGCATGCGATGAATTTCCCTTGTGTGGAAGGGAGTTCGGGGCGCCGGAGCTCGGCCGTCAATTTAAGGATGTGTAATGAGGCGTCGCGTGCGGGAGGACGCGGGCGCTACCCCTTCGTACGATCCCAGCTGTCGTACTCATAGGCGATGCAGCGGTCGACCAGGGTGCGCCAGACCGGTTCGGCGATGGCTTCCGACAGGCCCGACTCGCGCGCGGCGGCCTTGACCTTGTCGACCACGTCCTCGATCCGCGCGCGGTCGAACACCTTGGAGCGGTCGGGCTTGATGCGGGCGGCGGCGTCCATGTAGCCCTGGCGCTCGGTCAGCAGGGCCACCAGGGCCCGGTCCAGGGCGTCCACGCCCTGCCGGACATCGGCCATGGACTGGCAGTCGCCGGGAACCAGCCGTTCGCCGACCTCGATAATCGTCTTAACCATTTAGCTTTAGATGCCCGCGCCGTTG
This sequence comes from Caulobacter soli, assembly GCF_011045195.1. GTDB lineage: Bacteria > Pseudomonadota > Alphaproteobacteria > Caulobacterales > Caulobacteraceae > Caulobacter > Caulobacter soli. The sequence goes on along the minus strand of NZ_CP049199.1, from coordinate 3,352,047 downwards.
TCCATGGTGAGGAGGGCCGCTTCGTGCGCGGCCGCCTCGGCCTGCAGCCACGAAACGAACGCCTTCACCTGCGGCAGACGTCCCTTGGCCTTGGGATGGACGACGTAATAGGCGAAGTCGACGGCCGTGGGAATCTCGAACGGAATGACCAGGCGGCCGGCGTCGAGATCGGCCTGGGCCAGGGTCTGCTTGGCCAGGGCGATGCCGCGTCCGTTGGCGGCGGCCTCGATCACCAGGCTGGACTGGTTGAAGCGCGGACCGCGCGCGCCGTCGACGCTGCGGATGCCCCGCGCCGCCAGCCACATGGCCCAGTCGGGGCAGCTGTCGTCGGCGTCCGGCGAGCCGTCGTGCAACAGGATGTGATGCGACAGATCTTCCGGCGATTCCAAGGGATTGGCGGCCAGAAGTTCGGGGCTCGCGACAGGAATGACCGTCTCGCTGAGCAGGCGAATGACCTCCAGGCCCGGGTAGCGGCCCGAGCCGTAGCGGATGGCCAGATCCACCTCGCCGGCGGCGAAGTCGACGACCTCCATGCCGGCCGACAGCCAGACGTCGACCTGGGGCTGGGCCTGCTCGAACTTGCCCAGGCGCGGCACCAGCCACTTGGCGGCGAACGAGGGGGCGGCGGTCAGGGTCAGGCGACGGCCGTCGACGGCGGCGGTGAGCAGCGAAGCGGCCTCGGCTAGGCGGTCGAAGGCTTCGCGCAGGGCGGGCAGGGCGGTCTGGGCGGCGTCGGTCAGCAGCAGACCCTTGGGCGTGCGCTTGAACAGGGCCGCGCCGACATAGTCCTCCAGGTTCTGGATCTGCTGGCTCACGGCGCCGGGCGTCACCGACAGTTCGTCGGCGGCGCGGCTGAAGTTCAGGTGGCGCGCGGCGGCCTCGAACGCCCGCAAGGCGTTCAAGGGCGGCAGCCTGCGCCGTTCTGACTGTCTTTCCATGAGTTTTACTGAACGCCCCGGCAGAAGACCTTGTTTGCGAATTGGCCCGTCGCCGCCCAATTTGCAAGCGTTCGCTGACGGAGATGGCCCTTTTCATCGGTGGACGCGAGCGGGGCGAACCCTAGGGTTCGCCCCGTAATGCATTGAGGCGCAACCGGTTTGGCGACATGGCCAGTCCGGAGCGTCGCCAATGGTGGTGGCTTATAGAGGACCTTAATCCATGGCTCGGCCAACGGTCCGATCCGCTTCCCGGTCTCAAGTCGGTCTCGTCGCCCTCGGCGGCGGGGCGGGCGCCCATGCGTCCCATTTGGCGTCAGGCCGCGTGACCCTGGTCGGCGCCGGTCCCGGCGATCCCGAACTGCTGACGATCAAGGCCCTGAAGGCCCTGCAGGCCGCCGACGTGGTCGTGCACGACGGCCTGGTCTCCGACGAGATTCTCGACCTGGCGCCCGTGGCGGCGCGGCGGATTAATGTCGCCAAGCGCAAGTCGCGCCATACCCTGCCGCAGGACGACATCAACCAGCTGCTGGTCGCCCTGGCGCTCGAAGGCCTGACCGTCGTGCGGCTGAAGGGCGGGGATCCCTTCCTGTTCGGCCGCGGCGGTGAAGAACTGGCCGCCTGCCGCACGGCCGGTGTCGACTGCGCCGTCGTGCCCGGCGTCACCGCCGCCCTGGCCGCTTCCGCCGGCGCCGGCGCGCCCCTGACCCATCGTGGCAGCGCCCAGGCCGTGACCTTTGTCACCGGCCATGCGGCTCATGGCGAGCCCGACCTGGACTGGACCGCCCTGGCGCGCCCGAACCAGACCGTCGTCGTCTACATGGGCGTCTCGACCGCCGGCCTGATCGCCGAACGCCTGACGGCCGCCGGTCGCGCGGGTGGGGTCCCGGCCCTGATCGTCGAGAACGCCAGCCGCGCCGACGAGCGTCGCATCCTGACCACCCTGGCCGGCTTGGCCGTCGCCGCCGAGGGCCTGAAAGGCCCCGCGCTGCTGATGGTCGGCGAGGCCATGGCCATGGCGGATGTTGGTGTTCCCGACCTGTCCGCTTCCCTTGTTCTCCAGTCCGCGAGCCTGCGTTCATGAAAGCCATCACCGCCAATCGCCTGATCGACGGGGAGGTCGTGTTCTGGAAAGCCGGCGCCTGGGTCGATGGCTTCGGCGACGCCCAGCTGTTCGACGAAACCCAGGACGCCGAGGTCGAGGCCGTGGTGGCCAAGGCCAAGGGGCAGGCCACGGTGATCGTCGATCCCTATCCGATCGACCTGGCGCCGGTGCCAGGAAGCGATGGCGGCGGCCTGGCCCCGGTCAGCTACCGCGAACGCATCCGGGCCCTGGGCCCCACCAACGAACCCACCCACGGCAAGCAGGCCGTCGGCGGCGAGGTGATCGAAGCTCTCCGCCACGCCGCCGGCGCCGCGCGCTCGACCGGCCGTGTCGACCTGATCCGCAGGAAGTAAGATGTATCTGTACGATCCCATCGACCGTGAATTCCTGACGGACCGCTCCAACGAGTTCCGCCACCAGGTGGCCCGCCGCCTGGCCGGCGAGCTGACCGAGGACCAGTTCAAGCCGCTGCGGCTGATGAACGGCCTCTATCTGCAGCTCCACGCCTACATGCTGCGGATCGCCATTCCGTACGGCTCGCTGAACGCCCGCCAGGCCCGCCGCCTGGCCTGGATCGCCCGCACCTACGACAAAGACTACGGGCATATGACCACCCGTCAGAACATCCAGTTCAACTGGATCAAGCTGAAGGACGCGCCCGACATCCTGGACGCCCTGGCCGAGGTGGACCTGCACGCCATCCAGACCAGCGGCAACTGCATCCGCAACGTCACGGCCGACCCCTATGCCGGCGCCACGGCCGAAGAGGTCGACGATCCGCGCGTGTGGTCCGAGGTCCTGCGCCAGTGGTCGACCCTGCACCCCGAGTTCAGCTTCCTGCCGCGCAAGTTCAAGATCGCCATCACCGGCGCCCTGACCGACCGCGCGGCGGTCAAGGTGCACGACATCGGCCTGATCCTGCGCAAGGGTCGCGACGGCCAGATCGGTTTCGAGGTGATCGTCGGCGGCGGCCAGGGGCGCACGCCCTATGTTGGCCCGACCATCAAGTCGTACCTGCCGTCCGAGCACTTGCTCAGCTACGTCGAGGCGATCCTGCGCGTCTATAATCGCCACGGCCGCCGCGACAACATCTACAAGGCCCGGATCAAGATCCTGGTCGCGGCCCTGGGCGCCGAGGAGTTCGCGCGCCAGGTCGAGGAAGAGTGGGGCAAGATCGACGCCGAGCGCGCCAATCTGCCGGCCAGCGAACTGGCGCGCGTCCGTAAGGCCTTCGCCCAGACCAACTTCGAAACCTTGCCGGACGTGTCGGAGGCCTTCGAGGCCGCCCGCGCCGCCAGCCCCTCGCTGCAGCGGTTCGTCCGCAACAACGTCAAGCCGCACAAGCAGCCCGGCTACGCCATCGTCGAGGTGTCGCTGAAGGCCATCGGCCAGACGCCGGGCGACGCCACGGCCGACCAGCTGGACGTCGTCGCCGATCTGGCCGAGCGCTACAGCCTGGACGACCTGCGCGTGACCCACGCCCAGAACCTGGTCCTGCCGCACGTGAAGCTGGACGACCTGGCCGCCGTGCACGCGGCGCTTGAGGCGGCCGATCTCGCCACCGCCAACATCGACCTGGCCAGCGACATCATCGCCTGCCCGGGCCTGGACTACTGCGCCCTGGCCAACGCCCGCGCCATCCCGATCGCCCAGGACATCGCCAAGAAGTTCGCCGATCCCGATCGCGCCGAGAAGGTGGGCGAGCTGAAGATCAAGATCAGCGGCTGCATCAACGCCTGCGGTCACCACCACGTGGCCCACATCGGCATCCTGGGCGTCGACAAGAAGGGCGAGGAATTCTACCAGCTGTCGCTGGGCGGGTCGGGGGCGGAAGACGCCTCGATCGGCAAGATCCTCGGCCCGGGCCTGTCGGCCGACAAGGTCGCCCCGGCCATCGACGCCCTGGTCGATCGCTATCTGGACATCCGCACCGGCGAGGAACGCTTCCTCGACACCTATCGCCGCGTCGGCCTCGAGCCTTTCAAGGAGGCGGTCTATGCCCAAGCTGATTAAGCTCGCCGGCGATCCCAGCACGAAGGAGTTCGGGGCCGAATGGGCCGAAGACGCCTTCATCCACGTGGCCGACGAAGATCCGTTGCCCGAGGGCGACGTGATCCTGTCGCTGACCCGCTTCCAGGCGGAAGGCGAGATCCTGCTGTCCAACAGCCGCCGCGTCGGCGTGCGGATCGAAGCCGACCAGGAGGTCGAGGCCCTGGCCTATGACCTGCCGCGCATCGCGGTGGTGGCCCTGGCCTTCCCGAAGTACCGCGACGGCCGCGCCTATACCTCGGCCCGCCTGCTGCGCGAGCGGCTGGGCTTCACCGGCGAGGTGAGGGCGGTCGGCGACGTGCTGCAGGAGCAGGCCGGCTTCATGGTCCGTTGCGGCTTCGACGCGTTCGAGCCCAATGACGGCGCGACGCCGGAGGCCTGGACCAAGGCCGCCCATCGCTTCCGCCATGTCTATCAGCGGGCGGCCGACAACCGCCCCGTCGCCTTTGAAGAACGTATCGCCTTCGAGGAAAGGGACGCGTAGTGGCCTACGACCAGACCGCGATCGAGGTGAAGCCGTGCGCCGCGAAGCCGCCGACAGCGGCTGACCTGGCGGCGCGTCTGGACGCCGAGCTGCGCGACGCCCATCCGCTGACCGTGCTGCGCCGGGCCTACGAAACCTTTGGCGACAAGCTGGCCCTGGTCAGCTCGTTCGGCGCGGAGTCGGTCGTTCTGCTGCACCTGGCCAGCCAGGTTTCGAAGGACATCCCCGTGCTGTTCCTCGACACCGGCATGCTGTTTGGCCAGACCCTGGACTATCGCAAGAGCCTGGCCGCCAAGCTGGGCCTGACCGACGTGCGCGACCTGCGGCCGGCCTACACCGACCTGGCGGTCCACGATCCGAAGTCCGACCTGTGGCGCACCAGCACCGACGGCTGCTGCCATATCCGCAAGGTGCTGCCGCTGGACCGCGCCCTGGGCGAATTCTCGGGCTGGACCACGGGCCGCAAGCGCTTCCATGGCGGCGATCGCCTGCGCCTGCGCGTGGTCGAGGAAAGCGAGGGGAAGATCAAGTTCAACCCCCTGGCCAACTGGGGCAAGGCCGAGCTGGAGGCCTACACCGCCGAGCACGACCTGCCGGCCCACCCGCTGGTCGCCCAGGGTTTCCCCTCGGTGGGCTGCTGGCCCTGCACCAAGCCGGTGGACGACCCCAACGCCGACGTCCGCGCCGGCCGCTGGGCGGGCGAGGACAAGACCGAGTGCGGCATCCACGTCGCCCGGGCGCCGGGCGCGGCGCCGAACGTGGGCGACGGGATTTAGGATCTGGCTCGACGAGCGGATAGGACCCTCTGACGCGCGGTTCCGCCCGGGACGTCCGTCTGGTCCCGAGGCGGGGCGCCCAATCGTCGCGCTTGGAATTGATATGGCTCTAAGGCTGGCGTTCTCCTTCGGCCCGCGTTAGCAGACCGCCCATGATCCGCCTCGACAACATCTCCAAGCAGAACGGCCACCAGATCCTGTTCATCGAAGCCTCGATGGGGATCCAGAAGGGCGAAAAGGTCGGGCTGGTCGGCCCGAACGGCGCCGGCAAGACGACTCTGTTTCGCATGATTACCGGTCGGGAGCAGCCCGACGACGGGCTGGTCGCGATCGATCCCGGCATGACGATCGGCTATTTCAGCCAGGATGTCGGCGAGATGTCGGGCCAGAGCGCGGTCGCCGCGGTGATGGACGGCGTCGGCCCCGTCAGCGCCCTGGCCGCCGAGATGGCCACGCTCGAGGCGGCCATGGTCGATCCGGACCAGGCCGACCAACTGGACGCCATCCTCGAACGCTATGGCGAGGTGCAGGCGCGCTTCCAGGAACTGGACGGCTACGCGCTGGACGCGCGGGCGCGCGAGGTGCTGGCCGGCCTGAGCTTCAGCCAGGAACGCATGGACGGCGACGTCGGCCTGCTGTCCGGCGGCTGGAAGATGCGCGTGGCCCTGGCCCGCATCCTGCTGATGCGGCCCGACGGCATGCTGCTGGACGAACCCTCCAACCACCTGGACCTGGAAAGCCTGATCTGGCTGGAGGCGTTCCTGAAGAACTACGACGGCGCCCTGCTGATGACGTCGCACGACCGCGCCTTCATGAACCGCATCATCGGCAAGGTGGTCGAGATCGACGGCGGCTCGCTGATCACCTATTCCGGCGACCTGGACTTCTACGACCAGCAGCGCGCGCTGGGCGAGGCGCAGCGCCAGGCGCAGTACGAGCGTCAGCAGGCCATGCTGGCCAAGGAAATCAAGTTCATCGAGAAGTTCAAGGCGCGCGCCTCGCACGCCGCCCAGGTCCAGAGCCGGGTCAAGAAGCTCGACAAGATCGAACGCGTCGAGGCCCCGCGCCGTCGCCAGGCCGTCCAGTTCGAGTTCCAGAGCCCGCCGCGGTCGGGCGAGGACGTGATCAGCCTGCGCAACGTCCACAAGGGCTACGGCGACAAGCCGATCTATGAGGCCCTGGACTTCCTGGTGCGCCGCAAGGAGCGCTGGTGCGTCCTGGGCGCCAACGGCGCCGGCAAGTCGACGCTGCTGAAGCTGGTGGCCGGCGACACCAAGCCCGACCAGGGCGTGGTCAACATCGGCGCCAGCGTCAGGATGGGCTATTTCGCCCAGCACTCCATGGACCTGCTGGACGGCGAAGAGACGATCTTCGAGTCGCTGGAGCGCTCGTTCCCGCAGGCGGGGCAGGGGGCGTTGCGCACCCTGGCGGGGTGCTTCGGTTTCTCTGGCGACGATGTCGAAAAGCCCTGCCGCGTGTTGTCCGGCGGTGAGAAGGCGCGCCTGGTCATGGCCAAGATGCTGTTCGATCCGCCGAACCTGCTGGTGCTGGACGAGCCGACCAACCACCTGGACATGGCGACCAAGGAGATGCTGGTCGCGGCCCTGGCGGACTTCGAGGGCACCATGCTCTTCGTCTCGCACGACCGCCATTTCCTGGCGGCCCTGAGCAACCGCGTGCTGGAGCTGACGCCCGAGGGCGTCCACCAGTACGGCGGCGGCTATACGGAATATGTCACCCGCACGGGCCAGGAAGCGCCGGGTCTGCACCCGGGCGGCTAGCGGCGAGGTCTGCCACGACGCCGTCGATCAAGACGACGGGACCGGCTGGCGAGGCGATGCGCCGCCGCCTGCCGGTCCCTCCGACACGTCCGTTGAAGGGCGCCGGGATCGTCCCCCTTAGAACGGCACCGTGAACTTCACGGCCAGCGCCTGGTTGCTGACGCGGTCGCCGAACTGACCCGACCAGTTGATCTTGGCGCTGGCCCCCTTGGCGCCGACGATCGACACGCCCAGCTCGGCGTCGCCGGTGGTCTTGTCCAGCCGGCCGGCGACATCGAACGAGCCCGCCACCGGCGGCGCGCCTTCGAAGGCGGCGGTGAACTGCGGGGCGCGCCCCGACAGCATCTGGCTGGCGCCGATCCGAGCATAGGGCCGGATGGCCGTCACGCCCTGCATGAACTCGGCCCCGACCTCCAGCTTGACGCTGGCGCGGGTCGATACGTCGTCCTGCCTGGGCGCGACCAGGTTCAGGGCCCCGGCGCCCTTTTCGGAGAAGGCGCCGGTCTGGACGCGGGCGTAGTTCAGTTCGGCGATCGGCTTGGCGTAGGCCTTGTCGGTGCCGAAGCGATAGGCGGCCCGGGCGGTGATCGCCTGGAAGTCCTGGCGCTGCTTGGCTCGCGCCATCCGCAGACCCGAGGGCAGCAGCACCGCGCGACTGGTGTCCACCGAGGCCGTGCCCACGTCGAGGGCCATGGCCGCCGTCAGTGGGCCGTCGATCGCCTTGACCACCGCGCCGACCTGGTAGCGTTCGCCGTCGCCATGGGTGCGGTTGGTGACCCCGCTGCGCAGGTCCTCGGCCGAGACGGCGGCGCCGACGCGCCAGTGCGCGTTCACCGCGTTCTCGAAGCCGCCCGACAGACCCGTCGAGCGTTCCTCGAACGCCATGTCCTGCGCCGTGGCGCCAAGTTTCAAAAGACGCCCGCCGGCCTTGGTCCAGACGCAGCTGTCGGCCTCGTCCTGGCCCGGCGTCGTCGGACAGGTCATCATCGAGTCCGTGAAGCCCGAGATGGCGAAGTTGGTCACCGCCACCTGGTCGGCATAGGTCTCGGGGCTGAAGCTGTCGTAGTAGTTGGCCAGATTGCCCTGCGAAGGCTCCCAGAACAGCTCTTCGGCCACCGGCGCAAACTTGTCGGTGCTGCCGGCCAGCTGGATGGCGTTGATGTGGTCGCCCACGGCCGTGCGGTTGACGTTGAACCCGGTCGGCGAGAAGTCGACCACATAGTGCAGGTTCAGGTCGTCGGGCGTGGTCTTCAGCTCGAACGTGGCGATCGACGAGGTCGGGGCCACGAGCTGCAGGCCTGTCGCCGTCAGCACGCCCGAGCCGTTGAGGATCGTGGCCGTGTGGTCGCCCGGCAGGATGTGGCCCGCGTCGGCGATCTGCAGGATGAACTTGCCCTTCAAGTCCAGCGAGCCGGTGACGTCCAGACGGTCGATCTCGCCGGGCTTGCCGGTCTTGCCCAGGTCCAGGTCGGCCAGGAACGTGCCGCCTGCGGTCTGCTTGAAGTCGCCCTCGACGCGGGTGGTCTGCACCAGGCCATTGCCGCCCGGCGTCACGACGCCGTCGTTGGTCAGCAGGCCGCCGTTCAGGTTCACGTAGTCCAGCGTCTGCAGGATCGAGGTCGACTTGTTGTCGAAGGCGTTCAGTCCGCCGCCCAGGTCGATGTTGCCGACCACGCCCTTGTTGCTGACGATCGTGTCGTTGCCGCTGGTGGTCTGGATCGCCAGGTTCGAGGCGGCCGACACCACGCCGTTCAGGGTGATGGTGTTGTTCTTGCCGCCGTCGACGAACACGCCCTTGCCGTAGACCGAGCCGCCGTGGACGTCGCCGTTCAGGGTGGCGATGATGTCCTTGGCCGCATAGGTCGGAGTCGACGCCGACGACGACAGGGCGCTGCTGCTCAGGCCCGACGGAATGTCGCCCGCCTGGCTCTGGAAGAAGGCCCCGATACCGTTCTTGCCGCCGGTCCAGATGTTGCCGTTCTGGACCACGGTGACGGTGCCCGCGTCGCCCGTGCCGCCCAGCGAACCGGCGAAGGACAGGCCCAGGCCGCTGCCGAACAGGCCGCCGCCGCCGCCCACCGACTGGGCGAAGATCCCGACCGAGCCCTCGCCGAGCAGGATGATGTCGCCGGTGTTGGTCACCGTGACGTCGCCGCCGTCGCCGCCGTAGCCGTCCAGCGGATTGACGCTGAGCTTGCCGTAGTCGCTGTAGTCCTCGCCGCCGAACGGGCCGAAGTCGCCCCACGAGGCGATGCCCAGCGAGGTGTCGCCGGCCACGCCGCCGCCGCCGCCCACGCTCTGGGCGAAGATCCCGTAGGCGCCGTAGCCCGAGGTCTGGATCAGGCCGCTGTTGGTGACGACCACGTCGCCGCCGTCGCCCGCCGTGCCGCCGACGCCCGAGAACACGATCTGGCCGACCGCCGTGATCGTGCCTTCGCCGCCCGTGCCGCCGCCGCCGCCCACGCTCTGGGCCATGATGCCGTGCGACAGGCGGCCGGAGGTGTAGATCGCGCCGGTGTTGTTGACCGTGACCAGCCCGCCGTCACCAGCCGTACCGCCGGTTCCGCCGATGCTGATGCCCCAGGCCGGTTCCTTGAACGAGTCGATCAGTTCCTTGGTGGCGGTCAGGTTGCCGACCACCTTCATCGTGTCCGACAGGCCCTTGCTGTAGGAATAGGTGTCGTCGCCGTCGTAGTCGGTGGCGCCGCCGGTGCCGCCGCCGCCGCCCACGCTCTGGGCGAACACGCCGCGCGACAGGGCGCCTTCGGTGACGATGGTCCCGCTGTTGGTGACCCGAACTTCGCCGCCGTCGCCGGCCACGCCGCCCTGGCCGCCGATGCTGACCTCGCCGGCCAGGCCCGAACCGCCGTCACCGCCGCCGCCGCCGACCGACTGGGCGAACACCCCGTGGGAGTCCTTGCCCTTGGTCCAGATCAGGCCGCTGTTGTCGACCTTGACCAGGAAGCCGTCGCCGCCGCCCGCGCCGCTGCCGCCGATGGCGATCTGACCGCCCTTGGCCTCGCCCTTGTTGGCCATGTCGAGGAAGGTGACGATCTCCTCGCCCTGGGTCGAGATCAGGCCGCCGCGACCGCCGCCGCCGCCGACCGACTGGGCGAACACGCCGTGCGAGTCGCCGCCCTGGGTCAGGATCTGGCCGCTGTTGAGCACGTCGACCTCGCCGCCGTCGCCGGCCGCTCCGCCCTGGCCGCCGATCGAGAGATTGACCGAGGTCGCCTTCTCGGTGCCGGCGCCCGACGCCTTCTTGGAGAAGCTGAGCGAGAAGCCACGGGCGTCGCCGCCGCTGCCGCCGCCGCCGCCCACCGACTGGGCCACGATGCCCGTCGCGTTGCCGCCGACCGTGCTCAGCGAGCCGCTGTTCTTGACGTCCACCAGCTTGCCGTCGCCGGCCGCCCCGCCCGTACCGCCCAGGGCGATGGCGTAGGTGCCGTTCTTGCCCTGGCCGAAGCTGCCCGACGCCGCCGTGGACACCCCCGCGTCGCCGCCGCCGCCGCCGATGCTCTGGGCGTAGATGGCGTTGGCCTGGGACTCGCCGGTCGTCGCCACCACGCCGGTGTTGGTCACCCTGACGACGCCGCCGTCGTTGCCGGTTCCGCCGGCGCCGCCCAGGGCGACCGAGATGTTGTTGCTGTTGGAGCCCAGGCTGACCGTGCCGGCGCCGCCGGCCATGTAGTCGGACCACTGGTTCTCGTCGATGCCGGCCATGCCGCCGTGGCCGCCGCCGCCGCCGATGCTCTCGGCGAAGATGCCGTGCGATTGCTCGCCGTGGGTGACCACCAAGCCGCTGTTGATGACGGTGACGTCGCCGCCGATCGAGCCGCTGGCGCCCGAACCGCCCATGTTCATCGACAGGTTGGTGGACTCGCCGCCCGAGACCGCCAGGGCTCCGGCCGCACCGCCGGCGCCGCCGCCGCCGCCCACGCTCTGGGCGAAGATGGCCGTGGCGTCGTCGCCCTCGGTGACCACCAGGTCGGTCGAGGTGACCTTGACGTCGCCGCCCTTGCCGCCGCCGCCGCCCGAACCGCCTAAGGCCAGCGAAACGTTTTTGGACCGGGCGCCGCCCAGGGCCGCCGAGACGGCCATGCCGCCCGTGCCGCCGCCGCCGCCCACGCTCTGGGCGAAGATGGCCGTGGCCGCGTCGCCGGTGGTGCCGACCTTGCCGTTGTTGATCACCTCGACCAGGCGGCCGATGCCCGCCGAGCCGCCCGAACCGCCCAGCGACAGGCCGATGGCGATGTTGTCGGTCGAGGACAGGCCGCCGGTCAGGGCTCCGGCGAAGCCGCCGTCGCCGCCGCCGCCGCCCACGCTCTGGGCGAACACGCCGTAGGCGCGCGCGCCTCCGGTGGTGGTGGTTCCGTCGGTGGTCACGTGAACCTCGCCGGCGTCGCCCGCCGAGCCGCCCGAGCCGCCGATGCTGGCCGAGAGGCCGACCGTGCTGGTCCCTTGGGTCAGGGCGCCGGCGATCGAGAAGCCGCCGCTGCCGCCGCCGCCGCCGATGCTCTGGGCGATCAGGGCGTGGGCGTCGTCGCCGTGGGTCACCGCCCCGACGTCGCTGGTGACCGTGACGGTCTTGGCGTCGCCGCCCGCGCCGCCGGAGCCGCCGACCGACGCGCTGACGCCGATCGGGCTGCCCGACGACAGGGCCGCCGTCACCGCCGCCGAGAAGCCGCCCGCGCCGCCGCCGCCGCCGATCGATTGCGCCTGGATCGCATAGGCGCGGTCGTTCACGGTCTCGATCAGGTCATGGCTGTGAACGGTCACGACGCCGCCGTCGCCGCCGACCCCGCCGCCGCCGCCGATGCTCAGGGACGCCGCGCCGGTGCTCTGACCGGACGCTCCGCCGGCCGCGATCGAGAAGCCGCCGCTGCCGCCGCCGCCGCCGACCGACTGGGCCAGGATGCCGACGGCGTCGTCGCCGTGGGTCAGGATCTGGCCGAAGCTGTCGACCGTGACGTCCTTGCCGTCGCCGCCGCCGGCTCCGGAGCCGCCGATGCCGACTCCGACCGCGCCGCTGGTGTCGCCGACGGCGACCGCCAGGGCGCCCGTCCAGCCGCCCGCGCCGCCGCCGCCGCCGATCGACTGGGCCTGGATGCCGTTGGCCCGGTCGCCGGTCGTTGAAATGTCCGCGTGACTGGTCACCTTGACCATGTCGCCGGCGTCGCCCGCCGCGCCGCCGGAACCGCCGACGCTGAGCGAGCCCGAGCCGGAGGTCTGGCCGATGCCGGCCGATCCGGTCAGTGAGAAGCCGCCGCTGCCGCCACCGCCGCCGATGCTCTGGGCCAAAACCGCCGTGGCGTCGTCGCCCAGGGTCAGGATCAGGTCGATGACGTCCACCTCGACGTCGCCGCCCTTGCCGCCGCCGGCGCCGGAACCGCCGACGCCGATCGCGATCGCGCCGGTGCTCTGGCCCGCGCCCACCGACAGGGCGCCGGTGAAGCCGCCGCTGCCGCCGCCGCCGCCGATGCTCTGGGCCTGAACGCCGTACGCCCGGTCGCCCCGGGTGCTGATCACGCCGTCGCTGGTCACCTTGACCAGCGCGGCGTCATTGCCCGCCCCGCCGTTGCCGCCGACGCTGACATTGACCGCGCCGGCCGTCTGGCCCGCGCCCACGCCGGCCGACAGCGAGAAGCCGCCCGTGCCGCCGCCGCCGCCGACCGACTGGGCCAGGACGCCCGCGGCGTCTTCGCCCGTGGTGGTGATGTTGCCGGTGTTGGTGACCTTGACGACCTTGCCGTCGCCGCCCAGGCCGCCCGAGCCGCCGACGCTGACGCCGACCGCGCCGGCCGTCTGGCCCGCCGCGATGGCCAGCGAGCCGCTCCAGCCGCCGTTACCGCCGCCGCCGCCGACCGATTGGGCGAACACGCCCGCCGACCGGTCGCCGATCGTATGGATCGAGCCCACGGTGTCGATGGTCACCGTGTCGGCGTCGCCGCCGCCCAGGCCGCTGCCGCCCACGCCGACCGAGCCGCCCAGCGCGCCTTCGCCGACCGCCACGCCCACGGCGATCGAGAAGCCGCCGCTGCCGCCGCCGCCGCCCACGCTCTGGCCGAAGATGCCGGCCGCGTCCGCGCCGCGAGTTTCGATGTCGCCCCGGCTGTCGACATCCACGACGCCGCCCTTGCCGCCGACGTCGCCGTCGCCGCCGATGGACACGCCGACCGCGCCGCCGGCCTGGCCGGCCGCCCCGGCCACCGCGCCGCTCCAGCCGCCGCTGCCGCCGCCGCCGCCCACCGCCTGGGCATAGATCCCGGCCGAGCGGTCGCCTTCGGTGAGGATATCGGTGACGCTGGTCACCGTGACCGTCTTGGCGTCACCGCCGCCGGCCCCCGAGCCGCCGACGCCGACCGAGGCCGACCCCGCCGCCGTGCCGGCCGAAAGGGCGCCCGCCAGGGCGAAGCCGCCCGTGCCGCCGCCGCCGCCGATGCTCTGGGCGTAGATGCCCGAAGCGTCGACGCCGCGCGTGTGGATCTGGCCGGCCGTATCGACCGTGACCGCGCCGCCGGCGCCGGCGTTGCCGCCGCTGCCGCCCACGGCCACGCCGATCGCCGCGCTGGCGCCGCCCGAGGCCGCCGCGGCGATCGCGCCGCTCCAGCCGCCGTTGCCGCCGCCGCCGCCTACGCTCTGGGCGAACATGCCGACCGCCCGGTCGCCGGTGGTGTCGATGTTCACGCCGCTAACGTGATCGACCAGGACGTCGCCGCCGGCGCTGGCCGCGCCGCCCTTGCCGCCGACCGAGATCGCGCCGGACACAGCCCCGACGTCGCCCAGCGCCAGGGCCGCCGACACCGTGTAGCCGCCGTCGCCGCCGCCGCCGCCCACGCTCTGGGCGAACACGCCGCGCGAGTCGTCGCCCTTGGTGACCAGGGTTCCGTCGGCCGTGACGTGGACATAGCCGCCGCCGCCGCCGCCGCCGCCCGAACCGCCGACGCCGATGCTGACCGCGCCGTAGACGCCGACCGCGCCGCCGGCCCCGAAGCCGCCGTTGCCGCCGCCGCCGCCCACGCTCTGGGCGTAGATGGCCGAGGCTCGGTCGCCGGCGGTCTGGATCGTGCCGTCGTTGATCACCCGGACGTCGCCGCCCTTGCTGCCCGTGCCGGCGTCGCCGCCGACCGACAGGCTGACGAACAGGCCCGCGCTGGTGGAGTCGCCGCCGTTGCCGCCGCCGCCGCCGACCGACTGGGCGAAGACGCCGCCCGAACCGTCCAGGTCGGTGAAGATGCCGCCGTGATTGGTGACGGTGACGGCCTCGCCGATGCCGCCGCCCGTGCCTTGGCCGCCGATCGCGAACTGACCGCCCGCGCCGCCGCCGTTGCCGCCGCCGCCGCCCACGCTCTGGGCGAACACGGCGTAGGCGTCGTAGCCATGGGTCGTCAGATTGCCGTCGTTGGTGACCGTGACGATTCCCGCGTCGCCGCCGGCGCCGCCCTTGCCGCCGATCGCGGCCAGGCCGCCGGCCCCCGCGCCGTTGCCGCCGCCGCCGCCCACGCTCTGGGCGAACACGGCCTGGGCCCGGTCGCCGTCGGTTTCCACCGTGCCGGTGTTGGAGACCGTCACGGCCCCGCCCGTGCCCGAGGCGCCGCCGTCGCCGCCGACGCCGACCAGGCCCGCGCCGCCCGCGCCGTTGCCGCCGCCGCCGCCGATGCTCTGGGCGAAGATGCCCGTGGCCTCGACTTGATGGGTGAAGATCTGGCCGTCGTTCGTCGCGGTCACCGCGCCGCCGTTGCCGGACGAGCCGCCCGCGCCGCCGACGCCGACCAGGCCGCCGGCCCCGCCGCCCACGCCGCCGCTGCCGCCCACGCTCTGGGCGAACAGGCCGATGGCGCGAACGCCGCCGGTCTCGATCAGGCCGCCGTTGGTCGCGTCGACCTGGCCGCCGTTCCCGCCGCCCGAGCCGCCGCCGCCCAGAGCCGCGATGCCGCCCGCGCCGCCGGCCGCGCCGCCGCCGCCGCCCACGCTCTGCGCCAGCACGCCATAGGCGTCGCTGCCGACCGTGCTGATGTGACCGTAGGTGTACACGGTGACCTGGCCACCTTCGCCCGCCGCCTCGGATCCCCCGGCGAACGCGCCGATGCCGCCGGCCCCGCCGCCGGCGCCCGCCTGGCCGCCGACGCTCTGGGCCAGGATGCCCGACGAGCGGTCGCCGCCGGTGGTCAGGTCGTTGTCGCTATAGACATAGACCTCGCCGCCCGGGCCGCTGTGATTGCCGGAACCGCCGACCCCGACCGCGCCGTCGCCATCGCCGCCGGAGCCGCCCGCGCCGCCCGCGCTCTTGACGTACAAAGCGTTCGAATCCGTCCCGTGGGTCGTAACCGTCGCGTGATTGGTCAGCTCCGCATGGCCGCCCGTGCCGCCCCCCGCGCCGTCGCCGCCGATACCGACCAACCCGTCGCCGTCGCCGCCGGAGCCGCCCGCGCCGGCGTTCGTCAGAACCTGGACGCCGGCCGCGTTGTTACCCGTGGTCGAGACGTCGCCGCTGACCGACAGGGTCACCGAGCCGCCGTCGCCCCCGGTTCCGCCGTCGCCGCCCTCGCCATAGGTGCCGACGACGATCGGAATGCCATGGCCGCCACGACCGCCATTGCCGCCGTTGGCCGTCACGGACACCGCGGCCGCGCCATTGGCGTCGTAGGTCCCGCTGATGGTCTCGTTGGCCGTGCCGCCGGGATCGCCGGGATCGCCGTCGCCGCCCACGACGCTTGCGCCGCCGCCGCTGCCGTTGCTGCCGTTATGATTGGAGATGTAGTCGCCGGCCGCCGCCGGCAGGGCGCCCAGCACGCTGGCGCCGACCGCGCCGACGGCCAGCACGCGGCCCAGCCCCTTCAGCAGCTTGCGCGCGGCGGTTTCCAGCCGAACCGCCTGGGCCCGGCTCTTGGCGTCGACGACGGGCGCGAAGGGGACGATGTCCGCCTCGACCACCGGCGGCGTCCAGGCCGCGAGCACGGCGAGGGCCGCCAGGGAGTCGTGCAGGCGCAGCAACAGCTTGGGCGGCAAGGCGCCAGGAGCGCCGAACGATGAGGCCAGAAGGTGGGCGACCGCGTCCTGGGTGAGCAGCAGCTCCGGCGCCGAGGGACCAAAGCGCTCGCTCAGGGCGGCGGCGACGCGCGGATCACGGGCTTCGCGCCCCCAGCGCGCGGCCAGTTGCTCCAAGCCTTCGGCGAACCGCGCCAGGCGATCCACGCGCGAAGACTCCGCAACGACGGCTTTCGCCGCGCCGACCGATTGCTTGCTCATGCCCATTCCCCCGATGGCGCGATCAACGTCAGGACGATTGAGCGCGCGCTATAGCTTAACGAATTTTAACGAAGTTCGGAGGCTTTTCGCGCGTTTGGCGAACATCGTTCGCTTCAAAACGAGACAGATCCCGACCTTCGCGGTCAGCTCTGCAATTTCCGGGAGAGCGTAGACGCCGGAGGTTTGGAACGTGGCGGGGCCGGGCGCCGGAACGTGGGGCGGGGGCGTGTCGGCGCGGTGTGCGCGGCCGAAGCTCGACAAGGCGACGTGGCTGAGCGACCCTTTCCGTTCGAACCATAGGTTCACGCCGAAAGGGCTTGGCCACACCGTCCTCATTCCCGGAGTCCTGATGAAAATCCTCGGTGCACGAAGAAGCCGGCTGCTCCTGGCGCTGGCCGGCCTGGCGCTCTGCGCGGCGCGCGCGCCGGACACGGTGGTCTATCGGCCCGGCTTGACGGCCGAGCAGCTGGATCTCGACGCCAAGTTGTGCCTGGCCGAAGCCAAGGCGGCGGAGAAGCGGCGCGACGCACCGGTCGGTTATCTGGCTTCGAGGCCTCAAGGCGACGCCGAGGCGGCGGCCGCCGTGGCCGCGGCCGGCGTCATGAAGGGCATGAATGACATGCAACGGTTCTTTCACGCTCACGACGCGTGTCTGACCCGGCTTGGCTACAGCCAGATTCCGCTGCCCGAAGACCAGAAAGCCGCGTTCGCGAAGCTGCGTGACCAGCACGCGCGAAGCGTGTTCATCGTTCAGGTCGGTCAGGCCTGGGAGGCTGGGCGGGGCGGTCGCTAGCCGGCGGATTTATCCACAGGAAATGTCTCATTCCGCTCGCGGAGAGCGCGGTTTTGTTTCGTGTCTGTAGCACGTTGAAACTTAAGCGCGTTTTTTGGCGACGCCTCGCGGCGTCTTCGATCGCCAAGAGGGTGTCATTGATAAACATCTGAAAGATCAGACAATATTCGAAATGTCGGTCATGCGACAGAGAGCCAGCCGTCGGTTCAAGGGTGATTGCCTCGTTCGTTAAGCCGTGCCCTTTGGCAACCTAGGGTGTTGGGGCGTTCGTATATGCTTGACGGGGAGCGGCAGCGTGAGGGGGCGGGCGAACCAGCCGCGCCCATGGATACGGCCCTGGCTTGTTTCGTGGCCCTGCTCAGCTTCCTGGACCGTCCCGCCGATCCCGAACAGCTGGCGCACGATCTTGGCGCCAAGGCGAGGGCGCTTACCGCCGACGACCTGCTGCTGCTAGCCAAGCGGCTGGACGTCAAGGCGCGTCGCCAGCCGGTGCGCGCTTCGCTGGCCAAATATCCTTTGCCGGCGATTGCGCGAATGAAGGATGGCCGTTTCCTGCTGCTGCTGCAGGCCGGCCCCGAAACGGCGCTGATCATGCGACCGGAGGAGGGAACTCCCCAGGTGGTGGCGCTGAGCGACTTCATCGGCGGCTTTGCCGGCGAGCTTGTCTTGATGACCACCCGCGAGCGCCTTGCGGGCTCGACGCGCGCCTTCGACGTGACCTGGTTCATTCCAGCTCTGGTCAAGTACCGCCATATGCTGCGCGATGTCCTGGTCGCCTCGCTGTTCATCCAGCTGCTGGCGCTGGTCACGCCGCTGTTCTTCCAGGTCGTGGTCGACAAGGTCCTGGTCCACAAAGGGCTGACGACGTTGGAGGTGCTGGCCTTCGGGCTCCTGGTCGCCTCGATCTTCGACGTGGTGATGGGCGGCCTTCGAACCTACCTGTTCAGCCACACCACCAGCCGGGTCGATGCGGAACTGGGCTCGAAGCTCTTCTCGCACCTGACGCGTCTGCCAATGTCCTACTTCCAGGCCCGACGCGTGGGGGACTCCGTGGCCCGGGTGCGGGAGCTCGACTCGATCCGCGAGTTCCTCACCTCCTCGGCCCTGACCGTGGTTCTGGACCTGCTGTTCGGGATCATTTTTCTGGCGGTGATGTGGATCTACAGTCCGCTGCTGCTCCTGGTGGTGCTGGTCACTTTGCCACTCTATGCGGCGGTGGTGATGCTGGTCGGGCCGATCCTGCGCCGACGCTTGGACGAGAAGTTCGCCCGCGGCGCGGAAAATCAGGCGTTTCTCGTCGAAGCCGTCACGGGGGTCGAGACCCTCAAGGCCCTTGCCGTCGAGCCGCAGATGCAGGCGCGCTGGGACCAGCAACTGGCCGGCTATATCCAGTCCAGCTTCCAGGCCGCGATGACCGCCAACTGGGGCTCGCAGGCGATCCAGTTGATCAACAAGATCGGGTCGGTGGCGTTGCTGTTCTTCGGCGCCAAACTGGTCATCGACGGCAAGTTGACCGTGGGCGAGCTGGTGGCGTTCAACATGCTTGCCGGGCAGGTGGCCGGGCCGGTGCTGCGCCTGGCCCAGCTGGCTCAGGATTTCCAGCAGGCTCAGCTCTCCGTTCAACGCCTGGGGGACATCCTCAACACGCCGACCGAGCCGGCCTCCTCGCCCTCGCGCGCCAGCCTGCCCTCGATCGAGGGGAGGGTGGAAGTCGATCGGGTGACTTTCCGCTACCGACCCGACGGACCTGAAATCCTACGAGACCTCAGCCTGACCATCGCGCCCGGCGAGGTGGTGGGCGTGGTGGGGCCGTCCGGTTCGGGGAAGTCGACGCTTACCAAGCTGATCCAGCGACTCCACCAGCCCGAACGCGGGCGCGTGCTGGTCGATGGCGTCGATCTGGCGGTCGTCGATCCCACCTGGCTGCGACGCCAGGTTGGCGTGGTCCTGCAGGAGAACATCCTGTTCAACCGCACGGTCCGTGAAAACATCGCCCTGGCCGACCCGGCCATGTCGATGGAGCGGGTGGTGGAAGCCGCGGAAATGGCGGGAGCCCATGAGTTCATCCTGGAACTGCCCGAGGCCTACGACACCCGCATCGAAGAACGCGGCGCCAATCTTTCGGGCGGACAACGCCAGAGGATCGCCATCGCCCGCGCCCTGGCGCTGAATCCCAAGATCCTGATCCTGGACGAGGCGACCTCCGCGCTCGACGCCGAAAGCGAAGGCATCGTGCAGCGTAATCTCAAGCGCATGGGCGCGGGGCGCACCGTGATCATCATCGCCCACCGGCTTTCGGCCGTGCGCCAAGCCGATCGCATCATCACCGTCGAGCGTGGCGCGATCACCGAGATGGGCAAACACGAGGAGCTGCTGGCGCGAGGCGGCCGATACGCCCAACTCTACCGCCAACAGATGAACCTGGGCGCGCCCGTCGCCCAGCCGGTGTCGTGAGATGGTGATGCTCGACACCCTCAAGCGCCACGCGGACATCGTCGCCGAGACCCTTAAGCTCGAGCGCGAGACGCCGGTCGAGCGCGAGCAGCGCCAAGCCACGGAATTCCTGCCGCCGGCCCTCGAGATCCTCGAAACGCCCGCCAGTCCCCTGGGCCGGGCCATCCTGTGGGCGGTGATCATCTTCCTGTCCATCGCCCTGGCCTGGGCCGTGATCGGCCAAGTCGACATGGTCGCCTCGGCCGAAGGCAAGTTGATCCCCAAGGGGCGTATCAAGCTGGTTCAAGCCGCGGACTACGGCGTCGTGCGCGCCGTCCACGTCGTCGAGGGCCAGGCCGTGCGCAGGGGCCAGCCCCTGGTCGAGCTCAGCCCGACCGTGACCAGCGCCGAGGTCGAACAGGCCCGCCAGGCCTTGCGAAGCGCCGAGATCGACGTGGCGCGCGCCAGCGCCCTGGTCGGGCACGCGCTCGACCACAAGGCCGTTTTCGTCGCGCCTCAAGGCGCCGATCCCAGGACGGCGCGACTGCAGCAGGCCCTGGTGTCGGCGCGCGTGCGCGAGCACGAGGCGGCCAAGGCCGCCCTGCGGGACGAGGCCCGGCAGCATAGTGGCGACGACGGCATGGTCGCCGCCGAAATCGCCAAGCTGCAGGCTCAGATCCCTCTGGCCGAAGAGCAGTTGCGCGGCATGGACGCCCTGGCCGCCAAGGGTTACGCCTCGCGTATGAAGGTCTCTGAATTGCGCCGCGAAGTCATCGGCATGCGTCAGGACCTGGTCATTCGCCATCGCGAGCAATCCAAGGCCGGGGCGGCCCAGAGCGGCGTGGCCCAGCAGATCGCCAAGCTCGAGGGCGAGTTCGCGCGCGAGGCGCTGGACGCCCTGACCGAGGCTGAGGCGACGCGGCGCCTGCGCGCCGAGGAGCTGAAAAAGGCGCTCGAAAAGTCGTCCCAGACGGTGCTGCGAGCCTCCGATGACGGTGTCGTCCAGCAACTGCAGGTCAACACCATCGGCGGCGTGGTCAAACCGGCCGATCCCCTGATGGTGGTGGTGCCGCGGGGCGAGGAACTGGTCGTCGAGGCGATGGTGCTCAATCGCGACGCCGGCTTCGTGCGGGCCGGCCAGAAGGTCGAGGTCAAGTTCGAGGCCTATCCCTTCACTCGCTACGGCGTGGTCGAGGGACGGCTGGAACAGATCGGCTCGGACGCCGTCGAGAACGAGAAGCTGGGCCCGGTCTATCCGGCGCGCGTGAGGCTGAGCCAGACCTGGATCGCCGTCGACGGACGCAAGGTGCTGCTTGAGCCGGGCCTGGCGGCGACCGCCGAAATCAAGACCGGACAAAGACGAATTATCGAATACCTGCTGTCGCCCCTGGTGCGGCGGGTCTCCGAAGCTGGACGCGAAAGGTAGGGACGATGGCTGCTTACTTCGAAAAAGGTCCTGCGGAACTGTTGAAGTTGAGGGGCGGCGGCGGCGGCATGTCCTGCCTGCCGTTCTCGCAGGACAGCCGACTGAAGCTGGCTGCTACAAAAATGCGCCATCAAGTCAACGGGCCGCTTCCGTTCGAGATCGAGCAGCCCCTCCTCATCGTCTCGTCCTGGGATCGGCCGAAGTATGAGGATCTGATCGAGGCCAACGATACTTGGTTCGTCTCCGATCGATTTAAGACTCTCATCGAGTCGACGGCAGCGGGCGAGGTCGAGTTCTTTCCCGCGTTCATCGAGAACCTCGACCGAGAAAAGTCGAAGGATCGCCCACGCGTTTCCATCAACGACATGACGCCCGGCCACGCCGGTGGCGGTTCGAGGATCGAGGGCTACTGGTGGATGAACCTCTGGGCCCTGGAGGACGTGCTCGACCGGCAGGCCAGTGTCGGTCAGTGGCACGACGGGGGACGGGAGCTTGTTCGCAATATCCTCGACGGAGCGGCCGGAGAGGATTCCCTCGGGCGACTGCCTGGCTCAGGCCGAAAGATCATTCTGAAAGCAAAACCGAGCAAGCCGATTTTCCAGATTAAAGGTTTGCAGAATTTCTTGTTTGTCTCAGAAGATTTTGCATCCCTACTCGAAAGCAACGGCTTGGATCTAAGGGTTACGATATTCAATCAAGCGACGGGGGAATAGAATATGTCGTACACTCCCGAAGCGCTTCAGGCGCAAATCGCGAAGCTGAATAATGCCGGTAATGGATCTTTCGGCAACACGATCTACGATGGTGCGCAGAGGCACCATGTTGTCCCTCTGGAAATATTCAGGGAAGACGATATTGTTGGGCGTTATCTGAAGGTCTTGCAGTCGAATGGGGGGTTTTCGATTAACACGGCGGCGTCCAACGCCATCGTGCTGCCGAATTCACCCGAATTGGCTAATATCGTTGGCGCCAGCGTTCATTCGGGAAGCCATATCGATTACACCGCCAGCGTCAAGGCAGCGGTCGAGGCGACCATCAGCGATGACCTCAAGCAACTGCTGCAGTCGGATCAAGCCTACCAAGACTTAATCATGAAGCAGAAGCCGGCGGGCGCTACGGACGCCCTCATGGCGGAGTTGCAGGGGGGGCGAGCGCTTCAGGAAGTCATCGACTTCCAGCGAATAGCGTTGACGTATCGTCCCGATCTGACGGGCCTGACCGCCGATCAACTGACCCAGGTGATGAAGACGGCCCGGTTCGTCAACGACACCGATCCTTATATCGCCAAACTGGTCGCCGCCACTGGTCTATCGAAGGAGGCCATCTATCTGGCGTCAATCGACAATACGCTCGGAGAATTGTCGTCCAACGAGCAGGACGCGATCCGAAATATGGCGAAGTGGCTCAACGGCTCGAACGCCGGTGAGTACGGCCTGTCGGATCTCACCCAGGTGACGCGTGACGGCAAATCTTTCCTGAGCGCGGCGTCCTTGGGTCGGGTCAAGCTCAAGAACCTGAAGAATGCTCAGGCGCTGCTCCACGGTATGAACAAGATCGCCTACTTCGCCGATCCCGTCGGCAGTAGCATGGAAAAGATGATCGAGGTCGGCGCGGGGCGCACCTTTGGACTCTCGGCGGAAGCCGCTGGCGGCTTCGCGACGCTGGCTGTGGTCGCGATCGAGTTGGGCATCACCTCGCGCGCCATGGCGCACGGCCGTGTCTATTGGCGCGATCACCCGGGCTACGACGACGACACCTTCGATCCCAAGGCCGACGCCTGGGACGAGCTGACGGGTCAGCTGCCCCACGTGAAGATCATCGCCAACGGCAAGGTCCTGGAGCTGGACCCCGGCGACCTGCCCTACGATCCCGAGCTCTGGCGGGCGGCCGGCATCACGGATGTCATGGTCATGTCGGCGAAAGCCGAGCCGATCGCCGTGAAGGGCGCGCGCAAGGGTGAAAACCTGGTCCGAGACGCTGCGGGCGCGGTCTACGCCAAGGGACAGACCGGTTACGGATACGCCTTCGCCGTCGGCGAGGACGGAACGTTCAAGACCGAGAACGGCAAGCTGGTCCCGCACGCCCGGCTGCGGGTCGAGGGCGATACGGTCTACTACACCGTCCTGGACGGCCAGGCGAAAGGCATGACGGCCGCCTTCAAGGCCGATCAGGTTCCCGAGAGCCTGAAGGCGACGATTGACTCCATCCTCTATGGCAAGACCACCACCGAGAATTCGGCTGATATCATCCGGACGCTGGCGCTGGACGAGTACGTCTATAGCCACATCGACGCCGCCGGCTCGGCCGCCAAGCAGTTCAGCCCGATCGTCAGCATCCTGCTGAACGTGCGCGATCCGTTCGCCCAGGTGGCGCTCTCGGCCGTCGCCGACACGGTCTTCGAGAACCTGGGCGAGATCATCGCCGCCGGCGGCGTAGCCAAGACCCTGCCTTCGGGCGCGGTGTTCAAGGTCCTGGAGGACTCCCTGCACGAGCTGGGCGCCAACACGATCGACAGCGGCGTTGGCTTTGTGTCGTCCTACATCGCGGCCGAGCTCATCGATGCCCTGGGCCTGGAGGGCACGGTCGTGGGCGACCTGTCCTCATCCCTAGGTTCCCAGGCGATCGGTCAGATGATCCACAACCTGCCAGGCTTCCTGGCGGGCAACGGGTCGCTGACGAGCGGCCTGTCAAATATCAATCCAGCCCTGATCCTGTCGACCTATATCGGCGGTGAAGTGGCCGACAAGATCTGGTCGCCCGGCAGCAAATACGGCCAGATCGGATCGTCGATCGGTTCGGTCATCGGGGCGATCGAGGCGGGCAAGATCATCCTGGCGCTGGGACCCACGAACCCCGTCGCCTATGTCGTCGCCGCCCTGGCGATGCTGGAGAGCAAGCTGAAGTTCGGCTTCATCGGGTCGATGTTCGGCGCCTCGAAATCCTATGCCAGCGTGACCTGGAGCGAGGGCGAGGGCGACTTCATCGTCTCTGGCGTCAGCGCCAAGCGCGGCGGCGAAAAGACAGCGGCCCGGCAACTGGCCGAGACCGTCGCGGACGCCTTCAACACCGTCATCGAAACGACCGGCTCCAAGCTGCTCGATCCGCAAGGCGTTCTGGGCGGCCAGTACGGCATGCGCAACAAGGACCTGGTCTACTGGTCGGCCTCGCCCATGGTGAAGAGCCGCACGGCTGACGACATCATCCAGCATGGGGTCTATGTCGGCCTGAGCGACATGCTGCCACGCCTGGCAGGCGGAAACACCTACGCCAAGCGCGCCCTGGCGACGAACCTGGCGGCCAGTGGCGGCGACGGCAACCCCAACGCGCCGCTGGCGGACGGGAAGTTCGACTATCAGGCGGTGCTGGGCGATGTCATGGTCGCGCAGGACTACCTGTCGTACATCAGCGATCCGACCCTGGTGAATGCGGCGATCCTGGCCGATCCCAACAGCGCCTTCGCCAGCAGCTGGCTCCTGACCCTGGCCAGGGCCGATGAACTGGGCCTGGGCAAGCGCAGCTACACCGACTGGGTCGGCGGCTGGCAGGTGTTCCTGGACGAAGCGATCGACTTGACGATCGACGGCAGAAGCTACCTTGCCTCGACCATGTTCGCCCAGCTCAACGAAGAGGGTGACCGCGAATTCGTCGTTTATGACGAGAACTATGAGGTCGTCGGCTACATTGGCGACACGATCGCCCTGGAGAGCAAATCGTTCATCGGAGGATCCGGCGGCGCGGACGAGATTACGATCGTCGGTGACGTGCTCCAATCGTCCTCGACCTCGATCAGTCTTAACGGCCAGACCTATACGGGAGGCGGCGCCAGACTTCCGATCGCGGCCCTGGTCACGGCGGGAGACGGTGACGATCTGATCGTCGGTGGCGACCTAGGCAACGACCTGCTGGGCGAAGCCGGAAACGACAAGCTGGTCGGCGGCAAGCTCGACGACTGGCTGATTGGCGGCGACGGCGACGACCTGCTGTTCGCGGGCGACGTGGTGCAGGCGGGCGTGGTCACGCGCGCCGCGCTGAGCGGCGCGGCCGGCGGGATCTATGTCGACGCGGCGGCCGCGGTCGCGGCGGCCGGCGGCGACGGCAACCTGCTGGACGGCGGCGCGGGCGTCGATCGCCTCTATGGCGGGCGCGGCTCCGACTGGCTGAAGGGCGGCGGCGGGGCCGACCAACTCTATGGCGGCGCCGGCGCGGACATTCTGCAGGGCGACGCGGGCGATGACCGAGGCGCGAACGGCGAAGCCGCGATCTTCGGCGGCGCCGGTTCGGACCAGTACGTGTTCGGCTATGCCGATGGCCACGACGTGATCCTCGATGAAGGCGGCGGCGCCTATAGCGGTTCGGGCGACAGCCTTTCCCAGCGCATCGCCCAGATCAGCGCCGGGCAATTGGCGCGCAACTGGGCGGGCGGCGGCGACTACGAGGTCGACGGTTCGGTCAAGGGCGGTGACGACGCGGTGGTCTTCGGACTGGGCGTCACGATGGAGAACGTGATCCTGCGGCGGTCGGGAACGGCCGGGGCTCCGGGACAAGACCTGATCATCCAGCTGACGATCGAAGACACCAGCGTCACCCTGGCGAACGGGAGCCATCCGCAGGTGGCCACCGGCGACGAGCTGGTGATCAAGGACTGGTTCGAGAGCTCCCGCCGTGTCGAGTGGCTGCGGTTCGCCAACGGCGACGAGCTGCGTATCGGCGACATGACGTCCTTCATCGTCGGCACCGGCGGGGCCGACGTCATCATCGGCACGCTGGGCGCTGATTTCCTCTATGGCGGCGACGGCGACGACGAGTTGCGCGGCCTGGCCGGGAACGACTTCGGTTCGGGCGGGCTGGGCGATGACCTGGTGGCCGGCGACGAGGACCAGGACTGGGTCACCGGCGGCGCGGGCAACGATCAGGTGTTGGGCGGGGCGGGGAACGACACCGTCTTTGGCGACGACGGCGACGATTTCGCCTATGGCGGCGCAGGGTCGGATCTGGTGGTCGGCGGCAAGGGGGCCGACCAGGTCGTCGGCGGCGCGGGCGACGACATCTTCCGCTACAGCCGTGGCGACGGTCGCGACATCCTGATGGATGACCTCGTCAACAATTGGGATCTGATCTATTCGGGCACGGACTACACCAACGGCTATGTGCTTGGCGACGACGGCAGGGTCCGCAAGGACGGCGTCGTCTATTTCGACGGCTCCCACTGGCTGGGCGGCGGCTACGACTGGAGCGACCAGACCCAGACCCTGCGGCGACACCTCGGCGCGGTGAACGGCGTCATCTCCGCCAACAACGGGATCGACACCCTGGAATTCGGCGTCGGCGTCGACATTCAGGACCTGGTATTCCGTCGTAACGGCGGCGACCTGCAGATCGCGATCACCAAGGACGGCGATCTGAGCGCCTTCGACGCCGTCGCCGATCAGATCACGATCAAGGACTGGTTCTCCGTCGGCAAGTCGATCGAGAACTTCGTCTTCGCGGCCACCGGCCGCCATTCGACCGTGGCCTTGACGCTCACGGGCGGCGGCGACGGCGACGACACCTTGCTCGGTGGAACCGGCGACGATTGGATCACGGGCGGCGCCGGCGACGATGTGGTGGCCGGCGGGGCCGGATCCGACATCCTGGCGGGCGACTCCGGAACCGACACGCTGCGCGGCGACACGGGCGCGGACATCCTCTACGGCGGCTCGGGCGATGACACCCTGGCCGGCGGGGCGGGCGCCGACTTGCTGTTCGGCGGCGACGGCGCCGACCTGGCCAGCTACGCCGGCGGGCAGCCCGTGCGCGCCTATCTGGGGGCCAGCTTCGCCAATACTGGCGATGCGGTGGGCGACGTCTACAACAGCGTCGAAGGGTTGGGGGGATCGTCGGGAGACGACGTGCTCGGCGGCGACGACCAGGACAATGTTCTGGCCGGGGGCCTGGGTTCGGACAGCCTCTTCGGCGGCGGCGGCGACGACACCTACGTCTTCGACGGCGGCGCCGACGTGGTCGGGGACGGGCTCTACGCCGTCCAGGAAATCCTCAAGGCCGACGGTTCGCTCAATAACGCCGAGTTCGCCGTCACCTGGACCGACCTTGGCCAGGGCGTGGTGGTCGGCGCGAACTGGTATCGCTATCGCCTGACGGTGACGCGCAGGAGCGACGGCGCGGTCGTCTACCAAAGCCGCGACAATGTCGACTTCCTCTACGGCGCCCCTCACGACGTGCCCGCCGGCGGCGAATGGCCGGCGAGCGAAGGGCAGTGGAAGCTGGGCGCGGTCCGTTCCGGCAACGGTCTGCAGACCATCTGGCAGACCAGCCGGGCTGGCGCGGGCGGCCTCGACAGCCTTGAGATGACGGGCGTCAGCCTTTCCGATCTCAGCTTCAGTCAGTCGGGCGCGGATCTGCAGATCACCGTGGCTGGCGGCGGCGGCGTTACCCTGAAGGATCAATCCAGCACGGATCGCCGCATCGAGAATCTGGTGCTGGACGACGGCTTGACCGTCGACTTGACCACGCTGCGGCTGACGGGTCAGGCCGCGACGGCGGGCGCGGACTTCCTGGTCGGCGCCGGCGGCGCCGATACGCTGGCGGGCGGGGCCGGCGACGATGTGCTGTCCGGCGCGGGCGGGGCCGACACGCTCCAGGGCGGCGATGGTGACGACGTGCTGGAGGGCGGCGCGGGCGCCGACACCCTTGACGGCGGCGTCGATAGCGTCAGTTCGAACACGCCGCTGGATCCCAACGACCAGACCAAGTCACGTGGCGATACGATCCGCTACGTGCGGTCCGGCGCGGGCGTGACCATCGACCTGGCCGCCCGAACGGCGGCCGGAGGCGACGCGCAAGGCGACGTCATCGTCGCGGCCGCCGGCGTGAGCACGATCGAGAACGTGACCGGTTCCGACGGGTTCGCCGACAGCCTGAACGGCGACGCGCGGGCCAATCGACTGTCGGGCCTCGGCGGCGACGACGTGATCGACGGACGGGCGGGCAACGATGTCCTGCTTGGCGGCGCGGGCGCCGACCGTCTCTATGGCGGCGACGGCGCAGACGCCTTGGCCGGCGAAGACGGCGACGACCGTCTCGAGGGGGGCGCTGGGGACGACGTTCTCAGCGGCGGCGCGGGCCGCGACGTCCTGTTCGGCGGCGACGGCGCCGACGGTCTGTCGGGCGACGCGGGCGACGATGAGCTGCATGGCGACGCCGGTGACGACACCCTCGGCGGTCTCGAGGGCGCCGACCTGCTCTATGGCGAAGCGGGCGATGACGTCCTGGCGGGCGGGACCGGCGATGATCAGCTGTTTGGCGGCGACGGGAACGATCAACTGAGCGGGGATGCGGGCGCGGACCTGCTGTACGGCGGGGCCGGCGCCGACGCCTATATGTTCGACGCCAATTCGGGCGCGGACCGGATCGTCGACAACCAAGGTCCCAATCGCATCGCGATCGCCAATGTCGCCCAAGATCAGGTGTGGCTGCGGCGGACCGGCGATGATCTGGTCGTCAGCGTCATTGGCGGGAACACCGCGGTGACCCTGCAGGGCTTCTATGCGGCGGGCGGGACGAGCGTGCGCCATCTGGCCTTGGCCGGTTCGGTGCTCTTCCTGGACGCGGCTTCGCCATTGATCATGGCCATGACCGCGGCTTCGGCGGGGGCGACCCCCAGCGCGATGCCCGAGGCGATCGCCAAGCTGCTGTCCACCTACTGGCATGCTGGAGCCACCGCCGCGCCGGTCGTGTCGGATCTGCAGCTGAGCCTGGCCGAAGACACCCCGTTGAACGGTCAGATCGTCGCGCGCGACGACGACGGCGACATCATCGGCTACAGCGTCGCCGCCCAACCCCTGAAGGGACGTCTCACCCTCGACGCGCAGACGGGCGCCTGGACCTATACGCCCGATCTGGACTTCAACGGCCCGGACCACTTTGAACTGCGAGTCACCGACGCGGCGGGCAATACGGCCATCCAGGTCGTCAGTCTCAAGGTCGGGGCGGTCAATGACGCCCCTTCCGATCCGGTCGCCGATCGCGTCCTGGAACTGGACGAGGGGACGGCCATCGGGACGGTGGTGGGCAAGTTCACAGCCACCGACGCCGAGGGCGACGCCCTGACCTATTCGCTGGCCGACAACGCCGGCGATCGTTTCAAGATCTCGGCCGACGGCGTGCTCAGCGTCTTCAACAGCCAGACCCTGGACTTCGAGACCAGCCAGAACGGCGTCTACACCGTTCGGGTGCGGGTGTCCGACGGGACCGCCACGACCGAGAAGAGCTTCGACATCGCCGTTCGCGACGTCAACGAGACGCCGTACGTGCCCGAAGCCAGCACGCCGCGGCCGGCGATCATCGGCGAGGGCGACGTCGGCGGAAAGGTGGCGCTGACCTACACCCTGACCGATCCGGATCGCGCCAACGCGCCCCTGAGCCTGGAAATCGTCTCCCAGCCCAGCGACTGGCTGGAGATCGTCGGCGGTGAGCTGCGCTTCAAGGCGGGCAAACAGATCGACATCGAAAGCCTGGCGGCCGCCGGCTGGACCTTGAGCGACATCGACCACGATGGAGCCAAGGAGGTGGCGTACACCGTCACGTTGCGCACGAACGACGGCAGCCTGGCCTCGCCGACCGTCCAGGAGACGATCTATGTCGAGGACGTCAACGAGGCGCCGACGAACCTTGCTCTGACCGGGGCGACCTCGATCATCGAGCGGGATCATCCGGTCTCGACCGAGGCGTTGGATCCGATCGTCATCGGAAACCTCAGCGCGAGCGACGCCGACACCCTGTCAGGCGGCAACTTCGGCGCGCTGCAGTTCACGCTCGAAGATCCGGCCAACTCGCCTTTCGAGATCGTCAACAATCTGACCCTGCGGCTGAAGGCCGGGGCGCGTCTGGATTTCGAGACCACGCCGACCGTTTCGGTGAAGGTCATAGCCACCGACCGCGCCGGCGCGGCCGACGGCCTGTCGGTGTCGCGCGTCTTCACCTTCAACGTGGTGGATCGCGACGACTACCTCTATGGCGGCGTCAACGCCGACACCCTGAACGGCGCCGCGGGCCGCGACATCATCGATGGCGGCAGCGGGAACGACGTCGTCGACGGGAAGGCCGGCGCGGACTGGCTGAAGGGCGCGGCAGGCGACGACAGCCTGGTCGGCGGCGATGGCGACGACACCCTGGACGGTGACGTCGGGGACGACCTGCTGGACGGTGGGGCGGGCGTGGACACCCTGAACGGCGGCGACGGCAAGGACCGGCTCTATGGCCAGGACGGCGCCGACATCCTGAGCGGCGGGGCCAACGACGACAGGCTCGAGGGCGGCCTGGGCGCCGACCTGCTGCAGGGCGATGCCGGCAACGACGAGCTGCGCGGGCAGGGCGACAACGACCGCCTCGTCGGAGGCGACGGCGACGACCTCCTGATCGGCGGCGTCGGCGCGGACAGCTTCAACGGCGGCCTCGGGCGCGACACGGTCAGCTACGCCGAAGCCGGCGCGGCGGTGACAGTCAACTTGGTCACAGGCGGGACGGTCGGCGAAGCCGCCGGCGACGTCTTCGAGGACGGCATCGAGGTGCTGGTCGGCTCGGCCTACAACGACACCCTGACCGGCGGCGACGGCGGCGTGGAGCTCTGGGGCGGCGCGGGCAACGACACCCTGACCGGCGGCGCGGGCTCGGACACGCTGTATGGCGGTGACGGCGACGACATCCTCCAGGCCCTGGGCGGCCCCGACAAGCTTTATGGCGGAGCGGGCAACGACATCCTCAAGGGCGGGGAAGGCAGCGACACCTTCTACATCGACTCCAATTCCGGCTCCGACACCATCTGGAACTTCGACCCCAACGGCGAGGATATCGACGTCGTCGGCTACGACAACATCGACCAGAACATTCTGTGGTTCAGCAAAAGCGGTAACGATCTGGTCGTTTCGGTGGTCGGAACCAGCGTCGTCACGACGGTCAAGGATTGGTACCTCGCCACCACCACCAACGAGCGGGCCAACTACAAGATCGATTTCTTCCTGCTGGGCGAACACTACACGCCCACGGTCAACGCCGAGGCCCTTGTCACGCTGATGGCGGGTTACACCAAGCCCGCGACAGTGGCGGCTTACCAGACGCTGCATGCCAACTCGACGTTCGAAAACGCCTGGAAGAGCTATTGGGGCGTCAACAGAAAGCCGGTCATCAGCACCAGCGCCACGGCCGAGGTGGCCATCGCCGGCCAGACGATCAACGAGGACGGCTCGATCACTGTGTCGTTCTACGTCCGCGACGACGTCGTCAGCTACGACAACCTCCTGGTCAGCGCCCAGGTGGTGCAGGCCTCGGACACGTCCAAGCTGGACGACACGCTGGTCTACCAGCCTACGGTCAGTGGCCCTAACGCCAGCGGCCTGCGGACCATGACCCTGTCGCCACGGCCCAACGCCAACGGTGCGGCCACGATCAAGATCCTGGCCTCGGACGGTACGCTGATCTCCGAGCAGCTGTTCACCCTGACCGTGACGGCGGTCGCCGATCAGCCGATCATTTCGCGCCTGCAGGCGACCGGGAACACCTTCGAGGGCGGTGCGGGCATTCCGCTGGACATCCAGGTGAGCCCGCAGGGGACGACCGAGGTCGTCACCGTGACGATCTCCAATCTTGTCGGCCTTACGTTGAACAAGGGAACCGACAAGGGCAATGGCGTGTGGGAGCTGACGCTCGCCGACCTTGCCGGCTTGAGGCTGTTTGGCCCGACGACCCAGTCGGCCGACCTGACCGGGTCCAAGGCCCTGACCATCACCGCCACGGCCAAGGAGGCCAACGGCAACACCGCTAGCGCCAGCCAGCAGCTCGCCATCGTCATCAACGCCAAGCCCACGGCGATCAACAATCCGGGCGCGCTGCGGGTGGATGAATCGATTTCGACGGGCGTGGTCGAGCAGGGACGTCTCATCGGCGCGTTCACCGGCGTGGACCCCGACGGCGACACCCTGTCCTTCTCGCTGGACACCTACGCCGACATCTTCCAGTTCGTCGGCAACCAGCTGAAAGTCAGGGACGGCGCGAGCCTCAACTTCGAAACCAAGTCCTTCTACGACATCATCGTGCGCGCTTCCGATCCGAGCGGAGCGTCGATCACTTCGACCTTCACGGTCCAGCTCAACAATTTGGCGGAAGCACCGACCCGGCCCACTTTGTCAGGCGGTTCCGTGAAGCTCCTGGAAGGTCCGACGAGCGGCCAGACCGTGGCGACACTGTCCGGATCGGTCGATCCGGATGGGACGCTCTTCCCCAGCGGCTCGACCGTCACCTACGAAGTGGTCGGCGACAACCTGGGCTGGTTCCAGGTCGTCGGCGGTCAAATCCAGCTCAAGCCGAACCTGCAGCTGGACTTCGAGACGCTCCGGGATCAGATCGGCGGCAATCCGAACCTGACCCTGACCGATTTCGACGGTAACGGCGTTCAGGAAGTCACCTATACCGTCCGAGGCGCGGCGCGGGGCGTCGACGGCCTGTTGTCGCCGGTGACCGACGCCATCATGGTGCGGATCGAAAACGTCAACGAAGCGCCCACCACGCCCACGGTCAGCCAAGTCGTGGCCGCAGTCGATGAAGGGACGCCGCTCGGCCTGGTGGCGACCTTCGCGGCCACCGATCCGGACAGGACCTTCCCGACCTTCCAACTGGTCTCAGACCCCCTGACGCTGTTCTCGCTCAATCCAAACAGCGGGCAGCTGACGTGGGCTGGCCGAGCGATCGACTTCGAAGGTTTGATCGCCCAGGCGCGAGCCGGCCAGAACGGCATGTCTGTCCAGGCCGTCGGCGGTCAGGAGCAGATCGTCTATACCGCCCAGGTTCGCAGCTGGGACGGACTGGTCGCCTCGCCGGGCACGACGAGCGTGTCCGTGGTCATCCGCAACATCAACGAAAAGCCCAACAAGCCCTACGACTCCAGCGGCGCGGTTCCGATCAATGAAAGCACCTACACGGCCGATCCGCTGCGGGGGCTGATGGCCACCGATCCCGACGGCGGTTACGCGAACGTCTATGTGACCTCCGATCCGTCAGGCTTCTTCTACGACTACAACAGCGCCGTCTATATGAGGTACGGCGTCAATATCGACTTCGAGCAACTCTACCAGATGGGGCAGAGCGCCGATCGCGTCTTCCGGGACATGAATGGCGACGGTCGCCTCGACATCGGCCTGCGGGTCGGGATCGCGGCCAGGGACGGGGGCGGGCTCTGGGGCGACCCGGGCGAGTCCTGGATGTGGGTCGGCGACGTCAACGAGGCGGCCGACTTCGACTACAGAAGGCAGGGCGACACCTTCTCGATCAGCGAGAACGCGCCTGGCGCGGGCCTGACGCCGATCGGCACGGTGGCGATCGATGATCCGGACACCCAGGCCTATTTCCGCAAGCAGCGCTTCTCGATCTCCCCCAACGACTATGTCTCCATCAACGAGGAAACCGGCGAGCTGCGCCTGCAGCGCCAGATCGATTTCGAAACCGTCGGCAGGGTGAGCGTCCAGGTCACCGTTCAGGATTGGGACAATCCGGGCCTGACCAAGAGCCGTTGGTTCACCGTCCAGGCGACGGATGAAAATGAACGCCCCGGCGGCACGATTGGGGGGCGGACGTTCTACAACAGCGCCAAAAATGGTGTGATCGAAGCCATCCATACGATGCTGTATTGGGATGACGAGCCGGGGCCGCTGACCCAGAGCCTGATCACGATCGAGGGGGCGGATCACATCTCCACGGGCGAGATCTCGCTTCAGGGCCAGGATGTGATCAACGACCGCATCAGGTTCAAATTCCCGATCGGCGCCTATAACGAGGGCAAGGTCGGCGTCGTCATCACCGACTACCACGGGGCCTCGAGCGTGGCGGTGATCGCCTATCGTCGCCGCACGGACGTCAACAACTACGACATCGGTCCGTCGTCGCCGATCATGTTCGACCTGACCGGGCAGGGGCTGAAGTTCACCAGCCTCGCCGACAGCCAGATCATGTTCGACCAGGACGGCGACGGGCAGAAGGATCTCACGGGCTGGGCCAAGGCCGGCACCGGCATGCTGGTGCTGGACCGCAACGGCGACGGGGTGATCAACAACGGCTCGGAGATCAGCTTCACCGCCGACGTGCCCAACGGCGTGTCGGACCTGGAAGGTCTGCGCGCCTACGACAGCAACAAGAACGGCTTCTTCGACAGCGCCGACGTACAGTTCTCGGCTTTCAAGATCTGGGACGACGTCAACCAGGACGGCGTGAGCCAGGCCAGCGAACTGAAGACGTTGAGCTTCTATGGCATCAGCGCGGTCAATCTGACGCTGACCCGGACCAGCGAAAACCCCGAAGGCGCGACCGACAACGTGCTCTACGGCACCAGCGAGTTCGTTCGCACGAACGGCACGAAGGGTCTCGTGGGCGACATGGTGCTGGCCTACCAGCTTCCGCCGCTCGAGATCGAGTATCTGGGTCAATACGCCTCGGTCGAGGCCTATAAAGCCGCCGATCCGTACTATCAGGTCAACACGCGCCTGAACGGCACGGCGGCGGCCGAGACCCTCACCGGCACCGTCGAGGCCGAGATCCTCGCCGGGGGCAAGGGCGCCGACCAGGTCAAAGGCGGCGGGGGCTCCGACACCTACGTCTGGAACCTGGGCGATGGCGCCGATGTGATCACCGACGACGGAACGGGCGGCGGCGACGTCGACACGCTCTACATGACCGACGTGATGAGCAGCGACGTGCTGCTCACTCAGTCGGGCCAGGACGTGATGGTCAAGGTGATCTCGACTGGCGAGACCCTGACCCTGAAGAACCAACGCGGGGGCGGCCGCGCGGGTGTCGAGCGCATGGTCTTCAAGGATCTGATCCGCGTGGACGGCGAAGTCACGGCCAACATCGCGGTTCGCGGGACCAACGCGGCCGAGACACTGCAAGGCGCCAATTCGGCGGACAACCTGATCGGCGGCCTGGGCGACGACACCCTGATCGGCGGTGGCGGCTCGGACGTCTACGCCTACAAATCGGGCGACGGGTCCGACGTCATCGACGAAGTGGCCGACAGCGCCAGCGTGCCCGGTTTCGACGTCCTCGACCTCGGCGATCTCGGCTTGGCCCAGGTCACCCTAGGCGTCTCGGGTTCGGACCTGACGATCCGGATCAACCAGACCGGCCAGACGATCCGGGTGTTGGGCCAGTTCGCCACCGACCTGGCGCTGAGCGCCGGCGACAACGCCGGACGCGGCGTCGAGCAGATCCGCTTCAACGGGGGCGCCACGCTCAATCGCGAGCAGATCTTCAAGCAGGTCATGGATGGCCAGACGGGCCAGGGCAACCAGGGCACGATCTGGGCCGACACCATCATCGGGGGCGCGGGCGCGGAGACGATCACCGGCCTGGCGGGCGACGACGTGCTCTTCGGCGGCGGCGGTAACGACGTGATCTATGGCGGCGAAGGCCACGACCAGATCGGCGGCGAGGCGGGCGACGACAAGATCTTCGGCGGCGAGGGCTACGACACCATCATCTATGAGGGCCCGGTCACCAACTACACGTTCTCGCGCAACGCCGACGGTACGGTGAAGGTGACGGCCAAGACCGGACCCGACGGCGTGGACACGCTCGACGGTGTCGAGGCCTTCTGGTTCGAGGCCGACAGCCAGTGGCGCGGCATCCAGGAAATGGCCGGCGACTACGGCACCGAGGGTGATGACGACTTCCTGCTCGGTTCAGCCAACGACGACAACCTCTACGGACTGGGCGGCGCCGACCAGCTCTTCGGCGGCGCGGGCAAGGACAAGATCTACGGCGGCGCCGGCGATGACCTGATCTACGGCGAGGCCGGAGACGACGTGATCGACGGCGGCGCGGGAGCCGACGAGATCGGCTACGCCGGCAAGCGGGTGAACTTCACGTTCAGCCGCAACGCCGACGGATCGGTGACCGTGGTCGACAGCACCGGCGCGGAAGGAACCGACCGCCTGATCGACGTGGAGTACCTGTACTTCGCGGGCGATCCGTCCGGCGCGGCGCTGACCGACGTCGTCGTGGGCTACGGCACCGCGGCGGCCGACACCATCAACGGCGCCAGCGGCAAGGACAACATCTACGGCCTGGCGGGCGACGACACTCTGCAGGGCTTTCAGGGCAACGACCTGATCGACGGCGGCGACGGCTCGGACACGGCGGTCTTCAACCTCCTGCGCGCCAATTACAGCTTCGTGCGCAACGCCGACGGCTCGGTGAAGATCACCGCGCTGAGCGGCGCCGAAGGCGTCGATACCTTGATCGGGGTGGAGACCGTCCTGTTCAAGGGCGACAATACCCGGGTCGCGGTCCAGGAACTGGTGGCGCTCAAGGGCACGGCCGGCAACGACGCCCTCTTCCAGGGCACGGCCTTCTCCGAGACCATGTACGGCCTGGGCGGCGATGACGGCATTCGCGGCCTGGGCGGCGACGATCTCATCGACGGGGGAGCCGGCTACGACACCGCCCTCTATCTGGGCGCGTCGACAAACTACACCTTCTCTCGCAACGCCGACGGCTCGATCAAGGCCACGGCTCTGGCGGGCAACGAAGGCACCGACACGCTGGTGAACATGGAAGCGGTCTACTTCGAGGCCGACGACACCTGGAAGGCGATCACCGACCTGGTGCCGCCCCCCGGCACGACCGGCACGAGCGGCAATGACGCCTTGGTCGGGACCGCCGGCGCCGACAATCTCTATGGCCTGGCCGGAGACGACACGCTGCAAGGGCTGGCCGGCAACGACCGCCTCGACGGCGGGGCTGGCGCCGATACGGCGATCCTCAGTCTCCAGCGCACCAACTACACCTACGTGCGCAACAGCGACGGCTCGGTGAAGATCACCGCCACGAGCGGGACGGACGGCGTGGACACGCTCTACGACGTCGAAACCGTCCTGTTCCAGGGCAACAACACCCGGGTCGCGGCGCTTGACCTCGTCGCTCTGAAGGGGACGGCCGGCGCCGACGCGCTGATCGAAGGCACGGCCCTCCAGGAATGGATGTACGGCCTGGGCGGCGACGACGGCATTCGCGGCTGGGGCGGCGATGACCGCATCGACGGCGGCGCCGGCTATGACACCGCGCTCTACTACGGCGCCTCGACCAACTACAGCTTCTCGCGCAACACCGACGGCACAATCCGGGCCACGGCGCTGGCGGGCACGGAAGGCAATGACACCCTGGTCAATGTCGAGGCCGTCTATTTCGAAGCCGACGACACCTGGATGGCGATCGACGATCTGGTCGGCTGGACCGTCAACGGGACGTCCGGCAACGATGACTGGGTCGCGGGCGGCGACGGCTCCGATCTGATCGACGGCCTGGCGGGCGACGACAGCCTCTACGGCGGCGCGGGCAACGACGTCATCCACGGCGGGGCCGGCTACGACACGCTGGTCTACGAGCAGGGGATGAACAACTACGTCTTCACCCAGAACGCCGACGGCACCGTGCGGGTGCGGACGCTGAGCGGAAACGAGGGCGTCGACACGGTCGATGGCGTCGAGGCGGTCTATTTCGACGGCACCGGCGAGTGGGCCACCTTGGCTTCGCGCATCAGCGGCCAGACTCCGCCCGTGGTCCTGGACCTGGATGGCGATGGGGTGGAGCTGGTGTCACGCGCGACATCCAACGTCGCTTTCGACAACCTGGGCGATGGGGTGAAGCGCGCCACCGGCTGGGTGAGCGCCGACGACGGTCTTCTGGTGCTCGACCGCAACCATGACGGGCTGATCGGCGACGGCTCGGAGATCTCGTTCAAGAGCGATGTGGCCGGGGCCGTCTCGGACCTGGAAGGCCTGGCCGCCTACGACAGCAACAAGAACGGGTTCTTCGACCGCGGCGACAAGCGTTTCGGGGAATTCCAGGTCTGGCGAGACGCCAACCAGGACGGCGTCAGTCAGGCTTCCGAACTGAAGTCCCTGAGCGACTACAAGGTGACCGCGATCGGGCTGACCCTGTCGTTGACGGGGGCCAAACCGGAGGGCGCGACCGACAACGTGGTCTACGCCACCGCGTCCTACGTGCGCGAAGACGGAACCGTTGGCGCTGTCGGCGATGTCATGCTGGCCTTTGGGCCAACCGGCGGCTCTCAAGAGGGCGACGGTTCTCCGGGTGGAGCCCAGGGCGCTGACGCCGGGGTAGGCGCGGCGGCGCCGGGCGGGGCGGTGCGCAGCGCCGACCAGGCCGCCAAGCCTCGCGCCTCCCTTCCACAGGACATGCGCGACGCCATCAAGCGCCATGCTCAGCAGATGCGAAACGCGGCGATTGGTGGCGTTGATCCTCAATCACCCACCGCGCCGACGCCTCAAGCCGTCAGCCATGATCACCTTGATTCAACACCTGGCCAGCCGTTCGCGGCCGAGCTCGGCGCGGCGTCGAAGGACGAGGTCTTCGATCCAGCCGTCATGGCCGCCGTATCCGCGCTCGATCGGAATGTCGCCTTGGCCGCTCGCATGCGGTTCCAGATGATCAATGCGATGGCGATGTTCGATCCCTCAACCAGCGCTAGTCCGTGGCTGGCGGCCCATGACAAGCCTGGCACGCCGGCGTTGCTCACCGCCTTGCCGACCATGAGGCCCTTCTGATGACGGAGATTTCCGGTTCCCCGTCCCATGGCGCGATCGCCGTCACCGAGGTGCTTGGGCAGATCGTGTGGTTGCTTGAGCAATCCCCGCTGCACCGCGAGCTGAAGATCAAGGATCTGTCGTGGTCGATCATGCCGGCCGTGACCGCCGGACAGTTCCGACTTTTCCGGTTCGGACCGACGCCGGGGTTCGACGCCATCGATCCCGCCGGGTTCGTCGCCCTTGGCCTCGACCGGGAGAGCTTGGAGCGTCTTCCGCTTGGCCTGGGGCTCTGGGCGTGGTTGACCCCGGAGGCTGAAGCCAAGTTGGAGAGCGGTACGCGCCTGGACCCCGCTGACTGGTCGGGCGGGGAGACCCTGTGGCTGCTGGAATTGATTTCGCCTTTCGCGACGCCCCAGAACAAGCTGTTGGAGTTCATGCTGCTCGATCTGATCGACGGCCCCTTTGCCGGTCGGCGTTTCAACATGCATCGCACTGACCCGGTGACAGGTCTTCGGACCAAGGTGATGCTTGGCGGCGAGCAGCCCTTCCGTCCTGACACTGGCGCGTCATAGGTCGGCGCGGCTGGCTGACGTGGCGGCCTTGGCGCGGCTGCCCACCAGGCGGCGTAGCCGCTCTCGCGTAAACCGCCTGGACGCCGTCTGATCGCGAGCCCGAAAACCTTATCCGCGTCGCTCCCATTGTCTTTCCTCAGCGAAATCAAAGCCGAAATTCGGCCTGTCCTCGCCCTCTCGCGCCCACGGCATAATCAGCTCACCACAAGGCGATGGGGAGGGCGCTAAGGCCTGCGACCTTCGCGGCCTTGGGGTGCGGTCGAGCGGGCGTGCTCGTCGGCGGCGGTTCTGCAAGGAGCCGCCAACCTCATCCATCTGGTGCCGGCCGGGCCTGGAACACAGATACGGCGTTGGATGAGGGCCGGCGAGGCGACAGGCTTGCGGTGACGCAGGCGTTCCGGGACCGGGCCACGCGAGCCCGGCCCGCCCGTCGGGGGCTAAGACTGGCGAGGTCCGAACAGGGCCGATCGCCGGGCGCTCCCGGATAACGATCGCGCGGAGCGTCGGTCCTGGTCGAAACGGTATTTCGTCAAACAGCTTCCGGGCCTGGCCCGGCGCTCCGCAGCCCTCCCCGTCCCTTCAGCGGCTTTCCGCGTGAGGCGGCCAAGCCGTGTCTAGAGTTGGGGACACGCCCATGAGCATGTCCCCTCCGCGAAAGGAGATGTCATGCCTCGATCCAAGACCCGCGCCCGTATCCGCGCCGCGCGTCCGCCCGTTCCCGACAGCGCCGACCCGATGGATGATGACAGCGGGCGCACTGCCGCGCGGATGAACTATCTTCGCCGCAGCATCAGTCGGCGGCTGCGTGTGGCGGCGGCGGCCCGGGCCGCCGCGTCGCGGCGCGATGAAGAGGGGATCTAGATCGTGGGGGTCTTTGATCGCTGCGGAGCGGGCATCCGGTCCGCGCTTCGGCCGGGACTATTCCGGCGGGCAGCCCTTGAACTCGCCGACCTTGGTCACCGAGAGGGTCGAGAGGTTCAGGTCCATCAGGGGCTTCATCGACGAAGCGCCCTGGCCGCTGAACAGGTCCAGCTTGTTGCCCTTGATGGCGCCGCCGATGTCGGAGGCGTACCAGTAGCCGTCGTGCTTTTCGCCATTCGGCATCGGCAGGCCGACGGTTTCCTTGATGAACACCACGGTGCGGCGCGGGATCACGGCCTTGTCGACCGCCAGGGTGCGCATGGCCACCACCTTGCAGCCCAGGCTGTCGAGGGCGCGGATGCCCTTGGCGCCGGCGTGGTAGAGCGTGGCCTTCATCTTGTATTCGACCGAGCCGGGCATCGTGCCCGTCAGGGCGCCGGTGATCAGGTCACCCAGCGGATCGGACTTGGAGTCCGAGTCGGCGGCCAGGGCGGGGAGGGCGATGGACATGGCCGCGACGGCCAGAAATCCCGCAAACGTGCGTCGCATCGAGGGGTTCCTCTTATCGGCGTAGAGTGTCGGTCGGCGGCCTGATTACTAAGATCACGGCCCCGTGACAACCCACCTGGAGGCGACCGGACGTCGCGCCGCACCCTTAGCGGCGGCGCGAGGCGCCATCGTTTGAAGCGCGATTTGGTTCCTTCGCGAGCGCAATCCCTGGCCATACAAGGGGTTGCATGCTGACGCTCGCTGGCTCGCGCGACGCGCGCTGGCGGTCGCGGCGCGGGTGGCATAAACCGGAGTCGCCCACGGCTTTTGGGGCGATGCGCGCGTCTTGGGCAGGTCCTGGGGACCTGAACGAGTCGCGGAATCGCCAAGCCGTCGCGGTCGCCAGTTTCGTTGGAGCGCGCATGAAGCCGTCTACTCGTCCCCTTGGTCGCCTGTTCGCCAGCGCCGCGCTGGTCGTCGCCTTGGCCGCCCCCGCCAGCTCGGCTTTCGCCTGGGGCGCGTGGGGCCACCGCATGGTCGGCGTCGTCGCCGCCGAGAGCTTCCCCAGCGACCTGCCGGCCTTCCTGCGCACGCCCGAGGCGGTGGCCGCGATCGGCGAATACGCCCGCGAGCCGGACCGCTGGAAGGGCTCGGGCAAGCTCCACGACACCGACCGCGACGCCGCCCACTTCCTCGACGTCGACGACGAGGGCAAGATGTACGGCGGGCCGAAGTTCACGGTGGAGACCTTGCCGCCCACCCGCGCCGACTACGAGAAAGCGTTGGCGGCCGTCGGCCACGATAGCTGGAACGCCGGCTACCTGCCGTATTCGATCATCGACGGCTACCAGCAGCTGGTGAAGGACTTCACCTACTGGCGCATCCTGCAGGCGGTCTCCAAGACCGAGAAGGACAAGACCAAGAAGGCCTATTACGTCGCCGATCTGAAGCGACGCCAGGAGCTGCTGGTCCGCGACCTGGGCGTCTGGGCCCACTATGTCGGCGACGCCAGCCAGCCGCTGCATCTGTCGGTGCACTACAATGGCTGGGGCGATTACCCCAATCCGAACGGCTACACCCAGAGCCGGGCCACGCACGGCAGCTTCGAGGGCCCGCTGGTCAAGGCGGTGGCCGTCGACGCCGACGTCAGGAAGCTGGTGCCGGCCTACAAGGACTGCGCCTGCACGATCGAGCAGCGGACGGTTGGCTATCTGTCCACGACGGTGACCTTCGTCGAGCCGCTCTACACGCTGGAAAAGGAAGGCGGCCTGGTCGCCACGGATCCGCGCGCCAAGGCCTTCGTCGACGAGCGCCTGGCGGCCGGAGCGACCCAGCTGCGCGACATGGTCGTCGACGCCTGGAAGGCCAGCGCCACGGGCAAGATCGGCTACCGTCCTGAGATCACGGTCGACGATATCGTCTCGGGCAAGGCCGATCCGTGGAACGACCTCTACGGCAAGGACTGATCCCTTGCAGGCGTTCGACGCGCCCGAGCCTGGGCTGGAATACAAGCACCGCTGGGCCGCCTTCGGCATCGCCGAGGGCGTCAACGGGACGATCGCCCTGGTCGAGGTCCGCAAGCCCGGACGGCCGCCGTATTTCGACCTGCCGGGCGGGGCGGTCGACGCCGGCGAGGACGAGACCGCGGCAGTGATCCGCGAGTTCGGCGAGGAGACGGGCCTTGTCGTCGAGGTCGGGGCGCGGGTGATCGAGGTCAGCCAGCCGTTCCTGAAGTCCGACGGCCAGCCGGTGTGCAACAACGGCGGGATCTATGTCGTGACGGTGGTCGGCGAGACGCCGGCGCTGAAGGTCGAGGACGACCACACCCTGGTGTGGCTGGACCCGCGCGACGCCGTGGTCGCCCTGCGCCACGACGCCCATGCCTGGGCGGTGGCGGCCTGGCTGCGGCGGGGCTGAGCCCTATTTCACCAGCGCCTTGGCCTTGTCCGGCGCGACCTGGTCGAAGATCATCCGCAGGTGCTGGTCCTTGGCGTGGTCGTTGTGAAGGTCCCAGGCCAGGGACACTGGCAGGCGCAGGCGGCCGCCGTCGGCCAGCTTGGCCACCAGCACGCGCCAGGAAAAGCCGTCGCCGGGATCGCCTAGGGGGTCCTTGAACTCCAGCGGCGCCGGATCGCGCAGGCGGAAGACGCGGCCTTCATGCGCCTCGAACCAGGCGATATCGGCCTGGGCGACGGGGTCGATAGCGGGGGCGACGACCTTGCCCTTGAGATTACGAGCCATGAGGGCCTCCAGCGTGGACCGGGGTCTCTAGCGCCTTTGGCAAGACCTTGCCATCGGCGGCTTTCGTCCCATGTCGAGGGGGTAACCCAGGCAGGATCCCGTGAGTCACGATAAGCCCTTCAAGCGCGCCCGTTCCGACTGGACCGAGGTCGTCCTGGTCTGCCGAAAATGCTCGAAGAAGCTGGGCGGCGGCTTCGGCGAGAATGGCGACCAGCGTCTGGCCAAGGCGTTGCGCAAGCAGGTCGGCGGCAAGGGGCGCAAGGCCAGGGTCGGGGTGATCGAGGTCGGCTGCTTCGACATCTGTCCCAAGAACGCGGTCGTGGCGGTCAAGGCTTCGAACCCTGGCGATTGGGTGGTCGTGCCGCGCGGCGCGTCGACCCGGGCCGTGACCGAGCGGCTGGGACTGGCTGACGCGGATGGGGACGCACACTCAGTCCCAGGTCTCGCCAAGATCGCATAGGCCTTGCCGTGAGTGCGGTCGCCGGCTTCGTCGCGGACGCTAAATATACCCGGGTAATATTGACTCCATAAAATACCCGGATAAAAAGCGCTCATGGAAACGATGAACGATCGGCGCGCCCTGATGCGCGCCTACAGGGAGCGCAAGGTCGAGGCGGGGATCTACGCCATCCGCTGCGCCACGACCGGTGAGGTCTGGATCGGCGGCACGCCCGACCTGTCCACCCGTCAGAGCGGCGTCTGGTTCGCCCTGCGCACGGGCGGCCACACCAGCCGCACCTTGCAGGAGGCCTGGAACGCGCATGGCGAGGCGGCCTTCGCCTTCGAGGTGCTGGAGGTGCTCGACGACGAAGGGCTGGAACGGCTGGGCCGGGCGTCGCTGCTGGTCGAGCGCCGCGAGCACTGGCGCACGACCTTGCACGCCGAGGGGCTGCGGCGATGAGCGGCTATGTGGTGTTCGAGGGCGACCACCGCCTCGCGGCCGGCCCCAAGCTGGACGTGGTGGTCGCCGCTCAGGCGCGCCTGGCCGAAGCCCCCGAAGCTTCGCTGCTGATCTTCGATCCCGAGGGGCGCCAGGTCGATTTCGATCTGCGCGGCGGCCCTTGGGACATCGCCCTGCGTCTGGGGGAGGGCGAAGCCGCGCCGCGCGGCCGGGGACGTCCGAAGCTGGGCGTCACGGCGCGCGAGGTGACCCTGCTGCCGCGTCATTGGGAATGGTTGGCCGCTCAGCCTGGCGGGGCGTCGGTCGCTTTGCGCAAGCTGGTCGAGGCCGCCCGCCGCGAGAGCGAGGGTCCCGACCGTCGCCGGGCCGCCCGCGACGCGGCCTACCGCTTCGCCTCGGTCATGGCCGGCGATCGCCCGGGCTTCGAGGCCATGAGCCGGGCGCTGTTCGCCGGGGACGCGGCGGGCTTTTCCGAGCGGATCGCCGAATGGCCGGCGGATATCGCGGAGCACCTCCGGGGGCTGGCGGCGGAGGCGTTCGAGGCCTAGCGGGCGCCGCCTCGCGTCAGCACATCCGCCAGCACCGCCTTGTAGGCCGTGTCGAACGGCGCCCGATCGCTGTCGGGCTTGGCGGGGTAGACCGCGCGCAGGTCGGCGATGCGCTGGGCGGTCGCGGCCTGCCAGGTCGGATCCATCTTCAGCAGCCGGCCGATGATCGCCTGGTCGTCGCGACCCTCGACCGGCTCATAGGCCAGCAGCGCCTTCACCTGCCACAGGAACTGGCGCAGCGTGTCCGGCGTCGCGCGGCCGTCGGCGCGCCGGCCCGTCCACAGCACGGCCTCGACGATCTGGTGGCGGAAGCGCGGGTCGTCCCAGGTCGAGGGCGTGTGGCCCAGGTTGGTGAAGAACAGCCGGCCGCGGCCGATCTCGCGCGCCCAGGCGATCGGCACGGCGTAG
Organism: Caulobacter soli; assembly: GCF_011045195.1. Lineage (GTDB taxonomy): Bacteria > Pseudomonadota > Alphaproteobacteria > Caulobacterales > Caulobacteraceae > Caulobacter > Caulobacter soli. The sequence goes on along the minus strand of NZ_CP049199.1, from coordinate 3,307,408 downwards.
GGCCGTTTCACCGACGTGCCCGCGAAGTCCAGGGTCTGCAGCACTCGCACCTTGGTCGGGTCGAAGTCGCTGTGCTGGTAGATCTCTTCGGCATAGTCGAAGCTGAGCGGCCACATGGCGACCAGGGGCAGGTCGGGATCCAGGGTCTCGACGCGGATCGGCGTGCCCTGCGTCCAGGGATGGCCCGCGAACTTGCCGTCGATGAAGCGGGTGTAGGTCTCGCCGGGGCCGTCATAGGGCCAGGCGGTGTCGGTGGCGCTGTGGACGCCAACGAAGCCCAGCTTGCCGGCCGCCACCCGCTGCTGAATCGCGGCCCAGGCCTCGGGCGAGATCGGCAGGGCGCCGGTGGTGTAGAACACCAGCACGTCGACGCGCTCCAGGCGCTGGGGCGTGATCTCGCGCGCGTCCTGGGTGACCTCGGTGGTGAAGGCGCCGCTTTCCTGGCCGATGGCGGTCAACGCCGCCTCGGAAGGCGCGAGGCCGCCGTCGGCGGGGCGAGCCACGGGCGCATGCTTCCAGCCGACCGACTGGTCCAGATACAGCACGCGCAACGGCGCCGGCTTGGCCAGGGCGGGGGCGGCGGTCAGGGCCGCGAAGGCGACCAAGGGGGCGATCAGCAGCAGGGCGAGGAGGCGACGCATGGATCAGGCCTTGGTCTTGGGTTGCAGCAGGTCCCAGCGGTTGCCGTAGAGATCCTCGAACACGGCCACGCTGCCATAGACCTCGTGCCGCGGCTCCTCGAGAAACTTCACGCCGGCGGCGCTCAGCCGCGCGTGGTCGGCCTCGAAGGCGTCGGTGTGCAGGAACAGCCAGACCCGGCCGGCGCCCTGGCCACCGATCAGCGCCGTCTGCTGGTCGTCGCCGGCCTTGGCCAGCAGGAACCGCGTGCCCGCCGCGCCGGGCGCGACCACGACCCAGCGCTTGCCGCCGCCCAGTTCGCTGTCCTCGACCAGGGAAAAGCCCATTTTCCCGACATAGAAGGCCAGGGCCTCGTCATAGTCGCGGACGAGCAGGGACAGGAGGGCGAGGTGCTGGGCCATGGGGACTCACTCGATGATGTCCTTGCTTAGCACGAGGCGGCCCGGCGCAATGGTGGCGCATCGGGTTACGATGTTCCGTGTCGAGCGGGGTCATGCTACCGGTGTCATAACGAGAATTCTGGGAGAACCGTCATGCCGCGCTCGATCCTGACGCTAGCCTTCGCCCTGGCGGCCTCGACCGCTGTCGCGGGCGTCCCCGAAACCAAGATCACCCCCGTCGTCGCCGCCGACCTGCCGCCCGCCGTGGTCGCGGTGGTCACCGCCGCCGCGCCCGGCCTGAAGATCAGGCAGGCCGAGTTCAAGGAGCGTGCGGACCGCCGCTACTACGACGTCGAGGGCCTGTTGCCGGACGGCGCCGAGATCGAGTTCGACCTCCTGCAGGTCGGCGAGGCCTGGAAGATCGTCGAGACCCAGCGCGACATCGCCTGGACCGCCACGCCCCAGCCGGTGCGCGACGCCGCCATCAAGGCCGTTCCCAACATCGCGCCCGTGCGGGTGATCGAGAGCACCGAGGACGACGGACAGGTAATCTACGAGCTGTTCGCCGAGGGCCAGCCCAAGGCGCCGTCCCTGGAGGTCAGCTGGAAGGGCGGGAGGGCCACGGTCCTCGCCGAGGCCTGGCCGCACTAGCGGTTCAGCCGCCGAACAGCTTCAGCAGGTAGCTGGGCGCCGAATTGGCGATGCTCAGCGACTTGATCGCCAGTTGCTGCTTGATCTGCAGGGCCTGAAGCTTTGTGGCCTCCTTGGCCATGTCGGCGTCGACCAGGCGTCCGACCGAGGCGTCCAGCGTGTCCTGCAGCTTGTCGATGAAGCTCATGTGGGTTTCGAGCGCGAACGAGCCGGTGCCCAGATGCGCCAGGGCGGCGGTCACATTGTCGATCGCGCCGCCCATCGCCTTGATCTCGGCGGCGCTGATCGGCGCGCCCAACAGGTCGGCGCGCATGCCCGAGAGGGCCGCGCCGGTGGTCGACAGGTCCACGTGGTCGACGTCGATGGTGTCGGTGGCGTCGGCGTTGGCCAGGGCGCGGATCTGACCCGTGCTGCCCGACGAGATCAGGCTGACGCCGTTGAAGTCGGCCGCGCCCACCGTGCGGTCGATCTGGCGCTTCAGATTCAGGTAGTCGTCGTTCAACGCCTTGCGGCTGGCGGTGGACAGGCTGGTGTCGGAGGCCGCCAGCATCTTCTCGCGCATCTGGCCCAGGATGTCGGTCACTGTCTCGCCGGCCGCCAGGGCGACGTCGGTGATGGACTGGCCGCGTTGCAGCGAGGCGCGCACGGCGTCCAGCGACTTGGACTCCGCGCGCTGGTTCTGGGCGATGGCCCAGACGGCGGGATTGTCCTTGGGGCTGGAGATCGCCAGGCCGGTGGCGATGTGGCGCAGGGTATCGGACAGGTCGCGGTTGATCGCGTTCAACGATTGGAGGGCGATCATCGCCCCGACATTGGTGTTGATGCTGTTGAACGACATCGACGTCCGGTTTCCAGGATCGGCCGCGAAGCCGAGAGCGCGTTTTGCGCTTGTCGGACAACCTAAACGCTTGCGCTTAGCGGTTCGTTAGCGCGTGAGGTTAAGGGCGAACGCTCCTAACCCCCATTGTACCCGCCAATGATGGGCAGCACTTCGCCGGTGATGTAGCTCGACGTCTGGGGCGAGGCCAGGAACACGTAGGCGGGGGCGATCTCCTCGGGCTGGGCCGGGCGCTTCATAGGGGTCTTGCCGCCAAACTGGGCCACGTCCGGTCCCAGCTTGTCGGCCGGGTTCAGCGGGGTCCAGACCGGGCCGGGGGCCACGGCGTTGACCCGGATGCCCTTGTCGATCAGGTGGGTGGCCAGAGAGCGCGTGAAGGCGTGGATGCCGCCCTTGGTCAGGGAATAGTCCAGCAGGTCCTTGTTGCCGAGCAGGCCGGTGACCGAGCCGGTGTTGACGATCGCCCCGCCCGGCGGGATCATCTTCACCGCCGCCTGGGCCATGTGGAAATAGCCGTAGAGGTTGGTCTTCAGGGTGCGATCGAAATGGGCCTCGGTCAGGTCCTCGAAGTCGAGCACGTGTTCCTGGAAGGCGGCGTTGTTGACCAGGATGTCCAGCTTGCCCAGTTCCTTGACCGTGCGGTCGACGGCAGCCTTGGCGTAGGCGGGATCGGCCACGTCGCCGGGCAGCAGGATGGCGCGGCGGCCTTCCTGCTCGACGGCCATGCGGGTGAGGTTGGCGTCCTCTTCCTCGTCCAGATAAGCGATGGCGACGTCGGCCCCCTCGCGCGCGAACAGCACGGCCACGGCCCGGCCGATGCCGCTGTCGGCGCCGGTGATCAATGCGACCTTGCCCTCCAGCTTGCCCGAGCCCTTGTAGAACGGCGCGTCGTACATCGGAGCCGGGTTCAGCCGGGCCTCGACCCCGGGCTTGGCTTGATGCTGCTCCGGAAACGGCGGGGCCGGGTAGGGGCGGGCGCCGGCCTGCATGGCGGGCTTGTCGTCTTCCTCGGGCTTGAAGCTGCGCTTTTCCTTGGCGTCCAGCGGCGTCTGGATGTCGCGCTCGGCCTGCGACGCGCGGCCGGCGGCGGGTTCGAATTCCGGGGTTTGCACGTCTGGCATCGCGAGCTCCTGAAGACTGAGACCTCCAAACCGGCGGGGCGGCGGGATGTTCCAAGCGTCAGCATCCGGCCAGGGGTTGCCCAAAGCGTGGGCATCGGTCACCTTCCCCGCCTCTTTGAAAGGCCTATCCGATGTCGCGTTCCGCGGCCGCGCCGGCTCCCCGCCCTGGGAAGCCGCACGGCGTCATTGTCTCCGATCTGATCGAACTGCTGCGCCTGGCCGGGCCGGTGGTGCTGTCGCGCCTGGGCATCATGGTCATGGGCCTGACCGACGCCATCGTGGTGGGTCACTTCTCGGCCCAGCAACTTGGTTTCCACGCCATGGCCTGGGCGCCGACCTCGATCTTCGTGACCGTGACGGTGGGCCTGCTGGTCGGGACCCAGGTAATGGGCTCGCGAGCCATGGGGGCGGGACGACCGCACGAGGCCGGCGCCGTGCTGCGCCGGGGCGTGATCTACGCGTTCTGGCTGGGTCTGGCGGGCTCGGTGCTGCTGGTCCTGGCCGCGCCGCCGCTGCTGCACCACGCCGGCATCGGCAAGGCCTTGGCCGACGGGGCGACCGCGCCGCTGATCGTCTTCTCGCTGTCAATGACGCCCTACGCCCTGAGCGTGGCCCTGAGCTTCTGGCTCGAGGGCCTGGGGCGACCTGGCCTGGTCACCGTCAACATGTGGGTCGCCAACCTGGTGAACCTGGCCGTCAACCTGCTGCTGGTCCCGGGGACCTTCGGCCTGCCGGCCCTGGGCGCGGTGGGCGCGGCCTGGGGCACCTTCGTGGCGCGCACCGTCTTCGCCCTGATGCTGGTGGTGGTGATCGCGCGCCTGAAGGACGCCCGGGCCATGGGCGTGTTCGACAAGGCTCCGAACGATCCCGCCGCCGCCAAGGAACAACGCCGGGTCGGCTACGGGGCAGGAACGTCCAACCTGTTCGAGGTCTCGGCCTTCGCCGGCATGAGCCTTGTGGCCGGATGGCTGGGCGGGCTGAACGTGGCCGCCTGGGCGGTGGTGCTGAACGTGGCGGCGGTGATCTTCATGGTGCCGCTGGGCCTGTCGACCGCCACGGCCGTGCAGGTGGGCCGGGCCTATGGCGCGCGCGACTCCAAGGGCATGAGCCGTGCGGGCTGGATCGCCTTCGGCGTCACCGCCGTTTTCGCGCTGGTGGTGACGGTGCTGCTCTATCCGCTGCGCCATGTCGTCGGCGGGGCCTACACCAACGACCCGGCCGCCCTGGCCCTGATCGCCCCGGCCCTGGCCCTGACCTGCCTGTTCCTGGTGCCCGACGCCGTGCAGGTGGTCTGCGCCCAGGCTCTGCGGGCGCGAGGCGAGGTCTGGATCCCGGCCGGCACCCACATGATCAGCTACGCCCTGATCATGGGGCCCCTGGCCTGGTGGCTGGCCCTGCCGATGAAGCTGGGCGTCAACGGCATCGTGGTGTCGGTGATCGTCACCAGCTTCGTGGCGGCGGCGTTCCTGCTGGGGCGGTACCGGATGCTGGATCTGAAGGAGCGGTGATCGCTTCCTTCTCCCGCAACGGGAGAAGGATCAGGACGTCCCGAGGATCCAGCCTTCTTCGGTCTCTGCTTCGGCGACAACGGTCTCGGCCGTTCCTTTCGGAGGCCCGAACAGCGCGGCCAGCTTGCCGGCCTCGTCCAGCTTGGCGAAATGCTCGGCCAGGGCGCGCACTTGGGCGGCGTCCTTGACCTCGCCGGCGGCGGGGACGGCCTTGATCAGCGAGGGATAGACCTCGGCGATCACCACCTGCACGCCTTCGAGGTCGGCCTCGGTCAGGGCCTTGAAGCCGGTCTCGAACGGCCAGACGCGGGCGGCGTCGCCGCGGGCGTCCTTCAGGCGGCGGGCGGCCGGAATGCCCATGATCGCCTGGCCGCCGACCGAGCCGTTGTAATAGAGCTTCCAGATCGAGTGGGCGCCCTTGGCGGCGACGTCGGCGTGGCGGAACTCCGGCAGGTCGTCGGGACCGTGCTCGCGGGTCTTCTTGGGCTGCAGCGTCGTCAGGGTGTCCTTGGGCGGCACGCCCCAGAACGGGAACGGACCGCCGGTCAGCCGACGGTTCAACTCCGAGCCGACGCCGAAGCGGTTGTTGGTGTTGTCGGCCTTGTCCTTGACCATCTTGTTGAGCTGGTCCCAGACCGCGCGCCAGGGATGCTCGCCCTTCAGGGCCAGGGCCTGGGAGAAGCCGCGCGGGAAGCCCAGCGGGAAGTCGAAGCCGACCAGGGCGCGCTCGCCCCGCTTCTTCAGGTCGTCCAGGATCGCGGCCAGCTTGGTCTCGGCTTCCTGGCGGGTGGCCGGGTTGAAGGTCTCGAAGGTCAGCCGGAAGCGCACGTCGCGCTTCATCACGCCGATCCACACGGAGTCCGCCCCTGTGGTCGGCTTGGCCGCCGCGCTCCAGTCGACGATCACATAGGCGCTGAAGAGGCGCGACACGGCGGACGCTCCGTTGAGGTTGAACGAAGCGCGCTTCTACTCTGGCCGGACGCGTGCGGCCAGATGCTATGGGCTTCTAAGCGCTTAAGCGATCAGGCCGCGTTCTGTTCCGCCGGTTGCTCGATGATCGCGGTCGGCGCGGGCCGGCGGCTGAACCAGCGGGCGGGAGGCTCGCAGACCGGGCCCAGGGCCGCGCGGACGATGGCCGGCGGACGGCGCTCTTCCGGAGTCATGAACAGGCCGTTGGCCTTGACGCCCAGGCCGGCGATCTTGTGGGCGCCCAGCATGGTCAGCGGCACGGCCAGGATCAGGCCGGCCAGGATCGGCATGGTGGCGGTCAGCAGGTCGGGCGTGAACCAGAAGGCCACGGCCAGGACCAGGCCGGCGACGCTGATCCAGCCCATGGCCGCGAAGGCCTCCTTGCCGGTGACCTTGTCGGCGTCGCGGCGCTGGGTGGCCCAGCCGCCGACCTTGCCGGCCAGGATCTCGATCAGGGCGCGGGTCTGGGTGAACATCAGCATCGGGGCGACCAGGGCCGAGAGCAGCATCTCGACCAGCAAGCCGGCCAGGATCCGGCGGCGACCGCCGAAGCCCTTGATCTCGTGCTTGCGCGAGAACACCAGGATCGAGCCCAGGATCTTGGGGCCGAACAGCAGCACGAAGGTGATGATCATCGCCCAGGCCGTGGCCTGGATCTCGCGCCAGTCGATCAGGGCGTGGGCTGCGGCCTGCAGGTCGGCCATGGTGAAGGCGGCCTTCTTCAGCTCGGGCATCAGCATGCGCGAGATGATCCCCGACGACAGGGCTACGAACCACAGCGGCGAGAGCACATAGCTCAGCACGCCGATCACCAGGTGCAGGCGGCTCATCCAATGCAGGCCGGGCAGGCCGACCAGCGGGATGTGCTGCACGTTGCCCCGGCACCAGCGGCGGTCGCGGGTGGCGAAGTCCAGCAGGTTGGAGGGGCTCTCTTCGTATGAACCGCCCAGATAGGGGGCCAGGTGCACGCCCCAGCCGCCGCGGCGCAGCAGGGCGCTTTCCAGGGCGTCGTGGCTCATCACCTCGCCGCCGAACGGCTTGGGGCCGTCCAGGCTGGGCAGGCCGCAGGTTTCGGCGAAGGCCTTGGTGCGGACGATGGCGTTGTGGCCCCAGAAGCTGCTTTCCGAACCCGACCACCAGGCCAGGCCCGTCCAGGCGACGCGGCCGTAAAGGCGCGTGGCGAACTGCAGGGTGCGGGCGAAGATCGTCTGGCCGTTGATGATCATCGGCATGGTCTGGATCAGGCCCACGCGCGGATGACGCTCCATGGCGTCGGCCAGGCGAACCATGGCCTCGCCGGTCATCAGGCTGTCGGCGTCCAGCACCAGCATGTGTTCGTAGTCGCCGCCCCAGCGGGCCACCCAGTCGGCGATGTTGCCGGCCTTGCGGCCCTTGTTCTCGGTGCGCTTGCGATAGAAGACGTGGCTGTTGGCCTCGCGGCGGAAGCGGGCGAAGCAGGCCTGCTCGGCCAGGGCCACGGCGGCGTCGCGCGTGTCGCTGAGGATGAAGATGTCGAAGGCGCGGCTATTGCCGGTCTCGTGCAGCGAGGCGTCCATGGCGCGCAGGCGGGCGAACACCTCGGCGGCGTCCTCGTTGTGCACCGGCATCAGGATCGCCGTGCGGGCCTTGGGCTTGGGCATGGGCGAGGACGCGCTGTCGTCGATGCCCAGCGGGTCCTTGGGCTTGCCCAGCAGCACCACGAAGCCGACCACGGCGGTGCAGAACCACAGGGCCAGGGCCAGGAACAGCGGGGCCAGCAGGGTCAGGCAGACGGCTTCCAGGCGCGTCACGCCGCCCAGGGCGATGGTGTCGTAGGTGGCCTTCCAGCCGGCGAAGGCCATGATCGCGGTGGCGACGAACACGCCCCAGCGGCGCAGGGTGAGGTTCTCCCAAAGGGTGTTATTGGGCGCGGTGGCGGCCGGCTTGGCCTCGCCCTGCCAGAAGGCCAGCGGCTGGACCGGCATGGCCAGGGGCGCGTCGACAGGGATCTCGACCCGATCGTGCGAGGAGATCACCGTCTCAAAGGCGACGCTCCGCGAGGAGGTCAGGTCGAAGAAAGCGCCGCGTTCGCTCATCAGGTCCGTCTCGGGCTGTCCGGCCGTCTGAAGGCCGGGCCTCTCCGAAGGGGGCTTCGAGCGGCGCAGGACCGGCTTCACGGGACGCGCCATGACCGGCTAAGGTCGGACGGGTTCAGCGGGACGGTCTGGCGTGTCTCGACGACCGGCGTGGAGAGCCGCCGGTTCTCTTAGAGTAAAACTTCGATCACAAAATCGCTACCACAATCGCCGTGCTTTTCGCACTTGCGGCAAAAAACCTTGTATGAATGACGGGTTCGGATCGTTTGGCTGACGCGTGAATTTCGTTAACATCATGAAAATAAACATTATTTCGTCTATCGTTTTGGTATCCGTGCTTGCCGCGTGCGGTCCGGGTAAGTCGGCAAAAACCGCTTCGGAAGCGCCCGCGGCCGTTGCGGCGGCGGTTCCGACAGGTCCGGAATACGACTCAATCGGCGTGATCGCGGCCTTGAATGGCCAGGCGGTAACGCTCGATCACGAGGGCGCGAGCGCGGCCAAGCTGGCGGCCGGCCGCACCGTGTTCCAGGGCTATGGCGACATCCTGGCCGAGGCGCCGCTGACGCCCGGCGCCCGCGTGGCGTTCAAATTCCACAAGGTCGGCGACGCCTGGGACCTGGTCGAGCTGAAGGCTCGCTAGGCCTAGGCCAGCAAGCCTTGGCGATGGAACGCGATGTCGACCGGAGCCGTTGATCGGGTCCAACCCAAGGACATCATCATGGCTGACACCATCGTGCCGCAAGACGGCTCGCAACCCGGCGTGCTGGGCGATTTCTCCCAGGCCCAGGATCTGGGCCAGCCCGGCCATCCCGAGGATCGGGTCTCCGAGACCGACGTCAAGGAAGCCTTCCAGACCGAAGAGACGCCGACCAGCCGCAAGGTCGAGCCGCTGCCTGACGGCGAAAAGCCCGACCACCTGGCCGACCATCTCGACCAGGCCGAGGATCGCCAGGAAGCCCTGATCGACGAAAGCCTGGAGGAAAGCTTCCCGGCCAGCGATCCGCCCAGCGCCAAGCACATCACCTGACCCGAGGCGCGGGCTCGCCCGCAACCCTACACTTTATTTCCAGATCGCAACTTAGAGGCGGGGCGGCAACCAAACGGCCCAGCTTTGGTCACCGCATTACGTGATTGCGGTCACATGGTGTCGCTAGGGTGAACCTTGGCCGTGGCTGGCGTTCAGTCACGGCTCAAACGCCGCAGCGCATAACCGAAACGTCGAGACGAGGTCGTCAAGCGGGCGGCCCGCCGGCAAGGAGACAAGAGCCATGAAGAAGTTTCTGACCGCCGCGGTCGCGTTGTCCATCGTGGCTTCGGCCGGCGTCGCCAGCGCGCAACCGGGTCCTCAGCGCCCCGACCAGCACCAGCAGCAAGGCCCGGGCCGTCATGACGACGACCGTCATGACCAGCGCGGCGACAACAACAACTACGAGCGCAACGCTTCCAAGCGCTACAAGGCCCCCAGCCGCTATCAGCCGCCGCGCGGCTATCAGGCGCGCCAGTGGCATCGCGGCGACAAGCTGCCGAGCGCCTATCGCGGCAAGGCCTACACGGTCGACTACCGCCACTACGGCCTGAGCGCCCCGCCGCGCGGCTATCAATACGTCCGCGTCAACAACGACGTGGTCCTGACCGCGGTCGCCACCGGCGTCGTCGCCTCGGTGATCTACCAGCTGTTCCAATAGTCCCAACGCGAAACGCCGTCCGGTCGCGAGACCGGACGGCGTCCGCTAGCCCTTGACGCAAACGACCTGGCGCAGCGTGTGGACGATGTCCACCAAGTCGCTCTGGGCGGCCATGACGGCGTCGATGTCCTTGTAGGCCATCGGCGTTTCGTCGATCACGTCGGCGTCCTTGCGGCACTCGACGCCGGCGGTGGCGGCCACGTGGTCGGCGATCGTGAACCGGCGCTTGGCTTCGTTCCGGCTCATCGCCCGTCCGGCGCCGTGCGAGCACGTGCAGAACGAGTCCGGGTTGCCCCGGCCGCGCACGATGAACGACTTGGCGCCCATCGAGCCCGGGATGATCCCCAGCTCTCCGTCCTTGGCCGACACCGCGCCCTTCCGGGTCAGGTAGACGTCCTTGCCGAAGTGCTTTTCCCGCGACACGTAGTTGTGGTGGCAGTTCACCGCATGCTGCGTGGTCACGAGATCCGGGAAGGTCCGCTTCAGCACCGACAGCACCTGGTCCATCATCACCTCGCGGTTGGCCAAGGCGTACTTCTGCGCCCAGGACACGGCCCGGACGTAGTCGATGAAGCCTTCGCTGCCTTCGGCGAAGTAGGCCAGGTCCTCGTCGGGCAGGTTGATGTACCAGCGCCGCATTTCGTACTTGGCCCGCTCGATGAAGTAGGTCCCGAAGCGGTTGCCGACGCCCCGCGAGCCCGAGTGCAGCATCACCCAGACGTCGCCGGCCTCGTCGAGACACAGCTCTACGAAGTGGTTGCCGGTGCCCAGCGTGCCCAGGTGGCCATAGCCGCGTTGGTGAGCCGCCTTCGGGTGCCGGGCCACGACGTCGTCGTAGCCGGCCTTCAGGCCCGCCCACTTCTCGGCCGCGACCGCCGGAGGCTCCGACTGCCAGGCGCCCTTGTCGTTGCGCCCGCCGTTGTCGGTCCGGCCGTGCGGCACCGCCGCCTCTATGTCCGAGCGGATCCCGAACAGGTTGTCGGGCAGGTGCTCGGCGCGGATCGAGGTGCGCACCGCCATCATGCCGCAGCCGATGTCGACGCCCACGGCGGCCGGGATGATCGCCCCCTTGGTGGGGATCACCGAGCCGACCGTCGCGCCCATCCCCCAGTGCACGTCGGGCATCACCGCCACGTGCTTGTGGATGAAGGGCAGGGCGGCGACGTTTCGCAGCTGCTTGAGGGCGGAGTCCTCGATGGGTACGCCATGGGTCCACGCCTTGATCGGCGCGCCGTCGCTTTCGATGTGTGTGAAGCCGCTCATGGGCTTCTCCTTTTCCAAACCGCCCCTCCTGGCGACTTGGTCGGAGAACTTCCCGCACAAAACGAAGAAACCCCTCCGGCCAGGCCAGGAGGGGCTCCTACGAACATCCCGAGTTCAGACGAACCCTAGACCGGAACCCCTACCGACGCGCACGCGCCCATCCGTTCGACCTGGCGGTCAAACTGATTGGTTGCGGGCAGATAGGTTGGGGCTTTGTGCGCCACGGGTCTCTTCCTTACGGGAGGCGGACGATTACAGCGTTCGCCCAAGCCTGGGAAGTGGTGAAATTCAAGGTTGCGGGAAGCGTGACCTTAAAGCCACGCTTCCGTGATGGCCCTAGTGGTCCGCCGGCGGCGGGGTCTGCGGGGCGTCGCCCTGTTGCTGACGGCGGGCCTTCATCTTCGACATGGCGGTGGTGAGTTCCTCCACGGTGATCTTGCCGTCGCCGTCGGCGTCGACCTGGGCGAAGCGCTCTTCCTTGCGGCCGGCGGCGACCCATTCGGCCTTGTCGACGACGCCGTCGGCGTTCTTGTCCCAGGCCTTGTGGATCTTGTCGGGCGACGGCATCTGGGCCATCGCCGAGCCGGCGGCGAGGGTCGCGAGGGTGGTCAGAGCGAGAGCGGCGATCTTGCGGCGCATAGGTGTTTCCTTCTGGGGATGTCCCTTGTGGCGACCATCAGCGCGGCATGTTGCGGCCGTATTGCGGCGTGCGCATCGGCCGTTTGGCGGTCCGGTCAGTTCGGAATGGTCACGTTGGCAATGCCGACCTTGTACCAGCCGGCGCCGCGCAGCCTTTCCAGCACTGCCATGTAGCTGTGGTAGCTCACGGTCTCGACGGCTCGGATCCTCACCTGTTGCTGGCTCTTGTCACTTAGCGGGGAAGCTGCGGCGACGTCGTGGGCCAAGGTGTCCAGGCTCGACGGCCGGCCGTCGACCTGCAGCGAGCCGTCTGCATCGATGAAGATTTCGACTGGCTTGGGAACGGCCCGAGCCGGCGTGGCCGGCGGCAGGTCGATCTTGATCGACACCATCGACATTTTGGCGAAGAACAATCCCCAGACAACCAGCGCCAGGGCGACCGACGCCAGGGCCAGACCGAGAACGCGTTTCCAGCTCACGCCTCAGTGCTTCCCGCGATCGCGGCCGAAGTTCGGCTCGGCGCTCTCCTGGCCGGCCGCCACGATGCCGCGGCGGATGGCGCGGGTGCGGGTGAAGTGGGCGTGCAGGGTGTCGGCGTCGCCCCAGCGGATGGCGCGGCTCATGGCCTGCAGGTCCTCGGTGAACCGGCCTAGCATCTCCAGCACCGCGTCCTTGTTGGCCACGAAGATATCGCGCCACATGGTCGGGTCGCTGGCGGCGATGCGGGTGAAGTCGCGGAAGCCCGAGGCCGAGAACTTGATCACCTCGCTCTCGGTGACGTTCTCCAGGTCGGCGGCGCTGCCGACGATGGTGTAGGCGATCAGGTGGGGCAGGTGGCTGACGACGGCCAGCACCAGGTCGTGGTGCTTGTCGTCCATCAGCTCGACCTGGGCGCCGAACGTCCGCCAGAAGGTCGACAGCTTGGCGACGGCGGCGGCGTAGGCCTCGTCGTCGCTCTCGGCCGGGGTCAGGATGGTCCAGCGGTTCTCGAACAGCTCGGCGAAGCCGGCGTCGGGGCCCGACTGCTCGGTGCCGGCGATCGGGTGGCCGGGAATGACGAACACCTTGGACAGGTCCAGGGCCTTGAACGCCTCGACCACATTGGCCTTGGTCGAGCCGACGTCGGTCAGGGTGGCGCCGGCCTTCATGTGCGGGGCCAGGGCGGCGGCCACTTCGGGCGTGGAGAGCACCGGGGTGGCGATCACCACCAGGTCGGCGTCCTTGACGGCCTCGCCGATGTCGCCGGTGACGTGCTCGGCCAAGCCCAGTTCGCTGACGCGGGCGCGGTTGGCCTCGCTGGAGTCGGCGACGGTGACATGGCCGACCACGCCGTGCTCGCGGGCGGCGCGGATGATCGAGCCACCGATCAGGCCGCAGCCGATCACCGTCATCTTCGGATAGAGGATCCCGGGATGGCTCATCGCGCCAGGAACTTGCGCAGCAGCTCGACCACGGCGCGGTTGTGGTCTTCCAGGCCCACGGTGACGCGGATGGCGTTGGGCAGGTTGTAGTTGCCCACGGCGCGGACCAGGTAGCCCTTCGAGGCCAGGAAGCCCTCGGCCTCCAGGGCCGTCTTGCCGGGCGTGGCCGGGAAGTTGATCAGCACGAAATTGGCCGCCGACGGGGTGACCTCCAGGCCCAGGCCGCCGATCTGCTGGGTCAGCCACGGACGCCATTGCTCGACCAGGGCGATCGAGCGCTGCTGGAAGTCTTCGTCGGCCAGGGCGGCGATGGCCGCGTCCTGGGCCGGGATCGAGGTGTTGAACGGCGGGCGGATGCGCTCCAGCGGCTCGATGATTCCCGCCGGCCCATAGCCCCAGCCCACGCGCAGGGCGGCCAGACCGTGCAGCTTGGAGAAGGTGCGGGTGACGATGACGTTCTCGGCCGTGCGGGCCAGGTCCAGGCCGTCCTCGAAGCGCGGATCGGTGCAGAACTCGGCATAGGCGCCGTCCAGCACCAGCACCACCGACGGCGGCAGGGCGGCGTGCAGGGCGCGGATCTCCTCGCCGGTCAGCCAGGTGCCGGTGGGGTTGGCCGGGTTGGCGATGAACACCAGGCGGGTGCGCTCGTCGACGCACTTGACCACCTCGTCGACATCGACGCGCTGGCCCGGCTCCTTGGCGAAGCGGACCTCGCCCTGGCAGGCGCGGGCCCCGATGGCGTAGGCGGCGAAGCCGTGCTCGCCCTGAACGATGTTGTCGCCGGGCTCCAGATAGACCTGGTTCAGCAGGGCGAAGATCTCGTCGGAGCCGTCGCCCAGGGTGATGCGCTCGACCTCAAGCTTGTAGCGGGCGGCGATGGCGGCGCGCAGGGCCGAACCCTTGCCGTCAGGGTAGATGTGCATCCGGTCGACGGCGTCGCGATAGGCGGCCTTGGCCTTGTCGCTGGAGCCCAGGACGTTCTCGTTGCTCGACAGTTTCACCGGATGGGCGACACCCTCGATCTTCGACTTGCCGCCCACATAGGCGGCGATGTCGAGGATGCCCGGCTTGGGTGTGGGGCGCGGCGCGGCGAAGCGGTCGGTGGTGGGAACGGTCATCAGGGCAACTCGGGTAGCGGAGGCGGACTTCTTACACGTCGAAGGGGGTGGGCGCAGCCCCGATGACGCCCGTCAGATGCCCCGGAGCGCGAGCCAGGCGCTCGTCGCCGGTCTGATAGAAGCCCATCAGCGAGAACAGCTTCAGTCCGCCGGCCTCGGCGACCAGTTCGGCGGCCACGCCGTCGGCGGACAGGGTCTCGATGATGGCGCCGGCGCCCTTGGGGCTGTCGGTGACCCAGAAGGTCTGGTCGCCGCCGGTGGGCTCGACCTCGACCTCGGCCACCGCGAAGGCCACCTGTGGGCCCCAGCGCTCCAGGCAGGGCAGGGCGGCGAAGATCTTCAGGCGCGGCTCGGCCAACAGGCGGCCCCACCAGGCGTTGTCCGGAGCCAGGCCCAGGACCGAGACGCCCCAAGCGGTCTTGGCGGCGGCCAGGGCCTCCTTGTCGGTGGCGACCACCTTCATCGGCGGCGCGACGCCGAACCGCAGGCGGGTCAGCTCGACGGCGCGGGCGGGGTTGGGGCCGCCCCAGACGGTCAGGTGATAGGGGCCTTGGCGCGTCAGGCTGTCGGACATCAGCTCGCGCCAGATGCGGATGACCAGGGCGTCGCTCGCGGCGGTGCGGGGCGCGGCCAGCAGCTTGCGGACGATCAGGGCTTCGCGACCGGGCCGCAGGCCAAAGCCGGTGTCGCCGGCCGCCTGCTTGGCCGCCGCCACGGCGCGCGCCAGGCCGGCCCGCTCGTCCAGCAGAGCCAGAAGCTCACCGTCGATGGCGTCGATACGCCATCGGACCTCATCCAGCGAAGGCGTCGCGTCGCCTGCGTCGCTACCCATGATTTATCCCCGAAATTGGAGGCCGGACCATAGACTTTGCCGCCGGAGGCGCAATAGGCCGCGTTCCTGGGAATAAAGTTGCCTGATGCGGTGCTCGTGCGGGCGGCGTGATTTCGCCAGGAGTAGTTTGTCTTGGTTCTGTAGTGTGTCGCTCTATGACACATTTTTGATTGAATTCTGTATCGCTTTGAGATACGCCTTCTTGCAGAGGGCGGAAGACGCGAATG
Organism: Caulobacter soli; assembly: GCF_011045195.1. GTDB lineage: Bacteria > Pseudomonadota > Alphaproteobacteria > Caulobacterales > Caulobacteraceae > Caulobacter > Caulobacter soli. Next base: position 3,292,042 of record NZ_CP049199.1, on the reverse strand, counting down.
GCGATCCAGGGCTTCAAGGACCAGCGGGCGAAGGCGATCTTGGACGGGATTCATCCCGGCAAGGGCTTTCCTGCCGATCTGCTGCGTCCGGCGAAGCGAAAGCTGGAGATGCTGCAAGCGGCGACCGTTTTGGACGATCTTCGCATTCCTCCAGGCAATCGGCTGGAAGCGCTTTCGGGCGATCGGTCAGGACAGCATTCAATTCGCGTGAACGATCAGTTCCGACTGGTGTTCGAGTGGACCGACGCTGGACCAGCCGACGTGGAGTTCGTCGACTATCATTAGGCCCGCCAGCCTAGCTAACCGAGGAGATCGCGATGGTCGCCGACATCGCTCGCTCCGCAGATCCACTCGCCCCGGTCCACCCGGGTGAGATCCTGCTGGAGGAATTCATCAGGCCATTTGGCCTTTCGCCGGGAAAGACGGCCAAGCGCTTGCACATCGCGCGGCCGCGCATCGAGAAGCTGGTTCGTGGCCAGACGCCGGTGACGGTCGACACGGCGTTGCGCCTGGAAAAGCTGTTCGGCGCCACCGCGCAGTTCTGGCTCAATCTCCAGACTCGCTATGATCTGGAAACGGCCAAGCGCGCGCTGGCGGACGACATCGAGACGATCGAGCCGATCAACGCCGCCGCTTAGGGCTTAAGTCTAGTAGACCCGTGGGGACGGCCCAGTGTCGAACAGGCCCAGGCGCGTGCGGCCGTTCTGGAAGTGCAGGGTGGCCGATAGGGTCGGGTCGCGGCCGAGGGCCTGGGCGATGGCTGCGGCGGCGGCTTCGGGGCTTTTCAGCGCCTGGCCGGGCGACGGGATCTCGCGGACCGTGACGTCCAGCGCGCCTTGCAGCCGGCCTTCGCCGTCGACGGTCAGGGCGCCGGACTTGGCCTCCAGCAACGCCTCGCCGGCGTTCAGCTTGCCCTGCTGAACGGTCAGTGCGCCGCCGGCCTTGGACCAGTCGTCGACGGCGTCGGACCAGCTCGTACCGTGCAGGAGGCTGATCTTGCTGATCTTGGAATCCCAGATCAGGTCGGCCGTGCGGTCGGCGGCGATGCGGCCCAGCAGGCCCGTGAACTGGGCCTTGGCGCCCTTGGCCTCGAAGAAGATCGCGCCTTGGTCGTCGGGACCGGGGCGGATATGCAATTGCAGGCCCGCCGTCGACAGCAGCGGGAACGGCGCGGCGCCGGTCATCGGGGTGAAGACCAGGTTCGCGCCCTCGACCGAGATACGCGGCGGATACTTGTCGAAGCCGGCGAAGCTGGCGCGCAGGGCCTGGCCGGTGATGGCCACGTCGCCGTTGATCGGTCGGGTCATGACCACGCCCTGGTGCGCGACGACCACCCAGTGGCCGATGTCATAGGCGTTGGCCTCGCCGTTCAGCACCGGCGCCCGCAGGGCCCAGCCCGACGGCTCGGCCACCCGGGCGTTGACCAGCTTGACGTCCATGCGGAACGGATAGCCGCTGAAGGTGCGGCTTTCCCACGACAGGTCGTAGCCGCGCGACTTCAGCGACAGGGCGGTGGCGTCCATCCGTTGCTCGGTCTGGCCGCGCAGCCACAGCCAGCCGATGCTCCAACCCACGGCAACTATCAGCAACACCACAAAAGGCGCCAGCAGACCGCGACGCCGGGGCTTGCGGGACGGGACGGCGGCGCTATGGGTCATGGAATGGGCGGCTCCGGTCGGGAACAGTAATGAGCGTTATGGACAAGGGGGCAGGCAGCGAAGATCGCTGGGTGTTCGGATATGGATCGCTGATGTGGCGGCCCGGGTTCCCGTTCATAGAGCGAAGAACGGCCGTGCTCCATGGGCGTCGCCGGGCCTTCTGCATCTATTCGGTCCATCACCGGGGCACGTACGAGCGGCCGGGCCTGGTGCTGGGCCTGGCGCCGGGCGGCGCGGTGCGCGGCGTGGCCTACCGAGTCGCGGGCGCAGCCTGGCCCGAAGTCTACGCCTATCTGCGCGAGCGGGAGCAGCCGACCGAGACCTATTTCGAGGCTTGGTCCGACCTGAAGATCGATGGAAACGGGAAGGTGAAGTCACTCGTCTTCCTCTCGGACATGAAGCACAGCCAGTGGGCGGGCGCGCTGACCCTGGAGCAGCAGGCCGGGCTGATCGCCGGGGCGACCGGGCTGTCGGGTCGCAACATCGACTATCTGCGCGATCTGGTGATGCACCTGCGCGAAGACGGCGTGCGCGACCAGGCGATGGAGAGCTTGCTGAAGATGGTCGAGACGCGCGAGGCGGCGGCCTAGGTCTGGGCCATCCGCAGGGCTTCCAGCCGCCGATAGACGTCGCCCACGCGGTGCTCGCAGATCGCGCGCAGGTCTTCGCCGGCTTCCCGGCGCTTGGCTTCGCCATCGGGGATGAAACCCTGCTCGGGCGTCTTGGCGTCGCGGGCCCCGGCCGTGCGCATCAGGGCCGCTTCGCCTTCTGACGGTGCCACACCGAAGTGGGGCAGGAGGGTGATGAAAAGCGCCCGCGGCAGATCACGATAATTGACCAGTCGCCCACCACCACCGGGATGATGACGCGCCGCGCCTTCGCAGATCGCCGCCAGGACCCGGGCGCAATAGTCCAGGTCGGGCACGCCGCCGGGCAGGGCCAGGCCCAGCCGCTCCGGGGAAACGAAGTCCGGGATCATCTGCACGCCGCGCCGCCGCGCGTGCGAGACCAGCACCTCGATCGGCTCGCGGTAGAGGAAGATCCACGGCGCAGCCGGGAAGGCGCGGCGGAGCAGCGGCAGGTCGCGGACGTGCCAGCAATCGAGCTTGAGGAACAGGCGCGTCTCACCGGCGCGAGCCTGGCCTAAGGCGGCGACCATGGCCCTCAGCGACTCGACCTTGGCGTCGTCGCCCACATCCAGCGCCAACACTGCGTCGATCGGCGGGGCCTCGGAAATCACCAGATTGGCCGAAGAGGCCGCCAGCATCTGGGCCGCCAGGGTCGAGCCGCAGCGCGACATGTGGAAGATCAGGCCGTCGGGATCTCGCGCGGGGTGGTCTCCAGGGCGAGGCAGGGGCGTGCGCAGACCGATCAGCCGGTTGAGCGGCCGCAGGCGCGCGCGCATCAGATCGTCGTCGTAGAAGGGCTGGGTCAATCGCCAGCGTCCAAACCGCAGCCAAGTCACGGCCGGATGGCCGTCATGCGACGTGACCTTGGCCGGCAGCCAGCCCTGGGGCGCGGTGGCGCGCGTGATCGGCGGGGCGAAGGCGTCATGGACGGCGGCGCGGATGTCGGCGGCGTCGATGTTGAGGCCGCGCGCGCTCGCCAGGTCGGCGGCCCGAGCGGCGAACGCCTCGAAGTCCTCGATCGCGTCTAGGGTCTCCTGCGCGACGGGGTCGTCGAGAACCCGCTCGCGCAACGCCTGCAGGCCCGCCGTCATCGCCCCTCCGCCCTTGTGGCGTCGCTCGCCCCGCAATAGCGTCACTGGATGGCCTACCCGGACAGATTGCAACTGCCGCTTCACTTCGATCCGGTCCTGCTGCGGCAAGACCTGGAGGCCTTGGCGGCCACGCCCTGGACGGCCCACTTCGTGCGGCAGAACTACGAGGGCGACTGGAGCGTGATTCCCCTGCGCTGCATGGCCGGTGAAAAGCATCCGGTCCGGATGATCTATTCGGATCCGGTGGCCACCGACTTCGTCGACACGCCATTCCTGGAGGCCTGCCCCTATTTCCGCGAGGTGATCGCCACGTTCGACTGCCCGGTGCGCAGCGTGCGGCTGATGCGGCTGACCCCCGGCTCGGTGATCAAGGAGCACACCGACCTGGACATGGGTGTGGAGAGCGGGTCGGTCCGGATCCACATCCCTGTGACCACCAACCCCGATGTAGAGTTCCTGCTCAATCGCCGACGGGTCGAGATGCGGGAGGGGCAGGTCTGGTACCTGCGCCTGGGCGATCCGCACGCGGTGGCCAATCGCGGGGCGAGCGACCGCGTGCACCTGGTGCTGGACCTGTTCGCCAACGACTGGCTGATGGGGTTCTTCGAAGCGGTGACCGTCGAGGCCTAGCTACAGCCCCGCGTCCTCCAGCGCCTTGGTCGCGGTGTCGATCCGGGTCTGCAGCTCGCGCATGAACTCGCCGCGCTTCAGGCCGGCGGGGATGGGCGGCAGGTATTCGAAGACGATCGTGCCGGGCGGCATCAGGAACTTGCCGCGCGGCCAGTGGACGCCGCAGTTCAGGGCCAGCGGCGTGACCGGCAGGTTCAGCTCGCGATAGAGGGCGGCGATGCCAGGCTTGTAGTCGCCGGGAACCCCGACGTCGCCGCGCGTGCCTTCCGGGAAGATCACGACCTGGCGGGTTTCCTTCATCCGGTCGACGGCGTCGCGCACCAGTTTCTTCAGCGCGGTGGAATGGCCCCCGCGGTCGACCACGATCATGCCGGCCTTCAGCCCGTGCCAGCCGAACAGCGGCACCATCAACAGCTCCTTCTTCATCACGAAGCAGGCGTCGGGCAGCAGGGCGAACTGGCTGAACACGTCGAACATCGACTGGTGCTTGGGCGCGACCAGGGCCGGACCCGTCGGGCGATACTGCTCGCCGCGCACCTCGACCTTGATGTCGGCCAGCCAGCGCAGGCCCCAGATCAGGCCCTTGGACCAGGTCGACAGCGACCAGGTGTTGAACCGGCGCGGCAGCGGATAGGTCAGGATCATGCCGATGGCCCAGGCCACCGACCACAGCCAGAAGAACAGCTGGAACAGGAACGAACGCAGATAGATCAAGACGCTTCCTTCGCCGGCCCGCCGGCTTTTTCCTGGGGGCCCAGCTTGAGGAACGCCTCGCGGCCCAGGATCGCCAGGTACTTGCAGTATTCCACGATCATCCGCCGGGCGCTCGTGCCGCCTTTCCACCAGCGGTGGGCGTTCAGGCTTTCGGTGATCACGGGGTAGGGATGCAGGGTCACGTCGGGCATGGCCGCGTGCAGTTCCAGCATCGAGCGCGGCATGTGGTAGTCGGCCGTGACCACGATCAGGCTGTCATAGTCCTTGGCCTTGGCCCACTCGGCGGACTCGCTGGCGTTGCCGATGGTGTCGGCGGCGGCGTAGCCCAGGTCGATGCAGCATTCGTAGATCGGCCGCACGGCCTTGGTCACGCCCAGCACGTCTTCGCGCGAGGCTTCGCGATTGACGCCCGAGATCAGCAGGCGCTTGCCCTTGCCGGCCTCCAGCAGCTTGGTGGCCGCCTCCAGCCGAATGTTGGAGGCGCCGGTCAGCACCACGATGCCGTCCGACACCGGCGGTTCGGCGGCCGGCGTGGACTGGTCGACTCGGCTGGTGAAGGCCAGCAGGCCCACGAACCAGACCATCACCACGATCAGCAGGGCGGCGAAGCTTTTCACGGCATGCCTCTCAACAGGCGCAGGGAGGCCGCGCGGGCCGCGATCCCGGCCACCAGCGCCGCCACCAACGGGCAGGGCAGGGGCGCCAGCAGATCGATCCAGGCCAGCGGCAGGACCGGCGTCAGTCCCTGGCCGCCCCCCACGAGCCGCGCCGCCGCCCCGATCATGGCCGCACCTGCGCCCCCCAGCAAGCCGGCGATGAAGGCCATGCTCGCGAAGCGGTTCTGAAACAGGTTGGCGATGAAGCCGTCCTCGGCTCCCGACAGGTGCAGGATCTCGACAATGTCGTGTCGGGCGGTCAGGGCCGCGCGGGTGGCGAAGACGATGACGGCCGCCGCCGCAGTGGCGATCAGGCCGAACACGCCGATGGCGGCCCAGCCGGCCAGGCGCGCCGCGCGCTCGATGTCGGCGATCCAGCGACTATGGTCGTCCACGACGGCGTCGACATTGGCCTCCTTGAGAGCCTTGTCCAGCGCGGCGGCGGTGGCGGGGGCCTTGGGATCCAGGTCCAGGGTCACCAGGCGCGGCACGGGTAGGTCGGCGATCAGGGCCTCGCGGCCGATCCATGGCTCCAGCAGGGCCTCGGCCTTGTCCTTGGGCAGGGCGCGGGCCTCGCTGACGCCCTTGACGCCCGACAGGGTCTCGGCGGCGCGGGCCGCGGCGCTGTCGGGGCTTTCGCTGGCCCGGGGGCGGACCACCACCGTGGCCGAGCCGGTCAGTTGGGCGGTCCAGCCGGTGGCGGCGCGGGTCGAGGCCAGGGCCGCCAGGGCCGTCAGGCAGGCCAGGAAGCACAGCACCGCGACCACGAACAGCAGCGAGCCGTCACGGGCGTCGCGCGGCGGCAGCAGCTTGCCGGGCTTCCAGCGGGCGACGGAGAAGGGGTCGCTCACGCGTCGTCCTCCTCGTCGTCGTCATCGTCATAGTCTTCGTAGTCGTCCTGGCTCGGTTCCTCGTCGGCGAAGTCGACCAGTCGGCCCTGCTCCAGGTGCAGGGTGGGACGGTTGGCGCGGGCGACCAGGTCCTCGTCGTGGGTGGCGATCAGCACCGTGGTGCCCAGGCGGTTCAGCTCGACGAACAGCCGCAACAGTCGCAGCGACATGGCCGGATCGACATTGCCGGTCGGCTCGTCGGCCAGCAGCACGTCCGGGCGGTCGACCACGGCGCGAGCAATGGCCAGGCGCTGCTTTTCGCCGCCCGACAGGGTGGCGGGCAGGGCGTGCATGCGGTCGCCCAGGCCCACCCACTGCAGCAACTCGGCCACGTCCTCGCGATAGGTGTTGGGTTTGCGGCCGGCGATGCGCAGCGGCAGGGCGGCGTTGTCGAACACCGACAGGTGGTCCAGCAGGCGGAAGTCCTGGAACACCACGCCGATCCGGCGGCGGATGAACGGCAGGTCCTCGGGCCGGGTCAGGCTGATGTCGCGGCCGAACAGCTCCACGCGGCCTCGTGACGCACGGTGGGCCAGGTAGATCAGCTTCAGCAGCGAGCTCTTTCCCGCGCCCGATGGGCCGGTGAGGAAATGGAAAGACCCTGGGTGTAAGGTGAACCTGAGATCGCTGAGCGTTTCCGGCCCCCGTCCATACCGCATCGAAACACCTTCGAAGCGGACGACGGGGACGGTGTCGCCATCCTGGACGTCTTCGATGCGCAAGGGTGTGTCGCTGGGTCGTGTGGACATGGCTGGCAAAATCGGCGACCTCGTGTGTAGGAGCGGGGAGCGTCCGATTCGCGGCCATGATACTGACCTGCCCAGAGTGCGCCAGCCGCTATTTTGTCGATGACTCCAAGGTCGGCGCGGCTGGTCGTGTCGTGCGCTGCGCGGCCTGCGGCGCGCGCTGGACGGCCCGCAACGAAGACGATCTGGACCTGTTCGAGGAGCCGTCGGCGGCCGACCTGGCCGCGGCCGAGGTGCTGGCCAAGCTCGACGCTCAAAATCCCGCCGACGACGCCGAAACTCCGGTCAACGAACTGCCGGGCGAGGAACTGCCCAAGGTGTTTCGCGCGCGCGCCGACGCCGAGCGCCGCCTGAAGGAAGCCAAGACCACGGGCATCATCTGGGGCGGCATGGTCGCCGTCATGGTGGTGATGCTGGTGGCCGCGGGCGTGTTCCGCATGAACGTCGCCCATCTGTGGCCCAGCACGGCCGGGGCCTACGCCTTCGCCCGCATGCCGGTGAACAATGTCGGCCTGGTGGTCGAGGACCTCAAGGCCGAACCGTCGATGCAGAACGGCCACGCCGCCATCACCATCACCGGCGTGCTGCGCAACATCACCGACCGCCCGGTGAGCACGCCGCCGCTGCGCGTAGCCCTGCTGAACAAGCATGAGAAGCGGGTGGCCGGAAAGCTGGCCGCCGCCGCCGATCCGCTGATTCCGCCCAGCCAGACCCGGCACTTCTCGGTGACCCTGCTGGATCCGCCGCGCACCGCCAACACCCTGGAAATCGGCTTCGCCCTGGAGCCTGGCGCGGCCAAGCACGCGGGCGCGGCGGGCCATGTGGAGAAGGTTTCCAACCCCGAGGCTCCGTCGTTGCGCGGCGCTCAGGACCAGCCGGCGGAACTGGCCGTGGGCGGACAACCACCGGTCGACGAGACGCAAGGGGCTGGACATGAACCCCCCGGTCATGAGACCGGAGCGGTCGACCCGGCCCCGGCCGACCATCACTGACCAAGAAATCCTGAAATGACCGACCGCTCCGCCCCCGAAGTCCTGATTTCTCAGGAAGAAATCGCAGAGCGGGTCGAGGCCCTGGCAAAAGCCATCGCCCCGCGCATCGACGAAGACACCGTCGTGGTCTGCCTGCTGACCGGTGGCCTGTGGTTCGCCGCCGACCTGACCCGGGCCCTGTGGCGCGCCGGCCGCGACGTGCGTTTCGACGCTCTGTGGCTGGCCTCCTACCATGACGAACGCAAGAGTTCGGGCCGCTGCGAGGTCCGCGCCGACCTGCAGCGCCCGCTGGTCGGCCGCCGCGCCCTGGTGGTGGACGACGTGCTCGACACCGGCCTGTCGCTGGGCGAGGCGGCCAAGCTGGTCAAGGACGCCGGCGCCAGCGAAGTCCTGACCGCCGTCTTCGCCCGCAAGCCCTGGGACAAGCCCCGCATCGAACCCGACTTCATCGCCTGGGAAGCCCCGGCGCGGTACCTGGTCGGCTACGGCCTGGACGACGAAGGCAAGAGCCGCGGCCTGCCGTACATCGGCGCGATGGACTGATCTTTCCTAAAACCTCCCCCGTGGGGGAGGCGGCGCGAAGGCGCCGGTGGGGGGGAGACGACCCACCTCGGCAAGCTCCCTCCACCGTCGGCTAAGCGGGCACCTCCCCCACGGGGGGAGGCTTTGGGGCCGCCTAAACCCAGTCCGGCGTCACGTCCCGGGCCAGCATCTCCTCGTACGACGGTCGCGCGCGGATCACGGCGAACCTGTCACCGTCCACCAGCACCTCGGGCACCAGCGGCCGGGTGTTGTACTCGCTGGCCATGGCCGCGCCGTAGGCTCCGGCCGACATGAAGGCCACCAAGTCCCCCGGCCCGAACGGCGGCAAGGCGCGATCACGTGTAAACGTGTCGCCGGTCTCACAGATCGGGCCGACCACGTCATAGGTGGTTTCACCGGCGCGTTTGATCAGCGGCCGGATGTCGTGGAAGGCGTCGTACATGGCCGGGCGGATCAGGTCGTTCATGGCCGCGTCGATGACCAGGAAGCGCTTGCCCTCCGGCCGTTCGTGGACGTGGATCACCTCGGACACCAGCACCCCGGCGTTGGCGGCGATCACCCGGCCCGGCTCGAAGGCCAGCTTGACCGGGAGACCCTTGGTCACTTCGCCGACCATCTTGGCGAACTCAGCCGGCGAGGGCGGTTCGGGCATGTCGAAATAGGGCACGCCCAGGCCGCCGCCCAGGTCCAGGCGTTCGACGTGCAGGCCTTCGCCCAGCAGCTGTTCGACCAGACCCCGCATCTTGGTGAAGGCCTGGCGCATCGGCGTCAGGTCGGTGATCTGGCTGCCGATGTGGCAGGCCACGCCGATCGGCTCGAGGTTCTGGTTGTTGCTGGCGTTGGCGTAGAGACGCGCGGCCTCGGCGAACGAGACGCCGAACTTGTTCTCGGACTTGCCGGTGGCGATCTTGGCGTGACCGCCGGCCGCGACGTCCGGATTGACCCGGAACGCCACCTTGGCCTTGACGCCCAGCTCGGCGGCGACCGAAGCGATCAGGTTCAGTTCGGGCTCGGACTCGACATTGATCTCGGCCACGCCCGCTTGCAGGGCGAAGGCGATCTCGCCGCGCTTCTTGCCCACGCCGGAGAAGACGATCCGCTCGCCCGGAATGCCGGCGGCCAGGGCGCGACGCACCTCGCCCTCCGACACCGTGTCGGCGCCGGCGCCCAGATTGCCCAGGACCTTCAGCACCGCGACGTTGGAATTGGCCTTCACCGCGTAGGCGATCAGCGGATCGACGACGCCGGCGGCGACCAGGGCGTCGCGGAACACCGTGAAGTGCCGCTCCAGGGTGGCGCGGGAATAGACATAGACCGGCGTGCCGACCTCGCCCGCGATGCGCGCCAGGGGGACGCCTTCGCAGGCCAGGCCCTCGGGCCCGTATTCGAAATGATTCACGCGAGAAGCCTAGTTGGGCTGCGAACTGGGGAAGCCGGCGCCCGAGGGGCCGCCGAAGGGATCGGACTGGGTGCCGGGCAGGGGCGCGGCGCGGGTCGTGCGGTTGCTGGACGCCGGATCGATGGCCTCCTGCGTGCCGTTGGCGCGGGCCGGCTGGTTGGCCGTGGCCGAGCCCTTGCGGCGTTCGGCCTCGTAGGCGGCCTTCTTCTCGGCGTTCCACAGCGGGGCGGGGCGCTCCAGCGGCGCCTGCTTGCCGCAGGCGGCCGCGGTCAGGGCCAGGGCGGCCAGGGTGACGAGAGCGACGGGACGGATCATCCGAGCAGTTCCTTCCAACGCGCGATCTGGGCGCGAACCTGGGCGGGAGCGGTCCCGCCATAACTCATCCGGCTGGCCGCCGAGGCGGCCGGGGTCAGTACGGCGTAGACCGCGTCGGTGATCCTGGGCTCGATCGCCTGGAATTCGCCGAGCGACAGGTCCGCCAGGTCGACACCCTTGGTCTCGGCCGCCTTCACGGCGGAGCCTGTCACGTGGTGGGCGTCGCGGAAAGGCATGTTCAGTTCGCGCACCAGCCAATCGGCCAGGTCGGTGGCCGTCGAGAAGCCCGCGCCGGCGGCGGCGGCCATCTTCTCGGTGTTGGGGGTCAGGTCCGAGACCATGCCGGCCATGGCCAGCAGGGAAAGGTCCAGGGCGTCGAAGGCTTCGAAGGTCGGGACCTTGTCCTCCTGCATGTCCTTGGAATAGGCCAGCGGCAGGCCCTTCATCACCACGGTCAGGGTGGTCAGCGAGCCCAGGATCCGGCCGACCTTGGCGCGGATCAGCTCGGCCGCGTCGGGGTTCTTCTTCTGCGGCATGATCGAGCTGCCGGTCGTGAAGGCGTCGGTCAGCTTGATGAAGCCGAACATCGGCGTCGTCCACAGCACGATCTCCTCGGCCAGGCGCGACAGGTGCGTGGCGGTGATCGAGGCGGCCGACAGGGCTTCCAGCGCGAAGTCGCGGGCCGAGACGCTGTCCAGCGAATTGGCGGTCGGGCGGTCGAAGCCCAGGGTCGCGGCGGTGGCGTGGCGGTCGATGGGGAAGGGCGAGCCGGCCAGGGCCGCGGCGCCCAGCGGGCACTCGTTCATCCTGGCGCGGGCGTCCTTGAAGCGGCTGGCGTCGCGGCCGAACATCTCGACATAGGCCATCAGGTGGTGGCCGAAGGTCACCGGCTGGGCCGGCTGCAGGTGGGTGAAGCCCGGCATCAGGGCGTCGGCATAGGCGTCGGCCTGGGCGACCAGGGCGCGCTGCAGCGCTTCCAGCTGACCCGCCGAACGCTCACAGGCCTCGCGAACCCACAGGCGGAAGTCGACGGCCACCTGGTCGTTGCGCGAGCGGGCTGTGTGCAGCCGGCCGGCCGTCGGGCCGATCAGCTCGCGCAGCCGCGCCTCGATGTTCATGTGGATGTCTTCGTATTCGTCGCGGAACGGGAAGGCCCCGGCCGTGATCTCGCCCTCGATGGCGTCCAGGCCCTTGAGGATTTCCTCGCCGTCTTCCCTTGCAATCACGCCTTGGCTGATCAACATCCGCGCATGGGCGCGGGAGCCCGCCAGGTCCTGCGCCCAGAGGCGCTTGTCGAAGCCGATGCTGACATTGATCGCCTGCATCAGCTCCGCCGGCTTGGCCGAGAACCTGCCGCCCCACATGGCTTGGCCCTGTCCGCCCGTCGCGGTCTGGGGCTTATCGGAGGCGTTGTCGGTCATATGAGCGAATTCCAGTCGGACAGAAATGAAGCCGCGCGCAAGCTCGGCCCGCTGAAGTGGGTGATCGGCGCCGCTTTGCTGATTGGCGTCGCGGCGGTTCTATACGTCATCGCTCAGGCTTCGTTCAAACCCGCAGGCGCTCTCGACCTCAACGAATTCAAGAAAGCGTCCTTAGCAAAGCTGGATGTGCCGGCCCAGCCGCGCGCCGCGCCGGCCACGGTGTTCACCGACGGGGCCGGAAAGCCCCACACCCTGGCCGATTTCAAGGGCCAGGTGGTGGTCATGAACCTCTGGGCCACCTGGTGCGCGCCCTGCAAGAAGGAGATGCCGACCCTGGGCAAGCTTCAGGCGTCCTACGCGACCCAGCCGCTGAAGGTGCTGCCGATCAGCGTCGACCGCGACAGCGATCTCAACCTGGTCCAGGCCGAGATGGCCGCCAACCCGCCGCTGCAGGTCTATCGCGACCCGGGCTACAAGCTGTCGTTCGAGCTGGATCCGCGCGCGGCCGGCTATCCGACGACCGTCATCTACGACAAGCAGGGCCGCGAACGAGCCCGGATGTCGGGCGACGCCGACTGGTCCAGTCCGGAGGCCCGAGGGCTGATCGAGGCGCTCCTGCGCGAGCACTAGCGCCGGGCGCACGCTTAAGCATACCGCTGTTTTTTGAATTGACCCCTCAACGAGCGCGTGTCCACTCTGCCGTGCAATCCTGGATTTGGGCCTGCCCCGGACAACTGAGATTGTTACCCGCCCGCTTTGTCCGGGCATTGGATCGGCTATCTCTAGGAGACACTCCATGGCGACCGGCGTGGTGAAATGGTTCAACGGCACCAAGGGCTTCGGCTTCATCCAGCCCGATGACGGCGGCAAGGACGTTTTCGTCCATATCAGCGCCGTCGAGCGCGCCGGGCTTCGCAGCCTGGACGAAGGCCAGAAGGTCAGCTTCGACACCGCCGAAGAGCGCGGAAAGATCGCGGCCAACAATCTGAAGCCGCTCTAGGCGACGTTTCCACCGAAAACGCGCGTTTTTGACGGGCGCCGGTTCCAACGAACCGGCGCCCGTCTGCTATGTACGACTCGATGACCGTCGATCCCCGCCTTCTCGAAATCGTCGCTGATCGCGCCTGGCCGGCGCGCGAGAGCGGGGCGTTGGGCGGCTGGCGGCTGAACGCTTCGGACGGCTGGTCGCTGCGCATCAACGCCTGTTGGCCCCTAGGCGAGCCCGACCGCCCGATCGACGAGGCCATCGATGCGGCCGAGGCCTTTTACGCCGCGCATGACCTACCGGCCCGCTTCAAGCTGTCGGATGGCGCGGTGGTCCCGGCCAATCTGTCCGAACACCTACGGGCGCGGGGCTATCGGCCGACCCACGGCACCCTGGTGATGGTGGGCGAGGCGTCCGGGATGATCGCGGGGGCGGCGGACGCCGCTGTCACCGTGTCGGACGCGCCCGATCCGGCTTTCGAGGCGGTGCTGACCGCCAGCGCCGCCGGCAACGCCGCCGACGCCCGCGAGCGCCTGGACGCCCTGGCCCGGATCCCCGCGCCGGCCCGCTTCGCGCGGCTGGACCTCGACGGCGAGGTCGCGGCCCTGGGCGCCACGGCGGTCGATGGCGAATGGACGGGGATCTTCGGCATGCGCACCCTGCCGGACCATCGCCGCAAGGGCCTGGCCCGCCGGATCCTGGCGGCGCTGCTGCACGAGGCGAGAGGCCTCGGCGCGCGCCGGGCCTATCTGCAGGTCGAGGCCGACAACGCGCCGGCCATAGGCCTCTACAGCGGATTGGGTTTCGTGCCGGCCTATGGCTATCGCTACTGGGTGGTGGAGTAGGCGGCCGGCTTCAGACGGCGCGCTTGATGATCGCCGTGAACAGGGCGACGCCGGCCGCGGCCATCAGCAACGAAATGAACAGCACCGGCCGGCCCAGGCGAAACGCTCCGGTCTTCTGCAGGTCCTTGAGCGTCGTCCAGTAGTCGATCAGGCCCAGGACCATGGCGGCCGTGCCCATGGCGACAAGGAACAGGCCGACTCGTTGCGGGCTTTCCGGGCGCGCCAGGGCGCCGGCCTTGGCGGCGGTTTCCAGGAACTTGTAGATCGTGAACCCGAAGCTGAGCATCGACAGCGAGGTGCGCAGCCAGGCCATCAGCGTCCGGTCGGCCGCCAGCACGGTGCGCATGGCGCCCAGATCGGCGGGCAGGGCGGGGCGAGTCCCAGAGTTTTCGGTCATGGCGCGCCTCTATTTCGGATAGAGGAAGGTGGCCACGAACCTCAGCCCCCATTCCGGGCCGACGCCGTCCTGGGCCGCGTAGGCCCGCGCGCCGCCGCCCAGCGACACGCGCTGGTCGCCGAACTTGTAGACGTGGCTGACCGACAGATTGATCGGCACGGTCCAGCCCTTGGTCTTCCAGTTGTAGCTGCTCTCGGCGTTCACGCCCCAGGTGGTGGCGTGCTTGTTGGTGTAGCTGAAGAACGGCTGGATGAAGGTCTGGCTGACGTCGGGCCGGTCGTGGCCGCCGGCGTCGGCGAAGGACCAGAGGTGATTGGCCAGCACGCCGTAGGTGTAGCCGTGATCCTGCTTCAGCAGGAGGCCGGTGGGGCCAGCGCCCCACTTCTTCGTCCCCAGATCCGACTCGCCGGTCGGCCAGAGGATGGCCGGGCCTATGGCCCAGACCAGGCCGTTGTGCTCGGCCTTGGGCGCGAAGAAGAAGCTCTGGGTAGTGTCGCTGAGGCCGAAGGCGGTGTCGTCGCCGGGCTGGGTGTGCTCCTGCTTCACGATCGGCACGATGGTGCGGACGATCAGGTTCCAGTCGTCGTTCAGCGACAGCGGGATCACCGGCTGGATGTTGAGAGTGTAGCGCCCGCCCTTCTCGGGGCCATAGCAGCAGTCGTAGTTCTGCTGGAACGGCACGCTGATCAGGCTGGCGACCGGGTTGGACAGCTTCTTGGCCAGTTCGGCGTCGCTGTCCTGGGCGTGGGCCAGGGCGGGGGAGAGGCAGGCGGCGGCCATCCCCACGAGGAGCGGCCAGAAACGGCGCTGTTTCACGATAGGCCTCCGCCGAGCCCGTGCGGACCCGCAAGGACTATCCGGCGCGGGGCGAAGGCGCGCCATGGTGCGAAGTCCTACCGGCGGTTCGGAAAACCCCGATGGAATGACGTGGGATCACACGCACTTGCCCCCACCTGGCGGCTACGCCGCCTGTCCGCCCCCGTAGGGAGCGGAGGCTCAAGCGCGAAGCTCTTCCCCCTTTGGGGGAAGACGACCGCGAAGCGGTCCGTAGGGGGCAAGTGTTCGCCGCGCTAAGCTCAGTCCAGATCAAACACGAATTTGTCGTGCTCCGGGTGCAGGCAACTCTGGTCGATCGGGGCGGTCGGGTCGGCCAGGAAGCCGCGGATCATCTTGCGGGCGCAGGCGCTGCCGCGCGAGACGCCGTGGGTGGTGTTGGGGATGATCGTCAGCTGGCCCTTGGGGAAGCGGCTGACCGCCGCCTTGGCCACGGAAGGCGGGCAGCCCGGGTCGATCTCGGCGGCCAGGAACAGGGTCGGGATCGGGCTGGAGACCGGCTGGGCCTCGACCGGGTCGGGCGCGCCGACGTCATAGGCCTTGCAGACCTGGAACAGGCGACCGAACGACTTTTCCGTCAGGCGGCTGACCACGTCGCGCTGGGCACCCTGGCGCGTGGCCGCCTCGCTCTCGAACGGGAACTCTTCCTTGCACAGGTGGGTGAAGAACTGGGCCTCGCGATAGCCGGCCCCCTCGCGGGTCTCGTCCAGGGCCGACAGGTCGCCGGCCGCGAACTTGGCGACCGTGGCGGGCAGGGCTCGGGCGTCGGGACCGCTATAGGCCGCGTCCATCAGGAAGCCGCCCAGCAGGTCGGCGGTGTAGCTCTGGCCGTTCTGGACCACGGGAGCGGCCAGCAGCTTGGCGGCCACGCCGTCGAGGTCGGCGCCGGGATGCGGGTACTTGGCGTTGCAGGCGGTGTCGGCGGCGCAGCGCTTGAAGATCTCCTTCACCGCGTCCGACACCATTTCCGGCCCGCCTTCCGCCCAATTGGCTTCCGGCGTCCAGGGCGAGTCCAGCACCACGGCGCGCACGCCGGTCGGGTCGTGCTTGACCACGGCCAGGGCGATGCGGGTGCCGTAAGAGACGCCCATCAGGTCGATCTGCTTCAGACCCAGGGTCTTGCGCAGGTCCTGGATGTCCTTGACCACCTCTTCGGCGTTGTAGCGGCTCAGATCGACGCCCGAGGCCTTCAGCCGCTGGGCGCAGGCGATCGCCTGCTGGGCCGCCGCGTCGCTCAGCGGACCGGCGTCGTTGAGGGCCAGGGTCCCGCAGTCGAGCAGGGGCTGGGCCACGCCGCCGCCGCGCTGGTCGAAGAAGATCCAGTCCTGGTCGACCGCGACCAGCTCGCGCCCGCTGACGCCGCGCAGCGTGCGGCCAACCCCCTCGACCAGGCCGCCGCCGGGGCCGCCATGCAGATAGACCACCGGCGGCAGGCCGGGCTTGGGCGCGCTGGCCTTGACGATGGTGACCGGCAGCGCCACGCGCCGCGTGCTGGGTCCGCCCCGGGTCTCGTCGACGCTCAGGGTTCCGCACTCGATCTTGTTGGTGACGCCGGAATAGTCGCCGGCGCAGGGACCCGGCGTGAACTTCGGCTCGGCGGCGTGCGCGCCGGCGGCCAGGGCCATCGCACCGGCGGCGAAGGCCGCTCCCAAGATCCAACGCATGCTGAAAGTCCTCCCGGAATCGGCGGCAGAGCAGCACGCGCCGGTCGCTACGGCAAGGCCAAGCCCATCTCCGCCCGAAGTTGCCCGGGCGTCACGCCGGCCGCCCGCAGCTCGCGCAGCGTCTGGGCCTTGTCACGCTTGGCGTAGCGCTTGCCGTCTGGGCCGACCAGCAGGCGGTGGTGGCGATAGGTCGGGGTCGGCAGGTCCAGCAGGGCCTGCAGCAGGCGCTGGATATGGGCGGCCTCGAACAGGTCGTGACCTCGGATCACCTGGGTGATCCCCTGCAGGGCGTCGTCCAGCACCACGGCCAGATGATAGGCCACGCCGACGTCCTTGCGGGCCAGGACGATGTCGCCGACGGTCTCGGGACGGGCCTGGATCAGGCCGGTCTCGCCGTCCGGGCCGGCGCCTTGCTCGACGAAGCTCAGGTGGTCGAAACCGCCCAAGGCGCCGCGCGCCGCGTCCAGCGACAGCCGCCAGGCGAAGGCCTCGCCTCGGTCCAGTCGCGCGGCCTCCTCGTCGGGATGCAACGGGCCGCCGACGAAGGGCGTGGCCGGCTCGTGCGGGGCGCGGCCGATGTCCAGCTCCTTGCGGGTGCGGAAGCAGCGATAGACCAGGCCCTTGTCGCGCAGCACGTCGATGGCGCGGTGGTAGTCGGCCAGGTGCTCGGATTGGCGGCGCACCGGCTGTTCCCAGGCCAGGCCCAGCCAGGCCAGATCCTCCAGGATCGCGGCCTCGAATTCGGGACGGCTGCGAGTGGCGTCGATGTCCTCGACGCGCAGCACGAACCGGCCGTTCTCGACGCGCGCCGCGTCGAAGGCGGTCAGGGCCGAGAAGGCGTGGCCGCGATGCAGGAGGCCGGTCGGGGAGGGCGCGAAGCGGGTGGCGAAGTTCAAGCGAACCTAGGCCTGGTCGAGCTTGGCGAACATGCCCAGGTGTTCGAACACGCCGCGCAGGAAGGCCTCCTCGCCGCCCAGGGCTTCCTTGAGCGGGGCGAACTGCTTGAAGCTGATCATCTCGGCCAGGCCGTGGCCGGCGCACCAGGCGGCGATCGTGGCCAGCTCCAGGTCGATCGGCGTGGCGGTTCCGCCGCTGCGCTCGTCGATGGTGTTGCGCACCTGGCAGTAGGCGCCTTCTTCCTTCATCTGCTCGGGCAGGGCGTCCTTGTCGCGCGAGCAGTCGTACATCACCCGATAGAGGGCGGGATTGTCGCGGGCGAAGCAGACATAGGCCACGCCCAGGCTGGTCATCCGGTCCTTGCTGTCGACCGATTTCGCGCGCGCTTCGGTGAGGGCGGCGTCCAGAGCGTGCCAGCCCTCATGGGCGACGGCGTCCAGCAATTCGCCCTTGTCCTTGAAGTGATGGTACGGCGCGGCGGGGCTGACGCCGGCTTCACGGGCCACGGCCCGCAGCGAAAGGGCCGCCGGACCGTCGGTCTCCAGGATGCGGCGCGCGGCCTCGACCAGGGCGCGGCTGAGGTCGCCGTGGTGGTAGGGGCGGGCTTCTGAGGCGGCAGGTTGTGTCATCTCGGACACTGTAACCGTTCCTGTTCAAAAATCCATCCTAACGGCGTCAAGATTATCTTGACGTCGTTTAGATAGGTGTTATCTAAGCACTGTCCAGATCGGGCTCGATCCGGACCGGGGCGGGGTTCTCGATCTCCCGCGCCCGCAACCTGCTCAAAGCAACCCACTCAAAGGATGTGTGTGATGACCAATACCTTCTTCGCCTTCGAAACCGTTCTCGACCGCATGGCCGTCGGCTTCTTCCTGGCCGCCGCCGTCGGCGTCGCCGCTGCCCTGGTGGGCGTTGCGATCTAAATTCCGGTAGCGTTTGTGGCCGACGGGGCCCGCGGATCCCCCCGCAGTCCCGCCGACACGATCGCGAAGGTCTCCGCTGAGCTGTTCGAAGCCGCCCGCGCTTTCTCGCCGGCGGCTTTTGCATGTCTTGATCCCGAGAGCGCTCGCGCCTAGGTCGGATGCTCCCGAGGCGGAACATCCCGCTCCGGGCCGGATTTTCCAGACATGACCTTTTTCTCCCTGGATACGCGCCGATGAGCGTGGCCTTCACCAAGGAAGGCGACAGCGAGGCCTTCGCCGCCGACCTGCTGGACCGTCCGATTTCGTCGCATCCGAACCTGGTGACGCCGTCGGGCCTGGCTCGGATCGAGGCCGAGCTGGCCGCCGCGCGCGCCGCCTACAGCGCCGCCCAGGCCGGCGGCGACGTCGCTCAGGACCGCACGGCCATGGCCCGCGCCACGCGCGACCTGCGTTACTGGTCGGCTCGTCGGGGCAGCGCCCAGCTGCGCGAACTCGATCCGTCCGTCGAGGGGCTGCAGTTCGGCGGGACCGTGACCTTCGACCGCGAAGATGGCCGCCAGCAGACCTTCCGCATCGTCGGCGAAGACGAGGCCGATCCGACGCAAGGCTCGGTGTCCTACGTCTCGCCGGTGGCCCGGGCCCTGCTGGGCAAGGGCGTCGGCGACACCGCAATGGTGGCCGGCGGCGAGGTCGAGATCATCGCGATCAAACAGGACTGAAATCGCGCCGCCAGGGCAGGGATGTCTTGGTTCTGTCGTCGAGATGGCCCATCCTTTCGGTGCGTTCGGGAATGAATGGCGATTCCTGAGAATGCGTAGGAAGGAGGCCCGTCTTCAGTCCGACCGCGTATCCGCTTCATAGGGGCCTGTTTGGCCGCCAATTTTGTGGGAGGACCTGATGCAGGTGCTGTCCCGCCCCCCGTCCGGCATGCCGGCGCTCGTCCTCAACGCCGACTTTCGGCCCCTGAGTTACTATCCGCTGTCCCTCTGGCCCTGGCAGGAGGTGATCAAGGCGGTGTTCCTGGAACGTGTGGACGTGGTCTCGACCTACGACCACGTGGTGCATTCGCCCTCGTTCGAGATGAAGCTGCCCAGCGTGGTGTCGCTGAAGCAGTACGTGCCGCAGGATCGTCCGCCGGCCTTCACCCGCTTCAACCTGTTCCTGCGCGACGGGTTCTCTTGCCAGTATTGCGGTTCGCCCGACGAACTGACCTTCGACCACGTGATCCCCCGCTCGCGCGGCGGCCGCACCACATGGGAGAACATCGTCACCGCCTGCGCGCCCTGCAATCTGCACAAGGGCGGCCGCACGCCACGCGAGGCGGGCATGAGCCCCTTCCACACCGCGCGCCGGCCCAGCATGCACGAACTGCAAGACCGTGGCCGCCGGTTCCCGCCGGGACACCTGCACGCCAGCTGGCTGGACTACCTCTACTGGGACATCGAGCTGGAAGCCTAGATCGCGGCGACGCCGAGTCGCGAAAAATGTCTAGGAAACAAAGCTTTATGGCTCTGCTTGCAACGACTCGCCGCTGGGCGGACCCAAAGGACAGGGGGCGTCCAGTGGGAGGGTTCGATGCTTGCCAATTCAACGATGCTTTCCGGTCCGACGCTGCATGAGCACGGGCGGCAGCTGAGCGTCAAACGCCGGCTGCGATGGCTGATGGCGGCCCTGACCCTGGCCAATGTGGCGCTGTGGTCGGTGGTGTTCGGGCTCTAGAGGCGCAACCTAGGCGCCGCTTCACGGGTTCTATCTCCAACGCCTTCGGGCGAAAATCGGGAGAGACCGCCATGATGTTCGGCCAGAAAAAAGAAGAGACCGGCCGCCACTTCACGCACGGCACCAGCGCCTCGACGGCCGACATGGCCAGTGACGGCAAGGTCCGGCACGAGGACAAGCATTTCGACACGCCGCACGCCCGCGAGGCCGAAACCCCGCTGGCCGAAGGCGAGAAGCACGATCAGCTGGCCGAGAAGGTCGAGTGCTCGGAAAGCCGCCAGGAAGCCTTGCTGGACGAGGGCCTGGAAGAAAGCTTCCCGGGCAGCGACCCGGTCAGCGTCAAGCGCATCACCTAGACCGGCTCAGGCCCGTCGCGGAAAGCGGCGGGCAGCCCGGCCCGCGAAGCTGGCTGGGCGATCGGCCTCGACGGTCTCGGCCGGAAACACGGCCTGGATCACCGGGGCCACGCGCCGCCCGCCGCGCCGACGGTCCTGGGCGGCGATCTCGGCGAAGGTCGCTTCGCCGCGCTTGCGGGCCAGGCTGCGAAGATTTTCGATATGGCTGGCCAGCAGGATGACGGCCACGCCGGCGGTGTCGGCCATCAGATCGGCGATCGAGCCGCTGCGGTCGGACGTGAACAGCTGGGCGATCTCGACGCTGGCGCCCAGCAGCACGGCGGCCAGCGCCAAGTCGTTGCGACGCATGCGGGGGAAGGCCAGGAACGAGACGGCGACCAGGCCGCCGAAGCAAAGCGCGTGAGCGGCCTTGTCGCTCAGCCCGAACACCTGCTCCAGGCCCGGCCAGGGACCCAGCATCAGCACTGCGGCGGTCAGGGCGCCGGCCACCAGAACGGCGCGGGCGGTGGTCACGACATGGTTGGGCGTCAGCATCGGCTTCCTGGCTCGCAATGAGCCCAAAGCCTTACGGCGCCTTGGCCTACAAGCCGTGAAGGAACAGGGTCAACGGAAGATGACCAAGCCCGTCGCCCCTGGCCTGACCAGGGGCGACGGGCCCGAACTCCACTACTTCTTCTTCGCCGGCTTGGCGGCTTCGGCCTTCTTGGCTTCGGCGGCCTTGGCCGCGTCGTCCGTGACCTTCTTCCAGGCCGCGTACTCTTCCAGATAGGGCTGGCGGCGCAGGATCTTGGACGCGGGGTCGACGATCACCGGCACGGTGTCGCCCACCTTGATGCGGCCGGTGTTGTCGCTCATCGACGCGGTCAGGATCTTGTCGCCGACCTTGACCTCGACCGGCATCGGGAAGGCCTTGCCCGAGGGCGTCTTCCAGCTCAGCACCAGGTCGTCGCCGTCACGCGCGGTGCGCAATTCCGGCAGCTTGGCCTGATAGAAATAGGCGTCGAAGAACCACTGGTAGTCCTTGCCCGTCACGTCATTGACGATCTTGATGAAGTCCTTGGTCGTGGCGTAGCGCGGCGCGAAATTGCCGGGCTTGGGGTCGGGACGGCCATAGACCAGCGTGCGCACCGACTTGAAGAACGCCTCGTCGCCGATCGTCGCGCGCAGGGTGTGCATGACGTTGGAGCCCTTGGCGTAGATGTCGTTCGCCGGGCCGCCCTCGGGCTTGTAGACCTGATCCTCGGTCATCACCTTGTCGGACACGATCGGGAACTGGTTCTTGGACTGCACGCGCTGGGCGTTCAGGCGGGTCATGTATTCCATGTCGCCGTGCAGCCACTGCGAGAACAGCGGCTGCATGTAGCTGCCCAGGCCCTCGTGGATCCACATGTCGTCCCAGTCGACATTGGTCACCTGATTGCCGAACCACTCGTGCGACAGCTCGTGCTGGAACAGCCAGTCGTAGCCGTAGACGTCCTTGCGGTACTCGTTGCCGTAGGCGTTCATGGTCTGGTGTTCCATGCCCAGGTGCGGGGTCTCGACGACGCCCAGCTTCTCGGACCGGAAGGGGTACGGGCCGATCATCTGCTCGAAGAAGTCGAGCGTGGTCGGGAACTCGGCGAACAGGGCCTTGGCTTTCGCCGGGTCGTCGCTCTTCAGGTACCAGTATTCGATCGGGAAGCTGTCGCCGAACCGGCTCTTGTAGCTGGCTTCGAGCTTGTCGTAGGGGCCGACATTGACCGCGATGGCGTAGGTGTCGGGCTGCTTCTGGCGCCAGTGGAAGGTGCGCCAGCCATCCTTCTCCTGCACGTCCACCAGCACGCCGCCGGCCGGGGCCGACAGCGGGGCGGGCACGGTGATGTAGAAGTCGACCAGCAGCGGTTCGCCGGTCGGGAAGTCGATGCACGGCCAGAACAGGTCGCAGCCGTCGCCCTGCACGGCGCTGGCGATCCAGGGCTCGCCCGTCGGCGTGGTCTTCCAGACGAAGCCGCCGTCCCACGGCGCCTTCTCGGCCTCGTGCGGCTGGCCGGCGTAGCGGATCTGGACCACGGTCTTGGCCCCGGCGGCGATCGGCGCGGGCGGGGTGATGGTCAGGCGGCCTTCCGGATTGGTCCAGGCCGAGGCGGACAGGGTCTTGCCGTCGACGATCAGCGCGCTGACCGTGAAGTTCTTGTCGAAGTCCAGGACGATGCGGGGCAGGGCCGCCTTGGTCGCCAGGGTCAGGGTGGCGTCGCCCTCGATCGCCTTGCGCTCGGGGATGATCTTCAGCTTCAGGTCGACGTGCTCGATCGTGACCGCCGCTTCCTCGGCGGGCATCTGGCCCCCGGTGTTCAGGGTCAGGATGGTGGTCGGCGTCGGCTTGGGCGGGTTGACCGGCTTGGCCGGCGTTGGGGCGGCTTGAGCCGCCGCCGCGAGGGCCAGAACTGAGACGGCGCAGAGGGCCGCGGCCCGACGAAGATGGCTGTTCAAGCGAAACTCCCCTTTACCCCGAAACCGCCAAGGCCCGGCGATCCGATTTTCCGGCGACATGGGTAAGCTCGGCCGAGCACGCCGCCAAGCGGGAAGTTCCAGGGGCGGTTCTTCCGGCGTTTCAACGAACGCGGGTCAGATCTTCTCGCTGATCTTGATCGCCGCGCGGCAGCCGGCGCGGATCACGGCCGACAGCAGCGGATAGGCCGGCGCTTCCAGCGCGCCTTCGCCGATGGCGATTTCCTTGTGGTGCAGTTCGTCGTCGCGGAACTGGCTGAGCTCGGCGGCCAGGGACGGATCGCGGCTCTCGAGCTCGGCGATCTGGCCGGCATAGTGCTGCTCGATCACCGTTTCGACGGCTTCGGTGCAGGCGTGGGCGGCCTTCTCGCCCAGCAGGGCCGTGCCCGCGCCCAGGGCGAAGGCGGCGGCGCGCCACAGGGGCGACATCAGGGTGGGGCGCACTTCGCGCTCGCCCAGCAGTTCGTTGAAGCGGCTGAGGTGGACCTGTTCGTGGCCCTCCATCTCCTGGAGCTGGTCGGCGATGCGCTCGCGGCCGGGGGCCTGACGCATCACCGCCTGCTGGCCACGATAGATGTGAACGGCCGCCAGCTCGCCGGCCTGGTCGACCCGCAGGATCTCGGCCAGGCGCGCCTTCTGGGCGCCGGCGCCGGGACGGGGAGGGACGGGCTGGCTCATCTCAGGCGGCCTTGGGACGCAGACCGGCGAAGAACGAGACGACCGCCAGGCCCAGCGAGATCAGGGCGTTCCAGCCGGCCATCGACAGGCCCAGGAAGATCCAGACGGCCTTCTCGCACGACGGGGCGGCGATCTTGACGCCCTTCAGCATGGCCACCAGGTCGTCGGCCGAAGCCGCGCCGCCGGCCGCGCAGGCGGCGGGACCGGGCCACCACTTCCACTCCGCGCCGGCGTGATAGGTCGCCAGGCCCGCGCCATACAGGAAGCCCAGGCCAATCAGCAGGATCAGCGGCTTGCGCACCCGGTCGGCCCAGGCGGTGCGCGTCAGCACCACCGTGACCAGCGCCACCGCGCCGGTCACCCAGTAGACTTCGCGCTGCTTCAGGCACAGCAGGCACGGGGCCAGCTTGCCAAAGGTCTCGAAGGCGTGGGCCGCGCCCAGCATGACGGCGCAGGCGACGAAGGCCAGGACGGGCCACTGGCCGGCGACCAAGTCAAGCGGGCCGTGCGTGGCGGCCACGGGGCCGGTGGCGCGGATCGGGGCGGCCTTGTCCTCGATGGTCTCGATCGTCACGCGCACGCTCCGCCGCTGCTTCCGCCCAAGAAGTGGCTCGCCGTGAGGCCGATGACAAGCAGGGCGATCAGAATGCCGGCGAACAGGGCCAGGCGCTTTTCGATCACCGGCATCATGGCCGGGCCGAATTTCTTGACCACCCAGGCCACCAGGAAGAAGCGCGCGCCGCGCGTCACCACGCAGGCGCCGATGAACACCGGGAAGCTGAACTGCAGCAGGCCCGAGGTGATGGTCACCAGCTTGAACGGAATCGGGGTGAAGCCCTTGGCGATGATCACCCACGAGCCCCACTGGCGGTACCAGCATTCGGCGTCGGCCAGGGCGTTCGGCTTGCCCAGCACGGCCAGCAGCTTCTGCGCCGCGTCATGGAAGAAGAAGCCGATGCCGTAGCCCAGGATCCCGCCCAGCACCGAGGCCAGGGTGCAGAGCGCGGCGTAGCGCCAGGCCTTGTCCGGCTTGGCCAGCACCATGGGCGCCAGCATGACGTCGGGCGGCACGGGAAAGAAGGAGCTCTCGGCGAACGAGATGGCGAAAAGGCTGATCGGGGCGTGGCGCGAGGCGGCCAGGCTCATGACCCAGTCATAGAGGCGACGCAGCATGCGAGCTCCGGGGTGAGGATGAGGCGTAGCTAGCAGGCGACCGTGACCTTGTCGCGGCGGTTCGCGCGATCGCGCGCAATCCTATTGGAATTGCGAGCCCGGGTGGCTATCACGCCCATTCGATGGCGCCCCAGACTGAAACAGGGCCGTCCAAATTCTTCGAAAGACGATCCCATGAGCGATACGCCTCCCGACCGCCTGGCCTCCAATCCCTCGAGCCCCTACTACGACGCCGACGTCCTGGAGCGCGGCGTGGGCATCGTGTTCAACGGCGTCGAGAAGACCAATGTCGACGAGTACTGCATCAGCGAAGGCTGGATCCGCGTCACCGCCGGCAAGGCCGTCGACCGCAAGGGCAACCCGATGACCATCAAGCTGCAAGGCGTGGTCGCGCCGTACTGGCGCAACGACAACGCCGAAGAGGCCTGAGGCTGATGGCCCCGCGCCGCCTGATCGACCTGCCCGGTTTCGCCGACCTGGAGACCCGGGCGCTGATGAAGTCGTCGTTCGCCGATCCCGAGGCGCGGGCCCAGTTTCCCGAGATCGACCAGCTGGCGCGCGACACCTTCGGCCTGACGGCCGACGAGGCGGCGCTGATCCCCGATCCGCCGGGCTGGGACGGCATCGACGTCAAGTCGCTGCGCGACCAGGCCGACGCGTTCGAGCTGGAAGGCTGGGACGTCATGGACGACAAGCGCCGCCCGCTGCGGATCCTGGGCCATTTCAGCCATCCGCTGTGGCTGGCCCTGCGCGGCGTGGCCGGCCACCTGCCGTTCGAGCCCGAGCCGGACGAGCGCGATGTCTCGGGTTCGTCCCTGGCGGCGGAAGCGGCGAAGTTCCGGCGAGATAAGCGCTAGCGCTTCTTGCCCAGCTCGGCGCCGATGTCCTTGATCGAATTGCCGACCTTGCGGTGGGCGGCGACCAGCTGATCCTTGGTGACGCCCCAGCGCTTCATCCAGTATTCGACCTGATGGCGTTCGCGCGGATCCAGGCGGTCCTCGTCGCGGAAGTCCCGCTTGCCCTTGGGAGCACCCATCGTCGCCTCCTTCAATACTCCCGGCGGGCGTATCCTGCGCCACGGGCGTTGTCGAGATGATGGACCAGAGACGGAAAAGACCCGATGAGCGATCCCGACCTAGAAGCGATGGCCAAGGACGAGCTGTCGCGCGCCATGACCCTGACCTGGCGTGACCTGAACAAGGTGATTCCCTGGGGCGACACCTTCGAGGGCATCTCGCCGGCCGGGCGCAACGTCGAGGTCGAGCGGAACTACCTTTGGGCCGATCAGCCCGGCGGCGACATCCTGTGCGAGGTGGCCGTCTATGGCGGTCCCAGCCGCTACGACCAGGGCGCCAAGGCAAGAGGGGTGATTTCTCGCTGAGTCGCATAACCTTGGTCGTGCAAGCGGCGCCGTGATGCGTTAACCATGGACTCTCGCTTGCCTGCTGCTGGAGGGGGTCCGGTGTACCAGTCAGAGTTTCCCGTCGACACGCCGGTGCCGATCTTCGATCCGACCTTGCTGGCCGGCATCGCCCTGGTCGTGCTGGCCGTCGCCATCCTGACCTATTACGTGGGCAAGCACGTCGGCGGGCGAGGGCGCGACGACCGCTGGCGCGAGATTCCCAAGACGATCCACGAAGCCATCAAGGCCAAGTGCGTGGCGGCCACCAGCGCCCCGTCGGGCGAGTTGCTCTACAAGGCCCAGGACCTGGTCGAGGAGGTGCAGCGCCGGATCGGGCCGGTGCTGGCGTTCGGCGGTCCCTGCGCCAAGGCCCTGAAGGGCGTGACCGAGGCGCTCAAGGGCGAGCCGGTCGAGGAAAAGCCCAAGGACAAGGACAAGCCCAAGAGCGCTCATGGCGGCGCCCACGGCAGGAAGGACGACAAGCACGGCCACGACGATGGCCATGGCGGGGGTCACGGCGTCGGTCACAAGGAGACCGAGCTGGAGCTGGCCGCGGCCAATGTCACCATCCTGGGCGGTCAGACCCTGGTCCTGACCGGCCATCGTCCCGCGCACGAGCCCGACCACGGTCATGGGCACGACGAGCATGAGGAAGAAGAACCGAAGGTTCTTGACCACAAGGACTATTCTCGCCAAGTCCGCATGGCTGTTGTGGAATTTTCCGATTTCTGGAGCCGGGGCGATTGTCTCAACGAACTTCAACGCTGCCAGGCCGCGCTGACCAAGACCGAGCCGTTCAAGTCCAAGGAGTCGGACGGACACTGAACTGCTGGTTCCATTTTTCGCGGGCGCCCCTTCGCTGGGCGTCCAGCCGGCCGAATGCACAACCGCCAAGCGAAACGCCGCCTTTCCTGTCCCCAGGCTTGGCCATGATTGAGCGGGGCTGTCGCGCCGCGCCAGATCGGGTCTTGTCGACGCGAGCGACCGCCAGAGTCGCGGGCGTATGGAGGACGAAAGGAAGGCCATGGCCGCGACGGTCTCACCCATGACTCAGATTCCCCCCGAAGGCGCCCCCGAGCACGTCTCGCTGGCCGACTATCTGCCCTATCAGCTGGCGACGTCGTCCACGGCCGTCAGCCGGCTGATCGCCCGCGCCTATGAAGACCGCTTCGGCCTCAGCATCCCGCAATGGCGGCTGATGTCGGTGCTGGCCGAAGGTCCGCTGACCCAGCAGGCCGCCGTCGTGCGCACGGCCATGGACAAGGTGCGGGTCAGCCGCGCCGCCCAAGACTTGGTCGAGCGCCGCCTGGCGGTGCGCCTGAGCAACCGCGTGGACCGGCGCTCGCACAGCCTGGAGCTCACCGCCGCCGGCCGCCGCCTGTTCGCCGAGATCGTGCCCCTGGCGCGCGCCTACGAGGCCGCGCTGCTGGCCGGTCTGGCGCCCAGCGAGGTGACGACGCTGAAGCGCCTCCTGGGCCAGCTGGAGATCGCCGCCGGCACGCTCTACGGGGCCGACACCGCGCCGCCGGGATCCGAACGTCCGGAATAGATCCGGCGCGCGGTCGTCGGCGACCGTGCTGTCTCCCTCGCCGGAACCCTGGGGATCGACGCGCGCTCCCCGGAGGAGCGCGAACGGAGCCATGACGTGGGTAAACGATCTAAAGCCATGGCGACGGCGGCCAAGCGCCCGGTGCGCGCTTCGCTGTCGGCCGCCGCCCTCATCGTCGACTGGGCCACCCTGGCCGCGCTGGGTGCGGCCACGCTCGCGCTGGTCGTCACGACGTGGCGGCCGCGTCGCGGTAAAAATCGTTGATTTAAGAGAGCTTGGTGCGGGCGGCCGGGGTCGAACCGGCACTCCTTTCGGAACCGGATTTTGAGTCCGGCGCGTCTACCAGTTCCACCACGCCCGCACGGCGCCGGCCTGCTGGGGAGCAAGGCCGCAGTCCCTTGGATAGCCGGACGACTGGACGTCTCGGCGCGGGGAGAGCTTCCTAGCAAAGCCGGGGGCGAAGTTCCAGACGCCTTGGCTCGCTTTCCACACCCGAACGTCCCACGCTCTCAGTGCGTCGGGTCGAAGTCGGCCTTTTCCGAACGGACATAGGCTTCCCAGCCCTCGCGGTCATGGAAGTCCAGGCCTTTGTCCCAGGCCGCGCCCATGTAGTAGACGAACGGCTTGCCGGGCTCGACCTTGACCAGGACGATGTAGTTGTCGGCGTCCTGGCGCACCTCGACCAGGGCCTTGGGATCGACCATCAGAGCGATGCCCATCGTGCCCTTCACCGGATCGGTGGGCTCCCAGTACGAGACGCGGCCCGCGCCCAGGTCCTTGGTGAACACCCCGCCCGCGCCCTGGTGGGTGGCCTTGCGCTTGCTGATGCCGATGCCGACCACCAGCGGACCGGGCTTGTCGGAGCTGATGGTCGAGACCATCCGCGTGAAGTTGGTGCCCAGCGGCAGGGTGAAGGTGCGGGTCTCCCAGACCTTGCGGTCCACATCGATCGGCCAGGGGGCGTAGGTGACCTTGAACTGGGCGACGTCGCCGCCGGTCTTGAGAATCTCGTAGGACTTCCAGTTGCGCGAGGTCCACAGCTTGTTGTTCTGCCACACGCCCAGGCCGCCGGCGCCCCGGAAGGTGTTGACGTCGTAGAAGTCCAGGCCCTCGCCGTGGAAGTCGTGCTGCTTGCCGGTCTTCAGCTGGCGCTCCATGAACGGCCAGCGCACCAGCTTGCCCCAGGCGTCGACGCCCGAGGTCGAGGGCGGCTCATAGGCCTCTAGGGCCGGGCCGTAGATGCGGTGAGCGGTGCGGTCGTTCTCCCAGAGGATGTCGTCGTAGCGATAGGGGGCGTAGCTGACGACGGCGCGGGGCTTCTGGCCTTCGACGTCGGGCTTGACCAGGGCCGGCTCGACCAGCGGGGGCAGGGCGGCCGTGCTGGGAGCCTGGGCGTGCGCCAGGGCAGGCAGGGAGAGGCTCGCGGCGACCGCGAGGGACAGGATCAGCTTGGACATGGGCGCTCGCTCTAGATCTCGGTGCGCCGAGCCAGCTCGCGTCGCTGCTCGGCCATTTTCTGGCGGGTCTGCTGGAGGGCGTCGAGTTCGGTCACGGCCAGCAGGTCGTCGATCACCTGAGCCAAATGGCCGTGGATGGCCTGGCGGGCGGCCTTGGGATCGCGCCGGCGCAGGGCGGAGACGATCTTGCGGTGCTCTTCGACGAAGTCGCCGCCGGTATGGGTGCGCGCCCGGCGCAGCATGGCCACGCAGGTCGGCGACTGCTGGCGCAGGGTCCACAGGTCCTCGACCCCGGCCTCGATGGCGGCGTTGCCGGTGGCGCGGGCGATGGCCAGGTGGAATTCCTGCTCCAGCCGCTCGACCTCGTCGGGGGCGAAGCTGCGGACCATCTGGGCGACGGTCTGGTCCAGCAGGGTCAGGTTCTCGTCGGTGATGGTGGCGGCCGACAGGGCGCAGGCTTCGCCCTCGAACAGGCGGCGAGCCTCGGTCAGCTCCAGGGCGCCGACCTCCAGCTCGCCCGGATCGTCGCCAGCGGGTATGGCCGTGGCGTTGACATAGACGCCCGAGCCCTGCCGGGCCTCGACCAGGCCTTGGAACTCCAGGGCGATCATGGCGTCGCGAATGGTCGGACGACTCACCCCGAAGTCATCGGCCAATTCTCGCTCGGACGGCAGCTTGTCGCCCGGTCCATAGCGGCCGTCATTGATGGCCGTGGCGATCGCGCGGGCGATCTGCTGGTAAAGTTTCTGCGGGTCTTGGGCGCCAGTGGTCATGTCGATCATCCTAGCGGGGACGGGCGGCGGGGCAAACGGCGTCACCGTTTAGCCGGGGATGGCAGCCTCGACACTTCGCTGGCGGCCAGCAGGAAGGCGCCGACGCCGTACAGCTGGGTGTCGTCCGGCCCCACCTGGTCGGGCGCGGCGCCCACCCGCTGCACCCAGCCCAGCTTGCCGTCGGGCTCGACCGCGGCGGTCAGGGCGGTCCAGCCCTTGTCGATCGCCGGGCGATACTGGGCGGCCGGCAGCAGGCCGTGGTTCACGCCCCAGGCCAGGCCGTAGACGAAGAAGCCCGTACCGCTGGTCTCGGGCGTCTTCTGCGGCTCCAGCAGCGAGACGGGCCAGTAGCCTTGCTCACCTTGCAGAGTGACGATCCTGGCGGCCATCTGTTTGAACAGCGCCTCATAGCGCGGCCGGCTGGGATGGTCCTTGGGCAGGTCTTGCAGGATGCGGGCGATCCCGGCGAAGGCCCAGCCGTTGCCACGGCCCCAGAAGATCTTGGCGCCGGCGTCGCTGCGCTTGGCGATGAAGCGGCTGTCGCGGAAATAGAGGTGGTCGGCCTTGTCGTAGAGCAGGTCGGTGGTCGCCCAGAACTCGCTGTCGGCATGGGCCAGGTAGCGCGGGTCCCGGGTTTCCTTGGACAGGGCCACCCAGGCGGGCGGGGCCATGAAGATCGCGTCGCTCCAGCACCAGCGGGCCTGGCAGTAGGGATCGCCGCCCTGCGGCGGCTTGGCGTCGAAGCCCAGGTCGACGCTGGAGGGATCGGCCAGGACGGCGTCGAAGCGGGCGCGCACCGGGGCCAGCTTGGCGGCGTCATGGGTGTGGGCGGCGGCCCAGATCCAGACCGCGCCAGTGGCGTCGGCGTCGGCGTGGCGGGGGCGTTTGTCGAAGCCCCAGCCCTCGGCCTGGCCGTGGGCCACGATGGCGTTCGCGTACTTGGGATCCTTGGAGGCGTCTGCGAAGGCGGTCAGGCCGACATAGAAGGCCGCTTGGATCCAGTCGCGCGGGGCCTCGGTGTCGCGGCGAAACTGCGAGGCCGGCACATAGTCGAAATTGTCCATGTGGCTCAGCTGCCAGTCGGCCACGTGAGCGCCGGCCGCCAGCGCGGCGGCGTTGGCTGGGGCGGCGGTCGTCGCGGCCGGCCTGGCGGGCGTGGCCGCGCAGGCCTGCATCGGGCCCAGCAGGGCGGCGGTGGCCAGGAGGGCTCCCGTCAGGCGTCGCGGCATCGTCTCGTCTCCCTTTGTGGTTCTTGTTCTTGTCGTCCGGGCCTGGCCTAGCGCAGGTCGGCCAGGGCCAGGTGGTCCATGTCGTCGAAGTCCAGGTTCTCGCCGCCCATCGACCAGACGAAGCGGTAGTCGGCCGTGCCGACCCCGCTGTGCATCGACCAACTGGGCGAGAACACCGCCTCGCCATCGTCCATGAACACCGTCCGGGGGTTGGAGGGCTCGCCCATGATATGCATCACCCGGGCGGGGGCGGCGTCGAAGTACATGTAGATCTCGCTGCGCCGCCCGTGGGTGTGCGGCGGCATGGTGTTCCACACGTTGCCGGGCGCTAGCTCGGTGAAGCCCATGACCAGCTGGCAGGTCTCGACCAGGCCGGGGCGGATGCTCTGGCGGATCACCCGGCGGTTGGCGGTCTTCTGGTCGCCGGCCTGGATCTCCCGCGCTTGGGCCTTGCGCACCAGCGTGCTGGGGTGGGCGGCGTGGGCCGGATAGCTGACGAAATAGAACTTGGCGGGCGCGTCGGCCGAGGCGCTGGCGAAGGTCACGGACTGGACGCCGCGACCGACATACAGGCTGTCCAGATTGTCCAGGTCGTGGCGCGCGCCGTCCAGTTCGATCCAGCCGGGGCCGCCGATATTGATCACGCCCAGCTCGCGGCGCTCGCAGAAATAGGCCGAGGCCAGGCGGCGGTCGGTGGGCAGGGGCAGGGGGGCGTCCAGCGGCGCGGCCGAGCCGACGACGGCGCGGTCGACCTCGACATAGGTCATCGAGACCTGGCCGGGCTGGAACAGGTCGTCGATCACGAAGGTGTCGCGGATGTCCTCGGCGGTCATCCGGCGCAGGCCTTCGCGGTCGGTGCTGGGGCGCAGCTTCATGCCGGGGGCGCTCATCGCGACGGCCGCGCGGCGGTGGCCGACGTCATCGCGTGGAATGGTGTGCGGATCATTCGTCCCTCAATCATGTGACCAATCTGGCATTACCAATTTGCCGTCTGGTCGCAAGGCTAAATGACCATATTCCACAGCCGTACGTAAAGACATCGTTGTCATCGCGCTTCCGGATCGTCGCAAAGCCTCGCCTTTTCAAGGGATTAAGCAAAAATGACAACGATGTCGGTTGTTGCTTGACAATTTACCTGACCACTGGCCAATTTTGGTCTTACCAAATTGGCGCTGATAATTGACCGGATAAACCGGCCTTGGCGCTGCGCGAGGAAACGAGGGGAGAGACATGAGAACGATTCAGCGTGCCCTATTGGCGTCGACCGCCGTGATCGCCGTCGTGGCGGGAACGGGCGCCGCCCATGCCCAGGCCAGTGGTTCGGACCCGTCGGTCCAACTGGAAGAGATCATCGTCACCTCGACCAAGCGCGCCGAGCGCCTGCAGGACGTGCCGGTGTCGGTGACCGCCCTGACCCAGGATGTGATCGAGCGCAACAACGTCCGCGAACTAGGCGACCTGGTGAAGCTGTCGCCGGGCCTGTCGATCGACTACGGCAGCCAGCCAGGCAACTTCAGCATCAAGATGCGCGGCATCGGCACCTTCTCGAACGGCATCGCCGTGGAGTCCGACGTCGCCGTGGTCATCGACGACGTGCCGATCGGCTTCCAGGCCGCGGCCTTCAAGGACCTGATCGACGTCGAGCGAGTGGAAGTGCTGCGCGGCCCGCAGTCGACCCTGTTCGGCAAGAGCGCCATCGCCGGCGTGCTGAACATCGTCACCGCCGCTCCGTCCGACACCTTCGGCGGCAAGGCGATGGCCCTGGTCACCGATGACGGCGAAAAGCGCCTGGGCTTCACCGTCACCGGTCCGATCAATGACGACATCCGCGTGCGCCTGACCGTCGCCAAGAGCGACTACGACGGCAACCTCAAGAACCTGACCACCGGCAAGAACGTCAACGGCAGCTCGGGCCTGACCGCCACCGCCAAGATCGAGTGGACCCCGACCGAGAACCTCAAGTTCAGCGTCGCGCCGCGGTTCAACCACAACGTCTCCAGCTGCTGCGCCAGCGCGATCACCGAGCTGACGCCGGGCCTCAACTACCAGGGCGAGCCGGGCTTCCCCGCGACCACCACCCTGCGCGGCATCACCTTCGACAAGAACAACCACTTCGTCCGGTCCGACGACCGCATCGGCGGCGGCAATTCCGAAGTGTTCGGCGGCACGGTCCGCCTGGACTACGACTTCGGCGAAGGCTCGATCCTGAAGGGCCACACCTTCTCGTCGATCACCTCGCGCGATCGCTGGAAGATGCGCGACTTCCAGGACATCGACGGCACCGACCAGCCGTTCCTGCTGGGCTTCCCGGTCGCCAGCCCGTCGGGCATCAACAGCGGCGCGGTGATCAACGGCTATTTCCACGCCAAGTCGACGACCCAGGAGTTCCGTCTGACCTCGCCGGGCACGGGCCGGCTGCGCTATGTGGCGGGTCTCTGGTACGCCAAGAACGACCTGGACCGTTATCTGAACCGCGGCCCGGTGCTGCAATTGGCCCGCTATCTTGCCGAGAGCACCAACGAGAACTATTCGGCCTACGCCAACGCCACCTTCGACCTGACCGACAAGCTCAGCCTGACGGGCGGGGCGCGGTTCAATCGCCAGAAGATCGACTACCAGTTCCACAAGACGATCTTCGCCAACACCACCCTGACCTCGCCGACCTCGGTCCAGGAGTTCAGCGGGGCCAATGACGACGACGCGGTGACCGGCAAGGTGGGTGTCCAGTACAAGTGGACGCCCGACATCATGACCTACGCCACCTATTCGACGGGTTACAAGGGTCAGGCCTACGACCTGGTCAGCACCTTCGACTCCAAGATCGCGGCCAACATGCCGGTGCCGCCCGAGACGGCCAAGAACTACGAGCTGGGCTTCAAGAGCAGCCTGCTGGACCGCCGGGTGTACTTCAACGCCGCCCTGTTCCGGGCCGACTACAAGGGCTTCCAGACCTCGGTCACCTCGTTCCTGCCCGACGGCACGTTCCTGACCTTCCTCAACAGCATCGGCCAACTGCGCACCCAGGGCCTGGAACTGGACGGCGTGGCGCGGATCACCTCGCACTTCCGCCTGAACGGCGCCTTCGCCTACACCGACGCGACGGTGATCGATTTCCCGAACGGCCCCTGCTATTCGGGCCAGCCGCTGGATCTCGCCTCGCCGTATCCCGTCGGCGGCGTGGCCGCGCCTGGGGTCTGCTACACGCAGCTGCAACCCATCGTGGCCGGCAAGCCGCAGACGGTCAGCGGACGCCAGCAGAACCTGCACGGCAAGCGTCTGAACAACGTGCCCAAGTACAAGTTCAGCCTGGGCGGCCAGTACGACATCGACCTGCCCGACAACGTGCCGTTCAAGGCCTTCATCGGCGCCAATGTCCGCTGGCAGGACGACATCAACTTCTCGCTCAGCCAGGACCCGCGCACGGTCCAGAAGGCCTACAGCATCACGGACCTGACCGTCGGGATCACCGACCGCGAGGGCAAGTACAAGCTGACCGCCTTCGCCAACAACCTGTTCGACAAGCGCTACGCGCAAGGGTTGGGCAACGGCACGTCGGGCTATAGCAACCCGGCCATTCCGACGGCGCAGGGCAAGACCTGGTTCCCGGGCCGCGACGCCTTCCGCTACTTCGGCGCGCGCCTGGACGTGAACTTCTAGAGCTTTCGACTTTATCCCCCCTGCTGGCCGGTCCCGTTCGCGGGGCCGGCCAATTTTTTTGCGCGACGCGACTTTGGCGCGCGTCACGAGACGGGTCGGCTGTGCTATTGCCCGCGCTTCTTGCTGGCGAACTTGCGCCGAACGAGTGCGATCCGAATGCCCGACGCCGCCGACGATTTCGAGCCCGCCGTCCCGACGACTCCGGCGGAGGCCCCGGTCGAGGCGGCCGTCGAAGCGGCGACGCCCAAGCGCAAGCGCCGCTCCAGGGCCAAGCCCGCCGCCGCGCCGATCGAAACGCTGGCGCCCGACGCGGTCGAAGAGGTGTCCGAAACGTCCGAGACGCAGCCCGTCGACACCGAGATCTCGCCGCCCGAAACCCCTGAGGCCGTCGAACCCGAAGCGGCCGAGCCACTAGCCGCCGAACCGCCGTCCGCGCCGCCGCCGGCCAAGCCGCCGATCTGGAAGCGCCGGCCCTGGCAGATCGGCGCCGCGGCCAGCGTGCTGGTGGTGATCGCCGTGATCGCCTCGCTGCTGTGGTCGTTGCCGCTGGGCCGGGCCCTGGAGCCCCTGGCCAATCCGACCCTGGTGATCGTGGCCGCCGACGGCTCGCCCATCGCCCGGCGCGGCTCCTACAAGGAGGCCCCCGTCGTGGTCTCCAAGCTGCCCGCCTATGTGCCCGGCGCGTTCATCGCCATCGAGGACCGGCGCTTCTACTCGCACATGGGTGTCGACCCCAAGGCGATCCTGCGAGCCGTGGGCGCCAACGCCAAGGCCGGCGGGGTGTCGGAAGGCGGTTCGACCATCACCCAGCAGCTGGCCAAGAACGCCTTCCTGTCCAACAAGCGCACCTTCCGGCGGAAAATCCAGGAGGTGCTGATCGCGCTCTATCTGGACGCCCGCCTCTCGAAGGACGAGATCCTGTCGCGCTACCTGTCGTCGGTCTATTTCGGCGACGGCACGTTCGGCCTGCGCGCGGCGGCGCGGCACTATTTCGACAAGACGCCCGAGACCTTGTCAGTCGGCGAGGCGGCGATGCTGGCGGGTCTGGTCAAGGCGCCGTCTCGCTGGGCCCCCACCGAGAACTTCGCCGGCGCTAAGACGCGGATGAAGACCGTGCTGGGCGCGATGGTCGACACCGGCGTGATCACCGAGGGCCAGGCGCGGTCCGCCGTGAACCAGGTGCGGGTCGAGGCCGGCCGCGCCAAGCTGCCCACCGGCTCCTACTTCGCCGACTGGGTGTTCCCGCAGGCCAAGGCGGTGTTCGAGAACACCTATGGCGAGACCGTGGTGCGCACCACGCTGGATCCCAAGTTGCAGGCCCAGGCCGAGAAGATCCTGGACGAGGCCATCGCCCGCGACGGCAAGGTGCTGAACGTCACCCAGGGCGCGATCGTGGCCATGCGCACCGACGGCCGCATCGTCGCCATGGTCGGCGGCCGCGACTACAAGGTCAGCCAGTTCAATCGCGCCGACGGCGAACGCCCGCCGGGTTCGGCCTTCAAGCTGTTCGTCTACCTGGCGGCCATGCGCAAAGGCATGACCCCGACCAGCCCGATCCTCGACGCGCCGGTCCAGGTCAGTGGCTGGACGCCCAAGAACCACGAGAGCAAGTACGCCGGCCGCGAGGTGCCGCTGATCACCGCCTTCGCCGCCTCGTCCAACGTGGCGGCCGTGCGCCTGGCCCACGACATCGGCCGCGACGCGGTCGTGGCCACCGCCCGCGACCTGGGGATCACCGATCCCATCCCCGACGACCTGACCCTGGCCCTGGGCACCGGCCCGATGAGCCTGGTGCGGCTGACGGCGGCCTATGCGGCCATCGACGCGGGCGAGGCGCCGATCATCGCGCACGGCCTGGCCGACTGGAAGAAGCCCGCCAACGTCCATCCGCTGACCAAGGCCGAGCTGGCCAGCATGCGCGACCTGCTGCGCTCGGCCACTCAGCGCGGCACCGGCATCGAGGCGGCCATTCCCGGCGCGTTCGGCAAGACCGGCACCAGCCAGAACTACCGCGACGCCCTGTTCGTCGGCTATGTCGGCGACCTGGTGATCGGCGTGTGGGTGGGCAACGACGACAACAGCGCCATGAACGGCGTGGTCGGCGGCGGCCTGCCGGCCAAGATCTGGAAGAGCGTGGCGACCTATGCGGTGGGCCGCGACGCGCCCAAGGCGCCGGCGGCGGAGGAGGGCGACGACGCCGTCTCGGCGGCCGAGGACACCACGCTGCTGCTGAACCCGGACGGCACGCCCGTGGACGGAGCGGCCCCGGCCGAAGGCGCGCCGGTCGCTCCGGCGGACGGGACGGCTCCGGCGGCTCCAGCCCCTGCGGCTCCCGCTGCTCCGGTGGTCAGCGCGCCGGCGGCTCCCGCCGCGCCGACGACGGACCGACCGGCGAACTAAGATCCGCTCGTCCCGGCGAAAGCCGGGATCCAGATCCCATGGCGGTGTGGATGACTGGATAGGCTCAGCGCTTTTGGCGTCAGCCTCAAAGCCATTCCATCTGGGTCCCGGCTTTCGCCGGGATGAGCGGAGTTAGAGACCTTACTTCGCCGCGCTGGCGGCCCGCAGCGCGATCTCCTCGCGCTTGCTGGCGAGACGCTCCCGCGTCTGCTCCATGGCTTCCAGTTCGGCGGTCAGCAGCAGGTTCTCGATCAGGCCGCCCAGGTGGGTCTGCATGGCGGCGCGGGCGGCCTTGGGGTCGCGGGTGCGCAAGGACTCGATGATGTCGTGATGCTCGTCGTTCAGCGGCCGCTTGCGCACGTGCCGGGCCTTTTCCAGCATCTGCATGCACAGGCGCGACTTGTAGCGCAGGTCCCAGGTGTTCTCGACCACGCGGACGATGGCGCTGTTGCGGGTGGCCTGGGCGATGGTGATGTGGAACTGGCGGTCGGCCAGCTCGGACTGTTCCTTGGTCGACTTCTCGCTGTTCATCTCGGCGAGCAGGGTCTCCAGATAGGCCAGCTCCTCGTCGGTGATCAGGGTGGCGGCCAGGGCGGCGGCCTCGCCCTCGAACAGGCGGCGAGCCTCGGCCTGGTCGAAGGCCCCGATGTCCAGGTCGCGCGGCGGCGGCGGCGGCTGGCCCCCGGCGCGGACATAGACGCCCGAGCCCTGGCGGGCCTCCAGCAGGCCGCGCATCTCCAGCGCGATCACGGCGCGGCGGATGGTGGGACGGCTGACGCCGAACTCCTCGGCCAGGTCGCGCTCCGAGGCCAGCCGGGACCCCGGCTGATGACGGCCGTCGGCGATGGCCTGGCCGATGTCCGCGGCCACGCGCTGATAGAGGCGCAGGGGATTTGGTGCCGGCGTCGTGGTCATCGTGTCTCTTGGCCCTTTCGACAGCGCTATCCTAGGTCGCGTCGAGAGGGAAGGGTAGGGTGGCGCGCTCGAGCGGATCAATGTCCGGCGCGGTGCGTGGTCCTCGTCCTTCGACAAGCTCAGGATGAGGACCATTGCGAACGCCTGGCAGTCGAAAACCTCATCCTGAGCTTGTCGAAGGACGAGGTTTTCGCTCCCAAGATCGAGCGTCGCCTCCCTTAGTCCGCCGGGGGAGGCCCGCCGCTGCTCATCGCCTTGTTGGTCATCCAGACGCAGGGGATCAGCAGGACCGCCAGCCACGCCGAGGCGCGGAAGAAGTCGATGGTCGACAGCAGATAGGCCTGGTTGACCACCTGGCTGGTCACCGCGCCCACGGCCTGGGCGTGGCTCAGACCCACGGCCTGCAGGCGCTCGATGGCCGCCAGCCAGGTCGGGTCGTTCGAGGCCATGGTCTCGGCGAGGCGGTTCTGGTGCAGGCTCTCGCCCCGGTCCCAGATCGTGGTGGTCAGAGAGGCGGCGAAGCTGCCGGCGGTGATACGCGAGAAGTTCGACAGGCCCGAGGCCGACGGCAGTTGTTCGGGCCTGACGCCGTTCAGCGAGATGGTCACCATCGACAGGAAGAAGGTGCTCATGGCCACGCCCTGCACCAGCATCGGCCAGACCAGCGACTTGAAGTCGGCGTCGGAGTTGAAGCCCGAGCGCATGAAGAACGACAGGCCGAAGGCGGCCAGCGACAGGGTGGCGGCCCAGCGCGCGTCGACCTTCTGCATGATGCGGGCGGCGAACGGCGTCAGCAGCACGGCGACCACGCCGCTGGGGGCGGCGACCAGGCCGGCCCAGGTGGCGATGTAATGCATCTGGGTCTGCAGCCACAGCGGCTGCAGCAGGTTCGAGCCAAAGAACACCGCATAGCCCAGGCAGAAGGCCAGGGTGCCCAAGGCGAAGTTCTTGGACTTGAACAGCGACAGGTCGACGATCGGGTGCTTCTCATTCAGTTCCCAGATCACCCAGGCGATGAAGCCGACGATGGCCACCAGGGTCTCGACGACGATGGCCGGCGAGTTGAACCAGTCGGCGTCCTTGCCGGTGTCCAGCATCACCTGCAGCGCGCCGACCCAGACCAGCAGCAGCATGAAGCCGGTGGTGTCGATCGGCACCTTGCGGGTCGGGGTCTCGCGGTTGCTCATCCCGCGCCAGCACAGGAAGGCGCAGATCAGGCCGACGGGCACGTTGATCAGGAAGATCCACGGCCAGGCGATGTTGTCGGAGATGTAGCCGCCCAGGATCGGGCCGCAGATCGGCGCCACCAGGGTGGTCATCGACCAGATGGCCAGGGCCGTCCCCCGTTTGTGGGCGGGGAAGATCATGATCAGCAGGGCTTGCGAGCCCGGGATCATCGGGCCCGAGACCAGGCCCTGCAGGATGCGAAAGCCGATCAGCGACGGCAGGTTCCAGGACACGCCGCATAGGAACGAGGCCAGGGTGAACAGCAGCACCGAGACCACGAAGGTCTTGACCACGCCGTAGCGGCCCATCAGCCAGCCTGTCAGGGGCACCGACACGCCGTTGGCCACGGCGAACGAGGTGATCACCCAGGTGCCCTGGCTGGTGCTGACGCCCAGATTGCCCGCGATCGTGGGGATCGAGACGTTGGCGATGGTGCTGTCCAACACTTGCATGAAGGTGCCCAGCGCCAGGGCGATCGAGGTGACCGCCAGCATCATGCCGGCCATCGGCGCGGGGCCGGCGTGGGCGGGGGCTGCGGCGGCGGGGGAGGTTTCCTGGTCGGCCATGCGGCGCTTCCTTGGAGGGGCTTAAGGGGCGCGAACTACTTGGAGATGTCGATCGCGGCCTTCATCGACAGGCCCACGCGCAGCGGGTGTTCCTTCAGCTCGGCCGGATCCAGCTGGATGCGGACGGGCAGGCGCTGAACCACCTTGATCCAGTTGCCCGAGGCGTTCTGGGCGGGGATCAGCGAGAAGGCCGAACCGGTGCCGCCCGACAGGCCCTTCACGCGGCCGTGGAACTTCACGCCGCTGCCGTAGAGGTCGGAGGTCAGGGTCACCGGCTGGCCGATGCGGACCTTGTCCAGCTGCACTTCCTTGAAGTTGGCGTCGACATAGGCGTCGGTGGTCGGGACGACGGCCATCAGCGGCGCGCCGATCTGCACCTGTTGGCCGACCTGGACGTTCTTCTTGGACACCACGCCGGCCAGCGGGGCGCGCAGCACGGTGCGGTCCAGGCTCAGCTGGGCGCTGGCCAGACGGGCTTCGGCGGCGGCGATTTCCGGGTTCTTGTTGGCGGGCAGGCCCGAGATCAGGGCGGTGTTGACCTCGCGGCTGCCTTCGGCGGCGGTGCGGGTGGCCTTGGCCTGGGCCAGGGCCGCGCGGGCTTCGGCCACGGCCGACTGGGCGTTGGTGAACTGGCTCTGGGCGGTGGTCAGCTCTTCGCCGGAAACCGCGCCGGAGTCCGACAGGGCCTTGCGGCGCGACAGCTCGACCCGGGCCTGTTCCAGGCTGGCCTGGGCGCCGGTGACGGCGGCCGTGGCGCGGGCGATGTCGGCGTCGCGGGCGTCAACTTGCCCGGCCAGGGCGGTGTCGCTGGCGAAGTAGCCCTGCACCTTGCGCTGGGCCTGACCGAGCGCGGCCTGGGCGGACAGCACCGCGATCTTCGCGTCGGCGTCGTCGATCACCACCAGCGGCTGGCCGGCGGCGACGACCTGGGTCTCGGAGACCAGCACCTTGGCGACCGGTCCGCTGATCAACGGCGTCACCTGGGCCACCTCGGCCCCGACATAGGCGTTGTCGGTCTCGACACGGTGCGAGCCGATCAAGACGGCGTAGAGCACCCAGAGCACGAGGCCGATGACGACCACGACGGCGAGGCCGGTCAACAGCTGGCGGCGGTTGCCATTAGGTTTTGCGGTGGAGGCGGTGTCGGCCATGGCGGAAGGTCCTGAAGGCGCGAAAACGAGTGGGTGAGAATGGGGAAGGGCTGGGATCAGACCGGGGTGAAGCCGCCGCCCAGGGCGCGCACCAGGGCGACATCCAGGGTCAGGGCGCGGCTTTCCAGGTCGGCGACGATCCGGCGCTGCGACAGCACCGCCAGTTCGGCGATCAGCACGTTCTGATAGGTCGACAGGCCGCCCTTGTAGCGCAGCTTGGCGATGCGGAAGCCGTCCTCGTTGGCGGCCAGGGCGGCGCGGCTTTCGGTGAGGCGGGTGTCCAGGGCGCGCTCGCTGGCGGCCACGTCGGCCACGTCGCGCAGCGCCTGGGTGACGGCCGAGTCGTAGGCGGCCACGGCGCCGTCGCGGTCGGCCTCGGCGGCGTGGAGGTTCGCCCTGAGGCGGCCGCCCTCGAAGATCGGCAGGCTGACGGCCGGGCCGACGCTGCCGACGTCCGAACCGCTGTCGAACAGCTTGTCCAGGTGCAGGGCCTGCTGGCCGAACGAGGCGGCCAGGTTGATGTTGGGATAGAAGGCCGCCTTGGCCTCGCCGATCCGCTTCTGGCTGGCCTGGGCCCGCCACTTGGCGGCGACCACGTCGGGACGGCGACCGATCAGGTCGGCGGCGAGATTGGCGGGCAG
The DNA here is from genome assembly GCF_011045195.1 of Caulobacter soli. Classification (GTDB taxonomy): domain Bacteria; phylum Pseudomonadota; class Alphaproteobacteria; order Caulobacterales; family Caulobacteraceae; genus Caulobacter; species Caulobacter soli. The sequence continues at coordinate 3,250,433 of NZ_CP049199.1, read as the reverse complement.
GCCGAACGGCTTGAGCGTGGCGACCGAGGGGCGGGCGATGGCCAGGCCGCGATCGGGACCCGCGCCCAGGAGAGCGGCCAAGCCGTTGCGGGTCTGGGCGATCTGTTCGTCGATGGAGGCCAGCTCGGCGCGGGCGTTGGGCGGACCGGCCTCGGCCTGGCGCAGCTCACCGCGCGTATCGAGGCCATTGGTCACCCGGTCGCTGACGAGGGTCAGGGTTTCCTGGCGCAGGGCCACCGACCGCTCGGCCACGTCGCGCTCGGCGTAGAGGCGGGCCAGATCGGCGTAGGACGCGGCGACCGAGGTCGCCAGCATCAGCCGGGCCTGGGCGGCGTCGGCCTGGGCGGCCTTGGCTTCCGAGGTGGCGGCGGCGACGGCCGCGCGGTTCTTGCCCCAGAAGTCCAGCTCCCAGCTGAAGTCCAGGCCCACTTGGGCGTAGTCGTTATAACCCTGCGGCACGAAGTCGGCCGGGATGCCGTAGTTGTAGCTCTGCTTGGCGCGCTGGGCGCCGGCCTTGGCGTCGATCGACGGCAGCTCGGCGGCCTTGGCCTGGCGGGCCAGCGCCTGGGCGCGGCGCAGGCGGGCCTCGGCCTGGGCCAGGGTGGGCGAGCCGGCCAGGGCTTCATCGACCAGGCCGTTCAGCTGCGCGTCGCCATAGCCTTTCCACCAGGTGTCGGCCGGCCAGGCGGCGTCGGACGCGGCCAAGGTCTGGGCGGTGGCGTAGGCGTCGGGCGTCTTGGCGACCCGGGCCGGCGTCGCGGCCGGCATCGTCGCGCAGGCGCTGGTCAGCAGGGCGGCCAACAGGATCGAGACGGTGACGCCGACTTCGCGTGATCTCGGCGACTTGAAGGCGGTTGGCTTGTCCAGGGCGTTGGGAATCATCAGCGGCCGACCTTGAATTGACCGTACTGTACGGTCATATGGTGGCGCTGATATAGCCAACAGCTTGACGGGATCAAGGGGGCCCGAAGGAAAAGAAAATGATGCAGGACGTGAAGCCACGTCTCGACCGAGACGCCCGCCGCGAGGCTATCCTGGACGTCGCGAGCGACGTGTTCCTGGAAGAGGGCTACGCTAACGCCTCGATGTCGACGATCGCCGCCCGGCTCGGCGGGTCGAAAGGCACGCTCTATAACTACTTCAAGAACAAGGAAGAGCTGTTCGCCGCCTATGTGGTGCGTCACTGCGCCTGGCAGCGCGACGCCATGTTCGAGCTGTCGTCCGATCCGGGCGACATCCGCGAGGCCCTGATCAAGGTCGGGCGCACCTATCTGTCGATCGTGCTCAGCGACTTCAGCATGGCCAATTTCCGGGTGATCGTCGCCGAGGCCCAGCGCACGCCGGAGATCGGCCACGCGTTCTACGAGGCGGGCCCCAAGAGCGGATCGCGGATGCTGGGCGGGCTGCTGCAGCAGGCGATCGACGGCGGCCAGCTGGAGATCGAGAACCCCGTCCACGCCGCGCACCAGTTCATCGCCCTGTGCCAGAACCGCATGCTGAAGGCGCGGCTGTGCGAGGCCATGGCCGCGCCGACGCCCGAGGAGATCGACGCCGAGGTGCTGCCGGCGGTAAAGATGTTCCTCGCCGCCTACGGAACGAACCGCTAGGCGATTTCCGCTTGGCTGGAACGACTTAAGGCGGCACTTGGTCCGACGAGAGGGGCGCCGCCGGTTGGCGCCCGCAGGACGGAAGCTTGGCCATGCAAGGCGTCACCATCGTCGACCACCCCCTGGTCCGCCACAAGCTGACGCGGATGCGCGACAAGGAAACCTCGACCAAGACCTTCCGCGCCCTGATGCGCGAGACGGCGACGCTGCTCTGCTACGAGGTCACCCGCGCCCTGCCGACCCACACGGTGCGGATCGAGACGCCGGTGGGGCCGACCGAGGCCGAGGAGATCTCCGGCAAGAAGCTGGTCTTCGCCCCGATTCTGCGCGCCGGCCTGGGCATGGCCGAGGGCATGCTGGACCTGGTGCCCTCGGCGCGGGTGGCGCACATCGGCCTGTTCCGCGACCCGGCCTCGCTGGAGGCGGTCGAGTACTACTACAAGACCCCCGAAGACATCGCCGACCGCCTGGTCATCGTGGTCGACCCGATGCTGGCCACCGGCCACACGGCGGTGGCGGCCATCAACCTGCTCAAGCGCTCGGGCGTCAGCGACCTGCGCTTCGTCTGCCTGGTGGCCTCGGTCCAGGGCGTGGAGACCCTGCGCGCGGCCCATCCCGACGTGCCGATCTGGACGGCGGCGGTCGACGCCGAGCTGAACGATCACGGCTACATCGTGCCCGGTCTGGGCGACGCCGGTGACCGCACTTTCGGCACGCGTTGATGAAAGTCGAGCGGCGGTCTTCCGCTCGTTAAGCTTGGGCGTTAAGGCTTTCCGATGCCGTTCGCGCCGCCCCTGATCTTTGTCGCCGACGACGATCCCGCCACGCTGGAGCTGATCCAGATCTCGCTCGTGCAGGACGGGTTCGCCGTGCGCGCCTTCGGGTCGGTCGAGCTGGTCCTGGCGGCCCTGGCGCGCGAGACGCCCGTCCTGGTCTTGCTCGACGTGCGCATGCCCGGCCAGAGCGGCCTGGACGGCCTGAAGGCGATCAAGGATTCGCCCGCCGGCGCGACGCTGCCCGTCCTGATGCTGACCGGCGACGGGCGCCTGGATCGCATCGTCCAGGCCATGCAACTGGGCGCGGCCGGCTATGTGATGAAGCCGTTCGGGCCGCGCCAGCTGGCCGCCAAGGTGCGCGAGGCGTTGGCGGGGATCTAGCCGTCCAGCGTGACGTCGATCTTCATCTGGTCGTCGCCCGGCGTGCCGACCACCTTGATGCTGACCCCGGACCATTTCGACCGCGGCATGTTCAGCGCCGGCTTGGTCTTGCGGCCCAGCTCGGCGTTGCCCAGCGAGGGATAGAGGTCGTTGGAGTCGCCGCGATTGCCCTGGCCGAAGATCTTGGCCAGGTCGCGCCGGCCGTCGGCCTGCATCAGCTCGATGGCCAGGCGGCCCTCGTCGTTGACGTCCTCGACCGCCTCGTCGACCACATAGACCGCGATCCCCTGGTCGGGCAGGAAGGCGTCCTGGCTGCGCTTTCGCCGGTACTCGACCAGCAGATACTGGCTGTCGGTCATGAAGGCCGAGTTGCGGATCACCACCGGCGCGCCGCCCTCGGCCGCCGGCTTCAGCACCACGCCCTTAGTGGTTTCCTGGATGATCTCCGGCTCGACCCAGCCATGGAACATCCGCAGCATGCCGTTGGGATAGACCGGCGTCAGACCCGAATTGCCCCACGAGCCGGCGGCCATCAGGCAGTAGTTGCCAAGCCCGTTGGACTGGGTGCTCTGGGTGGCGCCGGTGTCGTAATAGTCGGCCCAGCGCGCGGCCAGGTGGCCCCATTCATGGGCGCAGACGCCCACGCGGCAATCCTCGGGCACGGTCAAATAGGTGCTGACCGACAGGCCGTGACCCACGTCGACGCCCTCGGGGATGATCCACTTGTGGCTCCAGATGTCGTTGCGGTCGCCGGTGGTCTCGGCCCCGCCGCCGGCGTGGATCACGAACAGCGCCGTGATCGTCCCTTCGCCCAGGGCGTCGAAGCCGGCGAAGTCGACGCCCGCGAACTTGGCGGCCAGCACCGCGTCGCGGGCCAGGGCCGGGGCGTTGCGCGGAAAGTTGTCGCTCATGCCCGAATTGCCGTCGGCGTAGAAGGTGATCGGGTTGGGCATCCGGAACCAGCCGTGCACCTCGCCGGTGACGTCTATGCCGGCGCCGTCTCCAGGGGGGCCTGGCTTCCAGCCGCTGACCTGCCGGTAGAAGTCGCGCATGCTGCCGGACGGGAAGGCCCCGACGCTGAACAGCATCTGCTCGTACATGCCGGGACTATGGTCGTCGCCGTGCGGGCGGTCGGGGAAGTCGACCAGCAGCACCATGGTGCGGACCTCGCCGGCCAGCTTCTTGGACGGCTGGTCGATCCGCAGCGGACCCTTCATGCCGCCCAGCCGCACTTCGCCGTCGTCGAGACCCACATTGTTCGGCCCGCGCCGGTTGGATCGCCAGACCTTGTAGAACGCCTCGAAGGTCATGTCCTTGTCGAGCCGGCCCTCGGCCAGCAGCGACAGGTACCGCGCGTAGAGCTGGGCGATCAGGCCCGGCGAGGCGGGCACCGCGCACTGCGCGCGCCGGCAGGCGCATCCGGAAAACGGCTTGAACGCATAGCGCATGGAACCCTCCGTGACGCCCGACGCGGCGGCAGAGTGTCCGAAAAGTGCATATCAGGCAAACTCAACCATGGAGATTATTATCGGCGCTAGAACGGCCACCAGCCGCGCCACCAGTTGACGACGCCGTTCCAGAAGGCGGTGAGACGGTCCATTGGACCGGGCGCGACCGGCGCCACGACCGGCTTGGGTGGCGGAGCGGGCACGAACCAGCTGGGGGCGGCTGGCGGGGCGCAGTTCATCCGCATGCCCACGCCCTTCAGATAGCCCCGGCGTATGGCGCCGGCCTGGATCGCCGCCTGCACCGCCTTGTCGTGGCGACTGGCGCCGGTCAGCTTGCGGATCCAGCCCCGGAAGGGCAGGGCGTGTTGGGTTGTGCTGCGGACCCCGCCCACGCCCGCGCCATAGGCGGCGTCGGCGACCTTCTTGCCGCGTGAGCGATCATCGGGCGGCGGGGCCTCGTCCAGGTCCGGACCCAGCACCGCGTCCAGCCGGCCGATCTCGCCGGCCACGCCCTCGCAGCGGTTCAGTCCGGTCACGTCGTACGGATCCTCGACCGCGCGCTGCAGCACGGCGGGAATGGCGGTCTGCTTGAGGTTCAGGTCCTCCAGCGGCGCGGCCACGGCGTCGCGGAAGGTGTCCTTCTGCTGCATCGTGCCCGGGTCGGCGGCGAGCGCCGGCTGAGCCAGCAACAGAGCGCAGATCGACAGCGGAAGGGGAGGGCGACGCATGCCCCGAGATCGCCTGTCCCGGCCGCGCCGCGCAAGCGGATTCAGGGCCTGGAAACGGGACGACACGGTAAAAATCCCCAAGGCCCGGCGGGTAAAGCCTGATTGTGAGAAACAGGCCGTTTCCGGATGCTTCGTCGCCTCGATCCCGGGAAACAGATCCATGAACCTCAAGATCATCGCCGTCACCCTGCTGCTGGGCGCGAGCCTCCCGCTGGCGTCGGCCCACGCCCAGACCGCGTCGCCCGCCGCGACCGCCGATCCGGATAAGCTGACCGCCGCCGACCTGGAAGACCTGCGCACCGAAATCCGCTCGTCCAAGAAGCAGTTGGTCGCGGCGACTCTGACGCTGAGCGACGCCGAAGCCACCCGGTTCTGGCCCGTCTACGACCAGTACGCCGCCGAGGTCGCCAAGGTCCGGGAGGGGCAGACGACCCTGATCGCCGACTATGTGAACACCTACGGCAAGTACGACGACAAGGCCGCGACCGACTACATCACCCGCTGGCTGGACCTGGACACCAAGACGACGGCCCTGCGCGCCAAGTACGTGCCGATCGTCGGCAAGGTGCTGCCGGGGATCAAGGCTGCGTCGTTCTTCCAGGTCGATCGCCGCATCAGCATGGCCCTGGACCTGAAGGTGGCCTTGGAGCTGCCGGTTTTGCAGCTTCAGGGGCAGTAGGGCATCAAGCGAGCTTGTCCCTCCCCCTCGTGGGGAGGGTGGCGGCGAAGCCGACGGGTGGGGGCCGGTGCAGGGTGGCGGACGGGAGATGGGACTGCTGACTCATCAAACCCCACCCGACCCTGGCGCTGCCAGGGCCACCCTCCCCACGAGGGGGAGGGAAGGGCGTTAGGGGGATAGAGCTCTCCCTATCCCCGCGAACGGCCGATCGAACTTCAGCCAATTCAACGCCCTGCAAGAAAATCAGCGTCACATCCGCCGCCGCGCTCAAACCCCGCCCATACTTGATCTCGCCCTGTCGCAGGGGAGGACGTCCGGCCGGCGACCTCGACGTGCGGCGGGGGCGGTCGAGCGGGAAGCGTCCGTCGGCCGGTTGCGCGGGGCCCATCGGGTCGGTCGGCGGAGCGTGGGGGCCCTGGATGGGGCCTCGGGCGGTCCGGACCGGACGGCGGGAACACCCCCCACGGAGCCGAACGGCGAAATGCGGCAGGCATGGGCTGAAATCGCCCATGCGGTCCGGACGGGGTTTAGCCGCCCCTCCGCCCGCCGGGGGCCTCCATCGGAGCGGGTTAAAAATCCGCGATCCGAAGGCTCTCGAGCACAGGCCGCGCGGAGCGCCCGTGACGTGTCGAAACGGTCTTCTGCAAAAATTCTACACCGGGCGCGCCCCGGACGCTCCGCCGCCTCCCCAGCCCGCCGGGTCATTCCGGCGGAAGCGCGCCGACGCGCGCCTTTCCCTCAGATCACCCCGGCCCGCAGCAGGTCGTGAACATGCAGGATGCCGACCGGGCGACCCTGATCGACGACGAACAGCACGGTGATGCGTCGCTCGTTCATGATCTTCAGCGCCTCGGCCGCCAGGGCGCCGGGCGTGATGGTCAGCGGAGCACGGGTCATGACCTCGCCGGCGACGTGGCTCATCAGCCCGTCCATGTGGCGGCGCAGGTCGCCGTCGGTGATCAGGCCGCTCAGCGCGCCGTCCGGGGCGACCACCCCGACCGCGCCGAAGCGTTTCTCGCTCATCACCAGCAGCGCCTCGGCCATGGGGGCGTCTTCGCGGGTCAGGGGCAGTTCGCCCTCGCCATGCATCAGGTCGCCGACCGTGCGCAGCATGGCGCCCAGCTTGCCGCCCGGGTGGAAGACGCGGAAGTCGCTGGCGGTGAAGCCGCGCCGCTCCAGCAGCGCCACGGCCAGGGCGTCGCCCACGGCCATCTGCAGGGTGGTCGAGGTGGTCGGGGCGTTGACCTCGGCCGTCGCCTCGGGCGCGTCGGGCAGCAGCAGCAGGATGTCGGCGGCCCGGCCCAGCTGACTGTCGGCGACGGCGGTGATGGCGATCAGCGGGATCGAGAAGCGCTTGGCGTAGGCCAGGCTGTCGGACAGCTCGCGCGCTTCGCCCGACTTCGACAGGGCCAGCACCACGTCGCCCTGGCCGATCATGCCCAGGTCGCCGTGGCTGGCCTCGGCGGCGTGCACGAACATGGCCGGCGAGCCGGTCGAGGCCAGGGTGGCGGCGATCTTGCGGGCGACGTGGCCCGACTTGCCGATCCCGGTGCAGACGACCCGGCCCTTGGCGTCGAACAGGGCCTCGACGGCGCGGACGAACGAATCGTCGAGCAGCGACGACAGCTGCGTCAGGGCCTCGGCCTCGGCGTTCAGGACCCGCTGGCCGACGGCGATCGCGTCGAAAGCGCTCATGGGGCGGCCGACGCCGCGGCGCGGGCCTCGCTCACCTGTTCGCGGGCCTGCTGTTCGTTCTTGGCCGCGGCGTCCTTCTCGCGCTGGATCTTGACCCGCATTTCCGGCGTCTGCTGGATCGGGACCGAGCCGAACGGCCCGGGCGAACGCGCGCCGTAACCCTGCGGCCAGACGAGCGAAAGCGCGATCAGGCCAAGGCCGATGAGCGCCAGGAAGGGCATGAGAATGCGATCGGGCATGGCCTGCCTATAGCACGGCCCCGGGAGGAGAGAAGGGAGAGAGAGGGGCGGAAGAGGAGCGGAAGCGGGGCGGGGGCGCTTGACGCCGAGGCGGTCGGGGCTTAGCCCGCCCTGCGACACATTAGGAGGTCCGATGCCCGTTCTCGTCCTGCTCCGCCACGGCCAGAGCCAATGGAATCTGGAAAACCGCTTCACCGGCTGGGTCGATGTCGACCTGACCGCCGAGGGCGAGGCCCAGGCCCGCAAGGGCGGCGAACTGATCAAGGCCGCAGGCATCGACTTCGACGAGGCCTTCACCTCGGTCCAGACCCGCGCCATCCGCACCTGCAACCTGGCGCTGGACGCCGCCGCCCAGAGCTTCGTGCCGGTGACCAAGGACTGGCGCCTGAACGAGCGCCACTACGGCGGCCTGACCGGGCTGAACAAGGCCGAGACCGCCGAGAAGCACGGCGAGGAGCAGGTCACGATCTGGCGCCGGTCCTACGACATTCCGCCGCCGGAACTGGCCCCGGGCGGCGAGTACGACTTCAGCAAGGACCGCCGCTACGCCGGCAAGGACCTGCCGGCCACCGAAAGCCTGAAGACCACCCTGGTGCGCGTGCTGCCTTACTGGGAAACGGCGATCGCCCCCAAGCTGGCGGCCGGCGAGACGATCCTCGTGGCCGCCCACGGCAATTCGCTGCGGGCCATCGTCAAGCACCTGTTCAACGTGCCCGACGCCGACATCGTCCATGTCGAGATCCCCACCGGCAATCCGCTGGTCATCGACCTGGACGGCGCCCTGAAGCCAACCGGCGCGCGCTACCTTGACGAGAGCCGGGCGCAGCCCCTGCCGGCGGCGCGCTGACACGGTCTTGGGACGGTCGGCAAACCGACGCTCGATCGTCCCGAACTGTTTGGAAACGCAGCGTTAATGCGGCAGCGCGCATTGTAGAGATCTAGCCCTTCGGGGAGTCGATACGAGCAGTCATGAGCGCCCCTCCCGCGGCAGGCCAAGAGCACAAGCGCCTGACGCAGCACGATGTCGACGTGATCTGCGCCAAGCACGACCGTCTTTGGTCGGCTAGGCTGGGCGGGGCGCGCGCCGTCTTCGCCTTCTGTGATCTTTCCGGCCTGTCGGTGACCGGCCGCAATCTGTGCGACGCCGACTTCACCGGGGCCCTGATGGTCGGCTGCGACATGCGCCGCGCCAAGCTCGACAACGCCACCATGTACGGCGCCGACATGCAGGGCTCGGACCTGACCGACGCCTCCATGCGGCGCTGCGACCTGCGCGGCTCCAGCCTGCGTGGCGCCAACCTGACCGGGGCCGACCTGTTCGAGGCCGACCTGCGCGAGGGCCAGATCGCCGCCGCCGACCGCAAGGAAGGCTATCGCCTGATCGAACCGGTCCAGCGCGAAGCCCACGCCACCGGCGCCATCCTGGCCGGGGCCAACCTGGAACGCTCGCGCCTGTCGGGCATCATCGCCACCAAGGCCGACTTCAGCGACGCGATCCTCAAGGACGCCAAGCTGGTCCGCGCCAATCTCAAGCAGGCCAATTTCAATGGCGCCAACCTGGCGGGGGCCGACCTGTCGGGCGCCAACCTGGTCGGGGCAGACCTGCGCAACGCCGTACTGGTCGGCGCCAAGACGATGTCCTGGAACATCAACGACACCAACATGGACGGGGCCCTGACCGACAAGGCTTCGGGCAAGGACGTGTCCGAGATGCCCTACGAGCAGATGATCTCCGACCACGCCAAGTGGTGCGAGACGGGCGGCGCCGAGGGCAAGCCGTCGGTGTTCGACAAGGCCGATCTGCGTAACCTCAAATCCGTACGCGGCTTCAACCTGACGGCCTTGTCGGCCAAGGGCGCGGTGTTCTACGGGCTGGACATGGAAAGCGTGCAGATGCAGGGCGCGCAGCTGGAAGGCGCCGACCTGCGCTCCTGCAACCTGCGCCGGGCCGACCTGCGCGGGGCGCGGTTGAAGGGCGCCAAGCTGGCCGGGTCGGACCTGCGCGAGGCTCAACTGGGTCCGCTGCTGATCGGTCGCGATCGCCTGCTGCCCAGCGACCTGACCGGAGCCCTGCTGACCAACGCCGACCTGGCCCGCGCCGATCTACGCCAAGCCTGTCTGAGCGGCGCCGACCTGTCGCGCGCCAACTTCACCAACGCCCTGCTCAAGGACGTCGACGTGACCGGCGCCATCCGTCTGGGCGCCCGCGGCCTGGACGACGTGATCTAGCGCGCCATAGCGCTAACCGAGAATTTTCAGGCAAACTTTCGTAAAAGTTGCGACAAAACGGCGCGGTCTTAACGCTTCGCTTGTTGATCGGCGGTATTTCTGAGCCGTATCAACGGGTTTCTCGGGGGAGAAGCGTAGGACATGAGCGCGGCGCAGAGCATTGCGGGACGGCGGCGACTGAGCCAGGCCGAGCTCGACATGATCGTGTCGGCGCACGAGAAGTTCGTCGCGGGCAAGCAGGGCGGCAAGCGCGCCTCGCTGCGGTTCATGAACCTGTCGGGCCTGGACCTGTCGTTCCGCAACCTCGCCGACGCCGATTTTTCCGCCTCGATTCTCGACGGTTGCCGCATGGTACGTACGCGGCTGGAACGGGCCAATCTGTTCGGGGCCGACCTGCGTCAGGCCGATCTGCGCCAGGCGATCCTGGTGCGCGCCGATCTGAGGGGCGCCTGTCTGCGCGGCGCGAACCTGTCCCAGGCCGACCTGACCCAGGCCGATTTCCGCGAAGGCCAGGTGGCCATTCCGCATCCTCGCAAGGGCCTGGAGACCCTCCGCCACGAGACCCGCAACGGCGAGGTCGACGAGGTCAATTTCTCGGGAGCGACCCTGGACGGCTCGCAGTTCGCCGGCGTCTCGGCCTTCAAGGCCGATTTCAGCGACTGCTCGCTGCGCGGGGCCAAGCTGGCCGGGGCGAACCTCAAGGAAGCCAATCTGAGCGGGGCCATCCTGGACGGCGCCGACGTCAAGGGCGCCAACCTCGAAGGCGCCAACTTCACCGGCGCGGTGATGACCGGCGTCGACACCTCGACGGCCCGCACCAGCGGCGCGGCCATGGAGGGCTGCCTTACGGCGTCGACCGAACGGGCGCTGTCGCGGGTCGAGGACATTCACCAACGCTGCCTGGCCAACCAGGCCTGGTGCAAGACCGGCGGCAAGGAGGGCGAACCGGCCCGTCTGGACGGCGAGGACCTGCGTCCACTGGGCGATCGCTTGAAAGGGCTGCGGCTGACCGCGATGAGCGCGGCGGGCGCCTGCATGGTCGGGATCGACCTGTCCGGAACCCAGCTTCAGGGAGCCAATCTGCGCAACGCCGATCTGCGCCTGGCCAATCTGCGCGGCGCCGACCTGCGGGGCGCCAAGCTGACGGGGGCCAACCTGACCAAGGCCGACCTGCGCCAGGCGTTTCTCTCGCCTCTGCCGCTGGGGCCTGAGCGCAAGACCCTGGTCAATCTGAAGGCCGCCCGTCTGCGCTATGCCCTGCTGCAAGCCGCCGACCTCAGCGAAGCGGTGCTGGACGGCGCGGACCTGCGCGGGGCCGACTTCACCGGAGCCCAGTTGACCAAGACCAGCCTGCGCGACTGCGACCTGTCGCAGGTGCAGGGCCTGGACTTCGCGCCGGCCTAGGCTCGCAGCGCAGCGCATCGAAAAAAGGGTCATAGAGGGGATATCGAGGTAACGCGCGAAGGTGGCGTTAGGCTGCCTTCTCGCCTTCGACCTTGGCGCCTTCGATCAGGGACGCGGCGGACTTGATCTCGATCGTGCGGGGCTTGAGGGCCTCGGGCAGCTCGCGCTTCAGCGAGATCGACAGCAGGCCGTCCGACAGGGCCGCGTCGGTCACGACCACGTAATCGGCCAGTTGGAAGCGGCGCTCGAAGTTGCGCTCGGCCAGGCCGCGGTGGAGATAGCGCTTGGCTTCGTCATTGGCCGGCTTGCGGCCGGTGACGGTGAGAAGGTTTTCCTTCACCTCGATGCCGAGCTCTTCCGACTTGAAGCCAGCGACGGCGATCTCGATGCGGTACGCGTTCTCGGCGGTGCGCTCGATGTTGTAGGGGGGATAGCCCGAGGCGGCTTCGTTCGAGGCGGCGGCGTCCAGCAGGGCGGCCAGCCGGTCGAAACCGACGACGGAGCGATAGAGGGGCGACAGGTCGATCGTACGCATGGTGACAATCCTTCTTTCAAAGCAAGGTTGTTCAATGGGTTCAGACCTTTGGCGACCCTGAATAGGCGTCGCCGACGATCCGGAAGGCCCGGGTTTCCAGCACCTTCGAGACCAAGGTGGTGCGCCGATTTTCGACTTCAAGAGGTTGAATGAGCGGCTGGACGGTGAATCGCTTGATCGGCGTTCGCCCAAGGCTAAGGTCGGCGCGCCCGGCCTTTGGCCCGCTCTTGGAGAGCTTCGACGATGACCTGCCGCCGCCATCTCCTGCTGTTCGCCGCCGCCGCCCTTTGCCTTTCGGCCTCGCCCGTCTTCGCCGCCGACGCGGCGCTGCAGGCGGCCATCGCCTCGCCCGACCGGACGCCGGCCAGCGTGACCCGCGACGGCGCCCGCCATCCTTACGACAGCCTGACCTTCTGGGGGCTGAAGCCCAAGCAGACGGTGATCGAGGTCTCGCCGGGCGGCGGCTACTGGACCGAGATCCTGGCCCCTTACGCCAAGGCCACCGGCGGGGTCTACATCGCCGGCCTGGCTGACCTGGCTAACCCCAAGATCTCGGAAGGCGCTCGCAAGGGTCGGGCGAACTTCGAGATGCGCTTCATGGACCCGGCCAAGTACGGGACCGTGCGGTTCGTGAACTTCGGTCCGGTCGCCGGGCCGCTGGGGGCGGCGGGCTCGGCCGACCTGGTCCTGACGGCGCGCAACGTCCACAACTGGACCGTCCAACCAGGCGTGGCCGACAAGATCTTCAAGGACTTCTTCGAGGTGCTGAAGCCGGGCGGCGTCCTGGCGGTCGAGGATCACCGCGCGGACCCCAAGTCCGAGACCGACAAGGGCGCGAACGGTTATCTGGCGACGGCCACGGTCGTGGCCCTGGCGGAAAAGGCCGGCTTCAAGCTGGACGCCAAGTCCGAGATCAACGCCAATCCCAAGGACACCAAGGACCATCCGTTCGGCGTCTGGACCTTGCCGCCCACCCGTCAGAGCGCGCCGGATGGTCAGCCCGCCGACCCGAACTTCGACCGCGCCAAGTACGACGCCATCGGTGAGAGCGACCGCATGACCCTGCGCTTTCGCAAGCCGGGCTGAGGCCTCGGCCGATCTGGGCGCAGTTTCGCCAAGGTCGGGTGCATGATCGAAGCGTCGCGTTGATGGTGGGGGATGGCATGGGTTCTGGACTTCGATGGTCGCGGCGCGGGCTGCTGGCGGGCGCGGCGGCGCTGAGCCTGGCCGGGTGCGGGCGCAAGGCGGCCAAGCCCGAGGCCGCCAAGCCGGCGGCGAAGGCCGAGCCCATGAGCCTGAAGGCCGCGACCCAGGGCGACTGGCGCTCGCCCGCCGACAAGGCCCGCGACGTCTGGCGTCATCCCGTCGAGAGCCTGGAGTTCTGGGGGCTGAAGCCGGGCCAGACCGTGGTCGAGTTCTGGCCCGGCTCCGGCTGGTACACCGATATCCTGGCCCCGTACCTGGCCGCGACGGGCGGCAAGCTCTACGCCGCCTCGCTGCAGACGGATCTGCCGGACGAACCCGCCGCCAAGGCGGCCGTCGAGGCCTATCAGCGCAAGCTCGCCGACAAGAAGAAGGTCTACGGCGAGGTGGTCGTCACCGCCTTCGGACCGACCAGCGGCCCGGTCGCGCCGGCCGGCTCGGCCGATCTGGTGCTGTTCCTGCGCAACCTGCACAATTGGATGGCCGCGGGCCTGGCCGAGAAGGCTTTCCGCGAGGCCCTGACCGCCCTGAAGCCCGGCGGCGTGCTGGGGATCGAGGAGCACCGGGGTGAGCCCGGCCGGGTGCAGGATGTGCTGGCCGCCGACGGCTACGTGCAGCAGGCCTATGTGATCGAGATGGCCAAGGAGGCCGGGTTCGTCCTTGCGGGCGAGAGTGAGATCAACGCCAACCCCAAGGACACCAAGGATCATCCGTTCGGTGTCTGGACCCTGCCGCCCACCCGGCTGTCGGCGCCGCGCGGCGAGCCGGCCGAGCCCGGCTTCGACCATGCCAAGTACGACGCCATCGGCGAGAGCGACCGCATGACCTTGAAGTTCGTCAAGCCGAGGTGAGGGCCGCCCAGGGAGGCATGGCTTCCCTTGGGTGATCTTGAAGATACGAAGAAATTAGCCGCCGGCGCGTCTGAACAGTGTTTACTCGTCGCGATCCAGCGGCCAGTCTGCCGCCGCAGAATCCACGCGCCACAGAGGGAGACGCGACATGGCTACGTTGCAGGAAATCACCGATCGCATGAAGGCCGCCGTCGGTGACGACAGCGGTCTGGGCAAGAGCCTGAAGTTCGACCTGAAGGACACCGGCGTCATCCACATCGACGGCGGCTCGGTCACCAACGAAGACAAGCCGGCCGACCTGACCATGACCCTGTCGCTGGACGACCTGCTGGCCATCGGCGCCGGCTCGCTGGACCCGACCATGGCGGTCATGACGGGCAAGCTGAAGCTGTCGGACATGGGTACGGCCATGGCCCTGCAGTCGAAGATGGCGGCCCTCTTCGCGAAGATGCGCTGATCCATGGGGGATGCGGCGCCGCTGGTCTCGATTTCCGAGGCGCCCGTCCCCGACCATGGAAAGGCCGAATGGTTCAGCGGCGCGGATGGGGCGACCCTCCGCGCCGCTCTGTTTTCGCCGGAAGGCGACGCCCGAGGTTCGGTGGTGGTCAGCCCCGGGCGCAGCGAGCCGATCGAGAAGTATTTCGAAGTCGTCCAGGACCTTCTGGATCGCGGCTTTGTCGTGCTGGTCCACGATTGGCGAGGGCAGGGGCTGTCGCACCGCGCCTTGCCGGACCGGCTGAAGGGGCACGCGGCCGGGTTCAAGGATTTCCTCGCCGACTACCAGGCGCTGCTGGCCGCGTTCGAGACGCGACTGCCCAAGCCCTGGATCGCCCTGGGGCATTCGATGGGCGGCTGCCTGACCATGCTGGTGCTGGCCACGGGCGAGACCCGCTTCGCCGCCGCCGTGCTGTCAGCTCCGATGCTGGGTCTCAACACCGGCGGCAAGCCAGCCCGCGCCGCCCGCGCCCTGGCCTGGACCATGGCCCGCGCCGGCCTGGCCGGCGACTACGTGTTGGGCGACAAGGGCGATCCCTTCATCCAGAGTTTTCCAAAGGACGCCCTGACCCACGACGCGGCGCGTTACGCCCGCTTCCAGGCTCAGATGAAAGCCAATCCCGACATCGCCCTAGGCGGCATCACCTGGGGCTGGACCGACTTCGCCTTCGCCGCCTGCGCGTTCCTGCGGCGAACCCAAGGGGTCGAGGCGGTATCGATCCCGGTGACCATCGTTGGCGCCGGCGAAGACAGTCGGGTGCTGGTCGCGGATGAGACGTCGATCGCCGGCCGCCTGCCGAAGGGCCGCTACGTCGAGATCGCCGACGCTTTCCACGAGATCCTGATCGAGACGGACGAGCGCCGCGCGGTGTTCTGGAAGGCCTTCGACGAGACGGTGGATGGCGTTGTGCGTTCGAAGGCCGGCAAGCTCGCATGAGCCTTTGGACCTGGCTGAAGTCACTTGGTCAGTCGACTCCGGCGCGTCGGGCCGGCCCGAAGCCGCCTACGAACTTTCTCTGATCGACGACGTCGTCGCTCTCCGTGACCCGGACAAGCAAGAACATCGAGTTTCGATGTCGGAACTTCGCGGCGTGATCATCGAGACGGACGATTCCGGCCCATGGGGCGCGGATTTGTGGTGGCTGCTGTTTGGCGCCGACGATCGTGTCGCCGTCGCATTTCCAGGCGGAGCGACTGGCGAGCAGGTCGTTATCGATCGCCTGATGGCTCTGCCTGGCTTTGACTTCGAGACCATGACCCGGGCTATGGGATCGACCGAGGTCGCGGTGTTCCCGGTGTGGCGCGCGACTTAGCGGCTAGCTACTTCGCCGACCGGCGCAGCGAGACCAGCGCCTCGTCCAGGCAGCGACGATCGCCAGCGATGACCATCTGGCCGCCGTCCGGGCCGATCGGTTCGCCGCGCCAGTTGGCGACGACCCCGCCGGCGCCCTCGAGCAGGGGAATGGCGGCCTCGACGTCCCAGGACTTCAGGCCGGCCTCGATGACCATGTCCATCTTGCCCATGGCGACCATGGCGTAGGCGTAGGCGTCGCAGCCCAGGCGGGCCAGCTTGGCGGCGGCGCGCACCTGCAGCCAGGCGCCGCGCTCGGCCCCGTCGAAGCAGGCGTCGGGATCGGTGGTGGCGATGATGGCGTCGGTCAGGTTGGGGCACTCGCGCACCCGGATCGGACGCTCGACGCCTTGCGACATCAGCCGCGAACCCGCGGCCGAGCCGATGAAGATCTCGCCCGTATAGGGCTGGCCGATCGAACCCAGCACCGAGCGTCCCTGATGGCGCAGGCCGATCAGGGTGGTCCATAGCGGCAGACCCGAGATGAAGGCGCGCGTGCCGTCGATCGGGTCGAGCACCCAGACGAACTCGGCGTCCGGACGGTCGTCGCCGTATTCCTCGCCGATCACCCCGTGGTCGGGATAGCGCTCGGCGATCAGCTTGCGGATCGCCGCCTCGGCGCCGCGATCGGCTTCCGTCACCGGATCGAAGGCCGCGTGGCTGTCGCGCGGCAGGTTCTTGCCGGCGCCTTTGTCTTCCAACCCGTGGTCGGCGCGGAACAGCGGCAGGATCGCCGCCGCCGAAGCGCGATTGAGGTCGATGACGAAGGCGTCGAGCTGGGCGAGGCGGTCGGCGGCGAGGGTCATGGGCGAGGCTTTAGCCCGCCCTTCGACTCGACGCCACCGTTCGCGAACCTCAGGCCTCGATCGCCTCGCCGCCGTTCAGCGACTTGGCCAGGTCCAGCAGGCGACGGCGCGGACGCTCGCCCAGCAGATAGTAGGCGCGGACCAGGTCCAGCGTCTCCTTGCGGGCGAACATCTCGCCGCCTTCGCTCTCGGTGGCGGCTTCCTTCGCCGCGCGGTCCGACAGGCCGTCGTAGAAGTAGCCGACCGGAACCTCCAGCGCCTCGGACAGCTGCCAGAGGCGAGCGGCCGAGATGCGATTGGCGCCGCATTCGTACTTCTGGATCTGCTGGAATCGCACCCCGACGGCGCCGGCCAGCTGTTGTTGAGTCAGGCCCAGCAGACGGCGGCGACGCCGCAATCGCTTGCCCAGATAAACATCGATGTCGTTGCCCATGATGACGCCCCGATTTCATGTTCCCGTCCCGAAACGGAACGGCCTGGGTTGACATCCGCAAGTCGCGTGCCGGGCGAGCCGCGTGCGAGTCGACACACGCTGCGAGTCCCACTTGTCCGCGAAGCAGGCTACTAAGGGTTCATGTCGGATAAGCGTCGGCCTTGGGCCCAGGACCTTCTATGGCGCGCGGAAGCGCTGGGTTTTGACCTCTTCATAGGCGTGGTGCGCCTGTTGGGCGTTGACGCCGCCTCGGCGTTCGGCGGCTGGCTGGGTCGCACGGTCGGGCCCCTGAGCGGCGCCCACAAGGTGGCGACGCGCAACCTCAAGCTGGCCTTCCCGGACAAGGACGAAGCGTGGCGCGACGCCATGCTCAAGGCCCAATGGGACGGCCTGGGCCGCACCTTCGCCGAATTTCCGCTGATGGACAAAATCCTGCCCTCCACCGGCCGGGTCGAGGTGGTCAACCAGGAGCGCCTGTTCCAGATCGCCGCCGACAAGGTCCCGGTGGTCTTCGTTTCGGGACACCTGTCCAACTGGGAGGTGATGCCCGCGGCGATCGTGGACTCCGGGGTCGTCTGCGAGATGACCTACCGGGCGGCCAACAATCCGTATGTCGACGAGCGCATCAAGGCCAGCCGCTTCCGCTACGGCGTGCGGCTGTTCGCGCCCAAGGGCGGGGACGGGGCTCGAGAACTGCTGGAAGGGATGAAGCAAGGCAAGTCGGTGGCCTTGATGAACGACCAGAAGTTCAACACCGGTGTCGAGGGGCTGTTCTTCGGCCATCCCGTGCGCACCGCGCCGGGGCCTTCGCGCCTGGCGATCCGCTTCGGCACGGTGCTGCAGCCGATGTCGGTGCAACGGATCAAGGGCGCGCGGTTCCGGGCGGTGGTGCACGATCCCATCCATCTGCCCAACACCGGCGATCGCACCGCCGACATCGAGACCGGGGTGAAGCTGGTCAACGCCTTCATGGAAGAGCGCATCCGCGAGCGGCCCGAGGAGTGGTTCTGGGTGCACCGCCGGTGGCCCAACGAGGTCTATGCGGCCCTGGCGGCGAGCGAAGCCTAGAGCTCCAGCATCCGTTCGTGTCCGCGCCGTTTGGGGCCGTCGTAGGCGGGGTCGTCGCGACGGCGGCGGCAGGGGCCGAAATAGTCCTCGGTGCGGATGAACGGCCGGGGCTTGAAGATCACCGTGTTGATCCGGTCCAGCAGCGAGCGGGCCGTGACCGGCTTGACGACGATCTCGGTGACGCCGGCGTCGCGGGCCTCGAACACCCGGTGCCGCTCGGCGAAGCCCGTCAGCATGATGATCGGCAGGAACGGGTCGGGGCTGTCGGGCGACTGGCGGACCAGCTGGGTGAACTGCACGCCGTCCAGGGGCGACATGCGGAAGTCGACGATGGCGATGTCGATCTGGTGGTCGCGGACCACCTGCAGCGCCTCGGCGCCGTCCATGGCCTCCAGCACGTGTCGTACGCCCACGCCCTTGAGGATCGTCGAGACGATCGCCCGCATGTGATGGTTGTCGTCCACCAGCAGAAAGCGCAGCTGTTCGAGCGTCGCTGACATGCGGGGCGGGGTCTCCATCGCGAAAAAGGGATGGCGGGGGATACTGTACAGTTAACGGCCTGTCGATCCCCTCACAGGCGAATTTACAATCGAAGGTTCCCCTCAGGCGCGTGGTTGCGGCAGCCCGACCATCAGCGACGGGTCCAGATTCTGGTCGCGCCACTTCATCCGCCAGCACAGGTGCGGACCCGTCGCGCGGCCTTCCTTGCCGACCGCGCCGATCAGCTGGCCTTGGGTCACGGACTGTCCGGCGGCCACGTCGATGCGAGAGAGGTGCAGATAGGCGGTGATCAGGCCCTGGCCGTGATCGATCAGGATCAGCCCGCCCTCGAAGTGCAGGCCCGTTTCGGCGAAGCTGACCACGCCGGCGGCCGGGGCCACGACCGGCGTCCCGACCGGGGCGGCCAGGTCTACGCCGTAGTGCGGACGCTTGGCCTCGCCATTGAGGATGCGCTGGCCGCCGAAGCTGGACGAGCGCCGGGTGGCCTGGACGGGCCAGATGAAGCCGGTGCGGAACCAGTCGGCGTCCTGGCGGCTGGCGAAACCGACGCTCTTGCGCGCGCCCTCGGCGGCGATGCGGGCCAGCAGGGCGGGATCGCTGGGGGCGACCTGGTCCTGGGCCAGGCCGTCGATGCGCTGGATGTCGAAGGTTCCGGGCGCGATGGTCGCCTGGTGGCTGGCCGAGCCGTCGGCGGTCTCGACCGTGATCAGGGCCGGGGGCGGGGCGTCGCGGTCGAAGCCGATCACGAACCATCCGTTGGCCGAGGCCTGGGTGGCGGGCGCGCCGTTCAGCAGCACGGTGGCGCGGGGCGCGGTATGGCCGACGACAGCGCCGCCCTGCACGAAGCGGCCGGACAGGGCCAGGCCGGGCGCGGCGGCGCGTGCGAGAGATGGAAAGCCAAGGGCGGCGGTCAGGCCGGCGAGCGCCCCCCGCCGGTTCAGGCCCGGCTCTCCCGCCAGCGCTTCAGGGCTTCGGTCGGGCCGGCATAGGCCTCCTGCAGCTCGGGGCTCCAGTAGCGCAGGTTCTCCAGCGCCACCTTGGCGCCGGTGACGGCGCACAGCACGTATTGCCCGGGGCTCATGATGGCGAACTCGCCGTCGCCATAGTGCAGCGTGGCCGGGCCGCCGGATTTGCCGAGATTGGGATCGAACGCGTTCATGAGGGTCTTTTACGCCAGTTGGTGGTTTCGGAACAGATAGGCTTCATCCCCCGGGATCTAGAACAGGCTCCCCTGATCGGTGGACGGCGCCGGCTTTGGCTTGGGCGCCGGACGGGGCGGGGCGACGGGAGCGGGGGGGATCGGCGCCCCGCCTTCGCCGTCGATCACCGCGTCGCGCTCGCCGGCCTTGAACTTCAGGCTCACGCGCTCGCCGCTGGCCAGTTCGCCGGCCGAGCGGGCGATCGTGCCGTCGGCCTTGCGGACCAGGGCGAAGCCCAGCTCCAGCGGCCGCTCGGGATTGAGCGACAGCCGCAACTTGTCCAGGCCGATCAGCCGGTCGGTCTCGTGCTTCAGCCGTCGCCGCGCCACCGCGTTCAGCCGCTCCTGCAAGGCCGGCAGGCGGGCGTGCTGGGCGACCCGCTCGGGAACGCGCCGGGCCGCCAGGTCCAGCCTTTTGCCCAGGTCGCCCACCCGGCGGCCGGCGTCGTTGCGCTGGCGATGCAGGGTGTCGGGCGACAGGCGGGCGGTGACCTTCAGCAGGTCGCGGGCGTGGATGTCGGTGTTGCGCTGCAGGGCCGCGTCCAGGCGGGCGGCGACCTCCTTGAAGTGGCGCTCGGCCGGGGCGGTCAGGTCGTCCAGGCGCGGCAGGCCGCGCACCGCCAGGTCCAGGCGCTGCTGGGCCAGGGCCAGCAGGTCGGCGGGGCGGGGCAGGCCGCGCGCGGCGCTGATCAGGCGGGTGCGGCGCTCCTCGACCGTCCGCGCGCCGCAGGTGTTCAGGCGACGGTCGTAGTCGCTGACCAGGGCCCGCAGCTCGGCCAGGACGGGCGTGGCCATTTCGGCGGCGGCGGTCGGGGTCGGCGCGCGGCGGTCGGAGACGAAGTCGATCAGGGTGGTGTCGGTCTCGTGGCCGACGGCCGAGATCAGTGGGATCGTCCCTTCCGCCACCGTGCGGGCCAGGCCCTCGTCGTTGAACGCCCACAGGTCCTCGACCGAGCCGCCGCCCCTGGCGACGATGATGATGTCGGGACGAGGCACCGGTCCGCCGGGGGCTATGGCGTTGAAGCCCCGGATCGCGGCGCTGACCTGGCCGGCGGCGGCGTCGCCCTGCACCACGCAGGGCCAGACCAGCACCTGGCAGGGCCAGCGGTCGCGGATGCGGTGCAGGATGTCGCGGATCACGGCCCCGGTCGGGCTGGTGATCACCCCGACCACGGCCGGCATCGAGGGCAGGGGACGCTTGCGCTCCGGGGCGAACAGGCCCTCGGCGTGCAGCTTGGCCTTCAGGCGTTCAAGTTGCGCCAAGAGCGCGCCGACGCCGGCGGCCTCCATGGTCTCGATGACGATCTGGTAGCGCGAACCGGCCGGATAGGTGGTGATCTTGCCGGTGACGATGACTTCCAGTCCGTGCTCGGGCCGGATCTGCAACTGGCGGACATTGCCCTTCCAGACCACGCCGTCGATGGCGGACTTGTCGTCCTTGATGGTCAGATAGACGTGGCCGTTGGAGTGGTGGGTGACCTTGCTGAGCTCGCCGCGCAGCCGCACGAAGCTGTACCGGTCTTCCAGCGTGCGCTTCAGGGCGAAGGCCAGTTCCGAGACGGAATAGGCCTGGGCGTTGGAATCGGGGGCGGCGACGTCGGTCATGGGGGATTAGATAAGACGGATTTTGGTTGGGTGTGAAATGGGTGTCTCCGTGTGGCGAGCACTTGCACCCTACAGACCGCGAAGCGGTCAGGTGGGGGCAAGTGGGTGTGATCTCACGCCAAATTCGTCGTTCCCCAAACGCAAAGATCCCGGAGCGGCCTCTCGGCCGTCCGGGATCTTTTCCAGTCCTCGTCGTGGAGCCGAAATCCTGACAAGCGCCGCGACGCGAGGATTCCTACCACCGACCCGGTATCCCGCGCTCGAAAAGCGCGGGCGGCCCCACGGTGCGAGGCCTAGATGTAGCGGCGCAGAGAGCGGGCCAGTTCGGTGGCGCCGGCCTTCTTCTTGGTCTGTTGCGGCTGGTAGGCGATGCGGGCGTGTTCGCCGCAATAGGGGCCTTCCGACGAGCGGCGGCCGCAGAAGGTGAAGCCGTCGGTCGACGGATCGCCGATCGGCCACTTGCACATGTGGGCGCCCAGGGTCAGCACGGTGGCCGAACCCGGCTCCTCGGCGCGGAACGCCGGGACCGAAGGCTGCTGGGCGACGGCCGGGAGGGCCGCCGGCTCGGCGGCGATCACCCGGCGCGGCGCCGAGGGCATGGTCGTGGCGGCCGGACGCGCCGGACGCGGGGCCTTGAAGGCCGGACGCGCCGGTTGCGAGGGGGCCGCGCGGCCCGACAGGCCAAGGCGGTGCACCTTGCCGATGACGGCGTTGCGCGTGACCCCGCCCAACTGTTTGGCGATCTGACTGGCGGACAGGCCGTCCAGCCAGAGCTTCTTCAAGGTGGTGACCCGTTCGTCAGTCCAGCTCATTGCCCATCTCCGCCTAAAAAGAGTCCGAAGCGGGTTTCCCCGACTCGCCTCGGCCTCTACATCTGGTGTACGAACAGCCCCGCCGGCCGCTCGCCTACCAGATAGTGTAAAGAATACGTTAAAACACACAATAGGCGCCAAGGGGTCTGTCCACAGAAACAACATATTGATTCTGTCGGAGCGCCGCTTGCGCTGGGCCAGCCTCGGGCGCACATGGCGAAAGCGCTTCAGGACCCCGGGCTTATGAAAGACATCTCAGACACCGTCATCCCCCCGCAGCCGCGCGATTATCACGGCTGGAACTGGAGCGGGTTCTTCACCCTCTATCAGCGCGAGATCCGCCGCTTCTGGAAGGTGGGCACCCAGACCGTCGCCGCGCCTGTGGTGACGACCCTGCTCTACATGCTGGTGTTCGTGGTGGCCGTGGGCCCCAGCCGCCAGGCGGTGGACGGCGTCAGTTTCGGCCATTTCGTGGCCCCGGGGCTGATCATGATGGCCATCCTCAACAACGCCTTCGCCAACTCGTCGTCCTCGCTGATCCAGGCCAAGATGATGGGCCTGACGCCGGACTTCCTGACGCCGCCCCTGACGCCGCTGGAACAGGTCTCGGCGTTCGGCCTGGGCGCGGCGACGCGCGGCATCGTGGTGGGGGCGATGACGGCCCTGGTGATCGGCGTGCTGCCGGGCGCGGGCCTGCAGCTGTCGCACCTGTGGGCGGTGATCTATTTCGCGGTCGGCGCCTCGGTGATCCTGGGCCTGGCGGGCGTGCTGGCCGGTCTGTGGGCCGAGAAGTTCGACCAGCTGGCGGCCGTGACCAACTTCCTGATCATGCCCATGACCTTCCTGTCGGGCACCTTCTACCTGGTCGACAAGCTGCCCGAGCCGTTCCGCTCGGCCAGCCACTTCAACCCGTTCTTCTATCTGATCGACGGCTTCCGCTACGGCTTCATCGGCCACGCCGACGGCTCGGTGGCGATCGGCGCGACGGTGACGGCCGTGCTGTCGGTGGGGCTGTTCCTGTGGTGCTGGGGCCTGTTCCGGACGGGATACCGGCTGAAGAGCTAGATGCAGTCAGGAGCGTTTGGATTGAAGCGGCCGCCTCGAAAGGGGCGGCCGTTTCATATCCGTTTCCCCGGCGAAGGCCGGGGCCCAGGTGAAGCCCACGAGCCGCTCCGGGTGAATCTGGATCCCGGTCTTCGCCGGGAAGACGGATCGGGGTTGGCCGGGCTTAACGTCCAACTCCCTTCACCAGCACCGTCACGTCCTTCGTCGGCCCGCCATTGATCACCGAAATCGACGTGTCGTTGATGAACCGCAGTTGGCCGTCCACCTCGACCCGGGCCGAAACGGTGATGCGCGCCGAGGGCGCGATCTGGGCCGGATCGTAGCCGAGGGAGAACGCCACGGGCGGCGTCTGGGCCGGGATCACGGCCTCGGAGAGAACCTTGGCCGGGGCGTCGGCCAGGCTGACGTCCTGCAGGCGCACGATCACCTTGGTCTGGGGCGGCAGCATGATCCGCTCGCGCCACGCGACCTGGCCGGTGACGGCCGCGCTGGAGGGACCCGTCGGCGCGGGCGTGGCGGCGGCGCAGCCGGCCAGCACCGTGAGGGCGAGGAGGGCGGGGGCGATGGGTTTCATGGACGATCTCCTGAACAGGGCTCCCCCGAGCCCCTAAGGCGTACGGCCTGGACGATCCCGGTTCAACCGGCGGGCGGGTCATGGGACCGCGAACAGTGTGGCTTAACCATCGCTGACACCCAAAATTCACGGCCGATTTGTTGACAGGGCGGGCTTACGCGCCGACAACGCTCAGCCTTCCGGTCCCCGCGCTTTCAGCACGGGGGCTTCTTTCCTTTTTGGGAGGCCGTCTTGAGCACGTCGACGTCGTCTAACCCTTCGCAACAACACCACATCATGGGCGTCTACAATCGCGCCCCGCTGGCGTTCGAGCGAGGCCGAGGCGCGCGCCTGTTCTCGACCGATGGCGAGGAATACCTGGACTGCGTGGCGGGCATCGCCACCGACGGTCTGGGCCACGCCCACCCCGCGCTGGTCGAGGCGCTGAAGACCCAGGGCGAGAAGCTCTGGCACGTATCCAACATCTATCGCATTCCAGAGCAGGAAGAGTTGGCCGACAAGCTGTGCGCCAACAGCTTCGCCGACGTGGTGTTCTTCACCAATTCGGGCACCGAGGCGATCGAGTGCGCGCTGAAGACCGCCCGCAAGTTCCACACCGCCAACGGCCAGCCGGAGCGGGTCGAGATCTTCGGCTTCGATGGCTCGTTCCACGGCCGCTCGTACGCGGCGGTCAACGCCTCGGGCAATCCCAGCTATGTCGAGGGCTTCGGGCCGCGCCTGCCGGGCTACACCCAGCTGACCTTCGGCGACATCGAGGCCATCAAGGCCGCGGTGGCCAAGCCGACCACGGCGGCCTTCATCATCGAGCCGGTTCAGGGCGAGGGCGGCGCCCGCGCCATGACCGTCGAGCAACTGAACGAGCTGCGCCAGCTGACCCGCGACGCCGGCGTGCTGCTGATCTATGACGAGGTCCAGAGCGGCATGGGCCGGACCGGCAAGCTGTTCGCCTACGAGTGGGCCAGCGACGCCGCGCCCGATATCATGGCGGTGGCCAAGGCCCTGGGCGGCGGCTTCCCGGTCGGCGCCTGCCTGGCCACCACCGAGGCGGCCAAGGGCATGACCGTGGGCGTCCACGGCTCGACCTTCGGCGGCAACCCGCTGGCCATGGCCGTGGGCAAGGCGGCGTTCGACACGATCAACACCGACGAGATCCTCGACAACGTCAAGCAGGTGGCCGGCTACTTCGTCCAGCAGCTGAACGGCCTGAAGGATCGTTTCCCGGACGTCATCGTCGACATCCGCGGCAAGGGCTTCCTGATCGGCATCAAGCTGATCCCGAACAATCGCGAGTTCATGGTCCTGGCCCGCGACCAGAAGCTGCTGATCGCCGGCGGCGGCGACAACTGCGTGCGCCTGCTGCCGCCGCTGAACCTCACCATCGAGGAAGCGTCGGAAGCGATCGCCAAGCTGGAAAAGGCCTGCGAGGCCGCCCGGGCCCAGACCGCCGCCTAACGCCACGACAAGACACCGCCCGTTCCGGCGCGCGCCGGGATGGGCGGGCAGGGGGATTTGTCATGACTGAGCCCAGACACTTCATCGATCTGTGGAAGCTGGACGGCGCGACGCTGCGCCTGATGCTCGAGGACGCCAAGGCCCGCAAGGCCGCCCGCGCCGGCTGGGGCAAGGGCCGCGTCGACGCCGACGCCCCGGCCAAGGACCGCGTGCTGGCGATGATCTTCCAGAAGAACTCGACCCGCACCCGCTTCTCGTTCGACGCGGCGATCCGCCAACTGGGCGGCGACGGCATCATCTCGACCTCGGCCGACATGCAGCTGGGGCGCGGCGAGACCATCGAAGACACCGCCAAGGTGCTGTCGCGCATGGTCGACGCGGTGATGATCCGCGCCAACAGCCACGCCGACGTCGAGCGCTTCGCCCAGGTCTCGACCGTGCCGGTGATCAACGGCCTGACCGACAAGAGCCATCCGTGCCAGATCATGGCCGACCTGCTGACGATCGAAGAGCATCGCGGCGACGTGGGCGGCAAGACCATCGCCTGGGTCGGCGACGGCAACAATGTCTGCTCCAGCTTCATCCACGCCGCGCCGCTGCTGGGCTTCAAGCTGAACATCGCCTGCCCGGCGATCTATCACCCGGACCTGGTCGACCTGGCCCGTGCCCAGGAGCTGCAGGGCCAGATCACCCTGACCGACGACCCCAAGGCCGCCGTGCGCGGGGCCGACGTGGTGGTGGCCGACACCTGGGTGTCGATGGGCGACACCGACCATGACGAGCGTCTGGCCGCGCTGGAGCCCTACCAGGTCGACGACGCCCTGATGGACCTGTCCAAGCCCGACGGCGTCTTCCTGCACTGTCTGCCCGCCCACCGGGGCGAGGAAGTCACCGACGCCGTGCTGGACGGCCCGCGCTCGCTGGCTTGGGACGAGGCGGAGAACCGCATCCACGCCCAGAAGTCGGTGCTCGCCTGGTGCTTCGGGGCGATTGGCTAAAAAGGATCAGCCAGTGTCGAAGATCGAGTTCAACAAGCAGAAGCGCGACGCCTTGCTCGACAAGCTGACGCGCTATCTGGACCGCGAACTCGACTGCGAGGCCAGCCCGCTGCAGGCCGGTTTCCTGCTGGACTTCATCTCCGAGCAGATGGGGCCATACTACTACAATCAGGGCGTCCAGGACGCCCAGCAGCTGTTCCGCGACAAGCTGGAAGACGCCGTCTACGAGATCGAGAAGCCGTTCGTCGACTAGGGCGAACGGCTAGCTCGTCCACCAGGTCCGGGTCGCCTCGCACACGGCCAACGCGCGCCGATAGCCGCCACGTTCGCGCAGCCGCGCCAGATAGGCCTGCTCCGCGTCGCCCAGCGCGAACCCGATGTTCTTGCGCGCCATCTCCAGCGCGTAGCCCACCGAGATGTCCGCCGCGGTGAAGGCTTCTCCGGCCATGTACGGCGCGTGCTCCAGTCGCCGGGTCACCAGGCCCAATCGGCTGGTGAACACCCGCATCGCCTGGCGCGCGCTCCAATTGTCGCGCTCGCTTTCCGGCGCGATGTTCCGCGCGCCCGAGACGAAATAGACCGAGGCGGAAAGGCCGGCTTCGCCCAGGTGCAGGAATTGCTGGTAGGCCGGAAAGGTCGGGTCCTGGGCGTTGGGCGCCAGCGCCGACGGGCCGTGGCGCGCCAGCAGATATTCCATGATCGCGATGGACTCGACCATGGTGACGTCGCCGTCGCGGATGGCGGGGATGAACCCGGCTGGGTTGATGGCCAGGAATTCGGCGTCGTTCTCGACTCCGGCCAGGAGATCGACATCCCGCAGCCGGTACGGCAGCCCCATCTCCTCCAGCAGCCACACGACCCGGAAGCCCCGGCCTTCGCCGAAAACGGTGATCATCGCGCTTCTCCCCAGTCGCCAGCCTCATAGCGAGAGAAGCAGCGACCCGTCATGGCGTGCAAGCCTCGTGCGCGCTTGAGCAAGCCGGCGCACGGAAAGCGGGCCGGACGGACCACGACTGCGCGGCGGCGCGGCGCCGGACTGAAACCGCCGTGTCGAACGGGTAGACGGCCATCGCGCGCGCCGGACGATGCTATCGCTATCGTTAGCGTTCAGTGGGGGAGCAGGTCGTGACCAAGACCAATCACGCGTCGAATGGCCGTCGCGCCGCGTTGTTGGCGGCCGGCCTGGCCGCCCTGACCCTGGCCGCCTTGACCTCTCAGGCCCGCGCCCAGGACACCCAGTATTCCACCTTCCCGTGGTTCAAGCAGAACATGGTCACAGGACCGCGCTGCTTTGCCTATCCCGAGCCGTGGGAAGGCCCGTTCAGCCCGTGCACCGAGGTCGACCACCAGGCCTGGCTGGCCGACGTCACCCGCTGGCGAGCCGAGCGCCGGATCCGGGTCGGGCTCGACACCAGCCGCTACGACAAACCCGAACTGGCCTGGACCCAGCGGGCCTTCATGCAGGCCCAGGCGATGATGGAGGATCGCTATCTCTACGACCCCGCCAGCGGCCGCTACACGGTCGACCGCTATCTGGACGACCTGATCGCGCGGTTCGGCGGCATCGACGCGGTGCTGCTGTGGCCCGACTATCCCAACCTGGGCGTCGACGCGCGCAATCAGATCGACATGATCCACGCCCTGCCGGGCGGGATCCCGGGCGTGAAGGCCATGATCGCCGACTTCCACCGCCGGGGCGTCAAGGTGCTGTTCCCGATGATGATGTGGGACCAGGGCACGCGCGATCCCGGCGCGCCGTGGCCCGAGGCCCTGACCCAACTGATGATCGAGATCGGCGCCGACGGCATGAACGGCGACACCCAGGACGGCGTGCCGCTGGCCTTTTCCCTGGCCGCCGAGCGCCAGGGCAAGAGCCTGGCCTTCCAGCCCGAGGGCGTGGTCCACGACGAGCAGCTGGCCTGGAACGTGATGTCGTGGGGCCAGTACGACTTCGGCTTCGTCCCCAAGGTCGACCGCTATCGCTGGCTGGAGCCGCGCCACATGGTCAACATCTCCGACCGCTGGAACCGCTCCAAGACCGACGACCTGCAGTACGCCTTCTTCAACGGCGAGGGCTGGGAGAGCTGGGAGAACATCTGGGGCATCTGGAACGGGATCACCCCGCGCGACGGCGAGGCGACGCGGCGAGTGGCGACGATCGAGCGCGGCGTCGCGCCGTTCCTGACCAGCCCCGACTGGGAGCCGTTCTATCCGATGACCCGGTTCGGCGTGTTCGCCAGTCGCTGGCCGAAGGGGGGAGCCGAGGTCTGGACCATCGTCAACCGCAACGAATACGGCGTCGACGGCCGGCAGATGACGGTGGCCGACGCGCCAGGCCGACGCTGGTTCGACCTCTATCACGGCGCCGAACTGACGCCGGAGCGGGCCAAGGACTCAGGGAGCGGCAAGGCCTGGCTGAGCTTCCCGGTCGAGGCCAAGGCCTATGGCGCGGTGCTGGCGGTCGACGGCGAGCCCGACGCGGCGATGCGCGATCTGATGGCTCGCATGAAGGCCATGACCGCCAAGCCTCTGGCCAGCTATTCGGCCGAGTGGAAGCCGCTGCCGCAGAAGATCATCGAGATCGCCCCGACCCGCCCGGCCGTGACCACGCCGACGGGCATGGTCGAGATTCCAGCGGGGACCTTCCGTTTCCAGGTACGCGGCCTGGAGGTCGAGGGCGGCAATGGCGTCGGGGTCGACGTGGCCTATCCGTGGGAGGACTCGCCCCGGCGCTTCCATGATCACCAGATGGCGATGAAGCGGTTCTTCATCGATCGCACACCGGTGACCAACGCCCAATTCAAGGCCTTCCTGGACGCCACGCGCTATCACCCCAAGGACGACTTCAACTTCCTCAAGGACTGGACCGGCGGGTCGTATCCCGATGGCTGGGCCGACAAGCCGGTGACCTGGGTGTCGCTGGAGGACGCCCGCGCCTACGCCGCCTGGGCCGGCAAGCGCCTGCCGCGCGAATGGGAATGGCAGTACGCCGCGCAAGGGAGCGACGGCCGGACCTATCCGTGGGGCGAGGCCTGGAACCCCGCCGCCGTGCCGACGCCCAACAGGGGGCGGACCCTGACCGCGCCGGACGCCGTCGACGCCCACCCGGCCGGGGCCAGCCCGTTCGGCGTGCTCGATCTGGTCGGTAATGTCTGGCAATGGACCGATGAGCACCAGGACGACCACACCCGCGCGGCCATCCTGCGCGGCGGTAGCGGTTACCAGCCCCAGGGCTCGATCTGGTACTTCCCCCAGGCCTATCGCAACGACCAGCACGGCAAGCTGCTGCTGATGGCGCCGGGCAAGGACAGGGCCGGGACCATCGGTTTCCGGTGCGCGATGGACGCCGGCTGACGCGCGGCGCCGAAACGAGGTCGGGGCGACGCGGTCGCAGGGGGCTCGCATTTTCCACCCGAGCGACTATCTAGCCTCCCCATGACCGACATCACCGCCACCACCGCCGTCGAGGGCGCGCCCGACGACCTCGTTTCCGCCTTCCAGATCGAAGGCCTGCCCGTGCGCGGCCGCATCGTGCGCCTGGGCGCGGCGGTCGACGAGGTGCTGACCCGCCACGAATATCCCGAGCCCGTCGCCAACCTGCTGGGCGAGGCCTGCGCACTGGCCGCCCTGGTCGGGTCGAGCCTGAAGTTCGACGGCCGGCTGATCATCCAGGCCCAGGGCGACGGCCCGGTGCGCTATGTCGTCGTCGACTACGACACCAGCGGCGGCCTGCGCGGCTATTGCCGGTTCGATCCCGAGGAAGTGGCGGCCGTCTCCGAAGGCTTCACCCGGCCCGGCGCCCGCACCCTGCTGGGCGGCGGCACCTTCATCATGACGGTCGACCAGGGGCCGGACATGGACCGCTATCAGGGCATCACCCCGATCGAGGGCGAAACCCTGGCCCTGTGCGCGGAGCAATACTTCGTCCAGTCCGAACAGACCCCGACCCGGGTGCGCCTGGCGGTCGGCCAGGTCGACGCGGGCGAGGGGCCCCAGTGGCGCGCCGGCGGTATCCTGATCCAGTCCATCGCCGGCGATGAGAGCCGGGGCGAGACCCAGGAAGCCTGGCGTCACGCCCAGGCCTTCTTCGAGACCACCGGCGAGGACGAACTGACCGACCCGACCCTGCCGACCACCACCCTGCTGTGGCGGCTGTTCAACGAGGACGGCGTGCGCCTGCTCGAGGAAAAGCCGCTGCGCGCCTTCTGCCGCTGCTCGGAAGACCGGGTTGGGGCGATGCTGGGCTCGTTCACGGCCGAGGAGGTCGCCGACATGGTCGAACCCGACGGCAAGATCCACGTGACCTGCGAGTACTGCTCGCGGAAGTACGAGCTGGAGCCGCCAGCGGCCGCCTAGCTGTAGGCCACGGTGAAGGCGCCCTGGGCGTCCTGGGTGACGGTCGCCGTCGTTTGCGAGCGGTCGCTGAAATCGACGGTCGCCGCCGTGACCACCAGGGCCGAGTAGTCGAGCACCTGGCCCGAGGTGTAGGCGCCGTCAGAGACATAGAAGATCATCTGGGGCGTGATGTTGAAGGTGTCTCCGGGCTCGGCCAGGAAGGTCGCCGTCGGCGCGGGAATGGGCGTCCCCGCGCCCTTGGCCATGCCGAACGCGAAGCCGTCGGCGGCGGTGAAGTCGTTGGTGGCCGCGATCGCATAGGCCCCGGTCGCGGCCATGCCCGGACTGGCGGGCCCAAAGCCCGTCGGCGACGCCGTGAACGACACTTGGTCCTGTGCGTCCAGGTCGACCAGGGCGGTTCCGCCGCTGGCCAGCACCGTTCCGGGGCCAAGCGCGTCGGGCGTCGTGCCCCAGTAAGCATAGACGCTGTCGTCGAAAGTGGCGGAGTCGAAGCCGCCGGTGGTGACGCTGTTGAACGTGACCCAGGCGTTGGCCTGCACGGTCGGAGCGCTTCCCATCCCGTCCACGTCAGGCGGCTCCAGGAAGAAGACGTAGCTCTTGGCGAAGCCGGACTGGTTGAGCACCTGGATCTGGTAGGTCGTCATCGAAGGCGCCTCGCCGCGGCGGTGGGAGCCGGCCGGTCGGCGTCCGCGTCGCCAAGTCGCGTCGCGGACGCCCTGGCTCAGTGAAGCGCGATGGCCAGCAGCAGGCCGCGCACGCCTTGCAGCTCCATTTCCACCGGCGTCTTGGCGTTCTGCCGAAGGGTGTACACCACGCTGGCGGTCGAGCGGCCGTGACCGTCGATCTCGTGGGCCACCGCGCTGGCCACGCGCACGGCGTGCCCCGCGCCGTCCCTGAGGTTGGCCACGATCTTGGACGGATCCAGGCGCGGCGCCAGGGCGGGGCGGATGACCACCAGATGCACCTCGCTGGATCCATCCTCGTTCTTGGCCAGGTGCGCGCCCACGATCCGGTCGCCCGGCTGCAGGCCTTCGCCCGGCGGAGACGCGGTGACCGTGTCGTCGTCCAGCGACGCCGCCGCGGTGGTCTGGCCCCTCACGGTCCAGTCCGCGCTCTTGAGCAGAGCGCCGGAACTGCTGACATCGATCAACTGGCCCCTGAACTGCAGGTCGACCGTGTACTGGACGCCGGGGACCACGTTCCGAAAGCCGGGGCTGTCGGACATGGTGTAGTTGGGGCCCGTCGCCTGGGTCGGGCTGTACATGTTGTCCCACACCGCCTTGCAGCTGCGATGGCCATAGGCGGTGCAGGTGGAGGGGCAGCCGTCCTCCTTGTAGGTCGTGCTCGACATCGGGTCGCCGGCGCAGAGGTAGTGGGTCAGGACCGATCCGTTGGCCTTGAACTGCCCCTTCACGTACTGCCGATACTCGCCGTTGGCGATCGGGGCGCCTTCGAACGTGGCGGTGTTGCTGAACGTGGCGGTGAAGTTGGTCCCGTTCAGGATCGGCGTGACGTTCCCGGCCGGGGTGTGAAAGTCTTTAGCGGTGACAGGCATGGCGATCTCCTCGATCGCGCCGACGGGGTCGGGGCGATCGTTTTCTGGAAATGAAATGAGGGGAAGGGGGCGAGCCGGACGCGCGCTTGGGGCGTCCGGCTCGCGATGAAGGCTTAGCTGTACTGGATGGTGAACAGGCCGTTGGTCCCTTGGGTGACCGTGGCGGTCGTCTCGGGGCGGCCCGTGAAGTCGATCTGCGCGGCGGTGGTCGACACCGAGGAATAGTCGATCACTTCGCCGGCGGTATAGGCGCCGTCGGCCACGTAGAAGGTGACGACCGGCGTGATGTTGAAGGTGTCGTTCGGTTCGGCCACGAAGGTGGCGACCGGGGCGGGGATCGGGGTGCTGGACGCCTGGGCCAGGCCGAACACGTAGTTGTCGGCCGCCACGAAATCGCTGTTGGCGACGATGGCGAACGAACCGGTCTGGGCCTTGCCCGGAACCGGCGGCGCCGAGAAGGCCGTGGGGCTGGCGATGAACGTCACTTCGTCCTGGGCGGTGGTGTCGACCAGGGCCGAGCCGCCGCTGGCCAGGATCACGCCCGGCGCGAGCTGGGACGGGGTGGTGCCCCAGAACGCGTAGGTGGTGTCGGTGTAGGTGACGGTGTCGTAGCTGCCCTGGCCGACGCTGTTGAAGGTGACCCAGGCGTTCGTGAAGATCTCGGGCGAGGCGCCCGTGGTCGTCACCACCGGCGGCGTCATGAAGAACACGTAGCTCTTGTTGAAACCAGATTCGTTCAAGATCTGCAGAGTGTAGGTGGCCATTGTCCGATGTCCTCGAAAGGGTTTCTCGTGATGAGCGATCGCGGGATCGGGACTTGGACGGGCGGAAGGGCGAGGGTGTGCTAGTGGTTTGCCCGGACGGTCCAAAGTCGATCGCGCTGAACGCAGCCAACCTTCAGCGTTTCAAGAATGTTGTACAACCAATGAGTGTTTAACGGCATTCAATCGCGATAACCGTGTCTTGCGTGGCGCGCAAGAATGGCTCAGCGACCCGTCAGGATGCTGATCAGATGGTTGAGCAGGCTAGGCGCTTCGGGATGGCGCCGCAGCGTGGTGATCAGCTGAAGTTCCTCCGGTCGCAGCGGGGGCGTGCGATGCAGGTCCATCTCGCCGCGTCCCATGACCAGCCAGTCCATGGAGACGTCCAGCAGGCTGCACACCTCCATGGCGTGGTGCATGGTCATCGCGCCGCCGCGCCGCCATCGGCTGAGCGCGCTCTCATCGACGCCAAGATCCACGGCCAGGCTCATCATCTTCATGATGCCGCGCTGCCTGATGGCGATGTTCAGACGCTCCGCGCGCGACGACATGTACCAGCCTCATTGCCCCAGGCCGACTGTCGCGGTCAGAGCGAGGCCGGTTTATCCAACTCTTGCGGGCAATATCGTGGAATGCGCCTTAAACTTGTACGCACTTCAACCGGCAGCCGATTTCGGGCGAGGGCGGATCAATTCACCCGTCGCGCGGCGCCCGGCAGGTGCAGCGAGAACTCCGGGATCGCGGCTTCGAACACCTCGCCGGCCTCGGTCATCATCTGGAAATGGCCAACCATGGCGCCGGTGGGCGTCGGCAGCGGGCAGTTGCTGACATAACGGAACGCCTCGCGCGGCCGCAGTTCCGGCTGCTCGCCGACCACGCCCGAACCCTCGACCTCGGTGGAGCGGTTGAGGCCGTCGGTGATCGTCCAGGCGCGGGCGATCAGTTGCACCGTCTCGACGCCGTGGTTCTCGATCTCGACCGTGTAGCCCCACATCCACAGCCCTTCCTCGGGCAAGGACTCCTCGGGCTGGTAGACGGGAGAAACGCGCACGACGATGTCGCGCGTGCGCGCCTCATAGATGCCCGCGTCCGCGCCGCGACGGCGTCGGATCCGCTTCAACGGAGGCGAGGACTCACGCCTGATCGAGCGCACGGGTCACGTCTCGGGTCAGGTCCGCAAGGCTTTCGAGGCCGACCGACAGGCGCACGCCGCCCTCGACCACGCCCAGCGACGGGCGCATCTCTTCGGGCACCGAGCGGTGGGTGGTGGTCGGCGGGTGGGTGGCCATCGACTTGGCGTCGCCCAGATTGTTGGAGATGTCGACGATCTCCAGCGCGTTCAGGAACTTGAACGCCGCTTCGCGCGAGCCGAGGTCCAGGGCCAGCACCGTGCCGCCGCCGCTCATCTGCGCCTTGGCGACGTTGTGGCCTGGGTGGTCGTGGCGGAAGGGGTAGAGCACCTGCTTGACCGCCTTGTGGTCGGCGACCACGTCGGCCAGGGCCGCGGCGGTGTCGTTCTGGCGACGCACGCGCAGGTCCAGCGTCTCCAGGCCCTTGACCAGGACCCAGGCGTTGAACGGCGACAGCGACGGGCCGGTGTGGCGCAGGGCGTCGCGGTAGCATTCCTCGTTGATCGCCTCGCTGGTCAGGATCGCTCCGCCCAGCACCCGGCCCTGGCCGTCGATGTGCTTGGTGGCCGAATAGACCACGATGTCGGCGCCCAGCTTCAGCGGCTGCTGGAAGATCGGAGTGGCGAAGACGTTGTCGACGATGACCTTGGCGCCGACCGCGTGGGCCAGTTCCGACACCGCGCGGATGTCGGTGATCTCCAGCACCGGGTTGGACGGGGTCTCGATCAGCACCGCCTTGGTGTTGGGGCGGATGGCTTCTTCCCAGGCCTTGGGATCGGTGGCGTCGACGAAGGTGGTCTCGACCCCGAAGCGCGGCAGCCACTCGGCGATCAGCCAGCGGCACGAGCCGAACAGGGCGCGGCCGGCCACCACGTGGTCGCCGGCGCGGACCAGGCCCATCAGCGCCATGTGGATCGAGGCCATGCCGGTGGCCTGGGCGCGGCAGACTTCCGCGCCTTCGAGAAGCGCCAGGCGGTCCTCGAACATCTTCACGGTCGGGTTGTTGAACCGCGAATAGACGAAGCCCGGGTCCTCGCCCGAGAACCGGCGATCGGCGCCCTCGGCGCTGTCATAGGTGAAGCCCTGGGTCAGGTAGAGGGCCTCGGCCGTCTCCATGTACTGCGAGCGCGCCAGACCGCCACGGATCAGCTTGGTGGCGATATCCCAGTCCTTCGGGTCCTCGGCCATGGCGGTTCCTTCATCTCGACGCTGAAACGGCCGGCATAAGGGGTTTTGCGAGCCCAAGGGTCAAGGCGGACAAGTTTGATTTCAACATTAGAATTGTCACACGCGAGTAAGCGGTGTGCGGATGGCCCGTGAGCCTTGCCTTCGTGGCGCGGTTTAGCGAGTGTCGCCCCGATGACCGACGCCCACGCTGCGGGGATTCTGCCCTGCCAATCCATCGAGGACCTGATCGCGCAAGAGGCGATCACCTCCCAGACCCCGTTCGACACCGACCAGGTGCAGCCGGCCAGCCTGGACCTGCGCCTGGGCGCGCGGTGCTGGCGGGTGCGCGCCTCGTTCCTGCCCGGCGTGGCCCGCCGCGTGCCCGAGCGTCTGAAGGACGTGGCGATGCACGAGCTGGACCTGACCAAGGGCGCGGTGCTGGAGAAGGGTTGCGTCTACATCGCCGAGATCCAGGAGCGCCTGGCCCTGCCGGGCAATGTGGCGGCGCGCGGCAATCCCAAGAGCTCGACGGGTCGGGTGGACGTGTTCGTGCGCCTGCTCAGCGACCACTCCAAGGCCTTCGACGACATCGAGGCCGGCTATGAGGGGCCGCTCTATATCGAGATCGCGCCGCAGACCTTCTCGGTGCTGGTCAAGGCCGGCACGCGGCTGAACCAGCTGCGCCTCAAGCGCGGCGAGCCGGTCAAGCTGGCGATCAAGAGCGTCGGCGTGGACCTGACGCCGGGCGAGGGCGGCATCGTGGGCTTCCGTGGGCGCCGGCACGCCGGGGTCATCGACCTGGACCACGAGGACGGCCACGATCCGCGCGACTTCTGGGAGCCGCTGGAGACCCGCCACGGCGAACTGCTGCTCGACCCGGGCGAGTTCTACATCCTGGCCTCCAAGGACGACGTCGAGATCCCGGTGCTGGAAGCGGCCGAGATGACCCCGATCGATCCGTCGGTCGGCGAGTTCCGGGTGCACTATGCCGGCTTTTTCGACCCCGGCTTCGGCACCGAGGAGGCTGGCGCGGTCGGCTCCAAGGGCGTGCTGGAAGTGCGCAGCCACGAGACGCCGTTCCTGCTGGAGGACGGCCAGATCGTCGCCCGCCTGGTCTATGAGCCCCTGACCGCGCGGCCGGATCGCCTCTATGGCGAGGGCGGGTCGCACTACCAGCGTCAAGGTTTGAAATTGTCCAAGCATTTCAAGGCGTGGCGTTAGGTCGCAACGATCGGCGCTTCCCTGGTTAACCGGCGGCTTCGTAGCCTGGGGCTTGTTGAGTCCGGACGTCGGGGGACGTGGTGTCGAGTTTTGGCGCGTATCGCAGGGTGTTGGCCGCCGGCCTGGCGGTCTGCGTCCTGGCGTGCGCGGCGCTGGCGGCTTCCGGCGCCAGCGCCGCCCCGGCCATGTGGGAAGTGCGCGACCGCGACACCACGATCTATCTGTTCGGGGCCATGCATGTGCTGACGCCGAACGTGAAGTGGCGCACCCGGGCCTTCGACCGCGCCTACGCCAAGGCCGACAAGGTCTGGTTCGAGACCCGCGCCGACGCCGATCCGGCCGAGGTCCAGGCCCTGGTCGACCGCTATGGCGTCGATCCCGACCGCCCCCTGACCGAGAAACTGCCACCGCGCACCGTGGCGACCCTGAAGGCGGCGCTGGAGCGGGACGGCGGCTCGCTGGACCGTGTCGACCGCCTGCGGCCCTGGGCGGCGGCGATGATGCTGTCGGTGCTGCCGCTGACCCAGCAGGGGGCCAGCGTCTCGGCCGGCGCCGACGCCACGGTCACCCGCCAGGCCCGCGCCGCCGACAAGCCGATCGCGGTCTTCGAGACCCTGGAGCAGCAGATCCAGCTGTTCGCCGGCCTGCCCGAGGCGGTCGAGGTGCAATACCTGGACGACGTGGCGACCGAGACCCTGACTCCGCCGCGCAACGGCGTGGCCCTGCAGTCGGCCTGGCTGCACGGCGACATGGACAAGCTGGGCCCGCTGGTGGTCGACGTGATGAAACGCGACCGGCCGGCGCTCTACGACACCCTGCTCAAGCGCCGCAACGAGGCCTGGGCCCAGGCGCTCGTGACCGAGATGGGCAAGCCCGGGGTCGAGCTGGTCGCGGTCGGCGCCCTGCACATGGCCGGCGTGGACGGCCTGCCGGCGCTGATGGCGGCGCGCGGGTTCCAGGTCCGGCGGGTGCAGTAGTTGCTCCCTTCTCCCCTTGCGGGACAAGGTGGCCTCGCGGAGCGAGGTCGGATGAGGGGTCTCTCAAATCCGTCCATTCCTCCGCTTGCGGCGTTGGCCGGCGCCGTGCGAACCCTCATCCGTCGGCTGCGCCGACACCTTCTCCCGCAAGGGGAGAAGGAAGGGGGTAAGCATGATCGATCCAGACTGGCTCTCCGCCTTCCTGCGCGAGGAAAACCTCCCCACCGACTTCGCCGCCGAGATCGAACGGCTGCACGCGCCGCTGGCCGCCCGGATCGCATCCGTGGCCATGGGGCCGGCCTTCGTGGTCGGGATCTGCGGGCCGCAGGGCTCGGGCAAGACCACGACCGTCCGCGTCCTGGCGGCGCTGCTGGGGGCCCGGGGCCTGAAGGTCGCGACCCTGTCGCTGGACGACCTCTACCTGCCGCTGGCCGATCGCGAGACCCTGGCCCGCGAGGCCCATCCGCTGCTGCGCACGCGCGGGGTTCCGGGGACGCACGACGTCGCCCTGGGCCTGGCCGTGCTGGACGGCCTGGCGGGAGAGGGCGAGACCGCGCTGCCCCGCTTCGACAAGGCCGCCGACGACCGCGCGCCGGTCGAGGCCTGGCCCCTGACCGAGGGACCCGTCGACATCGTGCTGCTGGAGGGCTGGTGCGTCGGGGCGCGTCCGCAGCCGCCCGAGGCCCTGGCCGCGCCGGTCAACGCTCTCGAGCGCGAGCGTGATCCCGACGGCGTCTGGCGGGCCTATGTCAACGCCGCCCTGGCCGGACCCTATCGCGCCCTGTTCGCCCGCCTGGACCTGTTGGTGCTGTTCACCGCGCCGGACTTCGAGACCGTGCTGGCCTGGCGCCAGGAGCAGGAGGCCAAGCTGCGCGACCGGGTGGCCCGGACGGGGCAGGGGCGGGCTATGAGTGACGACGAGGTCGCCGTCTTCGTCCAGCACTACGAGCGCCTGACCCGCCACATCGCCTATGAGACGCCCGCCCGCGCCGACCTCGTCGTGGCGCTGGATCGCGACCGCCGTTCGTCGATCCTGTGACCTGTCATTCGGTCGCGCGGCACGGCGTCGCACTAGATGTGGTGTGGCGGAAAAAGACCTTCCACCAGTGCTAGCTTCCCTTGGTCGGCGAAACGACTCACCGAGTCGGCGGCCCAGTGGAGCTTTCGGAGCATGAACGCACTCTTCGGCGGGACCTATTCGACCCATGCCAAGCGCGTCGCGATCTGGAACCGCGCGGCCCCGATCCCGGGCTGCGACAAGGCGATCTGGCGCTGCGATGACCAGGGCCGGATCATCCGCTGGTCCGACTATGACGACCGTTTCTCGCGCTACGGCTGGATGATCCTGCGCGAGCGCGGCGAAAGCCGCCTGGCCCAGACCCTGGGCCTGTCCGCCGCCAAGCCCGTCCATGTCAGCCACATGGACCGTTTCGACGCCGTCCCGCTGCGCCGAGCCGCCTAGTCATCCTGTCCGGAATTCTGACAAGCTTGCTTGACATGTCTGCGACAAAATAAGACAAGTTTCCTTGTCAAAAAGACGAGGAAGCGCGACATGTCCGCCGAAGTGAAAAACGCCCCCGCCTGGCAGAAGGCCGGCCTGGTCGGCGGGTTCGTCGCCGCTCTGCTGGCCTTCATCTGGCTGATGCAGCGGCAGGGCGCCTGGTTCTATGTCGGCGCCGCCGGCGCGACGGGCGTGACCTTCGGCTATGTCTACGCCGCCATGAAGCTGTTCGCCCGCGAGACGGTGCGGCCGGCCATGCGCCGCTACACCCTGCGGTTCGGCGGCTCGATGAGCGCCTATGTCCTGCTGCTGCTGATCGGCGTGACGCTGCACAACCAGGGCCTGACCGAGGGGCCGCTGGGCTATGTCATCGCCCTGGCGCCGGCCGTCGCGGTGCTGTGCGCCATCGCCAGTCTGGGCTTCTATGTGGCCGAGGAGACCGACGAGTTCATCCGCGCCAACCTGATCCAGAGCCTGCTGTGGGGCACCGGCGCGACCTTGGGGATCGCCACCGTCTGGGGTTTCCTGGAGACCTTCGGCAAGGCGCCGCATGTACCGGGCTGGGCGACCGTGCCGGTGTTCGCCACCGCCATGGGCCTGGCCCAGGCGCTGATCTCGCGGCGGTACCGCTGATGAAGAACCGCCTCAAGGTCCTGCGGGCCGAGCGCGACTGGAGCCAGGCCGATCTGGCCGAACGGCTGGAGGTCTCGCGCCAGACCGTCAACGCCCTGGAGACGGGCAAGTACGATCCCAGCCTGCCGCTGGCCTTCCGGATCGCCCGCCTGTTCGGCCAGCCGATCGAAGCCATCTTCCAGGACGAGGCCTGAGCGCGTCGCGAGCCGACTTGCTAAGGCCACGGTCGGACCCGAACACTGGCGGCATGATGATTCTGCTCGGCTCCGTCCGCCGCTTCGCCTTTGCCTTCGTCGCCCTGCTGGCGATGGCGGCGACCCCTGTCCTAGCCGAGCCCGCCCTGTGGGCGATCAAGGACAAGGACTCCACGATCTACCTGTTCGGCACGGTCCACGTGCTCAAGCCCACGACCCAGTGGCGCTCGCCCAGGATCGCCAAGGCCTTCCGGGACGCCGACGACGTGGTCATGGAGATCGAGCAGCCCGAGGACGCGGCGTCGACCCGGGCCCTGATGCTGAAATACGGCGTCGACCAGGCCGCGCCGCTGTCGACCAAGCTGAAGCCGGAGTCCTACGCCAAGCTGCAGGCCGCCGCCCAGGGCATGGGCTTTCCGCCCCAGGCGCTGGAGCCCATGCGGCCCTGGCTGGCGGCGCTGACCGTGTCGCTGACCCCACTGCTGAAGGCCGGCTATGACCCGGAAAGCGGCGTCGAAAAGCTGCTGACGGCCCAGGCCAAGGCGGCGGGCAAGCCGATCTCGGCCTTCGAGACCATGGAGCAGCAGGTGCGCTTCTTCGCCGACATGACGCCGGTCCAGGAGACCCAGCTTCTGGAATCCACCCTGGATGAGATCGACGACGGCCCGGCTAAGATCGACGCCCTGGTCACCGCCTGGGCGGCGGGCGACCAGGCCGAGCTGAAGCGCCAGATGGTCGACGAAATGCAGAGCGACTATCCCGACGTTTACAAGCTGCTGCTGGTCGACCGGAACCAGAACTGGGCTGAGCAACTGAAGACCAAGCTGGCCGGCTCGGGCGTCAGCTTCGTGGCGGTCGGGGCGGGGCACCTGACGGGGCCTGACAGCCTGCAGGCCCAGCTGGCCAAGCTGGGGATCAAGGCCGAACGGGTGGAGTAGGGACGAGGAGCCACGGCATGCCAGCCAAGCCCAGGGCGCCGGTCGACCAGCTGGAAGCCGGCAGCGCGTTCTTCGCGGGGCTGGGCCTTGACGTCCGGCATTTCGGGCCGATGTGGCACGTGATGAAGGTGGCCCAGCTGGTCGAGACCGAGTTGAATCGGATCGCCGGCCAGCACGGCTTGAGCATCGCCGATTTCCACCTGCTGGGCGCGCTGATGATGGATGCGGAAAAGCCGCTGCGGCCCACCGACCTGGCCCTGGCGCTGAACGTCTCCAACGCCGCCCTGACGGCGCGAATCCGCAAGCTCTCGGACGCCGGGCTGGTGCTGGGCCGGAAGGGCGAGGGCGATCGCCGCGCCACTGTCCTGAGCCTGACCGCGAAGGGCTCGGAGACCGTCCTGGCCATCGGCGCGGCGATCGAGCGTGAAGGCCATTTCGTCCGTTATTTCCGAGGCTTGCCCGCCGAGGATCAACGCGTTCTGGGCCGGGTGATGGGCGAGCTGCACACCCTGATGGACCGCCACTTCCTGCCCGCGTCGCGGAGCGATCCTTTAGGGGGTTAAACAGTTCGGCTTTGCCCGACCAGCGGACGCCGCCCATCCTTCCCACAACGAAAATACCTTGTGAGGAAGCGTCCCGTGTCGACCCATCCCGATGTCCTGTTCGAGCCGTTTCGCGTCAAATCGCTCAGCTTGAAGAACCGGATCGTCATGGCCCCGATGACGCGATCCTTCGCCCACGGCGGCCTGCCGAGCGATCCGCACGTGGCCTATTATCGCCGGCGCGCCGAGGGGCAGGTGGGGTTGATCCTGTCGGAAGGGGCGGTGATCGAGCGGCCCAATTCGCGCAACGATCCGGGCGTGCCGTTCTTCCACGGGGACGCCCTGGCCGGGTGGAAGCAGGTGATCGACGCCGTCCACGCCGCCGGCGCGGCCATGGGGCCGCAGCTGTGGCACACCGGCTCGATCAAGAGCCTGACCGCCGACTGGGACCGCGACGGACCGGCCGAGAGCCCATCCGGCCTGATCAAGCCCGGCGAGGCCTATGGCATGGCGATGAGCGAGGAAGATATCGCCGACTCCGTCGCCGCCTGGGCCCGCGCGGCGCTGGACGCCAAGCGCCTGGGCTACGACACCCTGGAGGTGCACGGCGCACACGGCTATCTCGTCGACCAGTTCTTCTGGGCCGGGACCAACGAACGCGCCGACCGCTATGGCGGGGTGTCGATCAAGGAACGGTCGCGCTACGCGGCCGAGGTGATCGCCGCGATCCGCCAGGCCGTGGGAGAGGACTTCCCGATCATCCTGCGGGTCAGCCAGTGGAAGCAGCAGGACCTGGCCGCGCGCCTGGCCCATACGCCCGATCAGATGAGCGACTGGCTCATGCCGTTGGTCGAGGCGGGGGTCGATGTCCTGCACTGCTCGCAGCGCCGCTTCTGGACGCCGGAGTTTCCCGAGATCGATGGCGAGGAGGGGCTGAACTTCGCCGGCTGGGCCAAGAAACTGACCGGGGCGACGACGATCAGCGTTGGCTCGGTGGGGCTGTCGGGCGACTTCATCAACGTCTTTTCGGGCGAGCGCTCGACGCCGACCAGCCTGGACGGCCTGATCCGCCGCATGGAGCGCGAGGAGTTCGACCTGATCGCCGTGGGCCGCGCCCTGATCACCGATCCCGACTGGGCGATCAAGGTGCGCGCGGGCGATCAGCAGGGCTTGAAGCCGTTCGCGTCTGAGGCCCTGGCCGAGTTTGTCTAAGCCGCCGCGTCGTTCTTCCGCAGATAGATCGACCGCTTTGGCGCCGACATCACCCGGTGCAGCATCGGCTCGAACGCCTCCAGCGGCATCGACGCATAGGCCGGGTCGAAGGCCTCCTGGTCGTAGATGTGGCAGAACTGGGCGGTGTGTTCGAAGCTGGGATGGCCCCTGAACTGGTCGCGCATGTCGCGATCCAGGCCCAGGTGGTGGAAGAAGTAGTAACCCTGGAAGATGGCGTGATGGGCCACCATCCAGTGGTTCTCCTCCGAGACGAAGGGCTGGAGGATCGCCGCGGCGATGTCGGCGTGGTTCCGCGGGCCCAGGATGTCGCCGATGTCGTGCAGCAGAGCGCAGACGACATATTCCTCGTCGCGGCCGTCCTGGTGGGCGCGGGTGGCGGTCTGCAAGCTGTGGTCCAGCCGGTCGATGGCGAAGCCGCCGCAGTCGCCCTGCAGCAGTTTCAGGTGTGAGATCAAGCGCTTGGGCAGGTCGCGACCGAATTCCATCGAGGCGTTGGCGATGATCGCCCAGTCCTGGGGCGTGCCGTCGACCATCGCGTGGAACTGGGCGCGCTCGTGCTCTTCCGGATGCTGATGTCCGTCGGCCATGGCGTTCTCCTCCCGAACGTTTGTTTGATCGATCGTGCGCCGCTCCATGGACCTCGTCAACGCACGGCCGTTAGAAGACAGGCCAGACGGCCAGAAACGCTTGAGGAAACGCCATGACCCAGGAACGAGACGAAGCCGTCGACCGCGTGATCGGGCTCGAGGAGGAGGTCGAGGCCTCGGGCGTGGCGTCCGTTGAGGGCGACGCGCTGGCGCACGCCCGCGCGACCCTGCATGCCTGGGTCGACCAGATGATCGGCGTCGTGGTCTCGCCGGGCCTGGGACGGGTGACGGTAATCCATGAGGGCGGCCGCCGCTCGACGATCACCTCGGCGACCCTGCCGTTCGTGATGAGCCTGCCCGTCGGCGCCAAGGGCTGATCGGCCGCCGGTTCGCGCGAATGTGGCGCGCCGGCGCATGCATCGGCTTGAGCGCGCCGGGAAGACCCGCTAAGGGATCGGCCACGGAACGCGGCGCGCCAGCCTCTCGTTCGCGGGCGTAGCTCAGAGGTAGAGCGTCTGCTTCCCAAGCAGAATGTCGTGGGTTCGATTCCCATCGCCCGCTCCAATCCTCCCGTCTCTCTTTCGAAGCCAGGCCGAGAAGGTCGCAACACCGTTCGATGCGAGCGCGGGGCGGCGCTTGCGCCGGTACGGCGAAACTTGATACTTCGCACCCTGAAGCGACGGGGCGGGCTTGTTGGTCCGCCCCGTCGTCGCTATTTCGCGCTCTTCGTTTCCCCCGACAGACAGACGAGACCCGCCGTGGCAAAGCCGGCCAAAGCTATCATCCTCAGCGCCGGCCAGGGCAAGCGCCTGTCGCCGCTCACCGACACGCGTCCCAAGTGCCTGGTCGAGCTCTCGGGCCGCACCGTACTGCACTGGCAGCTCAAGCACCTGGCCGAGGCGGGGATCACCGAGGCGGTGGTGGTGACCGGCTTCGCCGCCGACACCGTCGAGAAGGAAGTCGCGGGGCTGACCATTCCGGGCCTGAAGGTCCGCACCCTGTTCAACCCGTTCTACGCCCTGACCGACAACCTGGCGACCTGCTGGCTGGCGCGCGGCGAGATGCGCGGCGACTTCCTGCTGCTGAACGGCGACACCCTGTTCGAGAAGGGCATCGCCGAGCGCCTGATCGCCGCCCCGTCGGCGCCGATCACCGTCACGATCGATCGCAAGGCGGAGGGCTACGACGCCGACGACATGAAGGTGCTGACCGAGGGTCTGTCCCTGCGCGCCATCGGCAAGACCATCGAGCAGTACGACGCCGAGTCGATCGGCTTCCTGCGCTTCGATCCCGAGGGCGCGGCGCTGTTCACCCGCATCGT
Source organism: Caulobacter soli (assembly GCF_011045195.1). GTDB lineage: Bacteria > Pseudomonadota > Alphaproteobacteria > Caulobacterales > Caulobacteraceae > Caulobacter > Caulobacter soli. The sequence goes on along the minus strand of NZ_CP049199.1, from coordinate 3,206,184 downwards.
CGAGCAGGCCCTGCGCACGCCCGAAGGCCTCAAGCGCTGGTACCTCAGCGTCATCAACCAGATCGCCCAGGAGCACGACGTGGTCCGCACGCAGTCGATCGAGGGCCTGGAATGGGCCGAGATGGACTTCCCGGAAGACCTGCCGGCCAATCGCGCCCTGGCGGCGGCCTGGGTCGCGGCGGGCGAGTAGGGCGGGGCGTCTCGCCCCCAGGTCTGATATTCCGTAAGCTGACTATTGCTCGCCGGTGTGGCAAAGCCGCATCGGCGATGAGCGTTTTCGCGTCTCGTCCACAAACAAAGTAAGTCTCCTCTTACTCTGTCATCGACCAGTCACACGCGCTTCCTATAGCCGGTCGGCTCCACCGGAATGGTGGCGACGCTTGTGGGGGACTGGGCCGAGGGCCTTACACCTTCCGGCGTATCGATCGATGCAAGGCCTGGTCGGCCGGAAATGGGGATGTCATGCGTAAGTTCGGAATTCACAAGATCAGTCTGCTGACGGGCGCGGCCCTGTCGGCGCTGTCGTTCGGCGGCGCCTTGGCCCAAGAGGCCGCCGGCACCCAGCTGGACGAAGTCGTGGTCACCGCCGAGCGCCGCTCGGAAAACCTGCAGAAGGTGCCGGTCTCGGTGGCCGTGGTCGGCGGCGACCAGCTGCGCGCCGTCACCGCCGACGGCAGTGACATCCTGGCCCTGTCGGGCAAGGTGCCCAGCTTCTACGCCGAAACCACCACGGGCCGGATCTTCCCGCGCTTCTACATCCGCGGCCTGGGCAACATCGACTTCTACCTCGGCGCCTCGCAGCCGGTGTCGATCATCCAGGACGACGTCGTGCTCGAGCACGTGGTGCTGAAGTCGAACCCGGTGTTCGACGTCAAGCAGGTTGAAGTGCTGCGCGGCCCGCAAGGCTCGCTGTTCGGCCGCAACACCACGGCCGGCATCGTCAAGTTCGACACCAACAAGCCGACCCAGACCCTGGAAGGCCGCGCCAGCGCCTCGTACGGCACCTACGGCACGACCACCTTCGACGGCGGCATCGGCGGCCCGATCGTGGCCGACAAGCTGGCCTTCCGCGTTTCGGCGCTCTACCAGCACCGCGACGACTATGTCGACAACACCTTCGCCGGGACCAGCGCCGACGGCACCGTCAGCCCGAAGAAGAACGCCATGGGCGGCTTCAACGAAAAGGACGTGCGGGTCCAACTGCTGGCCACCCCGACCGACGAACTGACGGTCCTGGCTTCGGCCCACGCCCGCGACTACGACGGCACCTCGACCCTGTTCCTGCGCCAGGCCCTGAAGAAGGGCTCCAACAGCTCGTCGGCCCCGCGCGACAGCGTCGCTTTCGACGAAGCCAACAACAATCCGCAAGCCTACCAGACCCAAGGCACGTCGCTGAACATCGCCTACGACTTCGGGCCGGTGACCCTGACCTCGATCAGCGCCTATGAGACGTCCAACGGCTACAGCCGTGGCGACACCGACGGCGGCGCGGCCGCCAACTATCCGGTCGGCGGCGTTCCGAACGGCTTTGGCCAGTCGATGGGCCAACTGCGCGACCTCGACCAACTGACCCAGGAAATCCGCCTGGCCAGCAACGGCGACGATCGCCTGAAGTGGCAGGTCGGCGCGCTGTACTTCGACTCGCGCGACACGACCGACTTCTACCAGCGCGCCTATTTCCTGAAGCCCGGCACGGCCGGCTACAACCCCAACAACTGGGTGCGCCTGAACAACCTCAACACCTCGTGGGCGGTGTTCGGCCAGGTCAGCTACAAGCTGACCGACGCTCTGACCATCACCGGCGGCCTGCGCGACACCTACGACGCCAAGAAGACCAAGCTGGCCAAGACGGCTGACAGCGCCACCGGCGCCGTCTCCTACACCGGCCGTCGCTACGTGCGCCTGTCGGACGAGCAGGTCAGCTGGGATCTGAGCGCCAACTACGAGGTCAATCCTGACCTGAACGTCTACGCCCGCGCGGCCAAGGGCTTCCGCGGCCCGACCATCCAGGGCCGTTCGGCGGTGTTCAACACCGACTTCACGACCGCCGACTCCGAAACGATCCTGTCGTGGGAAGCCGGCTTCAAGAGCACGCTGCTAGACAACACCCTGCGCCTGAACGCCTCGGCGTTCACCTACAAGGTCAGCGACATCCAGCTGAACGGCAACGACGCCAACGGCAACGGCGTGCTGTTCAACGCCGACGCGGCCAAGGCCTATGGTCTGGAAGCCGACGCCGAGTGGCGGCCGATCGCCAACCTGACCCTGACGGGCGGCCTGAGCCTGCTGCACAGCGAGATCGACGACAAGCGCGTCTACGCCCAGGTCTGCGCGCTGAACAGCGTCATGGTCTGCACGGTCAAGAACCCGACCAAGGCGATCGTGGGTCCGTTCGGCACCAACTACTTCGCCCAGATCGACGGCCAACCGCTGCCGAACGCGCCGAAGTACAACCTGAACTTCACCGCCCGCTACGACCTGCCGGTCGGCGCCGACGGCAAGCTGTTCGTCGCCACCGACTGGAACCTGCAGGGCTATACGAACTTCGTGCTCTACGACACCGACGAGTTCTACTCGAAGGACAACTTCGAAGGCGGCCTGAAGCTGGGCTACGAAGGCGCCAACGGTGGTTATGAAGTGGCTCTGTTCGGCCGCAACATCACCAACGAGAAGAACCTGAAGGGCGTCATCGAGAACTACATGGCGGCCGTCTACAACGAGCCGCGCATCGTCGGCATCTCGGTCAGCGCCAAGCTGCGCTAGTCGACGCCACGGCGTCCGACGCCGGATCGGCCCCGCCTCCCACCGGAGGCGGGGCCGATTGCGTTTGAGATCGGGGTAAATCCACCCGTTCGCCAGTAGGGAGCTTTCCCGACGAACTAAGGATTCTCCCGGTTGTTTCGATAATCTCGTCCCTCAATGATTGTGTCGGAGGGGTTCGGTCAGGCTTCCACGGGGACGGCGAGATGCCGCGTGGGACGTCGCGACGTCGGCGCACCGCTCTGAAACCAGCGTCTTTTGACGACAGAGGGAGCATCGAATGTCACTGAGAGTCCACGGCCTGCCATTGGGCCAGAATCGCGAAGAGGCCCCGAACGGAGCCACCGCCGACGGCTGGGCCACGAGGCTGGCCAAGCTCATCCCCGCCGAGGCCCTGGGCGTCTACGGCGCCGCGCTCGGCCTTCTGCCGGGTCTGGAGGGCAAGGATACGGTGCGGCTGATCCTGCTGATCATCGTCACAGTGGCCTGCCTGGCCATCCTGATCGCGGTGCGCATCAAGAGCACGGCCCAGAACGCCGACGGGCCGCAGCCCCTGGGCATCGCCATCTCGTGCGTGGCCTTCTTGATCTGGACCGCGACACTGGGGCCGACGAGCTCGCCGTTCCCGATCCCGAAGGACTTCGGGTTCATCGTGTCGCTGGTCGGGATGCTGTACGTCGCCCTGGTGGGGGTCTTCTATCGCGGCGACACGACCCAATGAGGCCAGCGCCCGGCGGGAGGGTCTAGCCCTCGACGATCGACCGCACGAGATCCAGGTCGGCCGGCTTGTCGACATCCACCGCCGCCAAGCCGTGCCGCGCCCGCACAGCCGCCGCCTTGACCCCGGCCAGGCGGCCGATCCGCGCCACCATCTCGTCCAGGGTCATCAGGCCCAGCAGGTAGCGGACCAGCATCACCGGCCCGAACAGGGCGGCGATCTTCCACGGCTTCTTGCGATGCTTCTCGACCGTGCGCCACAGGTCGATGGCCTTCAGCGACGCCGGGGTCTTCAGGTAGAACAGGTTGCAGCCCGAATAGCGGCCGTCGCGGAACGCCAGATAGGTGCGCTTGGTGGTCGGGGCCGCGGCCTGCACCAAGGCTTCCTCGCCCAGCAGGATGGCGATGTCGGCGTCGGCGGGGGTGTCGGCCATGAAGTCGGTCACCCAGTCGGCCTGGAGCAGGGCGTGATCGACGGTGGTCACCAGCAGCGGCGTGCCCATGGCGTCCGCGCCCTCGTGAACGCTCTGGCTGGGTCCCGCGGCCGAAGGCAGGCGCGATAGGGTCGCGCGGGTCTTCTCGGCCCCCAGGGCCGCTTCCAGGGCCTTGTCGTTGGTCGAGACCGCGATGCGCTCGGCGCCGGCCTTGTCCAGCGCGTCCAGCACCCGGGTCAGCAGGGTCTGGCCGCCCAGGACGATCAGGCCCTTCTGGCTGACGCCGGCGTATTCGGCGACGGGATCGACCCCGCCGCGCGAGCCGGCCAGCACCAGGGCCTGAAAGGGCCCCCCTGGAGCGTCTTGGGCCACGACCTAGATCGCCTTCTCGTAGATGCGGTAGGTCTTGTAGATCTCGGCGCCCATGGCTTCGGAGATCCGGCGCATGGCCGTGTTGTCTTCCAGGATCCACGAGAACTCGAACTTGTCGTAGCCCAAGGCGATGCCGGCGTCGCGACCGGCGTTCATCAGGTGGAAGGGCACGACCTGGCCGCGCAGGGTGTCGGCGAACTTCTTCTTGAGGCCCATCAGCGGGATGCGGATCGACTTCACCCGCTTGACCTTCAGTCGCCACAGCAGCTTGGCCCAGCCGAACGGCAAGAGCTTGCCGTTCAGACCCTCGATGGCCTCGTTGACGTTGGGCAGCAGCACGATGAAGGCGGCGACCTCGCCGTCGATCTCGGCGAACAGCACCAGGCGCGGGTCGAGCACGTCCTTCAGGGCCTTGCCCAGCTGGGCGGTCTCGGCCTCGGTGGTCGGCACGAAGCCCCAGTTGCTCGACCAGGCGTCGTTGAGGATCGCGGTGAGGGCTTTGACCTCCTCGTCGTAGCGGCTCATGTCCAGCTGGCGCAGGACCACGCCCTCGGGGAGGCCGCGCTTGACCCGACGCACCACCACGGGGGGCAGGGCGGCGCGGGGATCGCAGACATAGGCGTAGACGTCCTTGGCCTTGGCGTAGCCCTGCTCCTCGACCCGCGCGGGGGTGTAGCGAGGATCATGGCCCATCATCACCATCGGCTTGGTGTCATGGCCGTCGACCAGCAGGCCGACTTCCTCGTTGATCGACAGGTTGAACGGACCCAGGGCTCGGTTGCAGCCACGGGCCTTCAGCCAGTCCTCGGCGGTGCGGAACAGCAGGGTGAAGATCGCCGGATCATCCTCGGCGGCGATCATGCCGAAGTTGCCGGTTTTGGCCGAGCCTTCCTCGGTGGCCAGGTGGTCGATCGTGGCGCTGATCCGGCCCACGTCGCGACCGCCGCGCACGGCCAGCCACATCTGCACGTCGGCGTGCTCGAAGAACGGGTTGGTCTTGGGCGTCAGGGCCGCCATCCGCTCGTACATCAGCGGCACGACCCAGTTGGGGTCCTTGGCGTTGAGGCGGTTGGCCAGGCTGACGAACCGCTTCAGCTCGGCCTTGGTGGAGACCGGAACGATCGTCAGGTCGGAATCGATGGTGTCGAATGGCATTCAGCCCTCCAGGACAACGAGCGCGTACATCGCGAGGGCCGAGAAAATGACCGGGCCGCCCCAGACGGCCAGGATGGGGGAGAGCGAGCCGCCTTCGCCGAGCGCCGACAACAGGCCGTTGACCACCAGAAAGATCAGGCCCGCCGCCAGGCCGCCGGTCAGCAGCACTGCGCCTTGGCCGCTGCGGAAATTGGCCAGAGCCACGGGCGCGCTGAGCAACAGCATCACCAGCGACGCGATCGGTCCGGCGAAGGCGGCCAGCAGGCGGGTCTCGTAGAAGGTGGAGGGGCGGTCGCCGGCGCCGTTCAGCAGGGCCCGCTGGGCCGTGGCGGCCGTCGGCACCGGGCTGTCGGCGAACAGGGCCTGGACGTCCTGGCGGTGCAGGGGCGAGGGCCAGGTCATCTTGGCGGCCGGCACCACGTCGATCTGCTCGCCGTTGAAGCGGACGATCACCGGCTTGATCAGCGTCCAGCCGCCGTCGTGGGTGTAGGTGGCCGTGGGGGCCTCGATGCGCTCGATCATCCGGCCCGCCTTGTCGCGGCGATAGAGCTTCACCGCGTTCAGCGTCCGGCCGTCGGCCGAGGCGCCGGAGGCGATCACCAGGTCGTCGCCGGCCCGGAAGCTGCGCGGACCCGGAACCTTGCGGTCGGCGACCGGCGTGGTGGCCCGCCACCAGTCGGCCAGCACCGGATCGGTGCGCGGGGCGATCAGCTGGGCGCAGCTGAAGTCGATGGCCATCACCAGGAAGGCCACCGGCAGGGCCATGGCCAGGATGCGATAGGCCGAGATGCCGGTGGCGCGCAGGGCGATGATCGCGCTCTCGCGAGCCAGCTGCGAGAAGGCGAACAGCCCGCCGGCCAGGGTGGCGATCGGGGCGACCTGCTCGATCAGCCGCGGCGAGCGCAGGCCGGCGTAGTACAGCACGCCCGCCACGCCCAGGCCGCGGTCGAGGATGTCGGTGGTCACTTCCAGCAGGTCGAGGATCTGCAGGATGGAGAACAGGATCAGGGCCGCGCCCAGCACGCGCGTGCCGACCGTCTTCAGGACGTAGAGCTGGATCTTCATGCTTCGGCCTGCTCGAACTTGTCCCGGAACATGCGGCGGAAGCGCTTGAGGCCCACGCCCAGGCGGCGGATCAGCTCGGTGACCGGGGTCTGGCCGGGCCGCTTGCGGCTGCCCACGAACATCCAGACGCTGAGGCTGGTGAAGATCAGCCACGGCACACCGATGGCCGCCAGCGGCATGGCCTTGCCGGACTCCGCCAGGCTCTGGCCCAGTTGCAGGCTGTGCTGGAAGGCCAGCAGCAGGACGCCGGCGATGATCAGGCCGGGGGTGCGGTTGCCACGCTTGGCGGCCAGGCCCAGCGGGAAGGCCAGCAGCGGCAGGAACGGCAGGAAGGCCGCCCGGGCCAGGCGCCCGTAGAGCTCGGCCAGCAAGGTGGGGCGCGGGATGGCGGGATGGGGGCTCTGCGCCTCGCGGGCCAGCTCGCCCAGGGTCAGCTCGCGCTCGTTGTCGCCGCGCGGCTTCAGCAGGGCCTCGGCGCCGGCCAGGGGCACGTTGGTGGTGAACTGGTCGAAGACCAGGATGCGATAGTGGTTCTGGGCGTCCAGGCCGATCCGCTGACCCTTGCGCAGCAGCATGGTGACGGTCTTGCCGTGGGCGTCGGGCCGCAGGTCGGCGGTGGTGGCGGTGATCACCTCTTCGCGGCCGGCGGCGTCCAGGCGGCGGATGAACACCCGCGTCAGCTGCTGGCCGGCCGCGTCGGCGCCGTCGGCGGTCATCAACAGCTTGGGCTGGTCGATGAAGGCTCCGCCGTTCAGCTTGCCGTTCCAGCCGGCGTTGATCGCCGCGTGCATCACGGTGTTGAAGGCGTAGCGGCTGTAGGGCTGCATGTAGCCGAACAGCAGCAGGCTGAAGAGCGCCAGGAACACGCCGACATAGACGAACGGCGCGGCCACGCGGGTCAGGGATTGGCCGCTGGCCAGCAGGGCGTCGATCTCCGAGCCGTCGCTGAGCTTGGTGATGACGATGAACAGCGCCACGAAGAACGCCACCGGCAGGGCCAGGCCCAGATAGTGCGGCACCAGGTTGGCGGCCAGCTGGGTGACGTAGCCGAACCGGGCGCTGCTCTGCGACAGCACGTCCAGCAGGCGCAGCACGCGCTCCAGCAGCAGGGCGATCACGGTCACGCCCAGGCAGCCGACGATGGGCCAGACCAGCAGGCGCAGCAGATAGGCGTCGATCAGCCGGAAACGCGACGTGCCGTGCGGCGTGGGGATGGGCTTTTTCACGCGGCCGACCAAGCCTGAGCCAGGGTCTGGGCCAGCCGCTCGGCGGCGTCCGGGTCCAGGTCGACGGTCGATCCCAGGGCGGGAACGGCGGGCCAGCCGGCGTCGGCGAACACCTGGCCTTCATGCTCGCGCGTCCCGGCGTAGCGCGGGATCACGTGGAAATGCACGTCCTTGTCGACCATCATCAGCATCAGATAGTTGATCTTCTCATACGCCACGACCTTGCTCAGCAGACGCTCGACGCCGTCAGTCGCCGTCTTGAGATCGGCGAAGGCGGCGGGACTCAGTTGCGAGAAGGCCTCGGCCGACTCTTTGCATACCAGCACCAGAGACCCAAATGTCGGTTGCTTTGGGCGAACAAGGATCAGCCAGCTGTCGGTTTCGGCCACCTTGGTGCGGGGATAGCCGAAGTTCAGGGCGGTGGGATTGCTCATGGTCGGCCTCGCCTCCGGGCGTTCGCCGCCGTCGGGCCTACAATAGGGACGCGGCCTTTTTCAGGGAAGGGCGATCAGCGTCCTTCGTCCGGGTTCCGCGACGGGGCGGGCGGGCGACAGGCCTGGGTCAGGACATAGCGACCCAGTTCGGTCGGCTCGCCGGTCCTGGCGTCCAGGCCCCGGGCCACGATCTTCACCTCCAGGCCGCCGTTCGCCTGGCGCTCGATCTCGACCGCGTGCCAGCGCGCCGCCGGATGGCCGCGCTCGCCCATGGCCGAGGCCGAGGGCACGCCCAGCACCGGGATCATCGCGCCGTTCGGTCCGGGCGCGGTCGACACCATCGCCTCGTGAGCGTGGCCGTGCAGGACCAGGTCGGCGCCGTGACGGGCCAGGATGGCGCGCAGGGCGTCCTGGTCCTCCAGCGACTTGCGCTTGGCCACCGCGCCCGGGATGGGCGGATGGTGGATCAGCAACACCCGGAACGCGTCGCGATAGGCCGCGTCGCCCAGCAGCACGTCCAGCCGTTCCAGCTGCGCCTGGCCCAGCCGTCCGGTGGCCAGGTGCGGGGCGGTGGGCACGGCCGAGCACAGGTTGAACAGCGCCACGCCGTCGCGGATGCGGATCTGGGGGAAAATGACCGCGTCGTCGTCGCCCAGCCAGGGCGTCCAGGCGGCGAACGACTCGCCGTCCTTGGCGCCGACCAGGGCGTCGTGGTTGCCGGGGCTGACGGTGATCTCGCGGGCGGGGCCCAGGGCCTCCAGCCAGACGCGGGCGGCGACGTATTCGGCGGGCGAGGCGTAGTTGGTCAGGTCGCCGGTGATGGCGACGTGGTCGGGGGCGTGGGTCTTGAGGTCGGCGATGATCTTGGCCAGCACCTCGGGCCGGTGTTCGCGATGCTTGCGCCGCCAGGCGATGCGGCTCAGCAGGCGCTTGGACAGCAGGTCCCGCCAGCCGAACGCGCCCTTGGGCGGCGGCAGGTGAAGGTCCGAGAGGTGAGCGAGGCGGAATATCGACAAGTTTGGTTCACGGATTCTGGCGGAAGGGGCCGAAGCTGCTTATCAATCGCCGCAGGTTTCAAGGGGTTGTCTATCGTGAGCGAGGAAAATCATCCAGCCGAGGCCGCCGGCCCGTCCGCCGTCACGGTCGGACAGGCCAAGACGCGCCTCTGGGGGATGACCTCCGCCGAGCGCCTGTCGCGGATCTATCGTCGGCTGGGCCTGGTCGAGGCTGGCCGCGAGACCGTGTTCATCGCCGGCGACGTGGTCGTGGTCGACGCCGGCTGGGTGTTCGACGAGTCGCTGATCAAGGCCCTGGCCGGCCGTCCGGGCGTGGGCCTGGTCGACGAGGCCGGCCGCATCGTCGCCGTCAACGTTCCGGCCGCCCGGGCTCGTGAGGCGATCGTGCGGCTGGACACCGGCGAGGACGTCACGGCCCTGGTCGAGACCCGCCTGACCGCGCTGGAGCTGGGCTCGGCCTACAACAGCGCGCTGCGCAAGCGCGAGCCGCCGGTGCTGGAGCGCCTGACGCCCGAAACCCGCGTGGCGGTCGAAAAGCGCCTGTTCCAAGGCTCGTACAAGGGCGTCACCGACCTGGTGACCAAGTATGTCTGGCCCACGCCCGCCCGGATCGTCACCCGCTGGTGCGCCCTGGCCAAGATGACGCCCAACCAGGTGACCCTGATCGGCTTCGTCGGGGTGCTGGCGGCCTTCTGGCTGTTCTGGACCGGCCAGTACGGCTGGGGTCTGGTCTGCGCCTGGATCATGACCTTCCTCGACACCGTCGACGGCAAGCTGGCCCGGGTGACCCTGACCTCGTCCAAGTGGGGCAATGTCTTCGACCACGGCATCGATCTGGTCCATCCGCCGTTCTGGTGGTGGGCCTGGTACGTCGGCGTCGGCGCCTTGGGGCTGACCATGCCGCACGGCGAACTGGCCCTGGCGGTCATCGTGGCCGGCTACGTCCTGCAGCGGGTGGAGGAGGGGATCTTCCTGGCCCTGTTCAAGGTCGAGATGCACGCCTGGCGGCCGTTCGACAGCTTCTTCCGGCTGATCACCGCCCGCCGTAACCCGAACCTGATTATGCTGACCCTTGCGGTTCTGGTCGGCCGTCCCGACATCGGGTTCCTGGCCGTGGCGGTCTGGACGGCGATCTGCCTGATCGTCCACGCCGCCCAGATCCTTCAAGCCCTGATGGCCCCCAAGGGGACCATCGTTTCCTGGTTGTCGCGCTGATGCGTGTAGGCGTCGTCCGCAATCCGATGAGCCACGCCAATATCGGGCGGGCCGATGACCAGGCGACGCCCGACGCGGTGCTGCTGGTCGAGCCGCCCAGCCCCGAGGCGCTGGAGCAGGACCTGCGCGCCTTCGCCCAGTGCGGCGTGGGCCTGCTGGTCATCGACGGTGGCGACGGCACGATCCGCGACGTGCTCAGCCGCGCCGCGCCGATCTTCGGCGACGCCATGCCGCTGATCGCCCTGATCCCCTCGGGCAAGACCAACGTCCTGGCCATCGACCTGGGCGTGCCCAACGACTGGACCCTGGCCAAGGCCATGGCCGCCGCAAAGTCCGAGCACGCGGTGATCAAGCACCGCGCGCCGTTGCAGGTGCGCTGGGACGACGGGCGGCCCAGCCTGCTGGGCTTCGTGTTCGGCCTGGGCGCCTTCGTGCGCGCCACCAGCCTGGCCCAGAACGTCCACAAGGCCGGGGCCTTCCACAGCATCGCGGTGGCCATGAGCGTGCTGGGCGCGCTGGTCGGCACGGTGATGGGCGGCGCGCGCGACCAGTGGCGCGCCGGCGTGCCGCTGTGCCTGGCCATCGACGGCGAGGAGACCCGCACCGCCGACCGCTTCCTGGTGCTGGCCACCACGCTCAAGCGCCTGCCGTTCGGGGTCAAGCCGTTCGGTCCGCCGCGCGAGGGGCTGAAGTTCCTCGACGTCGACGCCCCGCCTCGAGGCTTGCCCGGCGCCTTTCCGGCCCTGCTGGCCGGCAAGGAGTCGGCTTGGTCGGGTCGTCGCGGCTACCGGCGCGGCGACGCCGAGAAGCTGCGGATCACCACCAACCAGTCCCTGGTCGTCGACGGCGACGTCTATGAGGGCGGTTGCGGCGTGACCGTCACCCTGGCGCCGACCCTGAGGTTCCTGGCGGCATGACCGGGACGGTCGTCAGCCTGGTGGGCGGGGAGCTTCTGGCGCCCGCGCCGCCGCAGGCCGTGGCCTTGGCGACGCGCCTGCTGGATCGCTTCGAGACGCCGCTGGCGGTGCTGTTCTACGGCTCGATCCTGCGCACCGGCGACCTGGACGGGGTGCTGGACTTCTACGTGCTGACCGAGCGCGTCCGTCCGGGCCCGCGCGGCCTGGCCACCCGCCTGCTGTGGCCCGATGTCAGCTATCACGAGGTGGAGCTGGACGGTCAGGTGCTGCGGGCCAAGGTCGCGACCATGACCCTGGCCCAGTTCCGGGCGGCGACGCGCGGGCAGGGGATCGACACCACCATCTGGGCCCGCTTCGTCCAGCCCGCCGGACTGGTGTGGAGCGCCAACGCCGCGATCTCCGACCAGGTGATCGAGGCCGTGGCCGACGCGGCCCGCACCGCCGCCCGCTTCGCCGCCGCCCTGGGGCCGCTGGAAGGGCCGACCGAGGCCTATTGGTCGGCGCTGTTCCAGGAGACCTATGCGGCCGAGTTCCGGGTCGAGAAGGGCGGGCGCGAGCGTTCGATCCTGTCCTTCGACGTCGCCCGCTATCAGCGCCTGCTGGTCGCCTGCTGGCATGAGGAAGGGTTTCTGGACATCGAGACCGACGGTCCCGTTCGTCCGGTGCTGAGCGATGCGAACCGCAAACGCCTGCGGGCCGCCTGGCGCCTGCGCCGGCGGATGGGACGGCCCCTGAACTACGCCCGCCTGATCAAGGCGGCCTTCACCTTCGACGGCGCGGCGCGCTACGCGGCCTGGAAGATCGAGCGCCATACCGGCATGCCGGTTGCGCTGACGCCCTGGCGTGAGCGCCATCCCGTTCTGGCCGCTCCAGGCGTGCTGTGGCGGCTCTGGCGGCAGCGCCAGGCGCAGGGCCGGGCCCAGAAGGGCGTCTGAGGGCGCTTTCCCGCAAATTCCAGCATCCCGGCGAATGCCGGGTATGTTGGGCGTGGAGGAGCTGAAAACGAAAAAGGCCCGAGGTTTCCCTCGGGCCTTTCGCGTTTCAGAGGCTGTCCGGCCTTTAGGCCGAGACGCGCTTCAGCGGGGCTTCGATCAGGCCCATGGCCGCGCCGATCTCGGCGAACACGGCCAGCACCTGGTCGATCTGCTGCTCGCTGTGCGCGGCGCTGACGCTGGTGCGCAGCAGCGGACGGCTGTCCGGCGTGGCGGGCGGCAGGGCCAGGTTCAGATAGACGCCGTTCTGCAGCAGGGCGTTCCACATGCCGATCGCGCGCTCGGTGTCGGGCATGGTGATCGCCACGATCGGGCTGGAGGTCGGGCCGGTCTGGAAGCCCATGGCCGACAGGCCGTCGTACAGGCGGCGGGCGTTGGCCATCAGCTTGTGACGCAGCTCGGGTTGTTCTTCCAGGCGACGCAGGGCGGTCACGGTCGAGGAGACCACGGCCGGCGGCAGCGAGGCGGTGAACATGTACGGACGACAGGTGACGCGCATGACGTCGAAGTCGTCCATGTCGGAGACGCAGAAGCCGCCGATGGCGCCCAGGCTCTTGGAGAAGGTGCCGACCACGAAGTCGACGTCCTCTTCGACGCCGGCCAGCTCGGCCAGGCCGCGGCCGTGCTCGCCCAGCACGCCCATCGAGTGGGCTTCGTCGACCAGCAGGTAACCGCCCAGTTCGCGTTTGACGGCGGCGATTTCCTTGAGCGGCGCGGTGTCGCCGATCATCGAATAGATGCCTTCGACGACGATCAGGCGCTCGCCCGGAACGTCCTTCATGCGGCGCAGGCGCTTGTACAGGTCTTCCGGGTCGTTGTGGCGGAAGCGGATGACCTCGGCGTGGCCCAGGCGCGCGCCGTCGTAGATCGAGGCGTGGCTGTCGGCGTCGAGGATCAGGTGGTCGCCGCGACCCACCAGGGTCGACAGGACGCCCAGGTTCGCCTGGTAGCCGGTGGTGAACACCATGGCGTGCTTGCGCTTGTAGAACTTGGCCAGGGCTTCTTCGAGCTCGACGTGGGCTTCGAAGCTGCCGTTGGCGATGCGGGAACCGGTGGTGCCGGTGCCGCGTTCCTGAACTGCCTTGACCGAGGAGGCGATCGCTTGCTCGTCGAAGGTCAGACCAAGATAGTTGTTGGTGCCCAGCAGGATCGTGCGTTTGCCGTTGATCACGCCTTCAGTCGGCGAGACGACGGCGTCGAAGCGCACGCTGAAGGGATCGGCGCCGGCTTGCCGGATCGCGTTGTAGGCGTCGCGATACGCGAGGTGCTTGTCGAACAGCCCCATGGCTTTAGGCCCTATTCCGAAGGTCTTTAATCAGGGAAGCAAGGTCTCCGGCGGTTTCCACCGAAGCCAGGCGATCCAGAGGAATGGAGATGTCGAAGGAATCTTCGAGCTCCATGATGATGTTCATCAAGGCCAGGGAATCCACGGCCAGATCACGGCCGATGTGGGTGTCGTTCGTCACATCGACAGATCGCCCGAGCACCTTGCCCGTGGCCAAGCCGATTTCACGTAGAGTGAGATCCGTAACAGCTTCCATCGACGCGACGTTATCCCCGACCAAGGTCCTACATAACCGAATTGTAACAGCGGTCTCGACTGAAAAATCGCCACATTTGGCTATTCCCGAGACTTTTTATCCTTCAACCAGCCTTCCGAACGATACCAGCGCACGCTTTGGGCGAATCCCTCCCGGAGAGGGTATCGCAACGCGGGAAAGTCCGGAATCGGATCGTTGCTAGATAGGCCCCAATCGGCGTGAAGCAACTCCCGAGCCTTACCGGGAGTAAGAATTGTGTCCTTCCCGGTGACGAATGAAGCCCATTTTGACAAAACCGCCAAAGCTTTGATCGCCCCCGGGGGGATGCGGACCAGCCTTGGCGACGCGCCGACCGCTTTGGATGCGGTCTCCATGAGTTCGACCCAGCCATACCCCTCGGGGCGGTCGTCGGACAAGCTGAGCAGTCCTGGGCGCGGCGTTTTGACCACGTCGGCGATGCGGGCCGAGGCGTCGTCGACATGGATCCAAGTGGTGCGCGATTTGGGGTCCAAGACCGGTAAAATGGCGCTTTCAGAGGCCATTTTGAACAGTCTGAGCGTCTCGACGTCGCCCGGTCCGTAGATCGCCGGTGGTCTGACAATGGTCAGGCTGTCACCAAAAAACTCGCGAGCTGCGTCTTCTCCGCCACGCTTACTTGCGGCGTAATCGGACAATTGCGGCTCTCGGGCGGCCAAGCTGGAGACCAGGACCAGTCGCGCGCCGGCCGCCTTGGCCGCCTTGGCGACCTGTCGCGCGCCCTCGACATTGGCGCGATCGAAGGCCGCGCGATCCCGCGCCTTGATCAGGCCGGCCACGTGAACGACGACCTCGGCGCCGTCGCAAAGCATCGCCAGGGCGGCGGCGTTGGCCAGGTCGCCGATCACCAGTTGGGGTTCCAGGCCCGTCCAGGACGGATCGGTGACGTCGCGGCGGGCCAGGATCCGAACGGTCCAGCCTTGTTCGGCCAGGGTTCTGACCAGGCGGCGACCCAGGAAGCCCGTGGCGCCGGTGACGGCGACGAGTCTCTCCCCTGGGGGCCCTTCGCGGGCCGCGTCCATGTCAGGCGCGCTCGGTCGCGGCGTAGGCCCCGGCCAGATAGGCCGCCTTGGCCTTGGAGCGGCTGAGCTTGCCCGACGAGGTCTGGGGCAGGGCGTGGGCCCCGACCAGCTGGACCTGGGTCTCGACCTGGTGGCGCAGGCGCAGGACGCCGGTGATCTTCTCGACCAGGGCCGCGCGGGTGTCGGCGTCGCCGCCGCGCGCCTGGACCAGCACCACCACCGTCTCCTCGCCGTCGCCGGGCACCGAGAAGGCCGCCACGTCGCCACTGCGCAGGCCGTCGACCTCGGCCTCGGCGGTCCATTCCAGGTCCTGCGGCCAGATGTTGCGGCCGTTGAGGATGATCAGGTCCTTGCCGCGACCGGTGATGACGATCTCGCCGTCGATCAGGTAGCCCAGGTCGCCGGTGTCCAGCCAGCCGTCGGCCGACAGCACGCGGGCGGTCTCCTGCGGCTGTTCGAAATATTCGCGCATCAGGCTGGGGCCGCGGGCGTAGATGCGGCCGACGCCGCGTTCGGGCAGGACCGCGCCGTTCTCGTCGCGCACTTCCAGTTCGTGGCCGGGCAGGGCGGGGCCGTTGCGGGCGAATTCGCGCGAGCGCTCGGTGTCGTCGGTGATGACCGCCTCGTGCTGCTCCAGGCGCTCGACGTCCAGGCGCTCGGTCTTCAGGCCGCCGCCCAGCGGGGCCATCGACAGGGCCAGGGTGGCCTCGGCCATGCCGTAGCTGGCCACGAAGGCCTTGTCCGAGAACCCGACGCTGGCGAAGCGCTCGGCGAAGGCCAGCAGCGGACCGGTGCGGATCATGTCGCCGCCGAGACCGGCGCTGCGCCACTTGGACAGGTTCAGGTGCTCGATCGAGGCCACCTCGGCGCGGCGGGCGCACAGCTCGTAGCCGAAGGTCGGGCTGTAGGAGATGGTGCCGCCGTTCTTGGTGATCAGGTCCAGCCACAGCAGCGGCCGGCGCACGAAGGCGCCGGTGGGCAGCAGGTCGACCGTCATCTGGCTGGTCATCGGCGACAGCAGGAAGCCGATCAGACCCATGTCGTGATAGAGCGGCAGCCACGAGACAGCGCGGTCGGTCGGCTTCACCTGCAGGCCGTCGCGGGTGATGGCCACGGCGTTGGCCATCAGGGCCCGGTGGGTGACCAGCACCCCGGTCGGGAAGCGCGTGCTGCCCGACGAGAACTGCAGGTAGCAGGTGTTGTCCGGAGCGACCGTCGGCAGGGCGTCGCCTTTGGAGTCCGGCAGGTCGGCCAGGCCGCCGGCGAAGTTCAGCGGAGTCCTGGCGGCGATCTCGGCCACCCAGTCCTTCATGCCGGCCGGGCCGATCAGCAGCTTGGCGTGGGCCGAGGCCAGCATCCGCGCGATCTGCTCGATATAGCCCTCGCGGCCGCCCAGCGGGGCGGGCAGGGGCAGGGGCGCGGGCACCAGGCCGGCGTACTGGCAGGCGAAGAAGGCGCGCACGAAGTCGGCTTCGGTTTCGGCGATCAGCCCCACGCTCTCGCCCGGCTTGGCGCCGGTCGCCAGCAGGCGCGGCGCCAGGTCCAGGGCCTGTTCGCGCAACCTGGCGTAGGGCAGGGCCTCGACCAGTTCGCCGCGCAGCGAATAGAGGTTGATCCCCGTTTCGCCAGTCGCGGCGAAGTCGAGCGCGGCCGTCAGGGTCGGGAAATCGGCGAATCTCACGGTTCGCGAGGAGGACGTCGGAGTAATCATTGCGGGACGCCTTTGGCGCCGTTTTTATCCTCGGCGCAAGTTTGTTCGTCTTTTGGGAGGGCCGTTTCAGCCGTCAGGCTGCGCTTGAGGGCCCAGTACATGCCCAGCGCCAGGGCGGCCGCGACGGCGACCAGCGCCGCGCCGGCCCCGTTCAGGCCAGCGGCGCGGATCAAGGGAACCAGGGCGATCAGATAGAGGGCGCAGACCACGGCCCGCACGCGCAGGGCCAGGCCCGCCTTGCCCAGCGAGACCAGCATCGGCTCCAGCGGCATGGCCAGCACGCCGATGGCGGCGGCGGCCACCTGCCAGTTCATGATCGCGGCGCCGGCGGCGAACGCCGGACCCATGACGATGGTCAGCACGTCGTCGCCGAACAGGACCGAGATCAGCAGCAGCACGCCCGCCACCGCTCCGCCGATCAGGCCGATCTGGCGCGACAGCTTGCGCATGGCTTCCTCGCCGCCGGTGGCGCGCATCTTGGCCAGTTCCGGATAGAGGGCCGGCACCAGCAGCTTGGCCGGCTTGGCCATGCCGTCGGCCACCTGGCGGCCCACCCGCCACATGGCCGCCTGGGCCGGGCCGAGCACCGAGCCGACCACCAGGGTGATCACCTGGCTGAAGGCGGTGTCGATCGTGCCGCTGAAATTGGTCGCCCAGGCGAAGCGCCAGATGCCGGGCAGGCCTTCCGACAGTGGCCCGCGCACGGTGAAGCCCTTCAGCAGCTGCCGGCGGTTCAGATCCCACAGGGCCACGCCGTTGACGTAGATGAAGGCCGTGACCGTGCCCGCGGCCCAGGCGGCCAGATAGGCCTCGATCGGGGCGTGCTGAGTGAAGCACAGGGCGCAGCCGATCAGGCGCACCGCCGAGCTGACGGCCTGCTCGGCCGCCAGGAAGCGGAATCGGTCGAACAGGCGCAGCAGGCCCACCGAGGTGGCCGAGTCCATCACCGCGATCGACAGGGCGTAGCAGGCGGCGGCCGGCGACAGCGTCGACGGCCAGCCCAGCAGGTGGCCGAACAGCAGCGCGCCCACCACGCCCAAGGCCACGCCCACGGCCGCGCCGATCGAATCGAGCAGCAGGGTGAAGCGCAGCACCTGTTGGAAGCGCGGCCGGTCGTCCTGCAGCAGGGCCGAGGCGCCGTATTGCAGCAGCGTCTGCCAGGACTGGAATTTGGCGACCTCGCCCAGGAACTGGGCGAAGGCGTTGATCAGGACGAGCACGCCCATCAGTTCCTTGCCCAGGCCCCGGGCGGTCAGGGCGATATAGGCCAGTCCGACCACGGCGTTGACCGTCCGGCCGCCGAGCAGGGTGCCGGCGTTGGCCAGGACCCGCTTGAGGACATTGGGTTCGTTGCTCATCGGAGGCGTCGCGATTCCGTGGGCAGGCGATCGACGATGGCCTGGGCGGCGCGCACCGACGATGGCGTCTCCCGCAGGTCGAAGCTCTCGGCGAAGCCGCGCTTCTGAGGTTCGACAAAGGCCGCGTGGCCGCTCTGGGCCGAGGCGACGGCGTCGACCAGACCCTCGATCCCGTCGAGCACGGGTCCGTAGGCCCAGTGGTGGAAGCTCTCGTCGCCGCGCCAGTCGGCGTCGCTGGCGTTGAGGAACAGGCACGGCTTGGGCTTGCGCAGGAACTCGTAGACCTGGCTGGAGACGTCGCCCAGATAGATGTCGGCCGCGCGGGTGTAGGTCATGTCGATCGCGGCGGGCCCCCCCAGGTCGAGATGGATGCGTGGGTGGTCGATGAAGGGCGTCAGCGCCTCGATCGTCCGTGGATCCGCCCCCTCGAAGAGGCGAATATGGGGCGCGAAGATCAGGTTGTAACGTTCGTCCGCCGCGAACCGCTCGAGAATCTGCCGGCCCCATCGCGGCCACGAACCCAGGGTCGGGTGGAAGTGGGGATTGTACAGCACCACCGGCTTGGCCTCGCGGAAGGCCGGCAGGGGCGAGGGCGGCAGGGCGTCGATGATGTCGAACTTGGGGTAGCCGACCATGGCGCAGGTCTCTTGCGTGACCCAGCCCTCGTCCAGCATGCGGTCGCGCTGCTTGGGGCCGGCGGCCATCACCAGGTCGAACTGCTTGAGGCGCGGCTCGAACGGGCCGCCGCGATCGCCCGCGCCGTGCTGGGTGTAGACCAGCTTGCAGTCCTTGACCCCCAGCTTGCGCAGCAGGGCGGTGGTGCGCTCGGGCGTGACCACGGCGTCATAGCGGCCCAGGCGACGGGCGTTGGCGGCCAGCATCAGGGCCTTTGGCGGGGTGACCGCGCCTCTCAGCCGCAGGTCCCGCAGCCAGGCCGGCGGCAGCAGGCGCGAAGGGATCGGCGGGACGTCCAGCGTCTCCAGCAGCGCGCGCACATAGTCCAGGTGCTCCTGGGTGGTGGTGGCGATGTGGACGTCGATGTCGGGCCAGCCCTTGGCCAGGGCGATGGCGATCGGCAGGCTGTGCAGGATCTGGTGGGTCTGGGCGATGTAGAGGAAGCAGACGCTGGGTCTGGCTCCACGTCCCTTCGGGGCGGGGGTGATCACTGGTTCGGCGTCAGGCGGGTGCGCACCCGACCCTTGAACAGCACCCGGTCGCCCTTGTCGCTGACCGAATAGTCGTCGGCCCGGACGGCGCCGTTGTTCGGGCCGGCGCCCTCGACGGCGGCCCCACCGACCAGGTCGCCGGTGTGAGTGTCGATCAGGGCCTTCTGCGAGGCGAACTGGTAGCCCTGGCCGTTGTCGACCTTGACGTCGCCGGTCAGCAGCAGCGAGCCCTTCTCCTCCTGATAGGCCCCGTCCTTTGAGATCACGTGGGTGGGGGCTTCGGAGCCGTAGCCGCGGGTCAGTTGCGGGTTCTTCAGGAACACCTGATCGGCGTTGTTCAGGTCTCGGGTCGCCGAGGTGGCGGTGATCAGGAAGGCGCGTCCGTCCTTCAGCGTGCCGGTGAAGCGCGGATTGTCCATGCGCAGCGGGGCGGCGGCGGCCGGGGCGGCGGGCTTGATGGCCATGGCCCGGATCGCGCCCTGGCCGATGATCGCGACAGCCGTGCCGAGGGCGATCGTGGGCAGAATGGTTCGCAACGCGCGCACCGACGGACGGTGGCGGTTCCGGTTCTTCTTGCGGACCGGGCGGGGAACGGCGGGCGTGATGGCGATCATGATTGTACGAACTGAAAGCGACGGGCCGAAAAAGGGTAGGCGACCGGCTTAAGCCTCCCGGCGCGATCCCCCAAGAGGTATTGCGACCCTGCCTCCGCCCGGGTTTGCGGTCAACGGCCGGTTATGGGGTGACGGGGCTGATCAGGCTTGAACGCTCGGCGGCGGTCAGCGGACGCCAGCGTCCCTCGGGCAGGTCGCCCAGCACCAGGTCGCCGATGCGGATCCGCAGCAGATCCACCACCGTCAGCTCGACCAGCTCGCACATCCGCCGGATCTGGCGGTTGCGGCCTTCCTTGAGGATGAACTTCAGCTGCTGGCGGCCCACGACGTCGACCTGGGCCGGACGCAGCTGGCGCTCGTCCAGCTCCAGACCATGGCGCAGCAGGTCCAGTTTCTCGTCGGTGATCCAGCCGTCGACCCAGACCAGATACTCCTTTTCCAGCTCCGAGGCCGGGCCGATCACCGCCTTGGCCACCACGCCGTCCTCCGAGAGGATCAGCAGGCCGCGCGAATCCATGTCCAGCCGGCCGACGGGCGCCAGGGCGTTGTTGAAACCGGGGATGACTGGGCTCTGACCGAACAAGGCCTCGCGGGTCAGCAGGCGCACGGCCGGCACCTGGCCGGTATCGGGCTGGGCCGAGACGATGCCGATCGGCTTGTGGATCATCACCGTCAGCGCGCTGTCCAGCTGGGCCTGGGCGCGATCGGACAGCACCAGGGTCTGGCCGGGTTCGATCTTGCGGCCGACGTCGTCGACCCGCAGGCCGTCGATCGACACCAGGCCCTGGAGGATCAGGGCCTCGGCCTCGCGTCGCGAGCAGACGCCGTTCTGGGCCAGCCAGCGATTGACGCGCTGGGGCTCGGCTTCGTCATAGAGGCGGGTCCAGGCCATGGTTCGGGCGTCCAGAGATACGGATCGGCCTGTCTAGGGCCGGTGGGCGGTGCTTCGCAACCGTGATGGGCTCACGGCCGTTTCAATCTCAGTGAAACTTGGCTTGGAGAGACCCCGTGACCGACCGCGTCGACAACGACACCGCCCTGGAAGAGGTTCTGGGTTTCCTGGCCGATCCGCCCGCGTCGGGCACGTCGGAGGACGCCCGGTTCGGCGCGCGTCTGCGCCAGGTGCTGTCGGCCTCGATCGTCGACGATCCGGTCGACGAGGACGACCCCACGCCCAAGCCTGAACTGACCCTGGACGACGATCTGCGCCGCAAGCTCGAGGCGGCGGCCAAGCACAGGTCGAGCAATCCGTTCGGCGAGCATCCGGATGGAATCGGGCCGACGCTGGGGATGGACCTGAGCAAGTCGTAGGGGCCGGTTGCGTCCTTCGACAAGCTCGGGATGAGGGCTATTGTTATGCTGGTGGAATTCGATTTCCTCATCCTGAGCTTGTCGAAGGACGAGGAAATCGTTCCCCAGCCCTAGTGAGACTTTCGCCCTGAGCCGCCGGGCTTCTTGCCGCCGCCGTCGTCCTTGTTGACCGTCGCCCAGGCCCGCCGTTCGGCCTCCTTCTCGGAGACGCCGCGCTTCTCGTAGCCTTCGGCGATGTGGTCGGCCTTGCGTTCCTGATTGTCGGTGTATTTCGACTTGTCGCCCTGGGGCATCGTCGTCCCCCATCAGCTGTGGAGGGAAAATTCTCGGTCGTCGCGTGAGGTTCCTAAGGCCAACCTTCGGAACGGGCGAAACAATTCGCGAGTTCGAGAGACATGGTGCGCAAGCTCAAGGTGTTCTCCTGGTCCGACGGTCTCCACGACTACACCGTGGCCGCCAGCTCGCGCGCCAAGGCCCTTGAGGCCTGGGATGTCGGCCGCGACCTGTTCAAGGACGGCACGGCCAAGGCGGTGGAGGCGGGCGCCGCTCACGACGCCGCCCTGAAGGCGCCGGAGACGGTGATCACCACCCCGGCGGGCGGTCTCGGCGCGGCCCTGAAGGGTCTGCCCAAGCGCGCCCGCGCCAAGCCGGCGAAGGCCCAGGTCGCGGCGCGCGACGCCAGGCTGGCCAAGCTGAAGGAAGAGCTGGCGGCGCTGGAGGACGAGGCCCATGCCTCGCAGGCCGAGTTCGACCGTCGCCGTGATGACCTTCAGGCCGACGCCGAAAGAACGCGGGCCCGTTTCGAGGCCCGCCGGATGGAGCTGGGCGACGCGATCGAGAAAGCACGGCGCTAGGCTTCAGCCGGGGCTGCGAAAACCCCGTCCTTCGACAAGCTCAGGATGAGGCTTTCTACCGCCGAGGCTTGTGCAATGATCCGCATCCTGAGCCTGTCGAAGGACGAGGATCACGCACTGCGCCTGACTGATCAGACCTAAACCCGCTTCATGCCGATGATCGGCACCGGCGGGTTCAGGAACTCGCCCTTCATCGCCGGGGTCGGGGCGGGGCCGTCGCTGCGCAGCGCCAGGATCTTCTTCACGACGGCCATGCCCTCCACGACCTGGCCGAAGGCGGCGAAGCCTTGGTTGTCGCCCGATCCGCCCGGATGGGCGTCCAGATAGGGCATGGGGCTGGCGCAGATGAAGAAGTCGCAAGTGGCCGTGCCGGGCGCGTTGCGGGTGATCGAGATCGTGCCGGCCTTGTGGCGCAGGCCGGTCTTGCGCGTGCTCTCGTGCTCGATCGGGGCGAACCGGCGCACGCGGGCCGGCGGGCCGCCCTGGATCGTGCCCGCGCCCTTGACGCCCTTGGTGCGCGAGGCGCGGTAGAACGTGCCGCCGTCGTACTTCTTGGCGTCGACATAGCGCAGGAAGTTGCCGGCGGTGATCGGGGCCTTCTCGGTCTCCAGCTCGACCACGATCGGGCCGTGCGGGGTCTGGATCGTCACGCGCGGCTTATGTGGCGGGGCGGCCAGGACCAGGCCGGGCGTGGCCAGCACCAGTCCGCCGGCGCCCAGCAGGCTGCGGCGTGCGATCTTCGTGCGGTCGTCCATGGCGGGTCCTCCGGCGTGTTGCGAAGCGATGCTTAGCGCGACCTCGGGTCGGCCGTCGACCGTGTCGCTTCAGACCCGCTCCACGACCATGGCGATGCCCTGGCCGACGCCGATGCACATGGTCGCCAGGCCGTAGCGGGCGCCGCGCCGGTGCAGTTCCTCGACCAGGGTCAGGCCCAGCCGCGCGCCGCTCATGCCCAGCGGGTGGCCCAGGGCGATCGCGCCGCCGTTGGGGTTCACGTGCTCGCCGTCGTCGGGCAGGCCCAGGTCGCGCAGCACGGCCAGGCCCTGGGCGGCGAAGGCTTCGTTCAGCTCGACCACGTCGATGTCGCCGATCGACAGGCCCAGGCGCGCCAACAGCTTCTTGGTGGCCGGCACGGGGCCGATCCCCATGACGCGCGGCTCGACCCCGGCGGCGGCGACGCCCAGGATGCGGGCGCGGGGCGTCAGGCCGTGGGCCTTGGCGGCCGCCTCCGAGGCGACGATCAACGACGCCGCGCCGTCATTGACGCCCGAGGCGTTGCCGGCCGTGATCGTGCCATCGGGGCGGACGATGGGCTTCAGCGCCGACAGCGCCTCGATCGTGGTGGCGCGCGGGTGCTCGTCCCTGGAGACCACCATCGGGTCGCCCTTGCGCTGGGGCAGGGTGACGGAGACGATCTCGGCGTCGAAGCGGCCCGAGCCTTGCGCGGCGGCCGCGCGGGCCTGGCTGCGCAGGGCGAAAGCGTTCTGATCGGCGCGGCTGACCTTCCAGTCGTCGGCGACGTTCTCGGCGGTCTCGGGCATGGAATCCACGCCGTAGGCCTTGCGCATGGCCGGATTGACGAAGCGCCAGCCGATCGTGGTGTCGAAGATCTCGGCGTTGCGCGAGAAGGCGCTGTCGGCCTTGCCCATCACGAACGGGGCGCGGCTCATGCTTTCGACGCCGCCGGCGAGCATCAGCTGGGCCTCGCCGGCCTTGATGGCGCGGGCGGCCACGCCGAGGGCGTCCAGGCCCGAGCCGCACAGGCGGTTGACGGTCGAGCCCGAGGCGGTGGTCGGCAGGCCGGCCAGCAGGGCGGCCATGCGCGCGACGTTGCGGTTGTCCTCGCCGGCCTGGTTGGCGCAGCCCAGCACCACGTCGTCCAGCGCGGTCCAGTCGACGCCGCCATTGCGGTCCATCAGCGCCTTGATCGGGATCGCCGCCAGGTCATCGGCCCGCACGCTCGACAACGCGCCGCCATAGCGTCCGATCGGCGTGCGGATGGCGTCGCAGATGAAGGCTTCGGTCACGGGCGGCCTCTCTAAAACATTTGTTTGAGAGGCAAACTAATCGGCCGCGCGGCGGGATCAAGCCTCGGCTAGTTCTTGATGTCGATCGTCTCGATCCGCGACTGAGTGGCCTCGGCCTTGCGGTGGCCGGGCACGGGCATCAGCAGGCCGACCAGAATGGCGGCCAGGACGGCGAGGGAGAAGAAGGCCTTGAGGGCCATGGCGCACACGGTGTTGCTGTTTATCCGACCCAGGAACAGCGTTTCGGCGGGGCGCGGGGTTCCAAAGTCGGGGCGTCGACATGCCCCTGATTGGGGACACGCGCATGCGCGTGTCCCCTTCAAAATCCTACGCCGTCACGTACCGGATCAGCGCCGCCATGTTCTCGATATAGGCCCCCGTCGAGATGCCCGGCTTGGGCACGTCGGCGATGTAGGGCGAGGTGTCGGTGGGGTCGCCCACGCGGGTCATCGAGAACTCGCCCGGGGTCACGGTCGTCGAGCCGTCGCCGATATAGGGGTTGCTGACCGCCTTCATCGCGGTGGGCCACCAGCCCTCGGCGTTCAGTTCGGCCATCAGTTTGGCGGCATCGGCTTCGGACGTCTTGTCGCTGGTCTTCAGAGCGCCGACGTTGAGGTCCGACACCGAAATGCTCTTGGTCGTGAAGTAGCGGGGCAGGGCGCGGCTGCCGCCCTTGACCTTCAGCGGCGAGTCCTTGCTGGCGACCTCGGGCGGGGTGGCCTTCAGCGCCGCGTAGCGCTTGCGCAGCTTGTCGATATTGACCGCGCGGAACGACGAGTAGTGGACGATCGTGTTCTCCCAGTGCTTGTCGACGAAGTACTCGCCGTTGAACACGTTGGAGCCGCGGCGGTGCACGTAGAGCGGATCGCCCGTGCCGATCTCGATGAAGGTGGGATAGCGCGGCCGGCCGGGGGCGATCTTGTCGTCCAGCTTCAGACTGGCCAGCCAGTCGATGGCCTCGGGCACGCGGGCCAGGTACTTCGGGTCGCCCGTCAGCTCGTAGTAGTCCATCAGGTTTTCGAGGTTGCCGGCCGTGGTGTGGCTGGCGAAAGCCTTGGGCTCGTAGGTGCGCGCGCCGGCCGGCTTGAGGTCGGCCACGGTGTGCTGCAGGCCCCAGCCGGGCTGCGGCATCGGCTGCTGGGCGGCGACATAGATGTCCATGGCGCGCTGGATCGGGTCCAGAACCCGTTTGTCGCCCAGGGTCTGCCAGACCATGATCAGGAACTTGATGTTCTCGTCGACGACACCGTCGTTGAAGGTGATGTAGCCGGTGTAGTCGGCGTGGCCGTGGTTCTCGAAGCCGCCCGACAGCGGGAAGCGCTGGGGCCAGCCGCCGTTCGGATACTGGGCGTCGAGGACGAACTGGATGGCCTTGTCCAGCGCCGGCTTGAAGGCCTTGTCCTTCTTTTCCAAATAGATGCGCAGCATCAGCTGGCAGCTCTCGGCCGTGCCCTCGTCGTCGAAGGTGGCGTTGCCGTAGTAGTGCTGGAATTCCTCGAGCCGCCAGCCGTTCTTGCCGATGGTGTCGTACCACTTCTTCAGCGACTCCGGCCCGGCCAGGTCGCCCATGTAGTTCCAGCCGCCCGCCGGGTGCTGGATCTTGATCAGGGCCTGGGCGGCCTTGGCGGCGGCCTGGTAGTAGTAGTCGTCGCCGGTGGCGTGATAGGCGTCCAGGAACAGGTGGCCCATGGTCGCCGTGCCGGGCGGCTGGACCCAGATCATGGTCGGGAAGGCCTCCATCTCGCCGAACCGGCGCGAGAAGTCGGGCAGGTAGCTCCAGACGTAACCACCCTCGTAGGCGGCCTTCTCGGCCATGAAGGTCGAGGCCTTCTTCATCGTCGCCAGGACCTGGTCCTTGGACGGCGGCGTGCCCTGGGCCAAGGCCTTCAGCGGGGCCATGGCCGCGGCGGCGGCGAAGGTGGCGGTGGTCGTCGCCAGCAGGCGGCGGCGGGTGAGGGGGCTAAGCGGCATGGCGACGAGACTCTCCCAGGGACTTTCACGCTGGAACCCGCGACGCAAGGACGCGGCAGGGTGATCGGGAGAGGCGCGGGAGGGGTCTTGGCGAGCCTCGCGTTCCTGGTCGTCCTCCCGGTCGGTCCTTTGCCGAAACCCCCGTCGCCGTTGGCCGGCGCGGTGTTGCGTCTAGATATGATACCGGTGTCATCGCTTGACCAGCGCTTTTGGTAGAGCTTTGTTATATGACGCCGTGTCATTCTCCTGCGACAGGCCGTCACGTTGTGCGTACACGGTCGTTCGGCGAGAACAGGCCATCGGTTTTTGAGGCGACGCCGCCGCGCCGGATTTGGTAGCGCGCGACGCCGTCCTGTTGGGGAACAGGACGACGGCCCCGGGTCAGCAATGACTCGGGGCCGTTTTCAGTTCTGACACCGGTGTCGTACCTAAGGTCTTGAATTTACGTGGTGTTACACTGTTCTGCGACCAGCGGTCACATAGTACGACTCGTTCACCTCCCGTAAATATTCACCATGCCCAGCCAACTCGACCATCTGAACGAAGCCGAGCGCCTCGAGCGGCAAGCCGAGATCGCCGACAGCGAACACGCCCGTGACGCGCTGCGCCGGATGGCCCAGACCTCGCGTCTGTCGGCGGCCCTGGTCGGCATGCTGGAAGCCAGTCGCGAAGAGCTGCCGGGCTAGGCGCGCGGCCCACCGATCGGCGCATCCTTCAGAAACCTGACCGTAAAATACACGCATGGCTTGAATTGCGACGCGGCTCGGTGAACATGGGGTCGGGCAAGGAGACCCCTGTGTCGGACGAGGGATCGGACAAGGCCGTTCTTGAACGAGCGGGCGCGTATTTCCTCAGCATCGTGGAGGCCAGTCGCGACTGCATCCGGGTGATCAGTCCCGAGGGCTTCGTCGAATTCATGAACGCCCGGGGCCAGGCGCTGTTCGAGATCGAGGATTTCGCGGGCCGCAATCGCAGCCGCTACTGGCCCGACATGTGGCCGGCCGAAAGCCGGGCCAGTGTCGAGCAGGCCCTGCGCGCCGCGATGAACGGCGAGGCCGCCGCCTTCCGCGCCCCTTGCCCCACCGCCAAGGGCGATCCGCGCTGGTGGGACACCACGGTGTCGCCGATCCTGGAGGACGGCCGGGTGATCCGGGTGCTGGCCACCTCGCGCGACATCACCGGCGAGATCCGCGCCGAGACCCATCGCCAGTTGTTGGTCAACGAGCTGAACCACCGGGTGAAGAACACCCTAGCCACCATCCAGTCGATCGCCAACCAGTCGCTGCGCAACGCCGGCGTCGACCTGGCGGTGCGCGCCGCGTTCGAGGGACGGCTGATGGCGATCGCCGCCACCCACAACGTGCTGACCGACGAGAACTGGTCGTCGGCCAGCCTGCGCCAGATCATCGAC
Source organism: Caulobacter soli (assembly GCF_011045195.1). Taxonomy (GTDB): domain Bacteria; phylum Pseudomonadota; class Alphaproteobacteria; order Caulobacterales; family Caulobacteraceae; genus Caulobacter; species Caulobacter soli. Next base: position 3,178,859 of record NZ_CP049199.1, on the reverse strand, counting down.
GGCTCGGTCACGCCCTATCGCGACCATCCCGGCCAGCTGACCATCCTCGGCGACGACCTGATGGTCTCGCCCAAGCCGGCCGTGGTGCTGGCCCTGGCTTTCCACGAACTGGCGATCAACGCCCTGAAGTACGGCGCCCTGTCGGCGGCGGGCGGGCATGTCGACATCGGCTGGTCGGTGGCGGGCGGCGACCAGCTGGACATTACCTGGACCGAACAGGGCGGTCCGCCCGTCCGGCCCCCCGAACGACGAGGGTTCGGCTCGCGGATCGTCGAACTGGCCCTGCCCAGCGAGCTGAGCGGCGAGGTCGACCTTGACTACCGCGCCGACGGTCTGCGCTGCCGCATCCGCGCGCCGTTGACGGCCCTGGACAGGATCGACGCCTTCATGCCGCTGTCCTGACACGGTGAACCGCGATCCTCCCCGGCCGTTGTGCAAGCTTGAGCGGCGTTGAGGTCGCGGAGGCGCGTCGCTGATGATCCCACAGGAGGTGAAGACATCGCTGGCGTCCGCCTGGACGGCCTCGCGCGCCTTCGTCGTGCGTCATCGGCTGTGGTTCGGGGCGGGCATCGGGGCGCTGCTGCCGCTGGTGGTCCTGCTGGTCTGGCTGGGCTCCAGCCTGCCGATCTCACGGGCCTTGGAGCCCTTGCCCAATCGCGCCCTGATCCTGCTGGACAACCAGGGCCAGCCGTTCGCCCGGCGCGGGGCCTACAAGGAGGCGCCGGTGGTCATCAAGGCGCTGCCCAGGTACGTGCCGGCCGCCTTCACCTCGATCGAGGATCGCCGGTTCTACCACCACATCGGCATCGACTTCCGGGGCATGGCGCGGGCCTTCGTCGTCAACGCCAGGGCCCACCGCACCGTCCAGGGCGGCAGCACCATAACCCAGCAACTGGCCAAGAACGCCTTCCTCAAGCCTGAGCGTAGCCTGCGCCGCAAGGGCCAGGAGGCGATGATCGCCCTGTGGCTGGAGCTGCGGCTGTCCAAGGACGAGATCCTGTCGCGCTACCTCTCCAGCATCTATTTCGGCGACGGGGTCTATGGTCTGGGCGCGGCGGCGCGGCACTATTTCGGCAAGGCTCCCGAGCAACTGTCGATCGGCGAGGCGGCGATGCTGGCCGGCATGGTCAAGGCGCCGGTCGACCTGGACCCCGTCGACCATCCCCAGGCGGCTGGCGCGCGGGCCCGGCTGGTGCTGGACGCCATGGTCTCGACCAAGGCCGTCACCCGCGAGCAGGCCGACGCGGCCGGCCATGTCGCCGTGCGCACCACCCGCGCCGACCTGCCGGTGGGCGGCTATTTCGCCGACTGGATTTCGCCGCAGGTCAAGTCAGCCTTCGACGGTCCGGGCTATGGCGAGGTCCGCGTGCCCACCACCCTGGACAGCCGCCTGCAGCGCATCGTCGAGCGGGCGGTGGCCAAGGACATGAAGGGCGCGGCCAAGGCCAGGGTCGGGCAGGTGGCGGTGGTGGCCATGCGCCCGGACGGCCAGGTCGTGGCCATGCTGGGCGGCACGAACTATCGCCAGACCCCGTTCAACCGCGCCGTCCAGGCCCAGCGCCAGCCCGGCAGCGCGTTCAAGCTGTTCGTCTACCTGGCCGCCCTGCGCGACGGGGCCACGCCCGACAACCTGGTGGTCGGCGATCCGATCACCATCGGCGGCTGGAAGCCCGCCAATTACGAGGGCGGCGGCGGGCGCGACATGACCCTGCGCGACGCCTTCGCCCAGTCCAACAACATCATCGCCGCGCGGGTCTATCAGCAGGCCGGCGGCGAGGCGGTGGTGCGGGCGGCGCGGGACCTGGGGATCGTCTCGCCGCTGCGCGAGGACGACGCCACCCTGTCTCTGGGCACGGCCGAGACCAACCTGCTGGAGCTGACCGGCGCCTACGCCGCCGTGGCGGCGGGCAAGATGCCGGTTCGCCCCTATGGCCGGCCCGCCACGACCCCAGCGGCGGACGTCAAGCCGCTGGAGCCCTTCGCCCACGACGCCCTGCTGGACCTGATGGGCGCGGTGGTCGAGCAAGGCACCGGCCGCGCCGCGCGCCTGGGCCAGAAGGCCTATGGCAAGACCGGCACCACCCAGGACTATCGCGACGCCCTGTTCGTCGGCTTCACCGGCGACCTGGTGGTCGGGGTCTGGGTCGGCAACGACGACCACTCGCCGATGACCCGCATGGTCGGCGGGGACCTTCCGGCCCGCATCTGGCGCGACGTGATGACGGCGGGGCTGAAGGCCGGGCTGGTGGCCCGGGACGGACCACCGGAGCCGCGCTATGCGCCGCGGCCGGAGACCGTCGAGGATGCGCCGCGTCCGAAGCGTGTGCCGAAATGGCTGCGGCGGATCTTCGGGCTGTAAAAATGCCGCTCATCCCGGCGAATGCCGGGACCCAGATGAATGGCTTTGAGGCTGACGCCAAGAGCGCTGAGCGCATCCAATCAACCACACCGCTATGGGATCTGGGTCCCGGCGTTCGCCGGGATGAGCGGAAGTAAATATGGCCCGCCGCTTGCTGCCAACCCAACGCCGCGACCCAGAATGGGACGCTTTTCGGCCGTCCATCGGGGGAGCGGTCGGGGAGTGCTGGTCGGCGTAGTCGGAAAGGCGCTTGGTAATGAACCCGAAGGCAGTGCTCCTGATCGGAGCGGCGACGATGACGTTCGCCGTCCTGGGACCCGTGACGACCGCCCTGGCGGACGGCTATCCGGCCCGCGTCACGCCCATCGCCAAGCCCGCGCCCCAGGCCAAGCCCCGGACCGTGGTCCGGACCCGGGTCAAGATTGTCGAAAAGCCGGTCTATATCGAGAAGCGCGTCGAGGTGCCGGTCGATCGTCCCGTCTATATCGAGCGTCCGGTGGACCGCATCGTCGAAAAGCGGGTCGAGGTTCCGGTCGTCAAGATCGTCGAAAAGCCCGTGGATCGTCCCGTCTATATCGACCGTCCCGTGGACCGGATCGTCGAGAAACGCGTCGAGGTGCCCGTCGATCGCATCGTGGAAAAGCGCGTCGAAGTGCCGGTGGTCCGGATCGTCGAGAAGCCGGTCGACCGCATCGTCGAACGGCGGGTGGAAGTGCCCGTCGACCGCGTGATCGAGAAGCGCGTCGAGGTCCCGGTCGAGCGGATTGTGCGCGTGCCGGTCTATGTCGAGCGCCAGGAGCGCGTCGAGCGTCGCGGCTGCGATTGCGAGGACGACCGCGGCGCCTACCAGGGGCGCGCCTATGAGGATCGCGGCGATCGCCAGCAGGGCCGCGCCGAAAGCAGCGTCGAGCGTTCGGAAGAGACCTACGAGTCCGAATCCTCCCGCTACAGCGAAGAAGGCCAGGGCTGGAGCTATCAGGGCAGCTACGCGGCCGGCGACGGTTACGCCCAGTCGCTGGAAGGCTCGGCCGGCGGTGGTTACTACGGTTCTTCCAGCGCCCGCTACGGCGTGGGCGGCGGCTGGGTCGGCGGTCAGAGCTATGGCCGTTCGGGCTATGCGCGCGGCTGGTCGGGCGCCAGCGCCTCGTCGAGCGCCCAGGCCAGTTCCAGCGCCAGTTCCTCGACCAGCGTGACGGTGTCGGGCGGCGGTCGCCATGGCGGCGGATACGGCGGTGGCGGCTCCAAGGGTGGCCACGGCGGCTGTTGCGGCCGTTAACCGCGTTCCCACAAAAACCAGGGTTTACGGAGCGATTTCGCGCCGTTCTGCATAGTCCGGCTTCCGGAATCGGGCATCAATCGTCTGTGGGGGATCACGTGCGGCGTCGGGCCGCCTGGTCAGGAGCAGACCGTGGACTTGATCCTGGTGGTCACCAAACCCTTCGACTGGTGCGTCGAGCGCGAGGGCCAGACCTTGTCTCGGCATTCCAGCCAGGAGGCCGCCTACAAGGCCGCCCTCGACTACGCCAGCGCCCTGTTCGAGGAGGGCGTACGCACCCAGGTCACGATCAAGCCCGAACCGCGCACCTTCGCGGGCGTCGCGCCGGAGTGACGGCGTCTGCACGGCTTTGCGACCCATCACCCACGAGACCTTGAAGACGTTCGCCCGCCGATCGCCTAGAAGCCTGGGACCTCCAGGAGCCTGACCATGCAGATCGCGGTGCTGACCTTCGACGGCTTCAACGAGCTGGACTCGTTCGTCGCCGCGGCGATCCTCAACCGCCTCAAGCCTCAGGGCTGGACGGCGCATATCACGTCGCCGACCGAGGAAGTGACCTCGATGAACGGCGTCACGGTGCGCCGCCAGAAGCCGCTGAGCTTCGTCGCCGAGGCCGACGCGGTGATCATCGGCAGCGGGATCAGGACGCGCGAGATCGCCGCCGATGCGGACCTGCTGGCCCAGATCCGCTTGGACCCGGCGCGCCAGCTGATCGCGGCGCAATGCTCGGGCACGCTGGTCCTGGCCAAGCTGGGCTTGGTGGACGGCGTGCCGGCCTGCACCGACCTGACCACCAAGCCGTGGGTGGTCGAGGCCGGGGTCGAGGTCATCGACGCGCCGTTCTTCGCCAACGGCAATGTCGCCACCGCCGGCGGCTGCCTGGCCTCGCCCTATCTGGCCGCCTGGATGATCCTGCGCGGCGCGGGCCGGGAGGCGGCGCGGGCCGCGATCCACTACGTCGCGCCGGTCGGCGAGAAGGACGCCTGGGTGACGCAGGCGATGGACGTGGTGACGCCGTTCGTGGCGCGGGAACAGGTTCTAGCTCCCTGACGCGCCTTGCATAAAAACGTGCAATTCTCACAACCTCTCGCTATGGAGGAGTCGCGCCAGAGGCTGTGAGGGCATGGTTCATGGAAGATCCGCCGAAGCGTTCCTTCGTCACCGGTGAGATAGACGTCAAAGCTCTCATCGCGTTTGTCTTCGGCGCCATCTTCATCGTCACGATCCTGGTCTTCACCGCGGTGGTGAGGGACCCCAGCCCGACCGCGATCTGGACCTATCGCGTGATCCTGGCCCTGGCCGCCGGCGGCGTCGCGGCCATCCTGCCGGGCTTCATCGACGTCAAGTACAAGACCTTCGTCCAGGCCGGCGGGGCCATCGGCGTGTTCGTGCTGGTCCTGGTCCTGTTTCCCGCGCCGACGCCGGCCAGGAAGGTCGAGGCGCCGCCGCCCCAGGCTCAAGCGCAAACGGCCGCATCGCCGGACGTCGTCTGGCCGACCGAGGATCCCGGGTTTGCGGCTCGCAAATATGTCGAGCTGGTCGACAGCGGAAAGTACCTGGAAGCCTACGAGGCCATCGACAAGACCATGGGGGTTCCGTGGGCGTCGTTCGAGGCCTCGTACAAGGCGGGGCACGCGCCGTTGGGTCCCGTCGTGGATCGACGGCAGACGGGAGAGCAGAGAACGGTGGACCCGGCGGGACGGCCCAAGGGCGGCTACGTGCTCGTGACCTACCAGACCAAGTTCACCAACGACGCCAAGTGCCGCGAGGAGCTGGTCTGGCTCAGAGCGATGCCCGACCAGACCTGGCGCGTGTCGACCCACGGAAGTTCGCCCCAGCAGGTCGACTGCATCGGCCTCTAGGGCGCCAGGCACACCTCGACGCACCGCTTGGCCAGCGCCTCGGTCGCGTCGATGAACGGCACGGTCAGGTCGGCGGCGCTCATCACCAGGGGCACCTCGGTGCAGCCGGCCACCACCACCTGCGCGCCCTTGCCGACCAGGCGGTGGGCGAGGGCGGCCATGGTTTCGCGGCTCTCCGGACCCAGGTCGCCGTGCTTGATGCGGTAGAGCAGGGCCATGAACTCGACCTGCTCGTGGTCGTCCAGGGTGACGGCCTCGATCGCCAGGTGCGAGAAGGTCCGGCGATAGAGCGACAGGGCCCCGCCGGTGCCCAGCACGCCGACGCGTTCGGCCCCATCCGCTTTCGCAGCCAGGCCCGCCGTCTCGATCAGGTCCACCAGGGGCAGGCCGCTGGCCTTCACCTGGTCGACATAGGCGTGGGCCGTGTTGCAGGCGATGGCCAGCACCTGGGCGCCGGCGTCGCGCAGGCCGACAGCCATCTCCGCCAGCACCGGCCCGGCGGCGTCGTAGCTGTTGTTGCGGTCGGGCACCTTGGGGTTGATGTCGACCAGCACCCGCAGGTGATCCTGCTCGCGGCTGACCGGCGTCGCCGCCTGCAGCTTGGCCAGGAAGTCCAGGGTGGCGGCCGGACCCATGCCGCCAAGGACGCCCAAGGTCTTAGACAAGGGCGGTCTCCAGCTCGCTCTGATAGCCGAACAGTCCCTGCGCGCCGCCGGTGTGCAGGAACACCACCCGTTGGCCCTTGAACGCGCCCTTGCGGGCCTGGTCGATCAGGCCCTTCATCGCCTTGCCCGAATAGACCGGATCCAGCAGCAGGCCCTCGGTGCGGGCCGCCAGGGTCAGGGCGTCGATCACGCCTTGGTCGACCAGGCCATAGCCCGCGCCGACATAGTCGCAGTCGGCCACCACCCTCTCGCGGGTCACCCGGCCGGCCGCGCCGATCGTCTCGGCCGTGGCGACCGCCAGGTTGAAGACGTTCTCCTCCTGCTTGGCCTTGGGCGCGCGCACGCCGAAGCCCAGGATCGGGATGTCGACGCTGAGCGCGGCGAAGCCGGCCACCAAGCCCGCATGGGTGCCGGCGCTGCCGGTGGCGGTGACCAGGCGGTCGATCTTCAGGTCCAGCGCGTCGGCCTGGACCACCAGCTCGCGGGCGCAGTCGACATAGCCCAGGGCGCCGACCGTGTTCGAGCCGCCGCCGGGGATCACATAGGGCTTGCCGCCGCGCTGGCGCACCGCCGCGGCCGAGGCTTCCAGCTCGGCGACCATGTCGGTCCCGCCCGGCACGAAGCGGATCGAGGCGCCCATCAGCCGGTCCAGCAGCACGTTGCCGTTGCCGACATAGTCGCTGGCCTTCGAGCCCGTGCGCTCCTCCAGGATGATCTCGCTCTTGAGGCCGAAGCGCACTCCGGCGGCGATGGTCTGACGCACGTGGTTGGACTGCACCGCGCCTTGGGTGACCAGGGTGTCGGCGCCTTGGGTCAGGGCCTCGCCGAGCAGGAACTCCAGCTTGCGGGTCTTGTTGCCGCCGCCGGCCAGGCCCGTGCAGTCGTCGCGCTTGACCCACAGGTCGATCCCCAGCTCGGCGCCCAGGCGGGGCAGAGGCTCCAGCGGCGTGGGCAGGTGGGCGAAACGGGCGCGGGGGAAGCGGGCCAGATGCATCGAACGTCTTTCGCGACAAGGAAAACGACCAAGCCGATTTCCTACAGGCTCGCGCACGGTCGTGCTATGCTGACGGTCAGAAAAGCACGACCTCGGCGCGTTCTCCGCGCGACTGCCTCCAGCCGCGCGCCTCGCCCAGAAGGCCGCGCCGTATTGGGAGGACGTCATGGCTTGGATCGCGACCCTTCGGTGGACCGGCGGCCTCGCGGCGGCCCTGATTTGCGTGGCCCCGGCGGGGGCCTCGACCCTGATCATCGGCGGCGGCGTGGCCAAGGATTGCGCCGACGCCGCGATCGAGGGCCGCTCGGACAACGCCTCGGTGACCAAGTGCACCTTGGCTCTCGAAACCGAGATCCTCGGCTTCCGAGACCGGGCCCGCACCTATGTCAATCGCGGCGTCCTGCACCTGCGCCAGCGCGATTTCGATGGAGCGGTCAGCGACTTCGACGAGGCCTCCAAGATCGATCCGGCCCTGGGCGAGGCCTATGTCAATCGCGGCGCGGCCTATGTCGGCTCCAGCCGCTATGGCGAGGGCCTGGTCCAGATCGACCAGGGTCTGGCCCTGGGCGTCAAGGACCCGCAGAAGGCCTATTTCAACCGCGGTATCGCCCACGAGAACCTCGGCGACGTGACGGCGGCCTATCGCGACTACTCCAAGGCCGCCGAGCTTGACCCCGAATGGGATGCACCCCGGAACGAGCTGACGCGTTTCACCGTCAAGCGGCCCTGAACACGACGTCTTTGGCGCGTTATGTAGGGGCCGGATGCATGGAGCCCCAAAAGGCATGACCAGAGTTTCGACGATGATCGCGGCGGCGGCGGGCTTGGCGCTGGCCCTCGGCGCGTCGGCTTTCGCCCAGACCGACCAGCGGGCCCTGCGCGAGCGCAACGAGATCCTTCAGCAGCAGGACATCGCCCGCCAGAACGCCCTGGCCAGCCAGCGGGAGCTGTCGGCCGCCCAGAGCCGCTACAACACCCAGCTGACCCTGCGCGAGCTGAACCAGGCCGCGACGCCGCCGACCGAGCCGACCCTGCGCTCGACCTTGCCGGCCATCCCGCCGCGCGGGTCCGGCGCCGACGACATGGCCGCCGACATCGAGCGCATGGACCGGATGACCGACCAGGCCCTGGCCGCCAGCAACGCCCGCCTGCGGGCTATCAAGCCGGCGTCCTGACGCCTTTTCACAACGACACCAGGAGACCGATCGCATGGAATGGGGTGGGGGACGCCGCGAAGGCAATATCGAGGATCGGCGCGGCATGGGCGTCGGCGGCGTCGGCCTGGCCGGCGGCGGCATCGGCGCGGTGGTGCTGGCGGCGGTCGGCTATTTCGTCTTCGGGATCAACCCCGAGACCACGATGAGCGTCGTCAACGGCGCCCAGCAGCCCGCCGCCCAGGAGGGCGTGCGCGGCTCGGTCAGCGACAAGGAGGGCCAGTTCATCGACGTGATCGAGACCTCCAACACCGATGTCTGGGGCCCGCTGCTGGCCAAGCACGACGTCAATTACCGGCCTCCGGCGGCGGTGGTGCTCTACACCCAGGCCACCGGCACCGGCTGCGGCACGGGCCAGTCGGCCATGGGGCCGTTCTACTGTCCGGCCGACCAGAAGGTCTATCTGGACACCAGTTTCTGGAACGAGCTGGAAAGCCGGTTCGGGGCCAAGGGCGAGTTCGCCCGCGCCTACGTGATCAGCCACGAGATCGGCCACCACATCCAGAGCCTGACCGGGGCCGGCGACGAGACTCGCCGCCTGGGCGCGCGCGGGGCCGAGAGCGGCTCGGTGCGGCTGGAGCTGCAGGCCGACTGCTATGCCGGGGTCTGGGCCCGTCACGCGCCCGAGACCTCGGGCGGCGGCATCCAGATCTCCAAGGCCGACATCGAGGACGGCCTGGGCGCGGCCGCGGCGGTCGGCGACGACGCCATCCAGGAACAGGCCCAGGGCCGGGTCATGCCCGACAGCTTCACCCACGGCACCTCGGCCCAGCGCATGCGCTGGTTCGGCAAGGGCTACGACGCCGGCGATCCCGGCGCCTGCGACACCTTCGGGGCGCGGACGCTCTAGCCCCCCGCCTTGGCCGCCTGCTCGATCAGGTCGACGATCGCCTGGGGATGCGAGATCATCGAGACGTGGCTGGACGGCAGCTCGACGGTCGTCGCCTTCATGCGCTTGGCTAGGAACCGCTCCAGGTCCGGCGCGGTGGTCTCATCGTTGGCCGAGACGGCGTAGTAGCTGGGTTTGGTCCGCCAGGCCGCGACCGTGGTCTTGCTCGCGAACAGGGTCGCGGCGATCGGCTGTTGAGCGGCGTACAGAACCCGGGCCCGGGCGGCGGGCACGTCGCCGGCGAAATGCTTCAGGAAGGCGTCTTCCGTCAGCCGCGAAAAGCCGTCGACCGTCACCACGCCCGCGCGAACCGGCGTGGTCGGATAGGTCGCGGCCAGGGCGTTGAAGTTCTCGCCCGCGTCGGGCGCGCGGGCGGCGACATAGACCAGGGCCGTGACCTTGGGATCGACGCCGGCCTCGCTGATGACCACCCCGCCCCAGGAGTGGCCGACCAGCACGGTCGGGCCGTCCTGCAACGCCAGCGCCCGCCGGGTGGCGGCGACGTCGTCGGCCAGCGAGGTCAGGGGATTCTGGACCGCGGTGACGGTGTATCCGGCGGCCTGCAGGCGGAGGATGACCTCTGTCCAGCAAGAGCCATCGGCCCAGGCTCCGTGGACCAGCACCACGTTGCGAACGGGCGCGCGGGCGAAGGCGCGTGTCGCGCCGACCGCCGTCAGGGCCGTCGCGCCCAGGGCCGCCGTGAGCACCGCGCGGCGGTTGGGGGCGGAGCCGTTTTCGAACTTCGATCGCGCCATGTCGACAGTCTCCAACCAGGGATCACAGCATGCCATTCGGACGGGGCGGCGGAAAGGTTACGCGGGACGACGCAGCCGTAACGCCATCGCGACAGCGGCTTGACCCAAGCGCCAACAGGCCTAGTGTCCCCCTCGTTCACCGGGGGGTCGCTTTGCGCGGCTGAGATTGGGCCCAACGCCCTGACCCGTCGAACCTGATCCGGGTCATGCCGGCGAAGGGAGGGAACGCGGTCGAGGGCGAAAACCTAGTCCGTAAACCGACTTAGCACGACACGTCCGGGTCTCCTTAACGCTTGAGGAGCGCCCGACTATGAACGTTCAACTGCCCATCAAAGACGCCATCGGCGCCATTCCGACCGGCGAACGCCCCGGTTCGCGCAAGGTCTACCAGGCCGGCTCGCTGTTCCCCGACATCCGGGTGCCGTTCCGCGAGGTCGAGGTCCACCCCAGCGCCAATGAGCCGCCGGTCACCATCTACGACCCGTCGGGCCCCTATACCGACCCCCATTCCAAGATCGACATCGAGCAAGGCCTTCAGCGCGTGCGCGAGCCGTGGATCGTGGCCCGCGGCGACGTCGAACTCGTCGCCAATCCCCGTGAAGTGAAGCCCGAGGACAACGGCTTCGCCCAAGGCAAGCACTTGGCCCCGCAGTTCACCGCCAAGCGGCCGATCTTCAAGGGCGCCCAGGGCAAGCTGGTCACCCAGCTGGAATACGCTCGCGCCGGCATCGTCACCGCCGAGATGGAATATGTGGCCATCCGCGAGAACCTGCGCCGCGAGCAGGACCGTCCGTGCATTCGCGACGGCGAAGACTTCGGCGCCTCGATCCCCGACTTCGTGACGCCCGAGTTCGTCCGCCAGGAAGTGGCGCGCGGCCGGGCCATCATCCCGGCCAACATCAACCACGGCGAGCTGGAGCCGATGGCGATCGGCCGCAACTTCCTGGTCAAGATCAACGCCAATATCGGCAATTCGGCGGTGCTCTCCACCGTGGCCGACGAGGTCGACAAGCTAGTCTGGGCCACGCGCTGGGGCGCCGACACGGTCATGGACCTGTCGACCGGCCGCAACATCCACAACATTCGCGACTGGATTATCCGCAACAGCCCGGTGCCGATCGGCACGGTGCCGATCTACCAGGCGCTGGAGAAGGTCAATGGCGTGGCCGAGGACCTGAACTGGGAAGTCTTCCGCGACACCCTGATCGAACAGGCCGAGCAGGGGGTGGACTACTTCACGATCCACGCCGGCGTGCGCCTGCCGTTCATCCCGCTGACCGCCAAGCGCGTGACGGGCATCGTCTCGCGCGGCGGCTCGATCATGGCCAAGTGGTGCCTGGCGCACCACAAGGAGAACTTTCTCTACGAGCGGTTCGAAGAGATCTGCGAGATCATGCGCGCCTATGACGTGTCGTTCTCGCTGGGCGACGGCCTGCGTCCGGGCTCGACCGCCGACGCCAACGACGAGGCCCAGTTCGCCGAGCTGCGCACCCTGGGCGAGCTGACCAAGGTGGCCTGGAAGCACGGCGTGCAGGTGATGATCGAAGGGCCGGGCCACGTGGCCATGCACAAGATCAAGGCCAACATGGACGAGCAGCTCAAGCACTGCCACGAAGCCCCCTTCTACACGCTCGGTCCGTTGACCACCGACATCGCCCCTGGCTACGACCACATCACCTCGGCGATCGGCGCGGCGATGATCGGCTGGTTCGGCACGGCCATGCTCTGCTATGTCACGCCCAAGGAGCACCTGGGCCTGCCCGACCGGGACGACGTCAAGACCGGCGTCATCACCTACAAGCTGGCCGCCCACGCCGCCGACCTCGCCAAGGGTCATCCCGGCGCGGCCATGTGGGACGACGCCATCAGCCGGGCGCGGTTCGAGTTCCGCTGGGAGGACCAGTTCAACCTGGGCCTGGACCCCGAGACCGCCCGGGCCTTCCACGACGAGACCCTGCCCAAGGAGGCGCACAAGACCGCGCACTTCTGCTCGATGTGCGGTCCCAAGTTCTGCTCGATGAAGATCAGCCAGGAAGTCCGCGAGTTCGCGGCCGGCATGGCCCCGAACTCCATTGAGCAAGGCATGGCCGAGATGAGCGACAAGTTCCGCGAGCAGGGGTCGGAAATCTATCTGAAGACGGAAGGCTAGCCATGCTGGCCTTGCTCCTGGCGGTGGCGGCGCAAGCCGCCCCGCCGGCCGTCGCGGGCGCCGATCCGCTGGCTCCGGCCCGGATCGGCGACGTGCAGTGCTATACGCCCGATCCGGTGCGCAAGACCTGCCGGGCCATGGGCGGCTACAGCTTCGGCGTCGATGGCCAGATCTTGAACAAGGCCCAGGTGATCCTCCAGGCCTCGCCGCTCGTGACGATGACCACCGTCTCGCCGGTGACGGTGCGCGACGGGGCGGTGTGCGGGCCGCTGTCGGGCGTCGACAAGGCCCAGATCGCCGTGCGCGGCCACCGGCTGCCGGAGGAGGACGCCGCGCCGATCCGGGCCCAGATCCAGCAGTCGATGGCCGAGACCCTGGGCCAGGAGGTCTGCACTACCTACCGCCGCAGCGGCGACTGGTGGATCGCGCAGGTCACGATGAACGGCGTCGCCCGTCCGGACATGCAGGACACCGTGCTGTGGGTGCCGGCGTCGGCCGGCTACGTCGTCCAGCCCTGACGAGGCCGGCGGGCCCGGTCCGGCGGGCGAATTCTTTTCGCCGCGATGTCGGACCCCGGCATGCTCGATCGTTCTAGGAGTATCAGCAACCCCGCAGGGAGGACGCCATGTCCTATGTCGACGGTTTCGTGATCGCGGTCCCCAAGGACAAGATCGACGCCTACAAAGCGATGGCCAAGCTCGGTTCCGAGGTCTGGATGGAGTACGGCGCGGTGTCCTACGTCGAATGCCTGGGCGACGACGTGCCCTATGGCGAACTCACCTCGTTCCCGCGCGCGGTCCAGGCGACCGACGACGAGATCGTGGTGTTCTCGTGGATCGTCTACCGCGACAAGGCGTCTCGCGACGAGATCATGGCCAAGGTCATGGCCGATCCGCGCCTGAAGCAGGACCCGGCGAGCATGCCGTTCGACGGCAAGCGCATGATCTTCGGCGGCTTCCAGCCGTTCCTCGAGGTGTAGTTTAGTGTTTTTGGTTTGTTCTCCTTGTGCGATAGTGAAGCTCGCATTGGGAGAGCGCCTTGCCGACCATCCTGATCGTCGCCGGTCCCAACGGCGCGGGTAAGACCACGTTCGCTAACGCCCTGTTCGCGGCGGAGGCGAAGGGGTGGCCCTATCTCAATGCCGATGAGATAGGACGCGAGGAGTTGCCTCATCTACAGCCCGGGGAGCAGGCCATCGGCGCGGGCCGGTTGCTTCTGACGCGGCTTGACGCGCTCGTTGCATCCGGTCGGGATTTCGGTTTCGAGACGACGCTGTCGAGCGGTCTTTATGCGCGGCGAATACCGACCTGGCGGGCGAGGGGATATCGGATCGAACTCGTCTATGTGCGCTTGGCGTCTGTCGAGGATTCCCTGGCGCGGGTCGGCTTGCGGGTAGCGCGAGGCGGGCACGGCGTGCCGGAGAGCGATGTGCGTCGCCGTTTCGCGCGGAGCCTCGAAAACCTCGACCGGCTCTACAAGCCCATCGTCGACGCCTGGGAGGTCTGGGACAGTCGCGACGGCGATGTTAGATTGGGGGAGAGGAGCTCAAGATGACCAAGCCTTTGGACTCTGACGCCATCGCCCGCGCCATGCATGAGGCCGCACGGATCGCCAAGCACGGATCGCCGGAGCAGCGGGCCGGAAGGTTCAAGCCGGAGCCGGCAAATCCAGCGCCGGAACCGAAACAGGGCAAGGCTCACGCCTAAACCTTGTTCCGGGGCCTAGCTCGCCGGTTAGTCAGCTCAATAGAAGAACCGCTCCTCCACGATCTTGCCGTCCTTGATCGTGTAGAGGCCCACCTCGTCCAGGGTCGTGCGTTCGCCGGTGGCCTTGGGCGTCACGTCCATCTTGAAGCCGACCACGAACTGGTCGCCGTTGACGAACGGGCCGGTGATCTCAAAGCCGTGGACCTCGTTGTTGGCGGCCCACCATTCGCCCTTGCCGCGCACGGCCGCCTTGCCGGCGATGCGGGCCATGTCGCCGGGCATGGCCTCGATGCTGACCACGTCGTCGGCCCAGTATTTCTCGCCGGATTCATTGAACTTGCCGGCCTTGCACAGGGCGACGAGGTCGGCGGCGACGTCTTGGATGGTCATGGCGGTGCTCCTGAAGCGAGGGCTCGCGGGGAGGATCATCCTTCCGCGAAAAGCCCGAGCAACGGCGTCGCACACCGCGATGACAGGGGGTGTCAGCAGACAGGCGGCGGGCTTTCGGTCTAGCCTCGCGCCATGACTCGCACGTCCTTTCCCGGCTTCGCCGCCGCCGACCTGGCCTTCCTGACCGGCCTGGCCGCCCACAACGACCGCGAGTGGTTCACCGCCCACCGCGCCGTCTATGACGAGCGCCTGAAGCCGACGCTCTCGGCCCTGATCGACGCCCTGAACGGGGCGTTCGCGGCGCGCGACCTGCCGCTGGCCGGCGATCCGAAGAAGAGCGTGTTCCGCATCCATCGCGACGTACGGTTCTCCAAGGACAAGCGGCCCTACAAGACCCACGTCTCGGCCACGCTCACCCGCGACGGCCAGAAGCTGTCGCCCGGCCTGGTCTATGTGCACATCGAGCCGGAGGGCGGCCCGGCGCCGGCCTTCGACCCCGAGACCATCGACCCGCTGGATCCCTCGACCTTGCCGTCGGCCCAGGCGGCGGACGCCTATGCCGGAACCGGACCGTTCGCGGCGGCCGGTTTCTACCTGTCCGAACGCCCGCACATTGACGCCTTCCGCCGGGCGATCGCCGCCGATCCCAAGGGCTGGCTGGCGGTCGAGAAGGCCCTGGCCGCCAAGGGGCTGTCGCTGGAGGCGGGCGACCCCACCAAGCGCATGCCCAAGGGGTTCGAAGAGCATGCGGGAGGGCCGCTGGAGACGGCGATCAAACGCACGCGCTGGCTGGTTCGCCGTCCGCTGACCGGGACCGAGATCGGTGGCGAAGACCTGGCCGAGCTCATCGCCGACTTCGTGGCCGATGCTCGGCCGCTGCTGACGTTCGGCTGGAAGGCGCTGGCCGGCGTCTAGGCCGGCTCAGCTCGGAACCGGCGGCGCGAGGGCTGGGCGGCGGCCTGGCGTCCGGCCAGGCGGGCGATGCCGCGGAAGCGCGGGCAATCCATCAGGCTGGGCGCGGTGCAGGCCACCGCGTGCAGCAGGCCGTCGCGCAGCCGGCCGAGGTCCGCGATGCGCCGGTCCAGCTCGGCGGCCTTGGCCTGGAGCTGGCGCTTGTCGAGGTTCGGCGCGCCCGTCAGCATCGCCGCGATCTCGTCGAGCGAGAAGCCCGAGGCCTGGCCCAGGGCGATCAGCGACAGGCGCTCTACGGTCGACGGATTGAACAGGCGCTTCAAACCGCGCCGCCCGGTCGACACGATCAGCCCCTTGTCCTCGTAATAGCGCAGCGCCGAGGCCCGCACGCCCGACCGGCGCGCCAGTTCGGCGATGTCGATATCGAACATGCTTGACCTCAAGTCGACTTGAACTTGCACAATGCGGCGGCGTGCCGAAATCCGCAACGCTCCGGAGACTTCCATGACCCGCCAAGACACCCGAACAGCGATGACCGCCAGCTTCTGGAACGCCGAAGGCGGCGAGGTCTGGGTGCGCTCCCAGGACCTGCTGGACCGGCTGAACGCCCCGATCGGCGAGGCGGTGGTCGCGCGGGCCGATCCCGGACCGGGCAAGCGCGTGCTCGACGTCGGCTGCGGGGCCGGCGCGACCACCCTGGACATGGCGCGCCGCCTGGGCCCGGCGGGATCCTGCGTCGGCGTCGACGTGTCGGGCCCGCTGCTGAACCTGGCGCGCCAGCGAGCGGAGGCCCAGGACTTGCCCCAGGCCCAGTTCATCGAGGCCGACGCCCAGGATCACGCCTTCGAGGCGGGCGCGTTCGACGCGATCCTGTCGCGGTTCGGCGTGATGTTCTTCCCGGACCCCGACGCGGCCTTCGCGAACCTGCGGCGCGCGCTGAAGCCGGGCGGCGCCTTGGTGTTCGCCTGCTGGCGCGGCCCCGCCGAGAACCCGCTGTCGCAGATCCCACTACAGGTCGCCGCGCCCTTGCTGTCCGAGCCTCCGCCGCCGCCCGGCGACGGTCCGGGCCGCTTCGCCTTCGCCGATCCCGACCGCGTGCGCGGCGTGCTCGACCGCAGCGGCTGGCGCGACATCGCCATCACGCCGCTGGACGCCCCCATGCCGCTGAGCTTCGACGAACTGATGGTGCTGAGCCTGGAGCTGGGTTCCCTGGGCCCGATCCTGCGCCGTGAAGACGAAGCGACCCGCGCCAGGGTCACCGACGCCGTGGCCGAACGCCTGCGAGACGAAGTGCGGGACGGCGTCGTGCCGATGACCGGCGCGTGCTGGCTGGTGACGGCGGTGGGCTAGGGGCGGGCTTTCGACCCTAGCCGGGCATTGGGAAGGTCTGCTTCGCGCTTGCGCTGCGAGGTAGCGGCGACCGACGAGCGCTCACGGATCGCTCTTTAGCGCCTCGGCGAGGTAGTCCGTCAAAGCCCTGACCTTTCGCGACGGTTGCCGGCCCGCCGGGAAGACCGCATGCACTTCGGCGGGCGCGAGGGGGAAGTCGGAAAGGATCGGCGTCAGGGATCCTGCCGCCAGTTCGGCTCGGCACATCCAGGCGGACGCGACCGCGATGCCGAGGCCTGCCTTGGCCATCGCGATGACGCCCTCCGCGGAGCCGACGTTGAACCGTTCGACGACGGTCAGGGGTTTCTCGGCTTGACCGTCAAGGATCATCCAGCCCCTACGGCCAGACGCGCCAGGACCAAAGACGCCGTCGTGTTCCGCGAGATCGGCCAGCCCGACCGGCCGTCCTCTATTCTCGAGATACTGGGGTGACGCGAGCAGAAGTCGGGGCGCCGAAGCGAGTCGGCGCGCGCCGAAGCCGGAATCGGCGAGCTTGCCCAATCTTAGCGCCAGATCGACACCCTCGGCGACGAGGTCGTCCGCCTCATCGGACATGGCCAGGTCAAGCTTCAGCTGCGGATGCTCGGCCAGGAACGGCGGCAGGCGCGGGATCACCTCGCGAATGCCGAAGGCGACGGGCATCGCCATCTTGATGACGCCCCGGAGGCTGTCGGTCCCCCGCGCGGCGTCCTCGGCCTCTTCGATCGCCGGCAGGATGTGTCGCGCCCGCTCCAGCAGGACCGATCCCGCTTCGGTCAGGGTGATGCGCCGTGTCGTCCTCAGGAAGAGCTTCACGCCCAGTCGCGCTTCCAGGGCCGCGATCGTTCGCGAAATGGAGGGTTGGGTGGTCCCGAGCTCGCGCGCCGTCCGCGAGAAGCTGGCCGTCTCAGCAGCCCGGACGAAAACGCCAAGTTCCTGGAAGCGATCATTCATACGTATGGTGTATATATGTTGTTCGATCTGAGCGCATACCCCCGCTCGGTGATATGGTTCATCTAGCCGTCCTTCGCTGTCTCAAGGACGATGACCATGCCTAAGCCCCTCGAAAACAAACTCGCCCTCGTCACCGGCTCCTCGCGGGGTATCGGCGCCGCCGTGGCGGCCCGGCTCGCCCGTGAGGGCGCGTCGGTGATCGTGAACTACGCGACCAGCGCCCAACACGCCGAGGCGGTCGTCCAGGGTATCCGAAGCGCCAGCGGCGAGGCCGAAGCGGTCGGCGCCGATCTTGGCGAACTGGCGGGCGTGAAGACGCTCATCGCGGCGATCGACGGCGCCTTCGGCGGCAAGTTCGGCGGACGGCTCGACATCCTGGTCAACAATGCCGGCGTCGTGGACTACGGCCCGTTCCTGGAGCAGCCGGACGAGGCCTATGACAAGCACTTCAACGTCAATGTCCGCGCGCCCATCGCCCTATCCAAGGACGCCGGCAAGCGGATGGCCAAGTCAGGCTGGGGCCGCATCATCAATGTGGGCTCCGCCTTCGGCGAAGCCGCGCCCCTGGGCGGGGTGACGCTCTATATCGCGACCAAGTTCGCCCTGCATGGCTTCACGCGAGGCCTTTCCCGCGAACTTGGCCCGTTGGGCGTCACGGTGAACGGCGTCCAGCCCGGCCCCATCGACACCGAGCTGAGCCCGAAAGAAGGCTCGGACGAACATGCGGCCATGGTCAAGCTCACCAGCGTCGGCCGCTTCGGCAAGGTGAACGAGATCGCGGCCGCCGTGGCCTATCTCGCCGGTCCCGAAGCGTCCTACACGAACGGTGAGAACCTGACGGTCGACGGCGGCTGGAACGCCTGACGGGCGGGCTAGGCCATAGGCAACGCGGCCAAGGCGCCAACGGAACATCAGGTTTCGTTGACGCCTTGGTCCGCTTCCCGCCTAGCGGGAGGCCGCTCTCCGGGAACATCCTTGGCCGTGACGGCATTCCACCGCCATGCTCGAACTGATCCTCGACCTCTGCAACATCCTCGGCGGTTTCCTGCTGGCCATCGGTCTGCTGGCGCTGATCCCCAACGCTGGCGACAGCCTGACCAGGTTTGCCGAGCGACTGAGTCCGTTCCGCTGGATCGTCGGGATCGCGGCCCTGGTCTGCGGCGGCTATTTCCTGATCGTCCATCTGATCAGCGGACCACATGTCTTCCACTTCGAGATCGTCGGGATCGCCGTCGGGGTGCTGCTGCTGTGGGATCGCCTGCGGGCGGGCAGGCTGGCCCATCGCGACCTGCCGGCCAGCGGATCGCAGGGGCCGGGCCTGGTGCTGGCGGTGTTCGGGATCATCGCCATGATCGTGGGCCTGCAGGGGATCTTCACGCCCGATTGAGGCATGGCCCGATTGACGCATGGGAAGCGTCTCAATCGGACGTTAAGGCGGCGAGCGCAGTGTTTCCACAACCCGCCAGCAAGGCGGAGCCCAGGGAAGACCGTCATGTCCTCGACCGTGACATCCAGCTTTCGCCGTCCGCACGACCATTTCGAGCCGCAGGACACCGATCCCCAGACCCAGCGCCGCCTGCGCGGCCAGCTGGAGCAGATCGACTACACGGCCTTCGCCTCCAACACCGCGGTCATCGCCCAGGTCGTGGGCAAGAGCGACTCCGGCAAGTTCCAGCGCATGGCCGTGGCCGCCGCCATGGCCCGGGCCCGCTGGGTGGCCGAAGCCGTGGCCATGACCGAGGGCGGGGCGGCGATCACCGCCGAGCAGACGGCGCGCCTGGCGACCCTGCGCGCCGCCTACGAAGAGCTGGCCGAGGTCTACGAAGCCATGCGGCGCATGGTCGAGCGCGGCTATCTGACCTACAGCAATCCGATGGTCACCGAAGGCGGAAATCTCGTTCCGAGAGAGTGATAAAAATCACTCTCATAGGTTTTGTTTTCCACTAGCGTGCCGCTGCTCATCCCGAGCCGGAGGCACCCCAATGTCGGCCTATCCCATCGCCATCTATGGCAACGGCCTGTTCCAGGACGCCTATCCCAATCCGCCCGTGCCCTATGCAGAGCAGGCGGCCCAGCTGAACGCCGGGATCACCACGGTGATCCTGTGGTCGATCCACATCCACGCGGGCGGCGACCTCTATCTGAACGACACCCTGTTCGTGCGAAACGGCCAGATCCAGTACGCCACCGACGGGACCAGCGGGGTCAATCCCGACTTCCCGCAGCTGATCGCGGCCCTGATGAAGAGCGGCGGCAGCGTCCGCGACCTGATCGTCTCGGTGGGCGCCTGGAGCACCACCAGCGACTTTTCGGCCTGGCTGGACGCGCGAGACGCGGTGAAGACCAACCTGGCGGCCCTGCAGTCGGCCTTCGGCGTCACCGGCGTCGACTTCGACTACGAGTCCGAGGACGGCTACACCAGCGACGACCAGTCGATGATCGTCACCCTGACGCTGGATGTCGGCGCGCTGGGCCTCTACGCCACCTATTGCCCCTATATGGACCAGGACTTCTGGACGGGGTGCCTGACCGGCGTCTACGCCCAGAACCACCAGCAGCAGATCGTCAAGTGGATGAACCTGCAGTGCTACGCGGGCGGCGGCGGCAACTCGCCGACCAACTGGGCGCAGGCGGTGCAGAACACCCCCAATACCGGCGTGACCGACGCCTACGCCTTCATCGTGCCGGGCTATGCGGTGCTGGGCGCCGACGGCTCCGGTCCGTCCGAGATCAACGCCACCTTCGCCGGCCTGGCGGGCACGGGGATCACCGGCGGCTTCCTGTGGAACAGCAGCGGCATCTGGTCGACCGAGGCCGCCGGTGGTGGCCAGCCGACCCCGGCCGACTACGCCCAGGCCATCAGCAACGGCCTGTCGGCGACGGCCAAGCCGCGCGAGCCGGCGAACGCCTGATCCAGACGAAGGCGGGCGCCGGTCCCAGGACGGGCGCCCGTCGACGTCAGGCCGGGATCTTGTCGCCGCGATGCAGCGGGTCGGGCAGGGGATCGCCGCTCTTCACGAACTGCAGCGAGATCGAATTGATGCAGTAACGCAGCCGCGTCGGGGCGGGGCCGTCCGGGAAGACGTGACCCTGGTGACTGTCGCAGCGGGCGCACAGCGTCTCGATGCGCAGCATGCCGTAGGAGGTGTCGCGCACCTCCTTGACGTGGGCCTCGTCGTACGGGGCGTAGAAGCTGGGCCAGCCGGTGCCGCTCTCGAACTTGGTCTTGTATTCGAACAGGGGCAGGCCGCACTCGCGGCAGCAATAGACGCCGGGGCTCTTCTCGCCCAGCAGGCCGCCGCAGAACGGGGCCTCGGTGCCGTGATGCAGCAGGACGCGGGCTTCCTCGGCCGTCAGGTCGGCCTCCAGGCGCTGGCGTTCCGGCTCGGTCGGCGGGGTCAGGTCGAAACCGGTGACGGAGAGGGGGGCTGTGTCGGTCATGACCGGCAATATGGGCGCTCGAAACCTTTTGCGGTAGGGGGCGCGCGCTTGCTGACAAGGGCGGGCGGCGCGGCGCATAAGGTCGGTTCGAAACCGCCGAAAGGACCCCGCCATGACCGTCGCCGTCGCTTTCCTGCAACCGGGCTGGGCCGACTGGGAGGCCGGGCCGGTGCTGGCCGCCCTGCGCGAATACTATGGCGGGCAGATCGAGATCGCCACGCCGGACGGCGAGCCCCAGACCTCGATCGGCGGGGTGCTGGCGGCGGCGGACTACCGGTTCGCCGACCCGGTGCTGGCCGACGCCGACGTCTTCCTGCTGATCGGCTCGGACGCCTGGCCCGGCTATCGCGACGAGGCCTTCGACAGTCTGCTGCGCCAGGTCCATGCCGACGGCAAGATCGTCGGCGCGATCTGCGGGGCGACGGTGGCGCTGGCCCGGGCGGGCCTGCTGGCCGGCAAGGCCCACACCTCCAACGGCGCGGAGTGGCTAGCCGGTCACGTGCCCGACTACGCCGGGATCGACAAGTATGTCGACAGCGCCAAGGCGGTGGTCGACGGCAGGCTGGTCACGGCCTCGGGCCTGGCGCCCGTGACGTTCAGCGCCGCCATTGCCCGGCTTGTCGCCCCCGAGGCCGGCGACAAGCACGACGAATACGTGGCGATGTTCGCTCGGGAATTCGGGGCCTGAGTTCGAGCCGGGGACAGGCCACCGGCCTGCCCCCGATCGTGAAGTCCTATTTCAGCGCCGCCGCCGCGACGCGGGCCACGGAGCCGTCCTGGGCGCCGGAGCCGCCCGAGACGCCGATGGCGCCGGCGATCTTGCCGTCGACGATCAGCAGTTCGCCGCCGTCGATGGCCAGGGCGCCGGTGAAGATGGCGTTCAGCGTGCCGCCCTTGACCGCTTCCTGGAAGTACGCGGTCGGACGGCGGAAGCTGGCGCTGGTCTCGGCCTTGCGGCGGGCCACGTCGTTGGAGCCGTACTGGGCGCCGTCCATCTTCTCGCTGAACACCAGGGCCCCGTTAGGCTCGACCACCACGATGACCATCGACCAGCCCTGCTTGCGGGCCTCGGCCTCGGCGGCGGCCGCGGCGACCTTGGCCTGGGCCAGGGTGACCGGCTGGCCGTACGGTGGGGCCGGCGGCGGCGCGGCGATCGGCGCGGCGGGCGTCGGCGCGGTCTGGGCCAGGGCGGGGGCGGCGGCCAGGGCGCCGGCAAGGGTCAGCAGCGCGAAGGCGGGACGAAGCATGGGCGATTTCCTCTCAGGCGGCGGACGGGCCGCTCATCGTTGCGGCTTCCCATTTCGGGTTCTTGGGAAACCGGTGTCATAAACTCTGCCATGCGCCGCCGCCGTTGCAAACCTCCGGCGGCCTGCTAGTCCCTAGTTACAAGCGATAATGAGAAAAAGCGTAGGGAACGGCCGGATGTTCAAGAAGCTGCTGATCGCCAACCGGGGCGAGATCGCGGTGCGGGTGATCAAGACCTGCCGTCGGTTGGGGATCGCCACGGTGGTGGTCTATTCGGACGCCGACGCCGACAGCCTGGCGGTGGAGATGGCCGACGAGACCGTGCACATCGGTCCGGCTCCGGCCAACCAGAGCTACCTGGTGGCCGACAAGATCATCGCCGCCTGCAAGGCGACGGGGGCCGAGGCGGTGCACCCGGGCTTTGGCTTCCTGTCGGAGAAGGCCGAGTTCGCGCAGAGGTGCGCCGACGAGGGGATCGTGTTCATCGGTCCCAACCCCGGGGCCATCTCGGCCATGGGCGACAAGATCGAGAGCAAGAAGTTCGCGCAAGCCGCCGGGGTCAGCTGCGTGCCCGGCCACATCGGCGAGATCGACGACACCGCCCACGCCGTGACCATCGCCGAGCAGATCGGCTATCCGGTGATGATCAAGGCCAGCGCCGGGGGCGGGGGCAAGGGCATCCGGGTGGCCTGGAGCCGCCAGGACGTCGAGGAAGGCTTTCCGGCCGTGCGGGCCGAGGCGGCCGGGGCGTTCGGCGACGACCGCATCTTCATCGAGAAGTTCATCGAAAGCCCGCGCCACATCGAGATCCAGGTGCTGGGCGACAAGCACGGCAACGTCGTCCACCTGTTCGAGCGCGAATGCTCGATCCAGCGGCGCAACCAGAAGGTCATCGAGGAGGCCCCCAGCCCGCTGCTGGACGAAGCCACCCGCAACGCCATGGGCGCCCAGGCCGTGGCCCTGGCCAAGGCGGTGAACTACGACAGCGCCGGCACGGTGGAGTTCGTGGCCGGCCAGGACAAGAGCTTCTACTTCCTGGAGATGAACACCCGCCTGCAGGTCGAGCACCCGGTCACCGAGCTGATCACCGGGCTGGACCTGGTCGAGCAGATGATCCGCTCGGCCTGGGGCGAGACGCTGGCCTTCGAACAGAAGGACCTGAAGATCAACGGCTGGGCCATCGAGAGCCGGATCTACGCCGAGGACCCCTACCGCAAGTTCCTGCCCAGCATCGGCCGCCTGGTCCGCTACGCCCCGCCGGCGGAAGGCGATCAGGGCCCCTACACCGTGCGCAACGACGCCGGGGTGCGCGAGGGCGACGAGATCTCGATGTACTACGACCCGATGATCTCCAAGCTGTGCGCCTGGGCCCCCACGCGGCTTGAGGCTGTCGACGGCATGGGCCGGGCGCTGGAGGACTTCCACATCGAGGGCCTGGGCCAGAACATCCCGTTCCTGGCCGCGGTGATGGACCAGGACCGGTTCCGCTCGGGCAAGATCTCGACCAACTACATCAAGGACGAGTTCCCCGACGGGTTCAAAGGCGTCGAGCCGACGCCGGCCCAGGTCGACATCCTGACCGCCGTCGGGGCGGCCATGCAGCGGGTCTACGCCGCCCGGGCCCGCTCGACCACGGCCGGGCTCAGCAATCCGGTGCGCACCGAGTGGGTGGTGGCCGTCGGCCACGCCAAGCGGCGGGTGAAGCTGTCGGGCGAAGCCGAGCATCTGAATGTCGAGCTGCCTGACGAGAACCGCACGATCGGCCTGGAGACGATCGACTGGCGGCCGGGCAAGCCGGTGTTCCTGGGCAAGCTGGACGGCAAGCCGTTCACCGTCCAGGTGACCCCGGCCGCCGAGGGCTTCACGATCCGCCACCGGGCGGCCAAGACCAAGGTGCTGGTCCTGACCCCGCGCAGCGCCGAGCTGCACGACAAGCTGCCCGAGAAGCAGGCCGCCGACACCTCCAAGCTGGTGCTTTCGCCGATGCCCGGCCTGGTGGTCAGCATGGACGTGGCCCTGGGCCAGACCGTGCGCGAGGGCGAGATCGTCTGCGTGCTGGAGGCCATGAAGATGCAGAACATCATCCGCGCCGAGCGCGACGGCGTGGTCAAGGCCGTCAACGCCAAGAGCGGCGACCCCGTCGCCGCCGACGAAGTGCTGGTGGAGTTCGCCTAAAAGTCGTGCTTGGCTGATCTCCTCACGCCTGGGGGATTCGCCGTGACCATTCTGCAGAAGCTGTTTTCGTTCCAGGGCCGGCTGCGTCGGCGCGACTACTGGTTGCTGGGCCTGCTGATCGGCGTGGTGACAGTCGCCGTCGTGGTGCTTTTGCTCCTGGCGTTCGGCGTGAAGCCCGAGGACGAGCGGCTGTCCCTGGCCGGGCTCTTGGTCATCTGGCCGTCGCTGGCCATGATGGTCAAACGCATCCACGACCGGAACAAGTCGGGCTGGCTGGCGCTGGTCTACTGGGTTCCATCCATCGCCTCGAACATCGTCGACATGGCGCCGGCCGACAGCTTCGTCGCGCCGCGGATGGGCCTGAAGATCGTGGCCGGCATCATCGGCCTCTGGTTCCTGATCGAATTCGGCTTCATGGACGGGACCCAGGGTCCCAACCGCTACGGCAAGTCGCCCAAGGGCGTCGGCGGCGACACCCGGGACAAGCTCGAGGAAGTGTTCGCCTAGTCAAACCCTTCCGCTCGGCGGCGGCCCGGCTTAGGTTCGGGCGTTGGAGTCGTTGGGGCCTGCCTGAATGAACGATCGCGCGGAGTGGTGGGACCTGTTCCTGTCGGCCTCGGGCCGGACGGCGCGCGGGCCGTTCCTGATGGCCTCGGCGGCGCTGCTGGTCTTCGCCGTGCTCTACGAGTCGTTCGGGATCACCCTTCACCTGTTGACCGGCTGGCTGGTCTATCCGCCGCTGCTGTTCTTCGCGACCTGCGTGCTGTCCAAGCGGCTGCATGATCGGGGGCGGTCGGGCTGGTGGGCGGCGTTGGTCCTGCTGTCGCTGATCGCGGTGTGGCCCACGCCCAAGCACTTCCTGGACTTCCTGTTCACCGGAGTCGTGGTCTGGGCCATCATCGAGCTGGGCGTCATGCCGGGCGAGCAGGGCGCCAACCGCTATGGGCCCAATCCGCTGAAGCCGGTGGCGCAGGTCTAAATCCTTCTCCCCTTGCGGGAGAAGGTGGCCTCGCGGAGCGAGGTCGGATGAGGGGTTGATCAGTGGGTCAGCCGCGAGCGGACAGGGTGGTGCGACCCCTCATCCGTCAGCTTCGCTGACACTTTCTCCCGCAAGGGGAGAAGGGGCGTTCGTAACCGGCCCGAACACCCGCGTGAAGCTGGCCCGCAGAGCCTCGTCGGCCTCGTCCATCGTCACCGGCAGGCCCAGGTCGACCAGGCTGGTGACGCCGTGCTCGGTCTGGCCGCAGGGCACGATGCCCGAGAAGTGCTCCAGGTCCGGCTCGACGTTCAGGCTGATGCCGTGGAAGCTGACCCACTTGCGCAGCTTCACCCCGATGGCGGCGATCTTGTCCTCGCGCGACCAGCCGGGACCCTTGCGCTCGACCCACACCCCGACTCGGCCCTCGCGCATCTCGCCGGTCACGTTGAAGGCCGCCAAGGCGTCGATGATCCAGGCCTCCAGGGCCTCGACGAAGGCGCGCACGTCGCGGCCGCGCCTAGTCATGTCCAGCATCACATAGGCCACTCGCTGGCCGGGGCCGTGATAGGTGTACTGGCCGCCCCGGCCGCTGGCGAACACCGGGAAACGGTCGGGCGCGATCAGATCCGTGGCCTTGGCCGAGACGCCGCCCGTATAGAGCGGCGGATGCTCCAGCAGCCACACCAGCTCGCCCGCCGTACCCTCGGCGATGGCGGCGGCGCGGGCCTCCATGGCGGCAACGGCTGCCGGGTAGGGCACGTACCCGGTCGAAACCGCCCACCCCACGGGCGCGCCGTCGGCCGCGTCCAACAGGGGAAGCGCTTTGTTTTCAAAGTTTAACGGGCGATCAAGCATACGGCCTTAGTCTTGCATCGGGTGTCGCGCGATCGAGCGTGGTCGCGTGTGAAATCCAGGGACTTACTTCGTGAGCCAGGTCAACGCCGTCAATGTCGAGATCTCCGTTCTTCTGGGACGCTCGATCCTGCCGATGCAGCAGCTGCTGCGCATGGGCCGCGGCGCGGTGATCCCGCTGGACGCCAAGACCAATGACGAGGTCTGGATCCTGGCCAACAACCACCCCATCGCCCGGGGCGAGATCCAGATCAGCGACGACCGCATCGCCATCCAGGTGACCCGCGCCGCCGACGTCTACGACTACATGGCCGGCGGCACCTAAGGACGGGCTTGCGCCGGCGCGCGAACGCGCCAATCAGGATCACGGCATTTCACGGGTGATCCATGCGACGCACGACAACGGCTCTGGCCGGAATCCTGGTTCTCGGCCTCACGACGGCGGCGGCGAAGCCGAGCGGTCATTCGGGCGTCTACGACAACATCCGCTCGTTCGAGGAGACCGGTGACATCGTCGGCGCCCGGGTCGAGGTCTTCGACGGTCCCAAGCCCTACGCCGTGGTGCGGATTTGCGAAGGTGAGTGTCCCGAACCCGCCAAGGTTCCGGCCACGATCACCGGCGACACCATCGCCTTCACCTATATCCTACCCAGCAACCCGCCCGCGACGCTGCACGTCACCGGCCGCTTCACGCGTCGCGGACTGATGCTGCGCACCGGCCTGGACGAGGGCGAGCAGCTTCTGCGTCCCGGCAAGCCCTATGAATGAGCGCGGCTTTAGTTCGTGATCCGCGAACTCCGCTCTTTCCAAATCAAACTCAGTTTGCTACCTGCCGCGCCTCACCACGAGCGGTCGTGGCGGAATTGGTAGACGCGCAGCGTTGAGGTCGCTGTGGGGCAACCCGTGGAAGTTCGAGTCTTCTCGACCGCACCAGGTGAGACAACGGATAGAGCGCTTCGGGCGAAATCGGTTTCCGACTCGTCGGGGGCGCTCTAACCATTTCCGGGGAAGGGCTTGGCCCTTCGCAGCTTCAGGTCACGCGCAGGACTTACGTCTTACGAACTCAGGAGGTCCCAATGTCCCGGGAAACAGCCGACCTGACAGACGATCCGCGCCATAATCTGATCATTCCCGATCCCCAGGCTGTTGGGCCCGAGACCGTCGAGGATCTCGAAGACCTCGCGCTCGGCGACGACTACGCGCTCAATCCCGAATATGTCGAGATGGTCATCGACGCGGCCGATCGCGGCGACACCGCGCGCCTGCGCGAGCTGGTCCATGCCCTGGAGCCGGCCGACGTCGCCGACCTGATGGGCTTTCTGTCGGCCAACTACCGCGAAGAGGTGATCCCGGTCCTCGACCCGGAATGGCTGGGCGAGATCATCGCCGAGCTGGACGACAACCTGCGCGAGGAAGTGCTGGAGGCCACGCCCTCGCACACCCTGGCCAAGGCGCTGGAGGAACTGGATTCCGACGACGCCGCCGACGTCATCGACGACCTGGACGAGGGCAAGCGCGCCCAGGTTCTGGCCGCCATGGACGAGGGCGACCGCGCGGCCATCGAGACGACCCTGGCCTATGAGGACGAGACCGCCGGCCGCCTGATGCAGCGCGAGTTCCTGGCCGCGCCGCAGTTCTGGACCGTCGGCCAGACCATCGACCACGTGCGGGTGTCGGGCGACCACCTGCCGGAGCTGTTCTTCGACGTCTACGTGGTGGACCCGTCGTTCACCCCGGTCGGCGCCTTGCCCATCAGCCTGCTGCTGACCAGCAAGCTGGAAACTCCCCTGGCCGAGATCATGGAGCCGGTGACCGAGATCACCGTCGACATGGACCAGGAAGAGGTCGCCTACATCTTCGACAAGTATCACCTGATCAGCGCCCCGGTCGTGGAGTCCGGCGGACGGCTGGTGGGGCAGATCACCGTCGACGACATCGTCGGCGTCATCCGCGAAGAGGCGGAAGAAGACATTCTGGCCCTGGCCGGGGTGAGCGACGCCGGCCGCGACGCGTCGGTCGTGGACATCGTGCGCGCCCGCCTGCCGTGGCTGCTGCTGAACCTGGTCACCGCCACCATCGCCGTCAGCGGCGTGGCGGTGTTCCAGGGCGAGATCGCCCAACTGGTGGCCCTGGCCATCCTGATGCCGATCGTCTCGTCCCTGGGCGGCAACGCCGGCACCCAGACCCTGGCCGTGGCCGTGCGGGCCCTGGCCAGCAAGGAGCTGACCACGGCCAACGCCCGCCGGATCATCCTGCGCGAGCTGGGCGTCGGCCTGGTCAACGGCTTCACCCTGGCCGTGGTGATGGGCGGGGCGACCTACCTGTTCTTCGGTCCGGCCGATCATCACGGCAAGCTGGCGATCATCGTCGGCCTGGCGCTGATCACCAACATCTTCACTGCGGCGGTCGGCGGCATCCTGGCCCCGCTGGCCCTGGCCAAGATGGGACGCGACCCGGCGGTCTCGTCGTCGATCTTCGTGACCTTCCTCACGGACTTCACCGGGTTCTTCGCGGTGCTGCTGATCGCGGCGCTGTTGTTGCACTAGCAACGCGGCGCGACAGAGCGGCCCTGACGCGGCGATCCGAATCCGCTACGGCGGCGTTCATAAGAACAAGAGAGGGCGGCAGGCCCCGGTGGGCGCCACGAGCGGGCGCCACGAGCGGGCGTCACCAGCGGCGCCTATCTTGCGCGGAGCACCCCGAACGCATCCGCGTCTGTCTCAAACTGGGTCATTCTTGGCGATGAAACCGCGTTATCAGGTCTCCCGCGCCGCCGTCGATCTCATCAAGAGGTTCGAGGGTTACCGGATGAAAGCCGCGCAGCTGCCCGATGGGCGCTGGACGCTGGGCTATGGCCACACCCTGACCGCCCGGGCCGGCGCGTCTGTCTCGGAACAGGACGCTGAAGCTCTGCTCCTCTACGACCTGATCACGGTGGCCCACGCGGTCAACGAGAACGTCTACGCGCCGTTGAACCAGAACCAGTTCGACGCCCTGGTCTGTTTCGCCTTCAACATCGGCACCGAGAACTTCGTGCGCTCGGCCGTGCTGCGTCGGCTGAACGAGGGCGCGGCGCTGCAAGCCGCCTGCGAGATGGAGATGTGGCGCAAGGCCGACTTCGAGGGCGAGCGGATCGTCATCGACGCCCTGGTGCGCCGCCGCTCGGCCGAGAAGGCGCTGTTCCTGACCCCGACCGACGGCCACTGGGTGGCCGCGCCGAGTTCGGTGCTGCGGCCCAAGGTCGACTACGACGCCAGCAAGCTGGTGCCCAGCCAGGCGCCCGCCGCGATCACCACCGCGCTGAACGGCGACAAGGCCGTGGCCCTGCGCGAGGACGGCTCGCCCGCGCCGGCCCTGGGCAACGGTCCCAGCGCCAGCGAGCAGGCCGCCGCCGCCGTCGGCGCGCGCCTGGAAGCGATCCTGCCCGACGAGACCGCCACCGCGACGCCGGTTCCGGGTCTGATCACGCCAGTTCAGGACCTGGTCCTGCCCGAGCCGCCGGCCCCGGCCCTGGCCGCCGCCGCGCCGTCTCAGTTCTTCTATGTGAAACCCGAGTTGCCGGCCGCGCTCCAACCGGTCGCCACGCCGTTCCAGCTGACGCCGGAAGAGCCGGTCGCCGAGGAGGCCTTCACGCCGCCGGCGCCGCCGATCGCTGAACCGGCCGTCGAACCGGTCGCCGCGGTCGAGCCGGAACTGTTCGAAACGCCTCGTCCGGCCGCCAGCGGCTCGCTGTTCAATCTGGGCGGCTTCTCGACCAGCGGTCCGGTCGAGCTGGAACCGCAAGAGGTGGCCTTCGCCCACGTTCAGCCGCACGCGTTCGGCGGGATCAGCCTGCTGGTCAGCCTGGGCCTGCTGGGCCTGGCCCTGTTCGGCGGCGGCATCCTGTGGAACCTCAGCGTCGGGGCCAACGAGGGCCTGTCGCCGATCAAGATGTTCGGCTGGGGCGCCAGCGTGATCGGCATGATCTGCTTCGCCACCTCGGCCTATCTGCTGATGCGCCGGCTGGGCGATCCCGAGCCGCAGGACGAAGACTAGACTACGATCCTCGCGATTGAAGCACGGAACGCCCGCGGGTCTGCTTGATCCGCGGGCGTTTGTGCTATGCAAGGCGCCATGACGAACCAAACCGCACCCTCGATGGACTTCGCGCTGGGCGAGACGGCCGACGCGATCCGTGACACCACCGCCCGCTTCGCGGCCGACCGCATCGCGCCGATCGCGGCCAGGATCGACGAAACCAACACCTTCCCTCGGGAACTCTGGGTTCCGATGGGCGACCTGGGCCTGCACGGCATCACGGTCGAGGAAGAGTTCGGCGGCCTGGGCCTGGGCTATCTCGAGCACGTGATCGCCATGGAGGAGGTCTCCAGAGCCTCGGCCTCCGTGGGGCTCAGCTACGGCGCCCACTCCAACCTCTGCGTCAACCAGATCCGCCGCTGGGCCAATCCCGAGCAGAAGCAGCGCTATCTGCCCAAGCTGATCAGCGGCGAGCACCTCGGCTCGCTGGCCATGAGCGAGGCCGGGGCCGGTTCGGACGTGGTGTCGATGAAGCTGAAGGCCGAGCACGTCGGCGACCGCTACGTGCTGAACGGCACGAAGTTCTGGATTACCAACGCCCCGAGCGCCGACACCCTGGTGGTCTACGCCAAGACCGGCGAGCGGGCGATCACCGCCTTCCTGGTCGAGAAGGGCATGAAGGGCTTCAGCGTCAGCAAGAAGCTCGACAAGATGGGCATGCGCGGGTCGGACACCGCCGAGCTGGTGTTCGAGGACTGCGAAGTGCCCGAGGAGAACGTCCTGGGTCCGGTGGGCGGCGGCGTGGGCGTGCTGATGAGCGGTCTGGACTACGAGCGCGCCGTGCTGTCGGCCGGCCCGCTGGGCATCATGCAGGCGTGCCTGGACGTGGTGCTGCCCTATGTCCGCGAGCGCAAGCAGTTCGGCCAGGCCATCGGCTCGTTCCAGCTGATGCAGGGCAAGGTCGCCGACATGTACGTGGCCCTGAACTCGGCCCGGGCCTATGTCTACGCCGTGGCGCGGGCCTGCGACGCGGGCAAGACCACGCGGTTCGACGCGGCCGGGGCGATCCTGATGGCGTCGGAGAACGCGGTGAAGGTGTCGCTGGAGGCCATCCAGGCCTTGGGCGGCGCGGGCTACACCAAGGAATGGCCGGTGGAGCGGTTCCTGCGCGACGCCAAGCTCTACGACATCGGCGCGGGGACCAACGAGATTCGTCGGTTCCTGATCGGGCGGGAGTTGGTGGGGGGGTAGCGGCTCACTGACTTGCCCCCACCTGGCGGCTTCGCCGCCTGTCCGCCCCCGTAGGGGGGCGGAGCGGTAGGGGGCAAGTGATCGCCGTCGCGGCCCCTCAAGCTTTCCCGGACCTAAAATGTAAGGGCCGCCCCGATCGCTCGGGGCGGCCCTCCATCGTCTACCGCGTCGCGGTGTGACTTGAACCTTAGGCGTTCAACGCCTTCAGTTGGAAACCTCGTTCTTCAGGCTCCAGGTCACGCGCGACCTCGGTTGGAGACAATGAGACACTGGTCACCTCCTTTCAGTTGTTGAACAACACAACACGAATATGGGCGCCGATCGCGGCTTCTGCAAAGGGGCAAAGTCGCGACCGGACGTCGCGGCTTGAGACCTGCTCATTCAGCGGGCGGGCGAGGGGCGGGGCGAAAGGTGTTCCCGGGTCGCGCAAAGGGGGGATATGCGCGACCCGGGGCCGCATCGTCGGATCAGGCGTAGAGGGCTCGCACGATCACGACGATGAGGGTCCAAAGACCGAGGTTGAGGCCCAGCATGCCCAGGCGATGCGCGTTCACGACCGAGGGCTTGGCGGTGACGGCGATAGCGGTTGCGGTTGCTGAGCGGCTCACTTCGGTTTCCATCCTGTGGCGCGTTGGATCAGCGCCTTAACGAAAAGATAAACCTCGCCGTCCTTGAGACCATGCGACAAAAGCGACGGATCGGCGCCAAGGGGCGGACCGATTGTCGCAGTTCTTTCACGGAGGGCCGGATGCCGGTCTGGGATCCCGACGTCTACCAGCGCTACAAGGCCTATCGCGACCGGCCGGCCCTGGACCTGATGCTGCAGATCCCACGCGACCTGGAGCCGCGCGAAATCTGGGATCTGGGCTGCGGCACGGGCGAGCACGCGGCCCTGCTGGCGGCCCGCCATCGTGACGCCCAGGTGCACGGCATGGACTCCAGTCCGGAGATGCTGGCGCGGGCCAAGGGGCTGTCGGCGCAGGTCGACTGGGTGCAGGGCGACATCGCCGCCTTCGCGCCGGACGTCGCGCCCGACCTGATCTTCACCAACGCCGCCCTGCAGTGGCTGGGCGATCACCAGACGCTGTTTCCCCGGCTGATGGCGACCTTGGCGCCCGGCGGGGTGTTCGCCTGCCAGATCCCGGTGGTCACCGACGACGGCTGGCGGCGCAGTTTGGCCGAGACGGCGGCTCAAGGCCCCTGGGCCGAGCGCATCGCCAAGGTTGACCGCGTGCGTCCGGCGATCGATCCGCGCCAGTACTATGACTGGCTGGCCCCGCTGGCCGACGGCTTGGACCTGTGGACGACGACCTATCTCCACGCGCTGGAAGGCGCCGATCCGATCGTCGACTGGACGGCCGGCACCACCCTGCGGCCCTATCTGGAAGTGCTGGACGAGGCCGAGCGCGAGGCCTTCCTGACGATCTGGCGGGCGCGGCTGGCGGTCGACTATCCGCGCCGCGAGGACGGGGTGACCCTGCTGCCGTTCCCAAGGATGTTCATCGTCGCTCGCCGCCGTTGAGCCGCGCCAGGTCGGCCAGGCTGGGCCGGCGGCGCATCTCGGTGACCGGCTTGCCCAGGCTGTCCAGGGCCAGGGCGGCGGCGGCGCGGCCGGCCTCGACGGCCGGCTCGAAGGCCTTCCAGTCGCGGATGTCGATTTCGTTGAGCTTGGGCGTGATCAACACGTCCGTGGCCTCGCGGCTGGCGGCCAGGTCGCGGCCGGTCGAGACGGTGGCGGCCCGCATCAGCAGGGCGACGATCGGCGGGCCCTTGCGCCACTCGCCCGACCACAGCCAGGTCCACAGCGAGGCCGGACGGTCGACATCCTCGGCGGTGATGCTGCGGCCGCGGGTGACGTCCACCCCGACGATCGGCCCCAGCTGGAAGGCGCGCATCACGTCGGCCGGGAAATTCTTCATCACCGCCCCGTCGACCAGCACCGAATTGCCGTCGGCCACGGGCGGCAGCACGCCGGGCAGCGAGATCGAGGCCCGCAGCGCCTCGCGCAGCACGCCCTGGCGATGCAGGTGATAGGCCCCCGAGGTCAGGTTCGACGAGACGCAGAAGAACGGCAGCCACAGGTCGGCGATCTCGATGTCGTCGAAATGCTCGTCCAGCCGCGCCTTGACCTTCAGGCCCTGGGTCATGGCCACCAGGGGAAAGGCGATGTCGTCCAGGGGGCTGGTCTCGACGAAGGCCTTGCGGATGCGGGTCTCCATCTCGCCGTCGTCCCAGCCCATGGCCAGGCCGGCGGCGACCACCGCGCCCATCGAGGCGCCGCCCACGAAGTCGATCGGCACGCCGCGCTCGCGCAAGGCCTGGATGGCGCCGATATGGGCGTAGGCCCGCGCGCCGCCGCCCGATAGCACCAGACCCACTGACTGACCGGTCAACACCCGGGCCATCCGTTCGACGTCGGCCATGCCGTTCTCGCGCAGATGGAAGAGACGCGCGGCCTGGGTGGCGTTCAGCCATTCGCCCGAGCCCTTGGGATGGGTGACATTGGCCGGCTGCAGCAGGATCAGGTCGACCAGGCGCTGGTCCTGCAGCGGACCCGAGGCATAGGAAGGGATCACCGGCGGCGGCCGGCGGTCGCCCTGGCCGACTCGGAACAGCCGGTCCACCTGGCGGCCGACCACATGCTTCCAGGCGGTCTCCTCGGCCTCGGCCACGTACAGCACGAAGTCGTGCCGGCGCTCGACGCTGCTGAACCACTCTGTCGGGGCCAGCAGGGATTCGGCGCCCTCGACGGTGACCGAATAGCCTAGGTTCGAGATGGCGTGGGCGACGCGCTCGATGATCGGCCGGATCGGCTTGCCCGGCTCGACCGCGATGAAGCCGTAGACCGACGGGTCGCCGATCGAGGCGTGGGCCCCGGCGTTGCGGGCCCGGCGGATCATCAAGCGCGACAGCTCGATCATCACCTCCGGATCGCGCTCGACCGCCTCGAAGAAGGCGGCGCGGGGCAGGGCCAGGATTTCCGAATCGCGCAGGGCCACCAGATTGGCCGAATGGGACGAACCGGCGATCATCGCCATCTCGCCGGCCGGCTCGCCCGGGCGGATCACCCCCAGGAACTGCGGCTCCTGGCCCTCTTCTCGCCGAAAGGCTCCAAGCCGGCCGGTGCGCAGGAAGTAGAGATAGTCCGCCGCCTCGCCGGGCGCGTACAGTGTCGCGCCGCCCGGTAACGAGAACCAGGCGGCGTCGCCCTCGCGGTGTTCTTGCGCGAAGAGCCGGGCCAGGGCCGTATCGGCCATGAAGTCGGGTAGGGTGACCACGGTGGGACGCTAACTTGAACCGCGGACCTTGACCATCGAAGGTCGAAAAGCGCGACTTTCGGTGGAAAACGGAAAAGGCTATGCCTCGATAATGCCGAAGATGAACACGGGTATCGACAAAAACGGCGAGACCTTCGCCAAAAACGCCGCGCACAACCGCGCGCTGGCGCAGACCCTGCGCGAAAGGGTCGCGCAGGCGGCCCTGGGCGGTCCGGAAACCGCCCGCAAACGTCACGCGGCGCGTGGCAAGCTGCTGCCGCGCCAGCGCGTCGAGCGCCTGTTGGATCCCGGCTCGCCGTTCCTGGAGATCGGCCAGCTGGCCGCTTGCGACCTCTACAATGGCGAGGCGCCCGGCGCCGGCGTGATCACCGGCATCGGCCGGGTGTCGGGCCGCGAGGTGATGATCGTCGCCAACGACGCCACGGTGAAGGGCGGGGCCTATTTCCCGATGACCGTGAAGAAGCATCTGCGGGCCCAAGAGATCGCCCAGCAGAACCGGCTGCCGTGCGTCTATCTGGTCGACAGCGGCGGGGCGAACCTGCCGCACCAGGCCGAGGTGTTTCCCGACCGCGACCACTTCGGCCGCATCTTCTTCAACCAGGCCCGGATGAGCGCGGCGGGCATCGCCCAGATCGCCTGCGTCATGGGCTCGTGCACCGCCGGCGGCGCCTACGTCCCCGCCATGAGCGACGAGACGGTGATCGTCCGCGACCAGGGCACCATCTTCCTGGCCGGTCCGCCGCTGGTGAAGGCCGCGACCGGCGAGATCATCTCGGCCGAGGAACTGGGCGGCGCCGATACGCACGGCCGGCGCTCGGGCGTGGTCGACCATGTGGCCAACGACGACGAGCACGCGCTGGAGATCGTCCGCTCGATCGTCGCCAACCTCAACACCACCAAGCGGGCCGAGATCGAGATCCGCGACAGCAAGCCGCCGCTGTTCGACGCCGAAGATCTGTACGGCGTCGTGCCGACCGACGTGCGCGCGCCCTACGACGTGCGCGAGGTCATCGCCCGCATCGTCGACGGCAGCGAATTCGACGAGTTCAAGGCGCTGTACGGCACGACCCTGGTCTGCGGTTTCGCCCGCATCTGGGGCCAGCCGGTGGCGATCCTGGCCAATAACGGCGTGCTGTTCAGCGAGAGCGCCGTCAAGGGCGCGCACTTCATAGAACTGGCCTGCAAGCGCAAGATTCCGTTGGTGTTTCTGCAGAACATCTCGGGCTTCATGGTCGGCGGAAAATATGAGGCCGGCGGGATCGCCAAGGACGGCGCCAAGCTGGTCACGGCGGTCGCCTCGGCCGAGGTGCCGAAGTTCACGGTGCTGATCGGCGGCTCCTTCGGGGCCGGCAACTACGGCATGTGCGGCCGCGCCTACAGCCCGCGCTTCCTGTTCACCTGGCCCAACAGTCGCATCAGCGTGATGGGCGGCGAGCAGGCGGCCAGCGTACTGTCGACCATCAAGCGCGACGGCCTGGAGGCCAAGGGCGAGACCTGGGCCGTCGAGGACGAGGAAGCCTTCAAGGCCCCGATCCGCCAGCGCTACGAGGAAGAGGGCGATCCCTACCACGCCACCGCGCGCCTCTGGGACGATGGGATCATCGACCCCGCCCAGACCCGCGACGTGCTGGGCCTGGCGATCAGCGCCAGCCTCAACGCCCCGATCCCCGAGACCACCTTCGGCGTCTTCCGGATGTAAGCCGAAAAGGGCAAGCCATGACCAACCCCATCGCCGATCCCCTCGTCGAGGTTCCCGACACCGACGCGATGACGCCGCTGGTGCATCTGGACTCCACGCCCAGCGGCGCGGTCACCGTCTGGATCAACCGGCCGGCCAAGAAGAACGCCTTCGACGCGGCGACCATCGCCGGCCTGCACCAGGCCTTCGAGACCCTGCAGGGCGCCGAGGGCGTGCGGATCGTCTTCCTGCGCGGGGTGGGCGGGGCGTTCTGCGCCGGGGCCGACCTGGAGTGGATGAAGGCCGCCGCCGACTGGAGCGAGGACGACAACCGCGACGACGCCCTGGGCCTGGCCAACATGCTCAAGGCCCTGCACGATATCCCAGCCCTGACCGTGGCCCTGGTCGAGGGGCCGGCGTTCGGCGGCGGGGCGGGGCTTGTGGCCGCTTGCGATCACGCCCTGGCCACGGCTGACGCCAAGTTCGCCTTCTCCGAGGTCAAGCTCGGCCTGACCCCGGCCACCATCAGCCCCTATGTGATCGCCGCCCTGGGGCCGCGCACCGCCAAGCTGCTGTTCGCCACCGGACGGGTGTTCGACGCCGATCAGGCCTGGAGCTACGGCCTGGTCGACGAGGTGTTCGATGACGCCGCCGGCCTGGTCGCCGCCCAGGACGCGTTGATCGAGGAGATCGCGGTCTGCGCCCCAGGGGCGATCGGCGACGCCAAGGCCCTGGTCAACGACTTCGTCGGCCAAAAGATCGACCGGGGCCTGATCGACGAGACGGCAAAACGCATCGCCCGCCGCCGCGTGTCCGACGAAGGTCAAGAAGGCGTGCGCGCGTTCCTCGAACGCCGTAAACCCGGCTGGACGATCTAGAGTCGAGTAGGGGGCGAGATGACGGGCGAAATGGAAGCCGCGGCGGCGGATTCGCTGGGCGAGTTCTTCAAGCGGCGCAGGAAGCACGCCTTCGAAGGCGTCGGCCAGCCTTGCGCCAATTGCGGGGCGACGCTGGAAGGTCCGTACTGCCACGCCTGCGGCCAGAACGCCGACACCCATCACCGCTCGATCGGCCACCTGATCTGGGAGGCGATCGAGGGGATGTTCCACCTCGACGGCCGCCTGGCCCTGACCCTGCCGGCCCTGTTCCTGAAGCCGGGCGGCCTGGCCAAGGACTATATGGAAGGCCGGATCGTGCGGCACGTGCCGCCGTTCCGCACCTTCCTGGTGGCCCTGCTGCTGTTCATCTTCGCGGCCGAGCACGCGATCCACAGCGCCCAGCACAAGGCCGCCCACGAGCGCGAGCTGAAGGCCGCCGAACTAGCCACGCCGGAAGGCCGCGCCAAGGAGGCTGCCCGCCTGCGCGTCGAGGCCGTCCAGGATCGCGACAGCCGCCTGAAGGACGCCGCCGACGAGCGCGACGCGGCCCTGGCCGAGGCCGCCAAGGACCGCGACGAGACGCTGAAGGATCCCGACGAGGGTCGGGCCAAGGCCCTGGCGCGCTACCAGGAGGCCGTCGCCAAGGCGCCCGCCGACTATCAGGAAGCCGTCGCCAAGGCCCAGGCCCACTACGCCGAGGATGTCGCCAAGGCCGACCAGATCGCCGCCGGCAAGCTGCCCGAGGACATGGGGCTGACGGAGGAGGAGGCCCGCAAGGCCGAGGCCGCGAAGATCCGGGCCCTGTCGCTGAACGGCGAGATCTCGGGCGTGACGATCCATGACGACGGGCATGTCTCGCAGGGCGCCGCGCCCCTGCCGCCCGAGGCCCAGGCCGCGATCAACGACGCCAGGGCCCAGGGGCACGATCCGTCCAAGGCCCTCCGCTGGAGCGGCGGCTGGCTGAAGGAGAGCATCGCCAAGGCGCGCGAGAACCCTGAATTCTACCAGATGGTGCTGTTCACCTGGGGCCACCGCATGGCGGTGCTGCTGCTGCCGATCGTCGGCCTGGCCCTGGCCCTGGTCTATCGCAACAAGCCCAAGTACTTCATCTACGACCACCTGCTGGTGGCGATGAACCTGCTGTCGTTCGCGTTCCTGACCAACGCCCTGGGCCTGGTCCTGCCCGACGTGCTCAAGCCCTGGTGGTTCGGGCTGCTGACGCTGTGGACCCCGATCAACCTGTTCCAGACCCTGCACGGGGCCTATGGTTCCAGCATCGTCGGCGCGTTCCTCAAGACGCTGATCGTCTGGTTCGTGACCGTCCTGTCGTTCTCCCTCCTGCTCGCCGGCCTGGCGCTTCTGGCCCTGGCGCAGATCTAGGAATGCCGTCTTGATCTCGTCCGTCCTCATCGCCAATCGCGGCGAAATCGCCCGTCGGATCATCCGCACCGCCCGTGAGCTGGGCGTGCGGACGATCGCGGTCTATTCCGAGGCGGACGCCGAGGCCCCGTTCGTGATGGAGGCCGACGTCGCCATCCTGATAGGCCCGTCGCCGGCGCGGGAGAGCTATCTGGTCCCCGAGAAGATCCTGGCCGCCGCCCGCCAGACCGGGGCCGAGGCGATCCATCCCGGCTACGGCTTCCTGTCGGAGAACGCCGACTTCGCCCAGGCGGTCATCGACGCGGGTCTGGTCTGGATCGGGCCGCCGCCCTCGGCGATCCGCGCCATGGGCCTGAAGGACGCGGCCAAGAAGGTGATGATCGAAGCCGGAGTTCCCACCACGCCCGGCTATCTGGGCGAGGACCAGTCGGTCGAACGGCTGGCGGCCGAAGCGGGCAAGATCGGCTTCCCCGTGCTGATCAAGGCCGTGGCCGGCGGCGGCGGCAAGGGCATGCGCAAGGTCGACAAGGCCGCCGATTTCGCCGATCTGCTGGCCTCGTGCCAGCGCGAGGCCTCGGCCAGCTTCGGCGACGACCGGGTGCTGCTGGAAAAGTACGTCACCCGTCCGCGTCACATCGAGGTGCAGGTGTTCGGCGACAGCCACGGCAATGTCGTCCACCTGTTCGAGCGCGACTGCTCGCTGCAGCGCCGCCACCAGAAGGTCATCGAGGAGGCTCCGGCCCCCGGCATGGACGAGGCCACGCGCGCCGCCGTCTGCGGGGCGGCGGTCAAGGCCGCCCAGGCCGTGGGCTATGTCGGGGCCGGCACGGTGGAGTTCATCGCCGACGCCAGCGAAGGCCTGCGCGCCGACCGCATCTGGTTCATGGAAATGAACACCCGCCTGCAGGTCGAGCACCCGGTCACCGAGATGGTCACCGGCCAGGACCTGGTCGAGTGGCAGCTGCTGGTCGCCTCGGGCGAGCCGTTGCCGCTGGAGCAGGACGAGATCACGCTGGACGGCTGGGCCATGGAGGCGCGCCTCTACGCCGAGAACCCGACCACGGGCTTCCTGCCGTCCACCGGGCCCCTGACTCACTTCCGCCTGCCGGAAGGCGACGTGCGGGTCGACAGCGCGGTGGAGGAGGGCGGCGAGGTCACCCCGTTCTACGACCCGATGATCGCCAAGCTGATCGCCCACGGGATTGACCGCGAGGACGCCGCCATGCGCCTGGCCGAGGCTTGCCGCCTGGTCGAAGTGTATCCGGTCAAGACCAACGCCGCCTTCCTGGCCAGGTGCGCCAGCCATCCCGACTTCGTCGACGGCGCCATCGACACCGGCTTCATCGAAGCGCGGCTCGACGAGCTGACGGAGCGCGAGTTCTCAGACGCCCCGACCCTGGCCGCGATCGGCCACCGCCTGGAGGCCTTCATGGAGGCCGACCAGCCCCGCGCCGACGTCTGGGCCAGCGCCCCGTCGCGGCTGCTGGGCTTCCGAATGAACGCGCCCCGGGCGGCGATGGACCTGCCGCTGTCGGTGGACGGCAAGGTCATGCCGCTGCGCGTGGCCCTGGCGGGGGGCGCGGGTGACGACTGGTCGTGGGACATCACGGTCGAGGACGGTCGGCCGCTGGATGATGTCGACGTGCTGCCCGGCACCTTCGGCGGCGATCCGCTGTACGTGTTCGAAGGCGGCGACGTCCGCGAGTTCGACTTCACGCCCAAGGTCGGCGCGGCCCATGTCGCGGCTTCGGACGGCGCGATCCTTTCGCCGATGCCGGGCAAGATCGTTTCCGTCGCCGTCACGGCCGGCCAGAGCGTCAGCAGGGGCCAGACCTTGCTGACCCTGGAAGCCATGAAGATGGAGCACGCCCTGGCCGCGCCGTTCGACGGCGTGGTGGCCGAGCTGTCGGCCGTCGCCGGCGGCCAGGTCAGCGAAGGCGTCGTGCTGGCGAAACTGGAGCCGGCGCTGGCCGTCGCGTCCTAGCGACTATCGCCGGCGCCGTGCTTGGTCCTCGTCCTTCGACAAGCTCAGGATGAGGACCAGGGCATAAGCCCCGACAGTCGAAAACCTCATCCTGAGCTTGTCGAAGGACGAGGTTTTCGCTCCTGCTGCGCATCGCTCTTTCCCTGAACGACCGCCGGCCCTAAGTACGCGCCATGCCTCTTCACATCATCAAGCTGGTCGTCGGTTGCGACAACATCGACGAACTCGTCGCCTGGCACGCCGAGGCCGATCGTCCGTGGATCATGCACACCCGCATGACCCCCAAGCGCGTCGACGAGGTGCTGGACGGCGGCTCGCTGTACCGGGTGATGAAGGGCCAGATCCTGTGCCGCCAGACGATCCTGAAGATCGACACGGTGGGCGAGGGGCAGGCCTCGCGCTGCGAGGTGACCGTCGATCCCACCATCGTCCGCGTCGCCCCCACGCCCCGGCGGCCGTTCCAGGGCTGGCGCTATCTGAAGCACGAAGACATCCCGCCGGACCTGACCGAGGCCGAAGCCGCCGAGATGCCGGCCGACCTGGCGCGCCAGCTGCGGGAGCTGGGGGCCTGGTAGGGCTAGCAGGGGTCGCCTTGGGTCCGCTTTCGACCCATGGCGGTCGCCGCTGGCGTCTGCTTACGTTTCTCGTATGAGCAAATTGAATCAGATCCTGACGGAATCGCTGACCCCGGGCGGCACACGCCCCCTCGCGTTCCGGCAAATGCTCGACGTGCTCGAAGCGGG
The DNA here is from genome assembly GCF_011045195.1 of Caulobacter soli. Lineage (GTDB taxonomy): Bacteria > Pseudomonadota > Alphaproteobacteria > Caulobacterales > Caulobacteraceae > Caulobacter > Caulobacter soli. The sequence goes on along the minus strand of NZ_CP049199.1, from coordinate 3,137,465 downwards.
ACATGCCGCAGGCCTGTGCCTCTTCACTGTGGATGTAGTGGCCGAAGATGGTAAGCGGCCACTGCCGGAATGGATGTTCCGGTTGACGGATGAAGAGGTCGAGACGTTGGCGATCGATAAGATCGTGCCGATGGCGCTTGAGTTCTACGGTCAACATGCGTCGGACCCGGAATTGAACGCTGCGTGGTTCGAGGTCTTTTTTGAAAAGCTAGATTGAGGGCATCGACCGCTTCCCACCCTTCTTGGCCCATCGGAATGTCTGCTGTCGGGCGGTGATGCCCCTCAGTTCGCGTTCCGACAGGCGCCCGTTTCCGCCCCCGACCCCGACCGCGAGCCGACATCGGCGCGTTGCCGCAGCTTGACATCATGTTTGCTTGCTAACAATATTGCTAGATGGCTAACAATCTTAACGACGCTCGGCATGATACGGTCGGAGCATGGGCCAAGCGATGCTACTTCGCGGGCCGCGCGATCATTGACGATACCCTCCGTCGCCACGGGCTGGGGGCCACGCAATGGTACGTGCTGCATCAGTTGGCCCAGGATGGGCCGACCCTGCAGCGAGAGCTGGTCAGGATGCTTCAAGTCGAACGAGCGACGGCGAGCATCGTCATCGGGGCGCTGGTGCGAAAAAACCTCGTGGAGCAGATTCCCGACCGCGTCGACCAACGCCAGAAGCTCCTTCGGATCACGCCGTCCGGTCAGGCGCTGTGGGACGACCTGCCAGATTTAACCTTCATCCATAAGGCGGCGTTCGACGGCCTCGACGACGCTGATGTCGCCGTCGCGATCAGGGTGCTTCGGACCGCTACCGAGCGGCTCGACAAGCTTTCACGGAAGGAAACGGACGCATGACAATCCTGGTGACCGGGACGACCGGTCTTGTGGGCGCGCGCCTCCTGCCGCGCCTCGTGGAAGCCGGCCTGGATTGCCGCGCGCTCGTGCGCAGTGGGAAAGTGGCGCCCGCCGGGGCGAATGCTGTCGAGGGCGATCTTCTTGATCCCGCGTCACTCGTCCAGGCGGTGACCGCCGCCTCGGCGATCATCCACCTCGCCGCGGTGTTCCGATCGCCCGACACGGATTTGATCTGGAAGAGCAATCTTGAAGGCACGCGCAACCTCATTGCCGCGGCAAAGGCCCACGCGCCCAAGACGCGCTTCATCATGGCCAGCACCAGCAACATCTACAACCCGGACAGCCCGCGCCCCGGCCGCGAGGACGACGCCGCCGACCCGAAACAGGCCTATCCGGCCAGCAAACTCGCGGCCGAGACAGAATTGCGCGAAAGCGGGCTGACTTGGTCGATCCAGCGGTTCGGCTTCGTCTATGGCGACAGGGACGGGCATCTGGAGGCGCTGCCCCAGCATGTGACGAACGGCATGATGCATCCAGCCCAAAAGATGAGCCTGATCCACCATCGCGACATCGCCAACGCGATGAGCCTGGCTCTGACCGGAGCGATGGACGGGCGCATCGTCAATATCGTCGATGAAGCGCCGACCTCGCTCTATGAGCTGCTCGCACTTGTCGGCGAGACGATGGAGCCTTCCTCCGAGCCGCTAGCCAACCCCTGGCGCCTCCATGTCGATGGCGCGCTTGCGCGCGGTCTCGGCTTTCGGCCGACTGTGCGCACCGTCTATCAGGCCGCGCAGGAAAAGCTGATGTGAACGCGGTCGGCCTCATTTGATCCGCTCATCCCGGCGAATGCCGGGACCCAGATGGAATGGCGGTGTGGTGGGTTCCTCAAGCGCCGAACTCTTCCAACCGGGCTCTCCACTTGAGATCTGGGTCCCGGCATTCGCCGGGATGAGCGGAGGTCGGGGATAGACCGCTGCCTATCCCCGTCGCCGACGTGAGAAACCCAAGTAATCCCAACGTCTTGAACAAAAATCAGCGTCACCGATCAGCCAGGGTCCAAACCGGCCGCACAATCAGAGCTGTCTCCATCACGGGGAGGGCTCTTGGTACCGGCCCGAGCAGGCGATGGGGATGGAACCGAGCGGGGCCGCCTGGCCTTGGCGATCGGATCGCGTTTGGCGGCGGGGCTCAGAAGGCTCCAAGGCCCGGCGGGGGCGATGGCGGGACAGGCGGGATGACGGGGCTGGGAGTTCAAACCGGCCTGTTCGAGGATCAGTCGGAGTCGCCGACGGCCCCTTCCGGGCGACTTTGATCCTGCCCGCCTGAGGGGAAACGTCGATCGGGATGAAACAGGCCCTCAATCGCCGTCCCTTGAGAAGAACGGTTTCGCGGAGCGGACTGGTCTAGCCGAAACGCACCTTCAAACTCACGGTCATCCGGGCTGGGCCCGGACCGCTCCGCGCCTCCCCATCAGCTCAGCGGCTCTCCGCATGAGGACGAGACGTCATGCCGTCAGCTTCACCCCACCGCCATGTTGTCGATCAGCCGGGTCTTGCCCAGCCAGGCGGCGACCAGGATGCGGCCTTTGGCGGCGCCGATCGGGCCGGGGCCCAGGCGCGACAGGTCGCCGGCCTCGCGGATGTCCACATAGTCCACCTGCCGGAAGCCGGCCGCGAGGATGGCGGTCTTGGCGGCTTCCTCGGCGTCGTCGATGCGTCCGCCGGCCGCCACGGCCTGGGCGGCGGCCTTGATGGCGTTGGGCAGGGCCACGGCGGCGGCGCGTTCCTCGGGCGTCAGATAGGCGTTGCGCGAGGACAGGGCCAGGCCGTCCTCGGCCCGGGCGGTCGGGGCGCCGACGATCTCCACGGGCAGGTCCAGGTCGCGCACCACGCGCCGGATGACCTGGAGCTGCTGGTAGTCCTTCTCGCCGAAGACCGCGACGTCGGCCTGGGACTGGATCAGCAGCTTGGTCACCACCGTGGCCACGCCGCCGAAGAACTGCGGCCGCGCCGCGCCTTCCAGAGGCTCGGACACGCCGGTCAGGTTGATCGTGGTCGAGAAGCCGGGAGCGTACATCTCGTCGACGCCGGGCGCGAACATCAGGTCGCAGCCGACGCTGGCCAGCAGCTCGGCGTCGCGGGCTTCGCCGCGCGGATAGGAGTCGAAGTCCTCGTGCGGGGCGAACTGCTTGGGATTGACGAAGACGCTGGCGACGGTGCGCTGGGCGCGGGTCTGGCCCAGTTCGATCAGCGACAGGTGCCCCTGGTGCAGGGCGCCCATGGTCGGGATCAGCGCCACGCGCTCGCCGGCCGCCCTCCAGGCGCCGACCTGGGCGCGCAGATCGGCGACGGTGCGAACGATTTTCGGCGTCTTGTGGACCACGCAGAACTCCTGTCTCGAACAGGCGTTGGCTTATGACGGAGACGACCCCTGGCGTCCACCTGCGACAATGGGTCCACAGGGAAGGGAGGCCTGGATTGACGTCGCGCCCTCTCAGGGCGTCTCCTGCGTGTTAATCTTTCATTGAGAGTCGCCGAGTCGGGCGAAAAGAAGGAAAGAAGGCATGGCCGAAACGCGTGTCATCGTCGTCGGCAACGAGAAGGGCGGGGCGGGGAAGTCCACCATCGCCGTTCACCTCGCCACGGCGCTGCTGTACGGCGGCGCCAAGGTGGCGTTGCTGGACCTCGACCTGCGCCAGTGCACCTCGATGCGGTTCTTCGAGAACCGCGATGCCTGGATCGCCGGCAACAAGGTGACCCTGCCGGTGCCGCTGCAGTTCCGCCTCAGCGAGGACGACGTCGCCCTGGCCGCCGGTTCGGAAGAGGACCAGGTCGCCAAGTTCGAGGCCGCCTTCGTCGCCGCGCGCGAGGCCGCCGACTTCGTGCTGATCGACACCCCCGGCGGCGACACCGCCATCTCGCGCATGGCCCACGGCCTGGCCGACCTGATCGTCACGCCGATGAACGACAGCTTCGTCGACTTCGACATGCTGGGCCACGTCGACCCGGTGACCATGGAGCTGCAGAAGCCCAGCCTCTATTCGCTGACCGTCTGGGAGGCCCGCAAGGCCCGGGCCCTGTCGGGCCAGCGCCAGGCCCTGGACTGGGTGGTGCTGCGCAACCGCCTGGCCACCACCGAGGCCCGCAACCGCAAGCGCGTCGAGGATCGCCTGACGGCCCTGTCCAAGCGCGTCGGCTTCCGCATGGGTCCTGGCCTGCGCGACCGGGTCATCTATCGCGAGCTGTTCCCGTTCGGCCTGACCATCGCCGACCTGTCGCCCCAGGTTCGCCCGGTGCCGGTGTCGCTGCAGCACCTGGCCGCGCGCCAGGAATTGCGGGCCCTGATGCATTCCCTTGGCCTTTCGGCCTATTCCGGGGAAACTCTGCTCGCCGCCCAGTAGGCTTCGAGCGGCGTCGGGGACTGACGCTCCATGTTCTATCTGCTGCTAGGCGGGGCGATCCTGCTGTTCGTCCTGTCGGGCCGCGCCACGCGCGCGCTCAAGGGCGACGGCTGGCGGATCGGCGCGGGGATCACGGCGCTGCTGGCCTTCGCCGGCGGGGCCTATGCCGGCGTGCGCAGCGAGTGGCCGGTCTGCATCGTGCTGGTGGTGATCGGCGCCTGGAGCGCCACGACGGCCCGCCAGCGTCCGGCGGTCTCCAAGGCCAGGCGGGCCGAGGGCGCGCTCAGCCTGACCGAGGCGTGTTCGATCCTGGGCGTGGGTCCGGACGCCTCGAAGGCCGAGATCCGCGCGGCCTATTCGCGCCTGATCCGCATGGCCCATCCCGACAAGGGGGGCACGGCGGGACTGGCCGCCCAGCTCAACGCCGCGCGGGACCGGCTTCTCGACGGCAAATAGAAAGCGCCTTAGCGCGGCGACAGGACCATGCAGGGCTGACGCTTGGCGGTGATCGCCTGGCAGGCGCCGCGGGCGGCTTCGGCCGTCAGGCCCTGGAACTGGGCCCGGAACGAACCGCCGGCCGCGCCCTCGACCGCGCCTTCCGCGTCGGACACGAACTTGGCGAAGCGCGAGCGGACCAGCGTCAGCTGTTCCTTGGCCAGACCCTTGGACTTGAACGCCCCGACCTGCACGCCCCAGTCGCCCTTGGTCTTTTTCGGCGCGGGCTTGGCCTGGGCCGCCTTCATGGTCGGCGCGACCTTCATGGGCGCGGCAGGGCGCGGGTTGTCGGTCAGCACGATCTTCAGGCCGGCCTGGTCGCCGTCGCCTTCCTCGCTGGAGGGGCGCATGATCGGGCCGGTCGGCTCGTCTTCGTAAAGGTTGGCGGCGATGGTCGTGCGCTCGCCGTGCGAGCGGCGCTTGAGCACGTCGAAGCCGGTGGTCAGCAGGTCTTCCATGTTGTTGTCGCGCCAGGCGGTGGACGAGCCGCCCAGGACCACGGCGATCAGGCGACGACCGTCGCGCACGGCCGAGCCGGCGAGGTTGTAGCCCGAGGCGTTGGTGTAGCCGGTCTTGAGGCCATCGAAGCCGGGCATGTTGGTCAGCAGGCGGTTGTGGCCGGCGATGTAGCGGCCGCGGAACTCGAAGCCCTTGATGCTGAAGTAGGAATAGTACTGCGGGAAGTCGCGCATGGTGGCGCGCGACAGGATGGCCAGGTCGCGGGCGGTCGAGATTTGGCGGCTGTCGGGCAGGCCCGAGGCGTTGACGAAGCGGCTGTTGCGCATGCCCAGTTCCTGACCGCGCAGGGTCATCAGGGCGGCGAACCGCGACTCGCTGCCGCCGAGTCGCTCGGACATGGCCACGGCGATGTCGTTGGCCGACTTCACGGTCATGGCGCGAATCGCCTCGTCGACGCTGACGCTGTCGCCGACCGGCAAGCCCAGCTTGGTGGGCGCCTGGGCGGCGGCGTGGGACGAGATCGGCACGCGATCGGTCAGCTTCAGGCGGCCTTCGCTGAGCGCCTCGAAGGTGAGGTACAGCGTCATGATCTTGGTGACGGACGCGGGATAGCGCGGGCTGTCAGCCCTTTTGTCGTAAAGCATTTCGCCCGAATTGGCGTCGATCACGATGGCCGAATATTTCGGCTCGGCGGCGTTCATCTGCAGATACGGGATCTGCGCGGACGCGGCGATCGGCGCGGCCAGGCCGCACAGCATGGCGCCGACGAAGCCGACGGCGGCGAGCGCGGAGCGGACGGAAGTAAGCTTGGCGAACATGGGAAATGCGTCCGTCATTTGAACTGAGCGGTTCCGCACCGCCACACGCGTGACCCTAGCATGCGCGTTGTGGCCTTTCTCTAAGGTAAACAACTAGTGAGCGATTTCGCCGCAGACATGGATAATTTCAAGGCGTTGCGGCGAAGCTTCGGTCTTCTCGCGGCAGGCGAACAAACGTTTCCGCTACGTCATGGTGCGCTGCACAAAATCCTTGACTGCTGCACTGCAACATGAGACACCGGCGTTGTCCCAACGCATGGTCTGGAAGCCCTCGTCCGGCGCCATGCCCCGCACACAGCCAGGAGCTTCCCCCATGGCCGCCGCCGAAACCCTGAAGACCACCGTCGAACAATTCAGCACCGCCTCGAACCAAGCGTTCAAGGACGGCGTCGAGAAGTCGCTGGCCGCTCTGGCCGAAGCCAACACCCACTCCAAGAAGAACTTGGAAGCCGTGGTCGCCTCGGTGACCGCCGCCACCAAGGGCGCCGAAGCCCTGGGCGCCCAGACCTTCGCCTATTCGAAGAAGGCCGCCGAAGACCACGTCGCCGCCGCCAAGTCGCTGGCCTCCGCCAAGAGCGTGCAGGAAGCCGTCGAGCTGCAGACCGCCTGGGCCAAGTCGGCCCTGGAAGCCTACATCGCCCAGGTCAGCAAGGCCTCGGAGATCGTCTCGGCCTCGATCAAGGACTCGGTCAAGCCGCTGAACGAGCGCGTCTCGGCCACCGTCGAAAAGCTGCAAGCCGCCCGCTAAGGCGACCGGCTCCGCGAGGGGTCGAAACAGATTGAAGGCCCGAGCCGGCAACGGTTCGGGCCTTTTTTCTTGTCCTGTCATTCCGCCGCGCTAAGCATGCGTCCAGGTTTATGGAGTATGTGATGTCGAAGGTCGAACAGCGTCTGGCGGAACTCGGGATCGTGCTGCCGCAACCGGTCGCGCCGGTCGCCAACTACGTGCCCTTCGTCCAGACCGGCAACCTGATCCACATCTCCGGCCAGATCTCGCTGGACGCCAACGGCGGCCTCAAGGGCACGGTCGGGACCGATGTCGACCTGGAGACCGCCCAGCAGGGCGCGCGCCTGTGTGGCATCAACCTGCTGGCCCAGATGAAGGCCGCGACCGGCGACCTCGACCGCGTCAAGCGGGTCGTCAAGCTGGGCGGTTTCGTCCAGGTCAGCCAGGACTTCATCGACATCCCCAAGGTCATCAACGGCTGCTCGGACCTGATGGTCGAGGTGTTCGGCGACGCCGGCCGCCACGCCCGCTCGGCGGTGGGCGTCTACAAGCTGCCGCTGGGCTTCTCGGTCGAGGTCGACGCCGTGGTCGAGGTGGCCTGATGCGTTCGCGTCCGCGCCCCGGAACCGAGGTGTTCGGCGAGGCGTGGGAGCGTCTGTTCGAGCCGGCGGTGGCGCATCGCGGGCTGTGGTCGCCGGGCGGCGCGCCCGAGAACTCCCTGGCCGCCTTCCAGGCCGCCTGCGCCGGGGGCTATGGGATCGAACTGGACGTCCAGCTGACCGCCGACAACCACGTGGTGGTCTTCCATGACGATCACCTGGAGCGGCTGACGGGCGCGACCGGCAAGCTGCGCGACCACACCGCTGCCGAGCTGGGCCAACTGACGCTGTCGGGTACGGACGAGACCATCCCGACCCTGGCCGACGCCCTGACCCTGATCGGCCACCGGGCCATGGTCTATATCGAGCTGAAGACCCCGTTCGGCGAGGTGGGCGAGCTGGAGAAGCAGGTCAGCGAGATCCTGCTGGATCACAACGGCCCCACGGCCGTGATCGGCTTCAACCCCTATTCCCACGCCTGGTTCGCCGAGCACCAGCCGCAGATCCTGCGCGGCCTGGACAGCTACAACTGGGACGACGAGAACGCCCGCCGGCTGGCGCCGGAGCTTCGCAAGTCGCTGGCGGCGCTGGAGCATGTCGAGATCGCCCGGCCCGACTTCCTGGCCCTGGGTCTGGACATGCTGCCCAGCGCCCGCGCCGATCTGCATCGCGCCAAGGGCACGCCGGTGATCGCCTGGACCGTGCGCTCGGCCGAGCAGTGGGACGCCGTCCGCGATCATTGCGACAACCTGATTTTCGAGGGCTTCGCCGCGTGACAGGCGTCAAGGCGGAGGTGCGCGTCCATCGGCGCATCGCCGAAATCGGCCGCGAGGCCTGGGACGCCTGCGCCGCGCCGTCCGGCGACCCGTTCGTCAGCTACGACTTCCTGAACGCCCTGGAAGAGAGCGGCTGCGCGGTCGATCGCACCGGCTGGGCGCCGCATCACCTGTCGGTCGAGGACGAGGCGGGCGGCGTGGCGGCGGTCATGCCGCTGTACTTGAAGTCCCACAGCCAGGGCGAATACGTCTTCGACCACAGCTGGGCCGACGCCTACGAGCGGGCCGGCGGGCGCTACTATCCCAAGCTCCAGTGCTCGGCGCCGTTCTCGCCGGTCACGGGGCCGCGCCTGATCGTGCGACCCGACATCGATGTCGACGACGGCCGCTCGGCGCTGCTGGGCGGCGCCCTGACCCTGTGCGACCGGCTGAAGGCCTCGTCCCTGCACGTGACCTTCCCGAGGGCCGACGAATGGGACTGGATGGGCGAGCGGGGAATGCTGCGTCGCCAGGACCAGCAGTATCACTGGTTCAACAACGGCTACGCCAGCTTCGACGACTTCCTGGCGGCCCTGTCGTCCAACCGCCGCAAGACCATCCGCCGCGAGCGCCGCGACGCCCAGGCGGGTCTCGAGATTGTGGCCCTGACCGGGGAAGAACTGACCGAGGACCACTGGGACGCCTTCTTCGGCTTCTACATGGACACCGGCGGCCGCAAGTGGGGACGGCCCTATCTGAACCGGGCGTTCTATTCGCTGCTGGGCGAGCGGATGGCCGACAAGGTGCTGCTGATCCTGGCGCGCCGTCCGGGCGGCCCGTGGATCGCCGGCGCCCTGAACCTGATCGGCGACGATTGCCTCTACGGCCGTCACTGGGGCTGCACCGAGGACGTGCCGTTCCTGCATTTCGAGCTCTGCTACTATCAGGCCATCGAGCACGGCATCCGCCTGGGACTGCCGCGCGTCGAGGCCGGGGCGCAGGGCCAGCACAAGATCGCCCGGGGCTATCTGCCGAGCCCCGTCTATTCCGCCCACTGGATCGCCGATCCGGCCCTGCGTGAGCCCGTCGCCCGCTATCTGGAGCGCGAACGCGAGGCGGTCGACGCCGAAATGGCGATGCTGACCGACGAGTTCTCGCCCTTTCGCCACGAGGGGTGAATAATCCAGTCTCGCACGGATGGGTTGCGAGGTTTGAGATGGATGTCACGACGATCACGGCGGCCTTGGCGCCCTGGCGGCCGCTCCTTGAAGCCGGATCCTGGCTGGCGGGCATCGTCGGCGGGCTCTTCGCCGTTCTGATCTATCTGGAAGCCAGCAGCATTCGGCAGGTCGAATGGTTCTCCAAGACCTCGGCCAACTGGCAGGACTTCGGCCGGCTGGTCCTGGAGTGCAACGCGGCCGACCGGTGGGGCGATTTGCGGCACGGGCGGATCGCCTGGTCCGAGATCACCCAGCGTGACCTGCTGCTGATCTACGCCTTCCTCAACGTGCTGGTCTTCGAGTACAGCGCCAGCCGCAAGGGGCTGCTGAACCGGCGCTACGCCACCAAGTCGATCTTCGACAATCTGCTGTATTTCAATCCCATCTGGGACGACCTCGAGCGGCACCTGAAGACCGACGGGTGGCCGCTCGACTTCCTGGCCGAGGCGCATCGGCATATCCTAGACACCAGGGCTTCGACGCCGTCCGGCGTGGGCTAGCCCAGCCTGGTCTCCGCGACCTTGTCGGCGTAGTCCTTCTTGGGATCGCTTCCCAGCAGCATCTTGAGCCCCGCGAACAGGCTGTTCTCGTTCAGCCAGATCTGGGCGTCGCCGGCGTCGAAGCGCAGCAGACGGATCTTGGGATCGTCCTTGCCCTCGAACCAGGCGGCCACGAACGGATTCCACAGCCGGTCGATCGTCGCGCGATCGGTGTCGACGGCCAGGTCGCCCTCGACGGAGGCGAACAGGTCGTGACCCTTGGAGGCGAAGTGCAGGATCGCCTTCCGATGGCTGGTCAGTTGCGCCACCAGATCGCTCTCCGACGAGGTGAAGAACCAGATCGGGCCTCGGTCGTCGTTCTCGACCAGGGCGGTCAGGGGCTGGGCGCGGCCGTCCTCGACGTCGACCAGACCGACCATGGCGGTGCGATCGGACTTCAGGGATTTCCAGAACTTGGCCGCGAGCTCGGTTTCCTTGGACATGGGTGTTCCTCCATTGGCCTAAGCCAACGAAGGGGCGAGGCGAGCGTTCCGGCGAGCGCCTACGATCGTTCGAAGGCGGTCTTCAGCAGCGTCCGGATCTCGTCGTCGACCTCGTCGGGCGAGGCGAGGAGGAGCTTGGCCTTCAGGCGCTCGGACCAGCTTTCGTTTTTCGGTTCCAACAGGCGAGGGGAGGCGTCCGGCGGCACGGCCAGTCCCAGGGCGGCTTTCCCGCCCTTGACCGGCTTGGCGGCGGCGAACTGGAACTCGCGGGACCAGGCGGAGTAGGTCTTGCGCTGGCCGATGACGAGGCCGTCGAAGCCGGCGACGGCCGCCTCCAGGGCTTCCAGGATGGCGAGCGAGGCGGGATCGGTCCAGAGCGCCGCGCGCGCCTCGTCGGGCCTGTCCCAGGTCATGCGCTCGGACGGGAAGGCCACGGACAGGACGTAGCTGGCGCGGTTCTGGCCCAGGCCGTGATGTTCCTTCAGCCAGCCGAGTTGAGCGCGGGGCTTGGTCTCGGGGCAGGTTTTGGCGATGGCGACCCAGTCCTCGAGACTCTTGCCCGTCTCACGCTCCAGACCTTCGCGGATCGAGGCGAACCACGTCTTCTGGCGCTCGGTCAGGTGCTCAGGGCTGTCGGCCTTGTCGCTGCCCATGGCTTGCGCTTCCCCGGTTTGCTAGGACGTCGGCGAGACAGGAGACGACCATGAGCCTTCACGGAAGCTACGACGCCGACAACATCTTCGCCAAGATCATCCGTGGCGAGGTTCCGGCCGTGAAGGTGTTCGAGGACGATCAGGTCCTGGCCTTCATGGACGTTTTCCCCCAGTCGCGCGGCCACGTGCTGGTGATCTCCAAGACCAGCCAGGCCCGCAACCTGCTGGAGGCCGAGACCAAGACCCTGGGGCGGCTGATCGGCGCGGTGCAGAAGGTGACCCAGGCTGTGACCACGGCCCTTAAGCCCGACGGCGTGGTGGTGACCCAGTTCAATGGCGCGCCGGCCGGCCAGACGATCTTCCACCTGCACTTCCACATCATCCCCCGTTACGAGGGCGAAGCTCTGGGGCGGCACGGCGAGGGCATGGCCGATACCGACGAACTCAAGGTTTTGGCGGAGAAGATCGCGGCGACGCTCTAGGGTGAACCTTTGGTCAAGCTATGCATTGCCAATGGTAGCGCTAGCTTGGAGCCGGAGCGTTCATGTTCGAGTTCGATGACGCGCCCAAGGGGCTGGCGCGCCTGATCTACGCCAGCCGGTCCACGCAGCCCGGCGGGCCGGGATTGTCCGAGCAGGTGCGGATCATCACCGCCAAGTCGATCCACAACAATCGCTTGGCGAATATCACCGGCTTCCTGGCCTTTGGCGCCGACCGGTTCCTGCAATTGCTGGAGGGGCCGGTTGGCGAAATCGACGCGACCTTCGAACGCATTCGCCATGACGATCGCCATACCGACCTGGTCGTGATCGGCCGGGCTCCGGTCGAACGGCGGATGTTCCGGGACTGGAACATGGCCCAGCATCAGGTGTCGGCCGTCGATCAGGGTCTCCTGGCCGACGCGGGCCTCACAGCCTTTGCGCCCGACCAACTGGACGAAGACGGGGCGCTGAAGCTTCTCGGCGGATTGGGCGGGCGATACCGCCGCTAGCGACAGGCCCTACTTCTTGCGGCTCATGCCGATAACGCCCGCCAACTGATCGAGCAGGCCGTCGCGCACCGCTTGCTGGCGGGCCGGCCATTGAGCGCTGTCGCTATAGGCGGGCGGGCGATTGGGATCGATCGGGACCATCACATTCGTGCCGGGATATCCCGGCTGGGGACCAGTGGTCGTCGTTCGGCCCGGCTGGGCCGCGAGCGCCTCGGTCAATTCGGCCACGCCGCCCCGGCAGAGCGCCGGATCGAGATCGCGCACCGGCGCCAGCTGGCGCTCCTGGCGTATGGCGGCCTCGATCGCGCCCAGGCGCTCCGGGATCGACAAGGCGTCGGTCGACCGGTTCAATTCCTGTGTGAAGCTCGAGATCTGGTCGCGATGGGCTTGCGGGGCCGTCGGGTCGGCGCAGCGCACGCCGTCCACGCTCAGCACCGCGTAGGTGTAGAGCAACTGGGCCAGGGCGCCGCGGCGCATTCCATTGGCCATCGGGGCGAAGCTCGGATCCCTGGCGGCGGCCTTGTCGTAGGAATTGGCGGCCATGGTCAGGGTGCTGACGTACATGTAGGCGACGTTGTATCCGCCGCCGCGATAGGTCTGATAGCGTTCCCAGTTGGCCAGCCGCATCATGTTTTCAGCGCTGCCGGGGTTGCGGACGGCCTGGCTCAGATAGCCCCAATCGCCCCGCGCCAGCGCCGCATCGAGCGCGTCGTGATCGTCCGGCAGGACGAGACCAGGGGTGTCGAGCACCGACCGGCCCAGCGTCTCGCGCAGGGCCTCGACCTGGGGATCGGAAGCGATCGGCCTGGTGGCGGGCTTCGCCGGCTTGGGCGGAGAAGCGTCGCAGGCGGTGGCGCAGAGCAAGCTCGCGGCCGCGATGGCCAACAGATAAGGCGAATGACGCATGAGACCCCCCGGTGAAGTCTCAATCTAGGTAGTGTTTGGATTGAGGGCAACCTTGGGTTCTTTGGGCCTCGAAAAGCAAAGAGGCCCGGATCGCTCCGGGCCTCTCGCTGTCTCGTTCCGTCCGGCCTATTCGGCCAGAGCCGGTTCGGCTTCGTCCTCGGACTTGGGAGCCTTGCCGGGCTTTTCCGGATTGCTCTCGATCTCGAAGTCGATCTTGCTGTCCTTGAGCACGACCCGAACATGCCCGCCGCGGACGAGGCGTCCGAACAGGATGTCGTCGGCCAGCGGCTTCTTGATGTGCTCCTGGATGACCCGCGCCAGGGGGCGCGCGCCGTAGAGCTCGTCGAAGCCGTTCTTGGCCAGCCAGTCGGCCGCGTCGTCGCTGAGCGAGATCGTCACGTTCCGGTCGGCCAGCTGGACTTCCATCTGCAAGACGAACTTCTGAACGACCTGGCGGATGATTTCCGGCGTCAGCGGCTTGAAGGCCACCACCGCGTCGAGGCGGTTGCGGAATTCCGGCGTGAACAGGCGCTTGAGGGCGGCCTCTTCCTCACCGACCACCTTGTCGCGGCCGAAGCCGATCGACTGGCGCTGGGCGTCCGAAGCGCCGGCGTTGGTGGTCATGATCAGGATCACGTTCCTGAAGTCGACCTTCTTGCCGTTGCTGTCGGTCAGCACACCATGGTCCATGACTTGGAGCAGGATGTTGTAGACGTCGGCGTGCGCCTTCTCGATCTCGTCCAGCAGCACCACGGCGTGCGGGTGCTGGTCGACGGCGTCGGTCAGCTGACCGCCCTGATCGTAGCCGACATAGCCGGGGGGAGCCCCGATCAGGCGGCTGACGGTGTGGCGCTCCATGTATTCCGACATGTCGAACCGGATCATCTCGATCCCGAGCGTCTGGGCGAGCTGCTTGGCCGCTTCGGTCTTGCCGACGCCGGTCGGGCCGCTGAACAGATAGCTGCCGATCGGCTTGTCCGGGTCGCGCAGACCGGCCCGGGCCAGCTTCATGGCCGAGGACAGCTGCATCAGCGCCTCGTCCTGACCGAACACGGCGCGCTTCAGGTCCGCTTCCAGTTCGCGCAGGGACTCGGTGTCGGACTTCGAAACCGACTTGGGCGGGATGCGGGCGATCTTGGCCACGACGGCCTCGATCTCCTTGACGCCCAGGACCTTCTTGCGGCGGCCTTCCGGCAGCAGCATCTGGCCCGCGCCCGCTTCGTCGATCACGTCGATCGCCTTGTCGGGCAGCTTGCGGTCGGTGATGTACTTGGCCGACAGCTCAACGGCCACCTTGAGGGCGTCGTTGGTGTACTTCAGCTTGTGGAAGTCCTCGTAGTAGCTCTTCAGCCCCTTGAGGATCTTGATGGTGTCTTCCACCGTCGGCTCGTTGACGTCGATCTTCTGGAAGCGACGGACCAGGGCCCGATCCTTCTCGAAGTGCTGACGGAACTCCTTGTAGGTGGTCGAGCCCATGCAACGCAGCGAGCCCGAGGCGAGGGCCGGCTTCAGCAGGTTGGAGGCGTCCATGGCCCCGCCCGAGGTGGCGCCAGCGCCGATCACCGTGTGGATCTCGTCGATGAACAGCACCGCGTTGGGGTGGTTCTCCAGTTCCTTGACCACCTGCTTGACGCGTTCCTCGAAGTCGCCGCGATAGCGGGTGCCGGCCAGCAGCGCGCCCATGTCGAGCGAGTAGATGGTGGCTTCCGCCAGGACTTCGGGGACCTGGTGGGTGATGATCTTGCGGGCCAGGCCCTCGGCGATGGCGGTCTTGCCGACGCCGGGTTCACCCACGAGCAGCGGGTTGTTCTTGGTCCGACGGCACAGGATCTGGATCGCGCGTTCGACTTCGTTCGCGCGACCGATCAGCGGGTCGACCTTGCCCTGGCGGGCCTTCTCGTTGAGGTCGACGCAATAGGCTTCGAGGGCCTCGCCGCCGGTCTTGGCGTTGGGCTTCTCGACGTCTTCCTCGACCGCCGCGCCCTTGGCTTGCTTGGGCTCGGAGGCGCCGGCCTTCTTGGCGATGCCGTGGGCGATGAAGTTCACCGCGTCGTAGCGGGTCATGTCCTGCTCTTGCAGGAAGTAGGCGGCGTGGCTCTCGCGCTCGGAGAAGATGGCGACCAGCACGTTGGCGCCGGTCACTTCTTCTCGACCCGAGGACTGGACGTGAATCACGGCGCGTTGGATCACGCGCTGGAAGCCGGCGGTCGGCTTGGCGTCGTCCTCGTCGTCGACGACCAGCGAGGCCAGTTCGACGTCGAGATAGTTCACGAGGCTCTTCTTCAGAGCGTTGAGGTCGACATCGCAGGCCCGCATGACGCCGGCCGCGTCGTCGTCATCGGTGAGCGACAGCAGCAGGTGTTCAAGCGTGGCGTATTCGTGCTTGCGCTGATTGGCGTAAGCGACGGCGCGATGCAGGGATTCTTCAAGTGGTCGCGAAAAAGAGGGCAAGGGGAGGCTCCTCAGTCCTTTTCCATGGTGCACTGCAGTGGGTGCTGATGCCTGCGCGCCGAGTCGATCACTTGCGCGACCTTGGTCTCGGCAACTTCGTAGGTGAAAACGCCGCAAACGCCGACGCCATGCTGATGAACGTGCAGCATGATCCGGGTCGCATCTTCGCGCGACTTGTTGAAAAAACGTTCAAGTACGTAAACGACGAACTCCATCGGAGTATAGTCGTCATTCAAGATCAGTACGCGATACAGCGAAGGCTTTTGCGTCTTCGGCTTCACTTCCGTGATGACCGAAGAGCCCGCGCCGTTGTTTTGTCCGCCTTGCTTTCGCTCGGCCATTGACCGCTCTCTCCCGGCGGGCCGAACCACCCGCCTTACATGGATTAGATATGGAAACGCGGCAGCATTGGAAGAGGCTGCCGCGCGGCTGCGCCGCTTTAACACAGGGGCGCCGCGCAAAGTGGCTTCTCGCTTGGGATAGCGGCGACGCCGGCAGTTGGTTGCCAGCGGCGAGGAGCGCAGATGGGGGGCGTTTTGACGCGGCGCAAGAGGCGGGAAGGGCGACTCAGTGGCGGTTGGGCGGCGATCACTTGCCCCCTACGGACCGCTTCGCGGTCGTCTTCCCCCAAAGGGGGAAGAGCGTTCCGCCCTCTATGGGGGCGGACAGACGGCGAAGCCGTCAGGTGGGGGCAAGTGGGTGTGATCCCACGCCCCCTTTTGACACCTACGCCAGCTTCACCAGCATCTTGCCCAGGTTCTCACCCTTGAAGAGCTTGATGAAGGCGTCCGGCGCGCGGTCGACGCCGTTCTCGACCGTCTCGTTCCACTTGATCTGGCCCGCGCCGATCCAGCCGACCATGTCCTTGAGGAACTGCGGCGCGAGGTCATAGTGGTTGGAGACGATGAAGCCCTCCAGCTTCAGGCTCTTGCCCACCGCCTGGATGATGTTGGCCGGGCCGGTCGGCTTTCCGGTCTCGTTGTACTGCGAGATCATCCCGCACAGGGCGAAACGGCCAAACGGGCGGGCCGAGTTGAGGGCCGCTTCCAGGTGCACGCCGCCGACGTTCTCGAAATAGACGTCGATCCCCTTGGGCGCGGCCTTTTCCAGCTCGGCGACCACGTCGGGCGTGGCCTTGTAGTCGATCACGTGATCGACGCCGATGCTCTTGAGGAAGGCGATCTTGTCCGGGCCGCCGGCCGAGCCGATCACCGTGTGGCCCTTCAGTTTGGCGATCTGGCAGACCACCTGGCCCACCGCGCCAGCCGCGGCCGAGACGAAGACGACGTCGCCGTCCTTCAGCGCCGCCACGCGCAGCAGACCGACATAGGCGGTCAGGCCCGGCATGCCGGCCACGCCCAGGAAGGTCTGGGGCGGCAGGCCGTGGGTGTCGATCTTGGTCACCGCGCCCATGCCGCCGGCCGCCAGGGCCTTGGGCGAGACGTTGAACACCTCGCGCCAGCCGAACATCGTGCTGACGATGTCGCCGGGCTTGTAGTCCGGATCGTTCGACGCGGTGACCTCGCCGATCGCGCCGCCCTGCAGGGCCTTGCCCAGCTCGAACGGCGGCACATAGCTCTTCCGCTCGGTCATCCGGCCGCGCATGTAGGGATCGACCGACATCCACAGGTTCCTGACCTGGATTTCGCCGTCGCCCGGCGCGCCGACCTCGACGCTGGCCAGTTCGAAGTTGTCGTGCACGGGAACGCCCACCGGGCGGCTCTTCAGTCGGATTTCGCGCGACGTGACCATGGTCGTTCCTCCCAGACCTCGCGATCGAGGTGCGTTGTTTAAACGAACGTTTAGACCGGTCTCGGCCGCGCCTCCAGTCCTTCCCGCGCGAAAGCGAACACGATAGACAGCGGCATGACCCAAGATGTTCTCAAGGCGGGCGTCATCGGCGCCGGCGTGTTCGGCGGCTACCACGCCAAGAAGTATGTCGAGCTGGACGGCGTGACCCTGGTCGCAGTGTTCGACATCGACCTGGCGCGAGCCCAGATCCTGGCCGAACCGCTTGGGGCGCAAGCCTTCGACGACATGGCCGCCTTCCTGGCCGCCGTCGACGTGGTCACCGTCGCCACCCCCGCCGTGCACCACGCCAAGGCCGGCCTGGCGGCGCTCAAGGCGGGCAAGCCGGTCTATTCGGAAAAGCCCCTGGCGGTGACGCCGCAGGACGCCGACGCCCTGGTCGCCGCCGCCGCCAAGGCCGGCGCGCCGCTGGCCTGCGGTCACCAGGAGCGGGTCGTGTTCCAGGCCATGGGCCTGCTGGACATTCCCGAGCAGCCGCTGCGCCTGGAAGCCGTGCGCCGGGGCACGCCCTCGGACCGCAATCTCGACGTCTCGGTGGTGCTGGACCTGATGATCCACGACATCGACCTGGCCTTGGCGCTGTGCGACGGCGAGCCCGTGACGGTGGAAGGCGAGGGGGCGATCACCCGCTCCACGTCCCTGGACTGGGTCAAGGCCGAGGCCACCTTCGACAACGGCTTCACCGCCGTGTTCGACAGCTCGCGCGTGGCCGAGGCCCGCGAGCGGACCATGAAGGTCGTCTACCCCTCCGGCGAGGTCGAGATCGACTTCCTGGCCCGCACCTTCCGCAACACCACGCCGTTCCCGCTGATCGAGAACTTCAACGACACGCCGGCCGGTAAGGACCCCCTGGGTCAGAGCGTGGCGGGCTTCCTGAAGGCCGTGCGTGGCGAAGCGCCGCGTCCGGTGGTGACCGGCGAAGAGGCGGCGCGGGCGCTGGATCTGGGTCTGGCGGTGGAGCAGGCGGCTGGCGGCTGACGGTGGCGTCGAGCTTGAGCTCCAATCTGCTAGACCAGGCCACGCGGACGGTCGAGACGTCCGCCTCGCCCGTAGCTTTCGAGAGGACCGGCGGCGGCGCCTGGCGGGAGTGGGATCGATTTCTCACCGTCGACGGGAAGAAAGCCTATCACCTTGGCAATATCTGCGGGACCTGCGCCTTCCTGTTCGAACGCCTGGAAGGCGCCAACGCGACCGTGGATGTCGCAGACCTGTCGAACAAGCTGGCGGCTGGCGTTTCGTCGCTGCCTAACGACCTAGTCGACGCCTTGAGCCTGCTCGTGCCGGTCGGGGACTATCGTGTCGCGCTTCTGCGCTTAAGACCGAGGTTGGTGTCGCTCGGCGGCGGCGATGACTACTTCGCCGTCGAGCAGGTCGAGAATCAAGGTGGCGTCGACAGCTTCTGGGGACTGCCTCACCATCCCAAAGTTCCCTACTATCGGCCAGACCAGCGATCGATAGTCGAGGTCGGGGACGAGGGCGGCAAAGCCTTCGATTTCATCGTGCCCATGTTTCCCGAGGCTTGGCTGAAGGCCGAACGTGTCGAGTTCTACGCCAAAGCTCTTGAGGCGGGAGCAGAGTCGACAGCCGTCTCGATCAGCGTCCTGGACATCAAGGAACCCGCAGAGGAGGGCGCGGCGCACTGGTGCATGGCGCACTATCTGCTGGACGGCCATCACAAGATCGCTGCAGCCGCCCGCACAGGCCGGCCGATCACGCTCATCGCCTTCGTGGCCGTTGACCACGGGATTTCGCGCATTGACGATGTCGAGGCGGTGATCTCGACGTACTGACGTCGATACGGTGGCGCCTACCTCGGCGCCACCTTCACCAGCACCACGTCGTTGGCCCGCATCGGCACCGCCACGCTCGCCGCGCGCGACTTGCCGATCGTCAGGCTCCGCGTCTCAGGCTTGTCCACGGTCAGGGCCTGCAGGTCGCGCACCTGCTGGTCGCTTAGCGTCTTGGGCGAGCCCAGTTCCAGATAGGCGGTGTAGGCGTCGTTGGCCCTGAAGCCGGTGCGGAAGACCTGGACGTCATAGCGGCCGGGCTTGAGACCCTTCAGGTCCAGGCTCACCGGCTCGACGTCCGAGGTGGGCCGCACCTTGGTGTAGTAGGGCCGGTTGCTGACCGCCTGGACCGGCTGGCGGAAGTCCCAGACCAGGGCCTGGACGCCGCCCTTGTCGGTGGTGACCCAGGTCTGGGCGTCGGCGACCTTCACGGCCTTGTCGCCCAGCTGGTTCAGGTACTTGTAGGCGAACCAGGCCGGCTTGCGGATCCCTTGCGGGTTCATCAGGCCGAACCCGCCCTCGAACGGCGCGGTCGGCGGGCCGGGTTCTTCGAACAGATCGCTGTAGGTCCAGTAGCTCATGCCCTGCAGCTGACCCTCGCTGGCCTTGAGCTTGGACAGAATGTAGGGCGCGCTGACATAGGCGTCGTGCACCGGGTCGCGCGGCGTGTAGCTGGTGCTCCATTCGGTGAAATAGAGCGGCAGGCCCGGCTTGAACGAGGCCTGGATTTCCTGGCGCACCCGGCGCACGTCGCCCGTGATGGCGTCGGGCGAGGGCGACAGCTTGGTGTCGCTCTTGCCGTTCTCGTCCAGGAAGCCGCCGTCGACGCCGTAGGTGTGGGTGGTGACGAAGTCGACCGGCGCGCCCGAGGCCTGGACATGGCTGAGGAACTCCGGCGTCCAGGCCGCGCCGGCGGTCGAGGGGCCGCCGACCTTCAGCGCCGGATCGATCGCCTTGATGGTGCGCGCGGTCAGGTCATAGAGCTCGAAATAGGCCTTCTGGTCGGCCTTTTCCCAGAAGCCGTCGAGATTGGGCTCGTTCCAGACCTCGAAATACCAGGACCGCACCTCGGCCTGGCCGTAGCGCGTCTGGATGTGGTGGACGAAGGCGTCGACCAGGCCCGCCCACTGTTTCGGATCGGGATGGGAGGTGTTGCCCTTCCACCAGAAGATCTGGTTGTCCGAGGTCTTCATCGCCTGGGGCGTGAAGCCCAGCTCGACGAAGGGCTTGATCCCCATCTTCAGCAGGCGGTCGTAGAGCTGGTCGATCTTGGTCCAGTCATAGGCCGGCTGGCCGTCGACGACGCGATAGGTCCCCAGCACGTCGTGGAAGATGGCGTGGAAGCGCACATAGCGGAAACCCAGCTCGTCGTGGGCGGTCTTCAGCTGGGCCAGGCTGTCCTCGCGCAGCAGGGTGCCGGGATAGTCCGAGCCGACCGACAGGTCGTAGAAGCGGTCGCGCGGCGTCGTGGGCGCCTGGGCGTCGATGGCGATGTGACGGACCGGAGCCTTGTCCCGCGCGATCGCCGGAGCGGCCAGCAGAAGGCCCAGGGCCGAGGACAGGAGCGCCGCGCGCAGGCCGGTGGCGGCCGTTCTGGCGTCGAGGGTCTGCATGGCGGACGGTCCTTCCCGGCGTGATGTCGCGCTCGTATCGCTTGGCGCTGCTTCTTTGGGAGCGGTACCATTATTCCAAAGGCGACGTACAGAGGGCTTTGGCCAACGACGCTGGCCGGGATCAGTCGTCCAGGTCGAAGGGCAGTTCGTTCTGGTCGCCCTTGGGCGGGCGCGAGGCCTTGGAGATCGGCTTGAAGGTCTTTTCCGGGATCGGCGGCGGATCGTCGTCCAGGTCGTCGTCCCAAGGGGCCTCCGCTGGATCGGCGGTGGTGTCGATCTCGTCGAACAGCGGGGCGGTGGCGGTCGGTCGGGCCTGGGGCGCGGCGCTGACGGCTTCGAGGGCCGGCGTGTAGGGCTTGGGCGCGGCGGGGGCGGCTTCCGGCTCGACGACGGGCGTGCGGGTCTGGATGGCCGGTTCGGACGCCGGGGCGGGCTTGGACTTCGGCGCCAGCGGGCGGCGCACGATGGCGTCGGCGCGCAGCAGCCAGCGATTGGCTTCCTGGATGGCGTCAGCCGGCGAGCGGGTCTCGCGGCGCTGCTGGTCGCCCTCCAGCCACAGGTCCAGCTCGAAGTCGGGATGGCGAGGGTCGTCGAAGATCAGCTTCAGGGTCACCTGGGCGGCCTGTTGGACGATCTGGTCGATGGCCCGGCGCTGCTCGCCCCGGAACACCCGGCCGATCACCTGGCCGTCGACCGACAGCTCGGCCCCCATCAGCTCGTCGATGCGGTAGATCAGGCACCAGGCGCCGCTGTCCCAGGCCACGGCGGCCTGGTTGGTCGTGAAGTTGAAGCCCGCGCCCCGGCCGCGCCCCTTGGCGACGATCACGGTTTCCGGCGCGCCCTTCAGGACGTGGCGCAGCGACCGGCGGATCCGGCGCTCCTCGTCCATGAACCATATCGCGGCGCTGCCCACGAAGGTCACCGCGGACGCCGACAGGGTCACGAGCAGCAAAAGACGCCAGAGTTCGCTCATGGGATCAGGCTAGCGGGAGTCAGTGATTTCGAACAGACGGGGTTTTGTCACGAAATGTCAGAGGTTGAGTTCGGCCACGACGGGCACGTGGTCGGACGGCTTTTCCTTGTCGCGCTCGTCGCGATGGATCACCACGCCGGCCAGCTTGTCGGCCGCCTGGGGCGACAGCAGAAGGTGGTCGATGCGGATGCCCAGGTTCCGGGGCCAGGCGCCGGCCTGGTAGTCCCAGAAGGTGTAGCCGCCCGGGGCGCCGTCGACCTGCATGTAGGCGTCGGTGAGGCCCAGGTTCTTGAGCGCCCGGAACGCGCCCCGGCTTTCCAGGCGGAACAGGGCGTCATTCACCCACGCCTCGGGATTGGCCACGTCCTCGACCTCGGGAATGACGTTGTAGTCGCCGGCGATCGCCAGCGGTTCTTCCAAGGCCAGCAGGCCCTGGGCGTGGGCGTGCAGGCGACGCATCCAGGCCAGCTTGTAGTCGAACTTCTCGGTGTCGACCGGATTGCCGTTGGGCAGATAGATGCCGACCATCCGGAACGGCGTGGGGGCGGCGATCACCGCCTCGATGTAGCGCGCCTGCTCGTCGACCTCGTCATCGTGCAGGAAGGGCAGGCCCTTGCGCACATCCTCCATCGGGAACTTCGAGAGCATGGCCACGCCGTTGTAGGTCTTCTGGCCATGGACGGCGACGTTGTAGCCCAGGCGCTCGAAGGCCTCGGTCGGGAACTTCTCGTCGACGCATTTGATCTCCTGGAGCACGGCCACGTCGGGCGCCGCCGATTCGAACCACTCCAGGACTCTTTCCAAGCGGGCGTTGACGGAGTTGACGTTCCAGGTGGCGATGCGCATTGACGGCTCCAGTCGGCGGCGGGAGGCTAGGGCTCATGGGCGGCGCGCTCAAGTCGGGGTTCCAGATTTCACGTCGCAACCGGCTTTTGCTGCTGGTGCTGGCGACGATGACCTGTGGCGTCATGGCCGTGGCGGGCGCGATCGCGGCGATCTTCACGCCCCTGGTCTTCGACGCGCCCGGATCGCTGTTCAATCCGATCGCCTGGCTGGGCTTCGTGCTGTGCGCCGGGTTCTGGGTGGTTTGCCTGCTGGCGCCGCTGGTGGCCTGGATCCAATGGCGGCGTGGCCGCGAGCCGATCGCCTGGGCGTCGATGGCCGCGCCCCTGGCCTGGGCCGCGGCGACTCTGGCCGTCCTGCAATTCGTCCCGGCCTAAGCCAGGACGCTAGATCGAGAAGCTGACGCCGCAGCCGCAGCTGGACTTGGCGTTGGGGTTGCGCACCCGGAACTCGGCGCCGGCCAGTTCGTCGACGAAATCGATCTCCGAGCCCTTCAGCAGGGCCAGGGAGATCACGTCGACCAGGGCCGCGGCCCCGTCGCGCTCGACCCGCAGGTCGTCGGCCTCGGCGGCCTCGACCAGGTCGAACCGGTACTGGAAGCCCGAGCAGCCGCCGCCGTCCACGGCGACGCGCAGCATCACCGGGTGGCCTTCGGCCGCCGAGATGCTGTGGAGCCGGCGGGCGGCGTTGGAAGAAAGCGTTACGGCTGTGTCGGTCATGGCTGTGGAAAATCCATACTTCGCCTATATGAGGGCGTGCGCGTCCCAGGGAAAGGGGCGATCAGCAAAGGCCTTCCATGTCGTCGTCTCCCTTCTTCGTTCAGCGCGCCCCCTACGCCGAGGACCCGGCCAAGTCGCGAGGCCGCCGCTTCCAGGAAGACGAGAGCCGTACGCGCACCCCATTCGCCCGTGATCGCGACCGTATCATCCACACCTCGGCCTTTCGCCGGCTGAAGGAAAAGACCCAGGTGTTCGTCGCCCACGAAGGCGACAACTTCCGCACCCGCCTGACCCATTCGCTGGAAGTGGCGCAAGTGGCGCGATCGCTGGCGACCGCGCTGGGGCTGGACAGCGACCTGGCCGAGACCATCGCCCTGGGCCACGACATCGGCCACCCGCCGTTCGGCCACGCCGGCGAGGACGAGCTGCAGTCGTGCATGAAGGCTTTCGGCGGCTTCGACCACAACGTCCAGACCTTCCGTGTCGTCACCGAGCTGGAGCGCCGCTATCCGGACTTCAACGGCCTGAACCTGACCTGGGAGACCCTGGAAGGGATCATCAAGCACAACGGCCCGGTGACCGAGAAGCTGGGCAAGCCGTCCTGGAAGGCGATCTCCAAGTACGACAGCGAATACAAGCTGGGCCTGAACACCTGGGCGTCGGCGGAAGCGCAGGTCGCGGCCCTGGCCGACGACATCGCCTACAACAACCACGACATCGACGACGGGGTCGAGGCGGGGCTGATCACCCTGGACGAGCTGCTGGACGTGCCGCTGATCGGCCCGATCCTGGCCGCCGTGCGCAGCGAACGCCCGGACATCGACGCGCGCCTGACCCGGCTTGAGGCCGTGCGGCGGATGATCGGCGCCATGGTCGACGACGTGATGGGCGAGACCCTGCAACGCGCCGCCGCCACCGGCGTGCAGTCGGCCGAGGACGTGCGCAATCTGGATCACGCCCTGGTCGCCTTCTCGCCGGACATGGCCGAGGACCTGGCCCGTCTGCGCCAGTTCCTGCACACCCGCATGTACCGCCACTGGAAGGTCAATCGCACGCGCAGCCAGGCCCGCCGTATTCTGGCCGAGATGTTCAATCTCTTCTTGGCCGAGCCCGACGTCCTGCCGTCGGAATGGTTCGCCCGGTCGCAGAACCGCGACGAAGCCGGCCGCGCCCGCGTGGTCTGCGACTACATCGCGGGCATGACCGACCGTTTCGCCATCGAAGAACACCGGAAGTTGTTCCAGCTGGACGTGTGGAACTAGACCGCGCGATAGCTGAGTTGGACGCCGACAAAAGCGTCTGACGCGCTAAAGCAATAAAGGCGCTCTCTGACGACGGTTCTGGGTAGGCTCGGGCTCCGATAAACTATGTCGGCGCGCGTCCGATTCGCTGTCGGCGATCCGCGCGCATGGAAGTCTGGAGCCTCGACGCGAATGTCCGATCCCCACCGCGGCGCCTATACGCCGCCCACCGATGCGCCGCTCTCGTTCGACGCGCGTCAGCCTGTTCGCGGCTCGCGGCCCCTGCCCATGACCCTGATCATCAGCGCGGTGGTCCTGGCCACCCTGGTGGTCGCCGTTCTGCTGATCTATCGCGGCGGCGTGCGCGGCCCCAACGAGCCGCCGCGCACGGTGGGCGAGCCCGTCGCCCAGATGAAGACCCCGCCGCCGGCCGACGCCGCCCAGCCGACCGATCCGGCCGCCGGCCTGCAGATTTACAAGAACGAGACCCCCGAGGCCTCGCCGACCTTCGCCGCCCAGCCCGAAGCGCCGATGGCGCGTCCGACGCCGCCGCCGCCCAGCGCGCCAGTCCAGACCGCGACCCTGCAGCCGGCCAAGCCCGCTCCGGCCGGCCCCAGCGCGCCGGTCTCGGCCGCGCCCGCCGCCAAACCCGCGGGCAAGCCGCCGACGATTGAAGGCCTGGCCACCGCCGCCGTCTCGCCGCGGACCGCGCCGCCCGCCGCCAAGCCGACCGTGGTCGCGGCCAAGCCCGCCGTTGCCCCGGCGCCGGCCGCTGCCAGCGGTGGCCCGGCCATGGTGCAGATCGGGGCCCTATCGTCGACCGCCCTGGCCGACAAGGCCTGGTCCGACGCCGCCCGCATCGCGCCGGGCATGGCGGCCGGCAAGGGCAAGAAGGTCGAGGCGATCGACAAGAACGGCACGACGCTCTACCGCACCGCCGTCACCGGCTTCGCCAGCCGCGCCGACGCCAAGGCCTTCTGCGACGCCCTGACCGCCGCCGGCAAATCCTGCTTCGTGAAATAAGGGAGCAGGGCGCATGGCCAGCATTTCCGCCGCCATCCTCGGCTGCGCCGGGACCACCCTGACGGCGGAAGAGGTCGCGTTCTTCCGGGACGTGAAGCCGTGGGGCTTCATCCTGTTCAAGCGCAACATCGCCGACCCGAACCAGGTTCGAGCCCTGACGGCGGCGTTGCGCGAGACGGTGGGGCGTCCCGACGCTCCCATCCTGATCGACCAGGAGGGCGGCCGCGTCGCCCGCCTTGGAGCCCCTCACTGGAAGAAG
This sequence comes from Caulobacter soli, assembly GCF_011045195.1. Taxonomy (GTDB): domain Bacteria; phylum Pseudomonadota; class Alphaproteobacteria; order Caulobacterales; family Caulobacteraceae; genus Caulobacter; species Caulobacter soli. The sequence goes on along the minus strand of NZ_CP049199.1, from coordinate 3,111,884 downwards.
TATCCGCCGGGCGCGGCCTACGGCGCATTGGTGGCCAACGATCCGCTGGTGGCCCGCGAGATCACGCGCCTGGGCGCGCGGCTGATCGCTCATGACCTGTTGGACCTGGGCATCAATGTCGACTGCGTGCCGGTGCTGGACGTGCCGGACCCCAAGGGGCACGAGATCATCGGTGACCGCGCCTATGGCGACACGCCCGAACAGGTGGCGACCCTGGGCCGTGCGGCGGCCGAGGGCCTGCTGGCCGGCGGCGTCCTGCCGATCATCAAGCACATCCCCGGTCACGGCCGCGCCCTGAGCGACAGCCACCTGGAGCTGCCGGTGGTGAAGGCCAAGCTGGCCGAGCTGGACGCCCGCGATTTCGCGCCGTTCCGCGTGCTGTCGGACATGCCCATGGCGATGACCGCCCACGTCGTCTACACGGCCATCGATCGCTCTCGCCCGGCCACGACCTCGAAGAAGGCCATCAAGAAGATCATTCGCGAATCCATCGGCTTCGACGGACTTCTGATGAGCGACGACCTGTCGATGAAGGCGCTGTCGGGCGACTTCCGGCAGCGCGCCAAGGATAGCCTGGCCGCTGGCTGCGACGTGGTCCTGCACTGCAACGGCGACATGGCAGAGATGAAGGCGGTAATGTCGGGCGTCGGACGTTTGTCCTCGCAGGCTAAGCGCCGCGTGCAGGCTGTGATGTCGCGGATTGTAAAGGTTCCCGAGCCGCTGGACGTGGCCCAGGCCCGCACCCGCTTCGACGCCGCGTTCAACGGTGAGTTTGCGTGAGCACGGGCTTTCAGCCCACTCTCGACTTCGAAGCGGCGAACGAAGCGGCCGAGGACGGCGCCGCGCTCGTCATCGACATCGACGGCTACGAAGGTCCGCTGCACGTGCTGCTAGCCCTGGCGCGCAGCCAGAAGGTCGACCTGCTGCAGCTGTCGATCACCAAGCTGGCCGAGCAATACCTGGCCTTCGTCCAGCAGGCCCGCCGCGTGCGCTTCTCGCTGGCCGCCGACTATCTGGTGATGGCCGCCTGGCTGGCCTATCTCAAGTCGCGCCTGCTGCTGCCCAAGCCCGAACGCCCCAAGGCCGAGGAGCCGCCGGCCGAGGAGATGGCGGCCCAACTGGCCTTCCGCCTGGCCAAGCTGGACGTGATGCGCCAAGCCGTCGAGGCCCTGAAGGAACAGCCGATCCTCAAGCGCGACGTCTTCATGCGCGGCGATCCCGAGGCGGTGAAGATCGTCTCCTCGACCCGCTTCGAGGGCGACCTCTACGCCCTGATGACCGCCTATATCAGCCAGCGCAAACGCGAGCACGGCCGCCACTACGCGCCGCGTCCGCCCCAGGCCTATCCGCTGGAAGACGCCCGCGACCGCCTGCGCGACCTGCTACCCGAGATGAAGGACTGGACGACCCTGTCGGGCGTCGCGCCGTTGGACCGCTGGGAAGATGACCCCGACGGCCCCAGCCCCGCCAGCTACCTGGCCTCGACCCTGTCGGCCAGCCTGGAGCTGGTGAAGGAGGGAATCCTGGAAGCGCGGCAGATGGAGCATTTCTCGGATATCTATCTGCGCACGCGGGCCGAGCCGCTGGAGCCGATCGTATGAGCCGCCTTTCGAAGGCCCTCCCCCCGTGGGGGAGGCGGCCCGAATGGGCCGGAGGGGGGAGTGATCTCACCTTGGCCGTATCCCCCCACCGATCGCTTCGCGATTGCCTCCCTCACGGGGGGAGGGCCTGATGGCGCCGGACCCCTTGCTGACCGAACGCTGCATCGAGGCCCTGCTGTTCGCGGCGGCCGAGCCGCTGAGCTTCGAGGACCTGGCCAAGCGCCTGCCGGAGGGCGCCGATATCGGGGCGGCCCTGGCCGACCTGCACACGCGCTATGTCGGCCGGGGTATCGAGTTGGCGCAGGTGGCCGGCCGCTGGCGGTTCCAGACGGCCCAGGACCTGGCCTTCCTGATGACCGAGGAGCGCGAGGAGCCGCGCCGGCTGTCCAAGGCGGCCCAGGAAACCCTGGCCATCATCGCCTATCACCAGCCGGTCACGCGGGCCGAGATCGAGGCCGTGCGCGGCGTGCAGGCCAGCCGGGGCACGCTGGACGTGCTGCTGGAGCTGGGCTTGGTCAAGATGCGCGGCCGCCGTCGCTCGCCGGGCCGCCCGGTGACCTTCGGCACCACCGACGCCTTCCTCGAACACTACGGCCTGGCGACGCTCGGCGACCTGCCGGGAATCGCCGAGATGCGGGCGGCCGGCCTGCTGGCCCTGGACCTGCCGCCGGGCTTCTCCGTGCCCGACCCGATGGGCTTGCGCCCCGGCGAGGACGAGGATCCGCTGGAGGACGGCGACGAGGCCCCCGAATTCGCTCAAGATTTCCTGGGAGACCTGGAAGGGCGATAAGGCCTTTACACATCGTCGCAGGCGGCGGCTTATCGTCCGGCGCCGCTTTGCCCCCCGCCTCGCGACCGCCTATATTGTCATGGATATTGTAAGGACGCGCCACAGCGGCTAATGGGCCGCTGTCGCAAGGAGCATCGTCGTCATGGGTAGCATGAGCTGGATCCACTGGGTGATCGTGATCGCGGTCGTGGCCCTGCTGTTTGGCGGGCGCGGCAAGCTGTCCGGCATCATGGGCGACGCGGCCAAGGGCATCAAAGCCTTCAAGGACGGCCTGAAGGACGATCCGGCCGATGATATCGCCGCCAACAAGGCCACCGGCGCGCTGCCGCGCACCGACGCCGAGAAGGAAGACCTGCGCAAGTCGTAGGAGATTCGTCGCGCCGCTCTTTCCGCGAGGGGAGGGCGGCCGACCACCGTTTCACTTCGCGGACACGGCCTGGCCGATCCGCTCTAAGGCGCGTCCATGCTCCCTGATATCGGCGGAACGGAACTCCTGGTCATCGCCGCGGTCGCTCTGATCGTGGTCGGCCCCAAGGACCTGCCCGTGCTGCTGCGCAAGCTGGGCCAGATGGTCGCCCGCGTGCGCGGCATGGCCAACGAATTCCGCGCCAGCTTCGACGAGATGGCCCGCCAGTCGGAGCTCGACGAGCTGCGCAAGGAAGTCCAGGCCATGCGTGAGGGGCAATATACCGCCCCGATGCGCGACGCCGCCGCCCAGGCCGGCGACGCCAGCCACGTCGACCAGGTGTTCGCCGACATCGACGCCAGCCTCAACAGCGGTTCGGTCAAGGTCTCGCCGCACGACGCCTATCAGCCTGCGACCACGCTGGACGCGCCGGCCCCGTCGGCCGAGATCGTCTCCAAGCCGGCCCGCAAGGCACCGGCCAAGAAGGCGGTCGCCAAGCCCGCCGCCAAGAAGGCCGAGCTGGTTTCCAAGCCCAAGGCCGCCAAGGCTTCCAAGGCTGACCTGTCGGTCCCGACCAAGGCGCCGCGCAAGCGCGCCGCCAAGCCCAGCGCTACGGACATCACCTCGTGACCAACGCCATCGGACACGATCCGGAAGACGAGATCGAAGCCTCGCGCGCGCCGCTGATGGATCACCTGATCGAGCTGCGCATGCGGCTGATCATCTGCGTGGCCGCGCTGTTCATCGGCTTCGCCGTCTGTTTCGCCTTCGCCGACCGGATCTTCCTGTTCCTGGTCGAGCCGTTCACGGTGGCCCAGAAGCTGCTGGCGGCCCAGCACGCCGGCGGCCATCACGGCCCGTTCGACCTGCTGCTGGCCCTGCTGGGCCTGAAGGACATTCCGGCGACCGACACCAAGGCCCTGGGCCTGGTCTACACCGCCGCCCTGGAGTTCTTCTTCACCAAGCTGAAGCTGGCCGGCTTCGGGGCGGTGGTCCTGACCTTCCCGGTCCTGGCCTGGCAGCTGTACCGCTTCGTCGCCCCGGGCCTCTACAAGAACGAGCGCCACGCCTTCCTGCCGTTCCTGATCGCCTCGCCGGTGATGTTCATCCTGGGCGCGGCCCTGGTCTATTACGTGATGCTGCCGTTCGTGCTGTGGTTCTCGCTGAGCCAGCAGATCAGCACCGCCGGCATCTCGATCCAACTGCTGCCCAAGGTCAGCGACTACCTGACCCTGGTGACGACCCTGCTGCTGGCGTTTGGCCTGTGCTTCCAGCTGCCGGTGGTGGTTTCGCTGCTGGGCATGGCCGGGATCGTCTCCAGCAAGATGCTGCGCGAGGGGCGCCGCTACGCCATCGTCGGCGTGTTCATCGCCGCCGCCATCCTGACCCCGCCCGACCCGATCAGCCAGATGACCTTGGCGATCCCGATGTGCCTGCTCTACGAGATCTCGATCTGGTGCGTGTGGCTGATCGAGCGCCGCAAGGCCAAGGACGAGCGTGAACAGTCCAAGGACGTGGTCGCGGTTTAGGCTGCGGCCCGACACCGCGCTTGGCGCCCCCGCCGACGCGCCTTAGAGAGGTCCGTTCTTAACGACTTCTCTCTCGAGCGTTCCGATGCACGACATCAAGGCCATCCGCGACAATCCCGAAGCCTTCGAAGCCGCCTGGTCGGCCAAGGGCCGTTCGGGCGCGGCCGCCGAGGCGGTCAAGCTGGACGCCCAGCTGCGCGCGGCCCTGACCGCCCTGCAGGAGGCCCAGGCCAAGCGTAACGAGAGCTCCAAGCTGATCGGCCAGGCGAAAGCCAAGAAGGACGAGGCCGAGGCCGCGCGCCTGATGGCCGAGGTCGAGACGCTGAAGGGCGTCATGACCTCCGCCGGCGAGGAAGAGGCCCTGGTCGCGGCCAAGCTCAAGGACCTGCTGTCGGCCCTGCCCAACATCCCCGCGCCCGAAGTGCCCAAGGGCGAGGACGAGGCCGGAAACGTCGAGGTCCGCCGCTGGGGCGACGCGTCCAAGCTGCCGGCCGGCCGGCTGAACAATCCCAAGGACCACGTCGACCTGGGCGCGGCCTTGGGCGGCATGGACTTCGAAGCCGCCGCCCGCATGAGCGGCGCGCGTTTCGTCGTGCTGAAGAGCCAGATCGCCCGGCTGGAACGGGCTCTGGGCCAGTTCATGCTGGACCTGCAGACGGTTCAGCATGGCTATACCGAGATCAGTCCGCCGCTGCTGGTCAAGGACGAGGCGCTGTACGGCACGGGCCAGTTGCCGAAGTTCAAGGAAGATTTGTTCTGCGTTGGCAACGGCGACATTGAAGCTCGTCTCGATGAGCGTGCAGCTCACACGATCGCCGAACCGGGGGACCCGGATGTCATTCGCCACCTATTTGGTGGTGACCGCCGCTGGCTGATCCCCACCGCCGAAGTGTCCATTACCAACATCGTGCGCGAGCAGATCACCGACGAGGCCGAGCTGCCGCTGCGGATGACCGCCCTGACTCCCAGCTTCCGTTCGGAAGCCGGCGCCAGCGGTCGCGACACGCGCGGCATGATCCGCCAGCACCAGTTCTACAAGGTCGAGCTGGTGTCGATCACCACGCCCGAGCAGTCCGAGGTCGAGCACGAGCGAATGGTCCAGTGCGCCGAGGCGGTGCTGAAGGCCCTGGAGCTGCCGTTCCGCACCATGCTGCTGTGCACCGGCGACATGGGTTTCGGCGCCAAGAAGACCTACGATCTGGAAGTCTGGCTGCCGTCGCAGAACACCTACCGCGAGATCAGCTCGTGCTCGAACTGCGGCGACTTCCAGGCCCGCCGCATGGACGCGCGCTTCAAGAAGGCGGGCGAGAAGGGCACGTCCTACGTCCACACCCTGAATGGCTCGGGCCTGGCCGTCGGCCGCGCCCTGGTGGCCGTGCTGGAGAACTATCAGGACGAGACCGGCCGCATCACCATCCCGACCGCGCTCGTGCCCTACATGGGCGGCGTGACCCACATCGGGGGCGAGGCGTGAGGATTCTCCTCACCAACGACGACGGCATCCACGCCCCCGGTCTCGAGAGCCTGGAGCGCATCGCCCGCGCCCTGTCTGACGACATCTGGATCGTGGCGCCGGAATACGAGCAGTCGGGCGCCGGCCGGGCCCTGACCCTGTCGGACCCGATCCGCGTGCGCCGCATCGACCCGCGCCGCTTCGCCGTCGAAGGCACGCCGACCGACTGCGTGGCCATGGCCATCCAGCAGCTGATCGAGGGGCCGCTGCCGGATCTCGTGCTGTCGGGCGTCAACCGGGGCCAGAACCTGGCCGAGGACGTCACCCTGTCGGGCACCGTGGCCGGCGCCATCGAGGGCATGGCCCTGGGCGTGCCGTCGATCGCCCTGTCGCAGTCCATGGACTATTTCCACGACGAGGTCGTCGCCCACTGGGAGACCGCCGAGCACTTCGGCCCGGGCGTCGTCCGCCGCCTGCTGGAGATCGGCTGGCCCAAGGACGTGATCATGAACGTCAATTTTCCGCCGCTTGCCCCCGAAAGCGTCACCGAGGTGGAAGTCACCCGCCAGGGCTTCCGCGACTCGCACATGCGGAGCATGGAAAAGCGGACCGACCTGCGCGGTCGCGACTACTACTGGACCGGCTTCGTCAATAAGGCGTCGTCGCCGGCGGAGGGCACGGATCTGAAAGCCGTCTACGAAGGTCGCATCTCGGTCACGCCGCTGCACATCGACCTGACCCACAACCAGACGGTCGCGGCCATGAAAAAGGCGCTGGGCGGGACGCCTCCGAAGCTGGAGGCCGCTTCGTGATGGCCCAGGCCAAGAGCGATACGCCCGAGGCCCGCCTGAAGGCGCTGATGGCCGCCCTGCGCGCCCAGGGCGTCACCGACCCGGCCGTGCTCACCGCCATCGAGAAGACCCCGCGCGACCTGTTCACGCCCGACCTGTTCAAGGAACGGTCGTGGGAGGACTCGGCCCTGCCGATCGCCTGCGGACAGACGATCAGCCAGCCGTTCATCGTCGGCCTGATGACCCAGGCCCTGACCCTGGAGCCGCGCTGCCGGGTGCTGGAGATCGGCACCGGCTCGGGCTACCAGACCGCCGTCCTCAGCCGGGTGTCGCGCCTCGTCTATACGATCGAGCGCTACCGAACCCTGATGAAGGAGGCCGAGGCGCGCTTCGCCGTGCTGGGCCTGACCAATGTCATCACGAAATTTGGGGATGGATGGGAAGGCTGGCCCAAACAGGCCCCATTCGACCGTATTCTGGTCACGGCGGCGGCGCAGGATGAGCCTGAAACTCTGCTTTCGCAGCTGAAACCCCAAGGCGTGCTGGTCGCGCCGGTGGGCAAGGGGCCTGTGCAGAGCCTTCGCCGCTATGCCGGTGACGGGAAGGGGGGCTTCACCGTTGAAGTCCTGTGCGACGTGCGCTTCGTCCCGATCCTGGACGGCGTCGCCCGCGAATAGCGCTTCGCGCTGTCGTGGGCGTCGCCTCCGGGTTCCGGAAGCAGCGCAAGATGTTTAATGGTTGGTTTACCCTTGCGGCGGCGACTGGAGCTTCGCGAGGCAAAGGAGAGGCTATGAGGCAGTTGTGGACGCGCGCGGCGGTGATCGCCCTGACGGCTGGAACCCTCGCGGCCTGCGAAAGCACGGGCGGCGCGCAATATCCGATCCGAGGGCAAACCCCCGCGCCGACCGTTCCTGCGCCGGTCGCCAACCAGCAGCCCGAAGGCCCGTCGACCCCGCCCGAACCCGCGCCCAGCTTCTCCGCGCCCGCCGGCAATGTCGGCGTTTCCAGCCAGTCCCTGGCCCCCGCGGCCGCCGCGCCGTACCAGGCCGAGCCGCAACCCGCGTGGCGTCCGCCCGCGTCGACCCCGGCCCCCGCGCCGCGCCCGGCGCCGGCCCAGCGCGCCGTCGTGGTCACCCAGGTGGGCGGTCCCGTCGTGACGATCGCCGGCCCGCCCAAGACCTACAAGGTCAAGGCCGGCGACAATATCGACGCCATCGCGCGCAGCCTGGGCACCACCCGCGCCGACCTGGCCAAGGACAACGATCTCAAGTCGCCCTATCGGATTCACCCCGGCCAAGTGCTGCAGGGGCCCGAGACGAAGAACGCCAAGGCCTATGTCGTCCAGACCGGCGACACGATGTTCGCCATCGCCAAGCGCTTCTCGGTTTCGGCCGCCGCCCTCGCCGACGAGAACGACCTGAGCACCGGTGCGGCGATCAAGAAGGGCCAGAAGCTGCGCCTGCCAGACGGCTACAAGGACAAGGGCCCGACCAAGACCACGGTGATGCAGGCGGTGGATCAGGCCGACGCCGAGCCGACGCCCAGCCGTTTCCCGACGCCGCGCCAGAGCGCGCCGGTCTCCTCGCCCAACCTGCCGCCGATCGGCTCGACGCCCAGCCGCGCGCCGGTCGAGGAAGACGAGGCCCCCGCCGGCCGCCCGGTCACCACCACCACGGTCAGCGTCACCGGCCCGGTGGTCGAGGTCGCCGGTCCGCGCCGCACCTACACCGTCAAGTCGGGCGACGCGATCGACGCCATCGCCCGGGGCCTGGACACCACCCGCGCCGACCTGGTCGAGGACAACAAGCTCAAGCCGCCTTACACCATCCACCCCGGGCTGAAGCTGAAGGGGCCGGAGACCACGGCCAAGGCCTATGTGGCCAACAGCGGCGACACCCTGGCCAACATCGCCAAGCGCTTCAACGTCAAGCCGGCGGCCCTGGCCGAAGAGAACAACATCAAGGTCGGCTCGACGATCAAGAAGGGCCAGAAGCTGCGCCTGCCGTCCGGCTACAAGGACAAGGGCCCGCTGAAGACCACGGTGACGACGACCCCAGCCGCGCCGCGTCCCACCACGCCGCGCCGGACCGCGCCGGAGCCGAGCTACACGCCGCCGGCCGCCACCACGCCCTACCAGCCGCCGGTCTCGCAGCCGCGTCCCTACACGCCGCCGCCGGCCACCAGCTATCCGCGCGCGCCCAGCGGTCCCGTCTCGGCCCAGCCGGTGACCCCGCCGCCATCGGCCGGCCAGATCATCGGCTCCAGCCCGCCGCCGACCGAGGCCGAGATCACCGCCGCCGGCCGTGGCCGCTTCGTGTGGCCGCTGCAGGGCGAGACGATCTCGGACTTCGGCCCCAAGGGCACCGGCCAGCGCAATGACGGCGTCAACATCCGCGCCGCCGCCGGCACGCCGGTCCGCGCCGCCGCGGCGGGCGAGGTGGTCTATGCCGGCAACCAGGTGCCGGGCTTCGGCAATCTGGTGCTGGTCAAGCACGCCGACGGCTGGGTGACGGCCTACGCCCACCTGTCGACCACCGAAGTGAAGATGCGCCAGCAGGTGGCTCAGGGCGCGACCCTGGGCGCGGTCGGCCAGACCGGCGGCGTCACCGAGCCGCAACTGCACTTCGAAGTCCGCTACGCCCCGACCCCGAAGGACAAGGCGCGCCCGGTCGATCCGGGCCTGGTGCTGCCGAAGTAGATCAGGATGTTTCCCTCCCCCTTGCGGGGAGGGTGGCCTCCGAAAGAGGTCGGGTGGGGGATCGGCGCAGGGCGGCTGGAGTCAGCATGCCCCACCCGTCGGCTTCGCCGTCACCCTCCCCACAAGGGGGAGGGAAGGGTTTCGGGTTATTCCTGACCCCAGCGCCACTTCCACGGCGCATCGCTCTTGACCCGCGTGATCACGCAGAACACCGCCACCGCCACGAGGATGATCGCGAGCCGCCAACCGGCGTGCTGTTCGGCCAGAATGCTGCTGCCGAGAACCAGGGCCATGAAGCCGGCCGTCATCAGCCAGCCTTCCCAACTGCACGGCAGACCAGCGCCGAAACCGTAGCGCTTCACGCGAAACCAGGGCTTGCCCATCTGGGCCTCCGAAGGGTTTTACGCGGGCAAGCTTACACCCAGCTCCCCGGCCAGGTCACGAATGAACTGATAGGCCACCCGGCCCGAGCGGGCGCCGCGCAGCTGCGACCACTGCAGGGCCCGGCGCTCCAGGTTCTCGACCTCCAGGCCGAAGCGTTCGGCATAGCCGTGGATGGCGGCCAGATAGGTCGGCTGGTCCATGGGGGGGAAGCCGATCCACAGGCCGAAGCGATCGGAGACGCTCATCTCCTCCTCGGCGTCCTCGGCGGCGGCGATCGCGCCCTGCTTTTCGGCGTGGTCGCGCGGCATCAGGTGGCGGCGGTTGGAGGTGGCGACGAACAGCACGTTCTCCGGCGGGCCGGCCACGCCGCCCTCCAGGGCCGATTTCAGCGCCTTGGCGGCCGCGGCCCCGTCCTCGAACGACAGGTCGTCGCACAGCACCACGAAGCGTTCCGACCGCGTGCGCAGCAGGTCGAACAGCGGGGGCAGGGCGGTGACCTCGTCGCGGTCGACCTCGACCAGCTTCAGGGCCGGATATTCGGCGGCCAGCACCATGAAGGCCGACTTGGTCAGCGAGCTCTTGCCCGTGCCGCGCACGCCCCACAGCAGCACGTGGTTGCAGGGCAGGCCGAGGGCGAAGCGGCGCAGGTTCTCGACGAACCGATCCTTCTGCCGCTCGACGCCGATCAGCAGGTCCAGCGCCATCGGATAGTCGGGCGCCGGTACGAAGCTACCGCCGCCCGGCTCGTGTCGGAAAAGGCGCGCGCCGTCGAAGTCAGGGGCGGCCGGAGCGGGCGGGGCCAGGCGCTCCAAGGCGTCGGCGATGCGGGCGAGCAGGGGCAGGGCGGCGTCGGTCATGTGTTGCCTCCTAGACCCACCTCGCCGTCATTGCAAAAGGGGAGGTGAACGCATAGCTTCCGCCGACTTGGCGGGACCCCCATGTGTGGCGGGACGCCAGCTAGAATTTCTTGGAGACGACATGTCCGGTGGACTGCAAGCCCAACTGATCCAGATCGCGCCCATCATCCTGATGGTCGTGCTCTTCTACTTCATGCTGATCCGCCCGCAGCAAACGCGCGCCAAGCAGCACGCCGCCGCCATCGCCGCCGTCAAGCGCGGCGACAACGTGGTTCTGTCGAACGGCATGCTGGGCAAGATCGTCCGTGTCGAGGAAACCGAAGTGGGCGTCGAGATCGCCCAGGGCGTGACCGTCAAGGTGGTCAAGAGCATGATCGCCGAGATCCGCGCCAAGGGCGAACCGGCCCCGGCCAACGACCCCAAGAGCTGATCACCCTTCGTCGTGACCAAGGGGCGCCGAAAGGCGTCGTCTAGAGCCTGTAATCCATGCTGACCCTCTCCCGCTGGAAGATCACCGCCGTCATACTGTCGGTGATCTTCGGCATCGTCTTCACCTTGCCGAACCTTCTGCCGCAGAAGACGCTCGACGCGCTTCCCGGCTGGGTTCCCCATCAGAAGCTGAACCTCGGCCTCGACCTGCAGGGCGGTTCCTACCTGCTCTATGAGGTCGACACCGATGCGCTGCGCGCCGAACGCCTGACCAACATGGTCGAGGACGTGCGGACCACGCTGCGCAACGATCAGATCGAGTTCGGCGAGCTGGGCGAGGCGGGCGGGATCGTTCGGGTCCGCATCACCGATCCGAGCAAGGTGGATCAGGCGGTCAGCCAGCTGCGCCGCACCATCGGCGGGCCGTTGGCGGGCACGATCAGCGGTCGCGACACCACGATCAACAACAAGGGCGGCGGCCAGCTGGAGCTGAGCTTCGTGCCGGAGGCCGCCAAGGCCGACGCCGTCAAGGCGGTGACCCAGTCCATCACGACGATTCGCAACCGGATCGACAAGATGGGCACCAAGGAGCCGATCATCACGCCGCAGGGCAGCAACCGGATCGTCATCCAGGCGGCCGGCGAAAGCGATCCCGAGAAGCTGCGCGCGATCATCGGCCAGACCGCCAAGCTGACCTTCCAGATGGTCGACGAGACGGTCACCCAGGACGACATGATCGCCGGCCGCATTCCGCCGAGCGTGGTGGTGATCCCGGGCGTCCAGCCGGGCGCTCCGCCGATCCCGGTCTCCAAGCGGGCCCTGGTGACCGGCGAGGACCTCGTGTCCGCCAGCCAGGAGTTCGACAACCAGAGCGGCCAGGCCGTGGTCGGCTTCCGCTTCGGCGGGGCCGGCGCGCGCAAGTTCGGCGACGCCACCACCCGCAATGTCGGCAAGCGCTTCGCCATCGTCCTGGACGGCAAGTACATCTCCGACCCGCGCATCAACCAGCCCCTGCCGGGCGGTTCGGGCATCATCACCGGCAACTTCACGCCGGAAAGCGCCGCCGAGCTGGCCCTGCTGCTGAACTCGGGCGCCCTGCCGGCCAAGCTGAACCTGGAAGAGCAACGCACCGTGGGGGCCGAGCTGGGCGCCGACGCCGTGCGGGCCGGCTCGATCTCGCTGGCCGTGGGCGCGGCGGCGATGTTCGTGTTCATTATCCTGGCCTACGGCCTGTTCGGCGGCTTCGCGGCCATCGCCCTGTTCGTCAACGTGCTGATGATCATCGGCATCATGTCGATGACCCAGGCGACGCTGACCTTCCCCGGCATCGCCGGCCTGATCCTGACGCTGGCCGTCGCGGTCGACGCCAACGTGCTGATCTACGAGCGGATGCGCGACGAGGCCGCGGCCGGGAGGTCGCCCATGTCGGCGGCTGACACCGGCTACCGACGGGCACTGGTCTCGATCATGGACGCCAACATCACCAGCGTGATCTCGGCCCTGATCATGTTCTCCATGGGCGCCGGACCGGTCAAAGGTTTCGCCTGGACGCTTCTCATCGGCGTGTTCACCTCGTTGTTCACCGCCATTCTCATTACCCAAGTGCTCATCGGTTGGTGGTTCAAGGTCGCCAAGCCGAAGAAGCTGCCGATCGCCTGAGGATCACCATGGCTTCTTGGCCCCTTATTCGCCTGATCCCGCGCTCGACCCACTTCCGCTTCGTGAAGTGGGCGCCTGTCGCCGCGATCTTCTCTCTCCTGCTGATCCTCGGCTCGGGCGTGTCGTTCTTCACGCAAGGGCTGAACCTGGGCATCGACTTCAAGGGCGGCGTGGCGCTGGAAGCGCGCATGCCCACCCCGATCCCCACCGGCGAGCTGCGCACGGCCCTGGCCAGTTTCGGCGCCCATGACGCCCAGGTCCAGCCGTTCGGCTCGCCCAACAACGCCATGATCCGCTTCCTGCCCGAGGCGAACCAGAACCCGAACCAGGCCGCCGTCGACCTGGAAAACAAGCTGAAGCAGCGCTTCCCGACCATGACCATCCCGTCGCACTCGGCGATCGGGGCCAAGGTCTCGGGCGAGTTGCTGGGCAAGGGCTTCATGGCCCTGGGCATCGCCCTGGCCCTGATGCTGGGCTACATCTGGTTCCGCTTCGGCCTGTCCTACGGCACCGGCGCGGTCGTGGCCGTGTTCCACGACATCGTCCTGACCCTGGGCCTGTTGTCCGTGCTGCGGATCGAGTTCTCGATGACCTCGATCGCCGCCCTGCTGACGGTCATCGGCTATTCGATGAACGAGAAGGTCATCACCTTCGACCGGCTCAAGGAAAATCTGCGCAAGTACAAGACCACGCCGCTGCGCGACATCATCGACCTGTCGGAGAACGAGCGTCTGTCGCGGACGATCATCACCGGCACCACGGCCCTGCTGGCCCTGGGCGGCACGATGTTCTTCGGCGGCCCCGTGCTGTTCCCGCTGGTCTTCACCATGACCTTCGGCATCATCATCGGCACCTATTCGTCGATCTACATCGCCCTGCCGCTGATCCTGGTCTGGGGCGTCAAGCGGGGCGATGAGGAAGCCACGCCGATCAAGCTCGGCGCCGGCACCCGGCCCTGATGCTGCGCCAGCCGCCATCGATCGACGCCTGGGGCGGCGGCGGTTTCCGCGTCTCGGGCGACTGGCGTCCAGGTTCGCTGCTGATCCTGGACGATCAGCCGCTGACCTGGTCCGCCGTCAGCCTGGCGACCCTGACGCCCGACGACTTCGCCGAGGTCTTCGCGGCGGGCGGGGCGGTCGAGTTCGTGCTGCTAGGCGTGGGGCTGGTCAACGCCCTGCCGCCGCGCCCCGTGCGCGACGCGCTGAAGGCGGCGGGCGTGGGGCTGGAGTTCATGAGCACCGAAGGCGCGGCCCGCACCTACAACGTCCTGGCCAGCGAAGGCCGGCGACTGGCGGCGGCCCTGATCGCGGTTTGAGATCCTGCGTCCTTCGAGGCCCGCTTCGCGGGCGCCTCAGGATGAGGTTCGTGGGTGTTCTGAAGTCCTCTTCCCGAGGTGCGTAGCGTAGCGAAGCCTCGAAGGACGCAGGGCGGTTCTGTCCTGTCTATTTGCCGACTCTGCGCGGCGCCCTATACCTGACCGCAAGCAGGGGCATTAGGGGGCCTGAAACATGACCGCGCTACTTTCCAATTTCCGCAACACCATCATCCTCAGCGTCGCCCTGGCGCTGGTGATCGCGTTCGGCTTCGGGCACAGCCCGCACGGCTTCGACGAAGCCTATTTCCAGGCGGTGTTCCGCCTGTTGCACGTGTTCTTCGGCATCCTGTGGATCGGGCTGCTGTACTATTTCAACTTCGTGCAGATCCGCGTGATGCCGCAGATTCCGGCCGAGCTGAAACCGGCCGTCTCCAAGTACATCGCCCCCGAGGCGCTGTTCTGGTTCCGCTGGGCGGCGCTGGCGACCTGGGTGATGGGCGTGGCCCTGGCCTATGCCCGCGGCTATCTGGGCGAGGCGGCGACCTTCGGCCTGTGGGGCGGCTACGAGCGCGGCGTCGACATGGGCTTCACCTTCATCGGCCTGGGCATGTGGCTGGCGACGATCATGTTCCTCAACGTCTGGGGCGTGATCTGGCCGAACCAGAAGCGCGCCCTGGGCATCGTCGAGGTGGACGCCGACGCCAAGGCCAAGGCGGCCAAGATGGCCATGCTGTTCTCGCGCATCAACACGCTGCTCAGCATTCCGATGCTGGCCTGCATGACGATGTACCAGACGCTGTTCAACTGATTTATCTCCGCTCGTCCCGGTGAATGCCGGGATCCAGATGGAAGGGCGGTGTGGTCGACGCCAAGAGCACTGAGCTCTTCCAATCGGCCTCTCAGCTTTAGGATCTGGGTCCCGGCATTCGCCGGGATGAGCGGAATTTTTAGAAAGGCCCGCCGGCTCGGCGGGCCTTTTTCTTTTGGACGACGCGGCGCATAAGGCGCGCCCATGACCACGCTGGACATAACCCACCGCAACGACGGTCCGGACACCGATCTGGACGCCCTGGTGCGCCGCGTCGATCCCGACCGCTGGCTGGCCAGCCGCTTCATCGCCGATCCCAAGGCGCGGGCCGACGTCATCGCGCTGTACGCCTTCAACTACGAGCTGGCCCGGGTGGCCGGCGGGGTCAGCAACGCCCTGATGGGCGAGATCCGCCTGACCTGGTGGCGCGAGGCCATGGACGAGATCGCCGCCGGCCAGCCCGCCCGCAAGCATCCCACCGTCGAGGCCGTGGCCGCCGCCGGCTACCCCTTGAGCGCCCTGGCCGAAATGGCCGAGGCCCGCATGGCCGACCTCGAGGCCGCGCCGTTCGACACCGAGGGGGAGGTCCTGGCCTATGTCGACGCCACGGCCGGGGCGGTGATGATGCTGGCCGCCTGGCGGCTGGATCCGAAGGCCGACCTCCATGCCGTGCAGGACGCCGCCCGGGCCTATGGCCTGGCGGGCCTGTGGCGACTGAAGCGGGCAGGGGTCCAGCGCCTGCCGGCCGACTGGACGGGGGCCGATGTCCGCCGCCGGGTCGACGCGGCCCGGGCCAAGGCGAACGCGGCGCTGAAGACCCTGCCGGTGGCCGCGTTCCCGGCCGCCGCCCCGGCCGCCCTGGCGCGGGCCCAGACGCGCGGTCGTGAACTGGGCGAACTGGAGACGCGAGCCCGGCTGACCTGGGCGGTGGCGACCGGACGGGTTTAGGGGCCCTTTCCTCCGCTCATCCCGGCGAATGCCGGGACCCAGATGGAATGGCGGTGCGGCTGACGCCACGAGCGCCGAGCTAATCCAATCAGCCACTCAGCTTTAGGATCTGGGTCCCGGCATTCGCCGGGATGAGCGGATCAAAAACTAAGCCGCCTCCGACGGCTTCTTGGTCTGACGCGCCGCCTTGGTCAGCCGATCCAGCACGTCCGGCACCAGCTGTTCGGAAAAGCCGCCGATGAAGGCCCAGACCATCATCTTGGCGGCGTCCAGGGCTTCGGGGAACATCAGGCCGCGATTGACCAGGGTGATCGGGCAGTCGTAGCGGCAGGGCACGATCTGCGGAAACAGCGTCGCCGCGCCGGTCCCGACGATCGCCCCGTCCCGCACCAGGCCGCTGGCGAAGAAGGCCACCAGCACGAACGACACCGACATGCCCACGAAGGCGGCGATGAACACCGCCGTCAGGCCCTGGCTCAGGGCGCTGACCTGGCGCACGGGATCGATCTCGGACGAGGCCGAGGCCATGGCCGATTCCGTGCGGCGCAGCACCGAGACCATGGCCCCGGCCGCGCCCACGAAGGCGATCAGCGAGAAGTTGGCGATCACCGTCACCGCTTCGCGAATGGCGCCGGGCGGGGTGATGTTGGGCAGCACCCGGGTGAACATCAGGGCCAGGAACAGCCAGCACAGCAGCCCCAGGGCCCAGCGCCGCATCCGGCCGGTCAGGACCTCGCGCTCGCTGCTGAGCGTATAGAGCAGCTTCAGCCGTTCCAGCAGGCTCAAGGCCTCGGCTTCCAGCTCGGCGCGCGTGGCGTCCTCGCCGGCGAAGGTGACGTGGTCGAGCTTGAGGTTCTTGGGTCCGACGGCCTGGATGTAGCGTTCGCGCAGCTGCGGCACGAACCATTTCAGCCGCTCCAGGCCGTAGTCGCGGACCATCCATTTGCGCAGGTCGACGGCGGCGGCGATCTGTTCGCTGGGGTAGGGGCTGTTGAAGCCCTCGGTCAGACGCTTGAACTTCTCTTCGCGCTCGGCCTGGCTGTTGTCGTCGGTCGTCGAATCTTCTTCGGCGTGACCGTGGCCGCCGTGGCGCAGGGCGATCTCGGTCAGGTCCAGGTCCAGCTCGGCGGCCAGGATCCGGGCCTCGGCATAACGTCCGCCCAGTCTGGAATGCAGCGTGAATCGGTTCGAGATCGCGCGAAACAGATGAAACATGGCCGCCCCTTCCGTCTCCAAACCAACGGAAGGGGCGAATAGCTGCAATTTAAGAGCGCATTATTGGGCGGGTTCGCCCTTGGTCCACTTGTCGAGCCACTTCTGCACTTCGTCGTGCCACTGCACCGAGTTCTGGGCCTTCAGCACCCAGTGGTTCTCGTTGGGGAAGTACAGCAGCTTGCTGGGCACGCCCTTGCGCTGCAGGGCCGTGAAGGTCCCGATGCCTTCTTCCAGCGGCACGCGGAAGTCCTGGCCGCCCTGGACCACCAGGGTCGGGACGCTCCATTGGTCGACATGGTCGGCCGGGTTGAACTTGGCGTAGGTGGTGTTGGCCGCGTAGGGCGGGCCGCCGTTTTCCCACTCGCTGAACCACAGCTCTTCGGTGGAATAGCCCATGAAGCGGCTGTCGAAGATGCCGTCGTGGTCGACCAGGCACTTCCACGGCTCCTTCCACTGGCTGGCGATCCAGTTGACCATGAAGCCGCCGTACGAACCGCCCAGGGCGCAGGCGCGGTCCTTGTCCAGGAAGCCGTACTTGCCGGTCGCGAAGGCCCAGCCCTTCTGCAGGTCTTCCAGCGGGCGGTCGCCCCAATGCTGGCTGATCGCGTCGGTGAAGGCCTGGCCGTAGCCGGTCGAGCCGTGGAAATCGATCATCACCACGGCGTAGCCGGCCCCGGCGTAGGTCTGGGCGTTCCAGCGATAGTGGAAGAGGTTGCCGAACGATCCCTGCGGGCCGCCATGGATCAGGAAGGCCACGGGGTACTTCTTGGCCGGATCGAAATTGGCCGGCTTGACCACATAGCCGTGCACGGTCTCGCCGTTCCAGCCGGGGAAGCTGAACTGCTCGGCCTCGCCCATGGCCACGCCGGCCAGGGCCTCGGCGTTGTTGTTGGTCAGCTTGATGGGCGCGCCGGCCTTCTTGCCGGTGGGGATCGCGTAGAGCTGGGCCGGGCCCTTGAGGTTGTCCTGGGCGTAGACCAGGGTTCCGCCGCCCAGGGCGAGCGCGCTGACATGGCCTTCGCCGGTCAGGGCGTTGACCTTGCCGGTCTTGACGTCGACCGCGAACAGCTTGGTCTGGCCGATGTCTTCCGCCGTCGTGTAGATCGTCTGGCCGTCGGCGCTCCAGGTGATCGACTGGGCCGAACGGTCCCAGGCGGGCGACAGCTCGCGGACCTTGTCGCCCTCGCGGACCATGATCGCCAGGCGGTCGGCCTCGAAGCCAGGGCGCTTCATGGCCAGCCAGGCGGTGGCCTTGCCGTCGGGCGAGACGGTGGGCTGGGAGTCCATGGCCTTGTTGGTCGTGGTTTCGTTGACCGGCTTGGCCGAACCGTCCAGCGGAACGCGCCACAGGTCGTAATTGGTGCTCCAGGCCTCCTCGCGGTCGGCCGGCTTGGCCGAGAAGATCACCGACTTGCCATCCGGGGTGATGACGAAGTCCTCGTCGCCGCCGAACGGCTTGGTCGGCGCATCGCCGTTGAAGCCGTTCATCAGCGCCACCGGCGCGCCTGTCGCCACGCCCGCCTCGTTCAGCGCCAGGGCGTAGAGGTGGTTCTGCAGGCCGTCGTTCCAGGCGTCCCAGTGGCGGATGAACAGCTTGTCGAAGACCACGCCGGTGGTCTTGACCCCGCCCTTGGCGGCCAGCTTGTCCTTGGTGCAGTCCAGCGTGTCGCAATCGGGGAACACGGTCTGGGCGATGACGATGGTCTTGCCGTCCGGCGCGATCTTGAAGGCCCCGACGTCGAACGGAGCCTTCGTCACCTGGATGGCGGTCTCACCGGCCGCGTCGGTGCGGTAGACTTGGTCCAGGCCGCCGGTCCGCCCCGAGATGAAGTAGAGGCCCTTGCCGTCCGGCGACCAGCGGGGGCTGGTCGCGCCGCCTTCCGAGACGGCCAGCCGGCGCGGCGCCATCTTGGCCTTCAGGTCGGCGATCCACAGCGACATCGAGGCCTTGTTGGCCGGCAGGTCCATCGTCCGTAGGCTGTAGACCACGAAGCGACCGTCCGGCGACACGCGCGGATCGCTGATCCGCTCCAGCTGCACCATGTCCTTGGCGGTGAAGCCTCGGCCGCTTTGCGCCAGAGCCACCGGCGCGACGGCGAAGGCGGCCAGGGACAAGGCGAGGGCGGAGGCGGCTATGCGCAAGGTCTTGGTCATCGAAACGGGATCCAGGAGGGTGTTGGCGTCGAAAAACAGCCAGAGCCTAGCGAGGACGTGCGCGCGAAGCCAGGGGAAGGCGAAAGATCGTCCCTGAACGGCGTAAGCTCTGCAATGCGACAAAAAAGTGACCACTGATCGACCAAAAAAGCCATCAAAAACAATCCGCTAGTAAGGTAACAATCCGAAACAGGACTTGCTTTGCCGCGACGCAGCATTGTCCCTAAATGGTACGTGGGGCGAGAAGGCGGTCAGTGAACCGCCCCGCTGGTAGGTAAGGGTTTCAAGTGTCGGCTTCGGCATATTTTCAGCATACGGTCGCCGGACCGGTGATTTTCGCCGGGGTGGGCCTGCATACCGGATCGCACGTGCGCGTCGCCGTGCGCCCGGCGCCGGTCGACGCCGGCGTCGTCTTCGTGCGCACCGACGTCCATGATCGCGACAACCGCGTGCCGGTCTCGCCCGACGCCGTCTGCCAGACCCAGCTGGGCACCGTCATCAACAACGCCGCCGACGTGCGCGTCTCGACCATCGAGCACCTGATGGCCGCCCTGGCCGCCCTCGCCATCGATAACTGCGTCGTCGAGCTGGACGGTCCCGAGGTTCCGATCATGGACGGCTCGTCCGAGCCCTTCGTCCAGATCCTGGACCGCGCCGGTCGCCGCAAGCAGGAAGCCGCCCGCCGCTACATCGAAATCCTCGCGCCCGTCGTGGTCGAGGAGGGCGACAAGCTGGCCAGCCTGTCGCCGTGTGACCGCTTCGAAGTCGCCTTCGAGATCGCCTTCAACAGCAAGGCCATCGGCCGCCAGCGCGTCGACCTGGCCGTCGACGAGGAATCGTTCCGCGCCGAGCTGTCCGACTGCCGCACCTTCGGCTTCGTCCGCGACGTCGAGGCCCTGCGCGCCATCGGCCTGGCCCGCGGCGGCTCGATGGAGAACGCCGTGGTCATCGACGGCGACCGGGTCCTGAACCCCGAAGGCCTGCGCCGTCCCGACGAGTTCGTGCGCCACAAGGCGCTGGACGCGGTGGGCGACCTCTACGTGCTGGGCGCGCCGATCATCGGCCGCTTCGAGGGCGTCCTGGCCGGCCACGGCCTGAACAACGCCATCGTCCGGGCCCTGATGGCCAACCCCTCGGCCTGGCGGATGCGCGCGCATTCGGTGGAACTGGCGCAAGCCGTCTGACAATCTGATACGAACGCATCGGTCTTCGACCTGATTTGGTCAAAAAGCCGATGTCTGTAGGGTTTGGGCGGATTCCTCGGGGGATTGCGTCTTGGGGCGTATCCTCGTCACGGCTCGGCTTCCATTTGCGCCCGCATCGGCGTGGTGTAGAAGCCTTGCACGGCGCAGGGGCGCACGTTTGCTTCGAGGGTGAAAAGTCCGTGCTTCGTAATTTCTCGGGACGCCAGGCCGCTACCGTCGCGACCGCCGTGCTGGTCGCCCTGTCGGTCTCCGCCTGCGCGGGCAAACACAAGAAGCCGTCTCTGGCCTATGAAGAGCGCCCGGTGGAGCTGCTCTATTCGACCGGCGCCAACCGCCTGGACCGCGGCAACTGGAACGAGGCCGTCGACTACTTCCGCGAGGTCGAGCGCCAACACCCCTATTCGGAATGGTCGCGCCGCTCGATCCTGATGACCGGCTACGCGCACTACCAGGGCAACCAGTACAGCGAGGCGATCTCGGACGCCGACCGCTTCATCGGCCTGTACCCGGGCAACCCGTCGGCCTCGTACGCCTACTATCTGAAGGCCATCTGCTATTTCGAGCAGATCGTCGACGTGAACCGCGACCAGGCCGCCACCGAGCAGGCCATGGCCGCGCTGCGCGACGTGGTCCAGCGCTATCCCAACTCGGAATACGCCCAGGACGCGCGCCTGAAGATCGACATGGTCAGCGACCAGCTGGCCGGCAAGGAAATGACGATCGGCCGCTACTATCTGAAGAACGGCCAGACCCTGGCGGCCATCGGCCGTTTCCGCACCGTGGTGGATCGCCACCAGACCACCTCGCACACGCCCGAAGCCCTCTACCGCCTGGTCGAGAGCTACCTGACCCTGGGCTTGCTGGACGAGGCCAAGCGCAACGGCGCGGTGCTGGGCTACAACTTCCCGGGCGACGCCTGGTACGCCGAGGCCTACAAGCTGCTGACCAACAACGGCCTCAAGCCCGCCGTCGAGCCGCTGAAGGCCGGCAACAAGAAGAACATGCTGGATCGCCTGATCCACGACAAGGACACCACCCTGGCCCCGCCAGGCGCGACCAAGACCAAGAAGGGCGGCCTGAGGGGCGTCCTGGGGATGTAGATTTCAAACGGGCCGATCCTCCAGGATCGGCCCGTTTTCCGTTCCGGCTCGGCTCCAAAAGCCGGTGAGAACGTGACGAGAACAAGCCCTCTATGAAAAACCGTGATTCCCGGCGATCCTGCGCGACATGCTGATCGGTCTCTCCATCCGCGACGTCGTGCTCATCGAAAGCCTGGACCTGGCCATCGGCCCGGGCCTGACCGCGCTCACCGGCGAGACCGGGGCGGGCAAGTCGATCATTCTGGACGCCCTGGGCCTGGCGACGGGCGCGCGGGCCGATGCGGGGCTCGTTCGTCGGGGAGCCGCCGGCCACGCCAGCGCCACGGCCATGTTCGCCCTGCCGGCCGACCACGCCGCCTTCGCCTATCTGGACGACAAGGGCCTGGACTACGCCCGCGACGAGGACTTGGTCCTGCGCCGCCAGCTGTCGCCCGACGGCCGCTCCAGGGCCTTCGTCAACGACCAGGCCACCAGCGTCGGGGTGCTCAAGGACCTGGGCGCGCTGCTGCTGGAGGTCCATGGCCAGCATGAGACCGTCGGCCTGCTGGACGTGCGCACCCATCGCACCCTGCTGGACGCCTTCGGGCAGGTCCGCGTGGCGACCGTGGCCTCGGCCTGGAGCGGCTGGCGCGCCGCCCGCGAGAAGGCCGCCGCCCTGCGCGACCTGGCTGACCGCGCCGCCGTCGAGACCGAGGAACTGACCCTGCGCCTGTCCGAGCTGGACCGGCTGGATCCGCGCGAGGGCGAGGAGACGGCCCTGGCCGAGGAGCGGGCCCTGCTGGGCTCGGCCGAGAAGGCCCTGGCCGACATCGCCGCCGCCAGCGAAACCCTGGGCGGTGACGCCCTGTCGGGCAAGCTGGCCAGCGCCTTCCGCGCCCTGGAACGGGCCCGCGACCGCGCCATCCAGGCCGGCGCCCCCGCCGACGGTCCGGCCGTCACCCGCCTGGCCGCCGCCTGCGAGGCGGTCGACCGCGCCCTGGTCGAGGCCCAGGAAGCCGTCGCCGCCATCGACGCCGCCGCCGAGAGCTTCGAGTTCGAGCCCGACCGCCTGGAAAAGGCCGAGGAGCGTCTGTTCGCTCTGCGCGCCATGGCCCGCAAGCTGAACGTCGCTACCGAGCTGCTGCCCGGCAAGCGCGCCGAGTTCGCCGCCCAGCTGCAGGCCATCGAGACTTCGGGCGAGGCCCTGAAGGCCGCCGAGCAGGAAGCCGCCGACGCCCGCGACGCCTATCTCTACGCCGCCCAGGCCCTGTCGGCCGAGCGCCGCGCCGCCGGCGACCGCCTGGCCGCCGCCGTCGAGAGCGAGCTGGCGCCGCTGAAGCTGGAAAAGGCCCGGTTCCGCGTCGCCGTCGAGCCCCTCGACGAGGATCGCGCGGGCCCCACCGGCGTCGACCGCGTGGCCTTCGAGATCTCGACCAATCCCGGCGCGCCGTTCGGCCCGATGGAGGCCATCGCCTCCGGCGGCGAACTGGCCCGCTTCGCCCTGGCCCTGAAGGCGGCCCTGGCGGGCCGCGAAGGTCCTCAGCCGCTGATGATCTTCGACGAAGTCGACCAGGGCGTGGGCGGGGCCGTGGCCGACGCGGTGGGCCTGCGCCTGAAGCGCCTGGCGGCGAACGCCCAGGTGCTGGTCGTCACCCATTCGGCCCAGGTCGCGGCTCGGGCCGACGCCCACTGGCGGATCGCCAAGTCCGGCGACGACACCTCGACCCGCACCCGGGTGGAACCGCTGTCGACCGCCGAGCGCCAGGAAGAGATCGCCCGCATGCTGTCGGGGGCCGAGGTCACCGAGGCCGCACGGGCGGCGGCCAAGGCGCTGATCGGGTAGTTCCACCGCGCCGCAAAGCTCAAACGGCTGTCATCTCGGAAGCCCCGCAGTGGCTGTCCGTGACCCAGGGGACTGGGCAGATGCGGTGCGGTTCACCTGGGTCCCGGACAAGCGCTGCGCGCTTTCCGGGATGACAACGGTGGGGTGTCGAGAATTAGGCGAGCGCCGGCTCGGTCTTGGCCGCTGTATCCTTCCGCGACCAGCCCCTGATCCACACCTGCAACGGCGCGTCGACGAAGCGTTCGAACAGCCAGGCGGCCGCGACGCAGGCGGGCAGGGCCAGGGCCCAGGCGACCCACAACATCGGGCCCTGGACGCCCAGCTTGCTCTCGACCGCCCGCAGCAGGCCGAACCAGACCACGGCGACCAGTTGGTTGCTCAGGAACAGCGAGAACGACAGGCGACCCGCCAGGCCGGCCCAGCCCCAACCCTTGGCTCCCGAAGCGCCGGCGGCGTAGATCAGCAGGCCCAGCAGGGCCAGGCTGGCGTGGTCGAAGCGGCCAGCGACCTGCAGGGCCAGGACGCCGACCCCGGCCAGGATGGCCAGGCCATCGGCCAGGCGCGGTGCGATCGTGGTGGGCAGACGGGCGATCAGCATGCCCAGGACGAACAGCGGGATCCCCCGCACCAGGCCGAAGCGCAACGGCAACTGGTGGGCGGGGATGCCCGTCACGACCTTGGCGGCGTGGTCGACGGCCAGGAACAGCGCCACGCCGATCGCCAGGGTGGTCCAGGGCGAGGCGATCCTGGCCGTGGCGCGCCAGGCGGCCGGGAAGCCGGCGTAGCAGACGATCAGGGCCGACAGGGTCCAGGTCGGCATGTTCCAGCCCGACGCGCCGGGCACGAACCAAGCCTGCACCAGGAAGACCTGCGGCGGCAACTGGCTCCACTGGAACCACTGCGGGTTCTGCGGGGCCAGGCCGATGGCGCCGGTGACCAGAACGAAGGCCACGAACAGGGCCAGCATGACCAGGTGGGCGGGCCAGATGCGCAGCAGGCGGCGCTTGAGGAATTCGGCGGTGCTCACGCCCCCTCCCTGATCCTTGGGGCCGAGCACGCGCGGGCCGTAGGTCTTGGCCAGCACATAGCCCGACAGCATCAGGAAGAAATCGGTGGCCAGATAGCCGCGCCCGAAGGCCGGATGGATGGCGAACAGCGACACCGGCGCGCGCTCGGCCACGTGATAGAGCACGATGAACAGCGCCGCGACGAACCGCAGAAGGTCCAGGGCGCCGCCGCGCGACAGGCCGGCCTGGGACATCGTGGCGGTTCGGGACATGCGGCGGGCTCCTTGGCCGTCTGAGAGCAAGGTGCGGGCCTGGAGGCACGCGCATACGTGTGTCTCCGTCAGCAGGCGTTTATCCTCGGCGGATGGAGATTGAAGTTCAGAGATTTCAAAGCCCTGAACTTTCTCGACCCCAATCTATCCTCACCCCTCCAGACCGCCCGTATCCTGATCCCACCTGAGAGCACGGGGAGGGCGTCCGGCCGGCGACCGAACGGCTTTCAGGGGTGGTCGAGCGGGAAGCGCTCGTCGGTGGTCTTGAGTGACGCTTCGGACGTCCTGGGCAGGTTCCTTGAAACACAGGACGAAGCCCAGGCGGCGAGGGATCGGCGAACGCAGCAGGTGCGGGCTGAAATCGCTCGCACGGTCCGGAGAGTTCAGCCGACTCTCCGCCCGTCGGGGGCCTCCATCGGAGCGGGTTAAAAATCCGCGATCCGAAGGCTTCTGGAAAACGGTTCCACGCGAAGCGCCTGAACTTCGTCGAAACGGTACTCAAATCAAAGCTACTCCGGGCGAGGCCCGGGCGCTTCGCACCCTTCCCACCAACTCATGGCCTTTGGCGTGAGATCACACCCACTTGCCCCCACCTGACGGCTTCGCCGTCTGTCCGCCCCCGTAGGGGGCGGAGCCTCGTGCTGCGTTCGCCAAGGAGGCTCTTCCCCCTCCGGGGGAAGACGACCGCGAAGCGGTCCGTAGGGGGAAGTGGTCGCTACAAAATCCTCCCCGGAACATCCGCCCCCCGCTAGTCTGCCTCCGTTCCCCAGCCTCTGGATTCGCCCGTGTCTCAGATCGCCGTCGCCGACCTCACCAAGGACCAAGCCGATGCCGAGCTGGCCTGGCTGGCCGACGAGCTGGCGGCGCACGACCTGCGCTATCACCAGCAGGACGCGCCGACGATCACCGACGGCGAGTACGACGCCCTCAAGCGGCGCAACCTCGACATCGAGGCCCGGTTTCCCGAGCTGATCCGCGAGAACTCGCCGTCGATGCGGGTGGGCGCGGCGCGGGCCGAGCAGTTCTCGCCGGTCGAGCACGGCGTGCCGATGCTGAGCCTCGACAACGCCTTCTCCAACGACGAGGCCACCGAGTTCGACGCCCGCATCCGCCGCTTCCTGCGGCTCGGAAGCGAGCCGGTGTTCTACACCGCCGAGCCCAAGATCGACGGCCTGTCGGCCTCGCTGCGCTACGTGAACGGCGTGCTGATCCAGGGCGCGACGCGGGGCGACGGCCGGGTGGGCGAAGACGTCACCGCCAATCTGCGCACCATCGCCGACATCCCCCACAAGCTGAAGGGATCCGGCTGGCCCGAAGAGATCGAGATCCGCGGCGAGGTCTATGTCGAGCTGGAGGCCTTCGCCGCCTTCAACGCCGCCGCGCTCGAGGCCGGCCAGCGCACCTACGCCAACCCCCGCAACTTCGCCGCCGGCTCGCTGCGCCAGATCGATCCGAAGATCAGCGCCCAGCGACCGCTGCGGTTCTTCGCCTATGCCTGGGGCCTGACTAGCGGCCCGTTCGCGACCGGCCAGTGGGAGGCGCTGGAGAAGCTCCACGACTGGGGCTTCGTGACGACGGCTCCACCGGCCACCCGTGTTCAAGACGCCCAAGGCCTGCTGGACGCCTACGCCGCCTTCGAGGAGCTGAGGCCCAAGCTGGCCTTCGACATCGACGGCGTCGTCTACAAGGTCGACGACCTGGAGCAGCAGCGCCGCCTGGGCTTCGTCTCGCGCTCGCCGCGCTGGGCCATCGCCCGCAAGTTCCCGGCTCAGCAGGCCCGCACCATTCTGGAGGCGATCGACCTGCAGGTGGGCCGCACCGGCGCGATCACTCCGGTGGCGCGGCTGAAGCCGGTGACGGTGGGCGGGGTCTCGGTGACCAACGCCACCCTGCACAACGCCGACGAGATCGCCCGCAAGAACGTGATGGTCGGCGACACGGTGATCCTGCAACGGGCCGGCGACGTGATCCCGCAAATCGTCGGGCCCGTGCTGGAGGAACGGCCGGCCGACGCCGTGCCGTTCGAATTCCCGACCCACTGCCCGTGCCCGCTGCACACGCCGATCGTCAAGGAGACCACGGCCTCCGGCGCCGAGACCGTGGTGCGCCGGTGCAGCGGCGAGTTCGCTTGTCCGTTCCAGCGCATCGAGCACCTGCGCCACTTCGTCTCCCGCCGCGCCTTCGACATCGAGGGGCTGGGCGAGAAGCAGCTGGCCGCCTTCTTCGAGGCGGGCTGGATCAAGGAGCCGGCCGACATCTTCAAGCTGGCCAAGGACGAGGAGAAGCTGACGGAGCTTCGGACCCGCGACGGCTATGGCGAGACCTCGGTCGCCAACCTGATCAAGGGCATCGAGGCGCGGCGGACCATCGGCCTGGACCGGGTGATCTACGGCCTGGGCATGCGCGACATCGGCGAGACGACCTCGACCGTGCTGGCCCGTAACTTCGACCGCTTCCAGGACCTGCAGGCCGCCGCCGAGCGAGCGGCGGGGCAATTGCCGGGGGCGGTCTATCTGGAGCTGTCGGGCGCGGCCGGGGTCGGTCCCAAGGCGCGCGACGAGTTGGTCGAGGCCGGAAAGGGCGGTCTGAAGGCCGATCCCTGGCCCGAGGCCGACAGCCTGGAGGTCAAGATCGGCCACGCCGTGCCCAAGCTGAACAAGCCGGCCCGAGCGGCCCTGGCCGAGCGATACGGCGACTGGAGCGGCTTCGCTCAAGCCCTGGCCGAGGCGGGGCAGGGGGCGCCGGGCGACGACTATCTGCAACTGGCCGCCATCGACGGGATCGGTCCCGTGGCGGCCCAGTCGATCGCCCGTTTCTTCGCCGAGGCGCACAATCGCGAGAAGGTGGCCAACCTGATCGCCGAGCTCGACATCCAGGCCGTCGCCAAGCCCAAGACCGACACCGCCGTGGCCGGCAAGACCATCGTCTTCACCGGCTCGCTGGAGAAGATGACCCGCGACGAGGCCAAGGCCCAGGCCGAGGGGCTGGGGGCCAAGGTCGCCTCGTCGGTGTCCAAGAAGACCGACCTGGTCGTGGCCGGTCCCGGCGCGGGTTCGAAGCTGAAGACCGCCACGGACCTGGGCATCCAGGTGATGACCGAGGACGAGTGGCTGGCCATGGTGGGCGGCTAGGATGCCCGTCGTCGCCATCGACTTCGAGACCGCCAACGAACAACGCTCCAGCCCCTGCGCCATCGGCCTGGCCTGGATCGAGGACGGACGGATCACCGAGGTGGAGCACCACTATATCCGGCCGATCGACATGCGGTTCTCGGGCTGGAACATCGCCGTCCACGGCATCCGCCCCGCCGATGTCGAGGACGCCGATGCGTTTCCGGACGTGCTGGCGCGGCTGCGGCCCCGGATCGAGACGGCGACGGTGATCGCCCACAATGCGTCGTTCGACATCAGCGTGATGCGTCGCACCTGCGAGCTCTATGGCCTGGCGTTTCCCTGCTTCGACTACATCTGCACGGTGCAGGTGGCCAAGAACACCTGGCCGGACCTGCCGTCGGCCAAGCTGAACGCCGTCTGCGACTTCCTGGGCGTGGACTTCAAGCACCACGACGCCGCGCAGGACGCCTTCGCCTGCGGCAGCGTGGCCCTGGCGGCGGTCAAGGAAACCGGCGCTTCGCACATCCGCGACCTGCCGGCCAAGCTGGGCATGGTGGCCGGAAGGCTCAACGCCGACAGCTATACGACCTGCTCGAGCCCGTCCTCGAAACGCCGGACCTTCTAGGAGATCGGCCAGGCTTGTTCGAACTTGGCCATCAATTCATGGCCGGTTCAGCCGAACGCGCGTTAGAAAGGGATAACAACTAGGGAGACGACCCCATGAGATTGCCTATCCTCGCCGCCGCGCTGGCCCTGTCCGCCGTTTCCGCCTCGGCCTTCGCCCAGGACGCCACGGGCCTGTGGCAGACCCAGACCAATGGCGGCCAGGTCGAGATCAGCCGCTGCGGCAACAGCCTGTGCGGCAAGCTGGTCAATTCGGATCACATCAAGAAGGATCCGACCGTCAAGGACGAGAAGAATAAGGACGCGTCCTTGCGTGGCCGGCCCCTGAAGAACATGCAGATGCTGTACGACTTCACCGGCGGCCCGTCCAAGTGGACCGGCGGTAAGGTCTACAACGCCGCGGACGGCGGCACCTATTCGGGCACGATCACCGTGGTCTCGGCCAATGAGCTGAAGCTCAAGGGCTGCATCGTGGCGCCCTTCTGCAAGACCGAGAAGTGGACGCGCATCAAGTAGTTCGCCAAGCGGGGGCGGGCCTGTCGGCCCGTCCCCATTCGCCTGGCGTCAGGCCACGGCCTCGTCGGCCGGGCAGTCGGGCAAGGCCAGCATGTCGTGCGGCTCGTACCGGTCGTTGGCCGTCTTAAGATACCGGCAGCCCGTGCGGCTGTTCAGCGCCTCGACCTTCACCGGCGCGCCGTCCCGCATGACGAAGAACTGCCACTTGCCGGTGTCGATCAGCTTGATGGCTTCCTTGATCGTCAGCTTCCACGGCTTGTCGACGCCGCCGCAGACGTGGGTGATCCGCTCGTAGGTGCTGTGGCGCCCGTTCCGGGCGATGCTGGTGATTTCCGCGCGTTGAGCCATGGCGTCTTCGTCGTCCGCATAAGAGACGCAACAGCGACTGTCCGTTCTGCCGAGGGCGGAACGAACCGTCGCGGGGTGTGCGTTTCTGAGAGTGAAAAGGGCGTCGAGATCCGACGCGCCCACACATCATAGCATATCTTGTGCGATCTTGGGGACTTAAGGTTCGGCACGGTGCGAATGGCCCCAGTCGCGGCTAGGCCTTCTTGCAGGCCTTGCGGTTGGCCTTCAATTGCTTAGCCCGCGCCTTGACGGCTTTGCGGTCCAGGACATCGACGCCAGGCTCGGCCTTGTCGGTCCAGAACAACACCTCGTCGCGCCCGACGAAGTGGGGATCGTCATCCAGGGCGTAGGCCAGAATATGCGCCGGGGTGGTCGAGGCGGCGTAGGCGGTGACGCCGTCGCCGTCGGACAGGCCGGAGAACTGCTGGGGCGGACTGGTGCACAGCACCAGCCGATAGTGGAGCGTCAGGCCATGGCCGTCGGCCTCGGAGACGAACTGCATCTGCTCGCCCAGCGGACCGTCGCCGAGCCGCGGGCGAAACAACACATCCTTGGCGGTGATCCTGTTCGGCAGGGCGAAGACGGGCGTGCGGCCTTCGTCGTCGGTCACGCCGCGCCAGACCGCCTTCTCCTCGGCCACGAACGGCAGGAGGCCTTCTTTTAGGCTGAGGGCGAACGGCATGCGCCGCTCGGCCTCGCCCTGGCCGTAGCGGAGCGTCATCTGGTAGCGATAGGGGCCCGAGCCGATCGCTGGCGTCGCGTCGGCGGGGGCCTCGATGGAGGCGACGGGAGCGGGCTCGTCTTGGGCGCCAGCCATGGAAGCGACGGCGCTCAGCGCCAGGACGATCGCTACGCTCACGCCCCGCCGCGATCGCACTAGCCGGTCACCGTGTAGATCATGATCCCCGTCGCCACCGACAGGTTCAGGCTGTCGGCCCGGCCGCGCATCGGGATCTTGACGTTGACGTCGCAGGCGGCGGCCAGTTCGGGCGGCAAACCCTGCTGCTCGTTGCCCATCAGGATCAGCGACGGCTTCACATAGTCGGCGCTCTTGTGGTCGACCGTGGCGGTCAGCAGGGTGCCGACCACGCTGCCGGGCCACTCGTCGCGCCAGGCCAGGAACTCCTGGATGCTGGCCTTGGCGATCTTGACCGCGAAGATCGAGCCCATGGTGGCCCGCACCCCCTCGACCGAATAGGGATCCACGCAGTCGCCGACCAGGATCACCCCGCCGCAGCCGGCCGCGTCGGCGGTGCGGATCACGGTGCCCAGGTTGCCGGGATCGCGCACGGCCTGCATGGCCACCCAGCACGGGGCGCTCTGCGGCACGATGGCGCTGAGCGGCGTGTAGACCTGCTTGAACACCCCGACCACCGCCTGCGGATTGTCGCGGCGCGAGACCTTTTCGAGGATCTCGCGATTGACCTCGATCACTTCGCCGCCGGCCTTCAGGCAGGCTTGGCTGGCCTTCTGCAGCATCGGGTGATCGGCGGCGTCGCGACCGTACATCAGGATCTTGGGCGCGTGGCCGCAGTCGATCGCCTCGATGACGATCTTCAGGCCCTCGGCCAGGAACAGGCCGCTCTCCTCGCGTTCCTTGCGCATATGCAGGGCGCGGACGGCCTTGACGGTGTTGTTCGACAGAGAGGTGACGGTCTTGGCGTGCTGGGGGGCGTTCACGGCGCTTACTCCGAAGCCCAGCGGGCGAAGAACGACAGGCCGATCTGGCGGTCGCCCTTTTCCTCGACCAGCGACAGCTCGCCCCAGTCGATCACACCGCCGCGGCCCTTCAGCTCCTGAGCCAGCAAGCCCGACATCGCCGCGCCCGAGACCCGGGCGGCATAGGCGTTCATCAGCAGGAACGAGGCGTCGGGGGCCAGGATCTGGGCGCAGTTCGTGGTCAGCTCGGCCAGGTCCTCGAACAGCCGCCAGACCTCGCCGTCGGCCCCGCGCCCGAACTTCGGCGGATCCAGGATGATGCCGTCATATTGCGAGCCGCGCCGCACCTCGCGGGCCACGAAGCGGCGGGCGTCCTCGACGATCCAGCGGATCGGCTTGTCGGCGAGACCGGCGAAGGCGGCGTTCTCGCGAGCGAAGCCGACCGACTTCTTGGAGGCGTCGACGTGGGTGACGGCCGCGCCGGCGGCGGCGCAGACCAGGCTGGCGACGCCGGTATAGCCGAACAGGTTCAACACCTTGGGCTGGCGGGTCTTGAAGGCGCGGACCCGCTGGTCCTGCCAGGCCCAATTGGCGGCCTGCTCGGGGAAGAAGGCCAGATGTCGGAAGGGCGTGAACTGGCCGTGGAACTTGGCCTCGCCCCAGGCCAGGTCGAATTTCTCCAGCGGCCGTCCCTTGAAGCGCCAGCGGCCGGCCTCGTCCTCGTCGGAGGGGTCGAAGACGGCGTCGGCGTTGTCCCAGACCTTGGCGTCCAGGCGCGGAGCCCAGAAGCACTGCGGCTCGGGGCGCACGACGGTGTAGCGACCGTAGCGCTCCAGCTTCTTGCCATGGCCGCTGTCCAGCAAGGCGTAGTCGGCCCAGCCAGTGGTGCGCATGACGAGGGGGGCGGCGGCGATAGTCGGATCCATGCCCCGCCAATACGCGCTCAGGGCAAGGCCCGTCCAGTCCGAGCCAGCAGGCGGGGCAGCAGAGGGTTGGCGGCGCGGGGCGTGTGCGGAGTCTTGTCCCAGTGGAAGGGCGCGACCACGAACTGGCGAAGCGCCTCGATCGCCGCCAGGCTCTGGAGCGGCCAATAGACGATCGCGCCGAGCAAAGGCAGGATCCTCTCGCGTTGCCCGGCCCGTCGCTGGGCCTGGGCGCCGGCGATCGCCGCGCAGCTCCAGCCGAAGAACATCAGCATCCAGTCCATGGCCGGAACGTCGGGGAACAGGTCGAGCAGCGAGCCCACCCACTGGAGCAACAGCCAGGCGAACATCGGACCGTGCAGATGGGACGAGGCCACCGGCAAGGCCAGGGTCAGCACCAGCGCCACGACGCCGCTCGGGGTGCGGGCGGCGCGGCCCCGGGCATGCACGGCCAGGGTTTGCAGGTGGCCCTTGATCCAGCGCGCCCGCTGCCGCCGCCAGACGGTCAAGGCCGTGGGGGCGGTCTCGAAGGTTGGCAGGGTCAGAACACCCAGCCGGTGACCCTGGGCGGCCAGGCGGAAGCCGATGTCCGCGTCCTCGGTGACGTTGTAGGCGTCCCAGCCCGACACGGCCCGTAAATGGCAGGCTCGGAAGTGATTGCTGGTGCCGCCCAGCGGGAAGGGCAGGCCCCAGCGGGCCAAGGCCGGCAGGAAGACGTCGAACAGCACGGCGTATTCGAGGGCGAACTGATCGGGCAGGAAGCGCGGATCGGGTTCGATCCGCAACGGCGCTTGCAGACAGGCGAGGCCGGCGTCGGCCTGGGCGAAACGCGCGGCGGCCTCGCGAAGCTGGCCGGGATGCGGCGCGTCCTCGGCGTCGTAGATCACCACCAGTTCGCCGTGGGCTCGCTCCAGCGCGATGTTGCAGGCGCGGGGTTTGGTCCGTGGCGAGCCGGGCGGGGCGATCAGCACCTGGAAGCCGGCCGGCAGGTCCAGGGCCCCGAACGCGGCCTGGGTCTCGTGGTCCCGGGCCTCCAGCACGATCAGCACCTGCAGGCGATCGCGTGGATAGTCCAGCCGCGCCAGATTGGCGATCAGTTCGGCCGCCACCGCCGCTTCGCGATAGAGGGGGACGATGATCGTATAGGCGGGCAAGGCCTCGTCGGGCAGTGGCGGGGCAAGGGGCGATGCGCGTGGCGTGAAGGCGGCCGCCAGCTTGACGGTCGAGTGACCCATGAAACCGACGAAGAACAGCAGATGAAGTCCCTGCAGCATCACGTCGAACTGCGTCGACGCGAGGAGAAGCAGGTTCCCGAGCAAGATCGCCAGTCCGATGATTTGGCCACGCGACAATCGCCGATGCGCGCCGTCGTGTTGTGGCTTGGTCGCCGATGTCGGATCATCGAGCTCGCCCTCGAACCAGCCGTCGTGGACCGCATTCGCCGCAAACGCGCGCTGTTGCTGGTCTCTTTCCTCTCGCGCCATCGCCCCCGCCGCGCTCTATCGGATCCAGCGAGCAGATAACGAATCTTCAACCATAAAGTGTCAAACGGAAAAACACGCGTTTCGCGTAAATCGTCGAGAGTTGCGACCTCTGTGTGATTCCCGTTTAGTGTCGCGTTCGGGGACTAGGTAGGGGAACGCCATATCGTGACGGTCGCGCTGAAGAAGCCGCACAAGTCGGCCCGCAAGCCGAAAGGCGACGGCCATCTGCGCCGGGGAGAAATCCTAGCCGCGGCGGAGAGGATTTTCATCGCCGAGGGCTATGCGGGGGCGACGATCCGCAAGATCGCCGACGCCGTGGGCGTGTCGTCGACCGCGCTCTACATGCACTTCCGCGACAAGGACCAGATCCTGCTGGAGATCAGCGATGACGCGATCGGCCAGCTCCTGGCGGTCAATGTCGACATCGCCCATCGGCCGATCGACGCGGTGGCGCGGGTCAAGTTGATGCTCGAGGCCTACATGAAGTTCGCCCTCGACAATCCCAACACCTATCAGCTGGTGTTCTGCGGCTCGCGGGATGTGATCTCCAAGGAAAAGCAGGCCGCCACGGCCGAGTTGGGTGATCGCTGCTTCGCCGAGTTCAGCGGACCGATCCACGAGATCGCCGCCGCCGGCCGCCTGCGCACCGGTTCGGGCGAGAGCGCGGCCCAGGTGCTGTGGGCCGCCTGCCACGGCCTGGTGGCGCTGCTGATCACCATGCCGGACCGCAACTGGGCGCCGCGCGAGGAACTGATGAAAGTTACCCTCGACGGCCTGCTGCACGGCCTGGTCACGGACTGAAACCAGGCCCGGCTCCGGCCGGTCGCTACCGCGTTCCGGGCACGTAGCCGCCCTGCGGAATGGCGGTAGAGGTCGCCGTCGTCCCTCCGATGGGCGGCAAGGCTCCCGCGCTCGCCGGTCCCGCATAGTTGTAGCCGCCGCGCTTCAGGTCGCTGGACAGGGTCAGCGGAGCCGTGCCGCCGTTCAGGCGAGCGCGGTAGATCATGGTCGTCTCGATGGTCCGCATCACGTAGTTGCGGGTTTCCGAGAAGGGGATGCACTCGATGAAGTCGAGCGGATCGGTGGTCGCGCCGCGCGGATCGCCGCACAGCGTCACCCACGCGGCGGGGCGGCCCGGCCCGGCGTTGTAGGCGGCCGAAGCCATGACGTACGAGCCGCTGAAGTTGCTGACCATGCTGCCCAGGTAGGTCGAGCCCAGGCGCATGTTGTAGAACGGATCCGACAGGCGGTCGGCGCTGTAGCTTTCGCCCATCTGCCTGGCGACGATGGCGGCCGTCGAAGGCATCAGCTGCATCATGCCCCGCGCCCCAACCCCGGAGCGGGCGTTGGCGTCGAAATTGCTTTCCTGCCGCGAGATCGAATAGACGAAGGCCGTCTCGGCCGCGCCCGGTCCTGGAGTGAACAGGTGGTCCAGCAACGGATAGCCGCGCTCGGGCAGGATGAAGCCGCGCTGGGCGGCGGTGCGAACCGCGCGCATGGCCAGGTCCGGGTCGCCATAGCCGCGGGCCAGGTCGACCAGCAGGGCCTCTTCCTCGGCGGTCGGAAGCTGGTCGTCGATATAAAGCACGAAGACGCGGACCTGGTCGCGCGCCCCGGCGGCCATCAGAGTGCGCACCGCGCGCACCAGTTCGCGACCCTCGAAGCGGGCGCGATCGGCCTGGGTGATCGTCGGATCCTTGTCGAGGCGGATCTCCTTGATCCCCGCCTTCTCAGCGGCCAGCTGGCCGTAGAAGGTGGTGATGTAGCGCGCGCCGTCGGCATAGAAGGCCTGGGCGGCGATACGGTCGCCCTGGGCCTCGGCGGCCCGGCCCTGCCAATAGAGAGCCCGGCCACGGGTGATCGGCGAGGCGCCGATCTCGGCGATGCGGGCGAAGTGATCGGCGGCCGCGTCCGGGTTCTTGAGGCGGCTCAAGGCGATCCAGCCGGCGTAGAACTCGCTCTCGGCCGCGTCCGAGCCGTCCTTCAGGCGGGCGTTGGCGGCCGCGTAAGCGCCGTTGCTGTCGCCGGCCTTCAGGGCGGACACCACCAGTTGCTTGCGCTCGCGCCAGATGGCTGAGGCCGCTTCGGCGCTGGGGGGCGGGGCGGGGAACTGGCTGACCAACGGTAGGGCCAGGGTGTCCAGGCCCTTGCGACGCAGATAGGCGGCGCGCTCGAAGACGACCCCGGGCTGGGCCTGCTGGGCCGGCGACAGGGCGGCGTAGAGGTCGTTGGCGTTGCTGGCGTTGGAGCGGAAGGCGATGCGCGCCTGGGCCGGCGCCTGCTGGTCGTACGGCAGCAGGGTGAGCATGTCGCGGGCCGCGGGACCCTGGGCGCCGTACAGCAGGATGTCGGCGCGACGGACGTGGTCGTCGGTCGTCAGCAGGTTGCCGAACCGGCCCAGCATGCCGCGCTGGGCGTCCAACTCGAACACCTGGTCGCGCCACCAGCGGCGAATCAGGTTGCTGGCGTCGTTAGTGCGGCCGGCGGCCTGGTAGGCGGCCGCCAGAGCCATAGCGCCTTCGGCGGTCTGAGGATCGCGACCGCCGAACCAGGCGATCATCCGTTGGGCGTCCAGGCCCGAGGTGACCAGGGCCTTCTCGGCGGCGTTCTCGCGACGCTGGGCGCGCGGCCAACCCGACAGGTCACGACGCGCCTGGTCCAGTTCGAAGAAGCTCATGCTTTCGGCCGCCGTGTCGACCAGCGCCCACAGGGCGATCTTGCGCGACAGCGGGTCCTGGATGCTGGACATCGCCATGCGGATCGTCGACGGGTCACGACTGCTGACCGCCGTGCGCAGATTGGCGGCGTCGGCCTCGGCGGGTGTGGCGTAGGTCGCCGTGGGTGGGGTTGTGATCAGGCCGCGCGGCGTGGCGCCGCCGGTGTAGGGCTGCGGCGCGCGAGGCAGGTCGACGTCGTCCTGGGCGAGGGCCACCCCAAAGAGCGCGACGACAGCCGCGCCGCCCAACAAGACCTTAGTCAACCCTGACGCCAAAACGTCGTCTCCTTCGATTCTCGGCCCTTGGGGGCTGTATTCTCGCCGTTCTCGGCTGATCGCGGGGCCGATTTGCGGCGGGTTCGACCCCGTTGGGCATCTATAGACCGCTTCGCAACGGATTGACCCGTGCAGAAACGTCCCCAAATCGGTGAAGAGCGCTACGGACCGGTTGCGGGACATGGGAAGCGGGACATATTGTCCGCCCCCATCCTCAGGCCGCAACCATCGCGGCGCGTTTCTCACGGCAAATTGCAAGTCATGGCTCATTCTCCGTTCAAAGGCGTTCTTCCGGCGCTGGTCACGCCATTCCGCGATGGGGCGGTGGACGAGAAAGCCTTCGTGGCCCTGGTCGAGCGCCAGATCGCCGGCGGCGTGCATGGTCTGGTGCCGGTCGGCACCACCGGCGAGACCGCCACGCTGAGCCACGAGGAGCACAAGCGAGTCGTTGAGCTGTGCGTGGAGACGGCGCGTGGCCGCGTGCCGGTGATCGCCGGAGCCGGCTCCAACTCGACCGCCGAGGCGATCGAACTCGTCGCCCACGCAAAGGCCGTCGGCGCCGATGCGGCCCTGGTGGTCACGCCCTACTATGTGCGTCCCAGCCAGGAAGGCATCTATCAGCACTTCAAGGCGATCAACGACGCGGTCCAACTGCCGGTGTTCGTTTACAACGTGCCTGGCCGCACGGGGTCGGACGTCACCAACGAGACCCTGGCCCGTCTGGCCCAACTGCCCAACATCATCGGCATCAAAGACGCCACCGGCGACCTGACCCGCGCCTCGATGCAGCGGGTCCTGTGCGGTCCGGACTGGGTGATGCTGTCGGGCGACGACCCCACGGCCCTGGGCTACATCGCCCACGGCGGTCATGGCGTGATCTCGGTGACCTCGAACGTCGCCCCCGACGCCTGCGCCACGTTCATCAACGCCTGCCTGCAAGGGGCGTGGGAGACGGCGCTCTACTGGCAGGATCGCCTGGTGCGCCTGCACAAGGCGCTGTTCCTCGACGCCTCGCCGTCGCCGACCAAGTTCGCCATGGCTCACCTGGGCCTGTGCGAGGCCGACGTGCGCCTGCCGATCTCGGCGTGCAACGACGCGGTGAAGCCGGCGATCCTCGAGGCCATGCGCGAGGCGGGTCTGGTCTGATGACCAAGCCGATCGCCGAGAACCGTCGCGCGCGGTACGACTACTTCATCGAGGAGACGATGGAGGCGGGCCTGATGCTCACGGGCACCGAGGTCAAGTCGTTGCGCGTCGGTCGGGCCAACATCGCCGAGT
The DNA here is from genome assembly GCF_011045195.1 of Caulobacter soli. Classification (GTDB taxonomy): domain Bacteria; phylum Pseudomonadota; class Alphaproteobacteria; order Caulobacterales; family Caulobacteraceae; genus Caulobacter; species Caulobacter soli. The sequence continues at coordinate 3,074,504 of NZ_CP049199.1, read as the reverse complement.
CCTACGCCTCGGTGGAAGGGCGGACGATCAAGCTGATCAACGCCGACATCCCGCCCTACGGCCACGCCAACCGCTTCAACCACGAGCCGCGCCGCCACCGAACGCTGCTGCTGCACCGCAAGCAGATCGACAAGCTGATCGGCGCGGTCCAGCGGGACGGCCGCACCCTGATCCCGCTCAAGCTCTATTGGAACGAGAAGGGCCTGGCCAAGCTGGAGATCGGCCTGGCCAAGGGCAAGAAGAACCACGACAAGCGCGAGACCGAGGCCGCCCGCGACTGGCAGCGCGACAAGGCGCGGCTGATGAAGGGCGATCGCGGGGATTAAGCCCGCGTCGCCATCCAGATCACATGCCGCGCGCCGCGCCCCTTGTGGGCGCGGACGCCGATCTCCTCGACGGCGTAGCTCGCGCGCTTCAGTCGCGTGGTGAAGGCGCTGTCACGGGTCGAGGACCAGACCTCCAGCACGCCGCCCGGACGCAGGGCGCGCTTGGCGGCGGCCAGGCCCGTCGGGCTGTAGAGGCCATCGTTTTCCTTGCGGCTCAGCCCGCCGGGGCCGTTGTCAACGTCCAGCAGGATCGCATCGAACGTGGCTTCGCTGTCGCGGATCGGCTCACCGACGTCACCCTCATGGATGCGCACGCGGGGATCGTCGAGGCTGGCGCCATGCAGCTTCCCCAGCGGCCCCCGCGCCCAGGCGATCACGCCTGGCACAAGTTCTGCGACGACGATCTCGGCGTCGGGCCCGAAGGCGGCGAGGGCGGCGCGCAGGGTGAAGCCCATGCCGAGCCCGCCGATCAGCACCCGGGCCTTGGGGCGCGCGCCGATCCGCTCGAAGGCGAGGGCGGCCATGGCTTCTTCCGAGCCACTGAGACGGCTGTTCATTAGCTCGATGCCGCCGGTCATGATCGAGTATTCGGTCCCGCGCCGCATCAACCGCAGCGGCTCGCCGTCGCCGGGCACCTTGGCGGTGTCGAGATGCTGCCAGGGGATCATGGGAAACTCGTTCGGGACCAATTGGATGACGCGCGAGTCTCCCTGTCCCGAACGGCCGCTTGACGCAAGCATCCAGCGGCGCGACCTTCAAGCTAACAACGATAACCTATGGAGGATCCGCTCATGGCCGACGGTGCTACGCAGATCACGACGTCGCTCAAGGATCAGGTCAGCGAAGCCGAATGGAAGGCCCGCGTCGACCTGGCCGCGCTCTATCGCCTGGTCGCCGTCCACGGCTGGGACGACATGATCTTCACCCACATCTCGGCCCGTATCCCGGGGCCCGAGCACCACTTCCTGATCAATCCCTACGGCATGTTCTTCGGCGAGATGACCGCCTCCATGCTCGTCAAGGTCGACCTTGACGGAAACGTCATCGACAAGACCCCGTACTTCATCAATCCGGCGGGCTTCACGATCCACTCGGCGATCCACGCCGCTCGCGAGGACGCCCATTTCGTCATGCACCTGCACACTGATCAGGGCGTGGGGGTGTCGGCCAACAAGGACGGCCTGCTGCCGCTATCGCAGCAGTCGCTAATTGTCTTGCCTCAGCTCGCCTATCACGACTATGAAGGCATTGCGCTCAACCTTGACGAACGGGAACGCTTGGTGGCCGACCTCGGCGAGAAAAAGCTGATGATGCTGCGCAACCACGGCACCCTGGCCGTGGGGATGACGGCGGCTGAGTGCTGGCTGGGGATGTTCTTCCTGGAACGCGCCTGCGCCCAGCAGGTCATGGCGCTCAGCGCCGGTCGAGACAATGTGCTCAAGGCTCCGGACGCGGCCCAGGCCGAGGTCCGCAGCCAGACGGGCATGGGCATGGGCATGATCGCCGGTTTGGCCTGGCCCGGCTGTCTGCGCAAACTCGACCGGGAATCCCCCGGTTACGCTGATTGACGCCCAAACGACGAAAACGAAACGCCGCCGCGGTCCTTGGGGTCGCGGCGGCTTTCTTTTGCGCGCTGGTCGGCGCGGCCGGTTCGGCCCAGGCTGGGGCTTGGCCGATGCGGGACGGCGAGGGGCAACTGATCCTGAAGTACGAGGACCAGAAGGCCGACAGGGGTTTTGATCCCGCCGAGGTCGAGGTTCCCATCGATCCTCGGCGCGACCAAAGTCTGTCGGTCTACGGCGAGTACGGCCTGACCGACCGCCTGACCCTGCAGACCAAGGCGGCTGTGACCCGGGGCCACGACAATTTCGTCGACTATGAAGGACTCGGCCCCATCGAGTTGGGTCTGCGCTATGCGTTGGTGCATACGGATCGATCAGCGGTCAGCCTTTATCTGGGCGCCATCAAGGACGGGGTTGGACGCAACGCGGGCTATGCCGCGCCGGGCCAGGGCGACACCGACCTGGAGGCGCGTCTTCTGGTGGGAACCTCGAGGCAGTGGCGCAAGGCGCAGGGCTTCGCCGAACTGCAGGTCGCGCGCCTCAAGCGCAGCGGCCTGGCGGACGAGACCCGGATCGACGCCACGGCGGGGCTCAGGCCCACGCCCCACTGGCTTCTGATGGTGCAGACCTATGCCGGCCGAGCGGAATCCAAGCCGGCCAAATCCCGGTGGCAGAAGCGCGAGATTTCGATCGTGCACGACCTGTGCGCGTGGAGCCTGCAGGCTGGATGGCGCCAGACGTTGTCGGGACAAGAGACTCCGGCTGATCACGGACCCGTCCTGGCGGTGTGGCGGCGGTTCTGATATTTCAAGACTGTAATATTCGGTCATCCGTGTGTCACTGGACGAAGGCTAGGGCTGGCGGCTAATGAGCCGCTTTCTGCTAGCTTGGCCGACTCCTCTCGGCGCCCGGAGCCTTTCGTGATCCGCAGACACTTCTTCCTCGTCGCGGCGGTCGTCGCGGTCCTGCTGATGCTGGTGGCGGGCGGACTGAAACTGGCCTTTGGCGGCAAGGCTCCTGGGCAGGGCGGTGCGGGTGGCGGTGGTCGCGCCACGGCTGTGTCGCAGGTTGTCGTCCAGCCGCGCGCCTTCACCGACCGGGTCGAGGTGCTGGGCATGGCCAAGGGCCGCCAGTCGGTGACCATCACCTCCAACACCGCCGAACTGATCACCGCCGTGCACTTCAGCGACGGCCAAGCCGTGTCCAAGGGGCAGGTGCTGGTCGAACTGAAGGGCGACCAGGAAGACGCCGGCATCGCCCAGGCCCAGGCCCAGCTGGCCCAGGCCGATCGGGAATACCAGCGCTGGAAGACCCTGGCGGACAAGGGCATTGCTCCCCGCGCTTCGGCTGACCAGTACCTGGCCGCACGCGACACCGCTCGCGCGGCCCTGGCCTCGGCCGGCGCCCAGAAGCTGGACAAGGTGATCCGCGCGCCGTTCTCGGGCCGCGTGGGCATTACCGATATTGCCCCGGGCGCGCTGATCAGCCCCGGAACGGCGATCGTCACCCTGGACGATGTTTCGCTCATCCGCGTCGACTTCTCGGTGCCAGACCGCTACCTGCCGATCCTGCGCGAAGGCCTGACGATCACCGCCAAGCCGGACGCCTTGCCCGGCGAGACCTTCACAGGCCGCATCGCCCAACTCGACACCCGCATCGACCCGGCCACCCGCGCGCTGAAGGCCCGGGCCGAATTCCCTAATGGCGATGGTCGTCTCAAGCCCGGCATGCTGATCAAGGTCGGCATCGACCAGGGCCAGCACCAGGGCGTGGCCGTGCCGGAAGCGGCGATCCAGTTCGAAGGCAACCAGGCCTCGGTGTTTCTGATCGCCAAGGGCCCCAAGGGACAAGTCGCGCGGCGCACCGTGGTTCAGACGGGCCTGACGGTGGATGGCGTCGTCGAGATCACTTCGGGCCTGAAAGCCGGTGACAAGATCGTCGGCGACGGGCTCAACCGCGTTCAGGACGGCGCGCCGGTCAAGCCGGGCGGCGGCAAGGGCGACAAGGCTGAATCTGCTGACAAGGGCGCCTCGGGCGGCCACAAGCAGAAGAAGGCCGGCTGATGCTTTCCGACCTTTCCGTTCGCCGCCCGGTCTTCGCCGCGGTCGCCGCGATCATCCTCTGCGTGGTCGGTCTAGCCGCGTTCAGAAGCCTGCCGATCCGCGAACTGCCGAGTGTCGATCCGCCCGTAGTGTCGATCTCGACGGCCTATACCGGCGCCTCGGCTGAGGTCATCGAGGAGCGGATCACCCAGATCATCGAGCGCCAGGTCGCCGGCATCCAGGGCATCGACCGGGTCAACAGCAGCTCGCGCGACGGCCGTTCGCAGATCACCATCACCTTCACTCTGGACCGCGATCTCGACGCGGCCGCCAACGACGTGCGCGACGCGGTCAGTCGCGTGGCGGCGAACCTCCCCGATCAGGCCGACCCGCCGCAGATCGCCAAGGCCAACGCCGACAGCTCGCCGATCATCGTCCTGAACCTGACCTCGACGTCGCTCAGCACGCTGGAGCTGGCCGACTACGCCGACCGCTATCTGGTCGAGCGGATGTCGACGATCCCCGGCGTCGCCCAGGCGAACCTGTACGGCGCGCCGCTCTACGCCATGCGCATCTGGCTGGACGCCGACGCCATGGCCGCGCGCGGCGTGACGGTCGACGACGTCGAAAACGCTCTCAACGCCCAGAACGTCGAGTTGCCCGCCGGTTCGCTGGAAAGCACGTCCAAGGACTTCACCATCCGCGTCAGCCGGGCCTATTCCAAGCCCGAGGACTTCCTGAAGCTGCCTTTGCGCGGCGCCGACGCCAGTAGCTTCGTGGTGCGTCTGGGTGATGTGGCCCGCGTGGAAGAAGGCGCCGACGACCGTCGCAAGCTCTTCCGCGGCAACGGCGTCCAGCAAGTCGGCATCGCCCTGACCCGCCAGTCCCAGGCCAACGACGTCGCGATCTCCGACGCGGTCGCCAAGGAAGTGGCGACCATCAACCAGACCTTGCCGACCGGCACGAAGATGATCGTGGCCATCGACAACTCGGTGTTCACGGCCGAGGCGATCCACGAGGTCTGGATCACCATGGGGATCTCGATCGTCCTGGTGGCTCTGGTCAATCTGCTGTTCCTGGGCAGCTGGCGCTCGGCCTTGATCCCATCGATCGTCGCGCCGATCTGCATCCTGTCGACCTTCATCGTCCTGGCGCCGCTGGGCTTCTCGCTGAACCTGCTGACGCTGCTGGCCCTGGTGCTGGCCGTCGGCCTCGTCGTCGACGACGCCATCGTCGTGGTCGAGAACATCCAGCGCCGGGTGGACGAGGGCGAGCCCGCGCCCGTGGCGGCCCTGCGCGGCACCCGCCAGGTGTTCTTCGCGGTGGTGGCCACCACGATCGTGCTGATCTCGGTGTTCGCGCCGCTGATGTTCCTGCCCGGTTATATCGGCCGCCTGTTCGTCGAACTGGCCGTGGCCATCGCCGCCGCCGTGGGCTTCTCGGCCCTGCTGGCGCTGAGCCTGTCGCCGATGATGGCGTCCAAGCTGCTGCGGCCGGCCAAGAGCAACTGGCTGTCGAGCCGGGTCGATCGCGCCATGGAGGCCCTGAAGAACAGCTATCGCCATTCGCTGGAAGGGTTGCTGGGCAAGAGCTCGGCCACGCTCGTCACGGGTCTTGTCGTGCTGGTCCTGGCCCTGTGCGCCGGCGGCCTGTTCGCCGTGTTGCCGCAGGAGCTAGTGCCGGCCGAAGACCGTGGTCGCGTGGACATCGCGATCAATGGCCCCGAGGGCAGCGGCTTCGACGCCACCGTCAAGGTGGCCGACCGGATCGAGAAGATTCTCGACAAGTACCGCCAGGACGGCGTCGCCGAGCGCACCATCATCGCCGTGCCGCGCTTCAACCAGAACCAGTACAACACCGGCAACGGCATTATCGCGCTCAAGCCCTGGGGCGAACGGAACAAGTCGGCCGACGACGTCGCCGCCGAACTCAACAAGAGCCTGTCGAAGATCACCAGCGTCCGCGCGGTGGCCTCGGTGCGCGGCGCCTTCCAGCGTGGCGGCGGCGGTGGCGGCGGCGGCGGCACCAATGTCGACCTGATCGCCGTCGGCAACGACTACGTGCAACTGGCCAACTGGATGAAGCCGATCCTCGACGCGTCGCAGGATAATCCCGGCCTGTCGCGTCCGCGTCTGGACTATGAGCCGACCTCGCCGCGCTTGTCGGTTCAGATCGATCGCGACAAAGCCGCTACCCTGGGTATTTCAGCCCAGTCGATCGGCCGGGCACTCGAAACGATGTTCGGGTCGCGCAAGGCCACGACCTACATCAAGACCGGCCAGGAATATGATGTCATCCTGCAGACCAACCTGGACCAACGGCGCAGCGTCGACGATCTGAACCGTCTGCAGGTGCGCACGGCCTCCGGCGTCCTGGTGCCGCTGTCGACCGTGGTGAGCACTCAACTGCGCGGCGACATTCCCGACCGTCCGCGCGTCGACCGCCTGCGCTCGGTGACCCTGACCACTCAGCTGAACCCCGGCTACACGGTCGCCGACGCGGTGAAGTTCTTCCAGGATCAGTCCGCCGCCCATCCGACCCCCGGCGTCAGCGTCAAATGGGGCGGCCAGGCCAAGGACTATCTGGAAGCGTCCGGCGCCGTCGGGCTGGCCTTTGGCCTGGCCCTGCTGCTGGTGTTTCTGGTGCTGGCCGCGCAGTTCGAGAGCTGGATCCACCCAGCCGTGATCATGCTGACCGTGCCCCTTGCGGCGCTGGGCGGTCTGTTCGGCCTGCTGATCGCTGGTTCGACCATCAACACCTACAGCCAGATCGGCCTGATTATCCTGGTCGGCATCGCCGCCAAGAACGGCATCCTGATCGTCGAGTTCGCCAACCAGCTGCGCGACGAAGGGCTGAAGGTCCGTGAGGCCGTGATCGAGGCGGCCGCCCTGCGCCTGCGTCCGATCATCATGACCTCGATCGCCGCGGCCATGGGCGCCTTGCCCCTGATGCTGTGGACCGGCGCGGGCGCGGGCAGCCGCAAGACGATCGGGGCGGTGATCTTCACCGGCGCGATCTTCGCCACCCTGCTGACTCTGTTCGTCGTGCCGGTGTTTTACAACCTGCTGGCTCGCTTCACGAAGTCTCCGGAGTGGACTTCGCGGCAGATCGAGGACTATGAAGCCCGCGAGAAGAGCGGGGAAGGGCATGCCTCACCCGTCTGAACCGGGTGAGGAAGCATGGCTGAAGCCATTCTGGCGGCGAAGCGGCAGGAGCTTGCGCTTCTGCGCCGCATCGAGGAACGCATTCTCTGGTTGGCGTCGTGGACGATCCATAACGCCAACCATCTGCGCGAAAGCCGCGATGGACTAAAGGTCGGTGGTCACCAGGCCTCGTGCGCCTCGATGACCACCCTGATGACCGCGCTCTACATGAAGGCGCTGCGGCCGCAGGACCGCGTGGCGGTCAAGCCGCACGCCAGCCCGGTGTTTCACGCCATCCAGCACCTGTTCGGCCGCCAGAGCCTGGAGAAGCTGAAGGCTTTCCGCGCTCTGGGCGGGGCCCAATCCTATCCCTCGCGGACCAAGGACACCGACGACGTCGACTTCTCGACCGGCTCGGTGGGCCTGGGCGTGGCGATGACCGCCTTCGCCTCGCTGACCCAGGACTATCTGGCGGCGCGCGGCGCGGTGAAGCCCGAGCGGATGGGCCGGATGATCTCGCTGTTGGGCGACGCCGAGCTGGACGAGGGCAACATCTACGAAGCTCTGATCGAGGCCTGCAAGCACGACATCCGCAACACCTGGTGGATCGTCGACTACAATCGCCAGAGCCTGGACGCGACCACCAAGGATCGGATGTTCACTCGTTATGGCGAGATCTTCGAGGCCGCCGGCTGGACGGTCGAGACGCTGAAATGGTCCAAGCGCCAGCGGGAAGCCTTCGCCAAGCCGGGCGGCGAGGCGCTGAAGGCGTGGATCGAGACGGCGCCCAACGACCTCTACGCGGCCCTCAGCTACCAGGGCGGCGCGGCCTGGCGCGAGCGGCTCAACACGGACCTGGCCGGCGACGCCAAGGCCCTGAAGCTGATCGCGGGCTATAAGGACGCCGACCTCGGCGAACTGATGACCGAGCTGGGCGGCCACTGCATGGAGACCATCCTGGAGGCTTTCGACCGGGCCAGCCAGGACGACGCGCCCCGGTTTTTCATCGCCTACACCGTCAAGGGCTTGCGGCTGCCGTTCCAGGGCCACAAGGACAACCACGCCGGTCTGATGACCGAAAGCCAGATTGCCGAGCTGCGCTCGCGACTGGGCGTAGTCGAGGGCGAGGAGTGGGACGCGCTGTCGGGTCTGTCCGCCGCCGAACACACAGCTCTGAAGGGCCTGGTGGCGCGAGCTCCGTTCGCCGCCCAAGTGGAGCGTCAGCACCTCGCCCCGGCCATCGCCATCCCCACGGCCGAAGAGCTGCTGGCGCCGGTCCTGGGCGGCGGCGAACAGTCGACCCAGGCGGCGTTCGGCAAGGTGATGTTCGAGATCGCCCGCCGCGATGACGAGTTCGCCGGCCGGGTGGTGACCACCTCGCCGGACGTGACGGTCTCGACCAACCTGGGCGGCTTCGTCAATCGACGCGGCGTGTTCCAGCGCCGGGCCCATGACGACGTCTTCAAGCGCCGACGCATTCCGTCGGCCCAGGTCTGGTCCAAGGCCGAGACCGGTCAGCACGTCGAACTCGGCATCGCCGAGAACAACCTGTTCATCGCCCTCGCGGCCCTGGGTCTGACCGCGCCGTTGTTCGGCGAGCGTCTATTTCCGGTCGGCACCCTGTACGACCCCTTCATCGCCCGCGGCCTCGATGCCCTGAACTACGCCTGCTACCAGGACGCCCGCTTCCTGCTGGTCGCCACGCCCAGCGGCCTGACGCTGGCGCCCGAAGGCGGCGCGCACCAATCGATCGGCTCGCCGCTGATCGGCATGAGTCAGCCGGGTCTGGACAGCTACGAACCGGCCTTCGCCGACGAGACGGCGGTGCTGATGGCCCACGCCTTCGGCCAGATCCAGGCCGAGCAGGGCGCGTCGACCTATCTGCGACTCTCGACCCGGGTGATCACCCAGCCCGAGCGGACCGACGACGCCTGGCGACGGGGCGTGATCGACGGCGCCTACTGGCTGCGGCCGCCGACGCCCGGCGCGCGGTTGGCCATCGTCTATGCCGGCGCCCTGGCTCCCGAAGCCTTGGCGGCGTTCGAGGCGGTGCTGGAGGACGAACCGGGCGCGGGCCTGCTGGCTGTGACCTCGGCCGATGTTCTGCACCGTGATTGGACCGCCGCGGGGCGGTCGCGCTGGACCGACGGCGTGGCGCGCGTCTCGACCATCGAGACCCTGCTGGCGCCCCTGTCGCGCGACGCTGGGCTGGTGACGCTGATCGACGGCGCTCCTTCGACCTTGTCGTGGTTGGGTTCGGTGCGCGGCATGCGGCTGCGGGCGCTGGGGCTGGAGACATTCGGCCAGTCCGGTGACCTGCCGGACCTCTACGCCAAGTATCGACTGGACGCTGATGCGATCCTGGACGCCTGCGCCGACTTGCTGATGTGACGGCCTACGGCCCTAGATGGCCGCCTGCAGCTCGATACCGTGGATCAGTCCGTCGACCACGGTATAGAGGGCGTAGCTGCGCGTGTCGGACCAGATGTGGCCCTGGCGATCGTGCGTGGCCACCTGCATGTCGGCCCGTATCCGACCGTCGGGCTCGACCGTCATCGCCAGCAAGTCGAAGTCCGGGGCGAGGGTGTCGAACATGTACTGGAAGAACGCCCGGACGGCGGTCGAGCCGATCACGTCGCCGCCCTCCAGGAAGTCACCGAACTCTGCATCCGGATGCATCAACGTCATGACCGCCTCGATGTCGCGGTGCGCCAACGCATCGTAGTAGCGGACGATCACGTCGGTCGCGGCGCTCATCGCCGAGGTCTCTCGTCGGGGATCTCGACGTCGAGCCGGGCCACCAGACCGTCGCGCAGGGTGAAGACATGGCGCACGCAGCTGTCCGACCAGACTTGGCCGGACAGGTTGCGGACGATCTGGTTGACGTCGGCGGCGACCCGGCCGTCGGGCAAGACGGTGATCGACACCACGGCGACGTCGATCGTGATCGATTTGTCGTTGCGAGCCCAATACGCGCCCACAGCTTCACGCCCGATCAGGCGACCGTGCTCGATCAGATCGGGCCAGTCGATGTCGGGCGTCAGCAGGGCCGAGAAGGCGGCGAAGTCGCGCCGGTTGTAGGCGTCGTAGACCTTGGTCAGCAGCGCGTGCGCGTCGTCCATGGCTCCAGCCCTCCAGCCGCCTCAGCCCTTGGGCGGCTTGTAACCGGTCTCGACCTTCAGATAGGCGATCAGATCGACGCGATCCTTGGGATCATGCAGGCCCGCGAAAGTCATCTTGGTGCCCGGCATGAAACCACGCGGATTATCCAGCCACTTGTCCAGATGTTCGGCGTCCCAGTTGAAGCCGGCCGCGGCGACGACGGGCGAGTACTTGTAGTCGGCCTTGCTGCCCGCCTTGCGCCCGAACACGCCATAGAGGTTGGGGCCGGTCATGTTCGGTCCGCCCTCAGTGATGGTGTGGCACGAACGGCAGAGGGCGAACTTGCTCTGACCATTCAGCAGGTCGCCGGTGTTGTAGGGGGCGGGGAGGGCGGCGAGCAGGGCCTGCTTTTCGGCGTCGGTGGGCGTCGCCGTGGACGCCGAACTCGCGGAGCCGCTGTCCGAGGCGCTCGCGCCGGGCTTGGAGCAACCGGCCAAAAGAACGCAGAAGACCGCGGCGGCGGCGAGGTGAAACTGACGCATTTACTAATCCCCGACTGACATTATGCCGCAAGCTGTGCGGCGCGGCGCCGCATTCATTTTCTGGCCCAACTGTGGGCTCCGCATCCAATATATAACGTCGTTATCCGGTCAAGGTCTTGCCATCTTTCCGCGAGCGCCCTGCGACAACGCGCGTTATCCCACAGAATGTAAAAGCAAAATGCCCGATTACAAACCGTGGGTATGCACATAAAAAATTGACCAGAATTAACCATAAACGTACCCAGAAAGCGCCGGAGGGGCTGCTCCGGCGAGCGGGTAGGAAAACAAGATCATGGACTGGAACGAAGAGCGCACCGCCACACTTCGCAAGCTGTGGCTTGAGGGCATGAGCGCTAGCCAGGTGGCGCGCCAATTGGGCGGCGTTAGCCGCAGTGCGGTGATCGGCAAGGTGCACCGTCTGGGCATCACCGTCCGCGATATTCCCGCCCGTCAGCGCGCCACGGTGCGCACCGCCGTCCGAGCCCAACCCCGCGCCCGTGTCGTCCGAGACGCCGTGTCGACCCCGCGCCCCGCGCTTCGTCTGGTCGAGATCGCGGAGATGGCGCCGACCGCGAACATCCTCGGCCTCGAAACCCATTCCTGCCGCTGGCCGATCGGCAATCCCGACTCCCACGATTTCGGCTTCTGCGGTCGAGAAAAGACCGCCCGGGGCTCCTACTGCGATGACCACGCCCGCGGCGCTTTCCGCAAGCTGTCCTCGCCGTCCGAGGTCAAGGCCTGGGCCCGCCAGCCAGCCGCCCGGATCGAACTGTATTCCGCCTGATCATCGCCTGACCCCAAACTCCAGGACGACCCCCATGAACATGGTTTTGATCGAGAACACCGCCGGCAGCAGCCAGGTGATCACCATCATCGAAGAGTTCGCCGGCCACTCGGTGTCGCGCGATCTCAACCCCGGCGAACACACCCGCATCCCGGTGGGGCAGTTCAAGTCGATCGTGGTGCGCGAGACCTATCCGGACGACTGGTTGACCCGGGCCCGCGCGCGCAACGCCACGATCCCGGATGCGATCGCCAGCCGCGCGGCCTGATCGGCTTTTATCCTTGCAGAGTGCGAGAAATACACGGCCCCCGCGAACTTGTTCGCGGGGGCCGTCTCGTCTGGAACTCTATGGTTAGCGTGACGTTAGCCGCAGTCGAACGTCGTTCGCTGTCGTTCACGCCAGGGGGAACGGCGTCGCGTTCCAAATACATGCAGGCGCGCGCAATCGGCGCGGGCAAGCGGAGCCGTGATTGTGCGTGGCTGCCGCGTGTGAGATGAAGGCGCGCCGTTTGGCGTGGGGGGAACCATGTCAGAGCAGAAGCAAGGGGAGGGCCGCGGTTTGCCGTTGCCGACCTATGTCAGCTACTTGATGTACCAGACCGAGCAGCATCGGCGCGCCCTGGCGGCCGACTGCATCGCGCAGCATGGATTGAGCTTCGCCAAGTGGGTGGCGCTGGCGTCACTGTCACGGTTTGGCGAATGCTCGATGACGCGCTTGGCGCGGCTGTCGGCCGCCGACCGCACCACCCTGACCCGCTCGATCGACGGCCTGATCCGGGACGGCCTCGTCGAGCGCGGGACTCAGGCCTCCGACCGTCGCAAGGTCGTGGTTCGTCTGACCCCGGAAGGTCAGGAAATCCTGGGACGGATCCGCGAAGACATCCATCCGATCAACCAGGAAGTCTGCGCCGAGCTCACCCACGAGGAGCAGACCAATCTCGCGACCTATCTCCAGAAGATCCTCGGCGGGCTGATCACCGAACCGGAGTGGAAGCACGAGGTGCTGTCGTTCGGACCCGGGCCCGTCGAACCGAGTTGGGATCGAGGCTAGAAACGGTTCAGTCGTCGCCCTTGGGACGGCCCCGCAGCGCCTTGACGCCGGACCGCTTGCCCTTGGTCTCCAGGCGCTTGAGCTTGCTGGAATAGGTGGGCTTGGTCGGCCGACGAGGCTTTGGCTTTTCGGTCGCGCGACGGATCAGGTCGACCAATCGGTCCCGAGCCTCCTGGCGGTTCATTTCCTGGGATCGGCTGCCCTGGGCGAAGAGCACGATCACCCCGTCCTGGGTCAGGCGACTTCCGGCCAGGGCTTCCAACCGGGTCTTCACATCCTCGGGCAGGGTGGGCGAGTTGCGTACGTCGAAGCGCAGCTCGATGGCCGTGCTGGTCTTGTTGACATGCTGACCGCCAGGCCCCGAGGCGCGGGTGGCCTTCTCGACGATTTCGTCGTCCTCGATCCGCAGCCAGGACGTGATCTCGATCATCGGACCACGCGCCGGGCTTTCACGACAGCGGTGTCCAGCGCCTGCAGGAACTTGGAGCGATCGGCGGGGCCGAAGGCCTTGGGGCCGCTGGTGACCTCGCCCATCGAGCGCAGGTGTTCGCCGATCATCCGCGAGGCCAGGGCCGAACCGATGGTGTCGACCGTGAACAGCCGACCTGTCGTGCCCAGGGCCTGACCGCCGGCCTTCAGCACGCGGTCGGCCAATGGAATGTCATTGGTGATCACCACATCGCCCGGACCGGCCCGCTCGGCGATCCAGTCGTCGGCGATGTCGGGACCCGCGTCGACCACGATCTGCTCGATGGCCGGGGTCAGGGGCACGCGGATCCAGCTGTTGGAAACCGCGAAGGTCTTCAGGCCATAGCGTGCGGCGACCTTGTAGACCTCGTCCTTCACGGGGCAGGCGTCGGCGTCGATGTAGAGAACGGTCATGCGCCGTCTCGTAGCGCCTTCCCCGGCCGGGCGCCAAGCGTCGCGACGGCATCGATCCGCGACGGATACGAATCGCCGTCAGGAGGAGACGCTGGAAACCTGTCTTTTCGCCCTTCGCGCGAACGGCGCGCGCTCAGGCTTTGGGCAGCGGGCTTACGATTGCCCATTTGGCATACAAACGGGCGCTCTCGACAGCTTCACCTTAATGGCCGGCGTCCTTGCCCTTGATCGGCTGTCCCGCCGCACTAGTTATCAACGCGTGGAGCCGCCTTTGGCGCTCCTGCCCTTCCTGGGCGTTTCCTCCCTAATGACTGCCCGGCCTTTGCGCCGGGCTTTTTTTGACCTGTGCGGTCGCACGTTCCGACAGCTGGGAAACACATCGCAACATGGCGACAACATCGCGATGGGACGGTCTTCGCGACCGCCTTCGGTCGTTCACGTCTGGGAGGACAAGACGCACATGACTTTCGCCAAACTGTTCGGAACCGCCGCTCTCGCCGCCGCCGCCTTGAGCCTGGCCGCTGTCGCCCCCGCTTCGGCGCGCGACAACCACCATCGCCATGAGCACAAGGTCTGCAAGTGGGAGCGCCATCACGGTCACAAGCAGAAGGTCTGCCGCTGGGTGCATAACTAGGCTCGGCGGTCCGGGCGGGTGGGCGCCCGGACATTCCTCACGGATATAGTTTGATCGACGCGCCTCGGCGCGCGCCTTAAACTCGGACTTCAAGTGATCTTCTGGAGACCGAGTATGGACAAGGCCGAAATCAATCGCGTCGTCGAGCGACACAAGGCCGAGCAGGAGGCGCTCGACCAGCGCCTGGAAGCCCTGCGCAGCGGCAAGCTGCAGGTGGCGCGCACCGAAGACGGCGACGTGCAGGACGAGACCCACGTCCACATCAGCGAATTGGAACGCCTGCGCCAGTGGCTGGCCGAGAACGTCGCCCGCTACGAGGCCCTGTTGGGCGCCTGAATGACGGGGCGCGCGGTCAGGCCGGCCGCGCGTCGTTTCTCAGACCCTGAAGGCCGACGACGCCAATCGCCGCCATCAGGCGATCGACCGTCACGCCCTCGACAGTCGGCACCCACTTGGCCAGCCAGATCAGCATGCCCAGCAGCAATTGGACGACCAGCGACGACTCGCAGGTGGTGATCGAGTCGTCGGCCATGCCGTCCTGAATTATTCGCTCAAGTCGGCGGGTCAGATGTTCGCTGCAAGCGGCGATCGCGTCGCGTTGGCCTTCGTCCAGGTAGGAGCGATCGCCGAAATAGAGCAGGGGACCATTGCGGCCCGACTCCTTCAGGAGCGCTCTCAGAAAGCGTTCCAGTCTTTCGAATCCGGTTCCGCCTTCGGCGTTGGTCTCGCTCAAGACCCGCTCGAAACGCTCCAGCGAACTCTGATGACAGGCGAAAACCAGGCCCTGCTTGTTCGGGAAATAATAGTAGAGCGCCGCGTCGCGCAGATCGAGGGCGGCCGCGATCTCGGTCATCGTCGCCAGGGCGTAGCCCTTGATATTGATGATCTCGGTGGCCGCCCGAAGGATGGCGTCCCGCTTCTTGGCCGACTTGGGGCTGTGCGACAGCGGCTTGTGGCCGTCCAGCGTGGCCGTCGCGATGTCGTTGTCGCCGCTCAAGGCTTTCCCCTGCTCCCCTGGGTGTTCTCTTTACGGAACTTCCGCATTGGTAGCGGTCCGACGCCGTCCTGGGCAAGCATTCTAAGAACGGTGTTCCGTTTCATCCTCAAATTTCTAACTTGCCCTAGAATATCTGGGGTGTACTAGAATCGTCCCTAGGAATGCGAAACGCCGAAACAGGCGTCGTATCCCCGGGGGAAATCGTAATGGCCGCGAACGCCGCGCAGGACCGTGTCCGCGCCCTCGCCGAGGGTGATGCGCCGCGCCACGTCGTCGCCATACCGCTCAACCGAAAAGATCGCCGACCTTCCCGCGCCAAATGCGGACGGGGCGGCGCGCGTCGTGGCCTTCGAAGCCGCCGTGCGCACGAGAACGACAAAAACAATGCTCAGGGAGAATAACGTGAAGAAGGTGCATTTCGTCGGCGCGTCGCTGTTGGCCCTCGTGGTCGCTGGACCCGCCCTGGCGCAGACCCAAACCCCGCCGACCTCCAACGCGACCGTCGAAGAAATCATCGTTACGGCGACCAAGCGCGAACAGACCCTGCAGGACGTGCCGATCTCGGTGGCGGTCACCGGGCAGAAGACTATCGAGCGCGCCCAGATCCGCGATCTGATCGACCTGCAGTCGGTGGTGCCGTCGCTGAAGGTCTCGCAGTTCAACGCCGCCAGCCAAACCAACTTCATCATCCGCGGCTTTGGCAACGGCAATGGCAACGACGGGATCGAAAGCTCGGTCGGCGTCTTCATCGACGGCGTCTATCGCTCGCGTTCCGCTTCGGCGCTGGACGACCTGCCGGAGGTCGAGCGCATCGAAGTCCTGCGCGGTCCGCAGTCGACCCTGTTCGGCAAGAACGTCTCGGCCGGCGCCATCAGCATCGTGACCAAGCAGCCTCAGTTCGATTTCGGCGGCAAGGCCGAGGTCACGCTCGGCAACTACGACGCGCGCCAAGTGAAGGCGACGGTCACGGGTCCGCTGAGCGACACAGTCGCCGTGCGCCTGTCGGGCAGCCTCAACAAGCGTGATGGCTACGCGACCAACATCACCACCGGCAATGACGTCAACGACCGCGATCGCTGGTCGATCCGCGGCGACCTGTTGTGGGTTCCGACCGACGCGACCACCGTGCGGGTCATCGCCGACTACAACAAGATCACCGAAGTCTGCTGCGCGGTGAACTCGATCTACAACGGTCCGGCCACCCAGTTCATCGGCGCGCCCGCGCCGTTCGGCCTGGGCAAGCCGATCAGCGATCCGGCCAAGAAGTTCGACCGTGACGTGGTCTTCAACACCGATCCGACCAACCGCCTGACGGGCAAGGGAATCTCGGGTCAGGTCGACCACGACCTCAGCTTCGCCAAGCTGACCTCGATCACCGCCTATCGCGAGCAGACCAGCGCCTCGTTCCAGGACGTCGACTTCACCGGCGCCGACTTGGCCAACAAGGACGATGGCAACACCATCAAGACCTTCACCCAAGAACTGCGTCTGGCCTCCAGCAGCGACGGCCCGTTCAACTGGCTGATCGGTGGCTTCTACCAGGATGAAAAGCTCGATACGGGCCGGACGATCAACTACGGCTCGGACATCCGGGCCTATGCCGAAGGGCTGAGCGGCCAGGTGCCGGCGGCGCTGCTGGCCGCCCTGCCGTCGACCATCCGTCCGGCCCTGACCGGCAAGTCGAACCTTTATGCGCTGGAATTCCTGCAGAGCCTGGCCACCCCGTCGATCCGTCCGGGTTCGACCTACTTCCAGGCCGGGCAGGGCATCGACGACGACTATTCGATGAAGCAGCGGTCCTATTCGCTGTTCGGCCAGGCCGACTACAAGATCACCGACAAGCTGACCATCACCGGCGGCCTGTCCTATCTGAACGACCGCAAGCGCGTGGTCTCGGACGTGGTTCTGCGCGACCCGTTCTCGGCGCTGAACCTGCAGGCGGTGCCGCAGTTCACCGCCCTGGGTCTGCCCGGCAACCTGTACGGCGCTCTGGGCAGCCTGCAATTCTACTACGGCAACTCGCCGACCCACGGGCCGGTCAACTTCCCCAACGCCAACGAGTCGGGTGAGCTGAAAGGCGACAAGGTTACCTACGCCGTCCGCGCCGCCTACGACTTCGGTTGGGTCAACGCCTATGTCAGCTATTCGACGGGCTGGAAGGCGGGCGCCTACAACCTGTCGTCCGACAGCCGTCCGCCGAACGCCAATGGCGTGGGCCGCACCGCCGCGCCCGAGGATGTCAGCGTCTACGAAGCAGGCCTGAAGGCCAACTTCCAAGGTGGCTACCTGAACCTCGCGGTCTTCGATCAGTCGATCAAGGGCTTCCAGTCCAACGCCTATACCGGCATCGGCTACAGCCTGGTCAACGCTGGCGAGGAGTCGGTGAAGGGCTTCGAGGTCGACAGCGCTTATCGTCCGATCGATTGGCTGTCGCTGACCGCTTCGGCCACGTACCTGGATCCGACCTATGACTCGTTCACTGGCGCGGCCTGCGTGAATTACGACACCGCGCGCTGCCCGGTGAACCCGTCGACCGGTCTGCGGCCCAACTTCCGCGATCTGACCGGCGACAAGCCGGCGGGTATCCCCAAGTGGAGCCTATCGACCTCGGCCACGATCTCGCATGAGCTGGGCAAGGGCTATGGTGGCTATCTGCGCGTCGAATACGACTACACCAGCAAGTCGCAGCTCAGCGAGACGACCCCGCCGGACATCGGCACCTGGGGCCAGAGCATCGTCAACGCCAGCCTGGGCGTGACCAACGACGCGCATCAGCTGGAAGCGACGCTCTGGGTTCGCAATTTGACCAACGATGAGAGCCTGATCGCTACCTTCCCGACCGTGGCTCAGGACGGCAGCTACAGCGGCTATCCGACCCCGCCGCGCATGTATGGCGTGACCCTGCGCAAGACGTTCTAGTCTATCGCGAGGTTGCAAGGCGCCGCTCGATCCACACGGATCGGGCGGCGTTTCTATGTCGATCTGATAGGCGGGAAAATGGTGCCGGATGAGGGGATTGAACCCCCGACCTTCGGTTTACAAAACCGCTGCTCTACCGCTGAGCTAATCCGGCCAACACCGCTACGCCGAGCGGGCGTTCTCCTTAGCGGCAAGGATGGGGGGCGGGCAAGTGCGGGCGCCAACCTGATCCATTGCCGCGCGGCCAAACCAAGCTAAGGTGCGCTCAAACAACTGTTCGGGGTGGTGGCGATGCGAGTTCGGCGGATGATGGCGGCGGCGTTTGCCGTCATGGCCTTCGCGGGCGCTCCGGCCTGGAGCGCTCCCAAGGCGCCGACGGCGGCGATCCTGGCCCCCGCAGCACCGGAGGCCGAGGGCTTCTCGCCCGAACGCCTCAAGCGCCTGGACGTCTACATGCAGGGCCTGGTCGACCAGGGTCACTTGCCGGGCGCGATCACCATGGTCGCTCGCCATGGCAAGATCGTCAGCTACGAGACCTTCGGCAAGACGGCGATCGGCGGCGCGCCGATGACCAAGGACACGATCTTCCGGATCTATTCCCAGTCCAAGCCGGTGACCGGCGTGGCGATGATGATCCTGTTCGAAGAGGGCAAATGGCGCCTCGACGATCCGGTCACCAAGTTCGTGCCCGAGTTGGCTCACCTGCAGGTCTACAAGGGCCAGAACCCCGACGGGACCTTCATCACCGAGCCGGCGACGCGCGCGCCGACCATGCGCGAGATCATGAGCCACACCGGCGGCTTCGCCTATGGTCTGCGCACGGATCAGCCGGTCGAGAAGGCCTATCGCGATAGCGGCCTGCTGGGCTCCAAGACCCAGGCCGAGTTCCTGACCACCTTGGCCAAACTGCCCCTGGCCAGCCAGCCGGGGACCGAATGGCGCTACAGCGTCTCGGTCGACATCCAGGGACTGATCGTCGAGCGGCTGTCGGGCATGAGCCTGGCCGACTTCATGAAGAGCCGTATCTTCGATCCGCTGAAGATGACCGACACCGCCTTCTGGGTTCCGCCGACCAAGCAGGACCGCTTGGCCGCGCTCTATATTCCCGATCCCAAGACCCGCGCCTTGAAGCCGGCCGACAATTTCATGGTGCTGGACGTCAGCAAGCCGCCCGCGATCGCCTCGGGCGGCGGCGGGTTGGTCTCGACCACGGCCGACTATGCCCGTTTCGCCCAGATGCTGCTGAACGGCGGCCAGCTGGACGGCGCACGCATTTTGTCGCCGGGCACGATCCAGCTGATGGCCAGCAACCACCTGACCGACATCGTGATGGCTGCGCCGGGCGCTCAATTCTCGCCGGCCAGAGGCGTCGGGTTCGGTCTCGACGTCGCGGTGGTCACCGATCCGGCTCGGGCCGGCACGCTGCGAGGCGAGGGGACCTATAGCTGGGGCGGCGCGGCCGGCACCTGGTTCTGGATCGATCCCAAGAACGACCTCTTCATGCTGGGAATGATCCACATCCTGGCCAAGGAGATCGACCCGGCCCTGGCCAAGATCGACGATGACGCCGCCACCCTGGTCTACCAGGCCCTGGTCGATCCTGCGAAATAGGACGCCCGACAAGGGCCAATAAAACAAAGCTTAGGGAGGTCGCCATGAAGGCCGCCGTCTACTACGAAACCGGCTCGCCGGACGTGCTGAAATACGAAGATGTCGCCGATCCGCCTTGTTATCCCAGCGGCGTGGTCATTCGCGTCGAGGCGGTCAGCATCGAAGGCGGCGACACGCTTAATCGTGGCGGCGGCCAGATGGCGGGCAGTCCGCATATCGTCGGCTACCAGGCGGCCGGCGAGATCATCGAGGTCGGCGCCGAGGTCACGCATCTGAAGGTCGGCCAGAAGGTGGTGACCGTGAACGCCTTCGGCTCGCACGCCGAATTGCGCAGCGTGCCGGCCCGCAACGCCTGGCCGATCCCCGACGGCTTCGACATCCAGAAGGCCTCCGCGATCCCGGTGCCGTTCGGCACGGCGCACGAGTGCCTGTTCGGCGCGGGCCACCTGAAGTCGGGCGAGACCGTGCTGGTTCAGGCCGGCGCTGGGGCCGTGGGCGTCGCGGCGATCCAACTGGCCAAGCGAGCAGGGGCGACGGTGCTGGCCACGGCGTCCAGCGACGAGCGCCTGGAGCGCCTCAAGTCCTTCGGTCTTGATCATGGGATCAACTATGGCCGCGACGACGTGGTCGCCGAGGTCATGAAGCTGACCAAGGGCAATGGCGTTGACGTGGTGGTCGATCCTGTCGGCGGACCCACTCTGCAGACCAGCATCCTGTCGCTGGCCTATCGCGGTCGCATCTCGTTGGTCGGCCAGGCGGGGCGTGAACCGACCAAGGTGGATGTGTCGTCGCTGATGGGCGGCAATCGCAGCCTGACCGGCGTGTTCCTGGGCGCGGAGATCATGACCGATCGCGTGCACGACATGATCCAGCAACTGATCGACGAGGCGGCGCGGGGCGAGTTGCAGGTGCTGATCGACCGGACCTTCCCGCTGTCGGAAGCCGCCGCCGCCCATGCCTATATAGAGAGCCGTCAGGCCGTCGGCCGGGTGCTGCTGATCCCATGACCGGCAACCGCGTCCTGGCCCACACCGGCGCCAAATATCCGATCGTCCAAGCCCCCATGGGCTGGATCGCCCGCTATCCGCTGGCCAGCGCGGTCTCGCGGGCCGGCGGACTGGGGATCATCGAGACCTCGTCCGGCGAGACTGAAAACTGCAAGGCCGAGATCCGCAAGATGGCCGACAGCGGCCTGCCGTTCGGGGTCAACCTGCCGATCCTGTTCCTCAAGGACGGCGCCATGCTGCGCTTCGTCTGCGAGAGCGGGGTCAAGTTCGTCACCACCTCGGCCGGCAGTCCGGCCAAGTTCGTCGGACCGCTGCGGGACGCCGGCATCGTCGTCTATCACGCCGTGCCCACCGTCGACGCGGCGGTCAAATGCGTCGAGGCGGGTGTCGACGGCCTGGTGGTGGAAGGGGCCGAGGGCGGGGGCTTCAAGAACCCCGAGGAGGTCTCGACCCTGGTGCTGTTGCAGGCCATTCGCGCCCGGGTCGATGTTCCGCTGATCGCCGCCGGCGGCATCTGCGACGGACGCGGCATGGCCGCGGCCTTCGCCCTAGGGGCCGAGGCGATCCAGATGGGCACCCGCTTCGTCAGCGCCGCCGAAAGCCCGGTGCACGCCAACTACAAGGCCGCGATCACCGGCGCCAAGGAGACCGGCACCTGGGTGCTGAACAAGAAGGCCAGCCCCTGCATTCGCGCCCTGAAGTCCGAGCTCACCCGCGAAATCCATGACGCCGGCCTTATGCCGCCCGATGTCCTGAAGGGCATCCTCGGCGTCTATTTCGGCGGCGACATGGAGGCGGCTCCGGCGCTCGCCGGCCAGACCGTCGGCCTGATCGACGCGGTCAAGCCGGTCGCCCAGATTGTCGACGAGACCGTCGCCCAGTTCTTCGACATCACCCAGCGGCTGGGCGCGCTCGCCGCCAGCCGCGGCTTTTGAAAGACCGACCCCCATGATGCAGAACCTGTTTTCCCTGAAGGGCCGCGTGGCCCTGGTCACCGGCGGCTCGCGCGGCATCGGCAAGATGATCGCCGAGGGCTTCCTGACCTACGGCGCCCGCCGTGTATACGTCTCGGCCCGCAAGGCCGCCGCCTGCGACGCGACGGCCGAGGAGCTGTCGGCGATCGGCGAGTGCATCTCGCTGCCGGCCGACGTCTCGACCCTGGAAGGCATCAACGGCCTGGTCGCCCGGATCGCCGAGCGCGAGGACAAGCTGGACATCCTGGTCAATAACGCCGGCGCGGCCTGGGGCGCGGCGTTCGACGAGTTCCCCGAGAGCGGTTGGGACAAGGTCGTGGACCTGAACATGAAGACCCCGTTCTTCCTGACCCAGGCCCTGATCGGCCACCTACGCGCTGCCGGCAAGGATCACGTGGCCAAGGTGATCAACATCGCCTCGATCGACGGCCAGTCGGTGACGACCGACGAGACCTATCCCTATGGCGCGTCCAAGGCCGGCCTGCTGCACATGACCAAGCGCATGGCCATCCGCCTGGCGGCCGACAACATCGCCGTCAGCTGCATCGCGCCGGGCGCCTTTGCCTCGGACATGAACAAGGTGGCTCGCGATCATTCGGACGCGGTGTCCAAGAGCATCCCGGCCGGACGGATCGGCACGACCGAGGACATGGCCGGGGCGGCGATCTATCTGGCCTCGCGGGCCGGCGACTATGTGACGGGCTCGGCCGTCACGGTGGACGGCGGGGTCAGCTTCACCCGCTAAGCGGTCTTTGAGTGGAGCGTGGCGGGCGCCGAAACCGCTGACACTTTCGGCTGCCACGCTCTGCTTAGGGCTTGCCCGGGCTGGGGAAGCCCCCCAGCTCGGCCGGTTCGGCGTCGCTGAGTTCGACTCCGGCGTTGGAGCCGCATCCGACCGGCTTGGGCGGACGGGCGCCGCGCTCGCGGGCCGACATCAGGGCCCAGCCGCCGGGCTTGAGGATTTCCAGCGGCGAGAAGCGCGCCTTGTAGGCCATCTTCTCGCTGCCCGGCACCCAGTAGCCCAGATAGACGTAGGGCAGGGCGTTGAGCTGGGCCTGGAGGATGTGGTCCAGGATGATGAACGAGCCCAGGCTGCGCTTGGTCAGGCTGGGATCGTAGAAGCTGTAGACCAGCGAGAGACCGTCGGCGAGCACGTCGACCAGCACGCAGGCGATCAGGTCGCCCGGGCCGCGGTCTTGCGAGCGCAGGCGGTATTCGATCAGGTGGGTGCGGACCGCCGTGTCCTCGACCATGGCCACATAGTCGGGCCAGGTCATCTCGGCCATGCCGCCATCGGCGTGGCGGGTCAGCAGATAGCGGCGCAGCAGTTCGAACTGCTCCAGCGTCGCCTCGGCCTCGACCAGATGGCGTTCCAGGTCGGTGTTGCGGGTCAGAACCTTGCGTTCCGACCGCGAGAACACGTAGTCGCCGGCCGGGGCGCGAGCTGACTGGCAGGCGCGGCAGGTCTCGCAGGCGGGCCGATAGGCGATGTTCTGGGAGCGACGGAAGCCGACCTGGGTCAGGCTGTCATTGACGGTCGGGCCGTCGGACAGCGGCAGGTGGGCGAAGACTTTCCGCTCCTCGCGGCCGGGCAGATAGGGACAAGGCGTGGGCGCCGTGAGGAAGAAGCGCAGCTGTCGCGTTGGAAAATGCTGCGTCACGGAAAGCGCCCGATCCCTCTAGTGGCCTCGCCCACGATACCGGGCCGATAAGGGATTAGGCGGCATCTGCAGCGGTTGCGCAAGCTGCGCAGCACGCGTGAGCGTCATCGCGCCGCAGATGGCGTCACAGGCCATCGGGAAGGACCGGCTTTTCGCGCAACAGCACGATCGAGATGCGGCGGTTGCCGGGCAGGGTGGGGTCGTCCGCGTACAGTGGTTCGGAATTGGCCTTGCCCGACACCTGATAGATGCGGTCCTCGTCGACGCCGGCCCCGCGCAGCACCTGGCGCGAGGCGTCCGCGCGCTCGGCCGACAGGGCCCAGTCGCTGTCGGCGCGCTTGCCCGCCGCGCTGGCGCTGGTGTGGCCCGAAATGGTGATGCGGTTGGGCAGCTGGTTGATCACCTTGGCCACGGCGCGCAGCAGGATGCGGGCCCGGTCGTTCGGCTCGCGCGAGTTCTCCTTGAACATCGAGCGACCATCCTGGTCGATCAGCTGGATGCGCAGGCCCTCGGGGGTCTGGTCGATCATGATCTGCTTGGACAGTTCCGCCAGCTCCGGCATGTCCTGCAGCGACTGGCGCAGCGACTGGGCGGCCGAGGCGAAGCTGTCCTGCTCCTTCTTGGCCAGGGCGTCGCGCAGGGCTTCCTCGCTGGCCGAGTCGAGATTGGCCGAGGCCGAGCTCTGGCCGTCCTTGTTGGTGTCCTTGGGGGCTTCGGGGGCCATCTGCTGGATGACCGACATCTTGCCGTCGGCCTTGGCGCCGTCGTCGCCCAGCGAGGTGCCGCCCAGGATCCCGCCCGAACCGCTGGTGCTGGACGAAATCGAAGCCGGCGCGAAATAGTCGGCGATGCCCTGCTTTTGCTCGGGGCTGGTCGTGTTCAGCAGCCACATCAGCAGGAAGAAGGCCATCATCGCCGTCACGAAGTCGGCATAGGCCACCTTCCAGGCGCCGCCATGGTGACCATGGCCGCCGCCCTTCTTGACCTTCTTGATGACAATGATCGGCTGGTCGCCGCTGACGGCCATTGTGCTTAAGCCTGCTTAACTCTGTTCGAGCGAACCTGAGGCCTGGACGTTAAAATGCCGTTGCGATCGCGGCCGCGAAGGGCGATGTCGGCGCGTTGCAATAAGGAGTTGGCGGCATGAAGACGGCGTTTATCGGCCTGGGCGTGATGGGCTTTCCGATGGCGGGCCACCTGAAGGCCGCGGGCCATGAGGTCACCGTCTTCAATCGCAGCCCCGACAAGGCCGCCCGCTGGGTCGAAAAGCACGGCGGCGCGTCCCAGCCGACCATCGCCGAGGCGGTGGCGGGCGCCGAATTGGTCTGCCTGTGCGTGGGTAATGACGACGACGTCCGCGACGTGGTGGCGCAGCTGCTGCCGGCCATGGCGGAAGGCGGGGTGATCGTCGACCACACCACCACCTCGGCCACGGTGGCCCGCGAGATGGACGCCGCCGCCCGCGCCGTCGGCCGCACGTTCGTCGACGCTCCGGTGTCGGGCGGCCAGGCGGGGGCCGAGAACGGCCAGCTGACGATCATGGCCGGCGGCAACGCGGCCGCTTACGCCCGGGTCGAGCCGGTGCTGATGGGTTACGCCAAGGCGATCCGCCTGATGGGCACGTCGGGCGCGGGCCAACTGACCAAGATGTGCAACCAGATCGCCATCGCCGGCCTGGTCCAGGGCGTGGCCGAGGCGCTGCACTTCGCCAAGCGCGCCGGCCTGCCGACCGACGACGTGCTGGCGGCGATCTCCAAGGGGGCGGCCCAGTCCTGGCAGATGGAGAACCGCTGGAAGACCATGTCGGAAGGCAAGTTCGACTTCGGCTTCGCGGTCGACTGGATGCGCAAGGACCTTGGCATCGCCCTGGCCGAAGCGACCGTCAACGGCGCCAAGCTTGAGGGCACCGCGCTGATCGACGGCTTCTACGGCGAGGTTCAGGCGATGGGCGGTCATCGATGGGATACGTCCAGCCTCGTGGCGCGGTTGGAGAAGTAGGGTCTTAGCGGGCGAACACTTGCCCCCTACGGACCGCTTCGCGGTCGTCTTCCCCCTCCGGGGGAAGAGGCTCGTCCTCCGCCCCCTACGGGGGCGGACAGGCGGCAAAGCCGCCAGGTGGGGGCAAGTGAGTGTGATCCCACGCCAATCTGGCTGTGAGCTGATCGGAAAGGGTCGCGGAGCGCCGGACATCGTCCGGGTTTTGAAAAAGAATACCGTTTCGACGAAGCCTGCCGCCCCGCGCGGTCGTTATCCGAAAGCCCGCGACGCTGAGCCCTGTTAGGGCCTCGCCTTGGAGCCTCCGACGGGCGGGCTGGGTCAACGAACCCCAGTCCCGGACCGCGAGCCTGTCACCGCTCGCCTGCTGCTAAGTCGACCCTCACGTCACGTCGTATCTGTGTTCCAGGCCCGACCGGCACCAGAGACGCGAGGTTTGGTCTCGAAAGACAACCGACAAAGCTTCCCGCTCGATCGCCCCTCGCCGCCGCATCGGTCGCTGGCCATGCGCCCTTTCCCTGCGTCGAGGTGGGTACAGGATACGGCGAGCCCGAAAGGGTGAGGGGAATAAAGATTTAGCGCAGGAATTTCAGGGGGCTGGGCGGCGCCAAGCCGGGGACACGCCCAAGGGCATGTCCCCGTCAGCCGTCTCTACCGGCCCTCGACCCATAGGTTCAGGGGCTGTTTTTCTTCGTGGCGCACCAGGATGGCGTAGCCGATGGCGAACACCACGATCCCGACGATCAGCCCGCCCAGGAAGCCGGCTGGAGTGGCGAACCACAGGGTCAGGGTGGGAATGACGGTGGCCAGGCCCAGCATGCACCATCGCAGGAGGATGCTGAATCCGTGATAGGTCTGCTCGTGGGCGAGCAGTTCGGGCTTTCCGGTGTCGTTGAAATCGGCGTCCCTGACATCGACGGGCATGCGTCACCTCCGCTATCGTTGAGGTTCGGACCAGACCGTCGTACGCGGCCTCGGGCCGAACACTGAAAACACCCTAAGCCCGTTCCGGGTTTCGCGCGAGAGGCTCGACCTTGACGCGCGCGGGGCGATAGCGACCTATCCGCCGCAAGGCCAAGGTTGGATTGGTGATGAGCCGCGACGCGAACAATCTGACGGGGATTTGGCAGGGTCTGTATTCCTATCCTCAGGCCTTGGCGCCCGTCAGCTTCACCGCGACTCTGCTCGAAAGCGGCGCGTGGTTGAGCGGCTCGATCCACGAGATCGCGCGGGAACACGACGGGGCCCCTGTCGAGGTCTATGCGACCTTGCTGGGCGGTCGCGACGGGCGGGGCGTTCAGTTCACCAAGACCTATGACGGTACGAACGGATGGGTCCATGCCGTGGCCTATGACGGTGCGCTCAATGACGACGCCACCGAAATCGAGGGGCGATGGTCGGTGCCCGGCGCATGGGCGGGAAAATTCCTGATGATACGGCCGGAAGGTCGACGGGCCGGCCAACTGCGCGAGGCTTTCGAGCGCTTCTAGGCCGTGGGGCGCTCCAGCAGGGCGCTCAGCACCACCCGCATCAGCGGGGCCAGCCTGATGTCGCCCGGCGCGGCCGGATCGATCCAGGCCAGTTCCTCGATCTCGGCGCGGGCCTCGATCCGCCCCTCGACCTGGGCCAGATAGGTCGCCGCGCGCACGGTGAAGCCGGGCTCGTTGGCGGCTGGGGCCTCGAACTGGCCGAGCCGCGAGGCCGAGACCAGCCGGCCGCCAATCTCCTCTTCCAGCTCGCGAGCCAGGGCGGTCAGGTCGTCCTCGCCGGGCTCGCGCTTGCCGCCAGGCTTCATGAAGATCGCCGTGCCACGCTTGCGCACCACCAGCATGCAGCCGGCCTCGTCGCGGATCACGGCGGTGACGATGTCGATGCTGGGGCGGGTCATGAACTCCAGCCTAGCGACGGAGCCGAGTCGAGTCAGCGAGCCGAATTAGGGCGTCACGGCCGCCAGGATGTGATCGGTCAGCAGCCGTTCCGAGATCGCGTGCGGCTTGGGGACCTTGAAGTTCGTCGTGGTGATCACCGCCACCAGCGACAGGTCGGGGACGATCACCACCTTGTTGCCGCCCGTGCCGCTCATCACCCAGGCCTTGTGGCCCTTGCCGTCCGATCCCGGGAAGGTCTGCAACCAGATCAGATAACCGTAGTCGGCGTCCTCCCGCGCCTGGGCGTGCGGGGCCGTGGCGGTCGCGACGAAGGTCGCGGGCAAGACCTGACGCCCGTTCCACCGGCCGCCGTTGGCGTAGAGCTGGCCCAGTTTCAGCAGGTCGCGGCTGCGCAGGCCCAGCCCGCCGCCGCCCTGGGCCAGGCCCAACGGCGAGAATTGCCATTCGGGCTTCTCGATCCCCAGAGGGCCGAACAGCACCGCGTCGGCGAAGGCGGGCAGGGGCTGGCCGACCGCCGCCTGGATCACCGCGCCCAGGGTGGCCACGCCGGCGGTGCAGTAGCTGAAGCTGCGGCCGTAGGGCGAGGCCTCGGGCTTGGGCGTCCAGCTGGGAAAGCCGCGCACGGGCAGGTCCAGATAGAAGCCGACCCAGTCTTCGATCGGGTACATCCGCTCCTCGTTGCCGCGCGAGAAATCGTTGTCGTCGTCGCATTCGGCGATCGAACTCATGGTCAACAGGTCCTCGACCGTCACGCGATCCTTGCGTGGATCGGGATTGGCGGTGGGCGGGCGATCCTTCAGGTAGGGCTTGATGGGGGCGGAGACGCCGGGCAGGGCGCCGCGATCGAGGGCGACGCCGGTCAGCATGGCGGTCACGGTCTTGGTCACCGAGCGCGTGTTGCGTCGCGCCTCGGGACCGCCGCCAGCCTTGTCGTCGTCGTAATAGGCCTCGAACACCAGCTTGCCGTGACGGGCGATCAGCACGCTGGTGATCTGCTGGAACGCGCCGGCCTTGATGGCCGCCGACATGGCGTCGAGCTTGTCGGCCGACAGGCCTTCGGCGGCCGGCGTGGCGGTGGGCCAGTCCGACGGGGCGGCTTGAGCGGCCATCGGGGCGGCCAGGGGCGCGAACAGGATCAGGGCGGCGAGCAGCAGGCGCTTCACGAGGACTCTCCAGGCGGCGATCGCGCGTGGTCTAGGCCGCCGTCGTGGCCTCGTCTTGGACGCTTGAAACATCCGGCCGCCGGCCGCACAGCCGCGCGAACTCGCCGGGGGTGACGCCGTAGGCCTGGCGGAACTGGCGGTTCAGGTGGCTCTGGTCGCAGAAGCCGGCCGCCTGGGCGATCTCGCCGATCGAGACGCGGCCCGCCATCAGCAGGTCGGCGGCGCGTTCCAGCCGCCGCGCGCGCAGCCGCTCGCCCGGCGCCGCGCCCAGCCAGCGGCGATACCCGCGCGCCAGATGCACCGGGTGCACGCCCGCCGCGCGCGCCAGGTCGGACACGGCGATCGGCTGGTCGAAGCTGTCGGCCAGGAAGGTCTCGGCGATGGCCAGCCAAGGCGGCGGGTGATCGCTCTCGGGCGTCGGCGACAGAGCCTGGGCGGCCAGCTCCAGGCCCAGGCCTTCGAGGGTGACCGCCTCGGCGTCGCGGTTCAGCACGGTTCGGATCAGGCGAAGAGCCGCGCGGCGGGCGGCCGGGCCGGTCAGGCGCAAGGCGTCGCTCGCCGGCGATCGTGAGACCTCGGCCAAAGCGCGCCACGCCGGGGCTTCGAAACTGACCGCCAGGAAATAGCCGCCCGCGCCGACGAAGCGGTCGCGGTGGATCACGCCGGGCGGGTTGAACACCAGGGCCGGGCCCTCGGTCTCGGGGCCGGCGGCGGTGGTCAGGTAGCGGCCATGGGTGGCGAGCACGAAATGGGCGTCGTCGTGGCTGTGTTCCTCGACGCCGTCGGCGCTGATCGTCGCGGACAGATGGGCGACGCGCACCGCGGGCAGTCGCCGCTCGACGGTGGGAACGCCGTAGAACCGGCCCTGGCTGAAGGCGGTTCTCGGCGTGGCCATGTCAGCCCAGCTTTTCCGCCGCCCAGGGCGCGAAATAGGTGATGATCCCGGCGGCGCCGGCCCGCTTGAAGGCGGTCAGGCTTTCCAGGATCGCGCGCTCCTCGTCGATCCAGCCGTTCATGCCGGCGGCCTTGATCATCGCGTACTCGCCCGACACCTGGAAGGCGTAGGTGGGCATGCGAAACTCGTCGACCAGGCGGCGCAGGATATCCAGATAGGGCAGGCCCGGCTTGACCATGACCATGTCGGCGCCCTCGGCGATGTCGAGCGCGACCTCGCGGATCGCTTCCTCGGTGTTGGCCGGGTCCATCTGGTAGGTCTTCTTGTCGCCCAGTCCTTGACCATTGGGCCCCGCCGACAGCTTGGCCGAGCCGATCGCGTCGCGGTACGGGCCGTAGAAGGCCGAGGCGTACTTGGCCGCGTAGGACATGATCATCGTGTCCTGGAAGTTGGCGCCTTCGAGCGCCGCGCGCAGCTTGCCGATCCGGCCGTCCATCATGTCGGACGGCGCCAGGATGTCGGCGCCGGCTTCGGCCTGCATCAATCCCTGTTCGATCAGGCGCTCGATGGTCGGGTCGTTGAGGATGCGGCCGCCCTCGACCACGCCGTCGTGGCCGTGGTCGGTGAAGGGGTCCAGGGCCACGTCGCACATGATGCCGACCTCGGGGGCGGCGTCCTTCATGGCCTTGACTGCGCGAGGGATGACGCCATCCGGATCGGCGGCGATCGAGCCGGTGGCGTCTTTGCGCGCGCCGTCGATGTGCGGGAAGATGGCGATGGCGGGAATGCCCAGGTCGCGAGCGCGGACGGCGGCCTTGGCGGCGTCCTTGACGCTGAGGCGCTCGACGCCCGGCATCGAAGCGACCGGGATCACGCCTTCGCCCTCATGCACCACCATCGACCAGATCAGGTCGGAGGGCGTCAGCGTGGTTTCGCGAACCAGGCGACGGGTCCAGTCGGCCTGGCGCAGGCGGCGCAGGCGGGTGGCGGGGTAGGGAGCGAGGGGCGGGGTGGTCATGCCCCACGGTTTCGCGCGACGGGCGGCGCGAGGCAAGGCGGTTGGTTGCTTAAGGGGCGGGCGAACGACGTCGCCGGCCCCGACCCTTTAGGGGGCGAAGCTGGCGGTGGCGTCGTTCTTGGCGGTGACGGTGTCGATCCGGCGCCAGGTCTGCGACTTGCACAGCAGACCGCCCAGGACGCAGCCCTTGGCCTTCATGGTGTGGGCGTCGATGAACTCGGCGGTGCCGATCAGGGTCACGTGCAGCGTCGGCACGAAGACCTTGCCGCGCATGTTGCCGTGGCTGGTCGGTTCGAAGTCGCGCAGCAGCTGCTGGCCGACCAGGGTGGTCAGGCCGCTCTTGCGCGCGTCGGCTTCGGCCTTCGGGCTGGCATAGACGACGGTGCCGCAGGTGCTGGTCCCGCAGCTCTTGATCGCCACGCGCACGTTGTCCTTGGGGCCGGTCCAGACGCCCAGGTCGGCTGCTTGAGCCGTCGACACGGTGAAAAGAGCCGCCAGGGCGGCGAAAACAGCAGTGAACTTACGCATGACAGAAAGACGACGCCTCCGATGGGGGCGATTTGATACCGGAGGCGTGGCTGATCAAGGGCGGTGCGACATTTGGTTCCCGCCTTTCGTGCGTTGCCGCATTCAAAGTCACGCAGTGGGACATGTTTACCACACTTGGCCGGCGTAGCGGTCATGGCGCGGGCGATGTTCCGCCATTAGGAAGGGGCGACTTTCGAGCGGAGCCGCGCCACGTGATCTATCTCTGCCGCCACGGCCAGACGTTCTACAACCGCGAGCTTCGCCTGCAGGGGCAGCTGGACTCCGACCTGACGCCGCTGGGCCGGGCCCAGGCCGGGGCCATGGGCGACCTGCTGCGCGACCTGATCGCCCGCGATCCGCCGGCCGACTGGCGGATCATCGCCAGCCCGCTGCGGCGTACGCGCGACACGGCCGGGATCATCGGGGCGCGCCTGGGCCTGCCTGTGGAATTCGATGATCGGCTGATGGAGCTGGGCCTGGGCGACTGGGAAGGGCTGTTGCGCACCGACATCGCGCGCCAGCATCCCGAAGCCTTCGCCAGCCGGGAATGGTTCTTCGCCGCGCCGGGCGGCGAGACCTACGACCAGCTGATGGCGCGGGTGTCGGCCTGGTTGGGGGAGCAGGC
Organism: Caulobacter soli; assembly: GCF_011045195.1. Taxonomy (GTDB): domain Bacteria; phylum Pseudomonadota; class Alphaproteobacteria; order Caulobacterales; family Caulobacteraceae; genus Caulobacter; species Caulobacter soli. Next base: position 3,043,154 of record NZ_CP049199.1, on the reverse strand, counting down.
CGCCGAGCCGGAGCGCCGGTTGATCGTGGTCAGCCACGGCGTCGCCGGCCGCCTGCTGCGCGGCGCCTATGCCGGCCTGTCGCGTGCGCAGGTCCTGGACCTGGACGTGCCGCAGGACGCGCTTTACCGACTGAACGCGGGCCAGATCGATCGCTTCGAATGCGAACCGGTCGAAGATCCCGAACGCGCCAAGGAAACCGCCAAGGACACCGTATGACCGACCAACCCGAAGTCCTTGTCCGCGTTCAGAAGAACGTCGGCCGCCTGACGCTGAACCGGCCGCAGGCCCTGCACGCCCTGACCCAGACCATGTGCGAGATCATGATCGCCGCCCTGCTGGACTGGCAGGAGGATCCCGAGATCTACATGGTCATCATCGACCATGCGGGCGAGCGCGGGTTCTGCGCTGGCGGCGACATCCGCATGCTGGCCCACAGCGGGGCGGGGGACGGCGTCGAGGCGCGGGCCTTCTTCCACACCGAGTACCAGCTGAACCACCTGCTGTTCACCTACGAGACCCCGGTGGTGGCGGTGATGGACGGGGTGGTGATGGGCGGCGGCGTCGGGATCTCGATGCCGGCTCACTATCGGATCGCCACCGAGCGCACGACCTTCGCCATGCCCGAGACCGGCATCGGCCTGTTCCCGGACGTTGGCGGCGGCTGGTACCTGCCGCGCCTGCCGGGCAAGGCGGGGCTGTGGCTGGCCCTGACCGGGGCGCGGATCAAGGGCGCGGACTGCCTGCGCCTGGGGATCGCCACCCACTTCGTCGAGTTCGGCGCCATAGAGGGCTTGAAGAAGGCCATCGTCGCCGACCCGCGTCGCATCGACGACATTCTGAAGAAGTACCGGGCCGACGCCGGCAAGGCCCCGCTGGTCAGCTTCGAGCAGGACCTCAACCGCCTGTTCGTCGGCGAGAGCGTCGAGCAGATCTTCGAGTTCCTGGACGCCGACAGCAGCGACTGGGGCAAGGCCCAGCTGGCGACGATGAAGACCAAGTCGCCCCAGACGCTGAAGGTGGCCTTCCGCCAGCTGGAGGCCGGCGCGGCGCTCACGGACTTCGCCGACAACATGGCCATGGAGTACCGGATCGGCGCTCGGGTGGTCCAGAAGCACGACTTCATCGAGGGCGTCCGGGCCGTGATCATCGACAAGGACAACGCCCCGAAGTGGGATCCGGCCAAGCTCGAGGACGTTTCCGACGCGATGCTGGACGAGATTTTCGCGCCTTTGCCGGCCGATCAGGAATGGTCGTCGCTGACGTAGCGTGATTGCTGCGCTAGCTTGCGCCAACGAAGAAGACGCCGTCGGAAGGAATACCCATGCGTAAGCCGCTACTCAGCCTCGTCGCCGTACTTGCTTTGGCGGGCTGCGCCACGACTCCGATGGGCCCCGTCGCCCCGCCGCCGCCGGCCGACGCGCCCGCCGCGGTGCCGGCCAATATCGCCGCCGCCCTGTCCGACCCGAACCGTCCGGCCGCCGACATGGTGCGCGACGAGAACCGCCTGCCGGGCCAGACCCTGGCCTTCGCCGGCGTCAGGCCGGGCGCCAAGGTCGCCGACCTGATTCCCGGCAGCGGCTATTTCACCCGCATCTTCTCAAAGGCGGTCGGACCCAAGGGCCATGTCTACGCCTATGTGCCGGATGAGCTGACCAAGCTGGCCAAGCGCGAGCCGGCCGTGAAGGCCATCGCCACCGATCCGGCTTACAAGAACGTGTCGGTGATCCTCAACACGCTGCCCAACTTCGCCGCGCCGGAGAAGCTGGACCTGGTGTTCACCGCCCAGAACTACCACGACATGCACGACAAGTTCATGGGGCCGGCCGACCTGTCGGTGGTCAACCGCCAGATCTTCAAGGCCCTGAAGCCCGGCGGCGTCTATCTGGTGCTGGACCACGCGGCCGAGCCGGGTTCGGGCCTGCGCGACACCGAGACCCTGCACCGCATCGATCCCGAGGCCGTGAAGCGGGAAGTCACCGCCGCCGGCTTCATCTTCGAGGGCGAAAGCCGCGTGCTGCGCGACGCGTCCGACACCCGCAAGCTCAGCGTCTTCGACCCGTCGATCCGCGGCAAGACCGACCAGTTCATCTACAAGTTCCGCAAGCCGGCCGGGGCGCGGTAACAAAAACCGCCATCCCGATACTGAAATAAAGGGCCGGCGACCGCGAGGTCGCCGGCCTGTTCGTTCGCGAAATCGACGCGTCCATTCGCGTCATGGGCGTCTTAGGTAAACGTCCCTATGTGGACAGCGCGCGTCGCTGGTGCGAAAAGCCAAGCCTTGAGAAGGGACCGATCGGACTCGTCACAGTCCGTCGGATAAAGACACCATGGACTACAAAGCCGCGTTCCGTAGCGTCGTCGACCAGATCCGCGACGAAGGCCGTTATCGGGTGTTCGCCGACGTGAAGCGCCATCGCGGCGCCTTCCCGCGCGCCACCTGGACCCGTCCGGACGGCGGCGAGAGCGAGATCGTGGTCTGGTGCTCGAACGACTATCTGGGCCAAGGCCAGAATCCCGTGGTGCTGGACGCCATGCACGCGGCGATCGACAACCACGGCTCGGGCTCGGGCGGCACGCGCAACATCTCGGGCACCAACCACCACCATGTCGAGCTGGAGGCCGAGCTGGCCGACCTGCACGGCAAGGAAGCGGCCCTGCTGTTCACCTCGGGCTATGTCTCCAACGAGGCCAGCCTGTCGGCGCTGCAGAAGATCCTGCCGGGCCTGATCATCTTCTCCGACGCCCAGAACCACGCCTCGATGATCGCCGGCATCCGAAACGGCGGCTGCGAGCGTCACATCTTCCGCCACAACGACCTGGCTCACCTTGAGCAACTGCTGGCCGCGGCGCCGGCCGATGCGCCCAAGCTGGTCGCCTTCGAGAGCGTCTATTCCATGGACGGCGACATCGCCGACATGGCCGGCACCGTGGCCCTGGCCAAGAAGTACGGCGCCATGACCTATCTGGACGAGGTCCACGCGGTCGGCATGTACGGCGAGCGCGGCGGCGGCGTCGCCGAGCGCGACGGCCTGATGGACCAGATCGACATCATCGAAGGCACCCTGGGCAAGGCGTTCGGCGTGATGGGCGGCTACATCACCGGCGACGCCCTGGTGGTGGACGCCATTCGCCTGGTCGCTTCGGGCTTCATCTTCACGACGTCCTTGCCGCCCGCGCTCACCGCCGGCGCCTTGGCCAGCGTGAAGTACCTCAAGCAGCATCCCGAAGTCCGCGAAGCTCACCAAGAGCGCGCCAGGACCCTGAAGGCGATGTTCAAGGCCGCCGGCCTGCCGGTGATGGACAACGACAGCCACATCGTCCCGGTGCTGGTCGGCGACCCCGTCCACACCAAGCTGATCAGCGACATGCTGCTGGCCGACCACGGCGTCTATGTGCAGCCGATCAACTATCCGACCGTGCCGCGCGGCACCGAGCGCCTGCGTTTCACGCCCACGCCGTTCCACACCGACGAGATGATGCGCAAGCTGGTCACGGCGATGGAAAAGCTCTGGGCGCACTGCAACGTGGCGCGCATGGGCGGCCACGCGGCTTAGTTCACTTAAGACTTGCCCCCACCTGACGGCTTCGCCGTCTGTCCGCCCCAGTAGGGGGCGGAGGCTCGCGCTTAAGCCTCTTCCCCCTGTGGGGGAAGACGATCGCGAAGCGATCCGTAGGGGGCAAGTGTTCGCCGCTCTACCGCCCCCGCATCTTCCCCTTGCCCAGTCCGATCGACTTGGCGAAGTCCGAGCGGCGCTCGGCATAGGCCGGAGCCACCATCGGATAGTCTCCGGGCAGCGACCACTTGCGGCGGTATTCCTCGGGGCTCATGTCGTAGTGGGTGCGCAGGTAGCGCTTGAGCATCTTCAGGCGTTTGCCGTCTTCCAGGCAGACGATGTAGTCGCGCTGCACCGAGCGCGAGACCGGCACGGCGGGCTTGTTGCGTTCAGTGGGTTGCTCGGCCTGCGAGGATCCCAGCGCGGAAAGCGCCCCGTGGACGGACCGGATGAGTTCGGGGATCGCCGTGCGCGCCACCGTGTTCTGAGCCACATAGGCAGCCACGATTCCGGCGCTGAGACCCAGGATATCGACGTCGTCGTCGTTGGTTTCCGCCTCGCCGTACGCCATCGCCATACCCGCTCCGCCCAACCTGTGGGTCCGTCTGGAAGTCACCAAAACACCGGGCGCGCCAGTCGTACTGGCTCCGGTTCTTCCGCAACGCTTCGGCTTGCGGCGTGGTTCCCGGATTGATCGTGGCGCGAAGGGGGGTAAAGAGAGCGCGACCGACTCCCGCCCGAGTCCGACCCTTTCAGTCTCCCAGCCCCAGGAGAGCGTCCATGACCGCACCGGCCAACAATATCACCGCCGACAAGAGCGCCTTCTTCGGCGCCGACCTGGCCGCGGCCGACCGTGACATCTTCGATCGCATCGGCCTGGAGCTGACCCGCCAGCAGAACCAGATCGAGCTGATCGCCTCGGAAAACATCGTCTCGCGCGCCGTGTTGGAGGCCCAGGGCTCGATCCTGACCAACAAGTATGCCGAGGGTTATCCGGGCAAGCGCTACTACGGCGGCTGCGAGTATGTGGACGAGATCGAGACCATCGCCATCGAGCGGGCCAAGGCCCTGTTTGGCGCCGGCTTCGCCAACGTCCAGCCGCACTCGGGCTCGCAGGCCAACCAGTCGGTGTTCATGGCGCTGCTGCAGCCGGGCGACACCTTCCTGGGCATGGACCTGGCTGCCGGCGGTCACCTGACCCACGGCAGCCCGGCCAACCAGTCGGGCAAGTGGTTCAAGCCGGTGTCCTACACCGTGCGCCAGCAGGACCAGCTGATCGACTACGACGCCGTCGAAGAGGTGGCCAAGGCCAACAAGCCCAAGCTGATCATCGCTGGCGGCAGCGCCTACAGCCGTCACATCGACTTCGCCCGCTTCCGCCAGATCGCCGATGAAGTCGGCGCGTACCTGATGGTCGACATGGCCCACTTCGCGGGCCTGGTGGCCGGCGGCGTGTTCCCCAGCCCCATTCCGCACGCCCACGTGGTCACCACCACCACCCACAAGACCCTGCGCGGTCCGCGCGGCGGCATGGTGCTGACCAATGACGAGGCCATCATCAAGAAGGTCAATTCGGCGGTGTTCCCTGGCCTGCAGGGCGGCCCACTGGAGCACGTCATCGCCGCCAAGGCCGTGGCCTTCGGCGAAGCGCTGCAGCCGGCCTTCAAGGCCTATGCTCAACAGGTGATCGATAACGCCCGGGCGTTGTCCGAGGCGCTGCAGACCCAGGGCGTCAACATCGTCTCGGGCGGCACCGACAGCCACCTGATGCTGGTCGACCTGCGGCCCAAGGGCGTGACCGGCCGCGACGCCGAGCACAGCCTCGAGCGCGCCCACATGACCTGCAACAAGAACGGCGTGCCGTTCGACACCGCGCCGTTCACCGTGACCTCGGGCATTCGCCTGGGCACGCCGGCCGGCACCACCCGCGGGTTCGGCACGGCCGAGTTCACGCGCGTCGGCCAGCTGATCGGCGAGGTCGTCAACGGCCTGGCCACCAACGGCGTCGACGGCAACGCCGAGGTCGAGGCCAAGGTGCGCGAGGAAGTCCTGGCCTTGACGGCCCGGTTCCCGATCTACAACTAATAGGCCTGTATCGGGCGGGAGGGCCTAGATCATGCGCTGCCCGTTCTGTGGCCACATGGAAAGCCAGGTGAAGGACAGCCGCCCGTCGGAAGACGGAGCGGCTATCCGTCGCCGTCGTCTGTGCCCCGAGTGCGGCGGCCGATTCACCACCTTCGAGCGGGTGCAACTGCGCGAGCTGACCATCGTCAAGCGCTCGGGCCGCCGCTCGCCGTTCGATCGCGAGAAGCTGGTGCGTTCGATCTCGATCGCCACGCGCAAGCGCCCGGTCGATCCCGAGCGGGTCGAGCGGATGGTCAACGGCATCGTCCGTCAGCTGGAAAGCCAGGGCGAGACCGAACTGCCGTCCTCGGCGGTGGGTGAGATGGTGATGAAGGCGCTGAAGTCGCTCGATGACGTCGCCTACGTCCGTTACGCCTCGGTCTATCGCGATTTCCGGGAAACGAGCGATTTCGCAAAGTTTCTCGGGCAAGAAGGCTTGAGCGACGTCGCAGAAGACGAGCTATAGGCGCATTCTACGATTCGATTTCGGCGGCGTAGCCGCCTATGGCTACGATTCGATTTTGCGACGGCGCCGTTTGGTGCGAAGTGACCGGTCCCGTCGAGGAGAATTCTAAGGACTATGGTGGAAGACAAGATTCGCCTGCTGATCGTGGAGGCCCGGCGCTATTCGGGGCTTTCCGACGCGTTGCTGCAAGGTGCGGCGCAGGCGATCGACGCCCAGGGCGCCGAGTACGACGTGATCACCGTGTCCGAGGCGATGCAGATCCCCACCGCCATCGCCCTGGCCGAGGAGGCTGGTCATCGGCCCGTCGGCGTGCGCTATGACGGCTATGTGGCGCTGGGCGTCAATATCCGGGGCGAGACCTATCATTCCGAGATCATGGCCAACGAGACCGCGCGCGGGCTCAACGACCTGTCGTTCGGCAAGCGCCTGGCCATCGGCTACGGCGTGCTGACCGTCGAGGAAGAGGACCAGGCCTGGAGCCGGGCCCGGACGTCGGAAGGCGACCGGGGCGGCAAGGCCGCGCGGGAATGTCTGGAGATCGTGGGTTTGAAGCGTCAACTGCTGGGACAAGCGCGATGAGCCGGGGCGATCGCATCCAGCCGCGCTCGGTGGCCCGCCTGGCCGCCGTCCAGGCCCTGTACCAGATGGAAGTGTCCGGCGTCGGCGTCGACGCGGTGGTCCGCGAATTCTCCGAGCATCGCTTCGACCGTGATGTCGATGGTCCGGACACCGACCGCCTGGCCCAGGCCGACGAGACCTTCTTCGCCGAACTGGCCAAGGGCGTCGTGGGCCACCAGGCCGCCGTCGATCAGGCCATCGTCAAGCGCCTGGCCTCGGGCTGGAAGCTGGAGCGCCTGGACGCCACGGCCCGCGCCGTGCTGCGCGCGGGGGCCTATGAGCTGATGCATCGCCCCGATGTGCCCAAAGAGGTCGTGATCGACGAATATGTCGAGATCGCCAAATCCTTCTTCGAGGGACCGGAATCCGGTTTCATCAACGGCGCCCTGGACGCCATCGCGCGTGACGCCAGAGGCTGACGACGACTGGTTCGACGAACCGACGGCGGAAGCGCCGGCGGTCGACGACGCGTGGTTCGACGAGGCCGCGACGCCCGCCGCGGCGCCGCCTGTCGACGAATTCGGCCTGATCGAGCGGCTGCTGCGGCCGCTGACCCGTGGCGACGCCGCGGCGCTCAGCCTGCTGGACGACGCGGCCGTGCTGCCCTCGCGTCCCGGCTACGACCTGGTGATCACCAAGGACGCCATGGTCGCCGGCGTGCACTTCCTGGCCGGCGAGGACCTGGACGTGGTGGCCAAGCGGCTGCTGCGCACCAATCTCTCCGACCTGGCCGCCAAGGGCGCGGTCCCTTACGGCTACTTCCTGGCCGTGGGCTGGCCCTCGGGCACGACGCTCACCGACCGCGAGACCTTCGCCCAAGGCCTGGCCGAGGACGGTGAGCTCTACGATGTCAGCCTGCTGGGCGGCGACACGGTCACCACCTCGGGTCCGATGGTGGTCTCGGCCACCTTCCTGGGCTGGGTGCCCAGCGGCGACGCCGTGCTGCGCAAGGGCGCGCGGGTCGGCGACCGGTTGATGGTGTCCGGCACGATCGGCGACGGCTGGCTGGGCCTGCTGGCCCACTGGGGCGAGGTCGAGGATCCCGACGGCGGCCTGGTGCGCCGCTATCGCCTGCCGCCGCCGCGCCTGGCCATCCGCGACGCCCTGCGCGCCTACGCCCGCGCCGCCGCCGACGTCTCCGACGGCCTGCTGGCCGACGCCGCCCACGTGGCCAAGGCCAGCGGCTTGCGGGTCAAGGTCGACCTGGACCGCCTGCCGCTGTCGCCCGGCGCCCGCCACTGGCTGGGCGCCCAGCCGGAAGCCGGCGAAGCACGGATGTCGCTGGCCTCGGGCGGCGATGACTACGAGATCGTCTGCGCCGTCGATCCCACCGACGTGGCCGCCTTCCAGGCCGCCGCCATGGCCGCCGGCGTGCCCGTGCGCGACATCGGCGAGTTCGTGGAAGGCGAGGGGATCTGCGCCCTGTTCAAGGGCAAGGACATCACCCCCGAACGCCTGGGCTGGCTGCACGGCTGACGGCGGTCACGGCCTGGGCTCGCCCAGCATGGCCAGGGTCTTCTTGCTGATCTTGGCCACGACGTGGGGGCGGGGGTCGACCACTTCGGCGATGTCGTATTCCACGGTCGCGCCGAGCAGGGCGGCGATCTCGGAATCGTTGAGGCCGTAGCGCTCGGCCAGCCATCGCGCCAAGCCGCTGGTCGCCATTTTCAGAGAGTCGTCCAGCGAGTTGTCGATCCCCGACACCATGACGAACTCGGAATCCTCGCTCCAGACCTGGCCCAGATTGCGACCCTTGATCAGGTCGACCGTGAAGGTCACGTCGAGCGAAGTCTCCAGCCCCTGGCCGGTGATCTCGCCGTCGCCCTGCAAGGCGTGGCCGTCGCCGAGCGAGAGCAGGGCTCCAGCCTGATAAACCGGGAAGTACAGCGTCACGCCGGCGGTCAGCCGCCTGTAGTCGAGATTGCCGCCGTGAAAGCCCAGGTCGCCGGCGGCCAGGCCCTGGTTGCTGGGCGGCGCGACGCCGATCGAACCGACCATCGGCGCCAGGGGCAGGGCGAGGCCGGCCAGCCGACCGCTGGCCGAAGCGGGCCGCGCGGCGCCCTTGTCGCGGTCCAGCGTCCAATCCCGGTTCCAGCCTGGGACCGGCGTCTGGACGTGGCCGGCCTGCACGGCCTTCCCGTTCAGGCGGCTCGAAGCCATGTGGGCGACATCGCGGTTGAGCGTGACGCTGTCGAGACGGACCACCAGGGTGTCGCCGGGCATGGCTCCGTCGACATAGAAGGGCCCGGTCAGGGTGTTGCCCGGCATGCCCCGCCACGCCAGCGTCCGGTCGCGTCCCTCGTTGTCCAGCGTCGAGGTCTTCACCGCATCGCCCGGCGACAGATGCAGCACGGGCGGAATTTGACCATCGAAACGGGTCGAATAGGTCTGGGGCGTGAACTCGCGCCGGACAGCCGGCTTGGGCGCGGCGGCGGAGGTCCCGGTCATGCGCACCGCCACGCCATACAGCGCGCCCGTCCCCATGAAGCCGCCGGCGTTGCGGGTCAGGACCACGGTTCCGACCGGCTTGTCGCGACGCAGGAAGTTCAGCGTCGCGCCGGCGACGGTCGACCGACCTTTGACGACCAGCGGCCAGTATCCGTTCTCGTCCAGCGGTCCTGAAGTTCCGCTGATCGCGCCGTTCTCCTCCGAAAGGACCAAGGTGGCCGCGCTGGCGCCGTTGGCGAATTTCACGAAGGTCGGCCAGGCGCCCGTCCAGGGCTCGGCGGCCCACGCCGTCGAAGACAGGACGAAGCTCGCGGCGACGGCGCCAAAGGCTGACTTCATGGAATGACCCCCCAGACTTCCGCGCAGAATGAAGGCTGGGCGACGGGAGGCAAGGGTCGCGCCGCCGTCCGGCAACCAAACCTCAAGCCTTCTTGGTTAAGGCGATGGGCATGACCCGTCCCGCGCCCATCGCCCGCCGCGCCTTCCTGACCGCCTCGCTGGCCCTGCTGGCGACGCCGGCCTTCGCGCGCTCGGCCAAGAAGGAGAAGAAGGAGGGCAAGGAAGGCGAGGCCGCGCCCGATCCGGTGATCAAGCTGCAGTCGATGGCCCTACCGGTGATCGTGAACGGCAAGCTGATCAACTACGTCTTCCTGCAGATGACCCTCACCCTGAAGGAGGGCGTGCTGCCCGTGGTCTTCGAGGGCAAGGAGCCGATGCTGCGCGACGCCATCGTCCGCGAAGCTCACAGCAAGCCCTTCGTGCGGCCAGACAGCTATGTCGCCCTCGACGAGACCCGGCTGAAGGCCTCGATCCTGCGCGAGACCAACGGCTTGATCGGACCGGGCAAGGTGGCGCTGGTCACCATCGTCAAGCAGACGCCGCGCAACTTCATCGCGCCGCCGCCCAAGCCGGGAACCCAGGCCAAGCGGGCCGCGCCCGTGGAGACGGCCGGCGACCCCAACATCGTCCCCTAGCGCTCTCCACGCCCGACCCCGACGGAACGCTGTTCCCGCAAGCGGTTGACACCCTGCGGCCATTTGGCACTGTCGTCGTCTTGGCGTCGTGTCGACGCCATCAGGGAGCATCGAGGGGGCAAGAGGCCAATAGGCCCGTCCACCGTGCGCGGCTGGGGGCGGTCTTTCATGATCGTATCCCGCCAAGCCGGCGACCCTCTCGTGATGGAAACGCAAAGAGGGCGGATTACTGATGAGTTCTTGGCTTTATGTGGCCATTGGGGCCGGGCTGCTGGCGGTGCTGTACGGCGCCGTGCAGACGGCGTCGTTGATGCGGGCCTCGCCCGGTAATGCGAAAATGCAAGAAATCGCCGGGGCGATCCAGGAGGGCGCCCAAGCCTATCTGAACCGCCAGTACACGACGATCGCGATCGTCGGCGTGGTGGTCATCGCCCTGCTGGGCTTCTTCTTCAAGTCGTGGGAACAGCCGGTCGGCTTCGCCCTGGGCGCGATCCTGTCGGGCGCGGCCGGCTTCGCGGGCATGCTGATCTCGGTCCGGGCCAATGTCCGCACCGCCCAGGCCTCGTCCGAGAGCCTGGCGGCGGGCCTGAAGATGGCCTTCACCTCCGGCGCCGTGACCGGCATGCTGGTGGCGGGCTTCGCCCTGATCGGCGTGGCCGGCTATTTCGCCCTCCTGCTGCAGACGGGACATGCCGGCACCGACCGCGTGGTGGTCGACTCGCTGGTCTCGCTGGGCTTCGGCGCCAGCCTGATCTCGATCTTCGCCCGTCTGGGCGGCGGCATCTTCACCAAGGGCGCCGACGTGGGCGGCGATCTGGTGGGCAAGGTCGAAGCCGGCATTCCGGAAGATGACCCCCGCAACGCCGCGACCATCGCCGACAACGTGGGCGACAATGTCGGCGACTGCGCCGGCATGGCCGCCGACCTGTTCGAGACCTATGCGGTGACCACGGTCGCCACCATGGTGCTGGCGGCGATCTTCTTCCGCGGGACCGAGGCGGTGTCGTCGATGATGCTGCTGCCGCTGGCCATCTGCGCGGTCTGCATCGTCACCTCGATCATCGGCTCGTTCGCCGTGCGTCTGGGCAAGAAGCAGAACATCATGGGCGCCCTCTATCAGGGCCTGATCGTGACGGGCGTGCTGTCGATCCCGGCGGTCTATTATGTGATCCACCAACTGGTGCCGACCGCCGTCACCGTCGGCGACCGCAGCTTCGACGCCAACGCCCTGTTCTTCTGCGGCCTGGCCGGCCTGGCCGTCACCGCGCTGATCGTGGTGATCACCGAATACTACACCGGCACCAACTTCCGCCCGGTGAAGTCGGTGGCCCAGGCCTCCGTCTCGGGTCACGGCACCAACGTGATCCAGGGTCTGGCCATGTCGCTGGAATCCACGGCCCTGCCGGCCCTGACCATCATCGTCGGCATCCTGGTGACCTATAACCTGGCGGGCCTGTTCGGCATCGCCATCGCCACCACCACCATGCTGTCCCTGGCCGGCTTCATCGTCGCCCTGGACGCCTTCGGCCCCGTCACCGACAACGCCGGCGGCATCGCCGAAATGGCCGGCCTGCCGCCGGAAGTCCGCGTCACCACCGACGCCCTGGACGCCGTGGGCAACACCACCAAGGCCGTGACCAAGGGCTACGCCATCGGTTCGGCGGGCCTGGGCGCGCTGGTGCTGTTCGCCGCCTATACCGAGGACCTGAAGTTCTTCTCGGCCCACGCCGAGGCGGGCAGCTTCTTCGACGGCATGGGTCCGGTGACCTTTGACCTGTCCAACCCCTATGTCGTGGTCGGCCTGCTGTTCGGGGGGCTGCTGCCCTTCCTGTTCGGCGGCATGTCGATGACGGCCGTGGGCCGGGCGGCCGAGTCGGTCGTGGCCGAGGTGCGCCGCCAGTTCCGCGAGAACCCGGGCATCATGACCTACGAGACCAAGCCGGAATACGGCAAGGCCGTGGACATCCTGACCAAGGCGGCGATCCGCGAGATGATCGTGCCGTCCCTGCTGCCGGTGGTTTCGCCGGTGGTGCTGTTCTTCGTGATCAAGGCCATCGCCGGCAAGGTCGACGCGTTCGCCTCGCTCGGCGCCATGCTGATGGGCGTGATCGTCACCGGCCTGTTCGTCGCCATCTCGATGACCAGCGGCGGCGGCGCCTGGGACAACGCCAAGAAGGTGATCGAGGAAGGCTTCACCGACAAGGACGGCGTGGTCCACAAGAAGGGCGGCGACACCCACAAGGCCGCCGTCACGGGCGACACCGTCGGCGACCCCTACAAGGACACCTCGGGTCCCGCCGTGAACCCGATGATCAAGATCACCAACATCGTGGCCCTGCTGCTGCTGGCGGTGCTGGCCCACGGGATCTGATCGAACCGATAACCTGACATGACGACGCCCCGGAGGTTTCCCTCCGGGGCGTTTTCATTTGGGGACGGTCGTGCGGCTTAGCTGCGGCGACCGTCATGGCGGCGGTCGTCACGGTCGTGACGCTGAACCTGGATCTGGCGGCTCAGGCGATCGAAGCGGGCGTCCAGGTCGGCGCGTTCGCGCATCGACAGGCCGTTCGACCGGCGATAGCTGGCTTCCAGGCGGCTGATCGAGCGGAACTCGCCGCGCAGGCGCTGGGCTTCCGAGCGGGTCAGCGAACCGTTGCGAACGCCTTGGTCGATGCGTTGCTCAAGGTTGGCTTGGCGTTGGTTGACCGACTGCCACGGAGCGGCTTGGGCGGCCAGGGGCGCGGCGGCGACGGTGGCCAGGGCGGCCAGGGCGAGAAGAGTGCGCTTCATGATGTAATCTCCGACGATGTTCTGTCGGGCGCTCGACGCGTCCGATGGGAGCCATAAAGCGCTGCCTCGTCTGAACGTTCCCAGAGCGCGTCGTTGTCTTGCGTTCATGTGGCGGGTTGTCGCAGGCGGCCGGGCCGGCGGTCTATGATCAGTACACGTCTTCCGGATTGAGCACCGGCTCGGGATCGGCCTGGCCATAGGCGTCGGTGAAGGGCGGCAGGCTGTCCTTGGCGGCGGCGCCGCGCCGTTCCTCGCCGATATAGTCGTGGTTGATCTTGCGTCGGCGACAGGGGCCGAAATAGGCGGCGGTCCGAACGAAGTCGCGCGGATTGTTGATCACCTCGTTGACCCGGTGCAGCACGCCGCGCGCGGTGAGCGGCTTGGCCAGGAACTCGGTGACCCCGGCCATGCGGGCCTCGTCCAGGCTGGCGCGGGTGGCGTGGCCGGTGATCATGATGATCGGCGTGTACGGGTTGCTGCTGGCCGGCGAGGTGCGCACCCAGCGCACGAAGGCCAGGCCGTCGACCGGCTGCATCATCAGGTCGGTGAAGATGATGTCGATTTCGCGCTCGGTGACGATCTTCAGCGCCTGGACGCCGTCACTGGCCACGAAGATCTTACGGATGCCCAGCGACTTCAGGACCGTGGCGATGATCTCGCGCATCGGTTCGTTGTCGTCGATGATGAGCACCGTCAAAGGACGCAGATCGGGCGCGCTCAAAAGTCATTCCCCCGGAAGTTGCTGGGCTAGGGTACGTCGCCGCAGCCTTGCTTCCGGAGATTGTATGAAACGTCGTTTAGAAACCGTTGATATTTGGGCAAATTGTCGCGGAAATTCAGCCGCTTAATCTTAACAGACCGTACGGTGAAGCTTCCCGCGACGTCAGGTGGGCCTAGCGGCGGTCCTGCGGGCGGTTGCCCGGAACGTCCTGGTCGTCGTTGGGCAGCATGCCGCCACGGCCGACGTTGCCCAGCAGCTGTTCGAGGATGGTCATCTCGCGGCCGCGGGTCGGGGTCTCATGGCCGTTATAGGCGATGACCTTGCCGTCCTTCAGCGTGTAGGTGTCGACCGAGGCGACCTTCTCGTCGTCCTTGTTGAACTTGATCGCCACGACGTCGCGCTTGATCACGCGGGGCCGATAGAAGGCGACGCGGTCGGTGGTCTGCGAGATGTAGTACCAGGCGTTGGCGTCGAAGGTCGACGTGGCCGAGGGCGAGCCCAGCTTCTCGGTGACGGTCGACTTGGTGTCCTCGCCGATCTTCATGTCGGTCGGCTTGGCCTCGATGGCCTGGAAGCCCGAATAGCTCGTGAGCGGCGTACAGCCCCCGGCGACGGCGGCGAGGCCGATGACAGCGGCGGCGAGAACGGCGGGACGAGACATTGAGGCTCCGAAACCTTGAGCAGGCTGACTTTGACCTATCGCCCGCGCGGGCTTAGTTCAATGGTCCGCGTGGATCGAACGGCTAACTAGTTCCGTGTCGCGGCGAAATCGAGGCGAAGTGATGTTTCTGGACCGGCTGCTCAAACCCAGGCCCGCCAAGGCGGCGGGGGGCAAACTGTACGCCTCGGCGGTGGCTCAGGCCCGCTCGCCGGCGTTCTACGCTCGGATGGGCGTGCACGACTCGATGGAGGGACGGTTCGAGCTGTTCACCCTGCACGTGGCCCTGCTGCTGGAGCGGCTGAAAGCCCAGGGCGAGTCGGCCGCCGAGGTCTCGCAGGAGACCTTCAACGCCTATACGCGCGGCCTGGACGACGCCTTCCGCGAGATCGGCGTGTCCGACACCGCGGTCGGCAAGAAGATGAAGAAGCTGGTCGGCGCCGCCTATGGCCGCCTGAAGGCGTTCGACGAAGCGGCCAACGCCTTGCCCGACCGCTCGGTGCTGAGCGCCGCCCTGGCCCGCACGGCCTTCGAGGAGCGCGGCGAGGGCGACGTGGCGGCCCTGACGGACTATGTGGTCGCCGCGCGTGACCAACTGGCGGCGCAACCGCTCGAGACCCTGCTGCAAGGAGAGGCCCAATGGCCGAAGGCGTGATCAATCCCTGGCCTTACAGCGTCACCCTGGGCCGGATGGGCCGTAGCGGCCTAGATCTGCGCTTCGAGCCGAACGCCGCCGAGCGCGCGGACATCGCCAAGACCCTGAACCTGGTGTCCCTGGAATCTCTGGACGCCGAGGTGTTCCTGCGTCCCTGGCTGGACGGCGCCGAGATCTCGGGCCTGATCCGCGCTCGCGTCGTCCAACTGTGCGGCGTTTCGGCCGAGGAGTTCGAGGAGCCGATCGAATCGCGGTTCTCGGTCCGCGTCCTGCCGGCCGACAGCGAGAACAGTTCGCCCGACGAGAACGGCGACCTGGCGCTCGATCCCGAGGGCGACGATCCGCCGGACGTGCTGGAGGGCGAGACCATCGACGTCTCCGGCTATGTGATCGAGCACCTGGCCCTGGAGCTGGATCCGTTCCCCCGCAAGCCGGGCGCGGTTTTCCAGCCTCCGGTCGAACCGGTGGACCTTTCGCCCTTCGCCGCGTTGAAAAAGCTGAAGAGCGACCCCGACACTGGAGGGGAAGGGGGCTGAAATGGCCGTCTCCTTCCGCTTGCGTGATATTCTCGCGGCTGTATCGTCCCGCCGCCTTGCCGCGTCACCTTTGAATGGGCGGTGCGCCGCTTTCAGGAGCCGATAGCGCCTCGTGCCTCAACCCGTAGTCATTTCGATCGACGCCATGGGCGGGGATCACGGCCCGTCCGTGATCGTGCCCGCCGTGGCGCTGGCCGCCAAGAGTCTTCCCGACGTCCGCTTCCTGCTGCACGGCGACGAGACCCAACTGAACGCCCAGTTGGCCAAGTCGCCCGACGCGCGCGCCGTCAGCGAAGTGCGCCACACCGACAAGGCCATCTCGATGGAGGAGAAGCCCGCCCAGGCCATGCGCCGGGGCAAGGGCACCAGCCTGTGGAACGCGGTCGAGGCGATCCGCAACAATGAGGCCGCCGCCTGCGTCTCGGCCGGCAACACCGGCGCCCTGATGGCGATCTCCAAGCTGATCCTGCGCATGGGGGCCAATCTGGAGCGCCCGGCGATCGTGGCCAGCTGGCCGACCATGACCGGCGTCTCGGCCGTGCTGGACGTCGGCGCCAATGTCGAGAGCGACGCCAAGCAGCTGCTCGAGTTCGCGATCATGGGCGCGGCCTTCCACCACGCGGTGCACGGCTCGCAGCGCCCGACCGTGGGCCTGCTCAATGTCGGGTCCGAGGACCAGAAGGGCCATGAGGAGGTGCGCGAGGCGCACGCCATCCTCAAGGAGACCAAGCTGGACTTCGACTATCGCGGCTTCGTCGAAGGCACCGACATCGCCAAGGGCACGGTCGACGTGGTCGTCACCGACGGCTTCACCGGCAATGTCGCCCTGAAGACCGCCGAAGGGCTGGCCCGCTTCTTCGCCGCCGAGATCCGGTCCACCTTCACCTCCGGTCCGCTGGCCATGCTGGGCGCGGTGATCGCCTCGGGCGCGCTGAAGAAGATGCGCCGACGCCTGGACCCGGGCCGGGTCAATGGCGGACCGCTGCTGGGTCTGAACGGCATCGTGGTCAAGAGTCACGGCGGCGCGGACGCCATCGGCTACGCCTCGGCGATACGCGTGGCCGTCGATCTTGCGCGCAGCGACTTTTCGGCGGAAATCGATCGTAACCTGAAACGTCTGACCGAAACCGGCCTCAAGTCGGGTGCAGAAGAAGGGACCGGAGGCGCGTCGGGCGCCGAAGGCCAGGGAGCTTCCGAGTGAGCTTGATACGTAGCGCCGTCACCGGCGTCGGGGCCTATCTGCCTGACAATGTGGTCACCAACAGCCAGCTGGCCGAGACGGTGGACACCAGCGACGAGTGGATCGTCGAACGCACCGGCATCCGCCAGCGCCACAAGGTGGCCGACGACCAGCCGGTTTCGGACCTGGCGTTCCGCGCCGCCCAGCAGGCGCTGGAGAAGGCCGGCAAGACCGCCGCCGACGTCGACCTGATCATCGTGGCCACCACCACGCCGGACATGACCTTTCCGGCCACGGCCACCATCGTCCAGCGCAAGCTGGGCGCGCCGATCGGCATCGCCTTCGACGTCCAGGCCGTGTGCTCGGGCTTCGTCTACGCGTTGAGCGTCGCCGACGGCTTCGTGGCCCGGGGGCACGCCAAGTGCGCCCTGGTGATCGGGGCCGAGGCCATGACCCGGCTGATGGACTGGACCGACCGCGGCACCTGCGTGCTGTTCGGCGACGGGGCCGGCGCGGTGGTGCTGGAGCCGCGCGAAGGGCAGGGGACCACGGCTGACCAAGGCGTCTTGGGTTTCGCCCTGCGCGCCGACGGCACCAAGCAGGAGCTGCTGTATGTCGACGGCGGTCCGTCGACGACGGGCACGGTCGGCAAGCTGCGCATGCTGGGCAACCAGGTGTTCAAGCACGCGGTGATCAACATCTCCGAGGCCATCTTCGCCGCGGCGGAGATGGCGGGAGTCACCGTCCCCGAAGTCGACTGGTTCATCCCGCACCAGGCCAACCAGCGGATCCTGGCCGGCGTGGCCCATCGCTGCGGCATCGACGAGGACAAGGTGATCTCGACGGTCGCCTTGCACGCCAACACCTCGGCCGCCTCGATCCCCCTGGCCTTCGCCCAGGGAATCGCCGACGGCCGGATCAAGCCGGGACAGCTGCTGCTGCTCGAGGCGATGGGCGGCGGATTGACCTGGGGCGCCTGCGTGGTGCGCCTTTAACCAAAGCTTGGCCGTTTTCAGCCGCTAGCTTGCGCTATCGTCTCAAGTCTTGGCGCTCAGCCTTTGACTCCATGCGATAATCACGGCATGCAGGCTTGAGTTGATGAGAGCGCGTTGCAGAAACACGGGGCTCGACCCTGTCTGACGCGCGCGCTCTGGGGTTTGTCAATCAAGCGTAAGGGGGCGTCATGAAAGGCGCGACATTGACCCGGGCCGATCTCTGTGAGGCGGTCCACGAAGAAGTCGGTCTGACCCGCCAGGACTGCGCGGGCCTGGTCGAACGCACCCTGGATCTGGTCGCCGAGGCGCTGGAGCAGGGTGAGACGGTCAAGCTTTCCGGCTTCGGCGTCTTCCAGGTGCGTGACAAGCGGGCCCGCATGGGTCGCAATCCCAAGACCGGCGAGCCGGCCGAGATCGAGCCCCGCCGGGTGATCGGTTTCCGGGCCTCGCAAGTCATGAAGGCGCGAATCGACCGCGCCTTGGGCGGCTAAGGGGCATCATGCGGTGGCGAAGGGGCCCAACGCCTTCCGCACGATTTCCGAAGCCGCCGACGAGCTGGGCGTGCCGCAGCACGTCCTGCGTTTCTGGGAAACCAAGTTCTCGTTCATTCGCCCGATGAAACGGGCCGGCGGGCGGCGGTTCTACCGCCCGCAGGACATCGCCGTGCTGAGCGGCGTGCGCGCCCTGCTGCACGCCGAGGGCTACACCATCAAGGGTGTGCAGAAGCTGCACCGCGAGCAGGGCCTCACCCACGTGATCGCCGCGGGCCTGGGCGACAACGGCTCGGCCTCGCTGGACGTCCTGACCGTCGCCGCGGCCGTCGATTCGTCTCCGCGGAGCGAGCTGGCCGACGAAGCGCGGGGGCGGCTGGTGATGGCGCTGGGCGACCTGCAGGCCGTCAAAGCCCGGCTGGACGGGCTTTTGCGGGGCGCCTGAGGGGCGCTGAAAATCGCTCAGGAATCCCATTGCCCCCGGAGAAAGCCGCACCTATAAGGGCGCTCCTTCCGGATCGGAGCGTGGCGCAGCCTGGTAGCGCACTTGACTGGGGGTCAAGGGGTCGCAGGTTCGAATCCTGTCGCTCCGACCATTCCTCCCCGTGGGGATTGGAGACCGGAAGAGTGGAAAGGCCGCCCTCCGGGGCGGCCTTTTTCGTTTCCGACATTCTGCTTGGGAAGCAGACGCTCTACGTGGATGTCGGCGATCACTTGCCCCCTACGGATCGCTTCGCGATCGTCTTCCCCCAGAGGGGGAAGAGGCGCTCCAAGCCTTCGCCCCCTATGGGGGCGGACAGGCGGCGAAGCCGCCAGGTGGGGGCAAGTCCGTGAGCCTCTAGCGTCCGATCGGCTTGTCCGCCTTGCCCATCCACGACATCAGCGGCATCAGCGGCAGGCCCCAGCCCATGCCGGCGATCACGAAATAGATCAGGTGCACGGCGCGATTGTTGGGCAGGTAGTCGTAGAGGCTGGTGAAGGCCCAGATCCAGACGCCCAGGAACACCATGATGCCGATCCCGCCGATCAGCTTGCGCAGGCGAGCGGGAATAAGGGGAGCGCTCAAGCGGGTCTCCGGAAGACGCTGGATACGATGCCGAGAACGGCCAGGAAGAAGATCGCGCCCACGCTGGAGACCAGCAGGCTGCCGAGGAAGCCGTCGAACCGCAGGTCCAGCCGCTGGGCGATGAAGGTTCCGATGAACGAACCGACGACGCCGATCAAGAGCTTGGTGAAAAGGCTGTGGCGGCGGGCCAGCGTCAGGTCGGCCACCCAGCCGGCCAGGATGCCGATCACCACGGCCACGAACACGCCAACCCCGCTCATTATGTTCTCCAACCCCCGAAGCTCGTCGCATCATCGCACGCGCCGCCTTACGCGTCATGGGCCATGGACGCGAGCGCGCGGCAGGCGTACGGCAAGGCTTCGCCGTATTTCGGCCCCCAACTGACGTTTTTACCGGCTGTCATGACGTCCTTCTTGCGTTCCGATCGTTCGAGACCCGTGGCCATCTGGCTGTTCGCCGTGGCTGTCCTGGTGTTTGGCATGGTGGTGGTCGGGGGCGCGACGCGCCTCACGGACTCCGGCCTGTCGATCACCCAATGGAAGCCGATCATGGGCGCGCTGCCGCCGATGTCGGACGAGGCCTGGCGGGCCAATTTCGAGCTCTACAAGAAGATCCCGCAGTACAAGCTGGTCAACGCCGGCATGACGCTGGAGGCCTACAAGGGCATCTTCTGGTGGGAGTGGGCGCACCGGCTGCTGGGCCGTCTGGTCGGCATGGTGTTCGCCCTGCCGTTCGTGTTCTTCCTGATCCGCCGGATGATCCCGCGCCGCCTGATCTGGCGGTGCGCCGTGCTGTTCGGCCTGGGCGGCCTGCAAGGGCTGGTCGGCTGGTGGATGGTGTCCAGCGGCCTGTCCGAGCGGGTTTCGGTGGCTCCGGAGCGGCTGATGACCCACCTGGGCCTGGCCCTGGTGCTGTTCATCGCCCTGGTGTGGACCGCCTTGGACGCCTGGTCCGGTTCGCCGCGCATCGAAGAGCGCACCGACTGGCGCGGCTGGGCCCTGGGTTTCCTCGCCGCGGTGTTCTTCCAGAGCCTTCTGGGCGCCCTGGTGGCCGGCAACGACGCGGGGCTCGTCTATAACGACTGGCCGCTG
This sequence comes from Caulobacter soli, assembly GCF_011045195.1. Taxonomy (GTDB): domain Bacteria; phylum Pseudomonadota; class Alphaproteobacteria; order Caulobacterales; family Caulobacteraceae; genus Caulobacter; species Caulobacter soli. The sequence continues at coordinate 3,022,786 of NZ_CP049199.1, read as the reverse complement.
ATGAACGGCGCGCTGATCCCGGCCGAATACGCCGGCCACGGCTTCTGGGGCACGATCGCCCACAGCCAGGGCGCGGTGCAGTTGCACCACCGGTTGATGGCCTACGCCCTGTTCGTCGCCGCCATCGTGGTGGGCGTGGCCGCCAGCCGCTCGCGTCGCCTGCCGCAGGAGGCCAAGCTGGTGGCCTTCGTGCTGGTCGGGGTGGTCTGCGTGCAGGCGGGGCTGGGAATCTGGACCCTGATGACGGCCGTGCCGCTGGCCTTGGGCGTGCTGCACCAGGCCGGGGCGGCGATCCTGCTGGCCACCGCCACGGCCTTCGCCTGGCGCGTGCGGCGGCCCTAGGCGCCCGCGCAGAGGGCCTCGAAGGACGCAGGGCTTTCGAAGCGACCGCTCGAAGAACTGTCATGAAACTTCAGCACAGGACGTCCGACGTCCTTGCTGGAGCTCCCCGTGACCCGCGCTTCCCTGTTTCTCGCCGCCGCCCTCGTCGCCCTGTCGGCCACGGCACACGCCGCGCCCAAGCCCGCCGCTAAGCCGGCTCCCGTGACCAACGCCGCCCCGGCCGACGCCTATTATCAGGCGGGCCAGGCGGCTCTGGCCAAGGCCCTGACCGTCAATCCTCGCACCGGCAAGGCCAAGAACGTCATCCTGTTCCTGGGTGACGGCATGGGCATTTCCACCGTGACCGCCGGCCGCATCTATGAAGGCCAACAGCGCGGCGTCGACGGCGAGAGCAACAGCCTGTCATTCGAGAAGTTGCCCTGGACCGCTCTGTCCAAGACCTACAGCCACGACACCCAGGTCACCGACAGCGCCGCCGGCATCACCGCCATCACCACTGGCGTGAAGACCCGCAACAAGGTCATCGGCCTGACGGGCGCGGCCAAGCCGGAAAGCTGCGCCGCCGAAGCCGGAAATCGCGTCGAGACGATCGCCGAGCTGGCCAAGGCCCACGGCCTGTCGGCCGGCGCGGTGACCACCACCCGCATCACCCACGCCACCCCGGCCGGCACCTACGCCCACACCGCCTATCGCGACTGGGAAGGCGACGGCGACATGCCCAGCGACGCCCTGGCCGCTGGCTGCATCGACATCGCGCGTCAGCTGGTCGAGGCCCCGGCCGCCATCCGTCTGGACGTGGCGTTCGGGGGCGGGCGCTCGCGCTTCCTGCCCGAAGCTAAGGACGGCAAGCGCGCCGACGGCCGCGACCTGACCGCCGAATGGCTGAAGACCCCGAACGCGGCCTATGTCACCACCGACGCCCAACTGGCGGCGCTGGATCCGACCAAGACCGGTCCGGTGCTGGGCCTGTTCGCCACCGAACACCTGCCCTACGAAGTCGAGCGCCCGGTGCTGGGCGAGGGCGTGCCGACCCTGGCGGCCATGGCGACCAAGGCCGTCGACCTGCTGTCCCAGAACCCGAAGGGCTATTTCCTGCTGGTCGAGGGCGGCAAGATCGACATGGGCAGCCACCTCAACAACGCCAAGCGGACCCTCTCCGAGACGGTCGAGTTCTCCAAGGCGATCTCGGCGGTGCTGGCCAAGGTGAACCTGGACGACACCCTGGTCATCGTCACCGCCGACCACAGCCACGGCCTGGTGATCTCGGGCTACGCCAACCGCAACGCCCCGATCCTGGGCCTGGCGGGCAACGAGGGCGAACCGATCCTGGCCGGCGACGGCAAGCCCTACACGGTGCTGAGCTTCGCCACCGGCCCGGGCGGCACGGAAGGGAACAACCTGCGCGCCGATCCGTCCAAGGAAGACACCGACGATATCGACTACCACCAGCAGGCCCTGGCCAATCTGCCCAGCAGCGCCCACTCGGGCGAGGACGTGGGCGTGTTCGCCGATGGTCCCGGCGCCTATCTGGTCCATGGCGTGGTCGAGGAGAGCTACATCTACCAGATCATGCGCCACGCCTACGGCTTCGACGCCCAATAGGGACCGTCATCCTCGGGCTCGTCCCGAGCACCCCTTTGTCGGCTTTCGCATAGATGAAAGACGGGGCGCTGCGTATGCGGCGCCCCGTTTGCGTTTCAGCGGCGGTTGAGCAGGAACAAGTTCGAGGATGACGAGACGAGCGGCGTGATGAGGTATCATAATACCTCATCACGAAATCCCTTATGCTGTAAGGGTTTGCGGAGTTTCTTGCGCGTGCATTGTTGACAGGCCTCGAACGCTCCTGTACCTGCCGCCCCTCACGCAGACGGAGCCGCTTTCCTTGGCCCCCGACGCACAAGGAATACGGATCAATCCCATGCAAAAGACCACGGCTTCCCTGAAGCCCGCCGAGGTCGAGAAGAAGTGGATCGTGGTCGACGCCCAGGACGCCGTTGTCGGTCGTCTGGCGACGTTCATCGCCATGCGTCTTCGCGGCAAGCATCGTCCCGACTACACCCCGCACGTTGACTGCGGCGACTTCGTCGTCGTCATCAACGCCGACAAGGTGAAGTTCACCGGCAAGAAGCTGGACGACAAGGTTTACTACCGCCACACCGGTCACCCGGGCGGCGTCAAGTCGACCACCCCGCGCAAGCTGCTGGAAGGCCGCTTCCCGGAACGCGTCCTCGAAAAGGCCGTCGAGCGCATGCTGCCCAAGGAAAGCCCCTTGGCCCGCAAGCAACTGACCCACCTGCTCATCTACAACAACGGTGAGCACCCGCACCAAGCGCAGAGCCCGGAAGCGATCGATTTCGCTTCGCGCAACGCCAAGAACACCCGGAGCGCCTAAGTCATGTCTGAAGCTCAAGGCTTTGACGCGCTGGCCAGCCTGTCCAGCAACCCTGAAGCGGCCGCTCCGGCCGTCCAGAAGATCGACGCCCAAGGCCGCGCCTACGCGACCGGCAAGCGCAAGAACGCGATCGCCCGCGTCTGGATCAAGCCCGGCAAGGGCACGATCACGATCAATGGTCGCGACCAGGAAGTCTATTTCGCCCGTCCCGTGCTGCGGATGATGATCGCTCAGCCCTTCCAGGTCACCGACCGCGAAGGCCAGTTCGACGTCGTCGTCACCGTGGAAGGCTCGGGCCTGTCGGGCCAAGCCGGCGCCGTGCGTCACGGCCTGTCCAAGGCCCTGACCTACTATGAGCCCGGCCTGCGCACCCTGCTGAAGCCGCACGGCTTCCTGACCCGCGACAGCCGCGTCGTCGAGCGTAAGAAGTACGGCAAGGCCAAGGCCCGTCGTAGCTTCCAGTTCTCGAAGCGCTAAGCGTTTCAAGTTCGAAGACTTTTATTTCGAAGAAAGAGGCCGTGGTTTCCGCGGCCTCTTTTTTTGCCTGAAACCCCGAATCTACCGGTACCTTCCGGCCCGATCGATGGCCGTGCTCACGCTTGGTGACGCGCTTCCATCTCGCAGCGGATATCGAGGGCGTCATGGAAGTCAGTCAGGCCGTCCGGGAGTCGATCCTGCCGCTGGGCGCGAAACGCGTCATGCTGGAGCAGGCGAGCGACACGCTGGAAACGATCGTCCTGGGCGCGTCGCACGGCGACCATGCCTTCGACCCGGCCTCCATCCCCAATTCGTTCAATCTCTGCTACCGGTCCCTGGATCTCAAGCACGGCTATTATCTGTATCAGCGCGCCATCGCGCTGTGTCCGAACCTGAAGAACATCGTCCTGTTCTATTCCGTGTCCTCGCCGGGCGATGTGCTGGAGCTCGACCCGGACGACGGCGATATCGGCCCCTTGTTCAGCGCGCTGTTCGACCTGGGCGTCGAGTACCAGTCCGACCGTCTCAACAACCTGACCCAGGCCCTGAGCCAGCAGTTGCGGGAGGGCATGGCCGCGACCCTGATCGAGGAAGCCGCCAAGCTTGACGGCTACGCCGGCTTCTTTCCCAACGACAAGGGCGCGGTCGCGGCTTCGGAGTTCAAGACCCGCCTGCTGTCGCACATCAGGCACAACTACGAGTCCGGCGCCGACTACTACCTGCTGAAGATCCTGGCCCTGGCCAATCGCCTGGGGCACGGGGTGACCCTGGTCATCCCGCCGGTGACGTCGCTCTATCGGAACACCCTGGGCACGCGGTCCAGCACGCTCTTTCGCGAGTTGATCGAGGTGGTCGGCCTGTTCCCGTGGGCCGTGCCGATCCAGCTGATCAACGCCTATGACGACGAGGCCTACCGGGACTCGTTCTTCGTCGACAGCGACCATCTGGACGCGCGAGGCGAGGGGACCCGGATGCTGTCGCGCGCCATCGCCGAGAAGGTTCTGGGGCCGGAAGCCGCCGCCCAGGTCGCCGCCGCGCGACAAACCCCGCGCTCCGCGATCCAAGACCTGTTTCGCTCCCCATCGGAGTAGGATAGATCGTCCGCTCCTTTGATTGGGTAGGACGAGGCGCATGACCTCCAAGGTCTTCATCGACGGCGAAGCGGGCACCACGGGTCTGCAGATCCGCGAGCGCCTGGTCGGTCGCAAGGACCTGCAACTGGTCTCGATCGACCCGGACAAGCGCAAGGACGCCGACGCCCGCAAGGCGATGCTGAACAGCGCCGACGCGGTGATCCTGTGCCTGCCCGACGACGCGGCCAAGGAAGCCGTGGCCCTGATCGAAGACCCGAAGGTCAAGGTGATCGACGCCTCGACCGCTCACCGCACCGCGTCCGGCTGGACCTACGGCTTTCCGGAGCTGGACGAGGAACAGCGCGGCAAGGTCGCCTGGTCGACGCGGGTCTCGAACCCCGGTTGCTACGCCACCGGCGCCATCGCCCTGGTCCGGCCGCTGGTCAGCGCCGACATCATCGCCGCGGACCTGCCGATCTCGTTCAACGCCGTGTCGGGCTACAGCGGCGGCGGCAAGGCGATGATCGCCGAGTTCGAGGACGAGACCTCGCCGAACTACACCAAGGTTCCGTACCGCATCTATGCGACCGGCCTGAACCACAAGCACCTGCCCGAGATCCAGGCGCATGGCGGCCTGCTGACCCGGCCGATTTTCACCCCGGCCGTCGGGCGCTACGCCCAGGGCATGCTGGTCGAGCTGCCCCTGCACCTGGGCATGCTGAACGGCAGCGTCTCGATGACCGAGATCCACGAGGCCTTGGCCGACCACTACGCCCGCGAGGCCTTCGTGGAGGTGGCGTCGCTGCACGAGGCCAAGAGCTTGGCCACGCTCGACCCCGAAGGCCTGAACAACACCAATCGCCTGAAGCTGTTCGTGTTCGGCTCGGAAAACAGCGGCCAGGTCCGCCTGGTGGCCCTGCTCGACAACCTGGGCAAGGGCGCCTCGGGCGCGGCGGTGCAGAACCTGAACCTGATGCTGGGCCTGAAGGAAGGCGCGGGGCTCTAGGCCCTCACGCCCGCCAGCGATAGTGCCCGACGGCCGTGTGGAGCTTGAACATCCACAGCGGCTCCTCCTTGGCGCCCCAGCCGATGTTGTGGACGACGCGCACGTGGTCGGGTCCGTCGCTGACGACGCCGATGTGCGGGCGACCGCCCCAGACGCGCCAGGTCAGGATGTCGCCCGGGAGCGGATCGTCGAAGCGGTCGCCGGCGGTCCTGGGCGGCGCGGCCGCTAGTCGGGCGTGCTGGCGGGCCAGGTAGGTCTCCAGGTTCAGCACCCGGCGATGGTCGATATTGGAATCCGGTCCTTTCAGCCCCCAGGCGCGACGCGAGGGATAGGCGTCGAAGTTACGGGTCATGTCCTCGTGGATCAGCTGCTGCAGGTCGGCCCGCCAGGCGTCGCGCGCGGCGCGCACCAGCACGTCGGCGCAGACCCCGGTCGAGCGCAGGACGTCGCCGTTGGGGTAGGGGATGGCGCGGTAGCTGGGATCGTAGTCCTTGGTGACGCCCACCTGGTCGCGGGCGGCCTGGGCCAGGCGCTCGCCGGTCGCCGGGGCTCCGCGCGCGAAGGCTTCGCCGGCGCCGAAGAGCGGCGTCGCGACCAGCATCCCCAGCGCGGTCCGGCGGTTGAGTCCCATGCCGGCAAGCTCGGCCAGAAACCCGGCGAGTTTTGGGCGAACGTGGGTCTTCGGCGTGGCGCTAGCTGACTTCGGGTTCGAGCAGCCGGGGGCCGGCGCCCTGGGCGGCCAGAGCGTCGTGGGGATTGCGCAACGGGCAGGCTTTCATCGAGAGGCAGCCGCAGCCGATGCAGTCGTCCATCTGGTCGCGAAGCTGAGTGAGGCGGCGGATGCGGTCGTCCAGCTCGGCCCGCCACGCGCGCGACAGCTCGGCCCAGTCCTCGGCGGTCGGGGCGCGGCCGTCGGGCAGGCGGGCCAGGGCGGCCTGGATCGAGGCCAGGGGGATGCCGGTGCGCTGGGCCACCTTGATCACCGCCACTCGCCGCAGGATCCCGCGTGGATAGCGCCGCTGGTTGCCATTGGTCCGTAGGCTGAAGATCAGGCCCTTGGTCTCGTAGAAATGCAGGGTCGAGACCGCCACGCCGCTGCGCCTGGCCACCTCGCCGACGCTCAGGCCGCCGCCGGGAAAGACAGGATCGACGGGCTTGGACATTGGCGCTTGACCTCAACTTTAGTTGAGGTTTTACACGGGAGGCTCCTTTCACGGCAACGCCTTTCCAGGAGCCTCCATGACCACGCTCACCGTTCCCGATCGCGCCACGGTCGCCGCCGCCCTGTCCGACCCGCCGGTCTTCAGCGTCAGCATCATCCAAACCAAGCCCGGCAAGTTCGACGAATTCGTCGCCCTGCAGCACGCCCAGTTCACGCGCGTGCGGGGTCAGGTGCAGGGCGTGCGCGGCAGCCGGATGCTGAAGTCGCCGGCCAAGGGCGTGGTGGTGCTGATCTCGTCCTTCGACACCGCGCAGGACGCCGAACGTTTCCGCAGGGATCCGCGCTTCACCGAGCACCTGGAACGCGTGCAGCCGCTGATCGACCGCGCCGAGGCGATGCCGGTGGAACTGGCCTACGAGGTGGGGCTGATCTAGGTCGCGTTCGACCGCACGCGGACATAGCTGCCCGGGGCGTCCTCGATCGGCTTGAGGGCGCCCTTGGCGGGATCGCGGGCCGGTACCTGCTTGCCAGACTTGGCCTTCAGCCAGGCCGCCCAGTGCGGCCACCACGAACCGGGATGCTCCTGCGCGCCCGCCCGCCAGCCCTCGACCGAAGCGGGCAGGCTGTCATTGGTCCAGTGCTGGTACTTGTTGGCGTCCGGATGGTTGATCACGCCGGCGATATGGCCCGAGCCGGCCATGGTGAAGGTCACCGGCCCGCCGAACGCCCGCGCGCCGCGATAGACGCTGGGATAGGGGGCGATGTGGTCGTCCTTGGATGACTGCACGTAGATTGGCGTCTTGACCTTCGACAGGTCCAGCTGCTCGCCGCCCAGGGTCAGATGGCCCTGGGTCAGGGCGTTGTCCTTGTAGAAGTTGCGCAGGTAATAGAGGTGCAGCGTCTTGGGCATGCGCGTCTGGTCGGCGTTCCAGAACAGCAGGTCGAAGGGCCGCGGCTCCTTGCCCATCAGGTAGTTGTTGATGAAGAACGACCAGATCAGGTCGTTGCCGCGCAGGCTGTTGAAGGTGTCGGCCATCGACTGGCTGGGCAGGTAGCCGCCCTGGCGGTCGATCTGCTCCTCGATGGTCTTGATCCAGGCCTCGTCGGTGAATAGCAGCAGGTCGCCGGCCTCGGCGAAGTCCTGCTGGGCGGCGAAGAAGGTGGCCGAATTGATCCGCTTGTCGCCCTTGGCCGCCATGTGGGCCAGGGCGCACGACAGCAGGGTGCCGCCGATGCAGTAGCCGACGGTGTTGACCTTATCGACGCCCGTCTGGGTCATGACCTGCTGGCTGGCGTCGTAGATCCCCTCGAACATGTAGTCCTCGAAGGTCTTGCCGGCCTGGCGATTGTCGGGATTGACCCATGAGGCGACGAACACCGTGAAGCCCTGGCCGGTCAGCCAGCGGATCATCGAATTCTCGGGGCGCAGGTCCAGGATGTAGAACTTGTTGATCCAGGGCGGGAAGATCAGCAGCGGGATCTCGTGCACCGTCTCGGTCGTCGGCGCGAACTGCAGCAGCTGCAGGATGTCGTTCTGATAGACCACCTTGCCCGGGGCGGTGGCGACGTTCTCGCCGACCTTGAACTTGGCCAGGTCGGTCTGGCTGATGGCCAGCTGCCCGCCGCCGCGCTCCAGGTCGGCGGCGAAGTTCTCCATGCCGCGCACCAGGCTCTCGCCCTGGCTCTGCACCACCTCGCGCAGGGCGGCGGGGTTGGAGATCAGGAAGTTCGACGGCGAGAAGGCGTCGGTCAGCATCTTGGTGAAGAACTCGACCCGACGCTTGGCGCCCGGATCGACGCCCTCGGCCTGGGCGACCAGATCGTTCAGCCAGTTCGACGACAGCAGGTAGGACTGCTTCATCATGTCGAACATCGGGTTGGACGCCCAGTCGGGGTCGCTAAACCGCTTGTCGCCCTGGGCGGGCGAGACCACGGGCTGGGTCGGCTCGCCGGTCATCTTGCGGGCCGCCGACTGCCACAGGTCCATGTAGCGGCTGAACAGGTCGGCCTGGGCGCGCAGCAGCCGGTCGGGCTGGGCGGCCAGGCTGGTCATCACCTCGTTGAAGGCGGGGCCGACATGGAAGGGATCGGGGCTGAGGGCGGCGGGCCGGTCGGCCTGGCGCAGGGCGGCTTCGGCGATCGCGCCCTGGGCGGTGACGGCGGCGCGAGCCAGGTTGGCCGACAGGGTCTCCAACATCTGGCGCTGGGCCGGCGACAGGAAGGCGTCGAAGTCGGGCAGGGCGCTGGAGGCCGGCGACGGCTTGAGCTGCTCGGTGCGCGGCGCCGATTCGGCGGCCTTGGCGCGGGAGTCCGGCGCGGGATCGATTTGAGGCGGAACCTTTGGGGCGGACCTGGCCTTGGTCTTGGCGTCCGCCGGGGTCGCTTTGGTCTTGGCGGCGGGCTTTTTGCGCGGTTTTGGGGTGGTTTCGGTCGGGGCCATGGACTTCCTTCCACCGTCTTGTCTCGGGCCATCTCGCATCGGCGGCGCGGATGGCCTTTCGCTCGCCGCGATCATCGCATAAGACCGGAGGCAAGATGAACGACGAAACCGGCAAAATCGTACGTCTCGGCGTACTCTTTCGCGGCGCGGCCCAAGTCAGCGTCCTGGCGGGCCTGCTGGCGGGCCTGACCGCGTGCGCCTCGTCGCTGTCGTCGATCTCGCCGTTCGCGCCGCCGCCGGCCGATCCCAACTCGCCGGTGGCCGCCGCCGCCGACGCCGCGGCCAAGGATTCCAAGCACGCCGCCCGGCCGCGCTTCGTCGACATCCCGCCGCTGCCGACCGACGTGCGCACGCCCGTCCAGTTCAAGCAGGCCGTCGGCGCCGAGAAGATCGCGCGCGACAAGCTCGTGCGCGACACCGCGCCCAACACCTGGACCCTGTCCGACACCGAGGGCTACGCGTCCACGGCCCGCGATGTGGCCAAGGTTCCGGCGAGCGACATCCCCACCGACGCCGACCGCGCCGCGACCGAAGCCTTCGCAAAGGCGTCGCGCGACCGAGCTACCGCGCCTCCGTCCAAGCCCCAATAGGGCGACGGAGGCATAAAATTCCCGTAACTGGCTTGGCTATACCCCGCTTGGGGTCTATCCATGCCCGACATCCGCTCCCGGCGCGCCGCTGCGGCGCAATGAGCATTTCATGACCTCCGATTTCCACCGTATCCGCCGCCTGCCGCCTTACGTTTTCGAAGAGGTGAACAAGATCAAGGCGCGCCTGCGCGCCGAGGGCACGGACATCATCGACTTCGGCATGGGCAATCCCGACATGCCCACGCCCAAGCATATCGTCGACAAGCTGATCGAGACCGCCCGCGACCCCAAGGCTGGCCGCTATTCGGCGTCCAAGGGCATCGCCGGCCTGCGCAAGGCCATGGCGGGCTATTACGATCGCCGGTTCGGCGTGAAGCTGAATCCCGACACCGAGGTGGTCGCCACCCTGGGCTCCAAGGAAGGCTTCGCCAACCTGGCCCAGGCCCTGACCGCGCCGGGCGACGTGATCATCTGTCCGAACCCGGCCTATCCGATCCACGCCTTCGGTTTCATCATGGCCGGCGGCGTGATCCGCCACGTGCCGGCCCTGAGCCCCGAGCAGTACCTGTCCAATATCAGCCGCGCGGTGAAGCACTCGGTGCCGCCGCCCAGCGTGCTGATCCTGTCCTACCCGTCCAACCCGACCGCCCAGTCGGTGGACCTGGACTTCTACAAGGACGCCGTGGCCCTGGCCAAGAAGCACGACCTGCTGGTGATCAGCGACGTGGCCTACGGCGAGATCTATTTCGACAACAATCCGCCGCCCTCGATCCTCCAGGTCGATGGGGCCAAGGATATCGCCGTCGAGGTCAACTCGCTGTCGAAGACCTACGCCATGGCCGGTTGGCGCGTGGGCATGGTGGTCGGCAACGCCCGCATCTGCGCGGCCCTGGCGCGGGTGAAGTCGTATCTCGACTACGGCGCCTACACCCCGGTGCAGGTGGCCGCCGCCGCCGCCTTGAACGGTCCGCAGGACTGCGTCGAGGAAATCCGGGGCATCTACAAGAGCCGCCGCGACACGCTGATCAAATCGATGAAGAGCGCCGGTTGGGACATCCCCAATCCGCCGGCGTCGATGTTCGCCTGGGCCAAGATCCCGCCGCAGTATGAAGCCGCGGGTTCGATGCTGTTCTCGCGCCTGCTGATCGAGGAGGCTGGCGTCGCCGTCGCTCCTGGGATTGGCTTTGGCGAGTACGGCGAAGGCTATGTTCGCATCGGTCTTGTCGAGAACGAGCAGCGGATCAAGCAGGCCGCGCGCAACGTCAAGAAGTTCATCGCCAACGCCGACACCATCCTGGCCAAGGCGCACAACAAGATGGAACAGGTCTGAGCCGCCAACCCGAAAGGGTAGGGGCGTCGCTCGGCCGCTCGAACTAGGAATGCAAGCATGACCCAGAAAACCTGGCGCGTCGGCGTCGCCGGCCTCGGCACCGTCGGCGGAGGGCTGCTGCAGTTCCTGGCCGAGCAGCCGGACTTCGCCCCGGCCGGCGACCGCGCGATCGTCACGGCGGTGTCGGCGCGTTCCAAGTCGCGGCCACGCACGATCGACATCTCGGGCCTGACCTGGTTCGACGATCCGGTGGCCCTGGCCTCGTCGCCGGACGTGGACCTGTTCGTCGAACTGGTCGGCGGCAGCGACGGACCGGCCAAGGCCGCGGTCGAGGCGGCCTTGAAGCTGGGCAAGCCGGTGGTCACCGCCAACAAGGCGCTGATCGCCGAGCACGGCGCCGAATTGGCCGCCCTGGCCGAGGCCAACGACGCGCCACTGCTGTTCGAAGCCGCCGTCATGGGCGGCACGCCGGCCGTGAAGATGCTGCGCGAAGCCATGGTCGGCGACGAGGTGATCGGCGTGGCCGGCATCCTCAACGGCACTTGCAACTTCATCCTCTCCGAAATGGAGAAGACGGGCCGCTCGTTCGCCGACGTGCTGCGCGAGGCGCAAGGCCTGGGTTACGCCGAGGCCGACCCGACCATGGACGTCGGCGGCTTCGACGCGGGCCACAAAATCAGCATCCTGGCCGCGCTCGCCTTCGGCTGCGCGCCCGACTTCGACGCGGCGGAGATCGAGGGCATCAGCGACGTCGAGCTGCTGGACATCAAGCTGGCCAAGGACCTGGGCTATCGCATCAAGCTGGTGGCCGGCGCCGCCAAGAGCGACGACGGCGTGGCCGTGAAGGTGCATCCTTCGCTGGTGCCGCTGGAGCATCCGCTGGCCCAGGCCGGCGGGGCGCTCAACGCGCTGTTCATCGAGGGCAAGCGGATCGGCCGGATCTACATCCAGGGACCGGGCGCGGGCGCGGGTCCGACCGCCGCCGCCGTGGCCGCTGATATCGCCGACGTCATGACCAAGGCCGTGCGACCGGTGTTCCAGGCTCCGGCCGGTCAGCTGAAGCCGTTCGTGGCCGTCGACCCGTCGAAGTCGGTGGGCAAGGCCTATCTACGGATCATGGTTCGCGACGAGCCGGGCGCCATCGCCGCCATCTCCGAGACCCTGGCCGAGTGCGCCGTTTCGATCGACAGCTTCCTGCAAAAGCCCGTCGAAGGCGCGGGCGGCGTGCCGATCGTGCTCGTCACCCATGCGACTCCCGAATCCAATCTCCTGGATGCGATTAGTCGCATCGAAAAATTGCACGCCGTGCTAGAGCGTCCCCGCCTTTTGCGCGTCGCGCGCATCTGAGAACCGCGCGAAGCGGTCGGGCGCTAAAGCCTCGCTAGGCTGGGAGACGTTGATGAGTTCGAAGACCCTGGACCGTTCGCTGGTCCTGGACGCGGTCCGCGTGACCGAAGCCGCCGCCATCGCGTCTTGGACCCTGGTGGGCCGGGGCGACGAGATGGCGGCCGACCAGGCCGCGGTCGACGCCATGCGTAACGCCTTGAACGAACTCGACATCGACGGCGAGATCGTGATCGGCGAGGGCGAGCGCGACGAAGCGCCCATGCTCTATATCGGCGAGAAGGTCGGCACGGGCAAAGGCCCGGCCATCGACATCGCCCTGGACCCGCTGGAAGGCACCACCCTGACGGCCAAGGCCATGCCCAACGCCCTTGCGGTGATGGCGTGGGCGCCCAAGGGCAGCCTGCTGAACGCCCCCGACACCTACATGGACAAGATCGCCTGCGGTCCGGGCCTGCCGGCCGGGGTGATCGACCTGGACAAGTCGCCCGCAGACAACATCAGGGCCGTGGCCGCCGCCAAGGGCGTTGACCCCGAACACATCACCGTCTGCGTGCTGGATCGCCCGCGCCATGCCGAGATCATCGCCAGCGTTCGCTCGGTTGGCGCGCGGGTGTCGCTGATCACCGACGGCGACGTGGCCGGGGTGATCGCCACGACCGATCCGACGACGGGCATCGACCTCTATGTCGGCTCCGGCGGCGCGCCCGAGGGCGTGCTGGCCTGCGCGGCGCTGAAATGCGTCGGCGGTCAGTTCCAGGGCCGCCTGGTGTTCCGCAACGGCGACGAGCGCGCCCGGGCCGCCAAGTGGGGCATCACCGAGCTGGACAAGAAGTACGACCTGCACGAGATCGTTCGCGCCGACGCGATCTTCGCCGCCACTGGCGTCACTTGGGGCAATCTGCTGGACGGGGTGACCTACAAGGACGGTTTCGTCCACACCCATACGCTGGTCATGAATTCTTCAACCGGCACGGTGCGCGAAGTGCGTATGAAGCGGAAGGCCTAGGCTTCCGCTAAGGTCACCCGCGAATCCTTATTCCCCTACGAGGCCCTGTATGACTCCGCTGACCGATCTCGCCGGGTGGCTCGCCCAAGAGCCCGCTGGCGACGAGGTGAAAGCCGTCGTCACCGTGATCGCCGGCGCCTGCGCCCAGATCGGCAAGGTCGTGGCCTCGGGCGCGATCTCGGGCAGCCTGGGCGCGGCCGGTCAGGTCAACGTCCAGGACGAAGAGCAGAAGAAACTCGACATCATCACCAACGACATCCTGCGCGACGCGCTGCAGGGCTGCGCGCTGGTGGCGGGTCTGGCGTCCGAGGAGCTGGAAGTGATCGAGACCACGGGGGCCGTCGGCGGCTTCCTGGTCACCTTCGATCCGCTGGACGGCTCCAGCAACATCGACGTCAACGTCTCGGTCGGCACGATCTTCTCGATCCTGCCCGCGCCGGCCGGCGTCGCGCCCACCGAGGCGGACTTCCTGCTGCCGGGCCGCCAGCAGGTCGCCGCCGGCTACGCCGTCTACGGCCCGCAGACCATGCTGGTGCTGACCCTGTCCAAGGGCGTGGTCGGGTTCACGTTGGACGCCGATGGCGTCTGGCGGCTGACCCACCAGACCGTGGCGATCCCGGCCGACACCGCCGAGTTCGCGATCAACATGTCCAACCAACGCCATTGGGCCGAGCCCGTGCGGCGCTATATCGACGGTTGCCTGCAGGGCAAGACCGGTCCGCGCGGCAAGAACTTCAACATGCGCTGGGTGGCCTCGATGGTCGCCGACGTCCATCGGATCCTGATGCGCGGCGGCATCTTCATGTACCCGTGGGACGCCCGCGAGCCCGACAAGCCGGGCAAGCTGCGCCTGCTCTACGAAGCCAACCCGATGTCGCTGATCGTCGAGCGGGCGGGCGGCCAGTCGACCGACGGCAAGACCCCGATCCTCGACCTGCAACCGACCAAGCTGCACCAGCGCGTGCCGGTGGTGCTGGGCTCGGCCAACGAGGTCGCGCTGGTGACGGAAATGTCGGCGGGCTGACTTGAGAAAGGCGGCGGGCGCTTATGCGTCCACCGCCTTCTTGAGGATCTCGTTGATGCGGCTTTGCCATCCAGGCCCGCCTTCGCGGAGCTTGTCGATGACCGCTTGATCCAGCCGAAGCGTGACCTGCCTCTTCGGCGTCTCCAGCTTGGGTCGGCCTCGCTTGGTCAGCGTGCCGGTCGCGGCACGCACCAATCGATCACCGTCCTTGATCTCGGCGCGGTCGAAGACCTCGTCGGACCATTCGGGCGCGTCGTCGGGATCAACCCACGGCGCTTTCGTATCTTTCACGTTCTCTGACATTGCACTCTCTCATCGAAATGATGCGTCGTGCTTCGCCACGAGGCGTCCAGACCACCAAAACTGTCTTGTGGCCGATCCGGCCGATGGTCTGGAAGCGCGTTTCTCCATAGTCGAAACGGTCATCTTCCACGGTAAGCGTAAGCTCGTCGAAAAGCGTGTCCGCGTGAGCGAAATCCAATCCTCGGTTCGCGAGGGTTAGCGCACGCTTTTCCTCATCCCACTCCAATTCCATAGGAGAACCTCAGGTCAGCAAGTTTGGCATGATGCATGGTGTGGTCTCCGGTTGTCGGCTCGGCGAAAGCCGTGCCAATATCGTAGCTACATAAAATATCTTGTCAAAGATTTTTGTGGCTACATAAAATTTGCTTGTCGCATGCGTCCGCTTCTGACGCATCGGCGCCCTATCTTCCACTCTCGCGCCGCCCGTGGAGCGAATCCGGCAAAGGGCGTAGGCTCGGGAGATGACCACGACAGCCAAGCTTCGCGTTTCCGGCCGTTTTTCCGCTAGGAAGGGCTGAGCCATGGCCGATGGGCACAGCCTCCTCGCTGCGGGCAATTTCCTGGACGTTTCGCGCTCGATCAGCGGTCGGGCCTGGCGTGAGCGTCCGGGCGACGCGGCGACGGCGCGCAGCCACCAGCAGCTCCACGGCCTGTCCGAGCCCCTGGCCCGAGCCCTGGCGTCGCGTGGCGTGGGCGTCGACCAGGCCGAGCACTATCTGCGCCCGACCCTGAAGGCGCTGTTCCCCGATCCCTCCAGCTTCACTGACATGGACCGGGCCGCCGAGATCCTGATCGATGCGCTGGAAAGCGGCCGCTCGACCATGGTGTTCGCCGACTACGACGTCGACGGCGCGACCAGCGCCGCCCAGCTGGTGCGCTGGTTCCGCTACATGGGCGTCGAGCTGCCGATCTACATCCCCGACCGCCTGACCGAAGGCTACGGCCCCAGCCCGGCGGCCTTCAAGACCATCCGCGACACCGGGGCCGACCTCGTCGTCACCCTGGACTGCGGCGCGGCGGCCTATGACGCCATCGCCAGCGCCGCCACCATCGGCCTCGAAGTGGTGGTGATCGACCACCACCTGATGCGCGAGGACCCGCCGGCCGCCGCCGCCGTGGTCAATCCCAACCGTCCGGGCTGCCAGAGCGGGCAAGGGGTCTTGGCCGCCGCCGGGGTGACCTTCGTGCTGCTGGCCGCCCTGAACCGCGAGGCCCGCAAGCGCGGCCTGTTCACCGACGAGCGTCCGCAGCCCGACCTGCGCCAGTGGCTGGACCTGGTGGCCATGGGCGAGGTCTGCGACGTCACCCAGCTGGTCGGCTTCAACCGCGCCCTGACGACCCTAGGCCTGCGCACCATGTCCAGCTGGGGCAATCCGGGCCTCAAGGCCCTGTTCGAGGTCGGCAAGGGCTCGGGTCCCGCCTCGGTGTTCCACGCCGGCTTTATTCTCGGCCCACGCATCAACGCCGGCGGCCGGATCGGTCGCTCGGATCTCGGCGCGCGCCTGCTGTCCACGGACGATCCCGAGGAAGCCCGCATGCTGGCCGAGGAGCTCGACAGCCTCAACACCGAGCGCAAGGCGGTCGAGGCCGCCGTGGTCGAGGAGGCCGCCGCCGTCCTGGAGCGGGGCAGCAACTTCAATCCCGACGCGCCCGTGATCGTGGTGGCCGGGGAGGGTTGGCATCCCGGGGTGATCGGCATCGTCGCCGGCCGCCTGCGCGAGCGCTATCGCAAGCCGGTGGTGGTGATCGGCATCGACCGCGCCGCCAATGTCGGCAAGGGCTCGGGCCGCTCGCAGCCGGGCGTCAATCTGGGCGCGGCGATCCAGGCGGCCTTCGAGGCGGGTCTGTTGATGGCCGGCGGCGGCCACGCCATGGCCGCGGGCCTGTCGATCCGCCCCGACTCGATCCCCGAGTTCCGCGCCTTCCTGGAAGAGCGCCTGGCCGGCGAGATGGAGGCCGTCGGCGTCGAGGGGGTCGATATCGACGCCCTGGTCCAGCCGCGCGCCGCCAACCGCGCCCTGTGGAGCGAGTTCCAGCAACTGGCCCCGTTCGGTCCCGGCAATCCCGAGCCGATGTTCGCCCTGGCCGGCGTGCGCCCCGAACGGATGATGGCCATGAAGGGCGGCCACGTGCGCGTCGACTTGGTCGGCCCCTCGGGCGACCGAATCAAGGCGATCTCCTGGCGCTCCGCCGAGACCCCTCTGGGCGAGCGCTTGCTGTCGGGCGGCGGCGCCCTGCACGTCGTGGGTCGTCTGAAACCGGATGATTATATGGGCCGGGAAGGGGTTCAGCTGGAGATCGAGGACGTCGCCGACCCCCGCATGCGCATGACTTGAAAAAACTGCTCTTCGTCGCTTGCGCCCCCGGGGGAAGCTTTGTATATCGCCTGCTCTTCGCGGCCACGTGGTCCCTTCGTCTATCGGTTAGGACGCCAGATTTTCATTCTGGAGAGAGGGGTTCGACTCCCCTAGGGACTACCACCGCGAAGCCTACTTAGACTTTACATGCGAATACCCGCCTAATGCAGGCGACCGTGGTCCCTTCGTCTATCGGTTAGGACGCCAGATTTTCATTCTGGAGAGAGGGGTTCGACTCCCCTAGGGACTACCACCCACCACGGCCACCCAGGATTATTTCGGTCTAGACACCGCGACGAAATGTCGCGGAGGTCGGAACATGGCCTTTCTGTGTCAATTGGTTATTGACGGCTCTCCTCCCGCGAGAACAGTGTTATTCTGTGGTGCTCGCCCCCTGGGCTGTCTGGGCGAGCCAGAGGGGCGGAATGTCTGGTTTCGATTTCGAGGACTCGGGATCGCATGAGGAATTCGTGCGTATCAGCGGTCGTGTGAAGTGGTTTGATACGGGCAAGGGGTACGGCTTCATCGTCCCCGACGATCCGGGCCAGACGGGCCTGAAGGACGTGCTGCTGCACGTCACGTCTCTACGTAACTGTGGTCGCGAGACGGCGCTGGAAGGCTCGGTCATCGTCTGCGACGTGGTCAAGCGTCCCAAGGGTTGGCAGGTGTCGGAGGTCGTCGACCTGGACGAAAGCGCGGCCAGCGCGCCGATGGAGCGGCCCAAGCGGTCGTTCGGCGACGGCGGCATGGGTCTGCGTCGCGATCATTTCCGGTCGGGCGTCGACAGCGGTCGCCAGACGCTCGAGGCGGTGGGGCCGGCCGAGCGGGCCAAGGTCAAGTGGTTCAATCGCACCAAGGGCTACGGCTTCGTCGTTCGCGACGGCCAGCCGGGCGACATCTTCGTGCACATCGAGACTCTGCGTCGGGGCGGTCTGGAAGACCTGCAGCCGGGCGACGACGTGATG
This sequence comes from Caulobacter soli, assembly GCF_011045195.1. Taxonomy (GTDB): domain Bacteria; phylum Pseudomonadota; class Alphaproteobacteria; order Caulobacterales; family Caulobacteraceae; genus Caulobacter; species Caulobacter soli. The sequence goes on along the minus strand of NZ_CP049199.1, from coordinate 3,004,972 downwards.
GTGCGCTTCGCCGAGGGGCCCAAGGGCCTGGTGGTGGCCGAGATCACGCCGGGCGACGACTAGCCCCAAGGCTCCCCAAAAAGACCGGCTTTCGCCTTCGACGCCCGACGTCGTAGGGTCGACCCGCCATGCGACGTGGCGGACGATGAGGCTTGTGTGCTCTTGATGACGACGATCGGACGGCGCGCCCTGGCGCTGATCGCCCTGGTTCTGGTTTCCGGATCGCTGGCGGCCGCGCCCGCCCAGGCCTGGCAGGCCAGGCCGAAGCCGGCGGCCGCCGCGCCCTCGGCCAGGCTCGACACGGTCGAGATCCTCACGATGCGCGGCCGGGTCAAGTTCACGGTCGAACTGGCGATCACCAAGGCCGAGCAGGAGCGAGGCCTGATGTTCCGCAAGTCGCTGGCCCCCGACCGCGGCATGCTGTTCCCCTACAACCCGCCCAGGCCGGCGGCCTTCTGGATGAAGAACACCCTGATCCCGCTCGACATCCTCTACATCGCGCCCGACGGCCGGGTGCTGTCGATCGCCCGCAACGCCGTGCCGCACGACGAGACGCCGCTGCCTTCGGGCGGGGTCATTGGCGGCGTGTTGGAGATCCCCGGCGGGCGCGCGGCCGAACTGGGCATCCTGCCGGGCGACCGGGTGCTCAATAAAATCTTCCCGAAGGGCTGAAGGGCGCCCGTTCCGTTTGCTCCCGGCGACGAAGCCCTGTAGAGCACCCGCTCGGTGTTTCGGAGCGTAGCGCAGCCTGGTAGCGCATCTGGTTTGGGACCAGAGGGTCGCAGGTTCAAATCCTGCCGCTCCGACCACCTAGACCCCCTTCATCTAGGGGCGACGATCGACCTGGAGAGGCTTTCATGCTCGCGCGCATCTACCGCCCCGCCAAGACCGCCATGCAGTCCGGCAAGGCCAAGACCAAGGATTGGGTGCTGGAGTTCGAACCGGCCTCGGCCAGACGCCCCGATCCGCTGATGGGCTGGACCCAGTCGAGCGACATGAACGGTCAGGTGCGCCTGAACTTCGAGACCCGCGACGAGGCCGTGGCCTACGCCCAGCGTCACGAGATCTCGTTCCAGCTGTTCGAGCCCAAGACGCCCAAGCGGATCATCAAGGCCTACGCCGACAACTTCGCCGCCGGCCGCCGCCAGCCCTGGACGCACTAGGCTTTCCGCCTAAAGTTTCCCCAAGGTTCCCTCGGGATCCGCGCCCTTAGCTCAGTTGGATAGAGCACTCGCCTTCTAAGCGAGCGGTCGCTGGTTCGAATCCAGCAGGGCGCGCCATTGGCTTTCTGGTGGATGTTATTTAGTAAAATCAACCTCTTGCAAGGCATCATGGATTGACGCCTTTTGCGGGCTTTTAGGTCGTGATCTATAAGATATTGATTTCTATAATGATTTAATTTCTCTATCTAGCATGGTGGAGCCGTCTAGGGGGACGTGCCGCGGCTTGCGGATTATACGCTACGCATGGACTGGCGGCCGCTCCTGACTTTCTCCGACCTTGGGAAGGTCCGCTTCCTGGAAGCCGAGGCGAGGTGACCAGCGCGATATCGGCGACGGGAAAATCTGACTCATGGCTGAACTTCGGAAGGTCCGCTTGCTGGAGGTCAGGTTGGCGCGCTGGTGAACCCGCCGACCTGGCGCTTCTCTGACCTTGGGAAAGTCAGCCTTTGGGTGGATGGCTGATGGAGGCTTATCGCTAAGCAACAAAGCTTCAAAAGGCGTCTCCGACCGCCCGTGCGCCAAGGCAGCGCTTGGGCGGCCGGAGTTTTACTCAGCGCTCCGGTTCAGAAAACCTTGCGCACGAGCGGTTCGCGCGCCCAGATCCTGCCGGCCTGCGCCGCCGCTATGAAGTCGTCGATCGACGCCTTGGGCAGGTTGATCAAGCCGGCATCGGCGTCCGGATTGGCGTCCGAGAGCCCGCCCTTGACGAACAGCGGGGCGGCCGACGGCAGGTAGGCGATGACTTTCAGGTGGCCGAAGGCGTCACGCACGAAGTTGACCGCCGTGGCTTCCAGCGCCAGGGCGGCGCCGCCCTCGTCGGAAGGCAGCAGCACGACGGCGTCGAACAGCACGGAGGGCCCCCCGTCGACGCGGAAGTCGGCCGCGAGCAACTCACCGCCCGCCGTGACCACGCCGGTGATCGTCGGCGCGATGATGGCCAGCTTGGCGCCGGCCGCCGTCACCGCCTCGCGGAGCTGCGCTAGCAAGGCGTCGTCCACGCCGTCGGTCACCAGGCAACCGACTTTGCGGCCGATCAGGCCCGGCGCGGCCTTGGCGAGGATGCTGAGGGCGGGCGACAGCTCCATCTCGACGGCCGGGACCGAAGGCGGCGCGGGCGTGATCTCGCCGCGTCGGCCAAGGCCCGTCGCGACGCGCAAGGCCAGGGTTTCGTCGATGTTGGTGAGGCGTGACAGCATCGCCTCGCGAACCGCGGCCACCTCGCAGCGGCTCAGTTCGAATATCAGGGCCGCGACGATGTGATCCCGCTCCGGTTCCGTCTGGCTGAAGAAGAACATCCGGGCCTGGGTGTAGTGATCGGCAAAGGTCTCGGGCCGCAGGCGAAGCTGTTCGCCCGTCTCGACGCTCGGGAAGGTGTGATAGCCGGTTTCCAAGGACTCCCGCGCCACGTCCGCGCCCAGGTTGGAAGGCTCGTAATTCACCTGACCCTTGGGCACGTTCATCTGCATGTGGCCGTCGCGTTGCAGGTTATGGAACGGGCACTTTGGCTGGTTGATCGGGATCTGGTGGAAGTTGGGCGAGCCCAGGCGCTTGAGCTGAGTGTCTTGGTACGAGAACAGCCGGCCCTGCAGCAGCGGGTCGTTGGTAAAGTCGATGCCGGGCACCACGTGCGACGTGCAGTAGGCGACCTGCTCGGTCTCGGCGAAGAAGTTGTCGGGGTTGCGATCCAGGACCATGCGGCCGACCACCCGTAGCGGGATGACCTCTTCGGGAATGACCTTGGTCGCGTCGAGCACGTCGAAGGGCAGGGCGTCGGCCTGGTCCTGGGTGAAGGTCTGCAGGCAGAACTCCCACTCGGGGAAGTCGCCGGTGTCGATCGCTTCCCACAGGTCGCGACGGTGGAAATCGGGATCGGCGCCGTTGATCTTGACCGCTTCATCCCAGACCACGGACTGGGCGTTGAGCTTCGGGCGCCAGTGGAACTTCACAAAGGTCGACTCGCCCGCGGCGTTGACCAGCCGGAACGTGTGGACGCCGAACCCTTCCATCATCCGATAGGAGCGGGGGATGGTGCGGTCCGACATGATCCACATGATCATGTGCATGCTCTCGGGCGTCAGCGAGATGTAGTCCCAGAAGGTGTCGTGCGCGGTCTGGGCCTGCGGGAACTCCCGGTCGGGATCGGGCTTGGCCGCGTGGATCAGGTCGGGGAACTTGATGGCGTCCTGGATGAAGAATACCGGGATGTTGTTACCGACGAGATCGAAATTGCCTTGTTGGGTGTAGAACTTGACCGCGAAGCCGCGAACGTCGCGGGCCAAGTCGGACGAGCCCTTGTTGCCGGCCACGGTCGAAAAGCGGGTGAAGACGGGGATGCGTTCGCCGACCCGTTGCAGGAAGTCGGCGCTGGTGACGTCGGCGGCCGAGTCCAGGCATTCGAAGAAGCCGTGCGCGGCCGAGCCGCGGGCGTGGACCACGCGCTCGGGAATGCGCTCATGATCGAAGTGCATGATCTTTTCGCGCAGGATGAAGTCCTGCAGCAGCACCGGTCCACGCGCGCCCGCCTTCAGCGAGTTCTGGTTATCGGCGATAGGCACGCCTTGATTGGTGGTCAGCTGGGCGGCCGGCTCGCCGGCCTGCTGGTGCAGTTCGCCGCCCGGGGCGACCAGGGTTTCGCCGAGCGCGCCGCTGCGGGCCTGGTCCTTGTTCACGGGTGTCTTGGAAGGAGTCTTCGAGGGGCTCTTGGCCATGGGGTGTCCTTCGAGCGCCAGGCTCGATGCAGAGGAAATTGGGGGAAGCGGCGTCAGGCCACTATCGGCGGGACGGCTAGAAGGCTCATCAGCTCAGCCTTGCGGGCCGCGAGCTTGGCGCCCAGGGCTTGCAGGTCGATCTTGGTTTCGCGCACCTCGGGGAAGAGCTCTTCCTCCTCCTCCTTGACGTGGTGGCGAACCTGCTCGCCCAGCACCTTGATCTTGGCGTCGTAGAGCGGCTGGCCAGGCGCGCCGGCCTCGATCTGCGCGATCAGGGTCCTAGCGCCCATGTGCTCGACGATGGCTTCGTCGATCAGGTCGCCGTCGCCGGTTTCCTCGCGGGCCGGCGGATAGAAGAATTCCTCTTCGATCTGGGCATGCACCTTCAGCGCCAGGCAGATCTGGTTGGCCAACGTCTTCTTGGCCGCGTCGTCGGTGAGGGTCTCGTACTGGTCGAAATAGTCGTCCACCTCGCGGTGATCGGCGATGAGCAGCGAGATCGCGTCCAGCCCGCCGGCCTTGGGCGCCGCCGCGGCCTTGGTCGCCGCGCGCGTCGAAGTTTTCCTGGCTTTGGTCTTAGCCGTGGTGGCCATGGGAGAAGTTCCGATTGGGGTGAGGCCTCTCCAACCGGTCGCCTCCGCGCCTGTTCCGAATTCATTCCGATGCGCGGCGCCGTTTTGCGCTCAACGACCGAGCTCGAGGCTTGAGATCTGGCCGGGGAGGGTCAGTTTCCCGTCAGTTGGGCGATCTGGCCGCCCATATTGGCCTTCATCGAGAGGTGTAGCGGTCCCAAGCAAATTTCGGCGACGAGCCAGGCGCGCCATCAAATGATGCGGTCGCGGCGAGCTCACGGGACGCCTTACAGTTCACCGGGCGGGCTCGGCGCACTCGTTTTCGTCGCCGATGGCTGCTGCGCCGTCGCGAGGACGGCCGACGATGCGAGCCACGGCCAGATCCGTGGTGACGTTCCCGAGCGTCCGGAAGACGTCGGGGATCGTCTCGACCGCCAGGAGGACGGGCAAGGCGTCTAGAGGAACGCCCATGGCGAGGCAGACCGGGCCGACGGTCGCGAAGAACGAGACCTGGGCCGGAAGGCCGACGGCCGCAAGACTGACGGCCGCCGCGACCAGGACGCCGATCATCAGGGTGGCCGGCGACAGCACGACGCCGTGGAGGTGGGCCAGATAGACGGCCACGGCGATGTTGGCCGCCGCGCTCGCCGCCCGGAAGATCGACACCGAGAGCGGCAGAACGACCTCGGCGGCGCCGGGCGATGTCCTCAAGGCGCCGGTCGCGGTGATCATGGCCGGGAGACAGGCCAGCGAAGATTGCGTGCCGAGGGCGACGACCTGAACGGGAAGGGCGGCCTTGGCGAAGGCGAGGGGAGAGATCCGCCCAATGAGCGCTGACAGGGCATAGGCTGAAAGGGTGACGGCCAGGCAGGCGGCGGCGACGACCAGGACGTAGTGAACGAGCGTTCCCGCCGCGCCCAGGCCCATCTTGGCGCCGACGCCGAAACCCAGCGCCATGACACCGATCGGGCCGGCAAGCAGCACCCAGTGGACGATGAGCAGCATCGTCGCCACCACGGCTTCGAAGAAGGTTGTCAGCAACGCGCGCAGATGGGCCTCGATCCGACTGGCCGCGAAACCGAAGAACAGCGCAAAGACCACCAGCGGCGCCATGCTCATCTCGGCGGCGGCCTTGACGGGATTGGCGGGGATGATGCCGCTGAACCAGGCTCCGGTCGCGGCCAGGACCGGCGGACCCGAGTTCGGCGCGCGCAGGGCCAGGCTGCCGGCGGGGATCGGCGTCCAGGCCAAAATCGTGGTCGTCAGCACCGCGCTGAGCGCACAGGCGGCGACCAGCAGGATGACGAACCAGAGCATCGCTCGAGCCGCCACGCCGCCGGCCTTGGCGCTGGAGGTCGCCGAGCCGACGCCCGTGACCAGCAGGCCGAACACGAGGGGCACGACCGTCATCGTCAAGGCGTCGAGCCACAGCTGTCCGACCGGCGCGGCGATGGCGGATAACAAGTCGAGCGCCGACGATGACCGACCGCTCAGCGCCGCGCCCGCCAGCAGACCCACCGCCAGTCCCAGCAGAATGCGCGTGGACAAGGTGTTCCATCGCTTGGCGGTCGAACCTGGTGTCGGCGGGGTCATCGTCTTGCCCTTGGTGAGCAACGCAAACGGCGCGGCGGGACAATGGCTCCGTGGAGGGCTGCGCGTCAGGAAGACCGTGGGCGCGAGCGGTCGGCGAACGAACTTCATGGGCCACAAGCTTCGCCGCGATGGTCGCCTTACTGGCCGCCGCGCGCCGCAAGTCTTTCTCGTCGCGGCAGGAACACCTGTCCCTGCGAGCGGTTGTCAGCGGACAGGAGAACCACCCCATGTCCGACGAGACCATCGCCCGCGCGCTGGAAAGCGACGCGCCGCTGACCGCCGCCGTCCACCAGCGCGACGTCGCCCACGTGGTCGCCGAGGAGCACGGCTGGCACGAAGCCGCCCTGGTCGGCCGCACCGTCACGATCAACCGGCCGCGCGCCGAGCTCTACGCCTTCTGGCGCGACTTCCGGAACCTGGCCCTGTTCATGGAGAACGTCGAAAGCGTCACCCCTGGCGAGGGCGGCCGCTCGCACTGGGTGGTCAAGGCCCCGGCCGGCAAGACAGTCGAGTGGGACAGCATTCTCACCGAGGAAGTCGAGAACGACACCCTGGCCTGGGAATCCGCCGAAGGCGCCGACATCAAGAACGCCGGCCGGATCGAGTTTCGCGACGCGCCTCCGGGACGCGGCACGGAAGTCACCGCCACCATCGTCTACGAGCCGCCCGGCGGCGACCTCGGCAAGCTGATCGCCAAGCTCTTCCAGAAGGAGCCGAAGATCCAGGCTCGCCGTGAGCTTCGCCGCTTCAAGCAGCTGATGGAAACCGGCGAGATCTCCACCACCAAGTCCCCCGAAGCCGCGCCGCAAGGCTGAGCCGAACCCTCATTTGATAAGACGGAGACGCCTATGCGCGCCCTGACCTGGCACGGCAAACACGATGTCCGCATGGACACCGTGCCCGACCCGAAGATCATCAATCCCCGCGACGCGATCATCAAGATCACCTCGACCGCCATCTGCGGCTCGGACCTGCACCTCTACGACAGCATGATCCCCTCGATGGAACGGGGCGACATCCTGGGCCACGAGTTCATGGGCGAGGTCGTCGAGACCGGTCCGGGCTCGACCCTGCAGAAGGGGCAGCGGGTGGTCGTTCCTTTCGTGATCGCCTGCGGCAAGTGCTTCCACTGCGAGAAGCAGCAGTTCTCCGGCTGCGAGAACTCCAATCCGGCCGAGACCCAGGACCTGGGCGAGATCGCCTACGGCACGGCCATGACGGGGCTGTTCGGCTATTCGCACATGACCGGCGGCTATGCCGGCGGCCAGGCCGAGTATGTCCGCGTGCCCTATAGCGACGTCGGCCCGATCGTCATTCCCGACGGGCTGGAGGACGACAAGGTTCTGTTCCTGTCCGACATCCTGCCCACCGGCTGGATGGCGGCCGAGAACTGTCAGATCGAGCCGGGCGACACCGTGGCGGTCTGGGGCTGCGGTCCCGTGGGCCTGTTCGCGATCCAGAGCGCCCTGATCATGGGTGCGCACAAGGTCATCGCCATTGACCACCATCCTCACCGTCTGGACCTGGCCAAGGGGATGGGCGCCCAGGTGATCAACTATCATGAGGTCAAGGTGCGCGAGGCCCTGATGGCCATGACCGGTGGCATCGGTCCCGACGCCTGCATCGACGCGGTTGGAATGGAGAGCCACGGCTTCTCGATCGACAACGTGCTCGACGCGGTCAAGGTCGCCACGCGCCTGGGCACCGACCGCCCCCACGTGCTGCGCGAGGTGATGATGGCCTGCCGATCCGGCGGCCGGATCTCGGTGCCCGGCGTCTATGGCGGGATGGGAGACAAGATGCCGATCGGCGCGATGATGGAGAAGGGCCTGCAGATCAAGACTGGCCAAACCCATGTCCACAAGTACCTGCGGCCTCTGCTCGACCTGATCGGAGAGGGCGTGATCGACACGACCTTCCTGATCAGCCACCGCTTGCCGCTCGAGAGCGCCCCGGACGGCTACAAGATGTTCAAGGAAGACCAGAACGAGGTGACCAAGGTCGTCCTCAAGCCTGACTGGCAGAAGGAAGCCGCCTGATGATCGAGGACCTCCGCCCCCTGGCCGTAGTCACAGGCGCTTCGTCCGGCATCGGTTATGAACTGGCCCGGCTCGCCGCTGGGGACGGCTATGACCTGATCATCGCGGCCGATGCGATGTCGATCGCCGAGGCCCAGGTCGGTCTCGAACAGCTCGGGACCCGCGTCGAGGCGCTGCAGGTCGATCTGTCGACCACCGACGGCGTCGACAAGCTGTTGGCGCTGATCGGGGATCGGCCCGTCGACGCCCTGATGGCCAACGCTGGCCGGGGCCTGGGTCACGCCTTCCTCGACCAAGACTGGGACGAGGCCCGGTTCGTGGTCGACACCAATGTCACCGGCACGATCTATCTGCTGCACAAGCTGGGCCGGGCCATGCGCGAGCGTGACCGGGGGAAGATCCTGATCACCGGCTCGATCGCCGGCCTGATGCCGGGCGCGTTCCAGGCGGTTTACAACGGCACCAAGGCCTTCCTCGACAGTTTCTCGTTCGCGCTGCGCAACGAGCTGAAGGACACCAACGTCACCGTCAGCTGCCTGATGCCCGGCCCGACCGACACCGAGTTCTTCGAACGCGCCGACATGCTCGACACCAAGGTCGGCGCCGATCCGAAGAAGGCCGATCCCGCCGACGTGGCCAAGATCGGCTATCGGGCCATGCTGAAAGGCGAGGGCGATGTCGTGGCCGGCTTCAAGAACAAGCTGCAGGCGGCAGTGGCGGCGGTGACGCCGCAGAGCGTGCTCGCCGAACAGCATCGCAAGATGGCCGAGCCGGGATCGGGCGCCTGATCCATGCGCCCGCCAGCCTCTCGTCGCGACGATCTCGCGGGAACCGCGCGCGTGGGTCGAGTAGCTGACAGCGCGCTCAATCAACGTGCTATACAGGCGGTTGATCAACGTTGGCCGCGTGTGGGCTATCGATAGACGCGCTTGTCATGACGTGGCCTGCTCGGCTCAACCCTCTTCGCAGGCGCCGAAACATGTCGAACTCGACGCCTGCCCATTGGGACGAGAAGCGCCTGCGCTCCGCCGTCAAGGCGGCGGGAGTCGCGCTCTGGTCCTGGAACGTCGACACCGACCAGCTTGATCTCGACGATCAGGCGTTCGAACTCTGGGACCTTCCCCCGAGCGACGAGGTCTGCTTCGAGGATCTTTCCAGCCGCATCCACCCGTCGGATCGGGACCGCGTCCGCGCGGCCTTCGCTACGACCAGGGCGATTGTCGGGGCGTACGATCTGGACTTTCGGATTCTGGTCGGTGACGCCGTCCGTTGGATCTCGGCGCGGGGCACGGGCGTCGAGCGCAACGCCGTGGATCGCGTCGTCCTTGGAGTCTTCCTGGACATCACCGGCCGCAAGCAGGCCGAGGAGGGCCACGAACTGCTGGCTGGCGAGATGAGTCATCGGGTGAAGAACCTGTTGAACATCGCCACGGGCCTCACCGCGATCACGGCTCGGTCAGCGACCACCCCAGCCCAGATGGCCGAAGAGCTGATGGAGCGCCTGACCGCCTTGGGCCGCGCCCACGACTTGGTTCGTCCGATCCCGGGGAAGCAAGGCAAGGCGGCCCTGCTTGGGGATCTCGTGACCGTCCTCCTTGCGCCTCACGACGACCTCGGCGCGTTCAAGGGGCGTATCAGGGTGTCAGTCCCTCGCATGGGCGTCGGTAACAACGGGGCGACGGCCTTGGCGCTTGTCCTCCACGAATTAGCCACCAACTCGATGAAGTACGGCGCACTGTCGGATCCTGCAGGTTCCCTGGATGTCTCTTGCGGCGCCTCTGGCGATGACCTTGTCATCATCTGGACCGAACGCGGCGGTCCGCGCGTGACGCCGCCTTCCGCCGAGGGCTTCGGAAGCTCGTTGATCGCGCGATCCATGTCTCGCCAGCTTGGCGGCTCGCTCGACTACGCCTGGGATCCGGATGGTCTCATTGTCACGGTGACGGTGAAGGCCAACCGTCTTGCGACCTAGGCCGAATGTCGAGGACGGCGTTACCGCCGGGACGGTCAGGCCCGGCCCGAAGCCGCGCCCTCCCAGATCCTCCGCCCCCCATCGTCTCTGACGATGATGCGCAAGATCACGGTGGCGGAGGCGGAGAGAGCGCGGTCGCGCAGGATTTCCGACAACAAAAGCAGAGCTTGGCGTGCGGCGGCGGCGTCATCGACGGCTTCGACGACTTCGAGCGTCGGCTGGACCTCGCCCGAAATATCGAAGTGGTAGGTCTTCATCGCGACGCCTCGCGCGGTCTGATCCGCCCCTGATCAAGGTCCGCCACACGGCGCCGTTCCGAGCGCGTCGCCGATAGACGGCTCAATCGCTTTCTTTCAAGGACGGTTCAGGCCCTGACCGGTCGCGCTTGCGATCAATTGATTGGACCCCGCGCATTAATCTTCCCCCTGAAGACTTTGCGGCTGGCGGGCCGCGGTGATCAGCGCCCGTTCGGCGGGGTCCTGCTGGGGGGCCAGTCGTCCGGCGTCGAAGCCCCCCAGCGCCGTGAGGCCGTCCCAGTCGTCGATCTCCAGCACTCCGTTGCGCAGTGTGGCCAAGCCATCGTCGCGCAAGCCGCGCAGCACGCGATGGATATGGACGACCGACAAGCCCAGGGCGTCGGCGATGTCGCCCTGCACCGCCGGGAAGTCGCAGCGACCGTCCCGCGCCAACTGCAATGCCTGCTGCCGCCAATAGACTTCGCACAAAAGATTGGCCGTCCTGGCGGCCGCCGAGCGACGCCCCAGGCCAACCATCCAGTTGCGCTGCCATTGGGCCTCGGTCAGGACGGCGCGGCACAGAGCCGACAGGAGGTTCGGGTGGGCGCGCACCATGGTCCGCAGCTCATGGGGCGTGGTGCTGCGCACTTCGCACGGTCCCAGAGCCTGGACCTCGTGATCGGCGCCGACGAACAGTCCCGCCAGGTCGATAAGGTCACCCGGCGTGGCCACGCCGAAGATCTGGCGCCCGCCGTCGGCCAAGACCTGTTGCTTCACCGCCAGGCCGCGCGCCAGCAGGCGCAATTGCGATCGCTCACCGGCGGCCAGGATGGCTTGGCCCGCTTCGAAACGCTCGACCGTCTGGGAGCACGACATCAGACTATCGCGAACACTGTCGCGCAAGGGACCGAACCGGTCGAGGCTGGCGATCAGCAGGCGACTCATACCGGCCCCTTCCCGGCGGACGGCCATTGAACCCTGACTGTTCCGCCGCGTTCGGTAGATCTGGTCGACACAACCGCCTCCGTGATCGGCGCACCCTAGGAGGCGCGGCGGAGGCGGGCGTTGATCTAGGTTAGTTCGACCTATCATTTGATGTGCGATCGATCGGCCGACCATTCGGCCTTGACCCAGAGGGGGGACGCAGCGTCCCTGAGCGCCATGTCCTCATCACCGACGATCACGCCCCTGGTTCACAAGCTGGCGCGTCGCGACGCTCTCTCGAGCGCTGAGCGCGACGCGCTCGCGACGCTGCTCGGGCCTGAACGGCATGTGCCGGCCGGAGGGCTACTGGTCGAGCCGGGGGATCGCCCCAGCTTCAGCACCCTTCTGATCAGCGGCTTCTGCGCCCGTTACAGCCTGACCGTGGATGGCGGCCGGCAATTGACCGAGGTCAACGTTCCCGGCGACTTCATCGACCTTCATAGCTTGCTGATGCGCCAGATGGATCACGGCGTGGTGGCGCTTGGCGACTGCGTCGTCGCGCCCGCCCCCCATGCCGACCTGCGCCGGTTGACCGAAAACCATCCGCACCTGACGCGCTTGCTGTGGCTCGAGACCGTGGTCGACGGCGCGATCCATCGCCAATGGCTGGTGACCATGGGCCAACAGAACGCGGCCAGCCGACTGGCTCATCTGGCCTGCGAACTCTATTGCCGGCTGGAAGGCGCGGGACTGGCCCGGGATCATCAGTTCAGCAACCCGATGACCCAGGCCGATCTCGGCGACGTGCTGGGCCTGACGCCCGTGCACGTCAATCGCGTCCTGGCCGACCTGCGCCAGCAGGGGCTGCTGGAATGGAAGTCGGGCGTGGTCACCATTCCCGACTGGGACAGCCTGGTGAAGCTGGGACAGTTCGATCCGGCCTATCTGCGCTTGCAGAGCGACCCGGTCTGAGCCGGCGGCTAGGCGCCGGTCTGGCTGTCGGGCGCGGCGACAGGCTTGGACTCCGGCGAATTCCTCTGTCGCAGGACGATCGACAGCACGACCAGGGCGGCGGTCGATAGGAACTCGCTCTGCCAGTTCTGGAAGGACTCGAACCACAACTGCGGATCGCCGAGATAGGCCAGGGTGGACGCCCCGGCCTGGCCATGCTCGGCGGCCTCCTGGGCCGCGGCCTTGGCGCTGAACGTCCAATGCAGGACGAACGAGGCCAGGAACAGCAGGCCCAGGGCGATGCCCAGTGAATGAGCGTAGAGCCAACCGGCCGCGCCGCCGACCCGCGCCAGGCGAGGAGCCTTGGAATCCTGGCTGGGAAGGCGATCACGCTCGGGCGCGTCGGGATCCTTCGACTCCGACGAGCCGCGCTGGATCAGGAAGGCGGTCAGCACGACATAAACCGCCATCTGCAGGAACTCGCTCTCCCAGTTTTCGAACACCGTCGAGATGAACATCGGGTCTGAGAGATAGGCCCAGGGGCCGATGACGGCCTGGCCATGGCGCTGCAGGTCCTCGACGGCCACGCGCCAGCCCGTCAGCCACTGGCCGACAAAGCTGGCGGCGAACATCACCATCAGGACGATGGTGAGGCCGTTGTTCTTGAGCCATCGGGTCATGATCACGCTCCGGCCAGGAGGCCGCCGTCGTCCATCGTCTCCACGCCGGACGCGGCCGGCCACGGGCGGCTCCACACGGTCTGGCAGAAGGCCTCGATCTGCGCGAGGTAGGCCTCATGCCGCTCAAGAAAGCCCATGTGATTGGCCTCGGCGACGACGGACAACTGGCCGCCCGGCGTGGCTCGCGAAAGAACTTGGCTCGCCGTCTTCAAGGTGACGATGTCCTGGTCGCCGGCCAGGATCAGGGTGGGGGTCGTCAAGGCTTGCAACGCGCCGTCGGCGTCCCAGTCGAACATCGCCAGGTTGCCGCGCGCCAGCACGGCGGGCGGGTTGCGGGTGGCCAGGAGTGTGGTGTGCTCAAGCTGGCTGCGCGTCACGTGCTTGGCGAAGCCCAGGCGGTTGGCCAGATGGACCGAACCGCTCAGATAACCTTGCCACGCCGAGAGCCACACTAGGGGCTGAAACAGGATGGCGAGCCGCAGGACGGGTTCGAGGACGGGCCAGCGCAGGGCTTGGGCCAGCGGGGCTAGAGCCATGGTCTTGAGGGGATTTGTGAAAGTGGTGTTGACCAGCACCACGCCGGCCATCTGTTGGGTCGAGGCGGGATGGTCGCGCACCAGGGTCTGGATGGTCATGCCGCCGATGCTGTGGCCGATCAGAACGGCGGGTGTTCCGGCGAAGGCCATGACCGCCTGCAGGTCGCGCGCGAAGTGGGACAGGTCCACCGCCCCCTTCGCGGCGTGAGAGCGCCCCAGTCCGGCCAAGTCCCAGACGATGACTCGGTAGCGTGTCGACAGCGCGCGGCGGAGATAGAACCAGATGGTGCCGTCCAGGCCCCAGCCGTGGGTCAGGATCACGGTCGGCCCGTCGGCGGGGCCATGGACCTCCACATAGAGCCGTGAGCCCGTCGGGCTGTCGAGGAACTGGCCGTCGCCGCGCTCGGGGCGGGTGGGGTCGGTATCGCGATGGGTCAGCAGCGGCATGACCGCCAGGCGGCCCAGGAAGGACCAGGCCAACAGGCCGACGCCCAGCCATAGCCGCCAGTCGTCACGGACATGGACGGCCCGGCCCGCGGCGTCGAGCATCCAATGCCCATCGTACCAGGACCACAGCGCGTAGCCGCCCGCCGCCAGGATACCGAGGGACAGCAGCGACAGCGCGATCCGCGCGAGGATGATCAGGGGCATTGCAGGCTTTCGGGAAACACGCGTTTTGCGTGCGACCCTAACCGCTGGCCCCCATGGCTGTTCCGCTCGGGCAAGCGGTGGCCGGAGGGAACGCGGGAGCGAGCTTGGGCTTAAAGGGGCGCGGCGCGGGCTCTGGTCGCGCCCTGACGCGCGCGCAGCCCCAGAACGGGCGGCGCTGACGCCGAACAATCGCCGGTGGCCCGCGTCGCCGGGAGCATCAAAAGATGGGGTCGCGCAGTGTGAACCCGGGAGATCGCACTTGGAAAGATCATCGGCGCTCCGCGCCCTGCTGGCGGCGTTGGACGACCAGGGCTACGATTTCGTCACGCCCACGCCTTCCGTCTGTCGCCGCGCGGCGGAGCGGAAGCCGGCGCAGGATGATCCGTTGCGGGACGTCCTGGGCTGGAGTCGGGCCTTCGATCGCCAGGACCTGGATCCGGAACTCTTCAAGCTGCTGGCGGCGGGGCAGGTGCTGACGTTCGAGGGCGAGCGATTCATAAGCCGGGTGCGGGTGTCGCGCCTGGACGGGATGCTGTTCCTGCACTCGGCCTTTCCGGCCACGGCCGGCGACGCGGTGTTCCTGGGTCCCGACTCCTATCGCTTCGCTCGCCTGATCGCCCAAGCCACGGCCGGCGATCGCGTGGCCACCATCGCGGAGATCGGCTGCGGCGCGGGCGTGGGCGGACTGGCGGCCGCCAAGCGCTTCCCAGACGCGCGCCTCACGCTCGGCGACATCAACCCCCGCGCCCTGGACGTGGCCTCGATCAACGTCGCCCACGCCGGGGTCGCGTTCGAAGCCCGGCTCAGCGACGGCATGGCGGCCCTGGAGGGGCCCTATGACCTGATCGTCGCCAATCCGCCCTATGTCGCTGGCGACTCCGGCCGGGCCTACAAGGACGGCGGCGACCTGCACGGCGCGCGCCTGGCCCTGGACTGGAGCGCCCAGGCCATGGAGCGTCTCGCGCCCGGCGGCAAGTTCGTGCTCTACACCGGCAGCGCCATCCTCGACGGCGGCGTCGATGCGTTCCGCGCCGCCCTCGAGGGCTTGGTGGCGGGCTCGCCCCACCACCTGACCTACGAGGAGCTCGATCCCGACATCTTCGGCGGCGAGCTGCGGCGCGAGGCCTATGCCGATGTCGAGCGCATCGCCGCTATCGGGGCCGTCGTCCGGCGCCTGGCCTAGGTCTGCGCCGGCATCGGCGCTTGCGGCTGGCCGTGCGGTCGTCGTGTCGTCAGGTTCAGCCCGTCGCCGCTGGCCAGGACATGCAGGCGGACGTCGAACATCGACAGGGCCCGTTCGGCGCGGGCTTCGGCGATGTTCGACGCGCTGACGCCCTCGGCGTCGACCACGTAGACCGCCCCGCTGCCGATCACCTTGAAGTCGTCGCCTTCGACCACGATGGCCGTGTCCTCGTCGATGCCGACCCCCAGCACGCGCGGGCTTTGAGCGACCGCGCCCAGCAGGCGCCCGATCCGGCCGCGCTCGGCGAAGTGCTGGTCGATGATGGCGTCGCGCACCAGGCCAAGACCCGGCGCCATCTGCAGGTCGCCGATCCGGTGGGTCTCGGAACTGGCGCCGCGGACCATCATGGTGTCGCTCATCACCGAGGCGCCCGCCGAGGTGCCGGCCAGCACGCCGCCGGCCCGCCAGATCTCCCGGATCCGCGCCTCGATGGGCGTGTCGCCGATCTGGCTGCTGATCCGCAGTTGGTCACCGCCGGAGAAGAACACCCCGGCCGCCCCGTCCAGCAGGGCCAGCTTGCCGGCGTCGTGGGCCTCGGCCCGGTCGTCGACATAGAGCTCGACGAGGTCGGTGACGCCCAACGGCTCGAAGGCTTTCTTGTACGTCTCGAAATAGCCCTCCGGCGCATGGGACGCGATCGTGGCCAGCACCAGCCGGCCGCCTTTGAGGCGCTCGGCGACGGCTTTGAGGATGATCTTGTCGCCCTCCTTGTCCTCGTGCCCCCCGATGATGATCAGCGGGCCTTCGGCGGTGGGGGAGGCGGTCATGAGGGATCTTTCTGGGCGTCTTGCGCCCGATTGACGAAGGCCTGGGCGGGATGTCCCGCGCGGGCGTGGGCGACGGCGAACTGGGCGCTGTTGTGGCCCCAATCGACGCGCCCGTCGGCGTCGATGACGATCAGGCCGGCCTCGCCGCCGACCCGCGCCAGGCGAACCAGGGCGGCGGCAATGGCCTCGCCCGGAGGCAGGGCCTCCAGGCTGTGCATCAGGCGCGCGGCCAGAGTGGTGCGGATCAGGCTCTCGCCGTCGCCCGATAGCGACACCCCGCCCACGGCGTTGTCGGCATAGAGGCCGCAGCCGGGCAGGGGAGAGTCGCCGACCCGGCCTTGGTGACAGCCGGTCAGGCCGCCGGTCGAGGTGCCCGCCGCCACGTTGCCGTTCATGTCCAAGGCCACGCAGCCGACGGTGTCGCAGCCGGGATCGCCCGGCCGCTCGACGACCAGATCGCCGGATTCGCACAGCTCGCCGTCGTGTTCTCGGGCGAAACACTCGGCGCCATGGCCCATCAGCAGTACCGGCGCTTCGGGCAACATGAGCGCTGCGACGGAGATCGGATGACGCAGACGTTGCACCGCCGCGACGCCGCCGACCGCCAGGGTCTGGCCGTCCATGATCGCCGCGTCGCACTCGATCTCGCCCTTGGCGTTCGGTACGGCGCCGTAGCCGGCGTTGAAGGTGGGATCGTCTTCCAGGGCCCGCACGGCCATCTCCACGGCGTCCAGGGCGCTACCGCCGGCCTCCAGGATCGCCTGGCCTGCCGCCAGGGCCAGCAGGCAGCCGTCGCGATGCGCCTGTTCCTGCTCGGGCGGGATCGCCTTGGCCCCGCCGTGCACGATGATCGCCCAGGGCGAGGGCTCAGACATGGACGACATCCTGTTGCGGGTTTGGCGAGAGAGAGGGTTGTTCGGGTTGGAAGGTCACTACCTGGTTCCAGACCGCCTCGACGGCCGTGGGAAAGAGCAAGACCAGGTCGCCCGGCCGCGCCATGCGCAAGGCGGCGTCGGCGGAGCGGGACTCGCTGGAGATGCGATGCAGGCGTTCGGCGGGGAAGCTGGCCTCCAGCGCGCCCTGGGTCAGCAGGGACAGCACCGATCCGGACGGACGCCCGCGACCGTCGGGCCGCTCGCGGAAGATCAGGTCGTCGAACATCTCCGCGGCGATCGCGCCCATCTCCAGGATGTCCTCGTCGCGGCGATCGCCGGGAATGCTGACCGCGCCGATCACCCGGCCGACCGAGGGCCGAAGCTGAGCCACCAACTGAGCCATCGCCCGCATGGCGCCGGGATTGTGGGCGTAATCGACGATGACCCGGAAGCCGTGCGCGTCGTGGACATTGAACCGACCAGGGTTTTCCGCATGCGAGGAGGTGAAGGCCCGCAACGCCTTTGCCATGACCTCCGGCGTGGCGCCCAGGCCATGTCCGGCGGCGACCGCCGCCAGGGCGTTGGCGGTATTGAACCGCGCTTGGCCGTTCAAGGTGGCGGGGATCTCGTCGGCCCGCACGACCGGCCAGCGTCGCCCCTTGTCGTAGACGACGATGTCACCGCCGCCGATGGACGGCTCAAGCGCGACCAGCAGTCCGCCCTCGGCCTGGTGCTTTTGCAGGAAGGGACTCATTGCCGGCCCGCCTTCGAGGGTGAAATAGCCGATCCGTCCGCCGGCGTGCCGCGCCATGCGTAGGGTCAGCGGATCGTCGCCGTTGAGGACGCTGACGCCGCGACGCGAGACCGATTCCGTGACGATCGACTTGACGGCCGCCAAGTCCTCCAGCGTGTCGACGCCCTTCAGACCCAGGTGGTCGGCCGTGACGTTCAGCACCACGCCGACATCGCAGCGGTCGAAAGCCAGGCCCTCGCGCAACATGCCGCCGCGCGCGGTCTCCAGCACAGCGACGTCGACTGTGGGGTCGCGCAGCACCATGCGGGCGCTCTTGGGGCCGCTGGCGTCTGCCTCGAGGATCTTTTCGTCATTGACATAGACGCCGGTGGTGTTGGTCAGGCCGACCGTCTTGCCCATCTCGCGGGCGATGCGAGCGACCATGCGCACCACCGTCGACTTGCCGTTGGTGCCGGTGACCGCGACGATCGGGATGCGGCTGCGGGCGCCCGGCGGGAAGAGGTCGGCGATGACCGCCTTGGCCACATCGCGGGGCTGGCCCTGCGAAGGCTCCAGATGCATGCGAAAGCCTGGAGCGGCGTTGATCTCCACGATGCCGCCGCCGGTCTCGCGGACCGAGCGGGCGATGTCGGGCGCCATGAAGTCGATGCCGGCCACATCCAGGCCCACGGTCAGGGCCGCGCGCCGGGCGATGTTCAGGTTGTCGGGATGGATCTCGTCGGTGCGGTCGATCGCCGTGCCGCCGGTCGACAGGTTGGCCGTGGCGCGAAGGACCACCATCGTTCCCTGTTCCGGAACGTCGTCCAGGCCAAGGCCGGCGCGGGCGAGCATCTCGCGAACCTGATCGTCGATGACAATGCGGGTCATGACCTGCTCGTGGCCGACGCCTCGCCGAGGGTCCTGGTTCACGGTCGCGATCAGGTCCGCCACGGTGGCGCGACCGTCGCCGACGACCTGGGCCGGGACCCGCTCGGCCACGGCCACCACTTGGCCGCCGACCACGAGGATCCGGTAGTCGCGGCCGACATACTGTTCCTCGACGATGACGCGGCGGCCGTGCTTGATCGCCTGTTCGTAACCCCAGCGCACCTGCTCGGCGGTTTCCAGGCCCAGGCTGACGCCGCGACCATGGTTGCCGTCCAGGGGCTTGAGCACCACCGGCCCCTTGATACGTTCGGCCTGGGCCAGCGCCTCGGTGAGCGTGCGTACGACGCCGCCTCGGGGGACGGGCACGCCGGCGGCGGCGAGTAGGGTCTTGGTGAGGGCCTTATCGCCCGCGGTGACCACGGCGATGTGGCTGGTCTGGCCGGTGATGCTGGCCCGGAGCAGCTTTCGGCGCGCACCCCAGCCCAGTTGCACGAGGCTTTGATCATCTAGGCGCTGGACCGGGATGCCCCGGCGGCGAGCTTCCTGCACGAGCGATCGCGTGGTTGGCCCGAGCGTCTCGCGGCGGCCGATGGCCCGCAATTGCTCCAGGGTGCGTCTCAGGTCGAACAGCGGCGGCGTCAGGTCGCCGAAGGGCGGTGCGACTCGGTCGAGGCCCTCCACGCCTTGCAGGTCGCGCGGCAGGAGGCTGTGGACCAGTTCGATGGCGGCCCGACCGGCGGCCCGGCCCAGGGCTTCGCCCTCGTAGGCATAGAGAATGTTGTAGACGCCCGGACGCCCCTTGACCGAGCGGGTCTTGCCGCGCCCGACCTCCGAGCCCGACAGCTTCTGCAGCTCCAGGGCCACATGCTCGATCACGTGACCGAGCCAAGTGCCTTCGCGCATCCTCAGCAGCAGGCCGCCATGCGACTTGTAGGAACAGCCGTGAGCTTCCAGGCCGGGCAGGGCGACCATCAAATGATCGGTGAAACCGGGGATCCGATTGGTCGGCCAAGCCTCCAGCGTACCGAGGTCGAGCTGGATGCGGACCATGGGACGCGCGGCGTAGAGGTGAGGCCCGCGATAGGTCGCCGTCTCGAGGACACGCATCCTAGGCCGCCTTGGCCGAAAGCTGCGAACTCCAGCCCTGATTGGGGGCCACGATGTCCCGGATCACCAAGGCCGCCGCCAGCTTGCGGGTGGCGGCTAGGCCTTGGGCGCGCAATTGGCCGTTTTGATCGAAGGTCCGCCAAAGCCAGGCGCCCAAGCCGGTCGGGGCGATCGAGAACCTCACCATCGGATAGTCGTACATGTCGTCACCTGCGAGAACGGGATGCAGGAACACGCCGCCCATGGGCCGGTTCCTGGCTCACCGATCGCCGCTTGTGTGGCCCATCGGATGATGGTTCGCGGAACCCGGATCGATCGGTGCGTCTTAAGCGGCCATGACCAACACGCTCGCTCACACCCTTCGCCTCCGCCCTGCCAACCCATTGTCGACCGATGACGTCGGCGCCGTCGACGCGGCTCTCCAGCGCCGCCTGTCACGCTGGAACCATCGTCGGCTTGACCCCGCCACGCCGCACGCCGATTGGGAAGCCGATCTCGACGAAGAGCACGCCATGCGCCGCCTGGAAGGCGCCTTCATCGAAAGCCAGCGCCTATTGGTCGCTGATCGCGCCGCCGCCGCGCCCAGCGATGTCGAGGGCTTCATCGCCTGGTTCGAGTCGCTGAAGGAAAATGGTCCGGGGCAGGATGATCCGCTATTTCCATGGCTTGAAAGGGTCGCCGATTTCGAAGCGATGCGATGGTTCCTGGAGCAGGAGGTCGCGGGTGAGGCGGGGTTCGACGACCTGGTCGCCATGACCCAGGTAAAGATGCCCGTGCCGGCGAAGCTGGAGCTGGCGCGCAACTACTGGGACGAGATGGGGCGTGGTGCGGAGGCCGGCATGCACGGGCCGATGCTGGATCAACTGGCCAAGGCCCTGGACCTGCGACCCGCGATCGAAACGACCGAGCCGGCCTCGCTGGCCTTGGGCAACACCCTGGTCGCCTTTGCGACCACCCGGCGCTACGCCTACCACGCCGTCGGCGCGCTGGGCGCGGTGGAGCTGACGGCGCCCTGGCGCGCCGATCTGGTCGCCAAGGGACTCAAGCGCCTGGGCGTGGGCAAGACGCGCAAGTACTTTGCGCTGCACGCCACGCTGGACATCGCCCATTCCGAAGCCTGGAACGCCGAGGTTCTGCGCCCGCTGGTGGCCGCCGATCCGAGCTGCGCGCGCTTCATCGCCGAAGGAGCGCTGATGCGGTTAGAGGCAGGGCGTCGTTGCTATGAGGCCTATCGCGGCCGACTGTGGACGGCGCTGGCTGCTACGGGCTGAGGGCGTATTCGTAACCGCAGCCCAGCCGATCTACTCGCCCAGGATCGAGCGCACTCGAGAGGTCAGGACGTCCATGGCGAAGGGCTTGGTGATCATCGACATGCCCGGCTCAAGTACGCCCTTGGCCAAGGCTGCGTTCTCGGCATAGCCCGTCATCAACAGGACCTTTAGATCAGGCCGCAGCACGCGGGCGGCGTCGGCCACCTGGCGACCGTTCAGGCCGCCGGGCAAGCCGATGTCGGTTATGAGCAGATCGATCCGGGCGGCGGAGCGCAGGATCGCGAGACCCGCCGGGCCGTCGCCGGCTTCGAGCGTGCGGTAGCCAAGCTCGCCGAGCACTTCGAGGGCCAAGCCGCGAACGATCGGTTCGTCTTCGATGATCAGAACGGTTTCAGAGGTTGAAGCCGCGAGCGGTTCGGCGTGGACGGCGATGACCACGGGCTCGTCACTGACGCCAGGGGCGCCGCGATAGCGCGGCAGGTAGAGCTTCACACAAGTCCCGTCACCCGGCTCACTGTAGATCTTCGCCAGTCCCTCCGACTGTCGGGCGAAGCCGTAGATCATCGACAGGCCCAGCCCCGTTCCCTGGCCCATGGGCTTGGTGGTGTAGAACGGGTCGAACGCGCGGGCGACCACCTCGGGGGACATGCCAGTTCCGGTATCGCTGACGCTGACGCAGACATACTGGCCAGGTGAGATCTCGCGGATCCGACTGGCGTAATCGACATCGAGATGGGTGTTGGCCGTTTCGATGATCAGCTTGCCGCCATCCGGCATGGCGTCGCGGGCGTTGATCGCCAGATTGAGGATGGCGCTCTCCAGCTGATGAGCGTCGCACAGCGTTGACCAAAGACCGCCCGCCAGGACCAGCTCCAGTTCGACCTGCTCGCCGAGCGTTCGCCGCAACAGGTCCTCCATGGACGAGACCAACGGATTGACCTTCACCGGCTTGGGATCCAGGGGCTGGCGGCGGGAAAAGGCCAGCAGGCGATGGGTCAGGGCCGCGGCGCGATCGGCGGAGCTGACCGCGCCGCTGATCAAACGCATCAGGTCGCCGGTACGACCTTCGCCTATGCGCTTCTGGACCAGCTCCAGCGACCCGACGATGCCTTGGAGAAGATTGTTGAAATCGTGGGCGATGCCGCCGGTCAGTTGGCCGACCGCCTCCATCTTCTGGGCCTGACGCAGCGCCTCTTCAGTCTCGGCGCGGCGTCCGATCTCAAGCGCGACCTGGTTCTCCAATTGCTCGGCGCTGCGCGCCAAGGTCTCGCGCGCCGCCACGATCTCCTCGATGTCGGTGCAGGTCCCAAACCATTCGATGATCGCGTTATCCTCGTCGCGGATCGGCGTGCCCCGGGTCTTGAACCAGCGATAGACGCCATCACGGCCTTGGATTCGATAATCGATGTCGTAGGGGTGATGTCCCGCGACCGCGCCGAGCCAATGCTCGACGGTCCTGGACCGATCGTCAGGATGAATGACCCGATCGACCCAGCCCATGCCCAGCTGCTGCGCCTCCGGAACACCCGTGTACTCCACCCACTGACGGCTGAGATAGGTGCAGGCGCCATCAGGGCTGCAGGTCCAGACCAGTTGCGGCAGGGTCTCGATCAGGGTGCGATAGCGCGCCTCGCTGTCGCGCAACTGATCCTCGATCCGCTGCCGTTCGGTAACGTCGCGGATGGTGATCGACAGGGTGACGACGCGGCCGCTGTCATCGCGCACCGGTGCCAGGCTCAGTTCCGCCCAACGCCGACCGCCAAGGGTGGAGAAAGCAATTTCTCGTCCCGTAAACGCCTGCCCGCGACGACCCAAAGCGATAAGTTCGCTCAGCTCTCCGCGCATTTCGATCGGGAAAACGGACTCGGCGTCGCGGCCGATCGCCATTTCGGACGAGGGGCCAAACAGGTTAGTGGCGGCCTCATTCCAGGCGATGACGCCACCGCTCAGCGATAGGGCGATGAAGGCGTCCGGCGCTTGGCTGAGCAGGGTGGCCAGATAGTCTTCGGAAAGCGACAGCTGTTGCCGGCGCAACTCCTCGGCGTTCTCGGCCTTGGCCCGGCCGCCGCCCAGCGTCAGTTGCCGGTTGATGCGCTCGTGCATTGTGGCCATCGCGGCGCGGTGCGCGCCTGTCTGGGCGGCGGTCGACAGCAGGCCCGCCAGGCTTTGCGGCGAGCTGGCGATGTCCGCCGTCCAGGCCGAGGCCATGTGAGGTACGAAGGGCAGGCTGCCCCGGAAACGGTCCAGGCGATCGGCCGGCAAAAGGAACAACACCTGTCCCATCGGATGTGATTTGAGCAGCCCGCCGGCCTGGGCCAGGGGATCGCGCGCCGCGGGCCCGAACACGAAGATGTCGGCGTCGACCGCGCGGGCCTCGGGCGCGAGAATCTCGAACGGCTCGGTCGAGACGTCGGCCGCCGCGCGCAGCCGACCGGCGCTGCCCTCATCCCCAAAATGCGCAACCCGAAACGGCAAGATACGTCCTCAGAGCAGGGGCAGGTCGAGGAGCGAACGCCCCAGCCACGACTGCAGAAGATGGGTTGTGGGCGACATGACGTTGGCGGCTCGCGCGTCACGATGCAGCCGCGCGACCTGGCTGTTCTCCGCATAGCCCCGGCCGCCCATCAGGATCATCGCGGTCTCGGTGACCGCGTTCACGGTCTTGGCGACGCGAGCCTTGGCGGCGAACAAGGCCTGAGCCGCGCCCTCGGCGCCCGCGTCGCCCAGGCGGGCGGCGTGGCGCACCAACTGGCGGGTGGACTCGACCTCGGTCCAAGCCTCGGCCACCTCATGCCAGAGGATGGGGATGTCGCTGAGCGCCTCGCCTGTATGGCTATGGCGGCGGACCTTGAGGTGGGTGATCGCCGCCTCCAGGGCCGCGGTGGCGATCCCGAGATAGACCCCAGTCATGGCGGTGAGGAAATAGGGGGCGATGACCTCGAACACGAACCAGATCTGATCGCCCTCCGCGCCCAGCAAATTCGCGCGTGGAACGTGGACGCCATCCAGGCCCAGCGGGCGCGAGCTGTTGCCCCGCATGCCAAAGCCGTTCCAGCCCGGCCGCCAGTCCAGGCCAGGGGCGTCGGCCTCGACCGCCAGGCAGGTGAACGCGCCGGGGTCCAATTCCCCGCCGGGCGGAATGGCGGAAACCACATAGGAGTCGGCGTGGCCGCCGCTGGTGACAAAGCTTTTCTCACCGTCGACGATATAGCCATCGCCATCGGGTCTGAAGGTGGCGCGGGGCAAGAAGAAATGAGCGCCGGTGCCCGGCTCGCTCAGCGCCAGTGACGTAATGTGCCGGCCTTGGGCGATCGGGCGCAGGAAGCGCTCTTCCTGCTCGGGCGTGGCCTTGGCGGCCAGCACCTTGGCGGCGATGCTGTGCATGCCAAAGCACATGGCGGTCGAGCCGCAGGCACGGCCCAGTTCCTCGGTGATTACCGAGAGGGCCAGCATGCCCTGTTCATGTCCGCCCAGGCGCAAAGGAATGTGCAGGCCCATCAGCCCCGCCTCGGCAAGGGCTCGCATGCCCTCGACCGGCCAGACGGCGTCGCGATCCACCGCTTCGGCGTTTGGGGCCAGGACATCGGCGGCGATACTGGAAGCGAGTTCGCGCAGTTTAAGCAGATCAGCGCCAAGACCGGTGTGGGGCATTAAGGCGCAAATCTCCAAAGGCGCGGCGATCGGATCAGGCCACGCAGGATCAGTAAAGCTCAGGTTGGCGAAATGATCCCGCAAACCGATTGCCGCCCTACGCGAAGCGCTCGACAGGGCGTCGTCTAAGGCGCGTCTTTCACTACGTCGTATTCATAACATATAGAAAATATTGACGTTTTTGCATCCGCACGGTGAGGGGCGACGTAGCTTTCGTCAAGCAACCGAAAGATCAAATCATGACCGTTAGACGAACGGTGCTCGCCGCCGCGTTGGCCTTGGCAGCGGGCTTGTCCGCCTGCGCCACCGCCACGCCCTATCAACCCAACGTGGCCGGACAATCAGCGTCCGGTGGATTCTCCGACCAGCGCCTTGAGGCCGATCGCTATCGCGTTTCGTTCGCCGGCAACACCTTGACGTCACGTGAAACCGTGGAGCGCTATCTGCTCTACCGCGCCGCCGAACTCACGCGCCAACAAGGTTATGACTGGTTCGAGACCGCCGACCGCCGTACCGACCGCACCGCACGCACCGTGGTCGACGCCGATCCGTTTATGAGGCCGGGCTTTGGCTATGGCGCCGGGTATGGAGCCTGGCGTCCGTCCTGGCGCTACTACGGCGCGGGATACGGCGGCTGGCGCTCGTGGGATCCCTATTGGGGTGATCCGTTCTTCACCAGTCGCGCGCAGATGCGGACAGTGCAGAAGTTCGAGGCCACGGCGGAGATCGTCCTGCACAAGGGCGCCAAGCCCTCCGGCGACCCACGCGCCTATGACGCCGGCGAGATCATGGACAGCCTGGGCGCCGGCATTCAGCGTCCCACCTAGCCGCTGCTGAGACCTCAAGGGTCTCGCTCGGAAAAGAGGCTCCGGAAATTTCCGGGGCCTCTTCACGCGCCGAATGGCTTGCGCCGCTTGAGCGCTCTGACGATCGTGTCTTGGACGCCGGCCGTCCCCGCGCCGTTAGGTGGCCATCCGCAATCGTCGATGGAGGTAGTTCTCATCGAAGCCGGCAATTTGGGCGAGCTTGTCCGGGTCCGTAATCAACAGGCTGCCGCGCTGAAGATTCATGGCTCCAGCCAACCGCAGCTCTTTTAGAACGCGATTCAGATGAACGGGCGTCATTCCCAAGGAGTCCGCCAGAAGGAGCTGTGACAAGGGCAGGGCGAACGGCGGCTCGATCACCAGCCCGATGTTGCGCGCCCGCATATAGAGTTCACACATCAGGTGAGCGACGCGCTCGATGCTCGCGCGCCGCCCCATGCTGGTAATCCAGGCTCGCATCGTGCCTTCGTCGATCAGCTGCGCGGAATACATCGCCTTGGCCACGCCCCGGTGCCCATCCATGATCGCGTCCATCACCTCGCGATCGATCGTCGCGATCACGGCCTGCGTGACGGTTTGGATGCTGTGGTCCATTTCGGCGAGCAAGCCGATGTGGAGGTCACAGCAGTCACCGGGCATCAGGAAGGCCAAGACCTGCCGCGTCCCGTTGGGCAAGACCTTGTAGCGGCATGCCCAGCCTTCCAGAACCACGAAGACCGGACCTGGTCGATCACCCTCGCGGATCAGATCACGCCGCGCCGCCACCTTGTGAGGCTTGGATGTCGCCGCTCGCAAGACCGCGACATCGGCCGGGCTCAGTTGGCCAAGCCCGCGCAACTTTTCCACGAAGCGGTTTTCCATCCGCCATCATCCTACGGCGCAATATTTTTTGATATTGTTCAAAGTTATAGTCGAATGTTGATGTATGTGATGGTTTCGCGCGCTCATTCAGCTACGACTGGGTGATCGTCGGCCCTTCGATCAGGCTCCGGCGGCTGAGAGACCTAGCGCTCTCGCCTGACGGAGCCGAGACCATGGCGAAAGACGTCTTTGAAGACGCCGTGCGACCAGAAGGAGCCGGCGGGGCGCCCAGCGCTCACGGTCAGGCCGCCTTGTTGCTGGTCGAGAGCCTGGTGCACGCCCTGATCTCCAAATCGGTCATCAGCGTCGCCGAAGCCGTCGAAATCATCGAAGTCGCCGCTGATGTCGCTGCAGAGATCGTTGTGGATGCGGCCGAGGCCGAAGAAGCAATGGCAAATAGATCAATCACGCTTCTCGGCGCTATCAGTGAGAGTCTGAAACCCGACATAGCTTGAAAAATAAAGGCTCTTAGCGGGTTGATTACTGTTATGGGCGGCCGAAATCTTGATCCATGTTGCAACTCCGCGTTTCAATTTCGGTTAAACTTCCTCGATCTGGGCGCGGGGGCCTTTTCGATGGAAATGCGTGATAGCCGAGGTTCCGAACCTCGCGGGCCAGGCGGCAAGTTCGCGGCGAAGCGCGACCGTGTCGCGCGAACCGGCAAGTTGACGCCGCCATCGGGCGCCGATCCGGCGCAGCGGCGTGGCCCGCTAAGTTCACCGACAACGCCTTCCGCCCGAGACGCGCCAACGCATGCGCGTCCGAATTCCGACCAGGGCGCCGGGCTCGCTGACCCGATCAGCGCGAGCCTTTTTGAGGCGAGCCAGGATTGCGTCAAAATAATTGATCTCGATGGACGGCTGATGGCGATGAACGCCAACGGTCTGTGCCTGATGGAAATCGACGACTTCAATCCTTTGAAGGGCCAGACTTGGTCGTTGTTCTGGCCCGAGGAGACCCGCACCCAGGTCGCCGACGCTGTGAACCGGGCGGCCGAAGGCGTGGTGGCGCGGTTTACGGCCGAATGCGCGACGGCAAAGGGGACCTTGAAGGTCTGGGACGTCGTCGTCGCGCCGGTCTGTGATGCGACCGGGCGTCCAGCCCAGATCGTTGCGATTTCCCAGGACATCACGGAGCGGCGCCGGGTCCACGAACGGACGGCGCTGATGAGTTTGGAATTATCGCATCGCATCAAGAACGTGTTCGCCGTGGTTGACGGCGTGATCTCGCTGTCGGCGCGTTCGGAGCCGGATCGAACCGGCTTCGTCGACAAACTGCGCCGGCGTCTAAACGCACTAGGCCGAGCGACCGCCTATGTTTCGCCGCTAGACGTCGATCGTGCGGGTCTGCCGGTGATCCCGACACTCCTCGGCCTGTTGTCGACGCTTCTAGAGCCCTATGGCGCAACAATGGGGGCGGAGAGACAAATCACAATCAAGGGCGCGGATTGTCCCGTGGGCCATTCGGCGACGACGGCGATGGCGTTGGTCATCAACGAACTCGCGACCAACGCCGTGAAATACGGCGCGTTGCGATCTCCAGCGGGGCATATCTCCCTGACCGTCACGCACGTTGACGCGTCTGTTGGGCTGGTTTGGGAAGAGGCCGGCCAGAAGTTGGACGCCCATCCTAAATCTGCTGCGGACGGCTTCGGCACGAACTTGCTGCACAACGCGGTAATCCGACTGCTGAGAGGTTCGTTGCAACGCGACTGGCTGCCAAACGGCCTTCGGATTTCAATTACGATCCCTATGGCGACCCTAATGCACTAGCCAGCACGGACGTCACAGCAGATCGATTATTTCCGACGTTATAGGGCCCTTCAAGGTCGTCTTCTGAGCGTGGCGGCGAGTCGCTCTTGGCGGGACCCTGTCGGAAATCGGCCACGCCGACCGGCCGGGGAGGATGGTCGCGCCTTGGGCGTTCCAGTTCTCTCGCCGGGCAAAGAGACGGGTGACCTCAGCCATGTTTCCGTGCCCAAGCGCAGAGTGCACAGGCTTCGGCCAGGCTTCGGCTCGACGGGGTTCTAATGTCTGAATATTATAATATATCAATGTAAAGCGATAATAATATCCGGCGCAGGGGTGTTCGGAAGGGGTGCTGTGCGTAATAGTCGCGTTGAGGTGGAAAGTTTTACCTGTATTACTTCCGGCAACAATTTGTACGACCGGGAGTAAAGTTCATGATCCAGACCGACTCGGCATCGCATCCTGTCGATATTCATGTCGGCGGCATGATCCGCATGCGGCGCAAGTTGCTGGGTGTCAGCCAGGATCAACTGGCCACGGCCCTGGGTCTGTCCTTCCAGCAGGTTCAGAAATACGAGCGCGGCTCCAACCGGGTCAGCGCCTCCAAGCTTTACGAGATCGGCGTTTTTCTGAAGGTGGGGACGGGCTATTTTTTTCAGGGATTACCGGAGGCGGATACTCTTGAGCCTGCCGACGGCGTCGAGGCGACGCAGATTTTCCTGAGCAGCCAGGAGGGCCATCAAATGGCGGCCATCTTCGCCAGGGTCCCGGCCGGCGCCACGCGTCGTAGACTGGTGGATCTGATCCGGACCGTGGCCGGGGTGTCCTAAGCGGCCAGGCGCACGTCGGCTCCGGAACCGCTCGGGCATCCCCACACCGTGTTTTCCCGCAGGGTCGCGATAGTCGCCAGAGGATCCAGTGCGGATTCCTGAACCCGCGCACTGGTCGGACCTTCTCTGGGTCATGCTGCGCAGTGACTACTACTGTTGGCCGTGAACTGCGCTGTCAGGCCGGCAACCAAGGTTCTGAATCTGGATTGGTTCTAGAGACCGCTTATGGCGCACGCCCGACGGAATCGGCAGGCCTGACCGCTCTTCGGCAAGCGTCGGCTGTGTAACCTATTGCTTGGCCATCGCCACGCGAAGAAACGTCTCCGGCTCGATCAGGTGGGCGTGGCTGTCGCCGCCGCCCTCCAGGGCGACCCAGGCGATCTTGCCGCTGAAGATCGCGCCACCTGGCCCATAGTCAGTCGTCACCGGAGACAGGCAGTCGCGGCCGACGTCGGTGTATTCATAGCCGAAGCCGATGCCTTCCGTGCGCTCGACCCGACCATCGCCTACCGGCTTGCCGTCGATCGAAAGCGTGACCGCTCCACCCTTGCTCAAGCCCCCGCCGTCATAGGCGAAGTCCATCTGCACCTGGTGCGTGCCAGGCGGGATCGTCGCCTCGCCGCGGACGATGGTCTCTTCTAGTCCGAACAGGTTGTAACAGAAGGTCGGCCTGCCTTCCTTCAGATACAGAGACCAGCCGCCCATGCTTCCGCCGAGATTCAGGATGACCCCGTTGGCGCCGCCAGGAGGAACGTCCACCTCGGCAGTGATCGACCATGAGCGGTTGCGCCAATTGACGACATGTTGCTCCAGCAAGGCGCCTGTACCCGGGTAGAGCATTTGGCGGTCCCCGACGTTCGAGGGGCGTCCGCTAACCTCGGGCAAAACGCGCTCGAACGAGCGATCGTCCAGCGGCAGGACGTTGTAGCGGGTCGCTTCGATCACAAAGAGACGTTGCAGCTCGCGTAGCTTGTCGGGGTTTTCCTTCGACAGGTCGCGGGCCTGGGTCCAGTCGCGGGACCCGTCGTAGAGCTCCCAGGCGTCGTCGTCGAAAGCAATGCCGACATCGCCCGTGGTCTGCCAGGGGGTGCGGTGCTTGGTCGCCGCCGACCAGCCGTTATGATAGATCGCCCGATTGCCGAAGATCTCGAAATACTGGGTCTTGCGCCGGTCGTCCGCCGTCTCGTCGTCAAAGCTGTAGGCCATGCTGACCCCGTGCAGCGGCTGCTGGGCGACGCCGTTGACCAGGGTTGGGGCCGGCAGCCCGGCCGCATCCAGGATGGTCGTTGCCACGTCGATGACGTGGTGGAACTGGTGACGCACCTCACCCTTGGCCTTGATGCCCTTGGGCCAATGGACGATCGTGCCGTTGCGCGTGCCGCCCCAATGGGAGGCGACCTGCTTGGTCCACTGGTAGGGCGTGCACATGGCGTGCGCCCAGCCGACCGCATAATGCGGCGCCGACTCCGGACCGCCCAACTTATCCAGGCGCGACATCAGGAATTCCGGCGTCTCGATCTCGGCCATGCCGTTCAGGCTGATCATCTCGTTGAAGGTCCCTTGCAGGGTTCCCTCGGCCGAGGCGCCGTTGTCGCCGATGATGTAATAGACCAGCGTGTTATCCAACTCGCCCATCTTCTCCAGGGCGTCGATCAGCAGGCCAACGTGATGGTCAGTGTGTTCGAGGAAACCGGCGTAGTTTTCCATCTGCCGCCGCAGCACGGGTTTCATGTCCTCCGGCATGTCGTCCCAGGCCGGGATCTCGGCGTGCCGAGCGGTCAGGGTCGCGTCCTGCGGGACGACCCCCAGCACCTTCTGCCGGACCAGGGTCTCCTCGCGCAGCACGTCCCAGCCTTGGTCGAACTTGCCCTTGTATTTGTCCGCCCACTCTGTGGGGACTTGGTGAGGCGCGTGGGTGCCGCCGGTGGCGAAGTACATCAAGAAGGGCTTGTCCTGGACCAGGGCCTTTTGCTGACGCACCCAGGCGATGGCCCGGTCGGTCATGTCTGTCGTGAAGTGATAGCCTTCCTCCGGTGTTCCCCACGGCTCGACCCGCGCGGTCCCCTCCTTGAGCGTCGGGAAATACTGGTCGGTCTCGCCTCCCAGGAAGCCGAAGAAGTGCTCGAAGCCGCCGCCGGTGGGCCATCGATCAAACGGGCCGGCCGGGCTAGTTTCCCACACCGGCACCTCGTGGCACTTACCGAAGTGGGCAGTGGCATAGCCGTTCAGGCGCAGGATTTCGGCGATGGTCGCGCAACTGTTGGGCCGCATCGATGTATAGCCCGGTGCGGCGGTCGCCATCTCGGTGATCCCGCCCATGCCGACGGTATGGTGGTTACGCCCGCTGATCAGAGCCGCGCGCGTCGGCGAGCAGATCGCCGTCGTGTGGAAGCGAGTGTACTTCAGGCCGCCGCCGGCCAGCCGCTCGGCGGTCGGCGTGTGCACCGGCCCGCCGAAGGCGCTGGAGGCGCCAAAGCCGACGTCGTCCAGCAGCACGACCAGCACGTTGGGCGCGCCTGCTGGCGGACGCAGCTGTTGAATCGGCGCGTACTTGGCGTCCGGATCCCTGGCGTCATAGAGCACCGTGCCGGCATACGGCTGATCGGGAATAGGCAGGATCGTGCGTGCGCGGTCAGACATGGCGTCCTCAGTCACCAGGAGCGGGCGCCGAATGTGTAGCGGCCGCCTGAAGGGAGCCATCGGGGGAAACCCTCGCGGACGATATGGTCAGCCCTAGGGCGGCCTCCCCATCGCCCGATCAGTGCAACTCCAAGCCGCAACTCCCCGAATGTCGGGTTTGTGGACTAATCTAAAGGGCCGCTCATGACGCTGGGCCGCCGGCGGCTCAGGCATCGTAAGCGCCGGAGAAACTGCTGAAGGTTGACTTGGCGTGCCTTCAGGACCGCCAACTATTCAGTGGTCTGAACTATGATCCGCGCCGTCTCATCTGCACGGTCCCAGTGCGGAAAATGACCGCACCTGTCAAACCAGTGCAGCTTGGCGTTCGGGAAAGCGGCCTGAGCACGATGGGCCTGTCGGAGTAGGAGGAGACGATCCTGACGGCCCCAGCCGATGGTCACGCGTCCGGGCGTGGAAACCGTTCCAGCTTGTAGCGGGCCGTCTGCCAACTCGCGCACCATCTCGTCGAACACCTGGGTGGCGGCGAAGGTCCGCATCTCGGTCAGGACGATCTCGGGAGCGAGCGCCCACGGTCGGTCGGATAGCTGCGCCAACAGAAGTGCCCGCGTGCCAGAATGGCGCAAAAGGAACGGCATCACCGGCTGGAGCCCTCGCACAAGCCGAATAGATGCCGAGATTGTGGTCTGGAAGAACCGCGTCTCCCAGCCTCGCCAGAATCCGCCAGGGTCCAAGGCGACGCAGTGGCGACCGACGCCTCGACGCGAGAGCTCTAAGACGAGGCGGGCGCCTACAGAACTGCCGACCAGATCCACCGCGCCAAGCCCCTCACGGTCGATGAAGTCTGTAAGCGCGTCAGCAAAGGCGGAAATGGTTTGTCGCCCAGGGATCGGCGCAGACTCACCGTGTCCTGGCATGTCGATCAGGATCAACTCGCGCGAAAGGCTGAGCGCCGGCGCGATCGTGTCCCAGGACCGTATGCTTCCGCCAAGGCCGTGGATCATCAGCAGGGGAGGGCCAACGCCCGTGCGCTCGAAATGCAAAGCCATGCGGACCCAACGTCGCGTGGCTGCTGCGGTTCACCACAACACATCGGCTAAGAAGTCAGCGGACGCTATCGGCGCGGCTCTGAGCGTCCGCATTCCGGCAGACGATCAATGTCAGCTGATGGCGCATCTCGGTTAGAGCCGGTTCTTTGATGGTCCACGTATGCGATGCCTAGCCTTACGGTTATCTGCCGTTTGCCTGTACGTATGCGCGGCTGTGAGGTCGCCTGGGTATCCGCTCTAAGTGCTTGCTCGGCGACAATCATGTCTCCAGACCTACCGCTGGAGCCGGAAAGGTCTGTTATATTCAGTCGGTGCGTTGCTCGCGGCTTTGTGGCATAGGCGGCGCGCGCAGTGTTCCCGGGTCGTTAGGGGCTTCAGGCGTGTCGGCAAGCGTGGGGACCGTGTGGTTTTGACTCGCGGCGGGCATACCGGCCGGGGACGGTCGTGGAGGCGGTCGCGATCCGTTGGCCTAGCGGCGTTCGCCGTCGTCGCCATGCTGCTGGCGTTCGGCGCGGGGGCCAGGGCGGCCGATCCCGACAGGCCCGTCTCGTCCAACGCCGCGCGGCTGTTCAACATTCCAAGCCAGCCGCTGCGGCCAGCATTGGAAGCCTACAGCGTCGTGACCGGCGCACAGTTGATCTACGACAGCCGCTTGGCCGACGGACGTCGCTCGCAACGGGTCGTGGGTGTGTTTAAGCCGGAGACCGCGCTGCGCATGTTGCTGGAAGGGTCGGATCTGACGGTGCGCTACACGGGCCCGTTAGACATCACGCTTGTGCCGATCGAACGAAACAAGGACGCTCCGGAGGCTTCCGACGCGCGCCCGTCGTCCGGGGGAATGGGCGCCCTGGCGTTGGACACCCTCTATGTGGAGGTCGCGCCGGGCAGCGAGGACCGGCCCGATTTCAGCCAGTACGGGCGCGCGGTTCGTCAGGCGCTGAAACAGGCCCTGGCCAGGAATTCGGCCACGTCCGACCGAATCTACCAGGTGCAGTTCGATCTCTGGATCGATGAACGAGGGCGCGTGAGCAAGACTTTCCAGCGCCGATCATGCGGCCGCCCCGATCTCGATCAAGCCATCGCCAAGGTGATCGACGGACTTTTGCTCAAGGACCCTCCGCCCGTCGGCATGCCTTTACCGATGCGCGTGACAATCGTGGCAATATAGGTTGACTTCGGCAGGTCGATTTATTTGTTCACATAAGTGTCACACTAAGTTCGCTATCGTGGCGTGACTTGACAGGGTTCGTCGTAACCTTTGTATCCCGTGGTCGTGCCCGCTCTCAAGTTTTCACGCGCCGTCAAGCGACCGCAGGCCATCGCCTTGCTGATCTCGCTCGTCGCGCATGTCCTGTTGTTCGGCGCCTATTGGCTTCGGCCGCCGGAGGGACGGGTGATCTCGCAAGGCGCGGACGATCCGGCGGCTTTCGAGATCGTGCTGACGCCCGCCGCCAGGACGGAGGCGGTCGAGGATCACGCCGCCGCCCCTCCACGCCACCAGACTCCGCCGCCGCCGCTGAACCAGGAGACACTGGCCCAGGCGTCGCCGACGACGCCGGAGGAGGGGCGCGAGACTGCCCCCAGCCCCGAAGCGCCGGCCGTCGCCGCGCCCAAGCCGGCCGACGGCGACGCCCCCGGCCTGACCCGCGTGGCCGTCGACCCGGCCCTCGGGGACGACTATCGCCACCGCCTGCTGCGGCACATCGAAGCCTATCGCCAGCGCCTGTCCGTGGCCCCGGGGCGGCCGTCCTCCGGGACGGTGCTGGTGCGTTTCTGGGTGGATCGCGATGGGCGCGTGCTGGCGGCTTCGGTGGTCGGCGGCTCCGGTGTCGCCGACTTCGACGACGAGGCGGTGGCGACCATCTGGCGCGCCCGACCGATGCCAGCCATTCCGGCCGCCCTGCCAGAGCGTCTGTCGGTCACCCTGCCCATCGCCTTCGGCCCTCGGCCCGGCTCGGCGCCCGGCTGATGTCGGAGGCCACCTGGATGACGCTCAGGACCCTGCTGGTCGAGCGCTATGACGATCTGGTCCTTCGTCTGTCGCGACACCTGGGATCGCGCGATCTAGCCGAGGAGGCGATGCAGGACACCTTCCTGCGGCTGGCGCGGGAGGGCGAGATCGCGCCGGTCCGCGATCCGCGCGGCTATCTCTACCGCATGGCCTTCAACCTGGCCGCCGCGCGTCAACGCAGCGAGCGCCGGCGACTGACGGTGAGCGAGGCCGACGCGATCCTCGACATGATTGACGAGCAGCCCCGCGCGGACCAGATCGCCGAGGGGCGCGCGCAATTGGCCCTGGTCCACAAGGCGATGGACGAAATGCCGGCCCGCCGTCGGGCGATCTTCGAAGCCGCCTGGATCCGGGACGTGCCCCATCGGGAGATCGCCGAGACGCACGGCCTGACCTTGCGGATGATCCAGATCGAATTGAAGCACGCGGCCGAGCACGTGGCCGAGCGTCTCGACAAGGCCGAGGTTGTCGATTTCGCGATCGCGCGGCGCGGAGCGTCTAAATCATGAGTAGAGAAGACGTGGGAATGGGAGCCATGGGTTTGGCGAGCGGCAGACATCGGACGTGACGCATTCAGAAGACCATACGGACCTCCAGGCCCTGCGGCGGGAGGCGCGTGAGCGCATCGTGCGCTTCCGCTCAGGCGAGGCGACGGCCGACGAGACCGCCGAACTGCTGCGCTGGCGCGCGCGAAGCGACGCCCACGCCCAGGCGCTGGTCGAGGCCATTCGGCTGCGTCGCCTGGTGGCGGCGATCGAAGTGACCCGCCGCGCGGCGAGCGGCTTGGCGGCGACGCCGTCCGCGCGGCGGACGACGATGGACCGTCGCGTCTTCCTTGCGGGCGGGGCGGTCGCCGCCTCGGCGGCCGGTGCGGCGGTGATGGCGACGCATCCACCGCTTGGCCTTTGGCCGTCCCTAGCCGAGCTGGGTTCCGACTACCGGACGGAGAAAGGGCAGCGGCGCGGGGTCTCGGTGGCTCAAGGCGTCGCGGTCGAGTTGAACACCCATACGGCCCTGGGGCTGGACGACGGGGCGCGGGGCGACCTGAAGCTGGTGTCCGGCGAAATCGCCGTCGACGCCGAACGGCCGGTGCTCGTCCGCGTCAGGGGCGGGGAGGCGAGCGCCGCATCTGGCCGCTTCGTCCTGCGCCTGGACGGCGCCGAGGCCTGCGTCACCTGTTTGGCCGGCCTGGTGAAGGTCAGGACTGACGGCGGACTTGCGGCGGCGCTGAACGCTGGCCAGCAATTGCGCTTCGGCGGCGGACGGATCGGCGCGCCGAAGGTGGTCGACCTGGCGCAGGTGGACGCTTGGCGGCGAGGCCTGTTGATCTTCAACGACGAACCGCTCAGCCAGGTGGTCGGCGAGATCAACCGTTATCGTCCCGGACGGATCGTGCTGGCCGATCGACGGCTGGCCGGCATTCCCGTCAACGCCGTCTTCCAGCTGGATCGCATGGATCGGGCCCTGTCGCAGATCCGCGAGGTCGCCAACGCCCGGGTCACGACCTTGCCCGGCGGCGTGGTGATGCTGAGCTAGCCGCCGTTCGCGCGGCTCTGAATCTTCATCGCCAACAAAAATTTCGCGCTCGGCCTTCGCCAATCATCTTGGTTTTGGAGGCCCGAACGACGTGTCCATCGCAAGCACATATCGAAGCATGGGAGGCGGGGTCGCGTATGCGGTCGGCGCGGCGACGTTCGCCGCCCACGACGTCTCGAACGCTCCGCCGCGCTGGTGCGCGGCCGATCTTTCCCAGAACGAGATCGTCGACCGGATCAGCCGTTTCGTACAGGCGAACCTCGGGCTGAAGTCGCCGGCCTCGGTGATCGTCAAGGCCGTGGGTGTGAGCGAGAGCCGCCTGCGACGTGTAATCCTGATGGCCGCCGGCATGACGCTGGGCGGCTTCGTGCTGGAGCTGAAGTTGCTTCAAGCCCACGCCTGGTTGTCGAGCAATCGCGAGCTGCGCTCGCAGCGGGAGATCATCGCGGCGCTGGGTCTGCGGTCTGTGGCGTCGTTCAGCCGGGCCTATGGGCGTCGGTTCGGCGAGAGCATGACGGCGACGCGTCGACGGGCGGTGACGGGTGCGGCGCCGCAACCTGTGTTGCAAGATAATGGCGATGCTCGTCTAGATATAATTCCTTGTAAGTATTTGTCGGTACAAGGTTTGTAAAATGACCAAGCTTTAAAATGCTGTC
Organism: Caulobacter soli; assembly: GCF_011045195.1. Classification (GTDB taxonomy): domain Bacteria; phylum Pseudomonadota; class Alphaproteobacteria; order Caulobacterales; family Caulobacteraceae; genus Caulobacter; species Caulobacter soli. The sequence continues at coordinate 2,968,200 of NZ_CP049199.1, read as the reverse complement.
ACACGGTGAATGTAGAGATTTTGTCAGACGCTAATATTTATTGAGTCTAAGTATTCAATAATTACAGGCGCTGCATAAGCTTGGATTGACGGCGAGGGATCGCCGTCGGGGGATGTCTTCCTATGTCGAACGGGCGAGGAACGCGCGGCGCTGTGCTGCGCGCGTTGATGCTGGGCGCTGGCCTGAGCGCTGGAGCCGGCGTGATGGCGGGTCAAGCCTTGGCCCAGGATACGGCAGCGCCGGCGCAAGCCGACGCCCCGCCAGACGCGAGCGCCGCCCCGCGCCGGGTGGACATCAACGAGTATTTCGTCGAGGGCAACACGGTGCTGTCCGATCCGGAGATCGAGCAGGCGGTCTATCCGTTCCTGGGTCCGGACAAGACGCTGGACGATGTGGAGAAGGCCCGCACGGCCTTGCAGAAGGTCTATGAGGCCAAGGGTCTCAAGACCGTGTTCGTCGAGATCCCGCAGCAGAACGTGGTCGGCGGCCGGGTGCGGCTGGCGGTCAGCGAGGCCAAGGTCGGCCAGGTCACCGTGGCCGGCGCCAAGCACACGGCCGACCGGACGATCACCCAGGCCCTGCCGTCGGCGACGCCGGGCAAGGTTCCCGACCTCAACCAGTTCAGCAACGAGTTGGTGGCGCTCAACAGCCGCTCGGCCGACCGCCAGGTCACCCCGGAGCTCAAGCCCGGCGCGACGCCAGGCACGGTCGACGTCGCGCTCAATGTCGAAGACAAGCTGGCCCTGCATGGCGGGCTGGAGGTCTCCAACAACTACAGCCGCGACACCACCAAGACCCGCCTGCAGGCCAATCTGCGCTATGACGACCTGTGGGGCGCGGGCCATTCGGTCTCCGGCTTCTACGCCGTCGCCCCCGAGCGGCCCGACGACAGCGAGGTCTATGTCGCCTCCTACGGCCTGCCGCTGTCCCAGAAGCTGCGGCTGGACGTCACGGCCCTGAAGTCCAACAGCGACGTGGCCACGGTCGGCGACACCAACGTGCTGGGCAATGGCCAGTCGGCGACGGCCGTCTTCACCCGGGTGCTGGGCGGCGGGGCAAGTGGGGGAGGGGGCGGTCTCTACCAGCGCCTGACCGCCTCGCTGGCCTGGAAGGACTTCAAGGAAGACACCCGGTTCGGCGACGTCAGCAGCAAGGCGCCGATCACTTATTACCCGGTCAGCCTGGGTTGGGCCGGGACCTTGACCCAAGACAAGAGCCAGCTGGGCTTTGACCTGTCGACCACCTTCGCCTTGCGCGGCCTGGGCAGCAACCCGGACGACTTCGACTTCAAGCGCTACCGGGCCACCGGGGGCTTCGCCTATGTGCACGCTAGCGTCAACGACCGCATAGACCTGCCCAAGGGCCTGCAAGTCTACGCCAGCCTGGAAGGCCAACTGGCGTCCGAACCGCTGATCTCCAACGAGCAGATCTCGGCCGGTGGGGCCGGCTCGGTGCGCGGCTTCCTGCAGAGCGAGGCGATCGGCGACAACGGTCTTCTGACCTCGTTGGAACTGCGCTCGCCGGTCATTGCCCAGGGCGGGCTGCTGGACGAGCTGCGGGTCCACGCTTTCGTCGACGCCGCCCGGGTCTGGATCCTGGACCCGCTGCCCGAACAGGACCGCCACACCAGCCTGCTGGGCATTGGGGTGGGCCTGCGGGTCAAGCTGATGGGGCGGGTGTCCGGCGACGTGGACGTGGGCTCGGCCTTCGACGACGCCGGCACGACCAAGGTCGGCGACACCCGCGTCCACCTGCGCCTTTCCACGGATTTTTAGACCACCGACTTCCTGGGCCGCGCGCCCACGCCGCCGTGCGGCTTCCAAGACGATGAGGGGTTACGAGATGAAGAAGAAGATCCTGAGCCTGGCCCTGGCGGCCGCCGCCCTGACGGCGATCGCCACCCCGGCGGCGGCCTGGTGGCAGCCCGACTACGCCTACCGAACCAAGATCAACCTCAATGCTTCGGCCGCCGGGCTGAGCGGCGAAGTGGCCCGCGCGCCGGTGCTGGTGCGCCTGCACACCGGCAACTTCAGCTTCGACGACGTCAAGGCCGACGGTTCGGACCTGCGGTTCGTGGCCGGCGACGACCGCACCCCCCTGAAGTTCCACATCGAGAAGTGGTCGCCCGCCGACCAGCAGGCCCTGGTCTGGGTGGACGTCAGCGGCCTCAAGCCGGGCGTGGCCTCGGCGATCTACGCTTACTACGGCAACGAGAAGGCCAAGCCGGGCCAGGACGTGGCCGGCACTTTCGGCCCCGACTACAAGCTGGTCTGGCACTTCGACGGCGTCGGCGCGCCCAAGGACGCCACCGCCAACGGCCTGAACGGCGCGGGGGCGGAGACCCGCAACAGCGGCGGCTTGATCGGCCAGAGCCTGAAGCTGGACGGGACGGCCGGCGTGTCGGTTCCGGCCCAGGCCTTCACCGGTGGTCCGGCCTCGATCAGCTTCTGGGTCAAGCCGGCCGCCGACGGCCAGCTCCTGGCCCTGCCGGGTCTGACCCTGGCTTCCGAGGGCGGCGCGCTGTTTCTGCAGGCCGGCGAGGCCAAGAGCGCGGGCGCGGCCCTGGCGACCGGGGCCTGGGCCCATGTCGCCCTGGTCAACGACGGCGCCAAGACCAGCCTCTACCTGAACGGCCAGTCGGCCGGCGAGGTCGCCGGGGCCCTGGCCGCCGGTCCCGCCACCCTGGGTCAGGGGTTCATGGGCGAAATCGACGAGTTCCGCGTCGCCGGCGTCGCCTTGCCGCAAGCCGACTTCCAGCTGGCCGTGGCCAGCGAAGGGCAGGGCGCGCGCCTGGCCACCTTCGACACCGCCGAACAGACCGACGCCGGCGGCCACAACTACTTCGGGATTCTGTTCAAGGCCCTGACCCCCGACGCCTGGGCGGTGATCGGCGTCCTGGCGGTGATGCTCGTCCTGGCCTTCTGGGTGATGATCACCAAGGGCCTGACGCTGAGCCGGGTGGGGGGCGCCAACAACGACTTCCTGGACGCCTATGAGCGCGCCAGCGTCGCCCGCTCCGAGCATGACGGCCTGGTCGACCTGCCGGCCGGCGGCTCCAGTTCAACCTTGGCCACGCTTTACCGCATCGGCCAGCGCGAGCTGAAGAAGCGCTTGGCCGAGGGCAAGGTGTCAGGTTCGCGCTTCGCCCTGCGCGCCCAATCGATCGCCTCGATCCGCTCGGCCCTGGACGCCGGCCAGGTGCGCGAGGCCCAGAAGCTGAACAAGTCGATGGTGCTGCTGACCATCGCCATCTCCGGCGGTCCGTTCATCGGCCTGCTGGGCACGGTGCTGGGCGTGATGATCACCTTCGCCAGCGTCGCCGCGGCCGGCGAGGTCAACATCAACGCCATCGCGCCGGGCATCGCCGCGGCCCTGCTGGCCACGGTGGCGGGCCTGGCCGTCGCGATCCCGTCGCTGTTTGGCTACAACTACCTGGTCAGCCGCGTCGAGGAGATCGGCGCCGACAACCAGATCTTCGTCGACGAGCTGGAAAAGCGCATCGCCGAGACCTGGCAGGACCTTCCTGCCCCTGGGCCCGCCACCGCCTACGCGGCCGAGTAGGGGAGGGCGTCATGCAAATCCAAGGCAAGAAGCCCTACAACGAGATCAACATCACCCCGCTGGTCGACCTGACCTTCGTGCTGCTGATCATCTTCATCCTGCTGACCACGGCCGCCGTCCAGGGCATCAAGGTCGACCTGCCCAGCGCTTCGGCGGCCAAGGCGTTGGAGGCCCCCAAGGCCCGGGTCATCGCGGTGGCCAATGACGGCACGGTGTCGATCGACGCGGTGCCCGTGTCGATGGCCGAGTTGGAGGGCCAGCTACGCACCACGATCGCTGCGGCGCCCGACACGCCCATCATCCTGCGCGGCGATCGGGCCGTGCAGTACGACCAGATCATGCAGGTGCTGGACCTGTGCTCCAAGGTGGGCGTCGCCTCCCTGGGCATGGCCGCCACCCGCCCGCCCGGCGGAGCCTGATCCATGGCCGCCAGCGCCTTCTATCTGGAGCCGGAAGAGCCTGAGGACGGCTCGCGCCGTCGGCGATCGGGCCTGAGCTTCGGGGCGGTCGTGGCCATCGCGGTCGCGGTCCTGGCCGCCTTCCTGGCCCTGACCCTGCTGCGTGGAACCACCATCTCCGAGCGCCACAGCGACATGAAGACCACCCGGGTGGTCCTGCCGCCGCCCCCGCCGCCGCCCCCGCCAGAGGTCAAGCAGGTCAAGCCGCCCGAGCCAAAGCCCACGCCGCTCGAGCAGCCGGCCGACACCCCGCCGCCGCCTTCGGCGCCCGCTCCGGCCGCGCCGGCCGCGCCCGGAGCCGACGCCCTGACCGCCCGCGAAGGGGCCGGACCCTCCAGCTACGGCCTGGCCATCGGCGACGGCTCCGGCTCACGGGCCGGCGGCAAGGTCGGCGGGTTCGGCGGCTTCAACCGCGCCGCCTACGCCAGCTATCTGGAAGGCGAGATCAAGCGCGCCATGGAAGCCGACAAGGCCCTGCGCTCGGCCGCCCTGAAGGCCAAGGCCCGGGTGTGGATCGACGCGTCCGGCAAGATCACCCGCGTGGAGGTCGACGGCTCCGAACGGGCCGAGACGATCCGCGCCGCCCTGGTCGGTCGCGCCGTCCGCCCGCCCGATCCGTCCGTTGCCATGCCCGTGGCCCTGTCCCTCGACATCCGTCGAGCCGGCTAGCCCGCCTGTCCATCACACCATTCTCGTCACGTTCCGGCGCCTCAGGCGCCGACTAGGGGAAGCTCTCCATGTCGTCCACCTCCGCCCATAAAGGCCGCGTCCTGGCCCTGGCCCTGCTCAGCGCCACGGCCTTGTCGGGCCTGGCCCACGCCCAGGACGCCTCGTCCTTGCCCTCGCAGGGCGGGCCGTCCCAGAACGCCACCATCAACCTGATCCGCGCCCTGGTGAAGAAGAAGGTCCTCACCGCCGCCGAGGCCGAGGCGATGATCGCCCAGGCGCAAGCCGAGGCCGACCAGGCCCGCGCCGTCGCCCAGGCCGCCCAGAGCGCCAACGCCGCCGCCGCCACCGCCCAGGCCAGCGCCGCCGGCGCCGTGGCCGCCGTCTCGCCCGCCTCGGCCCAGCCGGGCACCAGCGTGCGCTACGTGCCCCAGTTCGTCCGCGACCAGATCAAGGACGAGGTGCGCGCCGAAGTCCTGGCCGACGCCAAGACCCAAGGCCTGGTCGCCCCCGACGCGGTTCCCGAGTGGGTGCGCGGGATCAAGATCACCGGCGACCTGCGCGGCCGCTACGAGGGCCGGTTCTTCGACAACGGCAATGCGCTCGACTTCGTCAACATCGGGGCCATCAACGCCGGATCCCCCTACAACACCGACCCGGGCACCAACCCCAACAATCCGCCGATCCTCAACTCGCGCAAGGATAGGACCTATTTCCGGATCCGGGCCCGGATCGGGGTCGAGGCGGCCATCGATCCGGACATCACCGCCTATGTCCGCATCGCCACCGGCTCGCAGAACAACCCCGTCTCCACCAACCAGACCCTGGGGGGGTATTTCAGCAACAAGGACCTGTGGCTGGACCGCGCCTACGTCGACTACCGCCCCGTCGACGGCGCCCACGTGCTGGTCGGCCGCATGGCCAACCCCTTCCAGGCCGCCGAGCTGGTCTGGGACGAGGACGTCAACCTCGACGGCGTGGCCGGCAGCTATGCCCGCAAGTTCGGCGGGGCTTTCAGCGCCTTCGCCGTGGCCGGCGCCTTCCCGCTGGACTATGTCGCCGACGACGGCCCCAAGACGGCGCTCTCCTCGATCAAGACCGACAGCGACAAGGACAAGTGGATCTTCGCCGGCCAGCTCGGCGGCGCCTGGAGCGCCGACGACAGCCTCAAGATCAGCCTCAGCGCGGCCTATTACGACTACAGCGGCGTCACCGGCGCGCTGTCGCCGTCCTGCTCCAACATCGCCGACTACTGCCTGACCGACTATTCGCGGCCCGGGTTCGCCCAGCGCGGCAACACGCTGTTTGCCCTACGCGACATCACCACCACCGACCCGACCAACACCGCCTCGCCGCAGTATTACGGCCTGGCCTCCAAGTTCCGGGTCCTGGACGTCTCGGGCGCGATCGACTGGGACCTTGCCGACGACCTGCGGCTGAACCTGGCCGGCCACTACGCCAGGAACCTGGCCTATGACCGCAGCGAGGTCCTGGCCCGCGGGTTCAATCCCGCCTCGGGCCTGAGCCAGATCGCCAACAACAACGAGACCTGTTCGGTCGATCTCTCCGGCGGAGTCTGCCCGGCCGGCAAGAGCGTGTTCAAGAGCGGCGACACCGCCTGGATGGTCAAGGCGTCCATCGGCACCGCCGCCCTCGAGGCGGCCGGCGACTGGAGCCTGTCGGCCTCCTATCGCCACATCGAGCCCGACGCCCTGCTGGACGCCTTCACCGACAGCGACTTCCATCTGGGCGGGACCAACGCCGAGGGCTGGACGCTGGGCGGCAGCTACGGCCTGCGCCGACACACCTTCGTCGGCGCGCGCTGGATCAGCAGCCAGGAGATCTCCGGACCGCCGTTCAAGGTCGACCTGATGCAGGTCGATCTGAACGTCAAGTTCTGAGCCGGACGTGGTCATGCGTCACTTTCCAAACCCCTTGGGCGCGCATGACGCCACACGTCCGTCTCAGCGCGGGTCGGATCGGCCGGTCGTGAGAAACCCCTCCGGTCCGACCCGCGGCCCCCGCCCTCACGGAGGGCTTTTGACCTGGGCCTTGCCGGTCCTGCTGGCTCTGAGCTTGGGCCACGCCGCTCAAGCCCAGGTCACCGCCCAGAACGCGCCTGATCCGGTCGGCGAGGTGACCGTCACCGCGCCGGCCAAGACCGGCCTCTCCGCCTGCGCGCCGGCCGACTACGCCTGTCTCGACGCCGCTCTCAAGGCCGCCGCCCTGGCCGCCCGGCCCGCCGATCCGCCGGCCTTGGGCGACGCCGTCCAGGCCGACACCCCCACGCGCGTCGGGACCTTCAGCCAGGCCGCCGTCGCCCAGCGCCTGGGGGCAAATTTCGGCCACGCCGCCACGCCCTGGCGGCCGACCACGCCCGCCACGACCAGCCCAATCCTTGCCGGGAGGCCGACGCGATGACGTCGCGCGCCGCCCGCCCCCACACGCCCAACCCGGAACGTCCCATGTCCAAGCTTTCCACGTCCAAGCTTTCGACCCTGCGCTCGCGCCGCCTGCTGCTGGCCGGCGCCAGCCTGGCGACCCTGCTGGCGGCCCAGCCGGCCGCCGCCCAGACCGTCTCGGGCCTGCGCGGAACCACGCCCCGGGCCGGCGGCGCTCCGACCGCCCCCGGCGTCCCGGTCACCACCCTGCCGCCCACCGCCCAGGCCGCGCTCGCCCGCCAGACCGCCATCAAGGCCCGCGTCGCCACCGCCATGGACCTGGCCAACCAGGCCCAGGCCGCCGCCCGCGCCGCGGCCCTGGCCAAGCCCTCCACCATCCCCAACGGCCTGGTAGCCGGCGGCCTGGTCCCCGCCGGCGCCATCACCACCAACCCCTCGCTGTGGCTCAACGCCAACGCCCCCACGCAGGTGCTCGGCGCCGACGGCAAGACCCTGGTCACCATCGACCAGACCGCCGCCAAGGCCATCCTCACCTGGGACAGCTTCAACGTCGGCAAGGACACCACCGTCCACTTCGACCAGACCCAGGGAACCCAGGCCGACGGCTCCAACGAGTGGATCGTCCTCAACCGCATCAACGACCCCAGCCTCAAGCCCTCCACCATCCAGGGCATGATCAAGGCCGAGGGCTCCGTCTACCTCATCAACCGCAACGGCGTTCTGTTCACCGGAACCAGCCAGGTCAACACCCATAGCCTCATCGTTTCGGCCCTGCCGTTCCTGCAGGATCTGACGATCGACCAGGCCAACCAGCAGTTCCTCAAGGCCGGGATCGGCGACCCGCTCTTCAGCAACAGCGCGGTGCTCGGCACGATGAATGTTTTCGTGCCGGTGACAGGCGACGTGACGATCGAGGCGGGCGCCGACATCGAGACCAAGGAGGGCGGCTTCGCCCTCATCGCCGGCAATCACGTGACCAATTCCGGCAGCATCGTTTCCAACGGCGGCCAGACGATGCTGGTCGGCGGGGTGGGGGTGAATTTCACGGCTTCGAGCGGCGGCAAGCTGACGCCGACGCTGACCGGCGCCCCGGCCTCGGTCAATGGAGTCTTTCCCGAATTCGCCGTGGTCAACACCGGCTCGATCGTCGCCCTGCGCGGCGATATTTCAATCGTGAGCAATGCGGTCCGACAGCAGGGCCTGGTGATGGCGACGACCAGCATCACGCGGCCGGGCAGCATCAACATCACGGCGAGCCCCCTGCTCGTCGGCCGGACGATCGGCGGCTCGGCGATCTTCGCGCCGGGCTCGCTCACCGCCGTCCTGCCCGACGCCAATGCCGAGACCACATCCTCCGCCCCCGCCGCCGACGACGTCTTCGAGCCGGGCTCGATCAACGTGACCGCGCGGGGCATCTGGTTCCAGCAGGATTCGACGCTCTACGCGCCGGGCGCCAAGGTGAGCCTGGCGACGGACGCGGGCGGCTCGGAACTGGCTGGCGGCGTGAATTCCGGCCGCGTCCAGGTCGACAGCGGCGCGATCCTCAGCGTCGCCGGCCTGGCGGATGTCGAACGGCCGATGTCGGACAATCTCGTCACCGTGCCGCGGATCGGCCAGAACGAGCTCGCGGATTCGCCGCTGCAACGCGACGGCATCCTCTACAGGAGCCCGTTCACGGTGGACGGCCGGGATTCCGGCACGCGCGACGACGGCCTGGCCTGGGTCGGCTCGCCGGTCGCCAATGTCGGCGGCTATGTCCAGGGCGTCCCGCGTAGCGTCAACCAGATGCTGGTCGACGGCGGTTCGCTGGACATCGCGGCGAACAGCATCGTGCTGGTTCCAGGCGGTACGCTCGACGTATCGGGCGGCTACACCCAGTATCTGGGCGGCTCGGTGCAGACGACGCGGCTGATCGGGGCCGACGGGCGGATCTACAACGCAGCCACCGCCGATCCGCTGATGACCTATGTCGGCTTTGCCGGCCAGACCAGCGTCGAGCACAGCCGCTGGGGCGTCACCGACAGCTTCAGCAACAGCCTGATGAACGGCGGGGCCCAGTTCGAGAGCAGCTATGTCCAGGGCGGCAAGGGCGGCGCGCTCGGCCTCACCTCGGTCCAAATGATCCTGACCGGCGCGCTGCACGGCGACACGGTGATCGGCCGCTACCAGATCGGCGACGGCAAGGAACCGCAAGGCGCATCGCTTTCCCTCAAGGGATCGGGCCTGCGCCTGTCGGCGGACGGAACCAGCTATGACGGCGTCGCGGCGAACGAGACGCTCCTTACGCCCGAACGGCTCGCCCTGCCGACCAACGACATCGACAACATCCTGTGGACGGCGAACATCTCGACTCGGGTGATCGACGGCGGCGGGTTCGGCTCGGTCTCGCTCAAGGCGGATATGCTCACGGTCGACGCCGACGCCGCGCTCACGGTGCTGCCGGGCGGAAGCATCGCGTTCACCGCCGCGCGGATGGACGTGCTGGGCAAGCTTACGGCGCATGCCGGCGCGATCTCGCTGACCACCACCGGCGTCACCGGCGCCGGGGGGTACTCCGCTCCCGGCAACCCGCCCGCCCCCGACGCAGACGGGATCAGCGGACCGACGGTCTTTCCGGTCGGCACGACCGTGCCGCTGCTGGGCGATATCACGATCGGCGGCGACGCGGTGCTCGACGTTTCGGGCCTGTGGATCAACGACACCGGCGCGGGGCGCGACCAACAGATCGGCGACAGCTTCGTGAACGGCGGCAAGATCTCGCTCGTCACCAACGTGAAGGTGAATTGCCTGATCACCTGCGGGCCGCAAAACGTGGAGGGCTATTACGACACGACCGGCGGAATCCTGCTGAAGCCGGGCAGCCTGCTCGATGCGTCGGGCGGCGGCTATGTGGGCCAACTCGGCCGGGTCGCGACGAAGAACGGCGTACCCATCGGGCGCGGCGGCGATATCGGGCTGGTGACATACCAGAACAAGGGCGTGGGCCTGTTCATCGGGCCCAAGCTTGGACCACAGGGCGGTTCGGGCGACCCTATCACCAATGGACGGCTCGAGCTGGACGGCACGCTCAAGGCCTATGGCTTCGCCGGCGGCGGCACGCTGACGCTGCAGGCCCTCCAGCTCCAGGTCGGCGGCGACGCCGCCGACCTGCCCGACTACGCCACCTATTTCTCGCAGGATTGGTTCTCCGACCAGGGTTTCGGCGCCTACAAGCTCAGTGCGATCTACGACGCGACCATCGCCGACGGCGCGACGGTGCGGGTCAGCCAGCGCAACTACGTGGCCGACCTTGGCGCCCTGGCCCGACTGGCCACCGGCGGCGCGATCGACAGCGTCGCGACGCTAGGCGTGCTCGATCCCTATCGCCGCCAGGCGACGGACTTCTCGCTGACGGGCGACAGCTATATCACCTGGGACGCGCGCCCCCTTTCGGGCGGTGGATCCGTAAGCCCCATCGTTCCCAAGCTGACCGGCGTCGCCGGCGTGGTGACGCTGGGCGAGGGCGCCGCCATCCTTGCCGACGCCGGCGCCGATGTGTCGCTGGCGTCCTTTGGCCAACTGAATGTGCTGGGCGGCATCGTCGCGCATGGCGGCTCGGTCGACATCGAGGGACTGAACGTCAATGGCCAGAGATATGATTACGGCAGCCGCTCGGTGTGGCTGGGCAAGGACAGCCTGATCGACGTGTCGGGGATCGCCTTGATCGATCCGCTGGCCAAGCCGGTCCGTTCGGGCGAGGTCTTCAAGACCCCCGTCAGCGGCGTGGTGCTGGACGGCGGCTCGGTCTCGATCCAGGGCGGCAACGCGTTCGTCGTCGCCGAGGCCGGCAGCCGCATCGACGTGTCCGGCGCGAAGGCGGTGCTCGACATCCGCACCCAGTCGGCCAATCCGTTCGCGCCGATCGCGTGGACGCCCACCGAGGTGGCCAGCGATGGCGGCAGCGTCATGCTCGGGTCGACCAACGGCCTGTATTTCGATGGCGCGATCGCCGCGCATGGCGGCAGCGACGCGGCGCGCGGCGGGACGCTGCAGATCGCATCGGCTCCCAATGCCGCCGGCTACAGCGTGCCCCCCACGCCGACGCCGCCGGTCGCGACCGCGATCGTTCTTCAGCAGTCGGGCATGCTGGTCACATCCGACATGGCGATGGGCGGCGCGATCGAAGGCGGCCAGATTTCCAAGGCGATGCATTTCGCCGTCGACCGGCTGGACGGGTCGGGGATCGACACCCTGGTGCTGGGCGGCGATCCCACGCAGATCCCCGCAAGCGACATCCATGGCCCGATGTCTTCGGCGCCGCTCGAGTCGATCGTCTTTTCGGGCGACGTGAATTTGTCGCTCGACCGCGCGGTGATGATGGACGCGCACAACTATGTCGGGACCGACGGGGCGACCGTGTCGATCGCCGCGCCCTATGTGGCGCTGACCGGCGGCGGCATCACAGATATCACGCCGGTGCTGACGGGCGGTTCCGGGACGCTCAACGTGACGGCGCGACAGATCGACCTGATGGGGCAGTTCACGCTGCAGCGCTTCGCCGAGGCCAACTTCACCTCGAGCGGCGACATCCGGCTCATGATGCCGGCCGAGCTGGGCTACTTCAACGCCAGCAAGGTCGAGCGACCGGGCGAGCTGATCACCGCGGGCGACCTGACCTTCAAGGCCGCGCAGGTCTATCCGGCCACGGGCAACGTGTTCCTGATCGCCGCGCCCACCGCGGGATCGACGGTCACCTTCCTGGGCAACGGCTCGACGGCCCCGCCGATCTCGGCCGGCGGCGCGCTGCTGGTCGACGCAGCCAACATCGTCCAAGACGGGACGATCCGCGCGCCGTCGGGTACGGTCCAGCTGGGCGTCGGCGACATCAATGACGCCAGCGTCAAGACCGCGTTCAACAACCTGCCGCTGATCCATACGTCGAACGTCACGCTGAGCGAAGGCAGCGTCACCTCGGTGTCGCTGGACGGGCGCTCGCTGCCCTACGGCACGACCACCGATGGCACGGACTGGGCGCTGATCGTCCAGAACTCGCTGGGCACGACCACCAAGCTCGACCCGCTCATCCAGGCGCCGTCCAAACTGATCGGCCTGGCCGGCGACAACGTCGATTTCGCCGACGGAGCCACGGTCGACCTGTCGGGCGGCGGCGAGCTCTACGCCCAGGAGTGGGTGCCGGGCACGGGCGGTTCGCGCGATCTGCTCAACGCCGTCAACACCACCTATTCCAGCGGCGCGGCGGCGGCGAAAACGCCGCTCTATGCCGACGGCCGAGAAGTCTACGCCGTGGTTCCGGGCTATCAGGCCCCGGTGGCGGCCTATGATCCCAGCTTCGGTTATCCGGGCCAGGACCAGCTCTCCAGCGTCGGCAAGGCGGTCTATCTCTCCGGCGTCCCTGGCCTGCCGGACGGCGTCTACACCCTGCTGCCGGGTCAGTACGCCACCTTGCCGGGCGCGTTCCGCGTCGTGCAGCAGACCGACGTCATCGACAGCACGCCCCACGATAACGTCACCCTGGCCGACGGCGGCCAGGTGGTCTCGGGCCGTTTTGTCGACGCCCTGACCGGCAAGTCGGACGCCCGCACCACCAGCTTCCTGGTCCAGTCGCAAGAGGTGTGGAAGCAGTACAGCGAATATACGATCAGCTCGGCCGACGTGTTCTTCCCCGGCAAGGCGGCCCACGCCGAAAGCTCGGCGACGCGCACGCCGGTCGACGCCGGACGCCTGGTGCTGGCGGCGGTCAATTCCCTGATCCTGGACGGCGAACTCAAGGCCCAGGCCGGGGCCAAGGGCCGCGGAGCCGCGGTCGACATCAGCGCCCAGGCGATCCAGATCCTGGGCGGCTCGGGCGAGGCGCGCGACGGCTATCTGCAGGTCGACGCCACGGCCCTGTCGAACCTGGGCGCCGAGAGCCTGCTGATCGGCGGCACGCGTTCGGACGGCGTCAACGGCACGACGATCACCGCCATCGCCAGCAGCGTGGTGCTGTCCAACGACAAGACCTCGGCCCTGACCGGTCCCGAGGTGATGCTGGTCACCAAGGCCGGCGGCGACGGCCTGGTCCTGGAAAGCGGTTCGGTGCTGGCGGCCAAGGGCGACATCGCCAATCCCTCCAGCGCCCCGATCCTGATCGGCAAGGACGGCGGCGCGACGGGCGACGGCGCCTTGGTGCGGGTCTCGAACGGCGGTGCCGTCTCGGTGATCCGCGACAACGTGCCAGGCCTGGACGGCGTGGCTGGAACCGCCACGGGCCAGCTCGACATCCGGGCCGGGGCGAGCGTCGATGGCGGCAAGTCGACGATCCTCGATTCCACCGGCGATCTGTTGCTGGACCCCGGCGCGGCCTTTGCCGGCCAGAGCGTCGATGTCAACGCCAACACCGTCGCCTTCGTCGGCGAGGGCTCGACCGCCGCCCCGACCGGCTTCGTGGTCGGCGAGCAACTGCTGGCCCAGTTGGCCCACATCACCACGCTGGGCCTGCACAGCCGCTCCAGCATGACCTTCTTCGGCGATGTCGACCTGGTCAGCGGCCAGTCGTTGACCCTGGGCGCCAACGCCTTCGTCAGCGACGGCGGCGATGTGACCATCACCGCGCCCAAGCTGGTCCTGACCAACGACGTCGGCGGCGGCGCGGCGATCTTCGCCGGCGGGACCGGTTCGCTGACGATCAAGGCCGGCGAGCTGGACTTCGGGGCCGGCGCGGTCACCGTCCAGGGCTTCGGGGCGGTCACCGCCACCGCGACCCAGGGTGTTGTCGGCCAGGGCCGGGGCAGCTTCGATTTCGGCGATCTGAACGTGGCGATGACCGCGCCGGTGTTCACCGCCGACAGCGGCGCCAACACGGCTATCAAGACCACCGGCGCCCTGACCCTGAACCGCGGCGCGGGCACGGCGATCACGCGCGAGACCCTGGGCGGCGCGCTCAGCCTCTCCGGCGGCAGCCTGACCACCGACGCGACGATCGCCGCGGGCGCCGGCAATATCACGCTCGCCGCCACGAGCGGCGACCTGACGCTGCTGAATGGCGCTCTGGCGAGCACCAAGGGTTACACAAAGACCTTCTTCGACACTGAAGCCTACGGGCCGGGCGGCAATCTGACGCTGACCGCCAGCACCGGCGCCATCACGGTCAACAACGGCGCGACGCTGGACTTCTCGGGCGCCGACAAGGGCGGCGACGCCGGAAGCCTGACACTCAACGCCTCGGGCGTGGTGACGCTGGATGGTGTGCTGAAGGGCGGCGCCGCCAGCGCCGACTATCGCGGCGGACGACTGACCCTGGCCTCGGGCGGGGCGATCGATCTGGATCGCATCGCCGATCTCAGCAACGCCACCGGTATCACCGGCGCGCTCAGCATCACCAGCGGCGCTGGCAATCTCGTCCTCTCCGCCGGCAAGGCCCTGAAGGGCCAGGTGATCTATCTGGCGGCCAATGGCGGGGACCATCCCGGCGACGCCGAGGGCAATGTCGTCGTCAATGGCGTCATCGACGTGTCGGGCGAGGCGGCCGGCCACATCGACTTGTTCGGCAAGAGCGGGGTCGACCTGTCGGGCCAACTGCTGGCGACCAGCTCGGTGGCGCACCAGGACGGCGGCGTCGTCACCCTCGGCACCACCGGGGTGACGGACGGTTCGTTCAACGGCCAGTACGGCTACGAGACCGTCCAGGCCGCCGACAGCGGCGCGATCCGCATTCGCGGCGGCGCGCTGATCGACGTCTCGGGCGGATCGGCGGATTCAGGCGGCAGCGTTTCGTTCCGCGCGCCGCTGCTCAGCGACGGCGACGTCAAGATCGCCATCGACGGCGGCTCCGCCAACATCAAGGGCGCCAAGCGTGTCACGATCGAGCCTTACGCCAAGTGGAGCACCGCCGACGCCACCACGGGCGCCCAGCACTTCGACGGCATCATCGATCCGGCCGGTTGGTACGGCGCCGACGGCAAGCTGCTCGCTGGCCAGTGGACCGACGACAAGGGCGTGGTGCTCGCCGCGCCGGCCGACGAGGCCGAGCTGAAGACCTATCTGAGCAAGTATTACTTCATGCCGACCACGGCCAATGCCGACCATCTCGGCTTCTACGGCTATGCCGGCGGCGACCCCGCCAATGGTCCGGGCGCGCTGATGGGCTTCGTCCAGGCCCCGGGCTTCAGCTTCGGAAACCGCTATGCGGGGATCGCCGGCGTGCACGTCCGGCCGGGCATCGAGTTGGCCAATCCGGGCGAGACGGTCAACGGCGGCAACGTCGACGTGCTGACCAACTGGAACCTCGGCGCTGGCGAAACCGGCGTCACCGGCGGCGTCACCCTGGCCTATCGCTATGGCTTCGAGGCGCCGGTGCTGACCGTCCGCGCCGAGCGGAACATCAACCTCAAGGCCTCGATCACCGACGGCTTCTACCAGCAGAACGACGGCGCTCATCTGCAGGACCCCGTCGCGCCGCCAGCCCCGCCCACGGGCGGCAGCGACCCCGCCTACGACGCGGCGCTGGTCTCCTACACGGCCTCGAAGGGCTTCCTCGACTCCAACGGCCTGTGGAACGGCTCGATCAACCTGGTGGCCGGCGGCACGGCCGACATCAGCGCCGACCCCAACTACGAGCCGCTGCGCGCGCCGCTGACGGATCAGTCCGCCAACTACTACAGCAACTACATGGCCTATATCGGCGAGATCGGGCAGGGCAACGGCGACAGCCTGTGGGCCGACATCTTCTGGCTGCAGTCGGTCAGCGGCGGCTTCCTGAACTATTCGCCCAACGCCAGTCCGAACGGCGACACGCTGAAGTCGCCGGCCGATTTCGCCAGCTACGCCGACTACCAGGCCTACTATCAGACCTGGCTCATGACATGGTTCGACGTCTGGCAGACCGTGCCGGGATCGGGCACCGACACCACGCCGATCCCGCTGCAACAGCCGATCGACACCGACTACGCCGACTACAGCCAGAACTACCAGCAGGTCTACATTCCCGGCCACAACGCTTACTTCTTCTATACCTGGGGCAGCGTCGGCATTCCGGGCACCGCCACCCAGCTGTTCTACGCTCCCTTCGCGCCGCGCTCTGACGCGGCGGGAAGCCCCGCCTATCAAGCGGCGCTGACCTCCTACCGGGCCTCGAAGAATTTCCTCGACTCCAACGGCCTGTGGAACGGCTCGATCAACCTGTTGGCCGGCGGCACGGCCGACATCTCGCACGACCCCAACTACGAGCCGCTGCGCGCGCCGCTGACGGATCAGTCCGCCAACTACTACAGCAACTACATGGCCTATATCGGCGAGATCGGGCAGGGCAACGGCGACAGCCTGTGGGCCGACATCTTCTGGCTGCAGTCGGTCAGCGGCGGCTTCCTGAACTATTCGCCCAACGCCAGTCCGAACGGCGACACGCTGAAGTCGCCGGCCGATTTCGCCAGCTACGCCGACTACCAGGCCTACTACCAGACCTGGCTCATGACATGGTTCGACGTCTGGCAGACCGTGCCGGGATCGGGCACCGACACCACGCCGATCCCGCTGCAACAGCCGATCGACACCGACTACGCCGACTACAGCCAGAACTACCAACAGGTCTATATTCCCGGCCACAACGCTTACTTCTTCTACACTTGGGGCAGCGTCGGCATTCCGGGCACCGCCACCCAGCTGTTCTACGCTCCCTTCTCGCCGCGTTCGGACGCCGACACGAGCGGTCCTGGCGGCCCCGGCCCCGTGGTGGTTCCGATCGCGGCGCCGGGTCCCAACAACAGCCCGTCGAACATGCCGATCGCCGGTCGCCCGACCAGCCTGGCCTCGGCGACCCTGCTGGGCGGCGAGAGCAGCTCCTACCGCCTTGTCGCCGGCGCTGATTTCGGCGCGGCCGACGCCTTGGCCATTAACCGGCTGACCGGGACCGGATCGGTCTCGCTCGACGGCCATTTCGAGGTGGTGGACAGCACGACCACCGACGACAACGGCGCCGCGCTCGATCCCCGCAACCCGGCCGTCGGCAAGACCCTGGTGCTGCCCAATGTGATCCGCACCGGCGTCGGCTCCATCGACATCGCCGCGGCCAGCGACATCACGCTGAGCGACGCCGTCGCGCCGGGCGCGATCTATACCGGCGGCGAGCCGGTCGGCGCGAGCAGCACGAGCACCGCGGTCGATGTGATCCGGCCTGGACTGCTCAACGTCTTCTTCTCCAGCTCCCCGACCTTCCTGGCGACGCCGGCCGTGCAGCCCGACAATGGCGGCGACATCACGCTGACAGCGGGCGGCTCGATCCGCGGCAACCAGCAGGTGTTCGACGTCGACGGCTCGATCACCGGTACGGCGGGCGCCAATATCACGCAATACTGGTATCCGTGGCTCAACAGCGGCCGCTCGACCGACGACGCCACCTCGATCAACTTCGGCAATTTCGACCAGGGCGTGCTGAGCGCGGGCGGCGATGTGTCGGTGCTGGCGGGCGGCGACATCCGCGAGCTGTCGGTTTCGCTGCCGACCACCTGGTATCTGACCGGCGCCGGCCCGCGCGCGACGCAGACTGTCAACCTCGTCGGCGGCGGCGACCTGTCGGTCGAGGCGGGCGGCGACATCCTGGGTGGCAGCTATTTCATCGCCAAGGGCGCGGGACGGATCGACGCGGGCGGCGACATCGGCTCGGCCTTCACCTATCAGGCGTCAAGGGACACGAGGATCACGAGTCCGCTCTCGACGATCCTGGCGATCCAGGATGCGCAGGTGCAGGTGACGGCGCGCGGCGATCTCGACATCGGGCGCTTCATCAATCCCGGCCAGATCGGCTTTGGCCAACGCGGATTGTCCAGGCCGTTCACCAATACGCTCGACCAGATCAGCGCCGCGTCCTCCCTGCAACTGACCAGCGTGACCGGCGATGTCGGCTTCGACACGCTAAACGCGCCGCTGCAGCTCCTCGGGGGATATATCGGGGGCGGTATCGGGACGGTGGACTACCTCTTGCCCGCCACCTTGAAGGTCACTGCGCTGGACGGCGGCGTCACCATCGCCGACGGGGGCATGCTTTCGCCTTCCGCGACCGGCCAGCTCAGCCTGCTCGCCAACGATACGGTCCGGATGATGACCAGTTCGGTCGCCCCTCTGCGGAGCTTCGGATTGGCGCAATTCAAGCCGCAGAACGCCATCCTCAACCTGGTGTCGGCCAGCGGCGTCGCCATCGATCCCAGCGCGCTGCCCTCCCAATCGCTCGCCACCATCGACGGTCTGCTTCACGCTGACGACGCCGAACCGGTGCGGATCTACAGCCTGACCGGCGATGTCGTCTCCGGTCGCAATTACACTGAGAATCAGGCCGGGCAGGGCGTGCAGGCCAATCAGGTCTGGTTGCAGACCCCCAAGGCGACGCAGATCCGCGCCGGCCGCGATATCGTCGATCTCGTCTTCCTGGGCCAGAACCTGCACGACAGCGACGTCACCAGCATCATCGCCGGCCGCGATATCGTCGATTTGCCCGGTCAGCTCAGCACCAACAACCCGCCAGTCTACACCCTTTACGGCCTGGCCGGCCTGATCCAACTCGCCGGACCGGGCCGGCTGGACGTGCAGGCCGGACGCGACCTGGGTCCGCTCGACCGCGACCTGGCCGACAGCGGCGAGAGCGGTCGAATCTTGCCGAGCACGGGCATCCAGACGATCGGCAATCTCTACAACCCCTATCTGCCGCGCGAGAGCGCCGACATCTCGGTGCTGTTCGGCACGGGACCGGGCGTGGCCTGGAACGCCTTCGCCGCCGCCTATCTCGATCCGGCGGCGACGGGGACGGACCTGCCGTCGTTCGACGCGGACCTGATCGCCGCGGTCGCCAGGTATCGGGCCGACATGGACAAGCGCGCCGGCGGTAAGGGCGTTCTCCCATCGCTCACCGCCGACCAGGCCTGGGCCGCGTTCCAGGCGATGCCAGAGGCCCAGCGCGACGCGCTGGCCCAGACGGTGTTCTTCAAGATCCTGGCCATCACCGGCGCCGACTACAACGATCCGAACAGCCCGTTCTTCAACAAGTACGCCCGGGGTTACCAGGCGATCGAGACGCTGTTCCCGTCGGCCCTGGGCTATACGAAGAACAACCTCGAAGGCGGCGTCAACGGCGCGGCGACCTTGGTCTCGACCGGCAATCTCGACATCCGCGGCTCGACCATCCAGACCCAGATGGGCGGCGACATCAACATCATGGGCCCGGGCGGCCAACTGCTGATTGGCTCGACGGCTTCGCCGCCCTATGTGCCGGCTACGCCCAACGGAGGGGGAGGCATTGGGCCGCAATCCCAGGGTATACTGGCCTGGGAGACCGGGGCGGTGAACATCTTCTCCGACCGCTCGCTGCTGCTGGCCCAGAGCCGGATCTTCACCGAGCGGGGCGGCGACATGACCATCTGGTCGTCGAACGGCGACATCAACGCCGGCAAGGGCAGCAAGACCTCCAGCGAGATCAAGCCGGTGGATTTCATCTGCTCGGCGGACTTCTACTGCCGGGTCGACGCCGCCAGCCAGGTGACCGGGGCGGGCATCGCCGCCTTCGCCGGCCAGCTGGGCGTGACGCCGCCGACGGTGACCCTGGTCGCTCCGCGCGGCACAGTGGACGCGGGCGACGCCGGCATCCGAGTGGCCGGCAACCTGATCGTCGCGGCCCAGTTCGTGGCCAACGCCGACAACATCCAGGTGGAGGGCGCGACGATCGGCGTGCCGACCAACGCGGTGGACGTCAGCGGCAACCTCGACGCC
The DNA here is from genome assembly GCF_011045195.1 of Caulobacter soli. GTDB lineage: Bacteria > Pseudomonadota > Alphaproteobacteria > Caulobacterales > Caulobacteraceae > Caulobacter > Caulobacter soli. The sequence goes on along the minus strand of NZ_CP049199.1, from coordinate 2,948,384 downwards.
TCCAGCGCGGCCGCCAGCGCCGTGCAGGAAGTCGTCCAGACCATGCAGCAAAGCCGCCGCAACACCCAGCCCTCCGTCATCACCGTAACGGTCGATGGCTTTGGCATCGGTCCCAACGACTGCGACGCCAATGCCGACACCTGCCCGGCGCGTTAGGCGCCGGGTTTCTTCTCTATGTTTGGAGTCCTTCGTGTCCGAAGCCACCCCGCGGCCGATGCCGCTGTTCTATCGTGAGCCCCAGCCCCTCACGCCGACCGCCCATGCCGAGGTCCGGCTGAAGGATGGTGACTACGGCTTCGCCGTCGAGACCAATGCGGTCTCGCTGTCGGTGATCGAGTTCGCCGCGGCCATGCGTCACTACCCGATCGTGTTCTCGGATGGCGAGACCCTTCCGGTCGCTGTGCTGGGTCTCGGCCAGGGCAATCGCTTCGTGGCCGACGGCCGCTGGGCCGAGGGGGTCTATGTGCCGGCCTATGTGCGGCGCTACCCGTTCGTGTTCATCGAGGCGGGCGGCGGCGCCCTAGCCCTGGGCCTGGATGTCGCCTCCGACCGCGTGGTGCAAGACGGAGAGGGGCAGGCCCTGTTCGACGGCGGCAAGCCTACGGCCCTGACCGAGGGAGCCATGACCTTTTGCGGTGAGCTCCACGCCGCTCATGTTCAGACCCTGGCCTTCGTCGCGGCCCTGAAGGCGCAGGACCTGCTCGTGCCCCGGCAGGCCGACGCCAAGCTGGCCAGCGGCCAGCCCCTGACCTTGGGCGGTTTCTTGGTCGTCGACCGCGAGCGATTCGCGGCCTTGCCCGACGCCGTGGTGCTGAACTGGCACCGCCAGGGCTGGCTGGCCCTGGTGCATTTCCACCTGGCCTCGCTGGACCGCTTCGCCGACCTGCTGGCCCGCGAGAGCGGCGCCGCGGGCTCGCCGACGGTCGCGGACCTGTCATCCGATCTTGCCAAAACGGCCTCAAAATCCACCGCTCGCTCCTCGAAGAAAGCTTAAGTCATGGCGTTGCTCCCCGTTCGCGTTCTGGCGCTCGTTCTCGCCGCCGGCGTCGCCGCTCCGGCCCTGGCCCAAGTCCCCGCCGCCCAGCCGCTGGGCGGAACCGCCGTTCCCGGCGTCTGCCTGTTGTCGCGCGAGGCGATCTACGGCAACGCCAAGGTCGGCGTCGCGGCCACGGCCCGGCTGCAGCAACTGACCCAGGAAGCCCAGGCCGAGGTCCAGACCGACCGCAAGGCGCTGGACGTCGACCTGAAGGCCTACCAAGCCGAGCAAGCCAAGCTGACACCGGCCCAGCGCCAGGCCAAGGAACAGGCCCTGGCGCCGCGCGTCCAGGCCATGCAGGCCAAGGCTCAACAGCGCTCGCGCGAGATCGAGGCGACCCGCGAAAAGGTCCTGGCCCAGATCTCCACCGCCGCCCAGCCGGTCATCGCCCAGGCCTACAAGGCCAAGAGCTGCGGGCTGCTGGTCGACCGCAACTCGGTCCTCGGCGGCAACCTCAGCAACGACCTGACCGCCGACGTGGTCAAGGGCCTGGACGCCACAATGAGCACCATCAGCTTCAACCGCGAGGTCCTGCCGGCCGCGCCGCAAGCCGCGACCCGCTAACGGACATCCCGATGCGCAGACTTCTAGCCTCGCTCGCCGCCGTGATCGGCCTATCGCCCGCGACGCCGAGCCTGGCGGGGCCGGTGTCGCCCCAGGCGGCTCCGGCCGCCTGGGTCGCCTATGCCGGCCTAGTCAACCAGGCGATCGCCGGCCAGTTGGGCGGGACCGACCCGGCGGCCGTGCGACTGCACGACTATCTCGACCAGATCCCGGGCGCGAGCCCCGACAGCGGCTTTCGGCTGCCGATCCAGGTCTGGGTCGACGCCAAGGGGGTGATCACCAGGATCGACTTCACGCCCTTCGCCCATCCCGAGCCCGACGCCGACCTGTGGGCCCTGCTGGTCGGCCATCGTCTGCCGCAAGTCCCGCCCAAGGACATGCTGCTGCCGATCCGCCTGTCGATCGGACTCGAACCCGGGCCGACGCCGACGGATAAGGCCGTCTCGCCGAGGAAGTCTTTCTAGGCGCGGATCTAAGAAGGTCCGGAGCCGGGCAAGACGCCAGAGTCCGCTTCTGGCGCCGTGCCGAATAGACCCGAAGCGTGGTAGAATTGGGTGAGGGGAGTAGCCAATTCGCAGGAGGCGAACATGGCTCAATTTGACCTCTTCCTTCCGCCCAAGCGGCCCTGGAACACTGCCCGCATCATTGGCCCCAAGCCGCCCTTCAAGCCCAAGCACATCTGGGGAATCCGCCAACAGCTGAAAGCCAACGGACGAGTACGCGACCTGGCGATGTTCAATTGCGCGATCGACGCCAAGCTCAGAGGCTGCGACCTAGTGAAGTTGCGGGTCAGCGATGTGGCGCCAGGCGGGTTGATCAGAGCGCGTGCGACGATCATTCAGCAGAAAACTGGTCAACCTGTCCCCTTCGAGATCACGGAGCTCACGCGAGACGCTCTGGCCGCTTGGATCAAGGTTCGAGGCCGCCGCTACGACGACTGGTTGTTTCCCAGCCGCAGTCGGCCTGGCGGACACGTGAGCACCCGACAGTACGCCCGACTCGTCGATAAGTGGGTGGCGATGATCGAGCTTGAGCCGCGGGCCTACGGGACGCACAGCCTCAGGCGAACCAAGGTCGCCATGATTTACAAAAAGACGGGCAACCTGCGGGCTTGCCAGCTTCTCCTCGGGCATCGGAAGCTGGAGAGTACGGTTCGATATCTCGGCATCGAGGTCGACGACGCCCTTGAGATGTCTGAGGCGATCGATCTGTAGGTCGATCGCCCCGGATTAGCGTCTCCTTGGCGGGTGATCCTTCAATGCGCCGGCCCGCGAAGGTCCTGTTCCTGGAGCGGGGCCAAGGTCAGCTGATGGCGCAACTCTCGAACTTGTCGCGCTGTCTGGCTGCAGTCACTTAGTCCCGAAACTGCGCGATGGTGTCTTCAATGCTTTCTACAAGATACTCGCTGGCCAGCGCGCCCAGTGCTTGACAGGCGGCGCTCGCGCCGAAGATCGCCAAGGCGAGCCTGCGCGTGATGATGGGCATGCCGTCGGATCGCTCCGGTGCGATCAACAGAGCAAACTTGTCTTGCAGCCGTTCGATTTCAGCATGGATCGCCTCATGCACGAGCGTTTCAGGCTGGGAATACTCTACCGCCAGATTGAGGGCGAAGAGGCCCCGGCTTGGCGCTAGGGCGAATTGGGCGGCGAAGTGGCCACCGATCGCGCGGATCCGCAGGCGGGGTTCGCTGGGCGTAGCCTCAAGGGCTTCAACCAGCGCGAGCCTGGCTTGGCGTCCTTCCTCGCGGAGGCACGCGATGACAAGCGCCTCCTTGCTGGGAAAATGCCGATAGAGTGTGGGTTTGGTCAGGTTGGCCGCCGCGACCACATCGCCGATCGAGGTCGCGTGCGCGCCAAAGCGGCGGAAGAGATCGATCGCCGCCGCGAGCAGGTCGGCATGCGTACTGTCCCAGCGCGCCGCCGCTCGGGTTGGACGGCTTGGCCGCGGAGGACCTGACGGCAAGGATTGAGACATCGGGTCATCGCTCGAAGAGAATCGCGGCGGCCGGGGGAAGGGGCGGCCGCCGCGATCAGGCTCCCGGCGAGGCAAGCCAAGCCGGGAGCGGCGGCTCTAGGCGGGGGACGCCTCCATGGCCGGAGCCATTGAAGGATCAGCGCGCGATTCCTCGCGGATCTTGAACCAGAGCGCATAGAGCGCCGGCAGGAACACAAGGGTCAGCACGGTTCCGCCGATCGTGCCGCCGATCAGGGTGTAGGCCAGCGACGACCAGAACACCGAGAAGGTCAGCGACACGAAGGCCAGCACCGCCGCCAGGGCGGTCAGGATCACCGGCCGGGCCCGCTGGACCGTGGCCTCGACCACGGCGTGGAACGGGTCCAGGCCGTCCTTCTCGTTGGTGTGGATCTGGCCGATCAGGATCAGGCCGTTGCGCATGATGATCCCCGCCAGGCCGATCAGGCCCAGGATGGCGTTGAAGCCGAACGGCTGGTGGAAGATCAGCAGCGTCGGCACCACCCCGACCAGGGCCAGGGGCGCGGTCAACAGCACCATCCACATCGCCGACAGCGACCGCACCTGGAAGATGATCACGATCATCATCAGGATGAACATCAGCGGGAAGACCGCCGCCAGGGCCGCATTGGCCTTGCCGGCTTCCTCGATGTCGGCGCCGGCCTCGATCCGGTAGCCGGCCGGCAGCTTGGCCTGGATCGGCGCCAGCGCCTGGATCACCTCGGCGGAGGCGGCGGGCGGCTGGAACTCGGCCCCGACGTCAGCGCGGACGGTGATGGTGGGCAGCCGGTCGCGGCGGCGCAGGATGGGATCCTCCATGCGGATCTCGGCCTTGCCGATCTGGTCGAGCGGCACGCGCTGGCCTTCCGAGCCGAGCAGGGTGAAGGCGCCCAGCTTGGCCGGGTCCAGGCGATCGGCGCCGCTGGTGCGGGCGATCACCTCGACGGTGCGGATGTCCTCGCGGACCTGGGTCACGGGCGCGCCGGTCAGCAGGAACTGCAGCTGCTCGGACGCGTCGTGGCTGGACAGGCCCATGGCGCGCAGACGGTCCTGGTCGAGCACGAAGTGGATGCTCGGGACCCGTTCGCCCCAGTCGGTGTTGACCTGCCGCAGAGAATGGTTGGCCTGCATGACGCCGCGAACCTGCTGCGCGATCTCACGCACCTTGGCCTGGTCGGGTCCCATGACGCGGAAGGCCACCGGCCAGGGCGAGGGCGGGCCGAAGACGATCTGGGTGGCGCGGATGCGGGCGCCCGTGACGGAGCCCTGCTGCGCGAACTGGCGCACCCGGCTCTTGAGGGCGTCACGCGCCTTCTCGTTCGAGGTCAGCACCACGATCTTGGCGAAGGACGGATCGGGCAGCTCGGGCGACATGGCCAGGAAGAAGCGGGGCGCGCCCTGGCCGATATAGCTGGTGACGATCTTGGCCTCCGGCTGCTTGCTCAGCCACGCCTCGACCTTGGCCGTCGCCTGGCTGGTGGTCTCGATGCTGGAGCCCTCGGGAGTCTGCACCTCGATCAGCACCTCGGGGCGGTCGGAGATCGGGAAGAACTGCTGCTTGACCATGCCCATCATCAGGAAGGACACGACCAGCGCCGCCACGACGCCCAGCACCACCTTCAGTCGGTTGGCGACCGTCCAGCCGATCAGGCCACGGAACTGGCGGTAGCGCGGCGTGTCGTAAATGGCCGCGTGACCGCCCTCGACGGGCTTGATCTTCGGCAGCAGCATCACGCCCAGGTAGGGCGTGAAGATCACCGCCACGAACCACGAGGTGATCAGGGCGAAGGCCACGACCCAGAAGATGTTGCCGGCATATTCGCCGGCGCTGGACTTGGCGAAGCCCACCGGCATCAGGCCGATGATCGTCACCAGGGTGCCGGCCAGCATCGGCGCGGCCGTGTGGCCCCAGGCATAGGTCGAGGCGAAGATGCGGTCGCGGCCTTCCTCCATCTTCACCACGATGGTCTCGATGATGATGATGGCGTCGTCGACCAGCAGGCCCAGCGACAGGATCAGGGCGCCCAGGGTGATGCGGTCGAAGTCGCGGCCGGTGGCCAGCATGATCACGAACACGGCCGCCAGGGTCAGCGGCACGGCCAGGGCCACGACGACCCCGACGCGGAAGCCCAGGCTCAGCAGGCTGACGGCGATCACCACGGCCAGGGCCACGAAGAACTTCAGCATGAACTCGTCATAGGCCTCGGTGATGTTCACCGCCTGGTCGGTGACCTTGGCGAAGGTCAGGCCCAGCGGCAGCTCGCCGGCGATGGCCTTGGCTTCCTTGTCCAGATCCTTGCCCAGTTGCAGGCCATTGTAGCGCTCCTTCATCACCACCCCGAGCTCCAGGGCCGGCTCGCCGCCGTTGCGGATGAAGAAGGTCGCGGGGTCCTCGTAGCCGCGCTTGACCTCGGCCAGGTCGGACAGCTTCAGGGTCTTGCCGCCAACCACGATCGGCGTGTCCTTGATCGTCTGCAGGTCGTCCAGCGCGCCGTCCAGGCGCATCTGCACCTGCGGGCCGTTGGTTTCGATCGAGCCGGCGGGGGTGACGAGGTTGCGCTCGTTCAGGGCGGCGAAGATCTCGCGCGGGCTGACGCCTAGGTTGGACAGGCGATCCTGCGAGAACTCGACGAAGATGCGCTCGGGCCGCTCGCCGATGATGTTGACCTTCTTGACGCCCGGCACGTGCAGCAGGCGCTGGCGCAGGGTCTCGGCCTGACGCACCAGCTGGCGGTGGGGTTCACCCTTGGCCTTCAGCGCGTAGAGCGCGAAGGTCACGTCGCCATACTCGTCGTTGATGAACGGGCCCAGCACGCCGCGCGGCAGGTTGGCGGCTTCGTCGCCCAGCTTCTTGCGGGCCTGGTAGAACTGCTCCTGCACCTCCTTGGGCGGGATCGGGTCCTTCAGGGTCAGGGTGGTGAAGGCCAGGCCCGGACGGGTGAAGGTCTCGGCGCGGTCGTACCATTTCAGCTCCTGCAGCCGCTTTTCCAGCGGCTCGGCCACCTGGTCCTGCATTTCCTGCGCGGTGGCGCCCGGCCAGGCGGTGACCACGGTCATCACCTTTATGGTGAAGCTGGGGTCCTCGGCCCGGCCCAGCTTGAAGAAGGCGAACGTCCCGGCCAGCACGATGGCGATGATCAGGAACAGGGTGACGGAGCGTTCGCGCACCGCCAGGGCGGAGAGGTTGAAGCTCATTGCGCCGCTCCGGCTTGCAGGCTGACGCGCTCGCCTTGGTGCAGCATGTGCGCGCCCAGGGCCACGAAGCGTTCGCCGGCGGCGAGGCCGGCGGTGACCGTGGCGGTCTCTTCGCCGACGGCCGCCAGTTGGACGGGGCGCCAGCTGACCGTCGAAGTCTTGGCGTCGACGATCCAAACGCCCGGGCCCTTGCCCGAGTCATAGAGGGCGCCCAGGGGCACGGCGCGGCCGCCGGTCTTGGTCGCGCCGGCCACGGCACCGGGAAGGGCGATGCTCACCGTGGCGCCCAGAGGGGCAGAGGCCAGAGCGCCGTCCAGGACGTAGCGCGCCTCGAAGGTGCGCGTGCGGGGATCGGCGGCGTCGGAGATCTGGCGCAGGCGGGCAGGGGCGGCGGCGTCGTTGCCGAACACCGAGGCGGTGGCGGTCGAGCCGACGGCGGGGCGCAGGGTCTCGGGCAGGGCGATCGTCGCCTCGCGCGGACCGGCATGGGCCAGGCGCACGACCGTCTGGCCGGCGGCGACCACCTGGCCGGGCTCGCCCAGGGTCTCGACCACCACGCCATCGGCGTCGGCGACCAGCACGGCGTAGCCGGCGGCGTTGCGCGACACCCGGGCCTGGGCCTCGGCGGCTTGCAACTGGGCGCGGGCGGCCAGGGCGGCGGCCTTGATCTGATCGTAGGTCGAGCCCGACACCGCGCCGGCCCCGACCAGGTCGCGATACCGGGCCTCGTCGGCTTCGGCCTGGACGGCGCGGGCCCGGGCGGCGGCTACGGTCTGGTCCTGGGCGGCCTGGGCCAGGGCGTAGTCGGCGGCGTCGATGCGCATCAGGGGCTGGCCCCGGCGCACCGTCTGGCCGGTGTCGACCAGGCGCTCGACGATCTTGCCCGGGACGCGGAAGCCCAGCTGGCTCTCGATGCGGGCGGAGACGACGCCGGTGAACTGGCGCTCGCCGTCGATGGCGGCGGGGGCGGTGGCGACCCGAACGACCGGCGGCTGGGTGCGGGGATCGACGGCGGCGTCATGGCCGCCGCACGCGACGAGCGGGGCGGTTAGGCCGCCGACGAGGGCGGCGAGGAGCAAGCGATGCGACATGGCGAAAGGGGTCCTGCCTTGAGCGGAGATCCCCATTTCGTGCCCAGTGACCAATTTGTCAATTGGTCACTATCGATTTTTGGAGGCGACTACGGCGCCAAGCTTCGCAGGATCATGTTGATGACCATGGTCTGGGTCTCTGGCAGGCCGTCCAGATTGAACTCAAGCAGCAGCGGATGCATGAACGGCTGCATGGCCAGCATGATGGCCGAGCAGGTCTCGTCGATCGGCGTCTTGCGCTCGAACTCGCCCGCCTCGCGGCCCAGCAGGATGATCTCGCGCAAGGCCGCCTCGACCCGCTGGAGATAGGCGAGCGCGGAGGGCCAGTTCTCGGTCGCGGAGTTGGCGGCCAGGTCGTAGAGCAGCTTCTCCTGGAACAGGAGTTCGGTGCTTTTCGCCGTTATGGTGCTGAAAAGCTTTCGAAATTTCTCGGTCGGCGTGCGCGCCTCGGCGGCGCTGGCGAAAGCGGCCGACATGATCTTGTCCAGGCACTGGGCGCAGATCGCCTCGCCGATCGCCTGCTTGGACTCGAAGAACTTGTAGATGTAGGCCTTCGAGAAGCCGACGGCCTTGGCCAGGTCCGCGACCGTGGTCTTGCCGTAGCCGAAGCGCGCGAAGTGGGCGTCTGCGGCGTCGATGATCTGCTGGCGGATGGCGTGGTCGGCCGGCCCGCGGCGACCCGCGGCGGCGTCATGGGTCGTGGTGTCGATGGTCATGCTCAGATAGGTAGCATCGAGGGTCGTGATTGACAACGAGTGACCGTATTAGCATATGGTCACTGTAAATCACGAGGAGGTCGCGATGCGATCGGTTTCGAGCTTGGCTCTGCTGGCTCTCGCTGGCGTCACCCTTAGCGCCTGCGCCGTGGGTCCCAACTATGTCGCGCCGCCGTCGGCGGTCTCCGGAACGTTCATCGGCGCCAACGCCGTGGCCCAGCGCGCGGCCCCGCCCGCGCCGACCGACCAGGCAGCCTGGTGGAAGGGCTTCAACGATCCGGTGCTAGACGGCCTGGTCGACCGCGCCCTGGCCCAGAACCTCGACCTGGCCCAGGCCACCGCCCGGGTGACCCAGGCGCGAGCGGGACTGTCGGCCGCCACCGCCGCCTTGCTGCCGTCCGGCGGTGTCCAGGCCAGCGCGGCCCGGTCCCACCTCTCGACCCAGACCCCCACCGGCCGGCTGGCGTCCGGCGCGCCGGGCTTCGACCGTGACGGCTCGCTCTATGAGGCCGATGTCACCGCCGGCTGGGAGGTCGACGTGTTCGGCGGCCTGCGGCGCGACCGCGAGGCGGCCGTCGCCGACTACCAGGCCGCCAAGGTCGGCGTCGCGGCGGCCCGCCTGTCGGTCGCGGCCCAGACAGCCGACACCTATCTGGTGATCCGGGGCCTGCAGGCGCGGCTAGCCGTCGCCCGGGGCCAAGTTGATACCCAGTCAAAGCTGGTCGAGACCGTGCGCCTGCAACAGAGCCGCCAGGTCGCCTCCGAGCTGCAATTGCATCAGGCCGAGGGCGCACTGGCCCAGACCCGCGCCCAGGTGCCGGTGCTGGAGGAGGGGCTCGAGGCGGCGATGAACGCGCTGGACGTGCTGCTGGGCGCCCAGCCCGGCGCCACGCGCGCGCAATTGGCCGCCGCCGCGCCGGTGCCGCGGGCTCCAGCCATCACCGAGGCCGTCGGTCCGGCCGACCTGATCCGCCGTCGTCCCGACCTGGCGGTCGCCGAGTGGCGATTGAAGGCCTCGAACGCCGCGATCGGCGCGGCGGTCTCCGAATACTATCCGAAGTTCTCGCTGACCGGCCTGGTCGGCACGGCCTCGACGGCCACCGGTTCGCTGTTCCAGGGCTCGGCCAACCAGGCCCAGGGCGTGCTGGGTCTGCGCTGGCGTCTGTTCGACTTCGGCCGCGTCAATGCCGAGATCAAGGTCGCCAAGGGCCGCAACGCCGAGAGCCTGGCCGCCTATCAGCAGTCGGTGCTGCGGGCCACGGCCGACGTCGAGGACTCGTTCTCCAGCCTGGTCAAGCGCGAGGACGAGGCGCGGATCCTGGTCGGCGGCGAGCAGTCTCTGTCCAAGGCCCGTTCGGCGTCCGAGCTGGCCTACAAGGCCGGCGCGGTCAGCCTGATCGAGGTGCTGGACGCTGACGCCCGCCTGCTGGCGGCCCGCGACGCCCGCGCCCAGGCCGATACCGAGGCCGCCCGCGCGGCGGTGCGGTCCTTCCGGGCCTTGGGCGGCGGCTGGAGTCCGACCACCCGGAGCTGATTGCGCCAAATCGGGAACCGACCGGCGGACTTTCGATCGCTCCATGACAAGAGCTGAAACGCCTGCGATCTAGCTGACGCCTAGGTCCGGGCTCCGGAGCGATCCTTGAGTCCGGATTTCGCGCAATGCCCCTGCTCAGACTGAGATCGAATGGCCAAGAGCTAGCCAATTCCTCGTCGTCGAAGCCGTTATCTCGGGCGTCGCAGAAACTGCTGCTGACCGACGCGGCAACCAAAGCGATACACGGCTGATCGCAAGGAGGGGCCAATTTCGCCGGATGGGCCTCGAGAAGGCGTTCAGCGCAGGAGCCACCGCCGCCTCGGCTGTCGGTTTCTGTTTAACTCGAAGGCGGTGATCACCTACCCGCCCCAGACGTCGGCGGCGTATTGCAGGAAATTGCCGCCCAGGACCTTCTCGATGCGGCGAGGCGGGTGCCCTCTCTGGGCCAGCTTGCGGGCCAGGATCCGGAATTGGTCAGGGCCGTACATGTCGGGCGCGAAGGTGAAGCGGTCGGGTTGTTCGCCCGGGGCCGAGACGCCCATGGCGCGCCGATGCAGGATCTGGTCGGCGAAGGCCTTCTTCCAACCCTCCATGTCGTCGATGCCGGTCGTGCCGCCGTCAGTGCCGACGCCCACGGCGTCTTCGCCGCAGACCTTGATAGCGTGCTCGATGTGGGCGCAGACGTCGTCGCCGGTGATCTGACGGTCGGCCAGGAAGGGCATGAAGTAGATCCCGACATAGCCGCCTTTATCGGCGACGAGACGCAGCTCTTCGTCGGTCTTGTTGCGTGGCACATCGTTGAGGGCGCGGCAGCCGGTATGACTGATGCAAATCGGCGCCTTGGAGGCGCGGGCGGTGTCCAGGCAGGTCTGCTGGCCGCTATGCGACAGGTCGACGATAACGCGGCGCGCGTTCAGGCGTTCGACCACCTCGCGGCCGAACGGCGTCAGCGGCAGGGTCGCCGCCGCCATCGAACCGCCGCCGAGCTGGTTCTGCGGGTTGTAGGTCAGTTGGACTACCCGCACGCCCAGGTCGGCGAACAGATCGACCCGGTCGACTTGAGTTCCCATCTGGGCGGCGTTCTGGAAGCCGTAGATGAGGGCGATCTTGCCGTCGGCCTTGGCGCGGCGGATGTCGGCGGCGGTGAGGGCCTTGGTCAGGCGGTCGGAATGCTCGCGCACCATCTTGTCGGCGGAGACGACGCCACGGACCGAGGTTTCGAAGGGCTCGGCGTCGCCGGAGACGTAGCCAAGGGTGATGTTCATTGCCGTCAGGCCCGAGGCGACCGCATCGTCGATCACCCGTTTGCTGAGCGGCGCGTCGGCGTCGAGATTGGCCTTGTTGGGATCTTCCAGCCCGCCCAGGCTGTTGATCACGATCAGGTCGCGCAGCGGATCGGCCACGCCGCCCTTCGCGGTCTTGGCGCTCGCAACCGGGGCGTGGGCGACGGCCGGCGCGACCACGGCGGCGGCGGCGAGGGCGGTGAGGTTGCGGCGAGTGAGCATGTCGACCTTCGAGCGCTTGGCGTGGGGCGCGGGGATGCGTCCCTGACCTTTGCTAAGGTCTACGCACGAGGGCTCGGAACCCGAACGGCGCCCTGGTGAGAACGTTTGGCGATCACCGAATAGACGCCCGCCCGCGTACGCACGACGGAAAGGTCGGCGCCGACCAGCAATGTCCGCAGCCCCTCGTCGACGGTATAGGCGCCGACCAGGGTCGGGCTGCGCTTTCCGCGCACCTGGCTCTCGGCGAAGATGATCTGGGCGTTGGTCGTCTGGCTGAAGGCTCGCAGGGCGGCGCCGAGCGGCTGGGCGGGCAGGTTCACGTGATAGGCCGCCCTCTGGGCGTGGGCCGCGGCGGGCTCGATCAGCATGAAGATCGCCGCCATGGCGATCAGGCCGCTGGGCCTTCGTCGCCCCATACTCGTCATCGCCCAAGTCCCACTCGTCTGCCGGCGCAGCCTTAGCGCGCCGTCCTTGAAGGTTTTACGGGCGGAGTCCGATTATCCGCGGCGCGGGCCGGGCGGGAGCGCGGCGATCGTGCAACGTCGCGAGGCGCCCAGCGCCTAAACTCTGGGCGTCGATGCGCGCGCGGTCCTGGCCGGCCGTCGCGACCGCCTACCCGACCAGGGGGCGCCAGCGGGTTTTCGACCCTGGTGCGTAGCACCTCATGAGAACGGCGGAATGGGCTCCGTCGTCAGACTCGATGAGGGGGATTCAAATGATTCAAGCAACACGGTTGTCGGGCCTTTGGGGTTCGACGGCGGCGGCGGCGCTGCTGGTCTTTTCAGCGGGCGCGGCGAGCGCCCAGGCCTCGAGCGCGGCGAGCGCGGAGCAGCTCTCCGAAGTCGTCGTCACCGGTTCGCGCATCCCGCGCAGCGATACGACGACCTCGGCGCCGGTGACGGTGCTGACGCCGGAGAACCTCGAGGAGCGTGGCATCTTCAACCTGGGCCTGTTGCTGAATCAGGTCACCTCCAACGTTCCGCAATTGCCGGTCGGGCAGGGGCAAGGCTTTCCGGGCGGTGACGCCAAGACATCGCCGAACCTGTTTGGTCTGGGCTCCGGGCGCACCCTGACCCTGGTCAATGGCCGTCGCATGGTGGCTACCTCGTCGGGCCTGGGCGACCGCACCGTCGACTCGGGCATCATCCCGGCGGGCCTAGTCAAGCGCGTCGACATCGTCCAGGGGGGCGGCGCGGCGGTCTATGGCTCAGACGCCATCGCCGGCGTGGTCAACTACGTCCTGCAGGACCACTTCGAGGGTCTGACCGTCGACGGTCAATACGGCGAGGGCCGCGGCGGCAGCTATCCTAGCCGACAGCTGCGGGCGACCGTGGGCAAGAACTTCGCCGACGGCCGCGGCAATATCGCCGCCGACCTGTCGTGGTCAAAGACCGATCCGCTGCTGGAAAGCCAGCGTGCGCGGACCGCCAACGGCATGTCCAGCATCACCAACCCGGCCAACACCTCGACCACCGATGGCATCGCGCCGACCGCCTACATCTTCAATGGCCGCATCTGGACCTACAACCCCTATGGCGTGATCTGGGCGACGCCCAACAACGCCGTCGGCGGCTTGCTCAAGCTAAATGGCAGTCCCCTGCAATGGTCGCCGGACGGACAATCCGTGATCCCCTACGACACCGGCACGATCATCGGCACGAACACCACGGCGATCGGCGGCCAGGGCCTGGACCGGCGCGCCCTGTCGACCTTGGCGGCGGGCCTGCAGCGTATCAACTTCTCGGCGCTCGGCCATTACGACATCACCGATCACGTGAAGTTTTCGAGCGAGGTGCTCTACTCCAAGGAAGAGTCCGTCGACCCCTACGGCACCCAGCAGGTCTTCCGCACCGTCGGCAACAGCGGCGCCAATGGTCCGATCAGCTTCAACAAGAACAATCCGTTCCTGACCCCCGGGGCGATCGCCACCCTCAGCGCGGCCAGCCCGAGTTTCGCGGCCGGCGGCAATCTGTCGATGACCCGGTTCATGGACATCCTGCCCAGCCGTGACCGGCACACCGAGACCGAGGTCTATCGCCTCGAGGCTGGCTTCGACGGCGACTTCAAGGCCTTCGAACGGGACTTCACCTGGAGCGTATCGGGCAGTCACGCCGCCAGCGACTACACCGTCAGTACTTGGGCGCCCTATCTGGCCCATATGAACAACGCCGTGAACAACCCGGTGAAGAACGGCGCGGGGCAGATCGTCTGCGGCATCAACGCCGACGCGAACCCCGCCAACGACGATCCCGCTTGCGTGGCGCTGAACCCGTTCGGCCAGGGCAACGAGTCCGCCGCCGCGCGGGCCTACGTCTCGGCCCTGACGGGATCGACCGCTCACAACTTCCAGGACGATTTCCTGGCCGTGATCGGCGGCGACGTGATCAAGTTGCCGGCCGGCCCGCTCAAGTTCAGCGCCGCTTACGAGCATCGCTATGAAAAGACCGAGTTCCGCCCGTTCGCGGCCGACATCGCCGGCATCACCACGACCGGCACGCCGCCGATCGCCCGCGACGCCGGCTACCACACCAACGAATACTCGGCCGAAGGCCTGCTGCCGATCGTGGGCGGTGATTTCACCCTGCCTCTGGTGAAAGCCCTCACGCTCAACGGCTCCTACCGCTACGTCGATCACTCCATCGCCGGCATCAACAAGGTCTGGGGCTATGGCGGCAACTGGGACACGGGCCTCTTCGGCATCTCGTTCCGCGCCTCCAAGAGCAAGAACTTCCGCGCGCCCAGCCTCGACCAGCTGTTCGCGCCGACCTCGACGGCCAGCGGCCAGCCGCTTGGCTCCGACCCCTGCGACGCCGACCGGATCAATGGCGGAAACAATCCGGCCAACCGCCTGAAGAACTGCCAGGCCCTGTTCGCCGCCCACCCTGAATATGGCTCCCTGGCCGGCTTCCAGGATCCGGCGGAGAACACCGGCATTGTCTCGGTCACCAGCGGCGGGAACACGGCCCTGAAGAACGAGATTTCCAACACCACGACCTGGGGCGTCGTGATCCAGCCGCCGCAGATCCCGGGCCTGACCTTCACCGTCGATCGGGTCGAGGTGAACCTGACCGATGGTCTGGTCGCCTTCAGCCCGGCCAGCTTCGCGGCGCTCTGTTACGACGAAGGCAGCGCCGACGCCTGCTCGACCTTCACGCGGAACGCCTCGGGCTACATCACCCAGGGTCGGTCGACGACCTTCAACGCCGGTCGGGTCGTCTGGAACGGCGAGATCTATAACCTCAGCTATCGCTTCCCGCTGGGCGCCCTGTGGGGCAAGGACTTCGGCTCGCTCGAACTCGCCACCGAGGTGACGCACAACACCAAGCAGGGGACAGCGACCACCACCCCGATCCTGGCGCGCACCGACGGCACCACGACCACGCCGGACTTCCGCACCCGCTTCGATGTTCGCTATTCGAAGGGACCGTTGAAGATCTTCTATTCGGCCTATCGTCTGTCGGAGGCCAAGAGCGGCTTCACCGACACCATCGAGACCACCCCGGTGCCGATCATCGCGTCGAACACCACCCACTCGATCTCCACCCAGTACACGTTCAGGAACTACACGCTGCGGGGCGGGGTGAATAACCTGACCGACACCATGCCGTCGTTCCCGACGCGCGGTTACGGCGATATCATGGGCCGCCAGTGGTACATCGGCCTGCGCGCCAAATACTAGGCTTGGACTAGGCCAGAATTGAGCGCCGGGCTGGTTCGCCAGCCCGGCGCTTTTTTGCGATCTGGAGATCCGCCGGCGCCGTCATCGTGAAAGGTCGGCTCGTCAGGCCTGGATTTCTAGCTCAGTACCGCGCCCTGAATCCCAGAAACCAGCGGCGGCCAATGATGTCGCCGTAACCCCGCAGGGGAAAGCTTGGCGCTTCGTCGGTCAGGTTGATCACCCCGCCGCGTAGGGTCAGCCGGCCGAAGTCGTATTGCACTGACAGGGTGTGCTGGGCGTTGGCGGCGATGACGGGGTAAGGCGTGGTCTCGATGGTGTCGGTCACCGCGCTTTTGGTCCGCGGCAGATAGTAGATGGAATAGGCCAGCCGCAGCGGGCCGCGCGAATAGCGCGCGTCGAGACGGATCCGCCACTCTGGCGCCGAGGCCGAGCCGTCGGACACCGTGCGGTCAAAGCCGGTCACCGAGGTCACATAGCGAGTGGTGTGCGTCGCCTCGCCGGCCAGTTCCAGCGTGCCGAAATCGCGATCCCACGGGGCGCCCAGGGGGAAGCGGTAGCTGGCGTTGTAGATCTCGCCTCGATACTGCAGCAGCCCGGCGTTGAAAGTCGTCTGGCGGGCCGTGACGATCGTGCCGGCGGCGTCGCGGGTGAAGGCGCCGCAGAAGGCGGCCGGCTGCGGATCGCTGTCGTAGCAGACCGTCAGGAAGCTGGCGGGCGAGAAGCTCGACAGACCGTTGCGCAACTCCACCTCGACGCGGTCGGCGGAGATCATCAGGCCGGGAACATAGCTGGGCTGGAATACAAGACCCCAGGTCGTGGTGTGCGAGATTTCGTTGCCGAGGTTGGGGTTGCCCCCGGTGGTGACGGCGGTGATCGAGGTGTTTTCGGCCGGGTCCTGAAAGTTGGCGAGGGGGCCATAGCCTGGGTGGGCGGCGAACAGGGCCTGACAGTTCTTCAGCCGCGCCGCGGGGTTGGAGCCGCCGGTGATGTGGTCGGCGTCGCAGGGATCGTTGCCGATGAAGGTGAAGCTCTGGCTGGTGGGAGCGAACTGCTGGTCGAGGGTGGGGGCGCGGAAATTGCGGCTTCGGGAGACGCGCAGGCTGAGGCCGTAGCGGGTCTGCAGCCGCAGGCCGGCGCCCCAAACCTCTTCGCGTCCAGCCAGGCTGTGGTCGACGAGGCGATATGAGCCGGAGAATTCCAGCCGCTCGATGATGTCCGGCCCGAAGCCGTCGCCCAGCAGC
The DNA here is from genome assembly GCF_011045195.1 of Caulobacter soli. Taxonomy (GTDB): domain Bacteria; phylum Pseudomonadota; class Alphaproteobacteria; order Caulobacterales; family Caulobacteraceae; genus Caulobacter; species Caulobacter soli. Next base: position 2,931,852 of record NZ_CP049199.1, on the reverse strand, counting down.
GGGGCCAGCAGTTCGGCCGAATACTCGTTGGTGCTGTAGTGGCCGGACGATGGCGGCGTGCGCGTACCGGAAAACAGCAGGCCAGCCTGGTCGGCGGCGAAGGGCGTGTAGCGGGAGCTCTCGCGGCGGTGCTCGTAGGCGAGGCTGAACTGCATTTTGCCGGCCGGAAGTCGCGCCAGATCCCCGCCCATCGAAGCCAGCAGGTCGTCGTGAATATTGACGTAGCTCGCGCCAGAGAGCGCCGAGACGTAGGCGCGGGCGGCCGGGGATGCGGTGGTCTGGCCGAACGGATTGAGCGGCGCGCAGGCCGGGTCGTCGTTGGCGGGGGTCGCGTCGGCGTTGATCGCGCAGACGATCTGGCCCGAGGCGTCGCGCACGGTGTTGAGCGCCGCCGCCATATGCTGGGTGTAGGGCGCCCAGACCGCCTGCTTGCCGTCCGTGCGGCTGCGGCTCATGGCGAGGTTCCAGTAGAACTGGCGATCGACGGCGCTGAAGTCGCCGTCGAGGGCGACGAGCGCGCGGCCGCTACGCGCCAGGTTGCGCCGCTCGCGCGTGGGCAGGATGTCCGTGAACCGCGACAGATAGAGCGGCCCGCCGGTGGCGAAGGCGGGGCTGGCCGCGCTGAGCGTCGCCACCTGGTCGGCGCTCAGGAAGGGATTGTCGCGGGTGAAGGCGATCGGGCCCTGGCCGGAGGCGACCGAGCCGCCGACCCAGCGCAGGATGCTCTGGGTGCCATAGGGTTCGGCCGCCTGGGTTTGGCCGTAGATGACCTCGCTGGAGAGTTTCAGGTGGTCGCTAAGGTCGAAGCGGGTGGTCATGGCTCCGGCGAAGCGCTCGACGCCCGTGGCCAGGGAGGAGAGCTCCCGCGTGTCCAGTCCATCCCCGCCGACGGCCACGGCGCCGCCGCTCTGAATGGCGCCGGGGTCGTAGGGCGCGATCGCCAGGCCGTCGGCGCTGATCTGAGCCGGGACGCCGCCCACGCTGAGCAGGTTCGAGAACGACACGCCGGGGCTGGCGAAGATCACCCCGTTGCGGTTGTACGGCCACAGATGGGCGTTGTTGACCAGGATGGTCGGCGGCTGTCCGTCGCTGGCGCTGAGATTGAGCGGGTTGGTCACCAGGCGAGGGGCGCTGGCGGTGAACGCGCGGTCGCCTTCACGCAGGGCGCTGCTCTTGGACCATTCCAGATTGACGGCGACATTGGCGCGGCCGTCCGCGAAATTATGACCGCCGGTCAGGCGAAGAGCGGGCTGAGGGTAATCGCCTCGGGTCGACTGGCCGTACTGAGCGTCGAGTTCCAGGCCCTCGAAATCGGTCTTGAGCACGTAGTTGACGACACCGGCGATGGCGTCCGAACCATAGACGGCCGCTCCGCCGGCCTGGACGATCTCCACCCGCTGGACGAGGCCGGTGGGGATCAGGTTGGCGTCGACCGCGCGGTCGGCCAGGCTTGACGCGGAGGTGACGGTGCGTCGGCCGTTGACGAGGGTCAGGGTGCGCCCCGGGCCCAGATTGAACAGGTTGGGCGGCTGTCGTCCGCCGGTCAGCACCGGCAACCCCTGGGAGGTGGCCACCAGCATGGTGGGGGTGTTGGAGGTCGATTGGTTGAGCAGGTCGCCGAACTGCGTGAACCCGAAATCGTTCAGGTCGTCGGCGTTGACCACGGTGACCGGGGCCACCGTGTTGGGATCGGTGCGCCGGATGCGCGAGCCGGTGACCAGCAGCTGCGAGAGGGCCGCGCTGGCCGGTTCCTCGATCGTCGGTTCTGGCGGCGGCGCGGGACCGGCGGACGTCGTGACTTGGCCGAGGACCAGCACCCCGGACCGCGTGCGGGTCATCACCAGACCACTGCCGGCGATCAGGCGGCGCAGTCCGTCGTCCACCGACACCACGCCGCGCAGAGGCCGGCTCTGCTTGCCGCGCACCGCCTGTTCGGAAAAGATGATCGGCTGGTTGGCCGTCTGGCCAAAGGCCCGCAGGGCGCTGCCGAGCGACTGAGCCGGAAGGTCGAAGCGAAGGGGCGGGGACTGGGACTGGGCGAGGACCGGCTGTGGTCCGGCGAGGGTCGCCCAGACGGTGGCGACCGCTGCGGTCCTCAGAATGGTCCCCCTGATCCCAGGCAACTTCGCGACCCTTGTTGGCGACAGGTTGACGGTTTCATTCTCGGCGTCCGACCGCGCGAGCGTAACCGCCCTTTGGGCTAGCTTGGACGTCTGGGGACGGCGCCCGCAAACAGCGCAATCGATTGGGCCGAGGTGCGCGCCTTGACGTCAAAACCAGCGGCGAGACCCTGCACCAGGCCTTCTGTGTCGCCGGCGCGGAAGACGCCCGAGATGCGCAGGCGGCCGGTGGCCGCATCGCCGACCACCAGTGGCTTGGCCGCGTAACGGTTCATGCGGTCCACCACGACGTCCAGCGGTTCATCCTCGAAGACCAGCAAGCCGCCCTCCCACGAAAGCGACCGCACCGGGTCGGCCGGCTCGACGGCCGCGGCCCGAGGGGCGAGGCGGGCCGGGGAATTGTCGGGCAGGATCAGTTCGCGGCCGGGGGCGAGAAGGTGCTCGGCCGGGATATGGTCGATCTCGACCGGCGTTTCGCGCCCGGCCTCCGGACCGTTCGCCACGTCGCGCTTGAGAACGGCGACATGGCCTTCATAGAGTACGACCCGAACCTGCGTCTTGATCAGCTCGACGCTGAACGCAGTGCCGGTGGCGACCACCATCTTGTCGGCGGCGGCGACCGAAAACGGGCGCAGGGCGTCATGAGCCACGTCGAACTTGGCCCGACCGTGCTCCAGCCACAGCTGCCGCTTGCCGCCCGCGTAGCGCACCTTCACCACCGTGGCGGCGTCGAGAGAGATCTTGGAGCCGTCCTTCAGGGCGACCACCCGTCGTTCACCGACGCCGGTCTCATAGACCTGCGGCGCCATGCGCGCCCACAGCAGACCGCCGCCTATGGCTAGCAACAGGGTGGCGGCCAGCAGGCCGGAAACCACCTGGCGCATGGGGAAGTGGCCCTTGCCCTTGCGCAGCGTGCGACGGGCGGAGGCGAGGGCGGCTTCGCGCAGGGCCATCACCGGCTCGGCGCCGGCATAGTGGTCCACGGCGCGCCAGGCGCCGACGGTTTCCTCGAGCAGCGCGCCGTGCCGGGGATCGGCGTCCAGCCAGGCGTCGAACGCGACCTGTTGCTCGGGCGTCATCTCGCCTTCGGCCAGCCGCATGGCCCACAGGGCGGCGGCTTCCGCCGGATCGGCGACAGGCTGCGATAGAAAGGCGCTCATTGCTCGCCTCCTAGTCGTTCCCGTAGGTGAGTGCTAGCCCGAATGACGTGCTGTTCGACGGTGCGCACGGAGATTCCCAGCATGTCGGCGATCTCCCGCTGCTTCATGTGCTCCAAGCGGAACAGTATGAAGATCGTACGGGTGCGTTCGGGCAGTTCGCGCAGGGCGTTGACCACGGTGGCCAGGGACTGGCGCGCCTGCATCACGCGGTCGGGATCGAGTTCCTCGACGCGGCTGGCCTCATGGGCGCCCAGTCCCTGCTGGTAGATGGCGCGGACTTTCATGCGACGCCCTCTATCACGAAGCAGGTTGGCGGCGATCTGAAAGACATAGGCGTCGGGCCGGGAGGCGTCGATGGAGGCGCCTTTCTCGGCGACGCGCATCAGCACGTCCTGGGTTAGGTCCTCGGCCTCGGAGTGGTTGCGAAGCCGCCGCAGGAAGAAGGCCATCAACGCCGGCCGAAAGCGTTGGCTCATGGCGTTGGCGACGGCTTCGGCGTGCGGCGGCAAAGACGTTGTCTCCAGGGGAAAGCTCGGACCACTCAGCGGTAATACGCGCGGGCCCGCGAAATCCACCTGCGCCGTCGTCGCACCCATGCGAAAGACGGCGCAGGCCCTGGTTTAGCGGATATGGATTAGGCCGGTCTCGCCCTGGATTTCGATCCTGGTGCCGAAGGCCGCGGAGTCGGTCTGCAGGTCGGCCAGGATCTGGGCGGCGACGGCGCCCTTGGCCAGATGCGGTACGCCGCGTGCGCCGCCTTCGGCCGTGTGTTGCAGATCGATCGGATAGAGGCGCACGGCCTTTTCGCGGCCGCGCGCGTCGTAGTCGACTACAGCGACGACGCCCTGCAGCCACTTGGGCGGCGTCCCGCCCCCGCTGTTCGCTCCGCCCGCGCCGGGCTTGGGCGCATGGCCCGTTTCGTCCGGCCAGACACGGAACACCGTCTCCTGGCTGGCCTTGATCTGGGCGCGCAGGGTGAACAGGCCCATGCCGTAGAGGATCGGCTTGCCCTTGTAGATTTCGATGCCCCGCAGCGAATGCGGCCCGCCGCCGAGCACGAGATCGGCGCCGGCGTCGACGGTCTGGTGGAACAGGGTAAGCAGGAAGTCTGGCGGAGCGGGGGTGTCGTCGTCGAGGCCGGTGGGGCTCTCGTGGGCGTGGATGGTGAAGACCACCAGGTCGGCGGCGTCCTTGGCGTCGCGCACGGCCTTCAGCAGGGCCGCCTGATCGTAGAGCTCCATCTCATAGGCGATGCGAGGACCCGAGCCGGGCGCCAGGCGATAGATCTGGTCGCCGAACGTCACGTCGCGAGCGTCGGCCTTGGGAGCCGGTTCCAACGGGGAGGCGCGCTCGCTGGCGAGACTCCGCACTAGCGCCATCTGCTCGGCGTTGACCAGGTTCACCTTGCGCAGGCGCAGCGTGCTGATGCCCGGGCGGGCGGGGACGCCTTCGTCGAAAGCATCGTTGGCGCCGGCGTTGACCTTGAAGGTCGAGGCCGTGGAGACTAGGGCGACCTTGCCCTTCGGCGTGGTCATGATCCCCGCCTGACGGGCCTGAGCCAAGGTCATGCCGCCGCCCGCATGGACAAGGCCGGCCTCGTCGATCAGGCGCTGAGCTTCGATCAGGCCTTCCCAGCCCCAATCGGTGGAGTGGTTGTTGGCCATCGACATCATATCGACGCCGATGGCCTTCATGTCGCCGGCCATGGCGGCTTCGCCGAACATCTGGCCGTTGCCGTAAGGCTGGCCCTTGAAGGTCGGCAGGTCGAGGATCACCCCCTCACGGTTGCCGATGGCGACGTCGCCGGCCTTGACGAGGTCGACCACCTTCTGGAACGCCGGATCGTCCAGGGTCGCCATGGGCTTGGAGTTCAACAGGTCGCCGATAGCCACCAGGCTGAACGGACCTTTCAGCGTCGAAGGTTTGGGCGGGGACTTCAGAAAGTCCTGCGGCTCCTTCGAGGGCGCCTGGCGCGCCAGAACAGGGCTGGCGGCGCTGGCGGCCAGCAGGGCCAGGGCAGCGCGACGGGAGAGGGGTTTCGGCTTGCGGCTCCGGGTCATTTGCAGGCGCTTTCCGGCACGCCCGGGACGCGCTCCCACTGATAGGCGTCGCGCAGCTCGCCGCGCGGTAGGTAGGTGATGTCGAACTTCTGGTCGCCGCGGGTGACATGCATGGTCAGAGGCATGTTCGGATCTTTCTGGGCCCCGTCGGTGCTAGCCTGGGAGGAGACCTTGTCGCCCTCCTTCAGCCCCGCCTTGGCGGCGTTGGAGTCCGGCCGCAGGTTCACGACCACGGGGTAGTTCTTGAGCTGGGGGCCGCCGAAACCGAGGTCATAGCGGCCGATCTTGGTGCTGATCCGGCGGAAGCAGGGGCCGTAGTCGTCGGACTCCGGCTCCAGGCGCAACGTCCCGGCCATCATGCCCTTGTGGATCGCCGGTCCCTCGTCGCCGAGCTCCTTCTGAAGCATGTCGACCCAGGTCTGTTCGGTGATCGGCTTGTCTTCGCGATCCAGTTGGACCATGGCCCGGATCAGGTCGTCGACCGAACGCTTGCCGCCGGACTTGCGACGGATCTTGCCGTTCAGCACCGCGAAATAGAGCGCGCCCCGATCATAGGGCAGCACGTTGTAGCGCATGTCCGACCAGAAGTTCGGCAGGACGTCGCTGTCGGGCGCGTTGATCACGTCGTTGGTGTAGTAGCGCGCCGCCGTCAGGTTGATGTCCCGCAGGCGCTTCTCGGTCGGCATCATCCCGGCCCGCCAGGGCAGCAGGGTCTGGTAGTAGACGGCGTTGCCTTCCGAGTACCACTTGCCGATGTCGGCCGCGGTCCAGGTGTGGGTCATCTCATGACCGAGCAGCGACTCCACGCTCTCCGGCGTGGTGCGCGCGTTGAAGCCGATGGTGAAGGCCATCGGGGCCGCCACGCCGTTGCCGCCGGGATGGGCGCGCATGAACACGTGATAGGGCAGCTCTACCGGATCGGCGAAGAACCGGCTCATGAAGTGGTGCAGACGTGAGGCCCATTGCATGGCCTTGGCGGCGTCGAAGGTCGGGTCGCCGGTCCACACGGCGCTGAAGGAACCGACTGGCGGGTCAGGCTCGCGTTTGATCTTGCCGGCCATCATCATGATGTAGTTGAGCTTGGCCATCGGCACCGACGGGGCGTCGATGTGCAGCCCCTCGCCGACACTGGTCACGGCGGTCGAGCCGGCCGGCATGGCCGACAGGTCCCAGTCCATGGTCAGGTGATAGCGCTGGGCCGAGGTCGGCAGCGGGAACAGCATGTTGGCGATGCCCGAGACGCCAGGGCCGTCGACCGTGGGGATGGTCGACAGCGAACCGCCGGTGGCGGCGCTGATCGGCCGGCGATAGGTCACGGTCAGCTTGCCAGCGGCGTCGCGCGGGGCGGTGTAGGTGCGCCCGCCGTCCTTGGAGACCAGCGGCAGGTCGCCGTTGTCGTCGGCGGCCGTCAGCCCTTCGACACGAAACGGCAGGGCGATGTTGGGCGCGCCGTTCAGGTGGGTCAGCACCGGATGGCCGGCGGAGGCCGCCACCCCTTCGACGACCATGGTCACCTCGAGGCTCGCCGTGCCGGCGGCGACATCCAGTTGCGTTGGCTTGACCTTGAGGGTCAGCAGGGGCGGGGCCTTGGCGGCGACCTGGGCGGTCGCCGGCGCGCAAACCAACAGGCTCGCGGCTGACGCGGCGAGAAGAAGACGTTTCATGAGCTGAACTCGCTTAGGGCAAGCGGATGACGCCGACCGAGCTATCGATCTCGATCTTTGTCCCGAACGGGGCGGAATAGGTCTGCAAGTCTTTCAGGATGCGCTGGGCGTTCGCGGCGTCGGCGAAATAGGGCATGCCGCGCCGTGTCGGCTCATAGGTGTTGCCCAGATCCAGCGGATAGAGCTTGAGCGCCGTCGCCTTGCCCTTGGCGTCGTATTCGGTGACGCCGACCACGCCGTCGTACCAGGACTTCGGGTTACCGCCCGGCCGCACCGATCGTTCGGCCTTGGGCGGCGGCGGGGCGTGGCCGCTGGCGTCGGGGAACACGCGCAGCGCCGACTCCTGCAGGGCCTTGATCTCGCCGCGGATGAAGAAGGCTCCGATGCCGTAGAACACCGGTTTGCCCTTGTAGATCTCGATGCCGCGCATGCCGTGCTGGCCATGGCCGAGGAAGACGTCGGCGCCGGCGTCGACCGTGTCGTGGGCCAGCGTCACCAGGAAGTCCGGCGGATTGGGATCGTCGTCGTCGAAGCCTGTCGGGCTCTCGTGGGCGTGGATGGTGAAGACCACCAGATCGGACTGCTGCTTGGCGTCGCGCACGGCCTTGAGCAGGCCGGCGTGATCGTAGAGGTCCATCTCGTAGTGCAGGCCCGGCTTGTCGGCGAGACGATAGATCTCTTCGCCCAGCGTGACTTCCTTGGCGTCGGCCGCCGGGGCGGGTTTCAGCGGTGAGGCCAGTTGGGTGGCCAGGGTGCGGATCTTGTCGAGCTGGTCGGCGGTGACCAGGTTGATCTTGCGCAGGCGTAGCGGGCTGATGCCCGGCCGGGCCGGCACGTCCTGGAAGCGATCGTTGGCGTTGGCGTTGGCGCGGAAGCTGGACGCGGCGCCGACCAGGGCGACCTTGCCCTTGGGCGTCTCCAGGATGCCCGCTTGACGGGCCTCGGACAGGTCGCGCCCGCCGCCGGCGGTGACCACGCCCGCTTCGTTGAGCAGCCGTTTGGTCTCCAGCAGGCCTTCCCAGCCCCAGTCATTGGCGTGGTTGTTGGCCAGGGTCATCATGTCAATGCCCAGAGCCTTGGCGTCCTTGCCCAGGGCGGCCTCGCCCCACAGCATGCCGCTGCCGTAGCCCTGGCCCTTGAAGGTCGCTGGATCGAAGATCAGCCCCTCGCGATTGGCGATGGTCACATCGCCGCTGCGGGTGAGGGCGAACACCTTCTGCATCTCCGGATCGGGCCGGTCGGCGACGGGGTGCGAATAGAGCTGCTCACCCAGCAGCACCAGCTTGAACGGCCCTTTGATGCTGATCGGCTTGGGTGGCTCCTTGAGGAAATCCTGCGGCTCGTTGGAGGGACGCTGCGGTCGCGGCGCGTCCTGGGCGAGGGCGGGAGCGCCGTAGAAAAGGCTCGTGGCCAGCAGGCTTGCGAGGAGGCGGGTCCGGAGAGGGGTCTGGATCATGGATCTGCTCCGGGTCACGACTTGCAACTGGCGTCGTCAGGCGCCCCGGGGATGCGTTCCCACTGGTAGGCGTCCACCGCCTCGCCGCGCGGCAGGTAGGTGAGGGGGAAGGTCTTGCCGTCGCGCGTCACCTGGACGGTGAAGGTGCGGCTCACGTCGCCCTGCAGGGCGTCCATGGCGATGCCGTAGGCGATCTTGTCGCCGTTGCGCAGCCCGGCCTTCTCGGCCTCGCCGCCGGGCTTGAGGTCTTTGACGATCTTGTCGGGACTGACGATCGAGCTGGGATCGAACCCAAGGTCGAAGCGGCGGATCTTCTTGACCACCCGATGGAAGCAGGGGCCGAAGTCGCTCGATTCCGGAACGATCCACTCGCCGGCCATCATGGCCTGATGGACCTTGGGACCGTCCTCGCCGATCTCCTTGCGGAGCATGTCGAGCCAGATGTCCAGGGTGATCGGCTGGTTGGTGCGGGCCCGCATGACCATGGCGCGGACCAGATCGTCGATCGAGCGCTTGCCGCCCGAGGCGCGTTTGATCTTCCCGTTCAGCACGGCGAAATACATCATGCCGCGGTCGTAGGGCAGGACCCGGATGCGGGTGTCTTCCCAGAACCGGGGCTGCACCTGATCCTCGGGCACGTTGTACATCGGGTTGGTGAAGTAGCGGCTGGCGGTCTTGTTGATCCCCGCCAGATACTGGTCGGTGGTGAACAGGCCGGCGCGCCAGGGCAGCAGCTCCTGATAGAAGACCGCGTCGCCTTCGTCGTACCAGTTGCCCAGGTCGTTGGCGGTCCAGGTGTGGGTCATTTCGTGACCCAGGATGCCCTTCAGGTTCTCGCCGGTGACGCCGGTTCCATAGGTGGCCAGGAACGAGTGCGGGAAGGCCGCGCCGCCGCCGGCGTTCATCGGGTTCAGGCGCAAGAAGACGCGGTAGGGCGGCTCCTGCGTGTCCTGGAAGAACTTGCTCATCCAGCTATGAAGTCGGGCGGTCCAGGCCATGGAGTCGGCCGGGTCGAACGGAGGCGTTCCGGTCCATACCGCCGAGAACACCCCGTGGTTCACGCGCTTCACCGTGCCGGCCATCAGGACGACGCGATCGAGCCGGTTGATCGGACCTTCCGGCAGATCGATGTCGCCGTCGCCGTAGCTCGACACGCCCAATGCGCCGGGCGTCATCTTCGACAGATCCCAGTGCAGAGCGATGCGATAGGCGCCCTTGATGTTAGGCTGGGCGACGATGGACGGGCCCTGGCCCGACAGGCCGTCGCCGTCGATGCGCAGGTTGATCGGCGGTCCGCCGGCGATCGGGGTCTTGTTGGTCAACGGCAGATGATAGCTGACCTTCAGGTCGCCCTTTACCGCGCGCCCCGCGAGCCACTTGCCGCCCTTGGCCGTCAGCGGCACAGGGCCCTGGGCGTCGACGGCGGTCATGGCCTCGACGTCCTGCGTCGTGCCAAAGCCGGGGGTGAAGGTGGCCAGGGTGACGACGGGTTCGCCGGCCGGAATATCGACGCCCTCGATGGTCATCGCGACGTCGGCGACGCCGGTGTTCTCCGCCTGGCTGATTTTGCCGGGGCTGATCGTCACACGCCACAACGGCGCGGCGGCATGGGCCGCGCCTGCGCCCACCAGCAGGGCCGTCGCCCCGACAGCCGCGAACCATTTCGACATTCGGATACTCCCCCATGCGGCGCCTCGCCGACAAGGTTCGGCGAGACCTCGGCTCATCGCCGTCCCTGCAGAGCTAATACGTGCCACCCGACGGAATCCCGGTGGCGCCTTCGCCATTTGGCGCCACGTGCGGGTTTGGCCGCGTCCCGCGTATTAGGTCCGATCGACCGATCTTCGTGCTCACGGGGGCGAGCAGTGATTTCACGTCAATTTCGACAGCGCGGCTTTCTGCGTGACCTGGCCTTGAGCCTGATCGCCTGCGCCGTGTCGGCGACGACGATCGCGGCGCGGGCCCAGGACGCCGAGCCTCCGACGGCGATCACCCGCCATGAGATGAGCGTGCAGGGCCGACGTCTGGCCTACACTGCCGAGGTCGGCCGCATCGCCATCAAGGACGTCGCCACCGGCGAGCCGCTTGGTCGCTTGTTCTACGTCGCCTACCGGGCGCCGGCGAAGCCGGGGACGGTGCGACCGATCACCTTCATCTGGAACGGCGGGCCGGGCGCGGCCAGCGCCTCGCTGAACTTCGAGGGCTTCGGCCCCAAGCGCATCGAGGGCGAGGCCCTGGTCGACAACGCCGACACTTGGCTCACCGACAGCGATCTGGTGTTCATGGACGCCATGGCCGTCGGTTTCTCGCGGGCGGTGACCCCGCAGGCGCAGGAAGCCTTTACCAGCATCGTCGGCGACGCGGCCGCCACCACCGAGTTCATCCGGTCCTGGCTGCTTCAGCACGGCGAGGAGGACAGGCCGGTCATTGTCGCCGGTCAGAGCTACGGCGCCGGGCGGGCCGGTTCGGCGGCCTACATGTTGCTCAAGCGTGGATTGAAGGTTCGCGGCTTGGCGCTGATCTCCAACACCCAGGGCCTGCCGCGCTATGACGACGAGGCCCTGCTCGGCGACGCCATGCACATCGGCGACTATGCGGTGGCCGCCCTCTACTACAAGAAACTGCCCGCCGATCTGGGCGTGACGCCCGAGGCGGCGCGGGCCAACGCCGAGGCCTGGGCGCGGGCGGTCTACATTCCCGCCCTGCGACGGCTGAGCAGCCTCTCGGAGGACGAGAAGGCCGCCGTCATCGCCGAGCTGGCCCGCCGCATTGGCTTGGCGCCCAAGGATATCGATCCCGAGACCCTGAGCCTGACCCAAGGCCACTTCCTGGGTTCGCTCGTCCCCGGCCGGCTGCCGTACTATCTCGATTACCGCAAGCTGACGCCCTACAAGACGCCGTCCCTGGCGCTGGGCGTTCGCTATATGCGCCACGACCTGGGCTATCCGACCGACCTGCCGTACTTCGGCTCCGAGCCCATCGACGATGGCTTCGCCCCAAGCGGAACCTATCCGCCGCCGGTCAACAGCAGCTTCCTGCATTCCAATGTCTATGGCGCGACGCGCGCCCAGGTCGACGCCGTCCAGGCCGAGTTCGGCAAGAGCGGGCGCATCGGCATGGGCAGCTACGGCCCGCGCCTGCCGGGCGCCGCCGAGGCCATGGCGCTCAGCCCCCGCCTGCGGGTGATCGTGCCGCACGGAGCCTATGATCCGCTGGGCGGATGTTCGATGGACGCCGAGCGCGGCCGTCGGATAGCCTCGCTCTATCGCGAGGCGGTGACCATGCGATGCTACCTGGCGGGTCACGCCATCTATCGGGACGCACCGGCGCGCGCCCAGTTCGCCGCCGACATGCGCGCTTTCATGCGCGCCGCCGCCCAGCCTTGAAAGGAACGCCGATGAGCGCCTCGCTCCAAGACGTCGCCGTCCGCCGGCGCGGATCCTCGACCATCTTCATCTGCTTCCTGGCCGCTCTGTTCGAAGGGGCCGACATCGTCTCCATGGGGCTAGCCGCGCCCTCCGTGGCCCGGGCTTTCCACTTCAACCCGGCGCAGATGTCCTACATCCTGACCGCCGCCGTGCTGGGGCTGATGGCTGGGGCGGCGGCGGGGGGACGGCTGGGCGACCGGATCGGCCGCAAGTGGGTGGTGGTCAGCGCCTTCGTGGTGCTCGGGGCGTTCTCGATCCTCACGGCTCAAGCCGGTGACCTGAACCAGTTCATCGTCATCCGCTTTCTGTGCGGTCTGGGCATTGGAGCGGCCTTTCCCAACCTGATCTCCATCGCCGCCGAGGCTGCGCGGCCCGATCGCCGCGCCACGGGCGTGGGCCTGATGTTCGCCGGTCAGCCAACGGGCGGCGCTCTGTTGGGCCTGTTCGTCGCCAGCCAGGCGGGACGTCTCGACTGGACCCATATCTTCTACATTGGCGGGGCGGCGCCTCTGCTGCTGCTACCGGTGCTGATCTTCCTGCTGCCGGAGTCGGCGGCCTTCCGCGCCGCCAAGAGTTCGGCCCTCACCTCCAAGTCGTCGTCAGCCGCCTTCGCGCTGTTCGGAGAGGGGAGGGCCACAATCACGACGTTGCTGTGGATCGCCTATGGTTTCACCCAGGTCATCGTCTACCTGTTGAACAACTGGCTCCCGACCCTGATGGTCGCCAAGGGCTTCACGCCCCAGCAGGCTGGTCTGATCGCGGCTTTCGAGAACGGTGGCGCGGTGCTGGGTTGCATTGTCCTGGCGATGATCACCGACAAGGGGCGGTTGCGCTCGCTGCTGGTCGTCACCTACCTGGCCATCGTCGTCGGGCTGTGGGCGATGGGCGCCGCGCAAGGCTTCTGGCCGGTGGTCGCCGTAGGCGTCGTGGTGGGCTTCTTCGCGATCGGCGGCCAACTGGTGCTCTACACCCTGGCGCCCGGCTACTACCCGACCCTGGTGCGCGCCACCGGCGTCGGCTCGGCGGTGTCGTTTGGCCGTCTGGGCGGCGTCGCGGGGCCGCTGGCGGCCGGGAAACTGCTGGCCCTCGGCCTGGCTCCGGCCGCCGTGCTGCTGGCGGCGGCGCCCTGCGCGGCCTTGGCCGGCCTGGCCGCCGTCGGCCTGACCTTCATCCGCAGGCCCACCGAACTCTAGAAGGGAGGCGTCGACATGCGAACCTCGCAACCCAGCCGTCGCGTCCTGCTGGCGGGCGTGCTGGCCGCCGGTCCGGCGACGGCCGCGTCCCTGCAGACCTCGGTCGCGCCCAACTCTTCGTCGGTCTTGGACGTGCGCGCCGACTTCCCGATCGTTGAGACCGGCCGCGCCTTCCTCAACGCGGCCTACATCACCCCCAGCCCGCGCCAGGTGGCCGCCGCGGCGGCCGCCTTCGCTGAGGCCAAGGCCACGCGCCCGATGGAGGTCGGCGAACTTCTGCATGGCTGCGAACGCGTGCGCGGCCAGTTCGCGCGGCTGATCAACGCCTCGCCCGACGAGGTCGGCCTGCTGTTCTCCACCGCCGAGGGCGAGAACGTGGTCGCCAATGGCCTGGAGCTGAAGCCGGGCGACAATGTCGTCATCGACGACCTGCACTACGATACCGAGTTCGTGCTCTACCGCCGCCTGGAGAGGACTCGGGGCATCCAGCTGCGCATCGTCCGCAATCGCGGCGGCGTGGTTGAGGCCAAGGACTTCGAGCCGCTGATCGACGATCGCACCCGCTTGGTCTCGGTCGCCTGGATCTCGCACCGCAACGGCTTTCGCCATGAGATGCGCCCCCTGTGCGATCTGGCTCATGCGCGCGGCGCCCTGGTCTATGCGGACGCCGTCCAGGCGGTCGGGGCGGTGGCCGTGGACGTAAAGGCGGCCGACGTCGATTTCCTGTGCGCCGGCGGCTACAAGTGGCTGCTGGCCGGGTGGGGCGTCGCGCCGTTCTACGTGCGCCGCGAGCTCTCGCAACGCCTGGCCCTGGATCGTTACGGCGAGTTCCACGCCGACCACGAACTGCCGGACGGCGACTTCCAGATCGACGCCACCGCCCGCAGGTTCGACTATTCCAGCCGTGCGTTCGGCGAAGCTCACGCCCTGAGCGCCGGCCTGACCTATCTCGACGGCGTCGGCGTCGCGCGCATCGAGGCCCACACCGTCGGCTTGGCGCTGGACCTGCAGAAAGGCCTCGCGGCCCAGGGCCATCGCCTGGTCACGCCAATGGGCAATCGCGCGCCGATCGTCGCCTTCGAAACCGCCCAGCCGATGGACAAGGTTCGCGCCGCCTTCGCCGCCGCCAAGGTCGACGTCACGGTGCGCGGCGGCCGGGTGCGCATCGCGCCAGCCTTGTTCAACACGGCCGACGACATCGCGCGCTGCCTGGCCGTGACGCGCGGCTTGGCGTGAACCGCGCAACCGACACCCCGAGGGCCGACAACGCCATGCAGATCATCGACGCCGAAACGGTCCGTCGCAGGCTCACCTACGCCTTATGCATCCCGCTGGTGCGCGCGGCGATGACCGCCTTCTCGGCCGGCCGTACGCGTCAGCTGCTGCGTTCGATCATCCCTCTTGGCGACGGCCACATGTTCGGGATCATGCCGGGCGCGCTGGGCGACGACGGGGTGTTCGGCGCCAAGCTGGTCAGCGTCTATCCGGAGAACTTCGCCAAGGGGCGCCCGTCACACCAGGGCGTCGTGGTCTTATTCGATCCAGCCACCGGCGCGCCGACCTGCGTGGCCGACGCCGGGGCCATCACCGCCATCCGCACCGCGGCGGCCAGCGCCGTGGCCACCGAAGCCTTGGCGCGGGACGACGCCGGGCGCCTGGCCGTGCTTGGCTACGGCGAGCAGGCCGCCGGCCACATACGCGCCATCGCCCTGGTGCGGTCGGTCACCGAGGTACGGGTCTGGGGCCGCGACGCCGTCCGGGCCGAAGCGTTCGCCGCGGAGATGACGGCCGCGACCGGTCTGCCGGTCGTGGCGGCGCCGAGCGTCCAGGCCGCCGTCGACGGCGCTGACATCGTCTGCACCTGCACCAACGCCGCCGAGCCGATCCTGCTTGGCCGATGGCTCACGCCGGGCGTGCACGTCAACCTCGTCGGATCAAGCGTCGCCGGCCCCGTCGAAGTCGACGACGATCTCGTGGCGATGTCGCGCTTCATCGTAGACAGCCGCGCCGGCGTGCTAACCCAGGGCGCGGAGTTTCTGCGCGCCAAGGCCACGGGCCGGATCGGCGACGATCATATCGCGGGCGAGATCGGTGAGGTGCTGAGCGGCGCCATCGCCGGTCGTGAATCCCGTGAGCAGGTCACCGTCTACAAGTCCCTGGGCCACATCGTGCAGGATCTTGCCGCGGCCAGCGCTATTCGTCAGGGCGCCGATCGGGCCGCGCTCGCTTCGTCCAAGGCGTCCGTGAAGTCGCTTCGCGGGTGCGGAGACTAGACGCCTAGCGCTCTTCCGCCAGAAGGGTCGCCAGGATCTCGACGCCAGCCGTCAGGCCTTGCTCGTCCCAGGCGGCGTAACCCAACAGGAAGCCCTGACGTCCTTCCGCTACGCCAGCGTGGGTCGAGAGCGGGTCCAGGTCAAGGCCTCGTGTCGCAGCGAAGGCCGCGAAGGCCACGTCCGATTCCCAGCCTCGCAAAGGGGCGTTCAGGACAGCCACCAGATGCATGCCAACCTCTTGGGGAGAGACCGTCAGCATATCGCCAAGCCGCGCTTCGAGCGCGGCGGCGAGCGCCAGGCGCCGCGCGCCCATTCGCTGACGCAGGGCGCGCAGGTGTCGGGCCAGGCCTCCGCCGGCGATGAACTCGGCCAAGGCCGGCTGCGCGGCGGTGGCGACAGGCGTCCCGTCGCGGGCGCGCGCCTGGATCAGGCGAGCGATCAGGGATGGCGCGCCGACGATGTAGCCCAGCCTCAGCCCTGGAAAGGTGACTTTTGAAAAGCCGCCGATCGCCAGCACCGTTCCGCCTTGGTCCAGACTTGACAGGGGCGCGACAGGCCGGCCGGCGAACCGGAGTTCGCTGTCGTAGTCATCGGCGATGACGATCGCGCCGGTGTCCCGCGCCCAGTCGATCAGCGCCACGCGCCGCGGAAGGCTGAGCGGCGCGCCCGAAGGAAACTGACGCGACGGCGTGACCAGGGCGAACCGCGCCTCCGGAGCCAGGCGTCGGCCGGCCGCCACGTCCAGGCCCTCGGCGTCGACCGGCACGGGAACAACCGCCAGTCCTTCGCGCCGCAGCGTCTGGCGCGCACCGATATGGCCCGGGTCCTCGACCCAGATCCGTGCGCCCGGCGCCCCCAGGGCGCGTGTGATCAACTGCAGGGCGTCGGCGTTTCCGCCCGTGACCAGCACATGCTCGGCTGTGCAGTCCAACCCTTGCAGGGCGCGCAGATAGCCGGCGATCGCCGTCCGCAACGACGTGAGGCCCGCCCAGTCGTCGAAGCCGGCGGCCGCCTCGCCCTCGCGTCGCCAGCCTCGCGCCATCAGCCTGGCCCAGGTCCGGACCGGAAACAGCGCCGAGGCCGGGGCGTCGGGGTCGAAGGGGCGCCCCCGCGATGTGGGCGCCTTGATCTCGGGCTTGGGAATCGCCGTCGGTGCGCGCCCAGGCTTGACCGGCCGAACCACGCCGGGCGCGCGCCTGTTCAGGGCGCGGACGTAGTGACCCGAACCCCGTCTAGATTCCAGATAACCTTCAGCCGAAAGTTGATCGTAGGCCGCCAGAGTCACCGTGCGCGAAACGTCCAGTTCGATGGCCAGCTTGCGGCTGGACGGCAGCCGCGCGTCGCCCGCCAACTGCTCCTGCAGAATGAGGTCGCGAATCCGCAGGTAGAGTTGACGCCCCAAGGGTTCCAGCGCGGCGCGGTCCAGGACTACCGACAGCAAGGTCGCATTCGCGCCGGCGGTGGAGGCAGCAGCGCGCGAAGGTAAAGTGGTCATCTCCATTGTGCTAAAAGTGGGTATTTCGCATAGCCACACAAGTCTCTAAAGCGAGGCTTGATACACGCCAGGGTTAGCCCATCGGCCTGTGGATAGCGCGGTTGCGATCGCCACGCCCTTCTGGAACGGAGACCGACCTCATGTCCCTGCGGATCAATTCCGAGGCCCCGAACTTCACGGCCAAGACCACCCAGGGCGACATCGTATTCCACGACTGGATTGGCGACAGCTGGGCCATCCTGTTCTCGCACCCCAAGGACTTCACCCCGGTCTGCACGACCGAGCTGGGCTACATGGCCGGGCTGAAGCCGCAGTTCGACAAGCGCAACACCAAGGTCATCGGCCTCAGCGTCGACCCGATCGAGAACCATGCGCGCTGGGCCGCCGACATCGAGGAAACCCAAGGTCACGCGGTCAACTACCCGATGATCGGCGACACCGACCTGAACGTCGCCACCCTCTACGACATGCTGCCGGAAGGCGCGGGCGTCACCTCCGAGGGCCGGACCGCCGCCGACAACGCCACGGTGCGCGCGGTGTTCATCATCGGCCCCGACAAGAAGATCAAGGCGATGCTGATCTACCCGATGACCTCGGGCCGTGACTTCGACGAAGTGTTGCGGCTGCTCGACTCCTGCCAGCTGACGGCCCGCCACACGGTGGCCACGCCCGTCAACTGGCGTCCGGGCCAGGATGTGATCATCCCGCCCAGCGTCACCGACGAACAGGCCCGGGCGAAGTATCCAGACGGTTGGAAGACCCTGAAGCCGTACCTCCGGGTCGTCGCCCAGCCCAAGGCCTGACCCGTGAACGCCATCGCGCGACAGGGGGAGGGTTGAGATGATCTTCGAACAGATCGTCGCGGGCGGTTGCCAATCGTATCTGGTCGGCTGCCCTGACACGCTGGGCGCGGTGTTGATCGATCCGGAGATCAGTCAGATCGATCGCTACCGGGCGCTGGCCAACCGCGATGGCCTGCGGGTCCGCTATATCGTCGATACCCACACCCATGCCGACCACTTCTCGGCCGCCCAGCAACTGGGTGAACTGCTGGATGCGCCTACGGTCATGCACGCGATCAGCCCCGCGCCTCATGCGCGTCTGCGGCTGGATGACGACGACATGCTGATCGTCGGCAACCTGCGGATCAAGGCGCTGCATACGCCGGGGCACACCCGCGATTCCATGAGCCTGGTCGTGCGTGACCGGGTGTTCACGGGGGACACTCTATTGATTGGCGGGACCGGCCGGACCGACCTGCCGACCGGCGATCCGGACCAGCTGTACGACAGTCTGTTCGGCAAACTGCTGACCCTGGACCCGGCGATGCGGGTCTATCCCGCCCACGACTACAAGGGGCGTTCACACTCGACCATTGGGGCGGAGATCGCTGAAAACCCTCGCCTACGGAAGAACGACCGCGCCGCCTTCACCCAGATGATGCGCGACCTGAACCTGGCCGCGCCCACGCACCTGACCGAGGCGCTGCGCACCAACATGACCGGCGGCAAAACGGTCGCCCAACTGCTGGCCGAAGCCACCGCCCAGGTGCCCCACATGGGGCTGGAAGAGCTGAACCGCCGGATCGAGCAGCGCCCCAACGACCTGCTGGTGCTGGACGTGCGCGAGGAGAGCGCCTTCAAGGCCGGCCACATCCCCGGGGCTCTGCACATCCCGCGCGGCCAGTTGGAACTCCGGGTAAACGAGACGATCCCCGATCCTACATTGCGCATCGTCACCTGCTGCGAGTTCGGCAAGATTTCGACCCTGGCGGCGGCCACCTTGCGCAGCCTGGGCTTCATGCGCGCCACCGCCTTGGATGGCGGCCTGAAGACCTGGCGCGAAGCCGGCTATGGCCTGGACACGTCGCGATGACAGCCTCGCCGCAAATCGCCGCGCCCCAGCGAAGCCTGTTCCGTCGTTTCTCGGATCCCGAGGCGATGGCGCTCGCGATCGGAGATATCAATGCCGGCGCCAGTCCCAGTCCGTTGGGGCAGGCTGGACGCCAATTCGAAGGGACCTTGGCCCGCGCGACGATCGGCGGGCTGAACGTCGGCGCGGGCCGCTTCGCCCAGGGCATTCCTCAAGCGGCCAATATCCCCGGCGTTCATACGTTCATGTTCGCCACCGAGCCGGCCGTCGTTCGTCGTGTTTCGGGGCGAAAGCTGCATGGCCGGCATATCTTCCACTTCCGACCGAACGCGCGGACCGTCACCAGTTCGCCGCAGGACATGCCCTGGGCCTTCGGCATCATCACGGTTCCCTTCGATCTCATGGCCGAGCAGGGGCGGGGCCTTTGGGCGACCCAGCCCGAGGTTCCGCTGGACGAGGACCGGATGTTCGTCGCGCCCGCGCGCGAGATGGAGGCGCTGGTCGGTCTGATGGGCGACGTCTCGGGCGTGATCCAGCAGACGCCTTGGGTCATCGACGAACCACGGCCGGCCAAGGCCTTGTCCGGCGCACTCATGGACAGCCTGCTGGCCTGTCTCTCCCAGGGTCTGGTGAAACCGGACCGCGCTGCGATCGGACGGCATCGCCAGATCGTCGCCCGTTTCGAGCGCGCCCTTGAGGAGCGTCCGGAGGACATGCTGTCGCTGAGCGGCATCTGCGCGGCGATCGGGGTGGCGCAGCGGACACTGAACTTGGCCTGCCTGGAGTTCCTTGGAGAAGGTCCGGTTCGCTACGCGCGCAATCGCCGACTGGATCTCGTGCGCGCCGAGCTGCTGGCGTCCGATCCAGCCGACAGCCCGGTGACGACCAGCGCCATGCGCTATGGCTTCTGGGAGCTGGGCCGCTTTGCCCAGGCCTACCGGCTCCGCTTCGGCGAGCGTCCCTCCGAGACCTTGCGCCGGAACATGCACTGACCTTGGTCCGCCTCGGCCGTTCATGCCGGGATCGCATAGTGCGGGGCCTCTCGCCCATGGCACGTGATGGCCAAACAGGCAGTCGGGGGCGACTGCGACTCCTCAGAGATCTCGGCGCTCGACGCCTGCCCCCAGTCATCAATGACGCCCGGGTGAAGCGGGCCAGTAGCAGGTACGACGGTGCAGCAGTTTTCGAAAGTTCGAGTCATCCGCAATTCGGTCTCGCTGGCGGTGCTGGCGCTGGCGGTTGGCCTGGCCGCTCCGACGGCCCAGGCCAGGCAGATCACCCGGGGCGGCGGCGATGGCTCGGGCAGCGGCTCCTTCACGCCCCTGGGCGGTATCGCCGGCGGTGGCGGTGGCGCCTCCGACGTCCCGGCCTATGGCGGTTCGGCCGCCGCCACGCCGACCGGTTCGGCCGAGGCCGGCGGCAATGGCGCTCAGCCCGGGGGGCAGCCCGGCGCGCTGAACGACCTCTCGGCTGGCGGCGGCGGCGGCGGCGACAGCACCGTTGGCGGCGATGGCGGTCTTGGTTCGCAGGTCGCCGCGACCGGGCCCTATGGCCTGACCGCCGACTTCATCGCGACGGACGGCGCCAATGCCGCCGACGGAGGCGGTGGCGGCGGCGGCGGCGGGCTGGTGCTGACGGGGACCAACGTCCAGGTCACGACCGAAGGTTATGACGTCAAGGGCGGTGGTGGCGGCGAGGGCGGCAGCGGCAGCGGTGGCGGTGGCGGCGGTGGCGGCGTCGGGCTGGTGCTGCTGGACGGCGGCTCGGTGACCGTCAACGGCGGCGCGGGCGGTTCGGGCAGCGCCATCACGGGCGGCGCGGGCATGGCGCTCGGCAACGGCGGCGCGGGCCTCTTCCTCTACAACGGCGGTTCTCTGGACGTCCAAAGCGGCACGATCACGGGCGGGGCCGGAGGTACGTTCAATAGTTGGGGTGGTGCCGGCGCGGCCGGCGTGCTCAGCAACCTGGGAACCATCACCAACGCGGGGACGATCACCGGCGGCGAGGGCGGCTACGGCTATTCGAACGGCGGCGCGGCCGGCATCGGCGTGATCGCCTGGGGCGGCGCGATCGAGAACAGCGCGACCGGCCTCATCGCCGGCGGCGTCGGCGGGGAAGGGAACGGCAACTTCGGCGGGATGTATTCCGGGGCCGGCGGGGCGGGCATCGTCTTCACCGGTGGCCAGCCGGGGCTGCTGGTCAACGCCGGGACGATCCAGGGCGGGGCGGGCGGCCCGGCTTCCAACGCGATCCAGCGGGGCGCTGGCGGCAGGGGCGTGGTCGGCGCCAGCACCGGGTCCACCACCATCATCAATTCAGGCACGATCATCGGCGGCGTCAGCGTGAGTTTCCAGCGCGCCTACGCGATCCAGCTGTTCGGCAGCGACAACCGTCTGGAGCTTCACGCGGGCTCGTGGATCCGTGACATCGTGATGGTGTCCGGCGGCGGCTCCAACAACGTGCTGGCCCTGGGCGGCGCGGACGACGACACGTTCGACGCCATGCATATCGGGTCGGACGGATCCGTTGACGGCTACGGCTACATGGGCTTCGACACCTTCGAGAAGCTGGGCGCTAGCACCTGGACCCTGACGGGCACGGGCAATCAGACCTGGTCGGTGCTTGAAGGCGTGCTGAAGGGCGACAGCGACAGCCTGGCCGGCAGCGTGGTCTTCGGTACCGGCGTGGGTAGTCGCGGCGTCGTCTTCGACCAAGCGTTCGACGGCGTCTATCACGGACAAATCTCCAGCGGTGGCGCGGTGACCAAGACGGGGGCGGGAACACTGACCCTGACCGGTGAATCCGCGTCGAACTGGACGATCTCGGGCGGCGGCGTGGTCACCGCGGGCGGCCTTTTCGGCAGCGACGCGTCGATCGGCTCCGGGGCGTTCCTGACCCTCGACCAAAGCACGGACGGGGCCTACGAGTTCGTGCTTTCGGGTGCGGGCGAGTTCCGAAAGGCCGGCTCCGGGAAGCTGGTGCTGACCGAAGACTCCTCGGCCTTCACCGGCGCCACGACCGTCGGCGCCGGAACCCTGTCGGTCAACGGCTCGCTGGCCGGTTCGACGATCACCGTCGCTTCCGGCGCGACGCTGGGCGGTTCGGGAACGGTGGGCGACACCACGGTCCAGAGCGGCGGTCACCTGGCTCCCGGCAACTCCGTCGGTTCGCTGTCGATTGCCGGCGACCTGACCCTTTCTGCGGGCTCCAATCTCGATGTCGAGCTGGGCGCGCCCGGCGCTTCAGCGGCCTCTCCGGGCGTGAGCGACCGCATCGTCGTCAGCGGCGACCTGGCGCTGAACGGCGTGGTCAATCTGGCGCAGAGCGCGAACTCGGCCGATGGCGTCGCTGGCCTGGGCTACTATCGCCTCATCACCTATGGCGGCGCCCTGACCGCCAATACCGCCGTGATCGGCTCCACGTCACTGATCACCCCCTTGGGCTACACGTTGCTGGCCGGCAGCGGGAGGGTCGATCTCTTTGTCGGCACGGCTGTCGGCGACGACACCTTGCAGCAATGGCAGGGCGGCGATGGCGTCTGGAGCGCCGCCAGCACGCAATGGCTGAACCAGGGCGGCGGCGTGCCGGCAAGCTGGGCGGGCCATAACACCGTGTTCAAGGACGCTGGCGGTTTCACCGGCGGCCGGATCACGATTGAGGGCGCGCAGAGCTTCCAGGGGCTGCAGTTCGTCGATGAAGGCTATGTGCTGACGGGGACTGGCCAGTTGGTCACCGCTTCGGCGGGAAGCGAGATCCGCGTGCTGGCCGACAAGGCCACGATCGACGCGGCGATCACCGGCGCGGGCCGGGTCATCAAGACCGAGGCCGGCGTCCTGATCCTGACGGGAGCCAACAGCTACTCAGGCGGGACCTCCATCCAGGCGGGGACGCTGCAGATCGGCGCCGGCGGGGCTTTGGGCTCGATCGTCGGCGATGTTGTCGACAACGGCGCCCTGGCCTTCAACCGATCGGACGCCATCACCTTCGGCGGCGTCGTCAGCGGTTCGGGCGTCATCCGCCAGATCGGGACGGGCAAGACCGAACTGACCGGCGCCTCCGGCGGCTTCGCCGGCTCGACGCGGGTCGAGCAGGGCACGCTGGCCGTGAGCGGCTCGCTGGGCGGTACCCTGGAGGTCTGGTCCGGTGGTCGCCTGCAGGGCGGCGGCACGGTGGGGACCACTGTCGTGTCCGGCACGATCGCGCCCGGCAACTCGATCGGCACGCTGAACGTCGCCGGCGGCGTCACCTTCAAGCCGGGCTCGGTCTTCGAGGTCGAGGCGAACGCGGCGGGGCAGTCGGACAAGATCGTCGCGTCCGGCGTGGCCGTCCTCCAAGGGGGAGCTGTCAAGGTGCTGGCGGGCGCGGGAACCTACAAGCCGGAGACCAGCTATCTGATCCTACATGCCGACGGCGGCATTTCGGCCGGCGGCAAGTTCGATAGCGTGACCTCCAATCTCGCCTTCCTGGACCCTTCGCTCAGCTACGACGGCAACAACGTCTATCTGCGGCTCCGACGCAACGACATCGCCTTCACCGAGATCGGCCTTACCCCGAACCAGGTCGCGGTGGCCGCAGGCGCTGAAAGCCTCGCCTCGAACAATCTGGTCTTCGATGCCGTGACCAATCTTTCGGCCGATCAGGCCCGTGCGGCGTTCGACCAACTGGCCGGCTCGGACTATGCGAGCACGCGCGGCGCACTGATCCAGGACAGCCGGTTCGTGCGCGACGCGGTGCTCTCGCGCGGCGGCTTGGCTGGCGCCGAGGGCCTGTCGATGTGGGGAAGCGCGTTCGGCGGCTGGGGCGACACGAAGAGTGACGGAAACGCCCAGGGTCATGATCACGACACCCAAGGGCTGCTGACCGGTTTCGATCAGGCCTTGGGTCAACATGTCCGCGCCGGCGTCGCGGTCGGCTACAGTTCCAGCCAGCTGAAGACGACCCAAGCCAAGCACGAGATCGATACTTACCACGCCAGCGCCTACGTCGTGGCCGCTCGCGGCGCGATGTCATTCCAGCTCGGCGGGGCCTATGCCTGGAACGACGTTCACGCGACGCGGGGTGTCGCGTTCGCGGGATTTGGCGACACGCTGTCGAGCGACTATTCGGCGCGCACCTTCCAGATGTTCGGCGAGGTGGCCGTGAAGCGCCAACTGAGCGGGGTCATGCTGCAGCCGTTCGCCGGCGTGGCGCATGTCGCGCTGTTCGACGCCCAAATGAGCGAGACAGGCGGAGCCGCCGCGCTACACGGCGGCGACAGCGACGAGCACGTGACCTATGGATCGCTAGGCCTGCGAGCCCAGACGGCCTTCGACGCCGGAGATCTTGGTCTGCGTCTCACGGGCGCGGCATCATGGCGCCATGCGTTCGGAGACCGCGCGCCGACCATCGATTTGGCCTTCTCGACGGGCTCGTCCTTCAGGACCGCCGGCGTGCCGATCGACAAGGACGCCCTCGCCTTGGACGTCGGCCTCGACGCCGATCTCAGCAAGGCCGTTTCGCTCGGGATCAGCTACTCAGGCAGCTTTGGCGATCGCGCAACGGACCATGGCGCCCGCGCCGTGCTGAACTGGCGGTTCTGACGCTCGTTCGATCAAGCCCGCTTCGAACGACAGCGCCCCAGGTTCGCTTGCGTGTCTGCTCGCAAGCGAACCGCGCCTACGCTGTCGGTCTGGCGCTTCTTCGACGGCTCCCAATTGTGTCTATCGAGGTGTCTTGAACCAGGGCGGCGTCACCACGAACTTCAGCCCCAGCGGGTCGGGCGCGCCAGGATAATAGTCGGTGCTGATGATCTGCGCGCCCGAGCGCAGGGCGGCCTGCAGGCGGCTGAGGTCATGCTGGCGCGCCTCGCGGGTGTCCGCGTCGCTGCGCGTGCGGACCAGGAAGCCCTGGGCGACCAAGTCCTTGATCCGGGCTTCCTCGGCTTTCGGATCCTGGATGTTGAACACGGCGGCTTCGGGCTCGGCGGCGTCATAGAGGCCGAACATCATGCGCCCCTTCAGGGAGGGATGGTTCCGCCGATAGAGCTCGGCGATGCGCGGATTGGAATCCAGCACCAGCAGCACCTTGCCGCGCGAGGCCGTCAGGCCGGGCCAGCGTCCGCTCGTCGCCGCCACGCGTAGCGTGGAAGTGTCGCCACGCAGGTCGTCCGGCGCGACGATGTGGGCGCGGCCGAAGGCCTGGACCGCGTCGGCGTCGATCCCGGCCAGGTCCGCCTCGGTGTAGAGCGGCGGGTTCGGAATGGCGGGACTGTTGAACGGCTCTTCCTTGGTGTTGACGAAGATCACGATCAACTCGTGGTCCGGATGAGCGCGCGACCAGGCGGCGACCTCGCCGAAGCAGTCGGCCAGGGGCAGGCAGTGGGTGCGTGCGTCGACCACGGGAGCGTGCAGGACCTTGGCGCCGGGACGCTTCATGGTCTCTAGCTTGGCCGGATCGTTGAGGTAG
The DNA here is from genome assembly GCF_011045195.1 of Caulobacter soli. Lineage (GTDB taxonomy): Bacteria > Pseudomonadota > Alphaproteobacteria > Caulobacterales > Caulobacteraceae > Caulobacter > Caulobacter soli. The sequence continues at coordinate 2,906,687 of NZ_CP049199.1, read as the reverse complement.
GGCGCGGCGTAGAGACCCCCGGCGCTGTCGGCATAGGGGTCGAATTCGACTTGGCGCAGGCCCAGGTTCAGCTGGGCGGTGATCGGCGGATGACCGTATTCGACGCCGGTGGAGCGTTCGCCCATCACCTGCCGCTGATGCGCCAGGGCCGCCGGATCGAGGTCGGGACGATAGCTGTTGTGCGAGCCCAGCACGTGCATGGCGTTGAGGCGGGGCATGTCGGCCGCGTGCGCGCCCAGCGGCGCCAGCAGGACGATCGAAGACAGCAGGGCGGGCAGGCGCATGTGTGACCTCGTCGTGGAAAGGGAAAGGCGGATCGGCGCGCGCGGACGCGCGCCGATCCGAGAGGTAAGGGCGGCCGATGCGGCGGCCGCCCTTTCAGGGGTAGGGTTAGAACTTGCTGCGCAGGGTCAGCGAGACCGTGCGGCCCCAGTGATAGATCTCCATCGGCTGGTCCTTGGTCTTGCCGTAGACGTAGCGGATCTCGTCCGTGAGGTTCGAGCCTTCCAGCGTCAGGGCGTAGTTCTTGGTCAGGTCGTAGGAGATCGAACCGTCCAGCGAGCCATAGGCGTCGATGTAGGATTCCGCAGTGGTGGTGCTGCCCGTGCCCGACAGGTAGCGCGAGCGCCAGAACCAGCCCAGGCGCGCGGCCAACGGGCCCTTTTCGTAGTAGCCGACCAGGTTGTAGCTGGTCTTGGATAGGCCGATCAGGTCGTCCTTGATCTGACGATTTCCGGCGAAGTAGTTGGCCTTGCTGTCCACGACCGTCAGCGAGGCCTGGACGCCCAGGCCGTCGAACGGACCCGGCAGGAACGACAGGCTCTGGTTATAGGCCAGCTCCACGCCGGTCAGCTTGGCGTCGCCGCCGTTGACGCTGGTCGACAGCAGGACGTCGCCTCGGCCCGGCACCTGGATCGTGGTGTTCTGCTGGGTGATGTAGTCGTCCATCTTCTTCCAGAACACCGCGCCGGTCAGCGCCGTGGTCGGGGCCGGATACCATTCCAGCGAGGCGTCCAGCTGGTCGGCCAGGAACGGCTTGAGGTCCGGGTTGCCGCCCGAGGCGCTGGGCGTGTCGCGCGCCACGCTGATGCGTGGGGCGCTATCGGTGATGTTGGGACGGTTGACCACGCGCGAGGCGGCGAAGCGGGCGATCAGGTCGTCGCGCAGCTGGGCCTTGACGTTCAGGCTGGGCAGCCAGTTGCCGTAGTCCTGCGGATAGGACACCGGCTGGGCGGTCGTGCCGTTGGTCAGGGTGCCGCTGGCGACCTGTTCGGTGCGCGCGTAGCGCACGCCGATATTGCCGCTGATCGGGATGGCCGTGGCGAATTCGAAGTCGCCGCGAACATAGGCGCTGGTGATGTCCTGGCTGACGACGAAGGAGTTGCGAAGATCGGCCGTCGACCACGGCTGGGCGGCGACCGCGGGCGTGAACAGGCGATTGTAGATCGCGTCGCGGGTCGGGGTGACCCAGGTGCGCGGCGTGGCGCCGTCGAAATCCTTCAGGAAGCCCGAATAGGGCAGGGTCTCATAGTAGTTCGAGCCCAGGGTCGAGACCGGCACGTTGAGAATGTCGTTCAGCACCCAGTCGCGGCGCAGATAGACGCGCTTCATGTTGTGGCGTTCGGCGCCGAAGGCGATCTTGCTGAACGGGCCCTCGAACACGCGGGCGCCGTCCAGCCGGATCGTCTCATCGGTGTCGCGCGAGTCCTTCCAGGTGTAGTCGAAGGCCTGGCCGACGAAGTTGGCCGGGTTGGTGTAGTCGACCGTGGTGGTCAGCTGCGGGATCGCCTTGTAGCCCCGCGAGAAGTCGTAGGTCAGGGGCGCGAAGAAGGCCAGGCGGTTGCGCTTGGTGGCCTCGCCGTCAGGGTGATAGCTGCGGGCCCGCGAATAGGCGTACTCGGCGTTGAAGCTCCAGGCGCCCGGGGTCCAGGCCTGCTTGAGCCCCACGGCGGTCAGGTCGTGGCGGTTGAGGCTGGTTTCACGCGAGGCCATCCAGCGGACGTTGTTGATCGTGCCGCCGACCACGGTGTCGCCGACCGTCTTCTGGCTGCCGGCCACGAAGACCGGCGTGGCGAAGGTGGTGTCGTCAGGATAGATGTCGAGGCCGAATTCGTCGTAGTCGACATCTAGGCGGGTCACCAGCACGTCCAGGTCGGTCTGGAAGTCGCTGTTGGGCTTCCACTGACCGGTCACCGCGCCCGAATAGAGCTTGCGGTGCTCGGTCTCGATGGTCGGACGGGTGCGCGAGGGCGTGTAGAAGCCCGCGCCCAGGGTGTTCTTGAACTTATCAAGGTTCCAGCCGACCTGGTACAGGCGGTCGTTGCGCACGTGGCGTTCGTCGTAGAGACCGGAGGCCAGCACGCCCAGGGTGCTGTCAGCGTTGGTCCAGGAGAGCAGGCCCGAGGCCGACGGATCAGCCTTCTTGCGCACGTCGCCATAGGTTTCGCGGATCGAGAAGGCGGCCTTGTGGCCCACGTCCAGCGGCTTGAAGGTCTTGATGTTGATGTTGCCGCCCAGGGCGCCTTCATCCATGTCGGCGGTCGGGGTCTTGACCACCTCGATCTGCGAGATCAGCTCGGCCGGCAGCACCTCGAAGCGGAACTGACGGCCCTTGGCGCCGCCGTTCTCGATCAGTTCGTTGACCGCGATCGAGCGGCCGTTCAGCTCGACATACTGGAACTGCGGGCCCAGGCCCCGGACGCTGACATAGAGGCCCGCGCCGCGCTGGCGGTCGATGGTCACGCCGGTGACCAGCTGCAGGGCCTCGGCGGCGTTGCGGGTCGGGAATTTGCCGATGTCCTCGGCGTTGATGGCGTCCAAGCCGTAGGCGGCCGAGCGCTTCAGGGCGGCGGCGGCCTGCAGGCTCTTGCCGTAGGAGGTGACGACGATGGCGTCGACGGAGTCCGTCGTTTCGGCGGGCTCGGCGGCCGTTGCGGCGGCGGGTTCCGCGGCCTGGGCCTGGCTGGAAGCCAGGGCGGCGAAGGCGAGAATGGCGACGGCGCCGGCGCAGCGCGCCGACGGGTTCTTGGAGCGGATCATCTTATCCCCCGATGGTTGAGACCCGCGGGGAGGCGCGGGTCGAGGGGGAAGAACGAAAGCTCGGACGCTCGTCCTCAGTCCGTCATCGGTAAATTATTTGCGACGACCTGTTGAAAACCTTGAGTTTTCATCCGTGCAGAGATGAGTTCCTGGCTGGGGTGATGATCAGGCTTCCGTCGGGCGTCGTTTGGGTTTTCACCGGCAGGGCGACTTCCAGAGCGGCGCGAACATCGTCCATCCGCTCGACGCGGACCGAGCCGGACAGCCGCAGATCGGCCAGGGCGGGATCGCCGAGGATCACCTTGCGGCCGGCGGCGCGCGAGAGCCGCTCGGCGACCTCGACCAGGCCCACGTCGGCGAAGACCAGGCGGCCGCTGGTCCAGGCGGCGTCGCCCGCCACGTCGCCGGCTTCGGCGCGACCGCCGCGCGTGGCGGAGAGGTAGCGCTCGCCCGGCCGCAGCAGCACGTCGGGCGCACCGGCCTGGCTCACGCGCAACGAACCCTGCACCAGCGACACGGTCAGGCGCTGTCCGCCGGCGACGTTGAAGCGCGTGCCCAGCACCGTCAGGGTACGGTCCGAAACCGCGACGGTGAACGGGCGTCGCGGGTCGTGGCTGACATCGAAGAAGGCGTCGCCGTCGGTCAGGGCCAGGGTCCGGGCGTGACGGGCGAGCCGGGCGGTCAGGCGGCCGCCGGGGCTGAGCGTGACGTGGCTGCCGTCGGCCAGGGTCAGCCGCGCCACGGCGTGGGGCGGGGCGACATAGGTCTCGGTCCGGGGGCGATCGATGAGCACGGCGCCGGCCACGAGCCCCGCGGCCGCCAGCGTCAGTCCGCCCACCAGCCAACGGCGGTCTGGGCGGTGGGGACGGCGCGCCACGGGACGGTCCAGACCCGCCTCCAGTCGCACGGAGCGACGCAGGGCGCGCACGGCCGGATCCTCGGCGGCCAGGCCGATGGCCAGCCAGGCCTCGCGGGTCTCGGCGATTTCCTCGCGAGCCTGGGCCGAGCTCTCGGCCCAGGCGTCCAGCACCGCCTGTTCGGCGACGGACAGCGGACGCGAAAGGCTGGCGGCCAGGATCTGGCGTGGGTCGAGCCCGGCGGGCTCGGTCGGGGTGTCAGACGTCATGTTCGGTTCCGATCGCCAGGCGCAGCCGCGCCAGGGCGGTCATCATGTGTTTCTCGACGGTGCTGACCGACAGGCCCAGCCGCGCGGCGGCCTCGGCCTGGGTCAGGTTCTCGAAGCGGCAGAGCACGAAGGCCGCCCGCACGCTGGGGCTCAGGGTGTCCAGCGCCGCGACCAGGCTGCGCAGGCGTTCGCGTCCGGCCAGGGCGGTTTCGGCCGAAGGTTCCTCGTCGGGCAGTCCCGGGTCGACCTCGACGTGGCGATCGCGCCGACGCGAGCGTTCGTGGCGCTCGTGGTCGATCAGGGCGTTGGCCGCCACGGTGAACACCAGGCCGTCGGGGTTGCCCCAGTGCAGGCGCGCGAACCGGCGGGACAGGCGCATGAACACCTCCTGGGTCAGATCTTCGGCGTCCTCGGTCCCGACCGACCGGCGCTGGAAGAAGCTGAGCAGCGGCCGGCGGTAGCGCGACACGAGCGTGTCGAACCGCGGCGCGTCGAGCGCGGGTTGCGGCTCGACCCCATCGCTGGCCCTGACGGGCGGATCCTCGTCCGCCGACGCCAGACTCGGGAAGATCAGAACGCCCATCGCAGCCTCGTGGACAGGTAGCGGCCCCAATGATGAATCTCCATCGGCTGGTCGCGGCTCTCGCCATAGACGAAGCGACGCGCGTCGGCCAGGTTCACGCCTTCGAAGGTGATCGTGGCCTGCCGGTTGACCCGCCAGGACGCCGCGCCGTCTAGCGACCCGAAGGCCGCCGTGGTGGCCGGCGCGTTGATCGAGCTGCCGATCGTGGTCAGGTACGGGCTGCGCCAGTTGTAGCCGAGGCGCACGGAGGCGCGGCCCCGCTCGTAGAAGGCCAGCAGGCTGTAGTTGGTGCGCGACAGACCCAGCAGGGCGTTGCGGATCACCCGGTCGCCGGCGAAATAGTTGGCCTGGCTGCGCACCAGGGTCAGCGAGCCTTGCACGCCCAGACCGTCCAGCGGCGCGGGCAGGCTCTTGAAGGTGCGGCTGTAGGCCAGCTCCAGGCCCTGGATGCGGGCGTCGCCGCCGTTGACGTTGGTCGACAGCAGGATCTCGCCGCGCCCGGGAACCTGGATGAAGGTGTTCTGGGCGGTGATGTAGTTGTCGAGCCGCCGGTCGAACACCGCGCCGGTCAGGGCGCCGCCGGACGGGAAGTACCATTCCAGCGAGGCGTCCAACTGGGTGGCCAGAAACGGGTCGAGGTCCGGATTGCCGCCGTTGGCCGTCGGCGTGTCGCGGGCCAGGGTGATGCGCGGGGCGTTGTCGACGACGTTGGGGCGGTTGACCACCCGCGAGGCCGCCAGCCGCAGCAGCAGGTCCGGCGTCAGCGTGACGCGAAGATTGGCGCTGGGCAGCCAGTTGCCGTAGGCCTTGCGCCATTGGGCCGGGATCGGATCGGCGCCGCTGGACAGCACGCCCGTCGAGACCTGCCGCGTGCTGGCGTAGCGAACCCCCAGGTCGCCGTCGACCGGCAGGCCGAACCAGTGAGCCGAGAAATCGCCGCGCACATAGGCCGAGACGATCTTCTCCTCGACCACGAACGAATTGCGCAGGTCCGAGACTGACGGGGGCAGGGCGGCGATTTCGGGTGTGAACAGGCGCTCGTAGAAGGCGCGAGCGTCCAGCGCCACCCAGCGTCGCGGCACGTCGCCCGACGTACCGGCCAGATAGTCCGAGACGGGCGTCTGGCCATAATAGTCGCCCCCCAGGCTGGTCAGGGGCGCGCCGACGACCGTGTTGAGGATCCAGTCGCGTCGGCGATAGTCGCGTACGCGCCTGTGACCCTCGACGCCCAGGCTGAGCTTGCCCGCGCCCAGCGAACGCGCCACGTCGGCCTTGAGCGCCTCGTCGGTGTCGCGCGAGTCCTTCCAGGTGTAGTCGAAGGCCTGGCCGACGAACTGCGCGGGGTCGGTGTAGTCGACCGTGGTCTTGAGCGTGGGCGCGGTGTGGAGGCCGCCGCTGAAGTCATAGACCAGGGGGGCGAAGAAGGCGGCGCGCGCCCGCACCGTGCCCCGGCCGTCGGGATGATAGCTGCGGGCCCGGGAATAGGCGTAGTCGATATCCAGCGCCCACGCGCCAGGCGTCCAGCTCTGCCGGACGCCGAAGGCCGCCAGGTCATGGCGGTTGAGGCTGGTCTCGCGCGAGGCCATCCAGCGCACGTTGTCGATCTGGCCGGCCTGAACGGTGTCGCCGACCACCTTCTGGCTGCCGGCCACGAAGGCGGGGCGGGCGAAGGTGGTGTCGTCCGGATAGATGTCGAGGCCGAACTCGTCGTAGTGGGCGTCCAGGCGGGTCACCAGCAGGTCGATGTCGGTCCGCCAGTCGGATGAGGGACGCCACTGCAGGGCGAAGTCGCCCGACATCAGTCGTCGGTCCTCCAACTCGATGGTCGGCCGGGTGCGCGTCGGCGTGTACAGGCCGGCGGGCAGGGCGCTGGTGAAGCGGTCGAGGTTCCAGCCGGTCTGGTAGAGGCGGTCATTACGGATCTGGCGTCGCTCTGCCATGCCCGCCGCCAGCAGGCCCAGGCGGCCTTCAGGGGAAACCCAGCTCCAGACGCCCGACACCGCGGGATCCGGCTTGCCGGCCTGGCCCTGCGAGGCCCGGACCGACAGCACCGCGCGCGGGCCGCGTTCCAGCGGCTTGAAGGTTCGCACGTCGATATTGCCGCCCAGCGCCCCCTCGTCCATGTCGGCGGTGGTGGTCTTGATGACCTCGATGCGGTCGATGACGTCGGAGGGCAGAACCTCGAACCGGAACTGCCGGCCGCGAAACCCGCCATTCTCGACCAAGTCGTTGATGGCGATCGACCGGCCGTTCAGCAGGACGTTCTGGAACTGCGGTCCAAGGCCCCGGACGCTGACATAGAGGCCCACGCCGCGATGGCGCTCCAGGCTGACGCCCGGCGCCAGTTGCAGGGCCTCGGCGGCGTTGGCGGCGGGCAGGCGGGCGATGTCTTCGGCGCTGACGGCGTCCAGGCCGTAGCCGGCGTCCCGCTTCAGCGTGAGGGCCCGCTCGAGGCTGGCGGCGTAGACGGCGGTGACCACCAGCGGAGCGACATCGCTCGGGCCGTCTTCCTCGACGGGCGAGGCCGGCGGGGACGCGCTCCGAGCTTCTGGCTCCACCGCATAGACCCCCGCGCGCACCTTGCGGATCCGAAGGCCCTGGCGACCGATGATCGCGGTCATGGCCTGGTCCAGGCCGGTGTCGCGTCCGACTGGGTTGGCGATCAGACCCTCGACGAGCCGCGGTTGGAACAGGATCTGGACATTGCGCTCGATCGCGAGCCGCGTGAGGGCGGAGCCCAGTTCGGTCCGCCCTTGGGCATGGCCGACGGTCGAGATCGAGCCGACCGTAGTGATCGCCAGCAGCGTGGCGCGACAGAGGTTGCGTGGCATGCTGCGAGAAATCTCAGGTCCCGACGACGCGACCGAACCGAACCGAACCGTCACTAATCGGCGTGGGTGACGGATTGACGACAGGCCGACGTGTTCGCGAGGACGCATCGCGCTTGCGAACGCAGGCTCAAAGTCCGTTTTGTGGAAAAACGCCAGGGTGGGCGTCCAGGTCTCGCCGACGCCATCGTCGACGAAAAAGGCGGTAATTCTGCTGGGCGACGACGGAGGGGATGCAACTGCTGACGCGGCCCCCCCGCGATTAGGCGAGCCGAGATGACAAAAGGGTGGAGGAGGCGGCTTTCAAGATGCGACGCCCTTGGCTGCGCCGAGCGGATCTTCCAGCCCGTCCAGCAGGCCGGCCAACGCGGCCTCGGTCGGGTCGGACGTCGGGAGTCTGGACGCGAGCAGGCCGTCGGCGGTCAGCAGGGTCAGGCCATGTAGCTGGGTCCAACAGGCCACCGCCTGGGCTCGGGCGTCGCGGGCTCGCAGCCATCCCGCCGCCTGGCCGCGCGCGATGAGATCGACAAGCGCGTCGAAGGACGCGTTCGCCTGCGTATCGAGCCGCGGATCCTTGGCCGCGCGCGCATCGGGACTGAACATCAGCCGATAGAGATTGGCGTTCGAGGCGCCGAACCGGACATAGGCCAGGCACCGGGTGATGAACGCCCCGCGCGGCGGCGCCTCTGGACGCTCGGCGGCGAGAAGGGCCTCTTCCAGGCGGTCGAAGCCCTGGACCGCGAGTTCGGCGAGCAGGGCGGCCTTGTCGGCGAAGTGCTTGTAGGGCGCGGCGTGCGTCACGTCCGCGCGGCGGGCCAACTCGCGAAGGGTGAACTGCCACCCTTGTTCCTCGCCCAGCATGTCCAGCGCCGTCTGGAGCAGCACGCGGCGCAGGTCGCCGTGATGATAGGGCTTGGGCGTGTCGTTCATGGCTGGATGTTGTCACGAGAAACTTATGTTGACAACGTAAACTTCGGGGCGCAAAACGCTCAAAGTTTCTAGTGTAAACATTGGATCGACCCTGATGGCTCGCCCGCCTGTTCGTCGTTTCTGTTCAAGATTCGACGGATTGAGCGCGGATAGCGTGTGTCGGTCCGTATCTTAATCCAGATGTCGAGTTGGCGGCTGCGCCGACGCGACGTCCATCGCAAGGTTGAGACGATGACGCTCAAGACTATCCTGCCCGGCAAGCTCGGCTTCGGCGCGGCGCCGCTCGGCAACATGTTTCGCGACATTCCCGAGGCCGAGGCGCTCGGGACGGTGGAAGCCGCCTGGAATGACGGCATCCGCTACTACGACAACGCCCCGTTCTACGGCGCCGGCTTGGCGGAGACCCGGATGGGCCAGGCCTTGGCCGGCAAGCCGCGCGACCAGTACGTGATCAGCACCAAGGTCGGCCGGGTCATTCTGGACGAGGTCGAGGACGTCAGCGCCCGCGACCTGGGCGAAAAGGGCGACGTCTTCCGATACGGCCGTCCGAACAAGATCGTGAACGACTATTCCGAGGACGCGACCTATCGCTCCATCGAGGACAGCCTCAAGCGCCTCCAGACCGACCACATCGACATCGCCTTCGTCCACGACGTCGCCCAGGACTTCTACGGCGACGAATGGCTGGGCGTCTTCGAGACGGCCCGCAAAGGCGCCTTCAAGGCGCTGGACCGGATGCGCGACGAGGGCGTGATCAAGGCCTGGGGCCTGGGCGTCAATCGCGTCGAGCCGATCGAGCTGCTGCTCGACCTGGACGCGCCGCGCCCGGACGCCTTCCTGCTGGCCGGTCGTTATACGCTGCTCGATCATGGCCGCGCCCTGCAGCGCGTGACGTCAAAGGTCGCCGAGCGCGGCCTGGGCATCGTGGTCGGTGGTCCCTACAGCTCCGGCGCCCTGGTAGGCGGGCCGAACTTCGAATACGCCCCCGCCACCCCGGCGATCCTCGACAAGGTCGCCCGTATCAAGGCGATCGCCGACCGTCACGGCGTCAGCATGAAGGCCGCCGGCCTGCAGTTCGCCCTGGCCAATCCGGCCGTCGCCGCCGTCATTCCTGGCGCCAGCCGGCCTGGCCGGATCGCCGAGGATCGCGCCGCCCTGAACGAAGCCGTGCCAGCCGACTTCTGGCGCGAGCTTCGCGCGGCGGGGCTCGTCAATCCGGCCGCCCCGCTACCCGACGCGGCCTGAACCCAACCCTCGAATTCAACCGTCGCTCGCCGACCGGGGCTCCGCTCCGGCCGAAGGGCTCCTCGCGTCCTGAAACCAGGCGCCTTCACTACCGAAAAGGAGAAAGATCATGCGTAAACCCACCCACGACGAAGCGGCCGATCCCGGTCGACGCGACATGCTTCGCACGGCCGGCGCGGTCATGACGGCGGCCGCCGGAATGGCGATCGCCGCGCCTGTCGCGGCTCAAGGCGTTGCTGGTCAAGGCGGCGTCAACGGCCTGTCGCCGGCCGCCCGCAATAGCGGCCCGCTCGGCGCGCGGCTGCAAGGCGTGCAGCACTTCGGCCTGACCGTCCAGAACATGGAGCGGGCCTTTGAGTTCTACACCGAGGTCCTGGGCGGTACGGAGGTCTTCCGTCACGGCGACTTCCAGGGCGACACGGTCCACAACACCCTGCTGGCCGACCAGGACATCCAGGCCAACGAACTGGGCGTCAATCCGCGCACCCTCGGCGTGCCCGACCTGCGCGACGGCGCCCAGCGGCTGGACGTCCGCTTCATCCAGTTCGACAATGTCGTGATCGAGCTGTTGCAATACCGCGACGCCGACCAGCCGATGGGCGGGCCGCGCGCCTTCGCCGAACCGGTCCAGCACATGAGCCCGGCCTTTCCGCGGATGATGCACATCTGCTTCCACGTTCGCGACGACGTCGACTTCAACAAGTTCATCACCGACCTGGAAGCGGAGTCCGCGCGCCGGGGCATGACGCAGGTGCGGGCCAACCGGACCATCCGCGTCAACACCGAGGCCGAGCGCCGCGCCGCGCCGCAGAGCGCCAACACCAACAAGGTGACCGTCGCCCCGTCGGACGGCTGGGAGCTGATCTACTGCAAGGGGCCCGAGGGCGAGCAGCTGGAGTTCGTCAAGGCGCTGGGTCCGGTGAAGCAGCGTTTCGCCAACACGCTGGCCGCGCGCCAACGCGTGCTGACCGGCGCGCGGTGAGGATGTCATGATGCGTAAGACAGTCTCGATATCGTTGGCCCTGGCCGCTCTGGCGGCCGCCGGGGCGCTCGCGACCCCGGCCCTGGCGCGCGACGCCGCCGGGGTCCGCTATCAGCAGATCCCGGCCGGCGCCTATTCGATCGTCGCCCAGGTGCGGGCCAAGCCCGGCAAGGAGGCCGAGCTGCGCGAGGCGACCTTGCCGCTGGTGACGCTGGTTCGCGGTGATCCCAAGAACCTCGTCTATTTCCTGCAAGAAGACCGGACGGCGCCGGGCCACTTCGTCTTCTACGAGGTCTTCGCGACCAAGGAGGACTTCGAGGCGCACAACGCCATGCCCTATGTGAAGGACTGGTTCGCCAAGCTGCCGGCGCTCGCGGAGGGCGGCGTCCAGGTGATGCGGATGGAAGTTCTAGGGCAGGAGCCGCGATAAGCCGTCGAACGGCTGGAGTGGTCGCTTATCAGGGGTGTCTAAAGGTCTGACCTCTTGACAGGGCATTGGTTTGACCTGCTATGTGGGAACGTTCACATTGAGAGATGTGATCCTCTGATTTTCCCCCACTGGCGCCCATGTGTTTCGACACGTGGGCGCCTTTCTTTTGTCGGTTGAGCCGGTATTTCGGCTCCACGTTCGGTATCTCGGTTTCGAGATGTTGGCGGAGGCCGCCAGAGGGCTGGCTTCGGGTCGCTTGAAAGGATCTGACCTAAAGGTGGATTGACAGCGATATTGGTCTGACCTATCCAAAAAATGTGAACGTTACCATTCCAGCAAGGGGTGCGAACGTTCCTTGAGCAATGCGAGCGAGCAACGTCGCCGCAAGGGAGGTCGGGAATGGTTATTCGTTTTAGCCGTCAGGTCGGACTGAAGGCATGTCTGCTGTGCGCCACCATGCTAGCAGGCTTGGTTCCTGCGGTCGCTGGCGCGCAGACCGCGCCCGCCGCGCCTGCGGCCGCGGCTCCGGAAGAACCGGCGGCCGTCGAGGAAATCGTCGTCACCGGCTATCGGGCCAGCTTGGCCAGCGCCGCGAACATGAAGCGCGCGGCGACCAACTTCACCGACTCGATCGTCGCCGAGGACATCGGCAAGTTCCCCGACCTCAACATCGCCGAATCCCTGCAACGCATTCCTGGCGTCCAGCTGGGCCGGGACGTCACCGGCGAGGGCGTGCAGATCTCGGTTCGCGGCCTTGGTCCGTCCTTCACCAAGGTGACGCTGAACGGTTCGCAGATCGCCGTGGCCTCGGACGGCGCGCTGGATTCGGGCAGCTCGAACCGCGAGCTCGACCTTGATCTCTTCCCCACCGAGCTGTTCACCAAGCTGACCGTCAACAAGACCCCGACCCCGGGTCTGCTGGAAGGCGGCATCGCCGGCACGGTCAACCTGGCCAACGCCCGCCCGTTCGACCGTCCGGGTCAGCACCTCAGCATGTCGATGGAAGGCGGCTATTCGGACGCCTCCCAGAAGGTCAGCCCGCGCGGCGCGGTGATCGCCTCCAAGACCTGGGACAAGTTCGGGGTCCTGGTCGGCGTGGCCGGCGGCTCGCAACACTTCCGCACCGACGGCTACGAGACCATCGGCTTCACCACGCCGAACCTGACCAACCCCATCGTCGGCAACTGCACGGTCGCCACCTGCGATCGTCAGGGGCTGAACGGCGGCGCGGGCGGCGGCGGCTTCAAGTTCGCCACCACGGTGCCGGCCAACACGGGCTTTGGCCTGACGCCCGGCGCGCCGCTGAACGTCTCGCAGACCAGCGGCCTCAGCTTCCAGGATCTCAGCAACACCCTGGTGCCGCGCCTGCCGCGCTACGCCTATATCGACGGCAAGCGTGATCGCCTGTCGCTGCTGTTCTCGGCCGAGTATCGCCCGTCCGACACCCTGAGCTTCGCGCTGGACGCCCTGTACGGGAAGGCCAAGCGCAACTTCAATCGCCTGGACATGAACCTGCTGGTTCGTAACGCCACCAGCCTGGTGCCGATCGGCTGGGAAACGGATTCCAACCACGTCCTGACCAAGGGCACCTTCGCCAACGCCCAGATGTTCATCGAAGCTCGGCCGGTCAATGACAAGGTCGACTTCTACAACTTCAATCCCAGCTTCAAGTGGACGCCCAACGACCTGGTCGAGGTGACCGGTCAGGTCAACTACAACCGCAGTGTCTTCACGCGCGATATGCCGTCCTTCATCTTCGACACCGCCCCCAATTCGGGCCTGTCGGTGGCGTTCGACAACACGCAGGGCGGCGACTTCCCGGTTCTGACGCCCAGCCGCGACATGAACGATCCGAACCAGGCCTGGGTCACCGACTCCTACCGGATCCAGCGCGCCAAGCGCGTGACCCGCGACGAGGGCGCGCACTTCGACGCCAAGTTCGGCAACGACGACGCCAACATCCGCATCGGCTACGCCTATGACGACACGGCCCGCGAGATTCTGGCGTTCGACAACAGCAACGCGGCCCAGGCGGCCGGCGTCGCGGCCATCCCCAACAGCGCCATCTCGCAATATCTGACGGCCGGGCCGTCGCGCCTGCTCAGCCTGGCTGACATCGCCCCGGGCATGGCCTCGTTCGTGCAGCCCAACTACGAAAAGCTGAACGCGGCCATCCACACCCAGCAACTGCTGGACAACGCCCCGTTCTCGCTGACCGGCACCTCGAGCATTCCGTCGGGCTGGATCGACGAGCGCACCCAGGGCGCCTATGTCGAGATCAACGGCGCGACCGACTTCATGGATCGCGCGATCCACTACAACGCCGGCGTCCGCTACTTCCACACCGACCAGCGGATCGAAGGCCCGATCAGCATCAGCGGCGTGACCAGCTTCCAGACCACCAAGCGCTCGTATGACGCCTTCCTGCCGTCGTTCAACGCCGCGGTGAACCTGACCGACAAGCTGGTCCTGCGTCTGGCCGGGTCGCGCACCGTCACCCGCGCCAACCCGAACCTGATGCTGCCGGGCACCTCGTTCAGCGACATCTCGGCCCAGGTGGCGTCGCAGGGCAATCCGAACCTGCAGCCCTACTACTCCAACAACGCCGACTTCGGCCTTGAGTATTACCTGGGCGGCGCGGGCTATATCAGCGCCAACTATTTCGCCAAGGATATCCAGGGCTTCACCCAGACCCGCCAGATCCAGGCGCCGTTCTCGACCCTGGGCATCCCGCTGTCGTCGCTGACCAACACGCAGTTGGCGACCGGCATCAACATGAACACGGTCATCTCGATCAACACCACGGCCAACGTCGATCAGAACCTGTCGATCCGGGGGGCGGAGTTCATCTGGCAGCAGCCGCTGGACTTCATCACCAGCCGCCTGCCGGGCGGGATCACGGGCTTCGGCTTCACCGCCAACTACACCCGTATCCAGCAGGACTCGCCGAACTCGGCCGCCATGGCCGTGGGTATCGCGCCCAACCTCTACACGCTGGGCGGCTACTATGAAGATCACGGCGTCTCGGTGCGGTTGAGCTACACCTACACCGACGATGCGGTGATCGCGATCGCGCCGCAGAACAACACCAACGTGGGGAATATCCAGGGCGCTCGTGGCCAACTCGACATGTCGGCCAGCTACACGCCGAACTGGATGGACAAGGCGTACCAGATCACCTTCAACGCCGTGAACATGACCAACGAGCCGCTGACGACCTATTCCAAGTTCGAGAGCGCGCCGTTCACCGTCTACTATCCGGGACGTCAGTTCCTGATCGGTCTGCGGGCCAAGTTCTAGGCCGACGATCTAAAGGCGGGGCGCGCTGGACGCGTCCCGCCTCATCGTCCTGAATTCATGAATACCGGCCGGGGTCCGGCCGTCGGAGATCGGTCATGCGTCGCCAAGTTCTCGCCGCCCTCTCGTTGGCGGCCGTTTCGTTTCTGGCCTCGACCAGCCACGCGGGCGAGCTGACCCTGTTCGACGGCAAGATCGCGCCGACCATCGTCTATGACGACACCAAGGCCGCGCCGCTGGGCAAGGCCGCCGATCTGCTGGCCCACGATCTGACCGCCCTGACTGGCAAGACCCCCGTGGTGGCGCGCAAGGCGGCGGGGCAGGGGCCGGTGGTGATCTTCGGCCTGGCCAAGTCGCCGACCATCGCCGCCCTGCTGAAGGCCAATCACCTCGACGCCGCCCGCCTGACCGGCCAGTGGGAGACCTACGGCCGCGCCCAGGTGACTCTCGCGGATGGCCGTCCGGCTCTGCTGATCTTCGGTTCGGACGCCCGGGGCACGATCTGGGGCGTGATGGACCTGTCGCGCGAGATGGGCGTCTCGCCCTGGGAGTGGTGGGCCGACGTCAAGATTCGCCAGGTCGACCACATCGCCGTCGACGGCGACCTGCGCTACTCCAAGACGCCCTCGGTGAAGTATCGCGGCATCTTCCTCAACGACGAGGAATTCGGGCTCTATCCGTGGGCCTCCAAGACCAACGACCCGCAACTGCACGACGTGGGGCCCAAGACCTATGCCCGCGTCTACGAACTGATGTGGCGGCTGAAGGCCAACACCTTCTGGCCGGCCATGCGCGGTATCGAGAAGTCGTTCAACCAGGTGCCGGGCAACGCCGAGATGGCGCAGTCCTACGGCCTGGTCCGGGCCAGCTCGCACGCAGAGATGATCTCGCGCACCAATATCCGCGAGTGGGACGTCGAGACGATGGGCCCCTACAACATCTTCGAGAACCGCAAGGGCGTGATGGACTACTGGCGCGAGGCCGTGCGCCGGTGGGGCAAGAACGACAACATGTACACGGTCGGGATGCGCGGCATCGAGGACCGTCCGATGCAGGGGGCCAACACCCCGCAGGACCAGGCCCGGGCGCTGGAGAAGGTGTTCGCCGAGCAGCGCAAGATGCTGGGCGAGGAACTGAAGAAGCCGATGGATCAGGTGCCTCAGGTGTTCACCCCCTACAAGGAGGTGCTGCCCGCCTATGACTCCGGTCTCAAGGTGCCCGACGACGTCACCCTGAACTGGCCCGACGACAACTACGGCTATATCCGCCGGCTGAGCAACGCCAAGGAGCGGGTGCGCTCGGGCGGCTCGGGCGTCTACTACCACATCTCGTACTGGGGCTATCCCATGTCGTACCTGTGGCTGGCCAACAACCATCCCGCCCTGATGTGGGAGGAGATGAACAAGGCCTATCAGTACGACGCGCGGCGGCTGTGGATCGTCAATGTCGGCGACATCAAGCCGGGCGAATATCTGAGCCAGCTGTTCCTCGAC
Organism: Caulobacter soli; assembly: GCF_011045195.1. GTDB lineage: Bacteria > Pseudomonadota > Alphaproteobacteria > Caulobacterales > Caulobacteraceae > Caulobacter > Caulobacter soli. The sequence goes on along the minus strand of NZ_CP049199.1, from coordinate 2,890,734 downwards.
ATGGCGTTCGACAACGACGCCTATCCGGACGTCGCCAGCGTCAAGGCCCACCTGACGCGCTGGGCTAGCGAGAACTTCGGCGCGGCCGACGCCGCCAAGATCGCCGATATCCTGTGGCGGCAGTACGACCTGGCCTTCGCGCGCAATCCTGAATTCATGGGCTGGACCACCACCAAGCCGGTGACGCCGGTCAAGCAGACCGAATTCAACATGGCCAGCTTCGGCGACGAGAACGCTCGTCGCCGCGCGGCCTATGACGACCTGGCGGCTCAGAGCGAGGCCCTGATGCAGAGCCTTCCGGCCGACCGCAAGGACGCCTTCTACGAACTGGTGAAGTTCCCGGTCGACATGGCGACGGCGGTCAACCAGCGGCAGCTGGATCTGGACCGCTCGATCGCCTACGCCTTCCAGCACCGCGCCAGCGCCGACGCCTACGGAGCCAGCGTCCACGACGCCCAGGCCAAGATCGAGGCCGGCGGCCGCGCCTTCAACGAAACCGTCGCCGGCGGCAAGTGGGCCGGGATGATGGGCATGTCGCCCCACGGCCTGCCGTTCTACAAGGCGCCCGCTGCGCCGGCCTGGGCCGGCGGCGAGGAGACCGGCTGCGCGGCGTTCGCCGAGGGCGGGGCGTTCTACGACGCCCAGAACGCGATCCCTGGCGAGTCCGAGTTCATGCGCAAGCTGCCGCACCTGCTGCGCTACGCCGCGCCCGAACTGCCGGCCTTCCATCCGGAGCTGGGCGGAACCCGCTATGTCGACCTGTTCGTCAAGGACAAGGCCACCACGGCGCAATGGACCGCGACGCCTGACCAGCCCTGGATCAAGGTCAGCGAGGCGGCCGGGACCCTGTCGGCGTCGTCGGTCCTCGAACGACGCCTGACGGTCAGCATCGACTGGGCTTCGGCGCCCAAGGGCGCGGCGCGTGGCGTCGTCAATATCCGGTGCGGCGACGCGCCGTTGCCGATCCCGGTGACCGTGGTCCTGGCCCCGACGCTGGCGACGCCCGACGCGTCCTTCATCGAGGCCGATCGCCTGGTCTCGATGTACGCCGCCCACGCCGACCAGGTGGGGCAGGGCTGGTCGGTGCTGGAGGGCCTGGGCCACACCGGCGCCGTGCTGCGCTCGGACATCCACATGCGCTCGGTCGACGCCAAGGACGTGGCCGCGATCGCCGCCGCGCCCAAGGCCAGCTGGCGCTTCTCGACCGTCACCACCGACGATCCCGCAACTCTGCGGGTCGTGGCCCTGCCGATCCTGCCGGTCACCTCCGAGAACCGTATGCGGGTGGCGGTGCAGGTCGACGACGAGCCGCTGCAGGTGCTCGACTTCACCGCGCCCGAATTCAGCGCCCGCTGGCTGGAGCGCGTGCAGACCAACGCCGCAATCGAGACGGTGCAGAACCTGCGCCTGAAGCCGGGCTCGCACGTGGTGACGATCCACGCTCTCGACCCGGGGTTCGCCCTGGATCGCCTGGAGCTTGCGTTCGTGGGCGCGGCCCGCCCCTATGGACCCGTGCCGGAGACTCGCGTGCGTCGATCGGACGAAATCGCCGCTGCATCGTCGGGCGTTCAGAAGGTTATCCATTGAGCAGGTTGGATCGGGTACGGGGCGCCACGATCGTCGATGTGGCCCGCTTGGCGGGCGTGTCGCGGATGACGGTGTCGCGGGTGATCAACGACGGGGCGGCGGTGCGCGAGAGCACGCGGCTGGCGGTGCAGGCGGCGATCCGCGAGCTCAACTACGCGCCCAACCTGGCGGCGCGCAACCTGGTCACGGCCGGCGAGCTGCGGATCGGGGTGATCTATTCCAACCCCAGCGCCGCCTTCATGAGCGACTTCCTGATCGGGGTGTTCGAGGAGGCCACCAGCGCTGGGGCGCGGCTGATCCTGGCGCGGGGCGAGAACGGCCAGGCCCCGACGGCCCAGGAGCTGCAGCGGCTGCTGGACGCGGGCGTGCACGGCGTGGTCCTGGCCCCGCCGCTGGGGGAGTCGGCGTTGGTGCGCGACATCCTGCGCGCCGCCGACCTGCCCGTCGCCGTGGTCGCGGCCGGGCGGCCGCCGACCGACGCGATCAATGTCCGCATCGACGACCACCAGGCCAGCCAGGCCATGGCCCAGCACCTGCTGGACCTGGGCCACCGCCGGATCGGCTTCATCGCCGGCAATCCCGACCAGACCGCCAGCGTTTCGCGCCTGGAGGGGGCCAGGGCGGCGATCGCCGCGGTTCCGGGCGCCGAACTGGTCCTGGCCCAGGGCAGCTTCAGCTATGGCTCGGGCCTGCGCGCGGCCGAATGGCTGCTGGACGCCGACCCCGCGCCCACCGCGATCTTCGCCAGCAACGACGACATGGCCGCCGCGGCCGTGTCGGTGGCCCACCGCCGTCACCTGGACGTGCCGCGCGACCTGACCGTGGTCGGGTTCGACGACACCACCGTGGCCACCACGCTTTGGCCGCCGCTGACCACCGTGCGCCAGCCGGTGCGGCAGATGGCGGCCGTGGCCCTGGACCGGCTGATGCGGGCCCTGCGCTCGCCCGATCCGGACGGCGAGCGGGCGGCCGACCATGTGCTGGGCCACGCCCTGATCGAGCGTGACTCCACCGCGCCGCCCCGGCGTGTCGAGGCCGCAACCTCAACCTCGATCCCTGACGCCAACAGCGGAGCCCGCGCGCATGTCTGACGCCACCGACGCTGGAATGGACGCCGGGATGGAAAAGGCCACGGTGGCCAAGGTCACCGCCCGGCTGATGCCGCTGTTCTGCCTGATGTACCTGATCGCCTATATCGACCGGCAGAACGTGTCCTACGCCAAGCTGGACATGGTCCAGGCCCTGGGCTTGAGCGAGGCGGCCTATGGGCTGGGCGCGTCGCTGTTCTTCATCGGCTACTTCCTGTTCGAGGCCCCGTCCAACCTGATCCTGGCCCGGGTCGGGGCGCGGGTGTGGTTCGCGCGGATCATGTTCACCTGGGGCCTGGTGACCCTGGCCCTGGGGTTCACCCAGAACGCCACGATGTTCTACGTCCTGCGCTTTGCCCTGGGGGTGACCGAGGCGGGGTTCTTCCCCGGCGTGCTCTACGTGCTGACCCTGTGGTACCCGCAAGCCCACCGGGCGCGGATGGTGGGCTTGTTCATGATCGCCAGCGCCGTGGCCAACGCGGTCGGGGCGGTCGTGGGCGGCCTGCTGCTGGACCTGGACGGAACCCTGGGCCTGGCCGGCTGGCAGTGGGTGTTCCTGGTCACCGGCGTGCCGGCCGTGCTGCTGGCGCCTTACGTGCTGTGGAAGCTGCCCGACGGTCCGGTCCAGGCCAAGTGGCTGCCCGACGCCCAGAAGGCCTGGCTGGCCAAGGTGCTGAGCGCCGAACGGGGAGGGGAGCCCGACGACCATCGGGGGGCCTGGAAGGCGATCTTCGATCCGCGCGTGCTGCTGCTGGCCAGCCTCTATATCGGCATGCCGCTGGGCGCTTACGGCCTGAGCTACTGGCTGCCGACCATCGTCAAGTCGTTCGGCGTGTCCAACAGCGTCAACGGCCTGATCAACGTCATTCCGTGGCTGTGCGTGGCCGTGGCCCTGTGGCTGGTGCCGCGTCACGCCGCGCGCCATGGGGCCAGCGCCTGGCATATCGCCGGACCGTGCCTGCTGGGCGCGCTGGCCCTGACGCTGAGCGTGATCGTGCCCGGCGCGGCGCTGAAGTTCGCGATGCTGTGCATCGCCGCCCCGGCCATCTTCGCGGCCCAGCCGGTGTTCTGGAGCCTGCCGCCCAGCTTCCTCAGCGGTCCCAGGGCCGCGGCCGGCATCGCCGCGATCAACGCCATCGGCAACCTGGGCGGCTTCATCGCCCAGAACCTGGTGCCCCTGGTCCGCGACGCCACCGGCTCCAACCTGGCCCCCATGCTGGCCCTGGCCGCCGTCCTGGTCGTCACCAGCCTGATGATCTTCTACGCCATGGCCAGGCTGGACAAAACCCGGGCCCGCGCCGCATGAACCCCCGCCACGCCCTCCTCGGATGGGTCGCGCTGGCCTGGCTGGCGGCTACGCCCTTGCATGCCGAACGACCCCGGGCGCCCGCCGTCTGGATCGGCTCATGGGCCTCGGCCCAGCAGCCGACGGAGACACGGGACGCCGCATCGAACGTCGACCTGGCCGGCATGACCTTGCGACAGGTGGTGCATCTCAGCCTCGGCGGCGACCGCATCCGCTTGCGCCTGTCCAATGCGTTCGGAACCGGGCCGCTGCGCCTGTCCGGCGTGCACGTGGCGCGCGCCATGGCGGCGGGCTCGCCGCGCATCGACCCGGCCACCGATCGCACGGTCACCTTCGCCGGCGCGAACGAGGTGACGATACCGGCCGGCGCCGACTATCTGTCCGATCCGGTCGACCTGGCCGCGGGGGCGCTCTCCGACCTGGCCGTCAGCCTTCGCTACGACGCCGCGCCCGCCCAGCCGACCTTGCACGCCGCCTCGCACGCCACCTCCTGGACGCTGGCCGGCGACCACCTGACGGCGCCCGATCTGCCCGGCGCCAAGACCTTCACGCACTGGCTGCAGATCTCCGGCGTGGACGTGGCGCGCCCGTCCGGCGCGGCCGTGGTGGCCCTGGGCGACTCGATCACCGACGGCAGCTGGTCGACCACCGACGGCAACGACCGCTGGCCCGACATCCTGGCTGCCCGTCTGCAGGCCGATCCGCGCACCGCCCATCTTGGCGTGCTCAATGTCGGCATCGGCGGCAATCGCGTGCTGGCCGACGGCCGAGGCCCCAACGCCCTGGCCCGCTTTGATCGCGACGTCACCGCCCAGGCCGGCGCGCGCTACCTGGTCGTGCTGGAGGGCGTCAACGACCTGGGGACCTTGACCCGCGACGGGCCCGTCTCGCCCGAAGCGCACGCCGACCTGGTGAGCCGTCTCACCGCCGCCTACGCCCAGATCATCGCGCGCGGCCATCAAAGAGGTCTGCGTGTCTACGGCGCGACCATCCTGCCGTTCGGCCGCGCGACCAACTACCATCCCGACGCCCGCAACGAGGCCGACCGGCAGGCCGTCAACGCCTGGATCCGCGCGCCGGGCCACTTCGACGGCGTGATCGATTTCGACGCCGCCACCCGCGATCCGGCCCAGCCGGATCAACTGCTGCCGGCCTATGATTCCGGCGACCATCTGCATCCGTCGCCCGCCGGCTACCGCGCCATGGGGCAGGCGATCGATCTCACCTTGTTTGGACCGAAGACATGAACGGCAAGATCCGGGCTTTACGCTGGTGGATGATCGCCCTGGTCATGCTGGGCGCGATCCTCAACTACCTGACGCGCAGCACTCTGGGCGTGGCGGCGCCGACCGTGCTGGCCGATCTGCATATCGGCCCCAAGGAATATTCCTGGATCACCGGCGCCTTCCAACTGGGGGTGATGCTGCAGCCGCTGTGCGGCTACGTGCTGGATTCCATCGGATTGAAGCTGGGCTTCGCCCTGTTCGCCACCGCCTGGTCGCTGATCACCATGGCCCACGGCCTGGCCGGCAACTGGCAGGCGCTGCTGGGCCTGCGCGGGGCGCTGGGCGTGGCCGAGGGCTGCGCCCACCCGGCCGGGATGAAGGCGGTTTCGACCTGGTTCCCGGCCAAGGAGCGCGGCCTGGCCGGCGGGGTCTACAACATCGGCGCCTCGATGGGCTCGGTGCTGGCGCCGCCGCTGGTGGCCTGGTCGATCCTGGTCTGGAACTGGCGGGCCGCCTTCGTGGTGGCCGGCGCCCTGGGCCTGGCGTGGGTGGCGCTGTGGCTGTTCGCCTATCAATCGCCCGACAAGCACAAGGCCCTGTCCGACGCCGAGCGCGACCTGATCGCCTCGGGCCAGGAAGCCCATCTGGAAGACGCCGGGGGGCGGCCCTCGATGCTCAGCCTGCTGACGCGCCGCAACTTCTGGGGCATCGCCCTGCCCAGGTTCCTGGCCGATCCTACCTGGGGCACGCTGTCGTTCTGGATCCCGCTGTACCTGACCACGGTGCGCCATTTCGAGCTGAAGCAGATCGCCCTGTTCGCCTGGCTGCCGTTCGTGGCGGCGGACATCGGCTGCCTGTTCGGCCCGGCCGTGGTGCTGTTCCTGCAGAAGCGCGGCGTCAGCCTGATCAACGCCCGGCGCGGGGCCTTCACCCTGGGGGCGGCGCTGATGACCAGCATGATCTTCGTCGGCCGGGTCGAGAGCCCCTATGTCGCCATCGCCCTGCTGTGCGTCGGCGGCTTTGCTCACCAGACCCTGTCGGTGACGGTGATCACCATGTCGTCGGACCTGTTCCGCAAGAACGAGGTGGCGACCGTGGCCGGCATGGCCGGGTTCTTCGCCAATCTGGGGGTGCTGATCTTCTCGCTGCTGATCGGGGGGCTGGTGGCCACGGTGGGCTACGACCCGTTCTTCGTGGCCCTGGGCGTGCTGGACCTGGCCGGCGCCGCCCTCCTGTGGACCCTGGTCCGCGATCCCGCCCGCACGCCTCCCACCAAGCCCGTCACAGTTCCCGCGCTCTAGAGTCCCCATGCCGCAAGACACGATCAGCAACCCGATCCTGCGGGGCTTCAATCCCGACCCGTCGATCGTCCGGGTGGGCCAGGACTACTACATCGCCGTCTCGACCTTCGAGTGGTTCCCCGGCGTGCAGATCCACCACTCGCGCGACCTGGTGAACTGGCGGCTGCTGAGCCGGCCCCTGACGCGGGCGAGCCAGCTGAACATGCTGGGCGCGGCCGACGGCTGCGGGGTCTGGGCTCCGTGCCTGACCCACGCCGACGGCAAGTTCTGGCTGATCTACACCGATGTGAAGCGCTATGGCCGCACCACGGTCGGCGGAGCCTCGGGCGCCAGCTTGCGCGACTTCCACAACTACCTGGTCACCGCCGACAGCATCGAGGGGCCGTGGTCGGAGCCGGTGCGTCTCAACAGCAGCGGCTTCGACCCCTCGCTGTTCCATGACGACGATGGTCGCAAGTGGCTGCTGAACCAGCTGTGGGACCACCGGCCCGGCCGCAACCGCTTCGCCGGCATCGTCGCCCAGCAATACGATCCCGCCGCCGGCGCGCTGGTCGGCGAGCGCCTCAACATCTTCCCCGGCACGGCCCTGGGCCTGACCGAGGCCCCGCACCTCTACAAGCGGGACGGCTGGTACCACCTGATCACCGCCGAGGGCGGCACGGGCTTTGGCCACGCCGTGACCATGGCCCGATCCAGGACCCTGGAAGGACCTTACGAGCTGCACCCCGACGGCCCTGTGCTGACCGCCCGCGACCGGCCGCACGCGGCGCTGCAGCGGGCCGGCCACGCCGATCTCGTCGAGACCCCCGATGGGACAACCTGGATGGCCTATCTGTGCGGCCGGCCCTTGCCCAATCGCGGCCGCTGCGTGCTGGGCCGCGAGACGGCGATCCAGCCGATGGTCTGGGGCGACGACGGCTGGCTGCGCACCCGCGACGGCTCGGGCGATCCGGAGCTCAATCCGCCGACGCCGGGCCTGCCCCCCGCGCCCTGGCCGGCCGCGCCCGAGTGGACCGCCTTCGACGGCCCCGACCTGCCGATCGACTTCCAGTGGCTGCGCTCGCCGTTCCCCGAGGAACTGTTCAGCCTGACCGCGCGCCCCGGCTGGCTGCGCCTGCACGGCCGCGAGACGATCGGCAGCCAGTACCGCCAGGCCCTGGTCGCCCGCCGCCAGCAGGCCTTTTGCTACAGCGCCCGCACCGTGCTGGACTTTTCGCCCCGGCACTTCCAGCAGATGGCCGGGCTGGTCTGCTATTACGGGGCCAGCAAGTTCCACTACCTGTTCGTCAGCCACGACGACGACCACGGCCGCCATCTCCAGGTGATGTCGGCCTTGCCCGACAGCCCCCAGGCCGACGCCTTCACCGTCCCGATCCCGTTGCCCGGCGAGGGCCTGGTCCACCTGCGGGTCGAGGTCGATTTCGAGCGTCTGCGCTTCGCCTTCAGCCTGGACGGCGAGCAATGGACCTGGCTGCCCCAGGTGTTCGACGCCTCGATCCTGTCGGACGAGGCCACCGCCCCCGGCGCCCCCAACTTCACCGGCGCCTTCGTCGGCATGGCCTGCCAGGACCTCTCCGGCGCCGCCAAACCCGCCGACTTCAACGGCTTTGGATACGTTGAGCGCGACTATCGCGCCTGAGGAAGCAATCCTGACGCCCGTCAGGCGCGCTTGCGCAGCGGACGGGTAAAGGCCTCTCCCGTTTCCACGAAGCCCGTGGCGAGGCAGAACGTGCGCAGGTCGCCGGGCGCGGTTGGCGCGTGAAGCACCAGTTCGCCGCACCCGGCGGAGCGCGCGGCCTGAGAGGCGGCCTTGAGCAGAAGGCGCGCGACTCCGTTGCGACGCCGCTCCGGGTCGACCAGCAGGGCGGAGATCCATCCGACCTTGAGATCGGCCGTCAGGGTGGAATGCCAATGCACCGCGATGAGGCCGGAAGGCGGGCCCCATTCATCGGCGATGAGCAGGGCGCCGGGCTGGTCCAGAAGGGCGTTCAGGCGCGAGGCCAGTTTGTCGCGGGCGATGATCTCGCCCGCCGTCTTGAGCAGATCGACCAAGCCGTCCAGGTCGCCGCTATTGGCGGCCCGAATGGATAGGCCGTGGCGGCTCGACATGGCGGCGGCGTCTCCTGGGTCCGACCGGCGAGGGGGCCTCGCCGCTCGTCGATGAGCATGCCTTAGAGCGAGTGTTCGTCCGTTGGAAGCTTGCCGGCGTCAGCCCTTGGCGGCCGAGAGCGCGAAGTGTCTCGGCGCGGCCCAATTCTGGTCCGCGATGGCGCCCAGTTCGAAACCGCGCGCCCGCAGGTCGGCCAGGGCGTCGTCGTCGAGCGCGTCGATCCACAGCAGATCGTCCCAGGACCGGAAGGGGCCCCAAAGCACCATCTGTCGCGCCAGGTCCGCCGCGACGCCGGTCGCGGTGATGTCTTCGATGCTGGCGCGGTTGAGATCGATCATGGCGGTGGAAGCGTTTATCCACGGCGAAGGTTCCGCTCCAGGTTCGCGAACCGTCACCCTCAAGCGTTACCGGCTCGCTGCGGACCTGCGCCTGTAGTAGTGAAGTCAGGCGTTTGCCGCGCCAGGCTTCTGGCGACGCCCACGCGGGTGAGGATAGTCGTTGCTTTCAGACATCGAGAACGACGCGCTCACCGAGCTCGTCAATATCGCCGTGAGTGGGGCGGCGGTGCGCTTGAGGGCCATGGTGGGCGCCGAGGTCAAGCTCACGGTCCCCGCGGTTTCCATCGTCGACGGCGTCAACGCCGTGCGCACCATGGAGGCGTTGGGGCTGACGAGCGTGATGGCCGTGCGGCAAAGCTTTTCCGGACGCCTGTTCGGCGAGACGATGCTGGTGTTTCCGGAGGAAAACTATGGGGACCTGATCCGGGCGGTCCTGGGCGCGGACATGCCCGAGGCTGACGTCGAGGCCCTGACCACCGACGCGCTCGGCGAGATCGGCAACGTGCTTCTGCTCGGCTTTCTGAGCACGATCGGCGCCATGCTGGACGTCCAGTTCCAGGTTTCGATCCCGACGGTCGCGATCGCCAGGCCCGAAGAGATCTTCGCCGGCGACGCCAATCAGGTGGCGTTGTTCATCTACGTCAATTTCTCGATCAGCGGGCGCGAGGTGCGTGGCTATTTCGGTCTCGTCCTGGGCCTGGCGACGTTCGCCATACTTCAACGGATCCTCGCGGCCTTCATCGTCAAGGTCACCTGACGTCGATCCAGGGTCCGGCTGGCGGTTGGCGCCATCCGTTAACCGTGCCGCGCTAAGGTCACGCTCATGCGAACGGATGTCGAAAACAGATCAGGCGGCGTCGACCTGCGGGCTCACCCCCGCACCCCGACGAAGCGCAAGGCCTATCTGGTCGATGGCCGAAAGGCCTGGAAGTGCTCGTTGATCGATATCGCCGACGGCGGAGCTCGGATCGCCCTGGGCGACATCGAGCTGCCCGCCGAGGGCGCCTTCCTGGTGGATTCCATCGCCAAGCGGGTTCACCTGACCCGCGTGGTCTGGCGCTCCGAACGGGAGGCCGGCTTGCAATTCATCGAAAGCGAAGCGCTGACGGGACCCGCGGGCGGCAAGGACGGCGCGGTTTCGATCGCCACGCGCTTCGCCTGGAAGCTGAACGCCGCCTAGCGCGGCTGAACGCCGACGGTCGCGCGCTTGGCGACCAATTGCGGCGCTTCTGATTTCCACCTTGAAATGTGCAGGCAACGTGGCCGGGCAAGTAAGGCCGTGCGACGGTCCCTACTGTCGTGAATGCGACCGTATCGGCATCCGTTTCGCCACTGTGGCGTTTGATGCTGCGGACACGGTAGCGTTTGTCCGTCTTCCTTGCCCCGCGCGCCTGAGATCTCGATGACCGAACCTTCCCGATCGATCCGCCCCGTCAGCCGCAAGGCCCAAATCATCGGCGGCGCGATCGCCCTGGCGGTGCTGGCCGGCGTGGTGTGGCTGGCCTGGAGCCTGATGCACGCGCCCAAGACCGAGGGCGGAGGCGCGGGCGGGCCCGGCGGCGGCCCTGGCGGCGGTTTCGGCGGTGGCGGCGGACGACGCGGCGGTCCGGCCAGCACCGTGGCGGTGGCCACGGCCAGCCAGACCGACCTGCCGGTGGTCATCGAGGCCCTGGGCACCGTGACCCCGGCGGCGACGGTCACCGTTCGGCCCCAGGTGGCGGGCGTGATCACCCAGGTGATGTTCAAGGAGGGCCAGATGGTCCGCGCCGGCCAGCCGCTGGTGCAGATCGATCCGCGCCAATTCCAGATGGATCTGTTGCAGGCGCAGGGCAACCTGACCCGCGACGAGGCCCAGCTGGCCAGCGCCCGGGTGACCCTGACCCGCTACCAGACCCTGCTGACCCAGGACTCCATCGCCCGCCAGGAGGTCGACACCCAGGCGGCCACCGTCAAGCAGCTGCAGGGCTCGGTGATGGCCGACAAGGCCGCCGTGGGCACCGCCCAGCTGAATGTCGGCTATGCGCGCATCGTCGCCCCGGTCAGCGGCCGGGTCGGCCTGCGGGTCGTGGATGTCGGCAACTATATCGGGGCGGGCGACACCGCCGGGGTGGCGGTGATCACCACGGTCTCGCCGATCGACGTCGAATTCACCGTCCCGCAGGACGACGTGCCGCGCATCGGCGCCCGGGCCAACACCGGCGCGACGCTGCCGGTCATCGCTTTGGACCGGACCCGGACCACGACCCTCGACAAGGGGACGTTCTCGACCCTGGACAATATCGTCGACGTCGGCACCGGCACGGTGAAGGCCAAGGCCCGCTTCCCCAACGCCGGCGGGACCCTGTTCCCCAGCCAGTTCGTCAATGTCCGCCTGGAGCTGGACACCCTCAAGAACGCGGTGGTCGTGCCCGCCACGGCGCTGCGCCAGAGCAGCGACGGCGCGTTCGTGTGGGTCCTGGCCGCCGACCAGACCGTCAGCAAGCGCAAGGTCGTGGCCGGACCGTCGACCACCACGCAGGTGTCGCTGGCCAGCGGCTTGAAGGTCGGCGAGAAGGTGATCACCGAAGGCGGCGACCGCCTGCGCGAAGGCGGCAAGGTCCAGCTGCCCGGCCAGGCCGCTGGCGGCAAGGGCAAGGGTCAACACGCCGGCAAGGGCAAGGGGCAGGGCGGCGAGCATCGTCGCCGGCAGCAGGCCGAATAGGCCCGCGCCATGAATCCCTCTCAGCCCTTCATCCAGCGGCCGGTCGCCACGGCCCTGTTCATGGCGGCCATCGTCCTGGCCGGCCTGGTCGGCTTCAAGCTGCTGCCGCTGTCGGCCCTGCCGCAAGTCGACTATCCCACGATCCAGATCCAGACCCTCTATCCCGGGGCCAGCCCCGAGGTGATGAGCCAGACCGTCACCGCCCCGCTGGAGCGCCAGCTGGGCGAGATGGCGGGCCTGTCGCGGATGAGCTCGGTCAGCACGGCCGGGGCCTCGGTCATCACCCTGCAGTTCAATCTGGGTGAAAGCCTGGACGTCGCCGAGCAGGAGGTGCAGGCGGCGATCAACGGGGCCAACAGCCTGCTGCCGGCCGACCTGCCGGCTCCGCCGGTCTACGCCAAGGTCAATCCGGCCGACGCGCCGGTCCTGACCCTGGCGGTGACGTCTGACACCCTGCCGCTGACCGAGGTGCAGAACCTGGTCAACACGCGGCTCGCCCAGAAGATCAGCCAGGTCTCGGGCGTGGGCCTGGTCAGCCTCAGCGGCGGCCAGCGTCCGGCCATCCGCATCCAGGCCGACACCCAGGCCATGGCCAGCTACGGCGTCACCCTGGCCAATGTGCAGACCGCGATCAGCAGCGCCAACGCCAACAGCGCCAAGGGCAGTTTTGACGGGCCGACCCGCAGCTACACGATCAACGCCAACGACCAATTGCTGACCGTCGACGACTATTCGAAGCTTATCGTCAGCTACAAGAACGGCGCCCCGATCCGCCTGCGCGACATCGCCCAGGTCGTGCAGAGCGCCGAGAACACCCGCCTGGGCGCCTGGGCCAACGATACGCCGGCGATCATCGTCAACGTCCAGCGCCAGCCCGGCGCCAACGTCATCGCCACCGTCGACGCCATCAAGGCCAAGCTGCCGGAGCTGGAGGAGGGCCTGCCCGCCACTCTCGAGGTCAAGGTGTTGGCCGACCGCACCACCGGCATTCGCGGCTCGGTCCACCACGTGGAGATGGAGCTGCTGCTGGCCGTGGTCATGGTCGTGGTGGTGATCTTCTTCTTCCTGCACAGCCTGCGCGCCACCCTGATCGCCGGCCTGGCCGTGCCGATCTCGCTGATCGGCTCGTGCGGGGTGATGTATCTGATGGGCTTCTCGCTGAACAACCTGTCCCTGATGGCGCTGACCATCGCCACAGGCTTCGTGGTCGACGACGCCATCGTCATGATCGAGAACATCTCCAGGCACCTGGAGAAGGGCGTCAAGCCGATGGCGGCGGCGCTTCAGGGCGCCAAGGAGATCGGCTTCACGATCATCTCGCTGACCGTGTCGCTGATCGCGGTGCTGATCCCGCTGCTGTTCATGGGCGACGTGGTCGGGCGGCTGTTCCGCGAATTCGCCATCACCCTGGCCATCACCATCCTGATCTCGGCGGTGGTGTCGCTGACCCTGACGCCGATGCTGTCGGCTCGCTGGCTCAAGCCGGCCGGAGAAGGTGAGGGCGAAGAGCATCAGGGCAAGATCGCCCAGAAGTCCCAGGCGCTGTTCGAGCGCGTCGAGCGTCAGTACGAAAAGGGCCTGGCCTGGGTGCTGGAGCGCCAGAAGGCGACCCTGGTCGTGGCCGTGGCGACCTTCGCCCTGACCGCCTTGCTCTACATGGTCATCCCCAAGGGCCTGTTCCCGACCCAGGACACCGGCCAGCTCCAGGCGCGGACTGAGGTCGAGCAGTCGGTCTCGTACGACCGCATGGCGGGGCTGCAGCAGCAGGCCGCCAAGGCCATCCTCGACGATCCGGCGGTGGAGAGCCTCAGCTCGTTCATCGGCGTCGACGGCGCCAACAACTCGATGCTCCACACCGGGCAGATGCTGATCAACCTGAAGGCCGACCGCAAAGGCTCGCAGGAGAAGATCATGCAGCGGCTGCGCGACCGCGTGGCCGGCGTGCCGGGCGTGACCCTCTATCTCCAGCCTACCCAGGACCTGACGATCGACGCCGAGACCGGCCCGACCCTCTACCGGCTGTCGCTGGAAGGCGCCGACACCGTCGTGGTCAAGCAATGGGCGGGCAAGCTGGCCGAGCGCCTGGCCAGCGTGAAGTCGGTGCGCAATGTCTATAGCGACGCCAGCGCCACCGGGGCGGCGGCCTATGTGGATATCGATCGCGACACCGCCGCGCGCCTGTCGATCACCGCCTCGGATATCGACGACGCCCTCTACAGCGCCTTCGGCCAGCGGATCGTCTCGACGATCTTCACCGAGACCAACCAGTACCGCGTGATCCTGGAGGCCAAGCCCGGCCTGCTGACCGCGCCGGACTCTCTGGGCCTGCTGAACCTGAAGACCGGCGGCGGCCAGCCCACGCCGCTGTCGGCGATCTCGACCATCAAGGAACAGACCGCTCCGCTGCAGGTGACCCACGTCTCGCAGTTCCCGGCCACCACGATCGGCTTCGACACCGCGCCGGGCGTTTCGCTGGGCAAGGCGGTCGACGACATCCGCGCGGCCATGAAGGACATCGGCATGCCGGTGGCCGTCACCCACACCTTCCTGGGCGCGGCGGGGGCCTACGAGAACTCGCTCAGCAATCAGCTGTGGTTGATCCTGGCGGCGGTGGTCTGCGTCTACATCGTGCTGGGCGTGCTCTACGAGAGCTACATCCACCCACTGACCATCCTGTCGACCCTGCCGTCGGCGGGCGTCGGCGCGCTGCTGGCCCTGTGGATCACCGGCAACGACCTGGGCGTGATCGGCATCATCGGCATCATCCTGCTGATCGGCATCGTCAAGAAGAACGCGATCATGATGATCGACTTCGCGATCGACGCGCAGCGCAACGAGGGCAAGACGCCGGAGGAGGCGATCTTCCAGGCCGCCATCCTGCGCTTCCGCCCGATCCTGATGACGACGCTGGCGGCCCTGTTCGCGGCCATCCCGCTAATGCTGAGCTTCGGCGAGGGGGGCGAGCTGCGCCGGCCGCTGGGTATCGCCATCTTCGGCGGCCTGCTGGTTAGTCAGCTGCTGACCATGTTCACCACCCCGGTGATCTATCTGGCCTTCGACAAGCTGGCGCCGGCCGACAAGGGGATCCACCGCGAGCACGACGACCACGTCGCGCCCGATCGGATTGACCCCGAGCCGCTCCCGGGGGCGCCGTCGTGAATTTGTCGGCGCCCTTCATCAAGCGGCCGGTGGCCACGGTCCTGTTGACGATCGGCCTGGCGATGGCGGGGATCGCCGCCTTCTTCGTGCTGCCGGTCTCGCCCCTGCCGCAGGTGGACTATCCGACGATCTCGGTGTCCAGCAGCCTGTCGGGCGCCAGTCCCGAGACCATGGCCTCCAGCGTCGCCACCCCGCTGGAACGGCGGCTGGGCACGATCCCCGGCGTCACCGAGATGACCTCGCAGAGCAGCACCGGCTCGGCCCGGGTGACCCTGCAGTTCGACCTCAACCGCAACATCGACGGCGCCGCGCGCGAGGTGCAGGCCGCCATCAACGCCGCCCGCTCGGACCTGCCGGCCACGCTGAAAAGCAATCCCAGCTACCGCAAGCAGAACCCTTCGGACGCCCCGGTCATCATCCTGGCCCTGACCAGCGACACCAAGACCCCGGGCCAGATCTACGACGCGGTGTCCAACATCGTGGCCCAGCGCCTGTCGCAGGTGACGGGCGTGGGCGACGTTGAGATCGGCGGCGGCTCGCTGCCGGCCGTGCGGGTGTCGGTCAATCCG
Source organism: Caulobacter soli (assembly GCF_011045195.1). Taxonomy (GTDB): domain Bacteria; phylum Pseudomonadota; class Alphaproteobacteria; order Caulobacterales; family Caulobacteraceae; genus Caulobacter; species Caulobacter soli. Next base: position 2,875,349 of record NZ_CP049199.1, on the reverse strand, counting down.
TTCCTGCTGAACCAGTATGGCATCGCGCTCGAGGACGTCCGCGCCGCGGTGCAGTCGGCCAACGCCAACCGACCCAAGGGCCAGGTCGAGGGCGCGGGGCGGCGGTTCCAAGTCTACACCAGCCCCGGCGGACGCAAGGCCGCCGACTATGCCGGCCTGGTCGTGGCCTGGCGGGGCGACGCCCCGGTGCGGCTGATGGATGTGGCCGAGGTCACCGACAGCGTCGCCGACACCCGGACCCTGGGCCTGTTCAACGGCAAGCCCGCGATCATCATCCTGGTCACCCGACAGCCGGGCGCCAACATCATCCAGACCGTCGACAGCGTTCGCGCCACCTTGCCGGAACTGCGCGCCCAATTGCCCGGCGACATCAACGTGGCCGTGGCCAGCGACAGCACCAACTCGATCCGCGCCTCGCTCAAGGAGATCGAGATCACCCTGCTGATCTCGATCGTGCTGGTGGTTCTGGTGGTCAGCGCCTTCCTGCGCAGCGCCCGCGCCACCTTCATCCCGGCGGCGGCGACCATCGTCTCGCTGCTGGGCACGTTCGGGGTGATGTACCTGCTGGGCTTTTCGCTCAACAACCTGTCCCTGATGGCCATCACCGTGGCCACCGGCTTCGTGGTCGACGACGCCATCGTCGTGCTGGAAAACACCCAGCGCCACATCGAAAAGGGCATGGACCGCTTCAAGGCCGCGCTGCTGGGCGCGCGCGAGGTCGGGTTCACCGTGCTGTCGATCAGCATCTCGCTGGTCGCCGTCTTCATCCCCCTGCTGTTCATGGGCGGCCAGGTGGGACGGTTGTTCCGCGAGTTCGCCGTCACCCTGTCGTCGGCGGTGATGATCTCGCTGGTCATTTCGCTGACCACCACGCCGATGATGTGCGCCTACCTGCTGCGTCCGCCCAAGGAAGGCCAGCAGGAGGGCCGGATCGCGCGCTGGTTCGAGGCCGGCTTCAATCGCGTCCACAAGACCTACGAATACAGCCTCGACTGGGCCCTGGCCGCCAAGCCGGTGGTGCTGCTGATCCTGGTGGTGGTGATCGGCCTGACCGCCTGGCTCTATGTCGCCGTGCCCAAGGGCTTCTTCCCCCAGCAGGACAGCGGCCAGATCCAGGCCGGCCTGCGCGCCGACCAGAGCGTGTCGTTCCACGTCATGCAGGATAAGCTCAAGCAGGTGGTCAACATCATCCGCAAGGATCCCGGCGTCGACACCGTGGTCGGCTTCACTGGCGGCGCCCGGGCCGGCGGCGGCTTCCTGTTCGTCAATCTCAAGCCCCTGGGCAACGGGGCGGACGACCGCAAGGAGAAGGGCTCGGCGGTGATCAATCGCCTGCGGCCCAAGCTACAGAGGGTCACCGGCATCAGCGTCTTCCTCAACCCCGTCCAGGACGTGCGGATGGGCGGGCGGCAGAGCAATTCGACCTATCAGTACACCCTGACTAGCGACTCCAGTCAGGCGCTGAAGGATTGGGCGCCCAAGCTGGCCGAGGCCATGAAGGCCCGCTCCGACGTGATGACCGACGTCGACAGCGACCAGTCCGAGAACGGGGTCGAGACCTTCGTCACCATCGACCGCGACAGCGCCTCGCGCATGGGCGTCACGCCGCGCGCCGTCGACAACGCGCTCTACAACGCCTTTGGCCAACGCCAGGTCGCCACGATCTACGAGGACATCAACCAGTACGCCGTGATCATGGAATGGGACCGCCGGTTCTCGGCCGGACCCGAGGCGTTGAACGACGTCTATGTGCCGACCAGCGCCAGCGGGGCCAGCGGCGGGACGACGGCGACCTCGACCAGCGGCGCGGCGGTTAACCCGGCCCTGCGCGACGCCTCGACCGGTTCGGCGCTGAACACCACCCGCACGCCGATGACCCCGCTCAGCGCCATCTCTAGCGTCGCCCAGGCCGCCACCCCGACCTCGATCAACCACCAGAACGGTGAACTGGCCACCACGGTGTCGTTCAACCTGGCTGACGGAGTGTCTCTCAGCGACGCCCAGGCGGCCATCAAGCAGGCCGAGGCCGACATCGCCATGCCGACCAATGTGCGCGGCAGCTTCCAGGGCAGCGCCCGCAGCGCCCAGGACCAGAACAAGCAGCAGCCGTTCCTGGTCGCCGCCGCCATCGTGGCGATCTACATCGTGCTGGGTATTCTCTACGAGAGCTACGTCCACCCGCTGACCGTGCTGTCGACCCTGCCGGCCGCCGGGGTCGGGGCCCTGCTGGCCCTGCTGGTCTTCAAGATGGAGTTCTCGGTGATCGCCCTGATCGGAGTGTTCCTGCTGCTGGGCATCGTCAAGAAGAACGCCATCCTGATCATCGACTTCGCCCTGGAGGCCCAGCGTTCGCGTGGGCTGACGGCGCTTGAGGCGGTGCGCGAGGCCAGCCTCCTGCGCTTCCGTCCGATCCTGATGACCACCCTGGCCGCCGCCCTGGGCGCCTTGCCCCTGGCCATCGGTTTCGGGGAGGGGGCCGAGCTGCGGCGTCCGTTGGGCATCACCATCATCGGCGGCCTGATCGCCAGCCAACTTCTGACCCTGATCACCACCCCGGTCGTCTACGTCTATCTCGACCGCCTGCGGGGCAAGGCGCGCGACGAGCGCTACCTGGCCCACATGCCCTCCGCGCCGGAGCCCGTCTAATGCCTTCGTTCAAGCACCTTGCCGTCGCCGGTTCCGCCCTGACCTTGCTGTCGGCCTGCACGGTCGGGCCCGCCTATGAGAAGCCACAGGTCTCGGCCACGGCCTTGCCCGCGACCTACAAGGCGCTGGACGGCTGGAAGGCGGCGACGCCCGGCGACCTGATCGATCGCGGCGACTGGTGGAGCCTGCTGGGCGATCCGCAGCTGGACGCCCTGATCGGCAAGGTCAACGTCTCCAACCAGACCATCGCCGCCGCCGAGGCCAACTATCGCCAGGCCCGCGCCCTGGTGCGCGAGCAGCGCGCCGCGCTGTTTCCGACCATCGACCTGTCGGGCTCGGCGACGCGGTCGCACGGTTCGGCCTCGGCCAATTCCGGCTCCGGTTCGACGGGCGGCTCGGGCAGCGCCAACCGCTACCAAGTCGGCATCGGCGCCAGCTGGGAGCCGGACCTATGGGGCCGCATCCGCAACGGCGTCACCGGCGCCAAGGCCGGCGAGCAGGCCAGCGCGGCGGACCTGGCCGGGGCGCGTCTGTCCATGCAGGGCGAACTGGCCGTGAACTATCTGGGCCTGCGCCAGACCGACGCCGAGCTGGCCCTCGTGGGCAAGACGGTCGAGGGCTACCAGCGCAGCCTGACCATCACCCAGAACCGCTACAACGCCGCCATCGCGCCCAAGTCCGACGTGCTGCAGGCCACCACCCAGCTGGCGGGGGCCCAGGCCGATCTGGAGAGCCTGCGTCAGAATCGCGCCGCCTATGAGAACGCCATCGCCACCCTGGTCGGCGAACCGGCCAGCGGCTTCCGCCTGGCCGCCGATCCCAACTGGAGCGCCCGCGTTCCCGAGATCCCGGCCGGCGTGCCCTCGACCCTGCTGGAGCGCCGTCCCGACATCGCCGCCGCCGAGCGCCGGGTGGCCGCCGCCAACGCCGACATCGGCGTGGCCCGCGCGGCCTTCTTCCCGACCTTTGGCCTGACCGCTTCGGGCAATTCCAGCGCCTCCAGCCTGGGCGATCTGTTCAGCGCCTCGGCCAATACCTGGTCATTGGGCCTCAGCGCCGCCCAGACCCTGTTCGACGCCGGGGCCCGGAAAGCGCGGGTGGAGCAGGCGAGGGCGTCCTACGACGCTTCGGTCGCCGATTATCGCCAGACCGCCTTGGCCGCTTTCGAGGACGTGGAAAACCAATTGACCGCCGCCCAGGTGCTGGAGCGCCGCTACGCCTTGCTGAAGACCAGTTCGGACGCCGCCGACCAGACCGAGCAGATGATCCTCAACCAGTACAAGGCCGGGCAAGTGGCCTACACGGACGTCGTCTCGGCCCAGGCCTCGGCCCTGTCGGCGCGGCGGACCTTGCTGGCCGCCACGGTGGCCCGCCAGACCACGGCCGTGGCCCTGATCCAGGCCTTGGGCGGCGGCTGGAAGCCGCAGAGCTAACGAGAATCCCTCTCTCTTAGAGAGAGGGAGGGGCCCGCCGCCGCAGGCGGTGGGAGGGTGAGAGGTTTCACCTTCTCCAGCAAATCCAGAACCTTCGAGCCTTCTTTGAAGCTGCCTAGACGTCCCTCGTCAATGCGGTCGCCGACACGCGCGCCCTCGTCAGCGTTTCTTCCTGACAGACTGTAACCTCTCACCCTCCCACCGCTTCGCGGCGGGCCCCTCCCTCTCTCTAAGAGAGAGGGATCAAGGAGGCGCGGTGGCCCACCCCAAAAAATCGGCAATCCCAATCGCAGCAAGCGATAGCGCGTCTGGTCTTGCCTCCTCGAATTTTGGCCTGACCATACCGGTTGGCCAATTTGATAATTGGCATTACCAATCATTGACACATTTCTCGATTGGTCGGATAACTCCATTCATAAGGGCGCCCAATCAGACGCGCCCAGGGGAGGATCCATGAATTTCGTTCGCAACACTCTCGTCCTGCGCGCCGCGCTGCTGGCCTCGTGCGCCGCCGTGGCGATCGGTTCGGCCGCGCAGGCCCAGCAGGCCGCGCCCGCCCAGGGGGACCAGGCGAAAACCGAGGACAGCGTTGTTGACACTGTCGTGGTAACCGGTTTCCGCGCCGCCTATGCCAACGCCATCGCCACCAAGCGCGACACCCTGCAGGTGTCCGACGGCATCTCGTCCGATGGCCTGGGCCGCTTCCCGGACCTCAACGTCGGCGAAGCCATCCAGCGCGTGCCCGGCATCCAGATCAACCGCGAGGCCGACAGCCGCAACGCCACCATCAGCCTGCGCGGCCTGCCCGGCACCTTCGCCCGCACCACCCTGAACGGCGGCGCCTTCGCCGACCCGGTGCTGAACGGCTCGACCCCGCTGGGCGCCTTCAACTCCGACATCTTCACCGCGATCAACGTGATTAAGTCGCCGCTGGCGTCGGACCTGGCCGGCGGTCTGTCGGGCAATATCGACCTGCGCATCGCGCCCGCCCTGCAGCGCAAGGACGGCGGCTTCGCCAAGGTCTCGTACGAGTACAACGACCTGGGTGACCTGGGCAGCCCGCTGGCTTCTCTGGGCTACAACAAGCACCTGACCGACGACTTCGCCGTGTTCGGGGTGGTGGCCTGGAAGGACGAGAAGTTCCGTCGCGACTCCATCACCGTGAACTCGTGGGCCAACAAGCTGGGCGCGATCCAGGTGGGCAACCAGAAGGCCGCTGGCCAGAACCCGGTCTATGACGCCCTGGCCGCCGCCAATCCGGGCGGGGTCTACTATCCCAGCCAGACGCGCCAGCTGGTCAAGTACAACCGCGGCACCACGATCTCGGCCGCGACCGGTTTCGAGTGGCAGATCAATGAGAACTGGAAGCTGGGCGCCAACGCCTTCCTGACGGATCGCAAGCTCGACGACGCCACCAACAACCTCCTCTACATCGACGCCGGTGGCGGCCAGGGCACCAACACCGGCCTGGTGGCCGGCTCGGCCGTGGCGCACATCACCGACATCGGCACGCCCTACATCGTCCAGACGCCGAACGGCCCGCGCGCCTACATCAACAAGTTCTCGGCCGAGAACATCAACACCTTCGACTCGGTCCGCTCCGAGCCGGCCGAGAACTCGACCTGGGCCATCAACCCGACCCTGGAGTTCAAGAACGACGACTGGCGCATGACCGCCAATCTGACGGTCTCGCGCGCCAAGGCGCAGGCCAATCAGATCGAGCTGGACGTCATCCAGAACCCGTATCGCAACCTGAGCGGCCTCAATGGCATCACCACCTCGGTCGATCTGCACGGGTCCAACCTGGCCGACTACACGGCCATCCTGAACACACCGCTGGCCACCCATATCCTGGCGGGCGGCTACACCATCCCGACCGCCGCCAACCAGGCCACCCAGGCCGGCGCCCAGATGCCGGGGCAGGCGGCGGGCATCGCCGGCCACAAGTTCGGGATCACCGGCACCAACGGCAAGGCCGACAACGACCTGGACTCGTTCCAGCTCGATTTCGAACGGACCTTCGCCGAGACCCCGTTCCTGACCAGCATCCAGTTCGGCGGCCGGGCCGAGCGGCTGAAGTTCGTCTCGAGCGGCTCGCGCAACACCTCGCTGGGCGCCCAGACCCAGAACATCACGCCCGACATGGCCTCGCAGCTGTCCTACGCCCAGGACTTCTTCGGCGGCAAGGCGGGCGGGCCGACGTCCAACTGGATGAACGTGGACGTCAACCGCATCCTGTCGGCGATCACGCCGATCAACACCGCCGCCCTGCCGGCCCAGTTCGCGATGAACCCGGCCACCGGCGTGTTCCTGACGCCCTATGGCTTCGTGAACAACTATTGGGACGGCAACTACTGGAACAACAACTTCACCAACGCCAACGACGTCTACTCCGCCTATCTGATGGCGAAGTTCAAGGTCGACCTGGGCAATGTTCCGGTGCGCGGCGCCCTGGGCGCGCGCTACGAGTACACCCAGAACGACATCACGGCGCTGAACTGCGCGAACTGTTCCAGCGCCCAGGCGACGGCGGCGGGACCGGTCAACCACTCGCTGACCACCAAGGACTACAGCCGTCACTACGACTACTGGCTGCCGTCGCTGGTGCTGGCGGCTGACCTGCGCGAGGACCTGATCCTGCGTTTCGCGGCCTATTCGACCTATGTCCGCCCGCAGCCGCGCGACATCGTGCCCACCAGCTACGTCCAGGTTCCGACCGACCTGACGATCGACCCGGTCTACACCGTGACCATCGGCGCGACCGACCTGAAGCCCTACACCTCCGACTCCCTGGACCTGTCGCTGGAGTGGTACAACCGCCCCGGCGGCCTGGTGTCGCTGGCGGTCTACCGCAAGAAGATCGACGGCTATATCGGCCCGATCACCGACGGGGCGGCCCTGTGCCCGGCCAACGGCCAGATCCCCGGCCTCGACGTCAATCTGGGCACGCTGACGGTCGACAATTCCAGCGGCACGCCCAAGTGCATGAGCTCCAACACGTTCAACATCGGCGGCGTGCAGAAGAAGGCCCAGGTCAATATCAGCGGCCAGACCAACCAGAACGCCATGACGGTCACCGGCGTTGAGTTCAACATCCAGCAGAACTTCGACTTCCTGCGGGGCTTCTGGAAAAACTTCGGCGGCGCGTTCAACTACTCGTTCGTCAATATCGACGGGAAGGACACGGCGGGAAAGGACATCACCCTGCCCAGCGTGTCGAAGAACAACCTGAACCTGATCGGCTTCTACGAGTCCGACAAGTTCGGCGTGCGCCTGGTCTACAACTGGCGTGACAAGTACGACCTGGCCGCCGGCAATTCGTTCGTCGGCGACGCCCGCACCGTCAAGGCGCGCAGCCAGCTGGACGCCTCGGCCTCGTACAACATCAGCGAGGCCCTCACGATCTCGGTCGACGCCTTCAACCTGACCGACGCGACGCGCTCGGAGTACGAGAACGATCCGATGCTGCCGCGCCGGATCGACTACGACGGCCGCACCTATCAGGTGACGATGCGCGCCAAGTTCTGATCCCTCCCTGGGGCCGGGCGCGAGCTCGGCCCCTTTTTCTTTTCCAGTTCGAAGAGACGCGTCACATGAAGACCCTGCTGACGGGCGCGGCCTGCGCCCTGGCTCTGCTGGCCTCGCCGGCCCTGGCTGCGGACTACGCCCTGCTGGGTCCCGACTACGCCAAGGCCGCCGCTAAGACTCCGGCGGCCCAGGACTTGATCGCCAAAGCCAAGGCCGCCCTGGGCCGTCCGCCGGGCGCGATCCCCAAGCTGCACACCGAAGGCACCCTGCCGGGCAAGGGCATCCGGGAGATCAGCCTGAAGGCCAAGGAAGACCAGCCGATCGTGCTGAACCTGGCCCTGGCCTGGCGGCTGACCGGCGACCGCGCCTATCTCGACCAGGCCGGCCGCTATCTGGAGGCCTGGGCCGGCATCTACGAGCCGTCGCTCAACCCGATCGACGAGACCGGCTTCGACACCTTGCTGATGGCCTACGACCTGACCGAGGCCGACCTGCCGGCCGCGACCCGCGCCAAGGTCGACACGCTGTGGCGCGGCATGGCCGCCGGCTATCTCGACGCCATGGACGCCAAGCCCAAGAATTTCGAGACCAATTGGCAAAGCCATCGCGTCAAGCTGGCGACCATGGCCGCGTTCCAGACCGGCGACGTCAAGCTGATCGACCGCGCCAGGGCGGCCTACCGCGCCCAGGTGGCCGCCAACATCCAGCCGGACGGCTCGGTGTTCGATTTCCACGAACGCGACGCCTTGCACTACGTCACCTATGACCTGGACCCGCTGATGATGGCGGCCCTGGCCGCCCAGGCCCATGGCGAGAACTGGCTGGATTGGCGCGCCGCCAACGGCGTCAGCCTGGCCGCCGCGCTGGACTGGCTGGTCCCCTACGCCAGGGGCGAGAAGACCCATATCGAGTTCGCCAACTCCAGGATCCAGTTCGACCGCGACCGCGCCGCCGCCGGCCAGGAGGAATATGCGCCCCATCCGTGGGACGTTTCGAACGCGGTGGGCACCTATGGCCTGGCCGCGCTGCTGGACCCGCGCTACGCGGCCGTGCGCGACGCGGTGTCGGCCAAGACGGGCAAGAAACCGGCGGCCTGGATCCGGCTGCGGGAAGCGCGCTGACGGTGTTCGGTCCTTCGGACGGTCTTCCGGCGCCGCTATTTCGGGCTATGGTGTGCAAATACCAGGCTGATTGAGTAAGTCCGACCGCGATGGACCTTCACCGCTCCCCCCAGTCGCAGGACGGACTTAGGGCGGAGGCATGCGCGTCCTCGTCATCGATCCCGATCCCGCGCGCGCCGCCCTCGTGGCCGAGGGGCTCGCGGGCGTGCAGCCGCTGGAGGTGCGCCGCGCGGCCGTCTTCGACGAGCGAGAGGCCGCGGACTTCGCGCCCGACGTGGTGGTGGTCGCCGCCGACAGTCCCGACCGCGACACGCTGGAAAGTCTGCGCGAGGCGGGCCAGCACAATCCGCGCCCCGTGGTGATGTTCGTCGACCGCTCCGAACCGGGCCTGGCCGAGCAGGCCGTGCGGGCCGGGGTCGCGGCCTATGTGGTCGACGGCCTGACGCCCAGCCGTGTGCGCTCGATCCTCGACGTGGCCATCAGCCGCTTCGCCCTGACCCAGCAGCTTCGCGGCGATCTGGCCAAGGCCAAGGCCGATCTGGAGTCGCGCAAGATCGTCGAGCGGGCCAAGGGCCTGCTGATGAAGGAGCGCGGCCTGGACGAGGACGGCGCCTATCGCCTGCTGCGCAAGCTGGCCATGGACCGGGGCAAGCCGATCGGCACGGTGGCCGCCGATCTGCTGGCCTTCGCCGGCGTGCTGAAGGGCGACGCCTCGTGAGCGGGCTGGCCGACCTGACCCTGGGCTTCATCCCACTGACCGACTGCGCGCCGCTGGTCGTGGCCAAGGCCCAGGGCTTCTTCGCCGAGGAGGGCCTGGAGGTGGCGCTGAGCCGCGAGGCCTCGTGGGCCACCATTCGCGACAAGGTCGGCGTCGGGGCGCTGGACGGCGCGCACATGCTGGCGCCGATGGCCTTGGCCGCCGAGTCCATGCTGGTTCCGCTGGCTCTGAACCAGAACGGCAGCGCGATCACCGTCGGGGTCAAGCTGGCGGCGCTGCTGCGCGAGGCCGATCCCGAGGCCATGGCCGCGCCGCTGGTCACGGCCCAGGCGCTGGCGACCGTGGTCGAGCGTCGGCGAGGGCAGGGCGCGCCGCCGCTGACCTTCGCGGTGGTCTTCCCCCATTCGATGCACAACTACTTCCTGCGCTATTGGCTGGGCCAGGCGGGGATCGATCCCGACCGCGACGTGCGCCTGGTGGTCATCCCGCCGCCGCGGATGGTCGAGCTGCTGGGCTCGGGCGAGATCGACGGCTTCTGCGTCGGCGCGCCCTGGAACGCCGTCGCCGTCGACGAGGACCTGGGCGAGGTGCTGATCAAGGCCTCGCAGTTCTGGCCGGGGGGACCGGACAAGGTGTTCGGCGTCACCGCCGCCTGGGCCGATCGCCATGGCGACGAGCTGCGGGCCGCCCTGCGCGCCCTGATCCGCGCCTCGGCCTGGGCCGACGAGCCGGGCAACCACGCCGAGCTGGTCGCCCTGCTGTCGCGGCCCGACCATGTGGGCGTCGAGGCCGAGGTCGTCGCCCGGGCCCTGAAGGCCGAAATCGTCTTCCACCGCGACGCCGCCGGCCTGCCGCGCCGCGAGCACGCCCTGTGGTTCCTGTCGCAGATGGCGCGCTGGGGTCAGGTGGGGCCGGACGCGGACCTGAGCGCCGTCGCCGACCGCGTCTATCGCCCGGATCTGTTTCGCGAGGCGGCCCTGTCGCTGGGGCCGGTGCTGGAGCCAGCCCAGGTGTTCGCCGACGCCGCGCCCCCGGCCTCGGCCCTGTTCGACGGCAAGGCGTTCGATCCGGCGGACGCGCGGGGGTATGCGGCCTCGTTCGCCATCGGTCGAACATCCTAACCCGATAAACGCCCAACGGCCCGGCGAAGGCCGGGGCCTAAGTCGAGCGTCCGGACGAGGCGCTGCGCCATGACCTGTGCATGCCGCTTGGTCCCGGCCTTCGCCGGGCCGTTGGCTAAAGGGGAGGTGTTTTGCTCATGCTTCAGGCGCCGCCGCTGCCTGTCTGCTGAGCAACTGCACGAACGCGCCCCGTATCACGCCGCACCGCAACACGCCGCGTGACAGCGCCGGCCGTCTGATCCTTCACTAGCGTCAGGCCTCCGGACAACGGCGTTCGTGGCTGCCAGAGACGACCGCTCGGATGCGGTCACCCGTCCGGGGCGCGATCAGCGTCCCGCTCTCGCAGACACGCAACATCCGAGGCGCATCATGATCTCCCGTGATTTCCTGAAGGCCGGCCACACGCCGACCCTGTTCGCCGCGTTCCTGTATTTCGACCTCAGCTTCATGGTCTGGGTGATCCTGGGCCCGCTGGGCGTGGCCATCGCCAAGGACTTCCACCTCGACCCCGCCCAGAAGGGCCTGATGGTCGCCATCCCGGTCCTGGCCGGCGCGGTGCTGCGCCTGGTCAACGGCGTGCTGGTCGACCGGATCGGCCCCAAGAAGACCGGGATCATCAGCCAACTGGTCGTGCTGGCAGGCCTGGCCCTCGCCTGGGGCCTTGGCATCCATAACTATCACCAAGTGCTGGCCCTAGGCGTCGTGCTTGGCGTGGCCGGGGCCTCGTTCGCGGTGGCCCTGCCGCTGGCCTCGCGCTGGTATCCGCAGGAGCACCAGGGCCTGGCCCTGGGCATCGCCGGCGCCGGCAACAGCGGCACGGCCCTGGCCGCCCTGTTCGCGCCGCTGCTGGCCAAGGCGTTCGGCTGGCAGAACGTCATCGGCCTGGCCGCCATCCCGCTGGCCATCGCCTTCGTCGTCTACCTGCTGCTGGCCAAGGACGCTCCCGAACAGCCCGCGCCCAAGACGCTGGTCGAATATATGGACGTGTTGAAGGTCCCGGACGCCTGGTGGCTGATGCTGCTCTATGCGGTCACCTTCGGCGGCTTCGTCGGCCTGGCCTCGTCCCTGACCATCTATTTCAACGCCGAATACGGCCTGACCCCGGTGATCGCCGGCTTCTTCACCGCCGCCTGTGTGTTCGCCGGATCGTTCATCCGTCCGGTCGGCGGGGCCCTGGCCGACCGCTTCGGCGGGGTGCGGACCCTGACCGTGGTCTTCGCCCTGGCGGCCCTGGGCCTGACCGCCGCCAGCTTCCACGCCGGCTCCGCCTGGGCGGCCCTGGCGGTGCTGATGTTCTCGATGCTGGCCCTGGGCGCTGGCAACGGGGCGGTGTTCCAGCTGGCCCCCCAGCGGTTCCGCAAGGAGATCGGCGTCATGACCGGCCTGATCGGCATGACCGGCGGGATCGGCGGCTTCTACCTGGCCTCGTCCCTGGGCATGGCCAAGAAGCTGACCGGTTCCTACCAGATCGGCTTCCTCGGGTTCGCGGCCCTGGCGGTGTTCGCCCTGGTGGCCCTGCACGGCCTGAAGGCCCGCTGGCGCGCGGTCTGGCCGACCCTGCACGGCGCCGACGCCCGTCCGATCCGAGTTTGATTGGCCGCGTCTGATCCTCCTCTTCCAGTGAGCAAAACCATGACCAAGGAAAAGCTGGTCGTCATCGGCAACGGCATGGCCGGTTGCCGGGCGGTCGAGGAAGTTCTCAAGCGCGATCCGGGCCGCTACGAGATCGCCATCTTCGGGACCGAGCCGCGGGTGAACTACAACCGCATCATGCTGTCGCCGGTGCTGGCGGGGGAGAAGTCCTTCGCCGACATCGTGATCAACGACGAGGCCTGGTACGCCGACAACGCCATCGCCCTGCACGCCGGGCGCGCGGTCACCGCCATCGACCTGGATGGCCGCAAGGTGGTGGCCGAGGGCGGGTTGGAGCTCGCCTACGACAAGCTGATCCTGGCCACGGGCTCGGACCCGTTCCGCCTGCCGCTGCCCGGCATCGACCTGAAGGGCGTGGTCACCTTCCGCGACCTGGACGACGTCGAGGCCATGGTCGCCGCCTCCGGCAAGCCCGGCGCCCGCGCCGTGGTGATCGGCGGCGGCCTGCTGGGCCTGGAAGCCGCCTACGGTTTGGCCCGGCGCGGCATGGCCGCCACCGTCGTCCACCTGATGGACGTGCTGATGGAGCGCCAGCTGGACGAGAGCGCAGGCTTCCTGCTCCGCGAGGCCCTGGCCGAACGCGGCGTCGAGACCGTGCTGGGCGCCCATTCGGAGGAGATCACCGGCGAGAACGGCCACGTCACCGGCCTGAAGCTGAAGGACGGCCGCACCTTGCCGTGCGACCTGCTGGTCATGGCCGTGGGCATCCGCCCGAACTCGACCCTGGCCCGGGCCGCCGGCCTGGCGGTCAATCGCGGCGTGGTCGTCGACGACGCCATGCGCACCTCCGATCCGGCGGTGTTCGCCGTGGGCGAATGCGCCGAGCACCGGGGCAACTGCTACGGCCTGGTCGCGCCCATCTGGGACATGTGCCGGTCGCTCGCCGAGTCCATGACCGACGGGGAGGGGGCCTATGAAGGCTCCGTTCTGTCGACCCGACTGAAGGTCTCAGGCGTCGACGTCTTCTCGGCCGGCAAGTTCTCGGGCGGTGAAGGCTGCGAGGACATCGTGTTCCGCGACGCCGGGCGTGGCGTCTACAAGCGCGTGGTCATCGAGGACGGCAAGGTGGCCGGCGCGGTGCTGTTCGGCGACGCCGCCGACGGCGGCTGGTACTTCGACCTGATGCGGGCCGGGACCAGCGTCACCGACATCCGCGAGACCCTGATCTTCGGCCAGACCATCACGGAAGGGCTGTCCGGCCTGGACCCTAACGCGGCCGTTGCGGCCATGCCCGATACGCAGGAAATCTGCGGCTGCAACGGCGTCTGCAAGGGTTCGATCGTCTCGGCCATCACCGCCCAGGGCCTGACGACGCTGGATGACGTCAAGGCGGTGACCAAGGCCTCGGCCTCGTGCGGCTCGTGCACGCCGCTGGTCGAGCAGGTGCTGAAGCTGACCCTGGGCGATGGGTTCAAGGAGCAGACCGGCCCCAAGCCGATGTGCAAGTGCACCCGCCATCCGCACTCGGACGTCCGCAAGGCCATCGTCGCGTACGACCTCAAGTCCATGCCCGCCGTCATGCAGGCCATGGAATGGACCACGCCCGACGGCTGCTCGTCGTGCCGCCCGGCCCTGAACTACTACCTGCTGTGCGCCTGGCCGTCCGAATACCGAGACGACAAGCAGTCGCGCTACATCAACGAGCGGGTTCACGCCAACATCCAGAAGGACGGGACCTATTCCGTCGTGCCGCGCATGTGGGGCGGCATGACCACGCCCGACGAGCTGAGGGCCATCGCCGACGTGGCCGACAAGTTCGCCATTCCGGCGGTCAAGGTCACGGGCGGCCAGCGGATCGACTTGCTGGGCGTCAAGAAGGACGATCTGCCGGCTGTCTGGGCCGACCTCAACGCCGCCGGCATGGTCAGCGGCCACGCCTACGCCAAGGGGCTGCGCACGGTGAAGACCTGCGTCGGCAGTGACTGGTGCCGGTTCGGCACCCAGGACTCCACCGGCCTGGGCATCCGTCTGGAGAAGTTCCTCTGGGGCTCGTGGGCGCCGGCCAAGGTCAAGCTGGCGGTGTCGGGTTGCCCGCGCAACTGCGCCGAGGCCACCTGCAAGGACTTCGGCGTGGTCTGCGTCGACAGCGGCTACGAGATCCACATCGGCGGCGCGGCCGGCCTGCACATCCAGGGCACGCAGGTGCTGACCCGCGTGGCCACCGAGGACGAGGCGGTCTGGGTGATCGCCGCGGCCATGCAGCTGTATCGCGAGGAGGGTTGGTACCTGGAGCGGGTCTACAAGTGGATGGCGCGCGTGGGGCTGGAGACCATCCAGGCCCAGGTCACTGATCCGGACACGCGCAAGGCCCTCTACGACCGCTTCGTGTTCTCGCAGCGTTTCGCCCGCCTCGACCCCTGGGCCGAGCGCGTGGCCGGCCGCCACAACGAGGAATTCACGCCCATGAGCCGCCGGATGGAGTTCGTCCCCGCATGAACGCGCATGTGAAAACGCCGGTCTGGGTGGATGTGGGAGCGGTGACCGACGTCCCGCGTCGCGGCGCGCGCCGGGTGACCAGCCCACGCGGTGACATCGCCATCTTCCGCACGGGCGACGGCGAGGTCTTCGCCCTTATGGACGCCTGTCCGCACAAGGGCGGGCCGCTCAGCCAAGGCATCGTCCACGGCCGAGCGGTCAGCTGTCCGCTGCACGCCTGGAACATCGACCTGGCCACGGGCGAGGCCATGGGCGCCGACAAGGGCAAGGGCTGTACGCCGGTCGTGCCGCTGGAGGTCCGCGACGGCCGCCTGCTGTTGAGCCTTGACGCCCATGGCTGACGGCTCGGCCGCCCCGATCGTCAAGACGACCTGCCCCTATTGCGGGGTGGGTTGCGGCGTGTCGGGCGCGGTCGGCGGTGATCGTGCGGTGATGGTGAAGGGCGATGCGGCTCATCCCGCCAACCTCGGCCGCCTTTGCTCCAAGGGCACGGCGCTGGGCGCGACGGTGGGGCTGCAGGGGCGGCTGCTGGAACCGATCATCGGCGGCAAGGCCGCGTCCTGGAACGACGCCACGGCCCTGGCCGCCAAGCGGTTCAGGGACACCATCGCCAGGCATGGCCCCGACAGCGTGGCCTTCTACGTCTCGGGCCAGTTGCTGACCGAGGACTATTACGTCGCCAACAAGCTGATGAAGGGCTTCATCGGTTCGGGCAACATCGACACCAACAGCCGGCTCTGCATGGCCTCGGCCGTGGCGGCTCACAAGCAGGCGTTCGGCGCCGACCTGGTGCCGGGCTGCTATGAAGACCTGGACCTGGCCGACCTGGTGGTGTTCAGCGGCCACAACGCCGCCTGGACCCATCCGGTGCTGTTCCGTCGCATGGAGGCGGCCAAGGCGCGCGGCCAGAAGCACGTGGTCATCGACCCGCGCCGCACCGACACCGCCGAGGGCGCCGACCTGCACCTGGCCATAGCCCCGCAGAGCGACGTGCGGCTGTGGAACGGCCTGCTGGCCCACCTGATCCGCGTCGAGGCGATCGACCGCGACTACATCGCCGCGCATGTGAACGGCTTCGCCGAGGTCGAGGCGGCCCTGGCCGAGCTGGATCAATCGCCCGTAGCCGTCGCCGCCGACTGCGGTGTAGCGCTGGACGATTTGCTGAAGTTCTACAAGCTGTTCGCCGACAATCCGAAGACGGTCAGCCTGTTCTCGATGGGCGCCAACCAGTCGGCGCAAGGCACGGCCAAGGGGTTGTCGATCCTCAACGCCCACCTGGCCACCGGCCGGATCGGCAAGCCGGGCGCCTGTCCGTTCTCGATCACCGGCCAGCCCAACGCCATGGGCGGACGCGAAACCGGCGGCATGGCCAACACCCTGGCCGGCCACATGGACTTCGCCCCGGCGGAACGGGACCGGGTGGCCCGCTTCTGGGGCGCGCCGGACACCGCCGGTACGCCGGGGCTCAAGGCCGTCGACATGTTCGAGGCGGTCCACGCGGGGAAGATCAAGGCGATCTGGGTGATGGCCACCAATCCGGCGGTCTCGATGCCCGACGCCGCCCGGGTGCGTGAAGCCCTTGAGCGCTGTCCGTTCGTGGTGGTGTCCGACTGCGTGGACACCGACACCACGGCCTTCGCCGACGTCAAGCTGCCGGCCCTGGCCTGGGGCGAGAAGGACGGCACGGTGACCAATTCCGAGCGCCGGATCTCTCGTCAACGGGCGCTGTTCGCCGTGCCGGGCCAGGCTCGCGCCGACTGGCGGATCGTCGCCGATGTCGCCCGGGCCATGGGCTTCGGCGGTTTCGGCTGGAGCTCGCAGGCCAGCGTGTTCCGGGAGTGGGCGCGGCTGACGGCCTATGAGAACACCGACCGGCTTCTGAACTTGTCGGGCCTTTCGGCTTTGACGCCAGAGGCTTACGCCGAACTCTCACCTGTGCAGTGGCCGGTGGCGGCGGACGGGCAGGGCACGCCGCGCCTGTTCGTCGACGGCCGCTTCCAGACCCCCGACGGTCGAGCCCGCATGGTCCCGACCCGGCCGAAGGGGCCGGCCGACGCGGTCGACGCGGCCTATCCGATGTCGCTGAACACCGGCCGCATCCGCGATCAGTGGCACACCATGACCCGCACGGGCTTGGCCCCCGACCTGTGCCGCCACGCGCCTGAGCCCTTCGTCGAGGTCCATCCCGCTGACGCCGAGGCCGCCGGCCTCAAGGACGGGACCTTGGCCCGGGTGATCACCGCGCGCGGCGAGGCCGTCGCCCTGGCCAAGATCACCGACCGCCAACGGCCCGGCGGCCTGTTCATGCCCATGCACTGGGCCGACGCCTTCGCGCCGTCGGGCCGCGCCAATCCGCTGGTCGCGCCCAATCTCGATCCCACCTCCGGCCAGCCGGAGTTCAAGCACACCCCCGCCCGGATCCGCGCCTATCGCGAGACCTGGAAGGGCTTCTTCCTCACGCGATCCGGCCTCGCATCCCCCTCGGGGCTGGATCTCGTCTGGCGGCGCATCCCTCACGACGCCTGCCAGCAACACGAGTTCGCCGGCCGGGGCGACGAGGCCGAGCGCGCCGCCTTGCGCAAGGCCCTGACCAAGGGCCTCGCCGGCGAACTCGTGACCCCCCATGAACTCGTGACCTATGACGACGCCGCCACGGGCGCGCGGCGCGACGCCTGGCTGGACGCCGACGGCCGGCTGGTCGCGGTGCTGTACGTCACCCTGACCGGTCGCCTGCCGCCGCGCGACTGGTTGGCCGAGCTGTTCGCCGAACCCGCCCTGACCGCCGAGGTCCGCTCGGCCCTGCTGTTCGGTCGTCCGCCCGGCGCGCCGGTCGACAAGGGGCCGCTGGTCTGCGCCTGCCTGAAGGTCGGGGCCAAGGTCGTGCAGGCCGCCATCGCCGCCGGGGCCGCCAGCCCCGACGCGGTCGGCGCCGCCACCGGGGCGGGGACCAACTGCGGGTCCTGCCGTCCCGAAATCGCCCGGATGATCGCCGCCACCGCTTCCGCCACGACCAAGGAGCCCGCCCATGTCTGACGCTCAAGTCCTGCTGGTCGGGGCCGGTCCCGGTCCGGTCGACCTGATGACCTTGCGCGCCGTCCGCGCCGTCGAGAACGCCCAGGCGCTGCTCTACGACGCCCTGATCAGCGAGGAGGCCATCGCCCTGGCCCCGCCCGGCTGCGTGCGCATCCAGACGGGCAAGCGGGCCGGCAAGCCCAGCATGAACCAGGACGAGATCAACCGCTTGATGCTGCTGCTAGCCCGCAAGGGCTTGCGGGTCGTGCGGCTGAAGGGCGGCGATCCTTCCGTGTTCGGCCGGGTGGGCGAGGAGTCCGCTTTCCTGCGCGAACACGGCGTGTCGGTCGCGGTGGTGCCCGGTGTGACCGCCGCCTGCGCCGCCGCCGCCCAGTTCGGCTTCCCCCTGACCCACCGCGGCGAGGCCCGGCGGGTGGTGTTCACCACGGCGCGGCTGGAGGCAGGAACCCTGAGCGGCGACTGGAGCGCGGCCGGCGATCCCGAGGCGACGATGGCCGTCTATATGGGCGGCGAGGTGGCCCACGCCCTGTGCGCCCGGATGATCGCCGCCGGCCGCGCGCCTAGCACCCCGGCTGTCGCGATCGAGCAGGCCGGCGGGGCGGACGCCCGGATCTATCACGGTACGCTGGAGACCCTGCCTGGGCGTCTCGAGAGCCAGGGCGGACCCGTGATCATCGTGGTCGGCGAAGTGGCGGCCCAGGCGCTGGGCGCGATACGGGAAACGCTCGTCGCGCGGACGGCGTAGCGGAGGCGCGCGCGTTCCTTGCCCAAGCCCGCCTGAATGATGCTCGCTCATGGATTGTGTAGCGGGCAGAGTTCGCGCAAGCTTCGCCTTTCGCAACGCCGCCATCGGAGCCGCCATGTCCACGATCCGGGAGATCCAGATCGCCGTCGACGACACCTCGCTGGCCGCCCTCAAGGATCTGGGCTACGCCCTCTATGCCTTGCGGGCGGTCGACACCAACAATGCTGGGGCCAGGGCGCTGGTCTGGGCGGCGGTCGCCGATTTCCTGAATCAGACCACCCTCGCGCTGCCGTCGACCTTGCAGGCCTATGTGACGACCAGAGGCAGTGTGATGGACGTCTCGGTCGGCGACGAGGTGGTGCTGGGCGACGTGTTCACCTATGTCGCCGGCGGCGCGCCCACGGTGACGCCGGGCGGCAATCCGCGGGGCGTGACGGTGCTCAATGGCACGACCGACCCGTTGACGGCGGGTCTCGCCGCGGGATCGCCCACGCTGTTCGTCTCCGCGCCGCTCTACGGCCTGGGCGGCGACATCTTCGCGCCGAAGGACAGCTTCCTGGTGACGTTCTCGACGGCGGGTTTGAGCCCAGGCGCGGTCCTGAACACCTCCATGTCGCAAAGCCTGCTGATCGACATGACCGGCCAGGCGCAGGTCGCCGCCAGCTTCGACATCAATAAGGGTTGGAGCTATGGCGGGGCGCCCTGGGGACAGGTGCTGTCGGCCGGCGCCAACCTGCAGAAAACCCTGATCACAACCATGCCGATGGCCAAGTCGGCCTAGGCGTCCAGCATCGCCTCGATCGCCAGGACCGTCGTCCAGTTACGGCCGGTGATCCGCGCGCCCAGGGTCTTTTCGACCAGGCCGTTGGTCAGTTTCGAGCCGCCGACGCCGTCGGGATAGGTCGCGTAGATCTGGCGGCTTTCGGCTCGCGCCTGCTCGGTCCCGCGGATCGCCGCGCGCAGGGCGCCCATGGCCTTCTTGTCGGGGGTGTCCTTCAGGAACAGGGTCATCAGCCAGCCCGGATCCTGGGCGGCGAACTCTGGAAATGGGTTTGCGGCGACCATGGCGCGCCAGGCGTCGGCGGTGCGGACATAGACGTCGGTGCGCAGCGAAAACCGCTCCATCAGCGCCGTCTCGATCTGAGCCTGCAGCTCGGCGCCGGTCTGCTCGCCGCTGGTGAACACCAGGTCACCGGGCTTGGGACCGCTGCGCACGTCGGCGTGGCCCAGCTCGGTCAACAGGGCGGTCAGCTCGTCGGCCGTGACCTGGCGGTTCCCGGCGGCGTTGACGCCGCGCAGCAGGGCGATGTGGACGGTCATGGAGCGGGCCTTTCGAACGAGGCGGCTGTTTAGACCCTCGCGGCTCCGCCGTCGCGGATCGATTTAGGCGTTCAAGGCCGAGAAGCCGCGTTCCAGGTCGGCCTTCAGGTCGGCCACGCTCTCCAGCCCCACGTGCAGGCGCAGCAGCGGGCCTTCCAGGTTCACCGGGACGGTGCGGTTCTTCAGCTGCGGATCGCAGTGGATGGCCAGGCTCTCGTAGCCGCCCCACGAGAAGCCCAGGCCGAACAGCTCCAGCGCGTCGAGGAAGGCGTGGACGGCCTTCTGCGAGGCGGGCTTGAGCACCACCCCGAACAGGCCGCAGGCGCCGGTGAAGTCGCGCTTCCACAGAGCGTGGCCGGGATCGCCCTCCAGGACCGGATGCAGCACGCGCGCCACTTCGGGCCGACCTTGCAGCCAGCGGGCGATCTCCAGGCCGGCGGCCTGGTGAGCGGGCAGGCGGGTGGCCAGGGTGCGCAGGCCGCGCAGCACCGTGTAGGCGTCGTCGGGCGACACCGACCAGCCGATGTCCCACATCGCGTCGCCCAACTGGTTGCCGATCACGTTGTCGGCGGTGGCGGCGCTGCCCATGAAGACGTCGGAGTGGCCGCCGACATATTTGGTCAGGGCCTGGACGCTGATGGTCACCCCATGGGCCAGGGGCTTGAAGTAGAAGCTGGCCGCCCAGGTGTTGTCGATCATGGTCAGCACGCCGCGCGCGTTGGCGGCGGCGGCGATGGCCGGGATGTCCTGCATCTCGAAGGTCAGCGAACCTGGGGCTTCCAGCAGGATCATCCGGGTGGCCGGCGTGCACAGGGCCATGAGGCCTTCGGGCGACAGGGCCGGGTCGTAGTAAGTGGTCTTGACGCCGAAGCGGGTCAGCACGCGGTCGCAGAACCGACGAGTGGGCTTGTAGGCGCTGTCGACCACCAGGATCTCGTCGCCGGCCTTCAGCAAGGCCAGCATGACGCCGGTGATCGCCGCCAGGCCCGACGGGTACAGCGTCACGTCCGGCGAGCCCTCGAGCTCGGCCAGGGCGACCTGCAGGTTGGCCGGCGAGGACAGGCCCGTGATGCCGTAGGTCAGCTGATTGTCGTCGTACAGCGAGGCGGCGTTGGGCAGCAGCACGGTCGAGCCGCGCTGGATCGGCGGATTGACCGTGCGGGCCAGAACGCCGCCGCCCTTGGGCGGGGCGCCCTTGCGGACCAGGCGGGTTTCTTCATCCATGGCGGTGCTCTACGCGGCGGGTAATCCGTGTGGTTTAGGGCGTAGCGACGCCAAGGTTCAAGGTTCAATGCGGCGAACACTTGCCCCTACGGATCGCTTCGCGATCGTCTTCCCCCATAGGGGGAAGAGGCTCCGCGCTTTCGTCCTCCGCCCCCTACGGGGGCGGACAGACCGCGTAGCGGTCAGGTGGGGGCAAGTGGGTGCGCTCAGGCCTTGCCAGTCGCCACCGGCACGTCCTCGCGGCCGCCCCATTCCGTCCAGGAACCGTCGTAGACCGCCGCCCGGGGCTTGCCGAGGCGGGCCAGGGCCAGGGACACCACGGCGGCGGTGATGCCCGAGCCGCAGGTGGTGGCGATCGGCTTGCTGATGTCGACACCGGCCGCTTCGAAAACGGCGGGCAGCTTGTCGGCCGGCAGCATGGTCCCGTCGGGCGCCAGCAGGGCCGACAGCGGAATGTTGCGCGAGCCGGGGATGTGGCCGCCGCGCAGGCCGGCGCGGGGCTCGGGATCACGGCCTTCGAAGCGGCCAGCGGCGCGGGCGTCGATCACCTGTTCGCGACCGGTCTCCAGGTTGCGCTTCATCTGGTCGATCGAGCGGACGATGTCGGCCTGGAAGCGCGGGGTGAAGTGACGTTCCTGCGGGGTGACGGCCAGGTCCTCGACCGGGCGGCCCTCGGCGATCCACTTGGGCAGGCCGCCGTCCAGCACCACCACGTCCTCGTGGCCCATGGCGCGGAACTCCCACCAGACGCGGGCGGCCGGCAGGATGCCGCTGGTGTCGTAGACGACGATTTTCGACCCGTCGCCCAGGCCCAGCTTCTTGACCCGCGAGGCGAACTTGATCGGCGAGGGCAGCATGTGCGGCAGGTCGGAGGTCTCGTCCGAGATCTCGTCGATGTCGAAGAACACCGCGCCGGGGATGTGGGCCACGGCGTACTCGGCCCGGGGATCGCGCTGGGCGGCGGGCATGTGCCACGAGCCGTCGACGATCCGCACGTCCGGCGCGTCGAGGTGCTCGGCCAGCCAGGCGGTCGAGACGAGTGGGTCGGCGTGGGTCATGACGAAAGCCTTTCGGGGTCTGACTCGCCCCTTCGAGAAGGCGGGCAAGATCACGCGATCGGCGGTGCGGAGCAAGGGCTGTAAGGCTCGAAAGGTGGCTCTCAAATCCGCTCATCCCGGCGAATGCCGGGATGAGCGGAAGGGGCTAGGGATGCGCCTCGCTGAGGCTGTGCTCCTGGGCTTCCTGCTCGATCTTGTCCTGCACGCGCTGGATGACCTCCAGCTTCTTGACGTTCTTGCCGGGGCAGGCGTGGGTGGTCTTGGGATCCTCGCGATGCAGGCGCATGGAGTTGGGATCCAGGCCCAGCACGGTCGAGAGGGTGGCCATGGCGGCCACGACATTGTCGCGCACCTGGGCCCCGCGGCCGCTATCAAAGGCGTCCTTGTCGAAGTCGCCCAGCATCTCAACGCCAAGGGCCACGCTGTTCCAGCTGGGCGAATGGACGCCCGACACGGTCAGGGGCGTGAAGACCCAGATCTGCTTGTCGTCGACGAACAGGTGCGGGCCCGCGCTCCATTTCTGATTGTCGCGGTAGTAGGCCTCGAGATTGGCGATGTGCTGCTGGGTCAGTCCCTGGGGCCGCTGGTCCAGCGACGGTACGCCGGTATTGTGCAGTACGATGAAGTTGGGCCGCCAGGTCGACCACTTCAAGCCTTCGCAATAGGTTTCGAACGCGTCCGGCGTGAAACTCTTGCCGACAATACCCTTCCAAGCCATCAGGCCCTCCCGGTGCGACTTGGGATGATCCTGCACTGGGTGGTTGAGTGTCGCAACCTTTGGTGATCCCCTAGGGGATTACATCCAGGGCGGGACGGGTAAACCCTTATCGGCCAGGAAGGCGGGGTTGAACAGCTTGCTCTGGTAGCGCGAGCCATGGTCGCAGAGGATGGTCACGATGGTGTGGCCCGGCCCCATGGCCTTGGCCATGCGCACCGCGCCGGCCACGTTGATGCCGGTCGAGCCGCCCAGGCACAGGCCCTCGTGCTGCACCAGGTCGAAGACCTGCTCCAGCATCTCCTCGTCGCTGACCCGGAACGGATAGTCGACGTCCAGGCCTTCGAGGTTGGCGGTGATCCGGCCCTGGCCGATGCCCTCGCTGATCGAGGTCCCCTCGGCCTTCAGCTCGCCGTCGGCGTACCAGCTGTAGAGCGAGGCGCCGTGCGGATCGGCCAGGCCGATCTTCACCGACGGCTTGCGGGCCCGCAGGGCGGCGGCGACGCCGGCCAGGGTGCCGCCCGAACCGATCGCGCAGATGAAGCCGTCGACCTTGCCGTCGGTCTGCTCGAAGATCTCCGGGCCGGTGGTGTCGAAGTGGGCCTGGCGATTGGCGACGTTGTCGAACTGGTTGGCCCAGATCGCACCGTTAGGGTCGGTCTTGGCCAGTTCCTCGGCCAGGCGGCCGGAATAGCGGACATAGTTGTCGGGGTTGGAGTAGGGGACGGCGTCCACCTCGACGAGCTCGGCGCCGAGCAGCCGAATGGCGTCCTTCTTCTCCTGGCTCTGGGTGCGCGGGATGACGATGGTGGTCTTGTAGCCCAGGGCCGAGGCGACCATGGCCAGGCCGATGCCGGTGTTGCCGGCCGTGCCCTCGACGATCCGGCCGCCGGGTCGCAGCAGGCCCTTGGCTTCGGCGTCGCGGATGATGCCCAGGGCCGCGCGGTCCTTGACCGACTGGCCGGGGTTCATGAACTCGGCCTTGCCCAGGATCTCGCAACCGGTGGCGTCGCTGGCGCGGTTGAGGCGGATCAGGGGCGTGTCGCCGATAGCGTCGAGAACACTGGTCTTTACGGTCATCTCTTCGGTCCGGCCGGTCGTGAGGTCGGTAGGGTAGATCGTGATGCGCGGCTGGTAAGCAAGACCAGTTTTCCTGAAGGCGACCTCGCCGACTTCAGCGCAGGTTCAATCGATGCGCTGGGTGATGATCACGTTCAGCAGCGCCAGGTTGCCGTTGACGGTGGCCGCCGCGCACCAGGCGCCGTGCAGGCCCTCGACCTCGACCAGGTGGTTCTCGATGGCGTCGACCATGATGCCCTCGGCCACCGGGAACGAGGCCTCGCCCAGCAATTGCTCGTCCTCCAGCTCCTTGCACCAGGCGGCGACCGCGTCGGTCGGGGCGGCGGCCTCGAACTGGGTGATGTAGGTGCCGCCGTGGAAATCCAGGACCAGGGTGTAGAGGTTCATCGGGTCGACCTCGGGTGCGCGTCGTTCAGTGTACGCACACCCAAGGTCGGGACGCACGGACCCATTCGCCAGACTCGCGCGGCGCTAAATCCGCGACAGGCCCAGCTGGATCACATTGGTGCGCTCGGTGCGGAAGCCGGCCTCGCAGTAGCTGAGATAGAACCGCCACAGCCGCCGGAACCGCTCGTCGAAGCCCTGGCCCTTGATGTCGCCCCAGGCGGCCTCGAACCGCGCGGCCCACTCGGCCAGGGTGTCGGCGTAGTTCTGGCCGAAGCGATTGACGTCGGTCCAGGCCAGGCCGGCGGCGTCGGTTTCCTGGCGCAGGCGGGCTTCGCTGGGCAGCATGCCGCCCGGGAAGACGTAGCGCTGGATGAAGTCGGTATGGCTGCGATAGCGGGCGAACAGCTCGTCGCGGATGGTGATGATCTGCAGGCCGGCGCGGCCGCCGGGCGACAGCACTTCGCGGATCTTGCCGAAATAGGTGGGCCAGTACTCCTCGCCCACCGCCTCGAACATCTCGATCGAGGCGACGGCGTCGAACTGGCCCTGGATGTCGCGATAGTCGATCAGGCGGATGTCGGCCTTTTCGGCCAGGCCCTGGTCGAACAGCCGCTGGCGGGCGAAGTCGTGCTGGGCCTGGGAGATGGTGACGCCGGTCACCTTGGCGCCGACCTCCTTGGCCGCGAACTCGGCGAAACCGCCCCAGCCACAGCCGATCTCCAGCACGTGCTGGCCGGGCTTCAGGTCGATCGAGCGCGCCAGGGCCGCGTACTTGGCCCGTTGAGCCTGGTCCAGCGGCTGGCTGGGGGTCTCATAGAGGGCCGAGGAATAGGTCATGCTGGGGTCGAGCCAGCGCGAATAGAAGCTGTTGCCCAGGTCGTAGTGGGCGTGGATGTTCTTGCGCGAGCCCTCGCGATCATTGCGATGGAACAGGTGGTAGAGCTTGTTGACCGCCTGCATCAGCGGATTGCCGCGCACCAGGGCCGTCAGCCGGTCGAAGTTGCGCGAGAACGCTTCCAGCACCACCGACAGGTCGGGCGTGTCCCACTCGCCGGCCATGTAGCCCTCGGCGAAGCCAATGTCGCCCGAGGCCAGGGCCCGGCGGATGAACCGGTAGTCGTGGATGCGGATCACCGCGTCCGGACCCGGCGTCTTGCCGACGATCCGCAACGGCTTTCCGGACGGCAGGACGAAGGTCAGGGTTCCCACCGCCCAGTTCTCCACGGCCACGCGGAGGGCGGTTCGGAAGGCGGCCGGGGCGCGACGCAGCTCGGGGTCGCGGGCCGTGGCGGGCCAGGTCGCAGGCAGGATATCGGTCATCGACGCTCCCATCCTTAACTGATGCCGAAATTAAGAACTCTCGGAACCAAGCTGTAAATGGGGTTACTACCTAACCGGGTGGTGGGGGCTAACCTCCCTTGAGGTCGCGATAGGCCTCGAGCGCGCGCTCACGCGCCGCCGAATGTCCGACGATCGGTTCAGGATAGGGCCGCTTGGCGCCGGAGGAATGGGCTGAAGCCTTCCACGGTTCGTGGATCAGTGCGTCGGGCAGGACGGCCAGTTCCGGAACCCAGCGGCGGACATAGGCGCCGGCGGGGTCGAATTTCTGGCCCTGGGCGATCGGGTTGAAGATGCGGAAATAGGGCGCCGCGTCGGCTCCGCTGCCCGCCACCCATTGCCAGTTGCCGACATTGTTGGCCAGGTCGGCGTCGACCAGCGTGTCCCAGAACCAGGCCTCGCCCTTACGCCAGTCGATCAGCAGGTGCTTGATCAGGAACGAGGCGACGATCATCCGCACGCGGTTGTGCATGAAGCCGGTGGCCCACAGCTCGCGCATTCCGGCGTCGACGATGGGATAGCCGGTCTGGCCTCGGGTCCAGGCCTCGAACGCGGCGTCGTCGCGCACCCAGGGAAAGCCGTCGAACTCCGGCCGGAAATTGGCCTTCGGCAGGTTCGGGTTGTGGAACAGGATCGAATGGTTGAACTCGCGCCAGCCGATCTCGGACAGGAACTTCTCGACCTGGCCGGCGGGCGCGTCGCCGGCTTCGGCGGCGGTGCGGGCCGCGACCCAGACCTGGCGCGGGCCGATCTCGCCGAAGTGCAGATGCGGGGAAAGGCGCGAAGTAACCTCCACGCCCGGGAAGTCGCGCTTGTGGTCGTAGTCGGCGATCGGCCCAGACAGGAAGTCGTCCAGCCGCTCCAGCGCCCCAGCCTCGCCGGGCGTCCATAGGTCGAAGCCCTTGGACCAATCAGGCCGGGTGGGGTGCAGGTTCCAGCCGTCCAGCGCCTCGGTGCGCGGCCAGTGGCCGGGCGCGGCCGGAGCCTTGGGCGCGGACTCGACATGGACGTGGTGCAGCTGGTCGCGGGCCGCGCGCCAGTACGGGGTGAAGACCTTGTAGGGCTGGCCCGAGCCGTTCTTCACCGTCCAGGGTTCGTTCAGCAGGCCGGCGTTGAAGCTCTCGCAGGCGATCCCGTCGTCCTTCAGCCAGGCCTTGAGGTCGCTGTCGCGTTCAATGGAGTCGGCGTCGTAGAGACGATTCCAGACCACGGCGGCGGGCTTGGCGTGGGCGACGACGTCCTCCAGCACCGCGCGTGCCGGTCCGCGCCGCAGGATCAGCCGCGAGCCGATCGTCCCCAGCGAGGCGGCCAGGGCGGCCAGTGATTTGTCCAGCCACCACAGCGAAGCGGCGCCTATCGGGCGCACCCCGGGCGTCTCGTCCAGGATGTAGAGGGGGATCACCGGCCGGCCCGTGGCGGCGGCCGCGGCCAGGGCGGGGTTGTCGGCCAGGCGCAGGTCCTTGCGCAGCCAGACGAGGATGGGGCCGTCTCGATCGATCCGCACGTTCACTCCGACGCTCCGAGCCAATACCTTGCCCCCACCGCCCCCTGTGCCATAACGCGGATCATGTCCAGACGCGTCATCCTCGTCACCGGCGGCGCCGGTTTCATCGGCTCCAACATCGTGGCCAAGCTGTGCGAGGACGACAGTCTCGACGTCGTGGTCTGCGATTGGCTGGGCGAGGCCGCGCAGAACAAGTGGAAGAACCTCGCCAAGTCGCCGATCGCCGACTTCGTGGCGCCGGAAGACCTGTTCGACTGGCTGGCCGAGCGCGGCGACGAGGTCGAGCTGGTGATCCACATGGGCGCCGTCTCCTCGACCACCGAGCCGGACGCCGACCTGATCGTGCAGTCCAACTTCGTGCTGTCGCGGGATCTGTGGCGGTGGTGCGCCCAGCATCAGCGGCGGCTGATTTATGCTTCCTCCGCCGCCACTTACGGCGACGGCCTGCAAGGCTTCGACGGCAAGGACGACCTGGAAAGCCTCAAGGCCCTGCGGCCGCTGAACGCCTATGGCTGGTCCAAGGCGCTGTTCGACATCTACGCCGTGCGCGAGGCCGCCCGGGGTCACGCGCCGACCCAGTGGGTGGGACTGAAGTTCTTCAACGTCTACGGCCCCAACGAGGACCACAAGGACGGCATGAAGTCGGTGGTCTGCCAGATCTGGCCCAAGGTGGCGGCGGGCGAGGGCGTGCGCCTGTTCAAGTCGCACCACCCCGACTACGAGGACGGCGGCCAACTGCGCGACTTCGTCTATGTCCGCGACGTAGCCGATGTGGTCGCCTGGCTGGCCAAGAGCCCGCACGTCAACGGTGTCTACAACCTGGGCTCGGGCAAGGCGCGCTCGTTCAAGGCCCTGGCCGAAGCCACGTTCCGCGCCGTGGGCCGCGAGCCCGACATCGACTATTTCGACATGCCCGAAGTGCTGCGCGGCAAGTACCAATACTTCACCCAGGCTGACATGAGCCGCCTGCGCGCCGCCGGCTACAACGCGCCGATGACCTCGCTGGAGGACGGCGTGGAGGACTATGTGGCCGGGTTCCTGAACACCGACGATCCGTATCGTTGAGGACGCACGGCTGACGTCAGGTCACACTTGCCGACCCTTTCCGCCAGCGTAAGCTAACCGCTGATAAGTCGCTGAGACAGGCGGTGGTCAGGGAGTGGAACATGGTCGGCATCGCCGCCTGGGGCGCCTATGCGCCGCGCCTTCGGCTCAGCCGCAAGGCGGTGACCGAGGCCAACGCCTGGGTCGCGCCCAACCTCCGCGCCAAGGCCAAGGGCGAGCGCGCCATGGCCAATTGGGACGAAGACGCCCTGACCATGGCGGTCGAGGCGGCGCGTGACGCCCTGGGCCCCGACGACGATCGCTCGGCTGTCGACGCCCTCTACTTTGCCTCGACCACGGCCCCGTTCGTCGACCGCCAGAACGCCGGCATTGTGGCCGCCGCCCTGACCCTGGAAAAGGCCATCGCCTCGACCGACGTGACCGGCTCCCAGCGGTGTGGCCTGGCGGCGCTGGGCCAGGCGCTGGCGGCCGTGCAGGGCGGCGCGGCGAAACGCGCCCTGGTCGCGACCGGCGAACACCGGCGGGCTCGCGCTGCGTCCAGTCAGGAACTCGACAACGGCGACGGCGCGGCGGCGTTCGTGATTTCCGCTGAGGCCGGCGCGGCGGAATTCCTGGGCCGGGGCAGCATCACCGACGACTTCGTCGACCACTTCCGCGGGGCCGACAGCGAATTCGACTATGGCTGGGAGGAGCGCTGGATCCGCGACGAGGGCATCGTCAAGCTGGTCCCGCCGGCCATCCGCCAGGCCTTGGAGGTCTCGGGTCTGAGCGCCTCGGACGTCTCGCATTTCTGCTTTCCGTCCACCTTCGCCGGCATGGCCGCTAGCTTGGCCAAGACCATCGGGATCGCCCCCGAGGCGGTGCGCGACAACCTGGCCCTGACCCTGGGCGAAGCCGGTTGCGCCCACGGTCCGCTGATGCTGGCCCATGCCCTGGAGCAGGCCAAGCCGGGCGAGATCGTCCTGGTCGCCCAGTTCGGCCAGGGCGCGGAGGCCCTGGTGTTCCGCGCCGGTGGCGACATCGGCGACCGTCGCCCCGCGCGTGGCGTCACCGGTTCGCTGGCCGATCGAAAAATCGAGGACAACTATCTGAAGTTCCTTACCTTCAACGGCCTGGTCGAATGGGACAAGGGTATGCGGGCCGAGAAGGACAACAAGACGGCCCTGACCACCCTCTATCGCAACCAGGACCAGATCCTGGGCCTGGTCGGCGGTCGCTGCCGCGAAACCGGCGTGGTCCAGTTCCCCCGCACCCGGATCTCGGTGGCCCCCAACAACCCGGCCGTCGACACCCAGGAGCCGTACCGCTTCGCCGAGCGCAAGGCCTCGGTGCTCAGCTACTCGGCCGACTACCTGACCTTCTCGATGAGCCCGCCCAACCACTACGGCATGATCGTCTTCGAGGGCGGCGGGCGGATCATGATGGACATCACCGACGTCGAGCAGGGCGAGGTCGATAGCGGCCTGCCGGTCAAGATGGTGTTCCGCATCAAGGACGTCGACGAGAAGCGCGGCTTTACCCGCTACTTCTGGAAAGCCGCCCCCGACCGCGCGGCCATCGCCAACACCGCCCTGGCGGCGGAATAGGAGCACGACCATGGCCAAGGGCATTCGCGACAAGGTCGCCATCCTGGGGATGGGCTGCAGCAAGTTCGGCGAGCGCTGGGACGCCGGGCCCGACGACCTGATGGTCGAGGCCTATATCGAGGCCATGGCCGACGCTGGCATCGAACCCAGCCAGCTGGACGCGGCCTGGTTCTCGACCCATGTCGACGAACTGGGCACGGGCAAGGGCGGCACGCCGCTGTCGATCGCCCTGCGCCTGCCCAACATCGCCGTCACCCGGGTGGAGAACTTCTGCGCCTCGGGCTCGGAAGCCTTCCGGGGCGCGGTCTACGCCGTGGCGGCGGGCGCGGCCGACATCGCCATCGCCGTGGGCGTGGAGAAGCTGAAGGACACCGGCTATGGCGGCCTGCCGGTCGGCAATCCCGGCACCCTGATGCCGCAGATCATTCCCAACGGTTCGGCCCCCGGTAACTTCGCCCAGCTGGCCTCCGCCTACCGCGCCAAGCACGGCGTCTCGCGCGAGGACCTCAAGCGCGCCATCGCCCATGTCTCGGTCAAGAGCCACGCCAACGGCGCCAAGAACAAGAAGGCCCACCTCCAGAAGGCCGTCACCGAGGAGCAGGTGCTGAACGCCCCGATGATCGCCGAGCCCCTGGGCCTGTTCGACTGCTGCGGCGTGTCGGACGGGGCGGCGGCGGCCATCGTCACCACGCCGGAGATCGCCCGCGCCTTGGGCAAGAAGAACCTGACCATGGTCAAGGCCCTGCAGCTGTCGGTCTCCAACGGCTACGAGAGCCAGTACAACGGCTGGGACGGAAGCCACTTCCACACCGCCCGCATCGCCGCCGGCAAGGCCTATCGCGAGGCCGGCATCGAGCGGCCGCGCGAGCAGATCTCGATGATGGAGGTGCACGACTGCTTCTCGATCACCGAGCTGGTGACCATGGAGGACCTGTTCATCTCGCCCGAGGGCCAGGGCTGGCGCGATGTGCTGGAAGGCTTCTACGACGCCGACGGCGGCCTGCCGTGCCAGATCGACGGCGGGCTCAAATGCTTCGGCCACCCGATCGGCGCGTCGGGCCTGCGCATGCTCTACGAGATGTACCTGCAGCTCCAGGGACGGGCCGGCGAGCGCCAGCTGAAGGATCCGGTGTTCGGCATGACCCACAATCTGGGCGGCGCGCCGGCCAGCAATGTCTGTTCGGTGGCGATCATCGGACAGGAAGGCGCGTAAGGCCTCCGCGCCGTCTCGCGCGACGCGGCGCCTTGGTGTAACCAAGGCCCATGGCCGACCGCTTCAAGGGTTTCAAGCGCTGGATCTTCGCGGGGGCGGTGCTGTTCCTGGCGCTGGTCCTGGCGGCCGCGTTCTACTGGCGCTACGACATCCTGCGCACGACGCTGGATCCCAAGATCCCGTTCCAGACCTACGATCCGCCGCCGGCTCCGAACTACGCCAAGCCCGAGGCCTGGGCCTTGCTGGCGCAGCGCGACGCGGCGGGACGCGGCGGCGCCGATGTCTTCTTCGTGCACCCCACTAGCTATGACGGCGGCCGCGACTGGAACGCGCCGTTCGACCAGCCCAAGGCGGCGCGCGACCTGGCGCGGGTGATGCTGCCCAACTACGCCGCGCCGTTCGCGCGGGTGGGACGGATCTTCGCGCCGCGCTATCGCCAGGCCAGCCTCTACACCTTCCTGACCCTGCGCGACGACGCCCGGGACGCCCGGCGCTTCGCCTATGACGACGTCCGCGACGCGTTCCGCCGTTATCTGGCCCACGACAACGGCGGCCGGCCGATCGTGCTGGTCGGGGTGGAGCAGGGCGGCATCTTGGCCGAGCGGCTGCTGAACGAGGAGATCGCGCCCAACGCGGCGCTGCGAGCCCGCCTGGCCGGCGTCTATCTGATCGAGACCGTGGTCCCGGCCGACGAGTTCGGACCCGGCGCGCCCGTGCCGGCCTGCCTGCGTCGCGAGGAAGCCGGCTGCGTGGTCGCCTGGGCCTCGATGCTGGACGGCGACTTCCAGCAGGCCCAGGAGCTGACCAATCGTTCGCTGGTCTGGAGCGGCGGCGACGAACTGGTCACCCTGGACGGCCGGCGGCCGCTCTGCGTCAACCCGCTGCTGGGCGCGCACAACGAAATCCGCGCCCCGGCCAAGCTGAACCTGGGCGCGGCCAACGCCACGGGCCTGGAATGGGGGTCGCGGCCGGCCCTGCTCAAGCGTCAGGTCTGGGCCCAGTGCCAGAACGGCCTGCTGCACACCGGGCGGCCGAAATCGACCTCGCTGCGCGACAGCGGGTCGTGGACGGATCGGCGCAAGGTCGACGGCTTCAACCTGTTCTGGGCCGACATCGAGGCCGACGCCCTGGCTCGGGTGGCGGCGCTGAAAGCGCGACCGGCGGCGGTCGCACCTTAGACTGAATGGCCGTGCGTCCTTCGAGGCTCGGCTTCGCCTCACACCTCAGGATGAGGACCTCAGCAAGCCGTCCTCATCCTGAGGTGCGCGCTGGTGAGCGCGCCTCGAAGGACGCAAGGCTGTTCAGCCGTCTAGCGCCGCCAACCCGGAATACCCCGGCTGATCGATCGCGAGCTGGTCCGTCACGCTAGCTTTCAGATGGGCCAGCACCGCCGGGTCCAGCGGCGCTAGCCGACCGTCGGCCAATCGCGCGCAGAGTTCGGCGTTCAGCGCCTTGAAGTCGTCGCCCGAACCCAGCAGATCCCGCAGGCGCTCCACAGCCGCCGCCTCGGCCGACGGACCCAGGGCCGCCTCCCGCTCCAGCGTCGCGCGGGCGTTGTCGGCGACGCGGGTGATGAAGGCGGCGCGGGGATCTCCAGGCGGGCCCGCCTCAAGAGCGGCCAGGGCCTCGCGCAGTTCTCCGGCCGTGGGGTGGGTGATCACGCGGCCCGCTCCATCAGCAACACCAGGTCGATCTCGGTCTCGCTGGCCCGGCGGCCGATCATCGCCCGCTCGATCGAACGGTCCGCGCCGCTGGCGAAGCTGGCGTACATCATCAGGCACATGACGCCCCATTTCAGCGAGCCCAGGGCCTGCCAGAATAGCAGCCGTTCCAGCGACACCGGCGCGCCGCCGGCCGCGGCGTGGCCGTCCAGCAGGTCCTGGTAGTCGCCGAAGCCGCCCACGGGCCGCCGCCATTGCCCGAACCGCCAGGAATTGACGCAGATCCAGCCCAGATCCTCGGCCGGGTCGCCCAGATGGGCCAGTTCCCAGTCCAGGACGCCCACCAGTCCGGCGTGGGGCGAGATCATCAGGTTGCCGTTGCGAAAGTCGCCGTGCACCAGCACCGGTCGCTCCAGTGGCGGCGCGCGGCTCGCCAGCCAGCGGAAGGCGGCTTCGAACACCGGCCGCTGGGCGCCGGACTGGCGGTAGATGGCCTCGTAGCGCGCCAGTTCGCTGGCGGCGTCGGAGGTCTCCAGCGGCGGGAGGTCGTCCAGCGGCGTGGCGTGGATCGCCGCCAGCACCTCGCCGCAACGCCGCGCCAGGCTCGGACGCACGCTGGCGAAGGCCTCGTCGCGAACGATCCGCTTGCCCAGGGTCTCGCCGTCCAGCCGGCGCATGACATAGGCCTCGCCCAGGCCGTCGATAGGTGCGCAGACGCGGACGACCTCCGGCACGGGCGCGGGGGCGACGGCGACCAGCAGGGCGGCCTCGGTGGACAGAGGCAGGGCGGCGGCGCTCATCGAGCCGCCGGGCGGCCGTCGGCGCAGGATCAGCGGTGTTCCGTCGTCCAGATCGAACGCCCAGGTCTCCAGGCTGGCCCCGCCCGACAGTCGGCGGATGTTCACGGCCGTTGTCGCCCGTGACGAAAGAAGGGGCGACAGGCGCGGAGCCAGGGCGGAGAGGGCGGCGGGCACGTCCATGGTCGCCAGCCTCCCTCGCTTCACCCAGCGTCAAGCAAGATCGCTTCGTCCAGCACCTGGGCGAAGGTCGCGGCGAAGGCGTGAGCGTCGCCGGGCCAGCGGGCCGAGACGTAGCGTCCGTCCCGGACCACGAAGGCGGGACTGGCGTCGCTGGCCGTGTCGCGCTCCAGGCCAGAGGTCTTGCGCTTGCGATCCGGGGCGTCGGCGGGCACGTCGAGGAAGTCGTCTGGCCTCGCCAACGCCCGGGTCACCTCGGCCTGCACCGACATGAACCCCGCCGGCTGGCCGGGGGTTTCGACATAGGTACGGTAATAGTTGCAGTCCCAGGGGCGGAAGACGTGGGCCAGAACGCTGGCCGAGCGCTCCAGGGCCCAGGTCAGGGCCGTAGTCTTGTGGCCGTGCAACACCGAGCGACCGGTGGACGGATCTAGACTGCGGGCGGCCAGCAGCACGCCGTGGCAGATGGCGGCGACGGGCTTGCTGGCCGCGAAGGCCTGGACGACCGCCGCCTGCAGCTCGGGGCTCTCCAGATACGCGCGCATGCCCCGCGCCCGATGGCCGCCGGGTAGCAACAGGCCGTCGAAGGCGCCGAAGTCGTCCCAGCGTCGCGGCGTCTGGAAGGCCGGATCGGTCAGCATCGCGGCGTAAGCCGCCCGAGCCTCGGCGTTGGCCCGCAGCAGGCCGCCGACCAGGGGCAGGCCCTTGCCGGTGACCATGATCTCATCGGCGGCGCCGGGCCGGCCGTCGGGCGTGGCGAAAGCGACCGCATGGCCGCGCTCGGTCAGCACCTTCCAAGGGATGGCGACCTCGGTCGGGTCGAAGTCTCGGGCCGGGATCGGGATCAGGACCTTGGCCATACCCGTCACCCCGCGTCGTTCAAGGGCGAGGCGGCCTTCCAGTCGAACAACTGCTGCAGGGTCCGCACCGCCTGGCCGCGCGGGCTGGTCAGGTCGGGGTCGCGGGCCAGGATCAGGCGGGCGTCGTCGGCGGCCACGGCGATCAGGTCGCGATGGGCGACCGGGTCGGCCAGCTTGTAGGCCGGGAAGCCGCTTTGCTTGAGGCCCAGCGGATCGCCGCCGCCGCGCAGCTCCAGGTCCTTTTCGGCGATCTCGAAGCCGTCGTCGCTGCGGCGCAAGATGTCCAGCCGCTGCTGGGCGGTCTCCGACAGCGGCGGGTCGTAGAGCAGCACGCACGAGCTCTCGCGCGCCCCGCGGCCGACGCGCCCCCGAAGTTGGTGAAGCTGGGCCAGGCCGAAGCGGTCGGCGTGCTCGATGACCATGATGCTGGCGTTGGGCACATTGACCCCGACCTCGACCACCGTGGTGGCGACCAGAACGCTGACCTTGCCGTCGACGAAGTCGGCCATGATCGCGTCCTTCTCGGCGGCGGCCATCTGGCCGTGGACCAGGCCGACGCTGGGGCCGATGGCCTCGCGCAGGGACGCGGCCCGGCGCTCGGCGTCGCGCAGGTCGATCTTGTCGGACTCCGAGACCAGCGGGCAGATCCAGAACGCCTGGGCTCCGGCCTGGGCGGCGGCCTTCAAGCGCGCGATGATCTCGGGGATGCGCGGCGTGGGCGAGGCGCGGGTGGCGACCGGCGTGCGGCCCGGCGGCTTCTCGTCGATGCGCGAGACGTCCAGGTCGCCGAACACCGTCAGCTCCAAGGTGCGCGGGATCGGCGTGGCCGACATGGCGACCAGGTGCGCGCCTTCCCCCTTGTCTTGCAGCCGCTTGCGTTCGTTGACGCCGAAGCGGTGCTGTTCGTCGATGATGGTCAGGCCGAGGCCCTTGAACACCACGTCATCCTGGAACAGGGCGTGGGTGCCCACCGCGACGGCGGCCGAGCCGTCGGCCAGCTTGGCCAGCTTCGAGGCTCGGGCGGCGCCCTTGTCGCGGCCGGTCAGCAGGATCACGGCCAGGCCCTGGGCCTCCAGCGGCGGGGCCAGGGTCTCGTAGTGCTGGCGAGCCAGGATCTCGGTCGGGGCCATCAGGGCCGACTGCAAGCCGCTGGAGGCCGCGTCGGCCATGGCCAGCATGGCCACCACGGTCTTGCCCGAACCGACGTCGCCCTGCAGCAGGCGGCCCATGCGCTCGCCGCTGGCCATGTCGCCGCGCACTTCCGACAGAGCACGGATCTGGGCGCCGGTCAGCTTGAAGGGCAGGGCCTTTTCGACCGCGTCCGACAGCGGGCCGGCCGTGATGCGCGGGGCGGGGTGCGAACGCTTGCCGGCCTTGCGCTGGGCCAGGGCCAGCTGGTGGGCCAGAAGTTCGTCATAGGCCAGACGCCGGCGGGCCACCGACATCGGCGACAGGTCGATCTCGGCCTGCGGGCCGTGGACCAGGGCCAGGGCCTCGCGCCAGGCCGGAAAGCCGCTCTTGGCCAGCCAGGCCGGATCCTGCCACTCGGGCAGGCTGGCGGCCCGCTCCAGGGCTTCCTGGGCGAACTTGCGGAAGGTGCGCGAGGGCAGACCGGCGGTGGCGGGATAGACCGGTTCGACGGCCGGGATCTCGCCGGCCTTGTCGATGTCCAGCAGGTAGTCGGGATGGGCGACCTGGATCTCGTTGCCGAACCGCTCGACCTTGCCGCTGACGGCCCGCTTGGCGCCGACCGGATGCTGGCGTTCCAGGTGGGGGCCGTGGCCCTTGAACCAGGTCAGGGTGACGAAGCCGTGCTCGTCCCAGGCGCGGATCCGCCAGGGCTGGCCCGACCGCTGCGGCGGCAGATGGGCGTCGATGGTGACCAGGAAGGTCTGGACCTGGCCGTCGACGGCGCGGTCCGAGGTGGTGGCGGTGCGGCGGATCAGGCTGGCCGGCAGCGTGAACAGCACGTCGCGCACGAGCGGCCCCGCCAGCCGTTCGACCAGCGGCGCGACGCGCGGCCCCACGCCTTTCAGCGTGGAGACCGGCGTAAACAGCGGAAAGAGAATCTCGGGGCGCATTGCGCGCCACCATAGCGAAGCCTGCGTCAGATGTGGACGTCAGGCTGCGAGGCTTACTCGCCCCGGTTCATCACCGGTTTCACGGCGGCGATGATGTCCTGCAGTTCGTCCGAACGCGAGGCGCCCGACACGTTCAGGCGGGTGTAGAGATACTCGGCCTTGTGCTTCTGGGCGGCCTCGGGGAAGCGGTTGCCGGCCCCGTGCAGATTGTTGGCCTCGCCGGCGTAGACGACGGTTCCGGTCGCGTCGATGAACACGAAATTGCCGGCGATCGTCGTCCGAGGATCGCGATCCTCGGCCAGCTTGTAACGGTAGACAGCGCCCGATGCGCCTTGCAGATCGATATAGGGTTTCACTGGACCTCGCCTCACAGCACACGGCGTCGGCGGAGAGGAGGTGGGGGGCGCCGGAGGCCAAATTATGACCTTAGGCCACTCACCTTGCTGAGGAATCGCCGCGTACGCTCCTCCTTAGGCGAACCAAGCACTTCGGCGGAAGGGCCTTGTTCAATAATAACGCCGTCATCCATGAACAGCGTCCGATCGGCCACATCGCGCGCGAAGTCCATTTGGTGGGTGACGATGACCAGGGTGCGCTTCTCGGCGGCCAGGTCGCGGATCACCGTCAGCACCTCGCCGACCAGTTCTGGATCGAGGGCGGAGGTCGGCTCGTCGAACAGGATGACCTCGGGATCCATGGCCAGGGCCCGGGCGATGGCGCAGCGCTGCTGCTGGCCGCCGGACAGTTCGCGCGGATAGGCGTCGACGCGATGGGCCAGGCCCACCTTGGTCAGCAGGGCGCGGGCCTTGTCGTGGGCTTCGGCGGGTCTCACCCCCCGCACGACGATCAGGCCCTCGGCGACGTTCTGCAGGGCCGTGCGGTGCGGGAACAGGTTGAAGCTCTGGAACACGAAGCCGACGCGGCCCTTCAGGGCGCGGGCCAGGGGCGGCTTGGAGCCCGCCGTCACGCCGGCCACGGTCAAGGTTCCGCCGTCGATCGTCTCAAGCCCCGCCAGGCAGCGCAGCAGGGTGCTCTTGCCCGAGCCGCTGGGGCCGATGACCGCGACGGTCTCGCCGGGAGCGACGGTCAGGTCCACGCCATTGACGACGGTGGTGGCGCCGAAGCGCTTGATCAGGCCCTTGGCGTCGATAGCCGCGTTCATCGCCGGCCCTCCGCCTGGCGTTCCAGTCGGGTCTGGCCCAGGGCCAGCAGGCTGGAGAGCATCCAATAGAGGGCGGCGGCCGCCAGATACATGGCGAAGATCTCGTAGGTGCGGGCGGTGATCAGCTGGGCCTGGCGGAACAGCTCGGGCACCTGGATGGTGGCGGCCAGGGAGGTGTCCTTGACCAGGCTGATGAAGCTGTTGGACAGCGGCGCGACGGCGGTGCGGGCGGCCTGGGGCAGGATCACCCGGCGCAGGGCCTGGCCGCGGCTCATGCCCAGCACGCTGGCGGCCTCCCACTGGCCCTTGTCGACGGCGGCGATGGCGCTGCGCAGGATCTCGCCGGCATAGGCGCCGATATTGATCGAGAAGCCGATCCCGGCGGCCAGCAGCGGGGGCAGTTCGACGCCCAGCTGCGGTAGGCCGTAATAGATCAGGAACAGCTGCACCAGCAGCGGCGTGCCCCGGATCGCCGAGACATAGACGGCGGCCGGCCAGCGCAGCAGCGGGCTGCGCGACAGCCGCATCAGGGCCAGGCCGAAACCGATCACCAGTCCCACGCCCATGCCGATCAGGCTGAGCAGCACGGTGTAGCCCGCGCCCTTCAGCAGCAGCGGGGCCGACTGGGCGATGAGGTCGAGGGAGCCCATTAAGCGGTCACTTCGTCACGTCCTGCCCGAACCACTTGGTCGAGATCGCCGCCAGCTGGCCATTGGCGCGCAGGGCGTCGATGGCCTGGTCGATGGTCACCTTCAGGGCCGGGTCGCGCAGCATGGCCACGCCCATGCCCTGGCTGGCGAATGGCGCCCCCGAAGCCACGAAGTCGGGCGAGGTCTTGACGAAGTCGGCGGCCACCAGCCGGTCGTTCAGCACCGCGTCGATGCGGCCGGCCTTGAGGTCCTGGTACTTGGTCGGGTCGTCGTCGTAGGTGCGGACCACGGCGCCCTTCACATTGGCCCGCAGCCAGCTCTCGTAGTTGGTGCCCAGGCCCACGCCCACCTTCTTGCCGGCCAGGTCGGCGGGGGCGGCGATGCCCGTCTGGCCCTTGCGGGTGATGATCTGGATGCCCGAGACGGTGTAGGGGCGCGAGAAGTCGTACTTGGCCGCCCGCTCGGGCGTGATGGTGATCTGGTTGATCACCACGTCGATGCGCTGGCTCTCCAGCGCGCCCAGCAGGCCGGCGAAGGGCGAGGGGGCGAACTCGGCCTTGACCTTCATCTGAGCGGCCAGGGCCTTGGCGAAGTCGACCTCGAAGCCGGCCAGTTGCCCGTCCTTGTCCTGGAAATTGAACGGCGGGTAGGTGCCTTCCAGGCCGATGCGCAGGGTCTTGGTCGCTTCGACGCGCTTGAGGCCGGTCTCGGCCACGTTGCCGGTCTTGCCGCCGCAGCCGGCCAGGGCGAGCGCGCCCAGACCCAGGGCGATCATCAGTTCACGGCGGGCGGGGAATCGCATGCGAGCCTCGGAAGACGATATTCTACGCGCGTATTTCTATACGCCCCGCGCGCAGCCGCCAGGGGCCAAGCGTCGCCACCGACCCATCGAGCGCTACCTGACCGAGATTTAACCTGACGTCGGCCCGATGCTCTGGCTTCCTGCGAGGCTCAAGACGTTCATCGGGGGATTCCTTTGGCTCTGTTCGATCCGGCCGCCGCCACCGCCGCCTATCTGGCGCAATTGCCGCCCGAGGCCCACGCCAAGGCCCAGGCCTACACGCACGGCGGCCACTGGCTGCTGCTGTGGGGGTTCCTGGTCTCGGTGCTGGTGTCGTTCCTGATCGTACGCTGGGGCGTGCTGGTCGGACTGCGGCGACGGCTGGAGCGGCGCAAGCCCCGGCCCGTGCTGGTCAGCCTGGTGGTCGGGATCGTCTATCTGCTAGTCGACAGCCTGCTGAGCCTGCCGTGGTCGGTCTATGCCGACTGGTGGCGGCAGAAGCAGTACGGCCTGACCAGCCAGGCCTTCGGCGGCTGGCTGGGCGAGCAGGCCATCAGCCAGGTGATCGGCGCGGTGCTGTTCGGCCTATTCCTGACGGCGCTGTACGCCCTGATCCGCAAGGCTCCGCGCATCTGGTGGCTGTGGAGCGGCGGGCTGACAGCGGTGTTCGTCACGGCGGTGATGGTGCTGTCGCCGATCTATATCGAGCCGATCTTCAACCACTACACGCCGGCGCCCGCCGGGCCGGTGCGCGACCAGGTGGTGGCGATGGCCAAGGCCAACGGCATCCCGGCCGACAAGATCTTCGTCTACAACGGCTCCAAACAGTCCAACGCCTACACCGCCAACGTCTCGGGCCTGTTTGGCTCGGCCCGGGTGGCGATGAGCGACACCATGTTCAAGCAGGGCGCGGACCTGGCCGAGGTGCGCGGCGTGGTCGGTCACGAGATGGGCCACTACGCCCATTATCACTCGCTGTGGATCGCCGGGATCATGAGCCTGCTGGCGATCGTGGCCTTCTTCCTGATCGACCGCCTGTTCAATCCTGTCGCCGCCTTGATGGGCGCCGACACGGTCAAGGGCGTTGGCGATCCAGCCGGCCTGCCGGTGCTGAGCGTGATCCTGGCGGTGCTGTCGCTGCTGGGCACGCCCCTGACCAACAGCCTGGTCCGCATCGCCGAAAGCGACGCGGACCGCTTCAGCCTGGAGCACTTCAACGAACCGGACGGCCTGTCCAAGGCCCTGGTCAAGACGATCGAATATCGCGCCGCCACGCCCAGTCGGGTCGAGGAAATCCTGTTCTACGACCACCCGGCCGTGGGCAATCGCATCCGCAAGGCGATGGACTGGAAGGCGGCGCATCCGAAGGCGGACTAGGCGCGCGTTCTTGAGGAGAGACACCTTGAAAGTTCTGGCCTTGATGCTCGCCCTGGCGGCGCCCGTCTCGTCGACGCTGGTCGCCGCCCCGGCCGTGGCCCAGGTCGCGACGCCGGCGTCCCCCGAAACCGTGGCGGCGCTGGAGAAGCTCAACAGCGAGTGGCTCACGGCCTACAAGACCCACGACGGGGCGACGCTGGAGCGCATTCTCGCCGACGACTTCGAGGCGATCTATCCGGGCGGCCGCATTCTGCGGAAGGCCGACCTGATCAAGGTGGCCACCAATCCGGCCCGTGTCGTTTCCGACATCGCCTGGGACGATCTGAAGATCCTGGTGTTCGGCGATGTCGCCGTCGTCCGCGCGCGCAGCCGAATGTCCGGCAAGACCGCCGAAGGCGACTTCGCCAGCCGCAACGACTATGCCGACGTCTATGTGCGGCGAGCTGGCGCGTGGCGGGCGGTCTCCGCCCACGTGGTGCCGGTGGTCGATTAGGGCGGCGGCAGACCTTCGCATCGCCACGGATCGCCGCCTTTGCGCCTGGGACAGCGTCATGGAGCTAGGCTAGGCTCGTTCCAGGAGGACGAGCCATGCTGACACGTCGAATGCTGCTGGCCGCCGGGGTTTCGTTGGCCGCGCCGCTTCCGGGCGCCGCGGCGCCGATCACGGTTCCGGAGATCGATCGGCTGGCGCTGACCCTGCTCGCCGACAGTACGGTTTCGAGTTTCGCCACGCCCGTCGAGCGGCCCGGGCTGAAGATCCTGCCGCCGGAACGCGTGGCTTCGTCCTATCGCCTGACCCTGCGCGGCGAATGGGGCTATTCGGTATTGGCGGACGCCGCCGGCGCGGGCGGCGCGCGCCACCGGGTGCTGATCGATTTCGGCTACACGCCCGAGACCCTGGCTTCGAACATGGCGCTGCTGGGTGTCGATCCGGCGACGATCGACGCCATGGTGCTCAGTCACGGCCACTACGATCACTTCGGTGGCCTGGCCGCCGTCGTCGGACGGGTCAAGCGCGGGACGCCGCTGTATGTCGGCGGCGAGGAGGCGTTCTGCGCCCGGTTGCGCGGCGTTTCACCCGACGGACCCAGTTTTGGCCAGCTGGAGAAGGCCGATCTGGTCGCGGCGGGGATCGATCTGCGCGTCACGTCCACGCCGCAGGACGTGGCCGACATCGGCTTCACCACCGGCAGGATCCCGTTCGTCTCGTCCGAGAAGCCAAGGGTGCCGACGTCGATGCTGCCCGGCCAGGGATGCCGTCGCGCCGACCTGGACGCGGACCGGCGCGATCTCGACTTCTTCGTCGACGACGCCGTCCACGAGCTGGGCACGGCGTTTCACCTGAAGGGCAAGGGCCTGGTGGTGATCGGTTCGTGCAGCCATCGGGGGATCATCAACACCGTGCGCGCCGCGCAAGCCGCCTCGGGCGTCGACAAGATCCACGCGATCATGGGCGGCTTCCATCTGGTGCCGCCGCAGACCCAGCAGCAGGCGCTGCAGACCCTGGCGCTGATGCAGGCCCTGAAGCCGGATTACATCCTGCCCGGGCACTGCACCGGCGAGGCGTTCATCGCGCCCGCCATCGCCCAGATGCCCGACCAGGTGTTCCGCACCGTGGTCGGCAGCCGCATCCTGTTCGGGTAGCGGGGTCTACCGCTTCCTGACGAACACAGTGCCCGCCGAGTAGCCCGCGCCGAAGCTGCAGATCAGGCCCGTCTCGCCCGCCGCGAAGTCGTCATTGGCCGTGTGGAAGGCGATGATCGAGCCGGCCGAGCTGGTGTTGGCGTAGGTGTCCAGGATGATCACGTTCTCGCCGGGCTGGGGATCGCGGCCCAGCACCTTGCGACCGATCATCTCGTTCATGTTGATGTTGGCCTGGTGGAGCCACAGGCGCTTGAGGCCCGTGGGATCCACGCCGATGTCGCCGGCGTGCTCGACGATCATCTCGCTGACCATCGGCACCACCTCGCGGAACACCTTGCGGCCTTCCTGCACGAACAGCTTGTCGCGCGCGCCTTCGCCCTCGGGGGCGGTGCGGTTGAGGAAGCCGAAGTTGTTGCGGATGTTGTTGGAGAAGACGGTCTTCAGGCGTGTGCCCAGCACTTCCCAGCCGCCGGTCGCCTGACTTTCCTCTTCCAGGATCACGGCCGTGGCCACGTCGCCGAAGATGAAGTGGCTGTCGCGGTCGGTGAAGTTCAGGTGGCCCGAGCAGATCTCGGGATTGACCATCAGCACGGCCTTGGCGCTGCCGGTGGCGATGAAGTCGGCGGCGGTCTTGATGCCGAAGGTGGCCGACGAGCAGGCCACGTTCATGTCGAAGGCGAAGCCCTCGATGCCCAGGGCCTGCTGCACCTCGATGGCCATGGCCGGATAGGCGCGCTGCATGTTGGAGGCCGCGCAGATCACCGCGCCGATTTCCGAGACGGGCTTGCCCCAGCGTTCGATCGCCTGCTTGGCGGCCTCGACGGCCATTTCGGCCAGGATCGAGATCTGGTCGTTCGGCCGCTCGGGCAGGACCGGCCGCATGATCTCCGGATCGATGATCCCGGTCTTGTTCATCACGTAGCGGGCCTTGATGCCCGAGGCCTTCTCGATGAACTCTGGCGAGGAGGGGGCCAGCGCCGTGACCTCGCC
The DNA here is from genome assembly GCF_011045195.1 of Caulobacter soli. Lineage (GTDB taxonomy): Bacteria > Pseudomonadota > Alphaproteobacteria > Caulobacterales > Caulobacteraceae > Caulobacter > Caulobacter soli. Next base: position 2,832,242 of record NZ_CP049199.1, on the reverse strand, counting down.
GGCCGCGATGGCCTCGGCGTTGGCGGCGTTGAAGCGCTCGACATAGGTGTTGAAGGCTTCGACCAGCTCGGTGTTCGAAACGCTGAACGGCGGGGTGTAGAGCCCCGTGGCGACGATGACGGCTTTAGGCAAGGCGGCGGTCCCGGTGACGCTGGCGCGTCTCTCCCTTGAAGTGGTGGGGACGCGGCTTTCGACTTTGTGAGTGATCAATAGCACGCCTGACGCGGGCGTCACCTTTCCCCGCGCGGCAGGGATGTCACACCCTGCGGCATTCGGCCTGTCGGGCGGAACGATTCCGCGCCGCCACAATCGCCACGGACGTGTCCGGGTCGACACGCAATGGCCCCAAACGGTCTCGCCAGGGTCCAATCGCCGCCTAACGGCGAGGCTACTCAGGCAGGGTCAGGCGCTCCCCCAAGCCTGACGCGTACCAAGGAGTACAACAATGAAAACTCTCATGATGTCGGCCACCTTGGCCGCCCTGTCGGTCGCCGTCGTTCCCGCCTTCGCCCAGGCCCAAGACACCGGCGTCTACGGCACCCTCGGCTATGCTGGGTCCCGCGCCGACGGCGCCGACACCGGCGCGATCCAGGGCCGTTTGGGCACGAAGCTGACCCCGCACTTCGGCGTCGAGGGCGAGCTGTCCGGCGGCGTCAAGGACGACAACATCGACACGAACGGCGTGCGCTCCAGCATCGAGCAGACCCACTCGGCCGCCGCCTACGCGGTCGGCTTCCTGCCCGTCACCCCCAACATCGACCTGCTGGCCCGGGTCGGCTACGGCAACACCCAGTTCAAGCAGACCCTGGGCGGCGTCGAGAGCAAGTTCGACGCCGACAGCGTCAACTACGGCGTCGGCGCCCAGTATAAGGTCGACGACAAGAACGGCGTGCGGGTCGACTACACCCGCCAACAGTTCCGCGACAACGACGCGGCCGACGCCAACGTGGTGTCGGTGGGCTACGCCCGGAAGTTCTAGCGATCGGCCCCTCAGGCCTGAAGGAAGCGCGTCTCCCCCCGGAGGCGCGCTTTCGCGTTTCGGCGGTGACCCTACGTCGCCCTTGACGCTGGAAACCCGAAGCGTGACGCTGGCGTCAGGATTTCGGGAGGAAAGCGTCGCTTTGGACAAGGCGCTGTTGATTCAACTGCTGGGCTCGGCCGTGGCCGTCAGCCTGCTGGTGGCCATCGCGGCCTGGGCGCGGATCGCGCGTCCGACGCCGCCACTGGACACCCAAGGCGCGCGGGCCCTGCTGGCCGTGGAATTCCCCGACGATCGCATCGACGCCCTGTGGATCGCCGCCGACGGCGCGGGCCTGGTGGCGCGCTCGGGCGAGCGAGCCCTGGTCGCCTGGCGCAAGGGCGACGGCTACGTGGCCCGCGACCTGGTCTGGAGCGCCGCCTTGGCCGCCAAGACGGACAAGGGCTTCCTCATCCTCAAGACCGCCGACGGCGCGCCGCGCCTGGCCCTGAAGGACGGCGTCTGGCCGCCGCCTCAGTTCACCACCCGGGACGCCGCCGCATGAAGACCTTCGACCCCGTGCAGATGGCGATCCCGTTCTTCGTGCTGGCCGTCATCCTCGAGATCGTCCTGGCCCGGCTGGGCAAGGCCGACGCGCGCTACGAGGCCAAGGACACCGCCATGTCCCTGACCCTGGGCCTGGGCAGCAGCATCGCCGGCGCCATCCTCGGCGGGGCGATCTTCGCCGCCACGGTCTGGGTGTACCAGCACCGGATCTTCACGATCCCGATGACCGCCGTCTGGGCCTGGGTGGTGCTCTTCTTCGCCGAGGACCTGACCTATTACTGGTTCCACCGCCTGGCCCACGAGCGCCGGGTCTGGTGGGCCAGCCACGTCAACCACCACACCTCCACCCACTACAACCTGTCGACCGCCCTGCGGCAGACCTGGACCGGCGGCATCGCCGGGACCTGGCTGCTGTGGCTGCCGCTGTCGTTCCTGGGCTTCCCACCGGCCATGGTGGCCATCCAGAAGGGGATCAGCCTGGTCTACCAGTTCTGGATCCACACCGAGGCCATCAAGCGCATGCCGCGTTGGTTCGAGGCGGTCTTCAACACGCCCTCGCACCACCGGGTGCACCACGCCCGCAACGCCCGCTACCTGGACGCCAACTACGCCGGCATCCTGATCATCTGGGACCGGATGTTCGGCACTTTCATTCCGGAGACGGACGAGGAGCCTTGTCGCTACGGCACCGTCAAGAACCTGGCCAGCTTCAACCTGCTGACCAACGTCTTCCACGAGTGGATCGGCATCGGCAAGGACGTGGTGAGACACCCCCACCACGCCCTGGGCTACGTCTTCGGCCCGCCGGGCTGGAGCCACGACGGCTCGCGGGATACGTCGCATACGCTGAAGGCCAAGTGGCGGGCGCGGGAAGATAGCGTCAGGAACGACCCCGATAAGATCCCTCTCTCCTAGAGAGAGGGAGGGGCCCGCCGCGAAGCGGTGGGAGGGTGAGAGGTTACAGTCTCTCAGGACGAAGCTCGAACGAGGACGGCGTATGCCGGCGAGCTTGTCGATGATGGGAAATCTGAACCCATCTTGAGGCAGTTCAACGGCTTGGGGTTTGCCGGTAGATGGTGAAACCTCTCACCCTCCCACCGCCTGCGGCGGCGGGCCCCTCCCTCTCTCTATGAGAGAGGGAATGTCCGCGTCGCTTCAAACGTTTTTCCTCAACAAAAATAATATCAAAAGCGCACCTATCCTCCCCCTATCGCGCCCACGGCATAATCAGCTCACCACAAGGCGATGGGGAGGGCGCTAAGGCCTGCGACCTTCGCGGCCTTGGGGTGCGGTCGAGCGGGTAGCGCTCGTCGGCGGCGGCTCCGTAAGGGGCGCGACCTCATCCATCCGGTGCCGGCCGGGCGTGGAACACAGATACGGCGTTGGATGAGGGCCGGGGAGGCGGCAGGCTTGCGGTGACGCAGGCGTTCCGGGACTGGGCCACGCGAGCCCGGCCCGCCCGTCGGGGGCCAAGACTGGCGAGGTCCGAACAGGGCCGATCGCCGGACGCTCCCGGATAACGATCGCGCGGAGCGTCGGTCCTGGTCGAAACGGTATTTCTTCAAACAGCTTCCGGGCCTGGCCCGGCGCTCCGCAGCCCTCCCCGAACTTCAGCGGCCTGCCGCGTGAGGCGGCCAGGCCGTGTCTAGAGTTGGGGACACGCCCATGGGCATGTCCCCGTCCGCGAAAGGAGACGACATGCCTCGATCCAGAACCCGCGCCCGGTTACGGGCCGCCGCTGACGACCCGTCAATCGATGACCCCGAAAAGACGGCGGGTCGCATGGGCCATTTCCATCGCAAGGTCTGGCACAGGTTCGCCAAGCTTGAAGACTATGACATGTGGTGCGATGGGCAGGCGACGCACCCGGATCGCCGTACGCGACGACGGGCGATCTTGGCGCGGATGAATGCGTGGTTCGCCGCCGCCATCGCCGAGAAAACCAAGGCGCGCGGTGGCGTCTGAGGCGTTCGTCGTTTCACTCGCAGAGATCGCCCCACTTCTGGTCCACGACGTCGCTGCCGTCGATCTCTTCCAGGGTCAGGGCGCCTTGCGACCAGATGAAACGCTCCTCGCCGTCGAAGCTGTCCTGTTCCTCGATGATGTCGACCTCGCCGCAGACCGAGGGGATTTCGCCGTCCCAGTGCACGAAGACCTTGCCGAAATTGACGGCCTGGGCCTCGGGCAGGCGGCCCGTCACGGCGATGCGGGCGCCTTCGATGGCCTCGGCGTCGTCGACCTTGTGATCCACGACCTCGGTATGGGTGTCGCGGCCGACATAGACGGCCAGGCCAACGCCCAGGGCGGCCAGAACCACGGCCACGGCCGCGCCGGCGATCAGTTGCGTCTTGCGAAGTGTCACCATCCTGGGATGCAGCCTAGCGGTGAACCGTTGGGGCGCAAGGGCGGTGAGGTCGTGCCGGCTAACACTTGCCCCCACCTGACGGCTACGCCGTCTGTCTGCCCCCGTAGGGGGCGGAGCGCTCTTCCCCCATGGGGGGGAAGACGATCGCGAAGCGATCCGTAGGGGGCAAGTGCGTCGCCGCCTAGTCCCGCAGCAACGGCAACGAAAGCCCCATCGCCGGCCTTGCCGCCAGGATCTCCCGCCGGAAGCGGAACAGTTCGGCCGGGCGGCCGCCGGTGTCGGCGTCCTGGCGGCCCAGACCCTCGACCAAGTCCTCGCGCTCGACCACGCGGCGGAAGTTCTGCTTGTGCAGCGGCACGCCGGCGATGGCCTCGACCGTGCGCTGCAGGGCCGAGAGGGTGAACTCGGCCGGCATCAGCTCGAACACCACCGGGCGGTACTTGATCTTGCCCCGGATGCGCGACAGGCCGGTGGCCAGGATGCGGCGGTGGTCGGAGATCATCGGTTCGCCGAGGGCCGCCGACAGGGCGGCGGGCTCGGCGGGATCATGGCCCTCGGCCCGGGCCCGGTCGCGGGCGGCTTCGGGAGCCAGGCCGGCCTCGTAGAGCAGCTCGTAGCGCTCCAGCACCCGCTCCTCGTTCCATGGCGCGCCGTCCAGGGCGAAGGCCAGGCGGGCGCGGGACCATTGGCTGGCGTCGTCGCCGGCCCAACGGCGCAGGGCCGGGGCCAGGACGTCGTCCAGCAGGGCGGGGCGGCCGTGACGCCAGTCCTCCCACGGGAAGAAGGCCGACCATGGGGCCCAGGCGGTGTCGGGGGCCTGGGTCTCCACGGCGGTGGGGGTCAGGCCCAGATAGCCGACCGAGACGACGCGGGCCGCGCCGGCACCCATTTCGGCGCGCGGGGCGTCGCGACCCTCGTCGCCGAAGGTGTAGAGCTGTTCCACATAGCCCAGCTGGAACCGGGTCTGCTGGGTGACGAAGGCCCGCAGGCCCAGCTCGAAGGTGCGGTGACCGGCCGGGTCGAACGGACCGAACGGCAGGCCGGGCAGGGGGCTGGCGATGTCGGTGACCGCGTCGTGCGGACGGACGGTCAGGACCACGGCCTCGCCGTCGCGGATGGCCACCACCACCGCCGACAGGCCGATGACGACCGAGGGGACGGTGGCGCCCTGATCCTTGGGCCCGGTCATTCGGTCTCGAACGCCGCGCCGGGCGCGCTTTCGAAGCCGGCGGCGCGGGACAGCACGTGAAAGCGCTGAACATAGCGGGCCTGGGCCTCGAACGGCGGCAGGGGCAGGATCTTCAGGTCATAGCCGGCCGGCGGGGCGCCGAAGATGGCCAGGGACTCGCCGTGCTCGAACCCGGCCAACTGGGTGGCCTCGAAGAAGGCGCAGGCCCGGTCGGCCTGCTTGATCAGTTTCTTGATCGCCGGCGGGGTCTTCACAGGCAGGCCGAAGCGGATGTGGATGGCGTCTTCCAGCCGCGCCTCGAAGTCCTTGTAGCTGACGCCCAGGGCCGCCTTGAACGGGCTGATCATGTCGCCGATCACGTATTCGGAGGCGTCGTGCAGCAGGGCGGCCAGTCGCCACTTGGGCTCCAGGTCGGGCTTGATGTGGGTGGCGATCTCCTCGACCACCACGCTGTGCTGGGCCACCGAGAAGCCGTGCTCGCCGACGGTCTGGCCGTTCCAGCGCGCCACCCGGGCCAGGCCGTGGGCGATGTCCTCGATCTCGATGTCCATCGGCGAGGGATCCAGCAGGTCGAGCCTGCGTCCCGACAGCATGCGCTGCCACGCCCGGGGCGGAGTTTTATGCAGCCCTTTGGCCACGAGATCGTTCCTTACGGTGAAGGTGCAGGCCTTACCCAGTCTGGCCCTACTCTAGCTGGGTTGGCCCATCGATTGACAAAGATCAATGAGGGGCCGGTCGTTGTCTGTGGAAATGCCTTCGCCGTTTGGAACGCCAGGACCGGGAGATCGATCATGAGCTGGGCGAGAATTATGGCGCCGGTGGCCGGCGCGGCCGTCGACAGGGAGCTTCTGGCTTCGGCCAAGGCGCTGGCCGAGGGCTTCGACGCGGAGCTGGCCTGCGTCCACGCGCCCGCCGACATGGCCGACCTGATGCCCTGGATGGGCGAGGGCTTCATGGGCGGCGTGCAGGTCACGGCCCTGGAGAGCCTGAAGGAGGCCGCCGTCGAGGGCCATCACGCCGTCGACAAGATGGTGGGCGAGCTGGGCTATGGCCGCTGCCGGACCGTCAGCCTGGAATCGCCGGTCTGGGCGGGCCTGGCCATGGAGGGGCGGCTGTCGGACGTGATCGTCTTCGACAGCGCCGCCGCGCGCGGCAAGGGCCCGCTGGCGGAGTCGTTCCAGCAGATGATCGCCGACGAGCAGCGGCCCGTCGTGGTGGCGCGGCCAGGCCTGAAGGTCGGCGGGACCGTCCTGGTCGCCTGGGACGGCGGCAAGGAGGCCAGCCGGGCCATGCGCACCTCGCTGCCGCTGCTGCAGAAGGCGGCCAAGGTGGTGGTGGCCGGGGCGCCGGGCGCCTCGTCGCGCAATTTCTCGCTGGACAGCCTGGTGGCGTTCCTGGCGGCGCGGGGCGTCAAGGCCGAGGCCAAGGTGTTGGACGGCACGGGCAATGACGCCGCGGCCCTGCTGCTGGCGGCGGCCAAGGAGGTCGGCGCCGACTTCCTGGTGGCCGGGGCCTTCGGCCACCCACGCCTGCAGGAGTTCATCTTCGGGGGCACGACGCGCAGTCTGCTGAACAGCGACGGTCCTTCGCTGTTCCTGTCGCACTAAAGTGTTGTTCTGAAAGCAAGAAGGAGGGCTTTCAATGCCCCTGTCCCGCATCGTCATGCGTCTAGCCCGCAATCCCGGCACCGAGTTCGCGGGCGGCGACGACCACCGTGGCTACGCCCTGACCGCGCCGTTGACCGAGGACGGCCTGCTGGACGCGGCCGCCTACGCCAAGGCCAAGGACGACTGCGTGGTGCGCCGCTTCGCCCCGGACGAGGACGCCGCCGACGGCCGCCTGAACCGTCGCGGCGAGCGCTGGTTTTTCGACTATGACGAGGATGTCGAGCTGGACGACGAGCCGGTCCATCGCCTGGGCCAGCACCGCTTCGCTCTGGGCGAATACGTCACCGTCACCGACGAGGACGGCCGGCCGCTGACCTACAAGGTGATGGAGGTGACGCCGGTCTAGCCGCCGCCCGTCTATCCCCCGACGTTGTGGCGGACCAGGGTCTTCATGTCCTCGAAGATGTCGTGGTCGCTGCCGTTGCGGCCCTTGGCCTTGACCACGGCCACGGCCAGCGGGCCGCCCTTGGGGCCGCGGGCCTCGTAGCCGACGACGCGATAGCCGCTGGTCGACTTGTCGCTGGCCAGGATCAGGGTGGCGCGCACACCGTCGCCGCCCCGACGCTGGCGGACCTGGGCGCCGTCGTTGGTGGCGTGGATGTCGACGTCGCCGTCCTCGTCGTTGCTGGACTTGACGCTGACGGTCGAGTTGTCGCCGCGCTGGGTGACGTTCTTGGCGACCTTGACCTCGGCCGAGCCGTCGTTGGCGTTGATCGTCAGGCCGCCGATGCGGATGTCGGCGCCCTTGTCGTGGGCGTCGATCTTGACGCCGGGCAGGCTGATCTTGGCGCTTTCGCCGCGCGCCTTGCCGCCTGGCGGCGTCGGGGGCGGGGGCGCCTTCATGGCCGGCATCAGGGTCTTCAGGTTCGTCTCGATCGGGGCCAGGGCGGCCTCGGCGTCGCCGCCGTTCAGGGCCACCAGGCTGAGGGTCACCTCGGCGTTCTGGCCGGCATAGAGGCAGGCCTGGCCGTCGGCGGCGGCGCTGACCCGGGTCAGCTCGCCTTGCTTTTCGGGGCAGTCCAGCTTGCTGATCACCCGCAGCGGCGCGCGCTTGCCGGGCAGCTTGTGATCCTCATGCTTGACCTCGACCTTGGGCGAGCAGGCAACCAAGGAGCAGGCGGCCAGGCTCATGGCCAGCAGCGGCAGGTGTCGCATCAGAGGAATCTCCCGTTCGGCGCGAACGTGGTCTGGCGGCGCGTGGAAATCCAATGAAATCGCGGTAACGGCCGCTACCGCCCCGCCTACTGGCCGGGACGCGCGCCTGAACCCTCGCGGCGCGCCAGGAAGGCCAGACGCTCGAACAGGTGCACGTCCTGCTCGTTCTTCAGCAGGGCGCCGTGCAGCGGCGGGATCAGCTTGGTCGGATCCTTCTCGCGCAGGGTCGCCTCGTCGATGTCCTCGACCAGCAGCAGCTTCAGCCAGTCCAGCAGCTCGGAGGTCGAGGGCTTCTTCTTCAGGCCCGGCACCTTGCGCATGTCGTAGAAGATCCGCAGGGCCTCGCCGACCAGCTTCTGCTTGATGCCCGGGAAGTGCACATCGACGATGGCCTGCATCGTCGCCTCTTCCGGGAAGCGGATGTAGTGGAAGAAGCAGCGGCGCAGGAAAGCGTCCGGCAGTTCCTTCTCGTTGTTCGAGGTGATGATGATGATCGGCCGGACCTTGGCGGCGATCGTCTCGTTGGTCTCGTAGACGTAGAACTCGTTGCGATCGAGTTCCTGCAGCAGGTCGTTGGGAAACTCGATGTCGGCCTTGTCGATCTCATCGATCAGCAGGACGGGGCGGACCGGGGACTCGAAGGCCTCCCACAGCTTGCCCTTCTTGATGTAATTCTTGACGTCCTTGACCTTCTCGTCGCCCAGCTGGCTGTCGCGCAGGCGGCTGACGGCGTCGTACTCGTAGAGGCCCTGCTGGGCCTTGGTGGTCGACTTGATGTGCCACGTCAGCAACGGCGCGCCCATGGCCTTGGCCACTTCGTAGGCCAGCACCGTCTTGCCGGTGCCGGGTTCGCCCTTGATCAGCAGGGGCCGTTCCAGCGCCACGGCGGCGTTGACGGCGACCTTCAGGTCATCGGTGGCGACATAATCGGCGGTGCCTTCGAAGCGCGAGCTCATGCGGTTTCCTGACGGCGTCTTCAATAAGGACGCCTCGAACATCTGTTCAAATCAGGGAATAACCTACAGAGCATCGGTTGGCGGGATCAAGCCGCCTTATTGATCCTCGCCATCGGCATCGCCGCTGCGGGGCGGCGGCGCGCGGTGCCGGCGAGCGACCGAGGGCGGATCGCTGGCGGGGAAGCTGTCCTCCAGGCCTTCCTCGAGTTGATCCTCGAGATATTCGGCCTGGTCGCCGGCTTGGGTTTCGGGCGTGACGTCGGACATGGCGGCTCTCCTGTCGCCTCGGAATCTAGGCGCGGAAAAATCCACGTTCAATGCCGCGCGTCTTGAAGGTCTCAGCTTTCCTTGGCGTAGCCGAGCGCCTCGATGTCGTCCTCGGCCAGTTCCGCGGACTCGAAATCCGCGGCGCTGTCGTCGTCGTCCGAGACGGACTCCACGGCGTCCTCGTCGTCGCCGGCGATCGCGCTGAGCGGTTCGCGTTCGATATCCAGGCCTTCGTCGTCGCGTTCGCCCTCGAGCTCGTCGTCGATGTCGTCGACATCCTCGTCGTCGAAGTCGAGGTCCTCGTCATCTTCGTCGGCGTCGCCGTCGGCCTGGGTGACGTCGAGCACGTCGTCCAGTTCGTCGAAATTGGCGATGTCCTCGCCGTCGTCGGTCAGGTTGGTCTCGTCCAGGGCTTCCGCGCCGTCCTGGTCGTCATAGTCGATGTCGGTGGGCATGGCGGACTCCCTGAAGCCAAGAGGCGAGGGCGCTCCCTCGCGGTCCCGGATTCAACCCGCCGCCCGTGGCGATCGTTCCGTGAACTTTAGGCGAAAGGCCCTAAGCGAAAGGCAGGGCGTAGCCCTTGGCCAGCAGGCGCTGGGCCATCTCCTCGCGCCGGGCCGGCCAATCTTCGGCCAGCAGGCCCAGGCCGACCACATCGGCCGGCGCGCCGTCCTTGATCACGTGATGGCGGAACAGGGCCTCGCGCTGGAAGCCGTAACGCTCGTGCAGCTTCCAGACGCTCTCGTTGGACAGCAGCACCTCGCACCACAGCTTGTCGAAGCCCAGGGTTCCGAAGACGTATTCGATCATCCAGAATTCGATGTAGGAGCCCACGCCCAGGCCCCGCACGGACGGACTGGCCAGATAGTAGGCCCAGGCGCAGCGCCGGTTCCTGGCGTCGATGTCGGCCAAGTTTGCCAGGCCCACGGGCTCGCCGTCGACCTCGATCACCCAGTACCGGCGGCGGGCGTCGCCGGCCATGCCGTCGAACCAGCGATCGTGCTCGGCCTGGCCGATCCTGTGGTCGGAATACATGAAGGCCGCGACCTCGGGACTGTTGCGCCAGTCCAACAGCCTCTGACGGTCGGCTTCGGTCACGTCGCGCAGGACGACGTCGTGCGAGGTTTCAGCGCTCATACGCGGCGGTCTCCCCCAAGATTGGCCAGGTCCGGCCGGCCGCGCACGAAGGTCCGCACGTCGTCCGAGGTGAAGGCCGGCTTGGCGGCGTAGAGCGCGTCATAGACGGCGCGGACGAAGTCCAGGTCGTCGGGCCGGTCGACCGTCCAACGCACGTCGCCTTCGTCGGCGGTCTGTTCCAGCCCCTCGACCTTGAAGCGATTGGGGTGGCGGTAGAGGAACGGCGTGACGTGCTCGTGGTCGTAGGGATCGACGGTCTCGTCGGCGGCGATCTTCAGCGCCACGGATTCGAAGACCTCGACGTCCAGCCCTTTCGCGTAGCTCCGGCGCGTCGGGGTGTTGGAGGTGTAGTCGGCGCCGGACCGCGCGTGCAGCGCCAGGGTTTCGTCGATCAGGTCCGGATCGGCCAGCGGGCAATCGGCGGTGAGGCGCACTACGGTGCGGACCGGCCCGAAGGCCTCGATCGCGCCGACATAGCGAGCCAGCACGTCGTCCAAGGGGCCACGATGCACGGGAATATCGGCGGCGATCAGGCAGACGGCCAGCGGATCGTCGCTGGCCTGGTCCGACGTGGCGACCACGATCCGTTCCAGGCGCGTGGAGCGCTTGAGCCGCTCGATCTGTCTGAGGATCATCGGCGCCCCCGCCAGATCGGCCAGCACCTTGCCGGGAAGCCGCGTCGACGACATGCGGGCTTGGAGGATGGCGAGCGGCATGGGGTACTCAGGGTTAGGGCGAAACTTGAAGCCCGAACAGCCACGTTCGTCTACCGCTGAAATGCGGTTCCCTCGTGACCAGGCCTGGCGCGTCAGCCGTTGGGATAGCGGTCGCGCAGGGCGTCGCCGACCTCCCGCATGGTCGGGTTCCAGTCGTTGTAGTCGGCCGTGATGAAGCAGCGGGTCTGGGGATACCAGGGCCAGTTGGGCGACCCCAGCCGCGTCCAGGCCGCGGCGCCGGTCAGCATCCAGATCGGCGCGCCGGTCGCGCCCGCCAGGTTGGTGGTGGCGTTGGAAAAGCCGATGATCAGGTCCATGGCGCGGCACAGGGCGGCGACGTCGTCGAGGTCCTGCTTCAGGTCGATGCCCGGCGGCTGCCAGATGTCGACGCCGAACTGTTCCTTGGCCAGGGCGATTTCTTCGGCGCAGTTACCGTACTGCAGATTGACGAAGGTGATCCCGGGAACATCGAGCACCGGCCGCCACAGCATGAAGGGCGAGAACTGCCGGGCGCGTTCGCCGTCCAGCTTCAGGCTCTTCCACAGCAGGCCGACCTTCGGGCCCGGGGGAGCGCTTTCCAGCGTCCGCCGCCAATGCTCGACCCGCGCCGGGTCGGCTTCGAGGAAGTTCGGACGGTTCGGGAACGAGGTCAGGCTGGGACGGAAGACCTCGAGCAGGTCGCCCAGGGGCGTCCAGAGGTCGATTCCGCTCCAATCCTCGATCTCGGGCGCGCCGCGATAGACGCGACCCTCGAACGAGACCGTCTTGTGCGGGAAGACGGCGGCGTCGGGGAATGAGCGCTCGAACAGCGGGATCAGCCGGCGCTCGACCGCGAGGGTCAGGGCGCCGTCGGGACCCAAGGTCTCGATCACGTCGGGCAGCATGTTGGCGAACATCACCTCGTCGCCCAGGCCCTGTTCGGCGCAGATCATCAGCGACTTGCCGGCCAACGCCATGCCCGGATGCCAGCGCTTGGCCTCGATCGAGAAGCGGGGCGCGTCGACCATGTCCGGGGAGAACCGCGCCTCGTAGGTCTTCCAGCCCTCCTCGATCCGACCCAGGCCCAGCAGGATGGTGGCCCGGCCAAACTGCATGGTCGCCAGGTCCTCGGCGTGTTCGGCCCGCGCTATGGCGGCGTCGCAGTCGACCAGGGCGCCCTCGACATCGCCCAGGTCGAGCCTGGCGTAGCCGCGGTTGTGGTAGGCCTTGCCGAAGTCCGGGGCCAGTCGCAGCGCCTCGTCGAAGAAGGTCAGGGCCGTCTTGCCGTCGCCCATGCTGCACATCACCGTGCCCAGGGTGTTCCACAGCACCGCCTGCTCGGGATTGTCGTTGATCGCCGGGCGCAGAACCTCGATGGCTTCATCGCAACGATTGAGGTCGCGCAGAGACGCCGCCAGGTTGTTGATCCCCTCCAGGTCGCCGGGCTTGGCGACCAGAAAGTGCATGAAGAACTTGGCGGCGATCTCCGGCATGTCCAGGCGATAGGCCAGGCGGCCCAGGTCGCCGGCGACCGGGCCGTGGTCGGGTAACAGTTTCAGAGCCGCTTCGTAGCAGCGCATCGAGCCGGCGAAGTCGCCGATCTTCTCGCGAGCGATGCCCAGCACGTGCCAGGCCACGCCCAGCTTGTCGTCGCGCTCCAGGGCCTTCAGCGCCAGCTTTTCGCCCTTGGCGAAATCGCGGTTCTGCATGGCGTGGATGGACTGGGCCAGCAGCTGGGCGGTCTTGTCGTTGCGCACCTCGCTGGTCTGGCGATCCAGACGCGCCAGGGCTTCGGTCGAGGCGGCGTCGCCCGCCACCGCCTTGAAACCGAGGTTAACGGCGTGGGCGACGGATTCCTGGGCGATGGCCAGCGCGCTGGCCGAGATCTGGGTGTCGCGAACGCGGGACATCTATTGAAGCCTTGGCGATTGGAGAGAGTCATCCTCTGGGTCAGTATGCTTAATCGAGTCCTAAGCTGCGTCCCACGGCCGCAGGCTTGGCAAGAGGGTGTTAACCGCCTTCGCCTAGCTTCTGCTCCGAACCGTCATTTCGACGGGTGGGGCGACGCAGCAATGCAAGAGGGAGCGGCCTTGTGCCATTGAAGCTGTCGCTGAAACCCGGCGAGAAATTCGTGCTGAACGGCGCGGTGGTCCAGAATGGCGACCGTCGTGGCGTCTTGGTGCTTCAGAACAAGGCCTCGGTGCTGCGTGAGAAGGACATCATGCAGCCCGACGAAGCCACGACGCCGGCGCGTCGGATCTATTTCCCGGTCATGATGATGTACCTGGACGAGTCCGGAGCCGAGCGTCAGTACGAGGAATTCGCGACCCGCCTGACTGAATTCATGGGGGTCGTGCGCAATCCGGACGTGCTGAGCGATTGCATCGCCATCTCAAAGCACGTGATGGCGCGCGAGTACTACAAGGCGCTCATGCTGAGCCGTAAGCTCATCGAATACGAAGATCAGAGGTTGGGGCATGTCTCTTAGGGCCTATCAACAGACGGCGACGCGGACGGAAAATCCGCGTGAGATGGAGTACCGTCTGTTCGGTCAGGTGACGCGCGCGCTGTTGGCGGCGTCCGAGGCTCCGGCCGACGACATCGCCACGCGGATCGACGCGCTGGACTGGAACCGCCGGGTCTGGTCGGCCCTGGCGACCGATTGCTCGCTGCCGGAAAACACTTTGCCGATGCAGCTGCGCGCCAGCATCATTTCGCTGAGCCTTTGGGTCGGCCGTCACTCCAGCGCCATCATGCGCAAGGAGGAGGATTTCGAGCCGCTGATCGAGATCAATCGCATGATCATGCAAGGCTTGGCCGGTCGCGCGGACGGGGTCTGACCTCGGCCGAGGAGGGCGCTTTCGACCCTCCGGCAAACCTTTCCGGAAAAACCTGCCGCCCGGCGAATTCTGCATTCGCCGGGCGGTTTCGTATCCGGCGCGCGGATAAAAAATACTGAGTAAAATCAGTATTTTAAAAAGTTCATCTGGTTGGCGCCGAGTGGCCCGCCGCTTGCGATGGTTCCCGTGGGCAAAAGCCCGACCGGCAAAACGCCGGGGCAATCCTCCCAAAATGGCGAGAACCACACCATGATGAACTCGATCAACACCAATGCCGGCGCCATGATCGCGCTGCAAAACCTGAACGCAACCAACTCGGAGCTCCAAACCACTCAGCAACGCATCAACACTGGCAAGAAGATCTCGACCGCCAAGGACAACGGCGCGATCTGGTCGATGGCCAAGATGCAAAGCGCGACCTCGAGCTCGTTGAACGCCGTGAAGGATTCTCTCCAACGCGGTCAGTCCACGATCGATGTCGGCCTTGCCGCTGGCGACACCGTCACGGATCTGCTCGGCAAGATGAAGGAAAAGGCCCTGGCCGCTTCCGACACCTCGCTGAACTCCGCCTCGTTCAACGCCCTGGTGTCGGACTTCAACAGCCTCCGCGACCAGATCACCAAGGCCGTGACGAACGCCAAGTTCAACGGTGTCAGCCTTGTCGACGGCACGACCACCAAGTTGCAGTTCCTCAGCAACTCGGACGGCGCCGCCTACACGGTCAACGCCAAGACCCTGTCGCTCACCGGCCTGAAGCTCACCTCGACGTCGTCGTTCTCGACGGCCGCTGCGGCCAAGTCGATGATCGACACGATCACCACGTCTCTGACCACGGCGACCAACAAGCTGGCCAGCCTGGGTACGAGCTCGACGGGCCTGGACATGCACCTGACCTTCACGGGTAAGCTGCAGGACAGCCTGGACGCTGGTGTGGGTAACCTGATCGACGCGGATCTGGCCAAGGAAAGCGCGAAGCTGCAGTCGCTGCAGACCAAGCAGCAACTGGGCGTGCAAGCTCTCTCGATCGCGAACCAGACGCCTCAGTCGATCCTTTCGCTGTTCAAGTGATCGGCGACTAGGCTTCAAGAAGCGATCAAAGCCGGACGGCCTCAGGGCCGTCCGGCATTTCTTTTTTTCGGGCCGAAGTTCGTCGAAATTGTCCGAACTCGCCTGAATTTGCCCGGCAATATTTTCCCACTCGCGCCCGAGATCGGCAAATATTGCCGGCAAAATATACGGTAAATAAAACTATAACGCTGGTATTTCAGGGGCTTGGCATTTTCTGCCGGGTAGGCACTTTTGGCCCGATATTTGCTGCCTAGTTCAACGAGCAAAATGCTCCCGGCAGTCAAAATGACGTCGGAACCCTTGAATAGGAAATGTCGCGATGCCGCTGAATAGCATCAACACGAACGCTGGCGCGATGATTGCGCTGCAAAACCTGAACGCCACCAACAGCGAGCTGAGTGTTACGCAACAGCGTATCAACACCGGCAAGAAGGTGGGCAACGCCAAGGACAACGGCGCGATCTGGGCTATCGCCAAGACGCAATCCTCGACCGCCAGCGCGCTGAACGCCGTGAAGGACTCGCTGCAACGCGGCCAGTCCACCATCGACGTGGCCCTGGCCGCCGGCGACACCGTCACCGACCTGCTGGGCAAGATGAAGGAAAAGGCGCTGGCCGCTTCCGACACCTCGCTGAACTCGGCCTCGTTCAACGCCCTGGTTTCGGACTTCAACAGCCTCCGCGACCAGATCACCAAGGCCGTTACCAACGCCAAGTTCAACGGCGTCTCGATCGCCGATGGTTCGACCCAGAAGCTGGCCTTCCTGGCCAACGCCGACGGCAGCCAGTTCACGGTCGCCGCCAAGACCCTGTCGCTGGCCGGCCTGAAGCTCAGCTCGACCTCGTCGTTCTCGACGGCCGCCGCCGCCAAGTCGATGATCGACACCGTCAGCACCGCCCTGGGCACGGCGACCAACAAACTGGCTTCGCTGGGCACCAGCTCGACGGGCCTGGACACCCACCTGACCTTCATCGGCAAGCTGCAAGACAGCCTGGACGCCGGCGTTGGCAACCTGGTCGACGCCGACCTGGCCAAGGAAAGCGCCAAGCTGCAGTCGCTGCAAACCAAGCAGCAGCTGGGCATCCAGGCGCTCTCCATCGCCAACCAGTCGACCTCGTCGATCCTGAGCCTGTTCCGATAGGAACGAACAAGGAGGCGGGTCTTCGGGCCCGCCTCCGCCTTTCTCTCGCTTCGGGCGAGGGGAGGGATCACTGGAGGCGCCGCCGCATCCCGGCCGCGATAGGAGTTATGGAAAACAAATTAGCGTTGACGCCCATCGTTCCAGAGCCGTCGACGTCCGCCGCGAACACCGCACCAACCGTCCCGGGGCATCCCGCGGGCGGCGCTTTCACGTCGGCGCCGAAGGAAGCGTCCGTGGAGAAGCATGTCGTGGCCGACGGTCCCCAGCCGGGGGACCTGCGCCTGGTGATCGAGCAGGACAGCAAGACCGGCACCTACGTCTACAAGACGGTGGATCGGCGGACTGGCGACATCCTGCAGCAGTTTCCGCGTGAGGACGTCCTGCGCTTCAAGCAGGCCGAGCATTACGATCCGGGCGAAGTCTTCGACGGTCTGACCTAAGCCGCCGGCTTAAGGCCGTGTTCGCCGCGACCTGGCGTCGCAGGTGGAACATGGTTTACGCGCGTTAACCATATTCTTACTCCCTCAGCCTCAATTTCGCGGTCGACCTGCTCGGCCGCCGAATCGCGTCCCGAGCTTCCTTGGCAAGAAACGCCGTTCGGAGACCGTGATGACGCTGAGCGTGAACACTAATCAGCCCGCGCTGATCGCCCTGCAAAATCTGAACAAGACGAACGACGAGATGTCGAACGTCCAGAGCCGGATCAACACGGGCCTGGCGATCTCGACCGCCAAGGACAACGCCGCCGTCTGGTCGATCGCCCAGGACCAGCGCGCCGACCGCTCGGCGCTCGCCGCGGTCAAGATGAGCCTTGATCGCGCCACCTCGATCACCGACGTGGCCCTGGCCGGCGGCGAACAGGTCTCGGACCTGCTGACCCAGATGCGCGAAAAGGTCGTCGCGGCCAAGGACACCTCGCTGTCGACCTCGTCGCGCACGTCCCTGAACGCCGACTTCCAGGGCCTGCTCAAGAACATGACGCAGGTGATCAACAGCGCCATCTTCGACGGCGCCAACATCCTCAACGGCAGCCAGACGTTCAACATCACGTTCCTGGCCGACGCCGACGCCGCCACCGTGATCACGCTGAACCTGCAGAACCTGTCGCTGGGCGGTTCGATCAACAGCCTGACGGCCACCGACAACATCAGCACGATGACCCAGGCCGCCAACGTGCTGACGCGCCTGGACGCCACGTTCGGCAGGGTGAACCAGGCGGTCGGCTCGATCGGTTCGCAAGCCAAGCAGATCGAGGCGCACAACACCTTCGTGTCCAAGCTGGACGATGTGCTGGAAACCGGCGTGGGCAACCTCGTCGACGCCGACATGGCCAAGGAGAGCGCGCGCCTCCAGGCTCTGCAGGTCAAGCAGCAGCTCGGCGCGCAGGCGCTTTCGATCGCCAACCAGGCGCCGCAGATCATTCTCTCGTTGTTCAACGGCAACTAGGCCTGACGCCGCCGACAGGGTAGACTCTCCTCAACGACGTGTGGGGGAATCGACCCGGTATGATCGAGCTTCGCGATTTGACGGATGGCGACGAGGCTGTCCTGTTCCAATGGCGGGGCGAGCCGGAGGTCGACCGCTGGATGTCCGACGCGGCCTTTCCGAGCCGCGAGGCCCACGCCGCCTGGTTTCAGGCGCTGCGTTCCGATCCCGACATGCGCGGCTGGATGATCGTCCGGGCCGGCGAGCCTTCAGGCCTGCTGACCCTGACGGGCTTGCTCAGCCATCATCGCCGGGCCGGCTGGAACTGGTTCCTTGGCTCGGCCGAGGCGCGGGGCAGGGGCGTGGGGCGCGCCGCCCAGGTGCTGGGTCTGGACCGCGCGTTCGGCGAACTGGGCCTGCACAAGGTGTTCGCCGAGGTCATGGCCGACAACGACGCGGCGCTGAAGGCCCAGGCGGCTTCCGGCTTTCGGCGTGAAGGCTATCTGCGCGGCCACGTGCTCAAGGACGGCCAACCGCGCGACGTCGTGTTGCTGGGCATCCTGGCCGGGGAATGGCGCGAACTGCGGGGCGAAGTCCGGCGCTCGCTGACGGACGCTCATCTGATCGCGGCCTAGAGGCCCCGATTTAGCCGTTGGCGTCGTGTGGATGATCGAAGCCGCCCACGCTTCGGTCGCGCCCGCTCAAAATTCATACGTCTTAACGAAACGTCAGCGTTCATCGTCGACACTCGAATCAAGGGGCGTAGTGCGTCCCAATGGGACCCGCTGTGATCACTTTCGATTCCAGTCTGCTGCTCAACTACTACCAGGCCAAGAATGCTGGCCTGGCCGCGAACACGGCTGGAGCGACGGGCGCGGCCACGGGCTCGTCCTCGTCGTCGTCCTCTTCGGGTACGAAGGGCGTGCCGAACGCGCCCTGGACCGGGATGACCAGCGAGCCTAGCGATCTGGTCAAGGCGGCCCTGAACGGCCGCAAGTTCGTCGACGAGAGCGCGGCCGTCGCCGCGTCCCCGACGATCAGCGGCGACTACAAGAAGCTGTTCGCCGCCTACCAGGCGCTCAACACCCTGTCGGCCATCGCCGACCGATCGGCCGAGAAGGGCGTCACCGACAGCGAGATCAAGCGTCTGCAGGCCGTGTTCAGCAAGGGGCTGAACGAGGTCAACAGCTACGTCCAGAACCTCGACACCGACGGCATGCGCCTGACCACGGGCACGGTCATGACCAGCGACAAGTCGTCGGTCGGCGTGCCCAAGAGCAACTACAACTACGTCACCAACACCGTCTACAGCGGCAAGGCCGATGACGAGGTGCCCGCCTTCCAGGGCAACGTCAGCTTCACGATGAACGTCAAGAAGTTCGGCGTGGCCACCGACGTGACCATGGACCTGTCGCAGATGGGGTCGACGCCGCGGACGATGTCCAACGTGGTCAGCTTCTTCAACGACAAGCTGAACCAGGCCGGCTTCGACACGCAGTTCGCCGTCAACCGCACGACCGGCGAAGAGCGCACCACCACGATCAACGGCCAGACCGTAAAGCTGCCGGCCACCGGCGACGACTTCGCCTTTCAGATCAAGGGCGACCTGACCGAGACCCTGACCTTCTCGGCCCCGGCGGCCAAGCCCGCGGTCTACATCACCACCGCCGCCGGCAACCCCGATCCGGACAAGAACACCAGCACCGACGACGCGGTGATCCAGAACACTCTGACCAAGTACGGCCCCGGCACGGCCGGCACGCCGGGCACCAAGGTGTTCACCGACACCATGGAAGGCACGATCAGCACCGTCCACAAGACGATGACCGGGCCAGACGGCTCGCTCTACGTGCTGGCCGATGTCGACGGCACGACCAGCACCCAGACGATCAAGGGCGACCAGGACGTCGCCCTGCTGAAGTACGACTCCGCGGGCAAGCTGCTCTATGCGCGCACCCTTGGGGCCTCCAGCACCGCCACCGGCTACAACATGGCCATTTCCGATGACGGCCAGGTGGCCATCGCCGGTTCGGTGTCCGGCGCGCTGGCCGGTACGACCAATGGCCCGATCAATTCGGACCCGGCCGGCACGGTCACCGACAGCTTCGTCACCCTCTACGACGCCAAGGGCGACGAGACGTGGACGGTGCGGCGCGGCGGCATGCTGGAGGACCAGGCGACCGCCGTGGCCTTCGGCGAGGACGGCGTCGTCTATGTGGGCGGTCGCACCAAGTCGGACATTCCGGGCTCGGCGACGGGTGCGACGCAAGGCGGCTACGACAACTATCTGACCGGTTTCGCCACGGATATTTCCGGCACGCCCAAGGCGCTGTTCACCACCCACTTCGGCAGCGAGAACGACGACACGGTCGCCGGCATCGTCGTCAACGGCGGGCAGGTCGTGGTCGCCAGCAAGGAAGGCAGCGAGGCGATGCTTCGCAGCTTCGACGTCTCGACCAGCGTCGTGACCGAGCCCCGCACCTATCTGAACGACAAGGAAGTCTGGGTCACCGAACCGACCACCTACACCAAGGCGGCCACGTTCACGACCGGGGCCACCCGCGATCTGGGCACGCTGAAGGGCGGGAATATCGCCGGCCTGACGATCGACAACGGCCAGCTCTATATCGGCGGGGCGACCACCAACGGCGCCCTGGACGTCAACAACCAGACCAAGGCCGCTTCGGGCGGTTCCGATGGCTTCGTGGCCCGCATGTCGCTGGACCTGACCGACAAGTCGGCGGACACCCTGGCCTATTACGGCGGCGCGGGCGACGACACGGTCACCGGCATGGCGGTCTCGAATGGCCAGGCCTGGCTGGTCGGTTCGGCCGGCAAGGATCTGGCGGGCCAGCCGACGGTCGGCGACAAGGACGGCTATGTCGCCCAGATCGACGTGGCCACCGGCCAGGCGACCTGGGAGCAACGGCTGACCGGCAAGGACGGCTACGCCACCGCGACCTCGGTCTCCGTCGACGCCACCGGCTCCAGCGCCTTGGACGTCTTCGGCATCCCGCGCGGCACGATGGAGTTCAAGCAGAGCGACAAGATCGTTTCGGCGACCTCGGCGCGGGCGGGCGACACCTTCCAGGTCCGCACCCGGGCCCGGGGCACCCTGACCACGATCAAGATCGAGGCCGACGACACGCTCGACACCCTGGCCGACAAGATCCGCAAGGCCACGGGCTTCGCGGCCAAGGTCGATTTCAGCAGCGTCGGCAACAATCGCACCCTGCGCATCAGCCCGTCCCAGACCACCTCGACCGTCGAGATCCTGCCCGGCAAGGGCGGCACCGACGTGCTGGAGTCCCTGGGCCTGAAGCCCGGCGTCGTGCGCAACACCAAGACCGACCACGGTCAGGTCGTCTCGGCCGACGGCAAGGGGCCGATCTACGGCTTCGCGCTGGACACCACCCTGGACCTCACCGACAAGGCTGGCCGCGACGCCGCCATGGCGGCCATGACCAAGGCCCTGTCGGCGGTGCGCACCGCCTATCGCGAGATGGCCGACAAGGCCAACGGCGTGCAGACCGCCACCACCACGACCGGTCCCGGCAAGACCGGCGGCACCGTCCCGACCTATCTGACCAACCAGATCGCCAACTACCAGGCGGCCCTGGATCGCCTGACCGGCGGCGGCTAGCGACGATCCGCGCGGGCTCTGGAGCGTTCTGCGCGCCTGGACTTGAAAGCGTCATCACCGCGTCGTAGCCAGGGACCATGGACTTTCTCAAAGATCGACGCGTGTTGCTGGGCGGCGGCGCCGCCCTGGCCCTGATCGCGGGCCTGGGCATCGCCCTGAGCCTGATGCATGGCGCCAAGTCGCCGACCGACGATCCGCCGGCCTCGCGCGCCGGTCTGGTGGTCGAGACCGGACGGTCCGACGACAAGAAGCTCGATTCCGCCCAACCCCTGCGCTGCTTCGTCGGCGGCCAGTTCGTGGGCGAGACCACACTGGCCGACTGCGCCAAGAAGAATGGCGTGGCGACCGGGGCCCTCGACGTCGGCGTCGACGAAACCGGGGCCCTGGCCGCCGCCGACCAGGCCGGCACCGTGCTGACCCCGCTGCCGCCGCCCGCCGAGGCGCCCACCGTGCCCGCGCCGGTCGCGACCCCGACCATCTCGACCCCGGCCGCGGTCTCCAGCGCGCCCCTGGCCGTCTGCTGGCGATACGCCGGCGGGGAGTGGCGCAAGCTGCCCGGCGAGATCACCGTCAACGCCTGCGCCCAGCAGATTTCCAGCGGCAAGTGCGAGAAGCCCGGCGGCGCCACCTATGGCCGCTGGGGCGATCAGACTATCCGTCTGGTGCCCGGCAAGGTCGAGGCCTCGTCCGACAACCGCTCCTTCCATTCGATCATCGAGCTGGGGCAGAGCTGCTCCATCCCGTCGGCCTAGAGAGATCGTAAGACCATGCGCCTTCCCATCGTCGCCCTCTCGCTCATCGCCGCCACCGCCGCCGTCGGCCTGACCGGTTGCGAGAAGCAGACCAAGGCTCCCTTCCAGGCCGGTGTCTGCCTGCATGTGATCGAGCAGAAGGACGGCACGCTGAAGTTCAACCCGGTGGCCCAGAACGTGCCGACCCTCGAGCAGTGCGCGGCCGAGCTGGAAGGCATGCGCATCCGCTTCGTGCGCCTGGGCAGCCCCAGCCGTGAACTGACCGGCGCCTATCAGGGCAAGTTCATCTTCCTGCAGAAGGAAGGCATCTATCTGGGCGACACCTACGAGGGCGCCCGGTTCATGTCGCTGGTCCGCACGGGCGACGGCCGCCTGGCCGTGCCAGGGGCGATGCCCGCGCAATAGGGGCGGCGCAAACCAGGGGATAACCTCGGTGCTCCACAGGAACGTTACGAGAACAAAGCTTGCGCTGCGACTTAAGAACCCGTTAACGTCCGCGCCAGATGCCGGCGCGATTGGTCGCCGGGCGTGAAAAGGAATCTTCCCCATGGCGGGCAGCGTCAACAAGGTCATTCTGGTCGGCAACCTCGGCGCAGATCCCGAAATCCGCACCCTCAGCTCGGGCGACCGCGTCGCCAACCTGCGTCTGGCCACCTCGGAAACCTGGCGCGACCGCACCTCGGGCGAGCGCAAGGAAAAGACCGAATGGCACCGCGTGGTGATCTTCAACGACAACCTGGTGAAGGTGGCCGAGAGCTATCTGCGCAAGGGTTCGACGGTCTACATCGAGGGCGCGATCCAGACCCGCAAGTGGGCCGACGCCTCGGGCGTCGAGAAGTATTCGACCGAGATCGTGCTGCAGAAGTTCCGCGGTGAACTGACCATGCTGGGCGGTCGCGGCGACGGCGCGGGCGCTTCGTCGGGCGGCGGCTATGACGAAGGCTACGCCGGTGGCGGCGGTGGCGGCGGCAACTTCGGCGGCGGCGCGCCGCGCAGCCAGCCCAGCGGCCCGCGCGAAAGCTTCTCGGCCGACCTGGACGACGAAATCCCGTTCTAAGCAGCGGCAGCGCGGGCTTTTCGACAATGGCCGGCTCCTTTGGGAGCCGGCCATTTTCATATGCCGGTCAGGTCGCGCGACAGGCGGGGTTCGCGGCGTTCGGCACGGCGATGAAGGTGATGCTGGCGGGGGGCAGGTCCAGCGCGCCCTTGCCGCTAGCCTGTCCCTTCAGCTTCGGCAGTTGGTCGCCTGGCGGCAAATCCAGTTCGCGTCCGTTCAGCTTGACCTTGCTGGCCTGCGGCGTGTCGGCCGTCAGCGTGTAGCGCCGGCCGGCTGTGGGCAGCTCCAGTGTCGCGGGCGCGGCCGTGTCCAGATTGATCGCCACCAGACCGACTCCGCCGGGCTTGTCGCGCAGGCAGTGGGCGTAGACGTGCAGGCCAGGTCGCGCCGGACCGGCGTCAAGGACGACCTCGCCCATCAGCCGACCCCACAGCAGCGCGGCCCAGTAGCTGGGCCGAGGCTGGCCGCTGGCGTCGTCGATCAGGGCGTAGTCGCTGGCCGCCAGGGTGTTGTGGAAGATGGCGGCGACGCCGCGTTTGGCCAGACGGCCCATCTGGTCGACATAGCGGAAGGTGTCCAGCCAGGTCGCCGCCCATTGGTCGCCGCCGCAACCGGCCTGGCCCATTTCCGTGACCCAGATCGGCGCGCCGGGCGCGTACTGGTCGCGCAGGGCCTTGTAGTAGTCGAACACCTGGTCCGCCCGCGCCAGCCAGGCCTCTGACAGGGCCTGGTCGGGCGCGACGCCGGCGTTCTTGTCGATCGCCCGGCACCGCGCCGAGACCGTGCCATAGAAGTGATAGGAGAAGACGTCGACCGGCGTACGCGGCTCGGCGCTCATCAAGGCCTGACTCGAAATCATCCCGCCGCGCTGGGGAAAGATGATGAAGCCCGCTTCGCCCGTCGAGCCGGGGCCGACGATCTTCAGGTCGGGCGCCTGGGTTCGGACCAGCGTCTTGAAGACCGCCATGTCCCTGGCGTAGGCGGCCGCGTCATAGCCCGGGGGCAGGCCGACCATGGCGCCGACGTTCGGCTCGTTGATCAGCTCGGCGGCGTCGATCCGTCCGCCCTGAGCGCGGGTGTAGGCGATCAGGCGACGAGCCTGGTCAGGATTCCAGACGCCGTCGGGGTCGCGCGCGGCGGGGCCGATGGCGAACGAGGTGACCAGCTTGGAGTCGGTCGCGCGGACGAAGTCCAGGACCCCGGACCACTGGCTCCGCGTCAGCACGCCCTGGTAGCCCTTGGGCGGCTCGGCCGGCGGCGTCGTGTCGGCGTCGTGGAAATAGACGTTGTTGGCCCAGCCGCCGCTGACGCGCACATAGGCCGGCCCCAGACCCTTGGCGAGATTGCGCAGGCGACGGTCGCCCCTCAGGTCGATCGGCGCGCGCTGGCGGAACATGACATTGGCGATTTCGACTCCGCCGCTCTTCTGCAGGTCGATCGTGGGCGCCTTTTCGCCGGGCTTGGGGTAGGGAGCCCAAAAGCGGCCGCCGATCACCTCGGCCATCTCGACATTGTAGGACTGGAAGCGCCTGTCGACCTTGCCGACGGCGGGCAGCGATCCCGGATCGACCCTGGCCGCCGCGTCCACCGGGCCGGCGGACAACAGAGCGCAGGTCGCGATCAAGGCGGCGGTCGCTGGACCAGGTCTGGCGCGGTTGGCGGACATCGCACAGTCTCCAAAAGTGTCCTGGCCATTTTGGTCATGCCACTTTGCCGGGATCGACCGAAGAAACGGCGGCGAGGCCAGACATCGCGACGACGATACGGGTTGAGATCGGTCAAAGTCCATTTCCGCCGACGTGCGACAACGGCCGGCGTTCCGGTTCGGGACGACTTGCTTTAGGAAGCAAGGACTAAGGGCGAACCCCTATTCGGACGTTCGCGGATTGAATTTTGTCGGCGGCGGGCCCAAGTCCTCGCCGTGATGTCGATGAAGCTGAAGCGTGAGGACGGCGTGGGCGAGACCCCTGGAAACGACGGCGGTCTGGTCCGGCAGGCTCACAAGCTGACGATCGACCTGTCGACGCCCAGCCGCGCGATCTACTGGATCGACCTGACCCTGACGGCGACGGCGGCCTGGGGCGGCCTGGCCCTGACCGCGACGACCCACAGCCTGGCCGCCGGCCTGGTGGCGGGTCTGGTCGGTCTGCTGGCCCTCTATCGCGGTCTCAGCTTCATCCACGAGATCAGCCATCTGCGGCCCAAGGACGTGCCGGGCTTCCGCCTGGGGTGGAACCTGCTGTTCGGCGTGCCGTTGATGACGCCGTCGATGATGTACGAAGGCGTGCACAACCTGCACCACGCCAAGCAGCGCTTCGGCACCGCTCGCGACCCCGAATACCTGCCGCTGGAGCGTTATTCTGCCTTCAAGCTGGCGCTGTTCACGGCGATCTCGCTGCTGGCGCCGCTGGGCGTGATCCTGCGCTCGGGGATCCTGATTCCGCTGTCGTTCGTGTTCCCCGGCGTGCGCCGCCTGGTGAAGACCAAGCTGTCGGCCCTGGTGATCAATCCCGACTTCGTGCGCGAGGACAACGACAAGACCCGGCCTGACTGGCTGGCCCAGGAGCTGGGCTGCTGGCTGTGGTGCTGGGGCGTGGCGGCCGCCACGGTCGCCGGCTTCGTGCCGGTGCGCGTCGTGCTGACCTGGTTCGCCCTGTTCTCGCTGGCCACCTTCGTCAACCAGCTGCGGACCCTGGTGGCCCACTACTGGCACAACGACGGCGAGATGATGAGCTTCGAGGACCAGTTCCTGGACTCAGTGAACGTGCCGCCGCCGGCCATGCTGCCGTTCCTGTGGGCCCCGGTCGGCCTGCGCTACCACGCCCTGCACCACCTGCTGCCGCGCCTGCCGTACCACAATCTGGGCAAGGCCCACGCGCGGCTGTCGGCCCAGCTGGCGGCGACCTCTCCCTATCACCGGGTCGAGGAGAAGGGGTTGTTCGTGGCGCTGGCCAAGCTGTTCCGCCGCGCCGGCGTTTCGACGTCACCCCTGGCGGTCAAGGCCGACGCGATCGAACGCCAGAGCGCCTGACGGCTCCGGAGTCGGCAAGGACTGGCGCAAGGCCCAGGCCGCGCCGGTCAGCGACAGGGCGATCGCCGTCATGGTCCATTCCAGATGGCTGTCGGGTGCCGCCATCACGCGCGGAATGTGCAGCATGACGACGAAGCATCCCATCATCGTGGTCAGCAGGGTGGCGGCCAGTCGCGGCGCGACGCCGAACAGGATCGCCAGTCCCGCCGCCAGGTGACAGGTCCCGGTCGCATAGGCCCAGAACAGCGGATGGGGGATCCAGCCGGGCACCATCTTGGCGGTGAAGTCGGCATAGGCGAAATGGCTGAGGCCGAAGACCAGCGGGCATAGGCCGTAGATCAGCCGCGCGGCCAGGCGTAGCCGATCGTCCGGCGGTTGGGCCAGGCCGGCGAACAGGGCCAGGCCTCCGGCCGACATCGACAGGGTCTCGGCCACGCCCAGCCAGGACGCGACACTGCCGGGCGCGGCCGCCGTGTCCGGACCATGCAGGGCGACCCAGCCGAGATAGACCACGGCCAGGGCCGCGGCGGCGGGGCGGGCGGTGCGCGACCACAGGACGCCCAGGCCGAGCACCAGCATGACCGTCGCGCTGACCAGCGCCAGGGCGTAGTGGCCGGGCAGGTCCTTGGGCACGGGCTGCCACTGCAGGGCGAAGTCGCCGAAGACCAGGCCGATGACCCCCAGCGCGATGGCGCCGAGGCCGTAGGGAACGCCGTCGCGGTTCATGAACCCTCCCGTTCAGAGAGGGCGAGCTTGCCGCGCGGTCCAGCGGCTGACTTGGGGTTTGTTGCGCGAACGCCGCGAGCCGGGTTCTATGGTCGCGCCCACCGACGGAGACGCCGCATGTTCCGCGTCGAGACCCACGGCCCCGCCTTGCCCGCCCGCTCGTCGCTGTACGGCGCCGGCGAGGCGCGCTGCGCCACGCGCGACCCGACCGCGATCGAGAAGTGCTACGCCGGCCCGGTAATCGGCGTCGTGGTGGCGGGAACCTTCGACTATGCCGGTCGTCATGGCCGCGCCCGCGCCACACCCGGCGCCATCCTGATGGGCAACGCGGGCGAGAGCTTCGATTGCCGCCACCTGGACGCCGGCGGCAATCGGCGGGCGGTGATCGCCCTGCATCCGGATCTGCTGTCCGAGGTCGCCAACGACTGCGGGCTGGACGACGCCGACTTCGCGGTCTCGACCCTGGCTCCCTCGCGCGAGACCGCGCCGCTCTACGGCGCGGTGCGCCGGGCGGCCGGCGGGCTGCGACTGGACGAGGAGGGCGTGATCGACCTGGCGGCCAGCGCCTTGACCTTGGGCCGCCGCACCCGCCCGGTCGCGACATCCGAAGCCGAGCGTCGCCGCATCCGCGACGTGGTCCGCCATCTGGACGTCGCCTATGCCGAGCCCTGCGGATTGGAGACCCTGGCGGCGATGGGCCAGGTCAGCCGCTTCCATTTCATCCGGCTGTTCCGGCAGGTGACCGGCGAAAGCCCGCGCCAGTACCTGATCGGCGCGCGCCTGCGGGCCGCCGCCGACCGGCTGACCGACACCGCCGAACCGATCACCCACATCGCCTTCGACATCGGCTTCAACGACATCTCGCACTTCAACGCCACGTTCCGCCGGGCCTTTGGGTTGTCGCCCACCGCGTGGCGGAAGACGGCTTAGTTGCTGAGCCAAATGCACTTGGGTACGATTTCACCGCTTCGCAGGACCTGATCGCATGTGGCCATTTCGAAAACGAACAGCACCGGCGATCTCATGGTTCAGCGGTGAAAGCGCGGAGATGAACGCCGCCATCGCCGAAGCTCAGGAGGGCTTTCCTCGGTTCAAGGCGGCGGTCGCCGGACAAGGCGGCGGCCCGGCGATCGAGGTCGCGCTGGTCAAGTATGGCTTCGCGGCCAAGACCAAGGGCGCGGAGGTCGAGCACGTCTTCCTTGGGGACGTGCATGCCAAGGACGGCGTGTTGTGGGGCGTGGTCAACGCGGACCCGGTCTATACCGACGAGGTTTCGGAGGGCGACGCGGTCATGATCGAGGACGCGCGTGTCTCCGATTGGCTCTACGTCATCGATGGCAGAGGGATCGGCGGCTTCACCTTCAAGCTGATGTGGAAGACGTTCTCGCCGCTGGAGAAGGCCGCCTACCGCGCTCAACCTCCCTTCCTGTGGCTGGCGCACCAGCTTTTCGACTAGAGGCGTTGGCCGCCCAACGCGGTCACCACCGTCTCGCACAGCCGATGTGTTTCCAGGGCGTCCAGCGCCGACAGCCGGCGGCCGTCGCGCACGGCGGCCAGGAAGTGCTCGCACAGCCCTTCGAAGCCGCGCTGGCGGCCGACCGAGGTCCAGTCGCCACGCCGCGTCAGGTGGTCCTGGGCCGACTGGTCGATCACCTGGGCCATGTCGACGATCCGCCGCTTGGCGCCCGCGCCCGAGACCTCCAGCGTTTCCTCGTTGGCGCCGCTGACCCGGTTCATGATCCCCAGAGCGTCGCGGCCTTCGCCGGAAAGCGACAGGGCCACGTGCCGCAGCAGCCCGCCCTCGATGCGGCCGTGCACCCGCGCGTCGGTCGCGCCGGGAGCCAGGAACCGCAGGGTGTCGACCACGTGGATGAAGTCGTCGAACACCACCCGGCGCGTCTCGTCGGCCTGGTCGGCGCGGTTCTTCTGCATCACGACCAGCGGCAGATCGAGGCCGGCGGCGTCCTGGTAGACCGGGGCGAAGCGGCGGTTGAAGCCGACCATCAGCGACACGCCCCGCGTTTCGGCCAGGTCGACCAGGGCCTCGCTGTCGGCGGCGTTGTCGGCGATGGGCTTGTCGACCAGCGTCGGCACGCCGGCCTCCAGCAGGCGGCGGACGATGTCGGGATGGGCCGCCGTGGCCGCGTGGACCAGAGCGCCGTCCAGGCCCTCGGCCAGGGCGGCGTCCAGTTCCGTGTGCAGCCGCTCGATCCGCCAGGCCGCGCCCAGCTCGGCCAGGATCTCGGTGTTGCGCGTGACGAAGGTCAGCTCGATGTCTCGCCGCGGGCCGAGAACGGGCAGGTAGGCCTTTCGGGCGATGTCGCCCAGCCCGATCATGGCGACGCGGAGGGGGGCGGTCATGGCGCGCGAAGGTCCGTCAACAGGTGGTCGGCCAGGGCGCCAGCGTCCCAGGATTCCCCGCGCGGGGCGAGGAACAACGGCGCGCCCTGCAGGAACGGGATCAGAGCTTGGGCCGTCTGGTTCAAGTCGGGCGCATCCAGGCTCTGACTCATCACCACGGCGGCGACCCGGGCGTTGGCGGCGCGCAGGGCGACCAGGGCGGTCAGGACGTGGCTGATCGTGCCCAGATACGAGCCCGCCACCAGCAGCACCGGCGCGCCCACGGTAGCGATCATGTCGAGATTGGTCTCGCCATCGGTCAGGGGCGACATCACCCCGCCGGCCCCCTCGACCAGCAGCAGGCCGTCGCGAACCTCGGCGGCGCGAGCCATGGCGTCGATGACCATGTCGTCCAGCACCAGGGTTTCGCCCTCCAGCCGCGCGGCGATATTAGGCGACAGCGGGGCGAGGTAGCGGCGCGGCGCGATGCGGAACACGCCGCCGGGATCACCCAGGGCGGCGGCCAGCCGGGCCGGGTCGCTGCCGGCCGCGTCCTTGGGATCGAACCCGCTGACCACCGGCTTGAAGGCGTCGACGACCGCGCCCCGGGTCTTCAGCGCACGGATCAGGGCGCAGCTGACATAGGTCTTGCCGATGTCGGTGCCCGTGCCGGTGACGAACAGGGCGGGCATCAGTCGGCGGCCTTGACGTAGGGCTTCACCAACGCGGCCAGGCGGGCGATCTCGGCGTCGGGATGGTCGGCGCTGAAGGCGATGCGTAGGCGGGCCTCGCCGGCCGGGACGGTTGGCGGGCGGATGGCCACGACCAGGAAGCCCTCGGCCTCCAGGGCGCGCGAGGCGTCCAGGGCGTCCTGGGCCTCGCCGATGATCACCGGCACGATCGGGCTGATCGCCTTGGGCAAGCCGGCAGCCTTGGTGAAGGCCTGGGCCTTGGCCAGGGGCAGGGCGGTCAGGGCCGGATCGCCCTCGATGATGTCCAGGGCCGCCAAGGCGGCGGCGACGGCGGCCGGCGGTAGGCCGGTGGTGTAGACCAGGGTGCGAGCCCGGGTCTTGAGCAGGTCGACCACGGCTTGCGAGCCGCACACATAGCCGCCGTACGAGCCCAGGGCCTTGGACAGGGTGCCCATCTGGAACGGGACCTGGGCCTCGGGGAACAGGGCCGCCGAGCCCTTGCCCTCCGCCAGCACGCCCACGCCATGGGCGTCGTCCGACAGCAGCCAGGCGTCGTTGGCCTCGCAGACCGCCGACAACCAGTCCAGCGGGGCGATGTCGCCGTCCATCGAGAACACCCCGTCGGTGGCGACGATGGCGTGGCGATAGCTGGACCGATGCTCGGCCAGCAGCTCGGCCAGATGGTCGGTGTCGTTGTGGGCGAACGGGATGATCCTGGCCCCCGACAGCTGGGCGCCGGCCCAGATGCAGGCGTGGGCCAACTCGTCGACCAGCACCAGGTCGCCCTTGCCGGCGAAGGTGGGGATCACGCCGGTGTTGGCCAGATAACCCGAACCGAACAGCGCGCAGGCTTCCGTGCCCTTCAACCGGGCCAGCCGGGCCTCAAGCTCCGAGAACAAAGGATTGTCGCCGGTCACCAGTCGCGAGGCGCCCGAGCCCGAGCCATGGGTTTCGATCGCGGCCTGGGCGGCGGCCTTGACCGCCGGGTGCTGGGACAGACCCAGATAGTCGTTGCAGGAGAAGGACAGCAGCTTGCGGCCGTCGCGTTCGACGATGGCCCCGGCGGAACGCTGGGTGGGCTTGAGGCGGCGCATCAGGCTGGCCGCTTCGAGGCGTTCGATCTTGTCGGCCGCGTAGGTGTCGAGACTGTGCATCAAGGTTCCTGTTTGCCCCTCGCAGCGGGAGGGCATAGGCAGTGCGCCCGCTCTAGGCAACGAAGGATCGCCCCCATGACCGCTGAAAGCCCCGACTGGCTGGTGGCTGGCGCGCCTCACGTCTGGCGGCCCTATTGCCAGATGAAGACCGCCCGACCGCCGCTGCCGGTGGTTTCCACGCGAGGGTCGCGGCTGATTCTGGACGACGGGCGCGAGTTGGTCGACGGCCTGGCCTCGTGGTGGACGGCCTGTCACGGCTACAACCATCCGCATATCGCCCAGGCGGTGCGCGATCAGCTGGAGCGGATGCCGCACGTGATGTTCGGTGGCCTGGCCCATGAGCCGGCCTATCGCCTGGCCAAGCGTTTGGCCGACATCCTGCCGGGCGACCTGAACCACGCCTTCTTCGCCGAGTCGGGCTCGGTGGCGGTCGAGATCGCCATGAAGATGGCGCTGCAGTTCCATATCAACCAGGGCCGGCAAGGGCGCACGCGGTTCCTGTCGTTCCGGGGCGGCTATCACGGCGACACCCTGGCGACGATGACGGTCTGCGACCCGGAGGAGGGCATGCATAGCCTGTTCTCCGGCGTCATGCCGAGCCAGGTGATCGCCGACCTGCCGGTGGACACTGCTTCGGAAGCCGCGCTCGACGCCCTGCTGGCGCAGCGGGGCGGGGAGATCGCCGCGATCCTGACCGAGCCGCTGGTGCAGGGCGCGGGCGGCATGCTGTTCCACGATCCCGAGGTGCTGCGCCGCCTGCGCCGGGCCGCCGACAAGCACGGCGTGCTGCTGATCTTCGACGAGATCTTCACCGGCTTTGGCCGCACGGGCGAGTTGTTCGCCATGCAGGCGGCGGGGGTCGAGCCCGACATTGTCACCCTGTCCAAGGCCCTGACCGGCGGGACCCTGCCGCTGTCGGTCGCCGTGGCCTCGACCAGGGTGTTCGAGGCTTTTTGGTCCGACGAAGCCGGGGCGGCGTTGATGCACGGCCCCACCTACATGGGCAACGCCCTGGCCTGCGCCGCCGCCAACGCTTCGCTGGACCTGTTCGAGGACGGCGCCTGGCGCATGAACGTGGCGCGGGTGTCGGCGGCCTTGGCCAAGGGGCTGGAGCCGGTGCGGACCGCGCCGGGCGTGGTCGACGTGCGGGTGCTGGGCGCGATCGGGGTGATGGAGTTCGACGCGCCGGTGGCCGTCGGCGCCCTGTGCGACGCCTTCGCCGCCGAGGGGGCGTGGATTCGGCCGATGGGCAAGACCGTGTACCTGACCCCGGCCTTCACGACGCCGGACGCGGATCTGGAGATCCTGTTCGCGGCGATCCGCAAGGTGATCGGGGCGGGCGGGGTTGAAGGATCGGGCGGGGTCTGATCCAAGCGGGACCATGTCTTCCAGCACGCCCCAGAACGGCCCGTTGTCAGGTCTCGAACGCCTGGCGATCGCCGCGATCATCCTGGTCTGGGGGCTGAACAACTGCGCGGGCAAGGTGGCGACCGCGCAGCTGCCGCCGATGATGGTCGGGACATTGCGCTTCGCCTTCGCCCTGGCCTTCCTGTTTCCGTTCCTGAAACCACCGCTTCCCTGGTCGAAGCGCCTGGTGGCCATCTGCCTGCTGACGGGACCGATCCACTTCGGCGTCATCTATATCGCGTTCGGCATGGCCAAGTCGTTGAGCCCGCTGGTGGTGGCCAACCAGCTGTGGATCCCGTTCACGGCCCTGTTCGCCTGGAAGATGCTGGGCGAGACCATGAAGCCCCTGGCCGTCGCCGGCCTGGTCGTGGCTTTCGCCGGCGTGGCCTGGATGAGTTTGGACCCGCATGGCGCGGCCGATCTGCCGGCCATCGTGCTGGTGCTGATCGCCAGCGCCTGCTGGGCGTTCGCCACGGTGCTGGTGCGCCAGACCCCCGGCGCCAAGCCCTTGCAGGTCCAGGCCATGACCGCCGTGGTCGCCGCGCCGGTCCTGCTGGCCATGTCGTTCGGCTTCGAGCCGCACGTGGTGGAACGGGTGCAGGCCGCCCAGCCGATCGCCTGGGCCTGCGTGGCCTTCGCGGGCGTGGTCTCGACCATCGGGGCCAGCGCCCTGCTGTTCTGGCTGGTCCAGCGGCGCGAAGCGGGGCGGGTGACGCCCTATTTCCTGCTGACGCCGCTGGTGTCGTGCACCATCGGGGTGCTGTTCATGGGCGACAAGCTGTCGCCGCAGCTGGTGATAGGCGCGGTGGCCACCCTGGTCGGCGTGGCGCTGGTGGCCCTGACCGCGAAGAAGGCCGCCCCGCCCGAGGGCGAGGCGACCTAGAGGCATTTCGCTAATAGGGATCTACGGACGAGGAGTGCCGCGCCGCGACGCCGTAGGTGACGAATATCGAGAAAAACCCCGTCACGCTCATCACGTCGCCCAGCGCGGCATCAAGCCCGTGAAGGGACAACCACCTGCCGAGCGCTGGCAATCCCAGAGCCGCCGCGACTCCTGTGAACAGGAGGGCGAAACCTTCGAGGCTGACCGGTGAAAGCAAAAAGCCTAGCCGTCGCACAAACCAGATTGAATGACCGGCCTTGTTTTTCATTGGCTTTCCCTGAGTTCGGTATGGTGAGCTACTTCACCACCCCGCAGGCCACTCGCGCGCCGGCCCCGCCGATCGGCTGGGTCTTGTAGTCGTCGGGGCTGGCGTGGACGACGATCGACGAGCCGTCGGCGTCGAGCAGGGCGGGGCGGCCGCCCGCGCCGTTCAGCGACACCAGCGGCGAGAACAGTTCGGCCGTCGCCGCGCCGTCGGAAGAGACGAACAGGTTGGGCAGGTCGCCGTTGTCGTTACCGTCCGGGTTCAGCAGGCCATGGACGACCGTGGTGGTCGTGTGGACGTGGGCGCCGGCCGATTTGAAGTCCGGCGTGCCGCAATCGCCCTTCTCGTGGAAGTGCAGGCCGTGCCAGCCCGGCGTCAGGCCCTTGGCCTCGATCCGCAGCAGCACGCCGTGCGGCGCCTCGGTCAGGGTGGCGGTTCCGATCGTCTTGCCGTCCGCGCCCTTCAGCTCGGCGGTGGCGGCTTGAGCGGTGGTCGCGGCGGCGATCAGGCCGAAGGAGAGGGCGAGGGCGGTCAAACGCATGTGAAACTCCCGGATTGCCCCAAGGAACATGGGGGTTAGGGCCGCGAAGGTGGCGTCTTGGCGAGGGGAATGCTAACTGTTTTTGACGGTTCCGTGTTCGATTCTGACGGCGAAAAATTCCCTTGAGCGACGATCAAAACACTATCCCCGGGTCCCCGGCCTCGCCGGCGTCTCGCGGGGACGTTACCCCCATCAATATCGAGGACGAACTGCGCCGTTCGTATCTCGACTATGCGATGAGCGTGATCGTCAGTCGGGCCCTTCCGGACGCCCGCGACGGGCTGAAGCCGGTGCACCGCCGCGTGCTGTTCTCGATGCACGAGCAGGGCCAGACGCCCGAGCGGCCCTACGTCAAGTCGGCCCGCGTGGTCGGTGACGTCATGGGTAAGTACCACCCGCACGGCGACGCCTCGATCTACTTCACCCTGGTGCGCATGACCCAGTCGTTCTCGATGGGCCTGGTGCTCATCGACGGCCAGGGTAACTTCGGTTCCGTCGACGGCGACATGCCCGCCGCCATGCGTTACACCGAGTGCCGCATGGCTCCGCCGGCCATGTCGCTGCTGGCCGACCTCGACAAGAACACCGTCGACTTCCAGGACAACTACGACGGCAAGGAGCAGGAACCCGTCGTCCTGCCGTCGCGGATCCCCAACCTGCTGGTCAACGGCGCGGGCGGCATCGCCGTCGGCATGGCCACCAACATTCCGCCGCACAATCTGGGCGAGGTGATCGACGCCTGCCTGCTGATGATCGACGACCCGAGCGTCACCACCGATCAGCTGCTGGACCTGGTGCCGGGCCCCGACTTCCCGACCGGCGGCGAGATCATCGGCCGCGCCGGCCCCCGCCAGGCGCTGCTGACGGGCCGCGGCTCGGTGATCATGCGCGGCCTGGCCACGGTGGAAGAGATCCGCACCGGCCGCGAAGCCATCATCATCACGGCCATTCCCTATCAGGTGAACAAGGCTAACCTGGTCGAGTACATCGCCGAAATGGTCCGCGATAAGCGGATCGAGGGCGTGTCCGACATCCGCGACGAGTCCAACCGCGACGGCATGCGCATCGTGGTCGAGCTGAAGCGCGACGCCTCGGGCGAGGTGATCCTCAACCAGCTCTACCGCTTCACGGCGCTGCAAAGCTCGTTCGGCGTCAACATGCTGGCCCTGAACCGCGGCCGCCCCTCGCAGATGGGCCTGCGCGAGCTGATCGAGATCTTCGTTAATTTCCGCGAAGAGGTCGTGGTCCGACGCACCAAGTTCGAGCTGGGCAAGGCGCGCGACCGCGGCCACGTCCTGGTCGGCCTGACCATCGCCGTCGCCAATATCGACGAATTCATCCACATCATCCGCTCGTCCAAGGATCCGACCGAGGCCCGCGAGCGCCTGGTGGCCAAATCCTGGCCGGCTGGCGACATGCTGCCGCTGGTCGAGCTGATCGCCGACCCGCGCACGGTGCAGGAAGAGGGCGGCCTGATCCGCCTGACCGACGAGCAGGCCCGCGCCATCCTGGCCCTGACCCTGTCGCGCCTGACCGGCCTGGGCCGTGACGAGATCGGCAACGAGGCCGCCACCCTGGCCGAGGCCATCAAGGGCTATCTGGACCTGCTGTCGGACCGCGCCAACATCATGGCCGTGGTCCGCGAGGAGCTGGTCGAGGTGCGCGACAAGTTCGCCATTCCGCGCCGCTGCCAGATCGTCGACGGCGACGCCGACGTGGAAGACGAGGACCTGATCGTCCGCGAGGACATGGTCATCACCGTCACCCTGGGCGGCTACGTCAAGCGCACCCCGCTGGCCGCCTATCGCACGCAGCATCGCGGCGGCAAGGGCAAGTCGGGCATGGCCACCAAGACCGAGGACGCGGTCACCCGCGTGTTCTCGGCCTCGACCCACGCCCCGCTGCTGTTCTTCACCTCGGGCGGCAAGGTCTACAAGATGAAGGTCTGGCGTCTGCCGCAAGGCGTCGCCAACAGCCGCGGCAAGGCGTTCGTCAACCTGTTGCCGATCGAGCCGGGCGAAACCATCACCTCGATCCTGACGCTTCCGGAGGACGAGGCCACCTGGGACGGCCTGGACGTGATGTTCGCCACCCGTTCGGGCAGCGTGCGTCGCAACAAGCTCAGCGACTTCGTGGACGTGCGCCGCAACGGCAAGATCGCCATGAAGCTGGACGAAGGCGACGGCATCGTCGGCGTGGCCGTCTGCGACAGCAGCAAGGACATCCTGCTCAACACCGCCTCGGGCCGCTGCATCCGCTTCTCGACCGACGAAGTGCGGGTGTTCGCCAGCCGTGATTCCACCGGCGTGCGCGGCGTGCGCCTGGCCGATGGCGACAGCGTCATCTCGATGAGCGTGCTGCGCAATGTCGACGCCACCCCGGCCGAACGCGCCGCCTACCTCAAGCACCAGCGGGCCTTGGCCCGCGCCCTGGGCGAGGAAGGCGACGAGGCTCCGGCCGCGGCGGAAGAGGGCGAGGAAGAGGGCGGCGAGGCCAGCCTGACGCCGGAACGCATCGCCGAACTGGGCGCGGCCGAGGAAATCCTGCTGACGGTGTCGTCGGAAGGCTTCGGCAAGCGCACCAGCGCCTACGACTATCGCCGCACCGGCCGTGGCGGCCAGGGCCTGACGGCCCAGGATCTGTCCAAGCGCGGCGGCAAGCTGGTGGGCTCGTTCCCGGTCGAGGACAGCGATCAGATCCTGCTGGTCACCGACGCCGGTCAGCTGATCCGCGTGCCTGTTTCGCAAATTCGTGTTGCAGCGCGGAATACTCAAGGCGTAACCATCTTCCGCACGGCGAAGGACGAACATGTCGTCAGCGTCGAGCGTCTCGCCGAAACCGGCGGTGACGACAGCACGGGCGATGAAAACGAGGCGGACGAGACCTCGTAAGCGACCCACGGGAAGGGCCAGCGAGCTTAGGCTCGGGTGAGGAAAAGCATGCGGATCGGTCTCTATCCGGGCACGTTTGACCCGGTCACCAACGGGCACCTCGACATCATCGGTCGGGCGGTCAAGCTGGTCGATCGGCTGGTGATCGGGGTGGCGGTGAACATCGGCAAGGGGCCGCTGTTCTCGCTGGAGGAACGGGTGGAAATGGTGCGCCGCGAAACGGCTCACCTGACCAAGATCGCCGAGATCGAGGTCCGGCCGTTCGACAGCCTGCTGATGCACTTCGCCCGCGAGGTCGGGGCCCAGATGATCGTGCGCGGCCTGCGGGCCGTGGCCGACTTCGAATACGAATTCCAGATGACGGCCATGAACCAGCAGCTCGACCGCGAGATCGAGACCGTGTTTCTGATGGCCGATCCGCGCCACCAGGCCATCGCCTCGCGCCTGGTCAAGGAGATCGCGGCCTTGGGCGGCGACGTCCACAAGTTCGTGCCGCCGGGCGTGGCCGAGCAACTGCTGGGCAAGCTGGCGAAGTAGGGGCGGTCGGCCGGACCGCCCTCCAAAAGGAACTCCTGGCGCTTTCCGGCGACCTAGGCGCTTTCCTTGGTCGCCTTCTCGTACAGCGCCGCGCGGCTTTCCTCGAGCAGGAGAAGTCGCGCCTTGGAGGCGTCGTCACGTTCGTCGGCGATCTTCCTGAGCAGAACCGCGGCCGCTTGCAGATAGGCCGTGAGCTCGTCGCCGGTGATGTACTTGCCGCTGAGACGGTTCAGCTTCGAACGACCCTCGGCGAAACTGCGGTTGAAGGCGTCGGAGACCAGGTACACCGCGCGCCATTGACCGCTCTGCCGGATGAAGAACCCGTCGGTCGTCTTGATCAGCTGCCGCAGTACGGCCCTGCCGATGGACGACCCGGCGGCCACGCGATTGGCCCTGGCGATCTCGTTGTTCGCCTCCTCGGCGACCTGGTCCATGAAGTCGGCGAACGATTTGAAGAAGAACGCGATCTCCTCGACGATCTCCTTGGTGCGCTTTAGCGCGCTCAGGCTGATGTTGAGCGACTTGATCGCCAGCTTGATCGTTTCGTCCTTGGAAAGCTTGCCTTTCATGAGGGCGGTGATCCTCACCAGCTTGGCCGCCTGCTCGCGCCGCTCCCGCTCGTAGGCCTCGGCCTTGTCCAGCATCCTCATCTGGATTTCACGCAGTCCGGCCGCTTCGTCCTTCTGCGCCTGTGACAGCTCGCCAAGTCCCTGGGCCAGGGCCTTCAGCGAATCCTGAAGCCCGGACAGCACGCCGACCAGCATCCGGGTCTTCTTCTGGGCCGCTTCCAGCTCGGTCTTGGCCTCCTTCAGTCGCCGCCTGATCGCCTTGACCGCCTCGCCGTCCGTGGGCTGCTCGACGGCCTCTTCGGAGGTGTCGGCGTCGACCTGCGTCTCATCCTCCTCCTGGGCCTTGGTGAGGTCCCTGCGCAGGCCTTCGACCCTGTCCTCGATTTCGCCGACCTTCTTTTCCGCGAGCGTCAGCTCCTTCTTGGTCTGGGCGATGTCCTTCTTGGTCTGGATGGTTTCGGCGGTGACGTCGGGTTTCGGGGTGTCGCCCGCGCCCTCATCCTCGCCGCCGGCCTCGGTCGTCTGTCTCAAGGTGTTCAAGGTGGAGGCGGCGATCACCGACGCGCCGCCCGTGGCGGCGCCGCCGGCCGCCATGGCGATCGGCGGGATGGCCGCGGCCACCACCTGGGCGCCGATCTTGACGATCTGCATGATGAACGCCCGCTGCTCGGCGGTGGTGGCGCGCTCCTCGTACTGGCGCGCCCTGGCCTCGAACTTCTGGACCTCCTCCCTCAGGTCCCGGACCAGGGAGTCCAGTTGTTCGCGTTCGGCGTTGGCCTCGTCGATTTCGTCCTGAAGGGCCTGCTGATCGATCAGGCGGCGGCCGAGCGCCCGCTCGCTGACCTCCGACGCCGAAGCGGTCTCGACGATGATGCGGTCATACGATTCCGCGATCCGCAGCAGCCGGTCCTTGATGGCCGTGGCCCGGGTCTTGATGTCGGTGGCCAGCTCCAGCAGGTCGCCGGTGACGAAGGCCTTGACGAGGTCGGCCTTCTGCTCCTCGCGCGCGTCCAGCCAGACGGGCAACATGTCGTCCAGAACGCTGATGACGTTGGTGGCCGTGCGCATCGCGTCGGCCATCGTCCGCTCGCTCTCGCCCTGCGCCAGGATCAGCTTGTCCATGATCGCGGAGATCTTGACGCGGATTTCGCCTTCCTCCTGCGGGGTGGTGTTGTAGGCGATGTAGAGAAGGTCGATGGCGTTGTCGGTGTCGGTCTTCGCGCGGCCGACGTTGTACGTGCCCTCGATCTTCTGGACGTAGAGCTGAACCAGCCGGCTGTCCCGGCGGACCAGTTCGAGCGGTTCCCTGGCGCGGATCTTCTCCACCTCATCCTCGATGCTGTCCGAGAGCAGCGCGGCTTGGCTTCTGAAGGGGACGGGGTCGGACATGGTTTGCTCCTGTCGGGACAAATTCAGGTTGGCTATCGGAAGCAGGTCGCGAACTGCTGTTCGGTCAGGATCGTCTTGGCGTGAGCGAGAACGGCGTCCGACTTGCGGGTGGCCTCGTCCACCTGGGCGGCCAGGGTTCGAACCCTTCGGGCGCCCGGCGCCCGGCCGACGCCCTTCGCCTCGCGCAGGGCGTCGGCGAATTCGTCCAGCAGCACCTTGTTGTCGTGAACCTCGGGCCTGAGGACCGCCAGGGTCGCCTGCAGGCGGCTGATCGAGGCCTCGGCTGCCCGGATTTCCCGCTCGGTCCGGGCGGTGTCTTCCTGGGTTCTGGCCAACGCCTCGGCGCTTTGGCGGTAGTTCTCGTTGGCTTGCGTCATGCCCGCTTCGGCGTCTTGAATGCGGCGGTAGGCAACGTTGATCTCGTTGTCGTTCCTCTGGATCAGGCCCGTGATCTCTCCGATCTCCTTTGAGAGATCGCACATGAAGCCAAAGGGACCGAACTGGCGCTTGCACTCGCGAAGCGCATGTTCCTTGGCCGCTCTGTAGGCCAGGAGCCTGTCGAGTTCCTGCCTGATCTGGTCGTATCGAGTTCGCTCTTCGTCATACAGCCGCCGGAAGCCTTCATAGGCTTCTCTTTGCTGGGCGGTCTGGGCTTCAAGGTCTCGCCTGTGCGTGACAAGTTCGCCCAGACGTCGCTGGTCCGCGTCGCGCTCCTTCACGAGCGCCGCGTCTTGCTGTTCGAAACAGACCACCCGCCCGGCGACGACCGATTGGGCGGCGCGCGCGGTGTCCAGCTTCTGCTCGAATTCCTTGATCGCCGCCGGCGTCAACGCTTCCTGGGGAAGGGCCCAGGCCGGTGATTGCGCCAGGCCCAGCCCCGTCAGCAACCCGATCAGCCACGCCAGTGTCGCGGCGGTTCGGCGGATCGCCGACGCGGCGCCGCGACGCCCCATCGGATGCGCGGACGGTCTTTCGCCGGATGATAGCCGAACCATGGATCCCCCTTGGATATCTGACGCCGCGAAGCGGCTTGTTCTCGTTTGGGGCTGATCGCCCTGAGACGAGCCGTCTCGGAAAGATCGGGTCGGGCCGTCGCGACGGATCTCGCGGCGCCGGCCTATGGGCGATTTGGGTTGAAGGGGTTCACCGGAACGGTTCCGCCGCAGCTTGTGACCGCGTTCTTCAAGGTCGTGATCTGATGTCTGTGACCGGCGTCGATCTGGGCGAAGCATTCGCTGGTGCTGCGGCGGGCCTGCAGGCAGCGCAGGTTCTTGGTGACAAAGTCGGCCTTGTCTCTGTCGCGGGTCACCCGGGTGCACATGTAGGCGTAGGGCGGCCCGGAGATGCTTCCGCAGGCCGTGACCTGCGACTGATGTCGCTGAGCGCACTGCTGGGCGGTGCAGCGATCGGGCGCGGCGCTGGCGCACTGAGCGACAGCCGCGTTCGCGCAGAAGACCAGGATCGCCCCGGCCGTGGATGCGATGGCGGCGACAACGATCGGACGCATGGTTCCCCCCATCGAGCAGGCTCTCGGACCTCTAGGACCGTGGCGTCAGCGCAAATCGCGCCTCGATTGTTGTCGGCGCCCAGTTCTCGTATGGAGATTATTGGGATCTATCCCGGAGCGAGTCAACCAAAGGGTGCGGTGTGTATTGCAGCATCCATGGAGGGTGATTGGGCCGACTTCGCGCGCGGGGCGCTTGCGAAGTCGAACTCGGAACTTCACCCCAAACTCGCCGGAATCTTCAGCTCTAACGCGCGCCCACTTGTCGTGCGGGCGGCGGCGTTCTACGCCGTCACCAGTCTATTCGGGGATCTCCATGAAGCTTGCGTCCATCGCCGCCGTCCTGGCGCTTACCGTGGCCACCGCCGCCAGCGCCCAATCGGCCTCCGACTGGCGTACGCCCGACCCCGAGAACATCCTGGTGGTCGACACCAACAAGGGCCGGATCATCGTCGAACTGTCGCC
Organism: Caulobacter soli; assembly: GCF_011045195.1. Taxonomy (GTDB): domain Bacteria; phylum Pseudomonadota; class Alphaproteobacteria; order Caulobacterales; family Caulobacteraceae; genus Caulobacter; species Caulobacter soli. The sequence goes on along the minus strand of NZ_CP049199.1, from coordinate 2,790,966 downwards.
CGAGACGGCGCCGAACCACGTGGCGCGGGTGCGCGAACTGGCCAAGGCCCACTTCTACGACAACCTGACCTTCTTCCGCGTCATCGACAGCTTCATGGCCCAGACGGGCGACCCGAAGAACGACGGCACCGGCGGTTCGGATCAGCCGAACCTGGCGGCCGAGTTCCTGTTCCGGCGTGGCGCCGGCTACGTGCCGGCCGGCAAGTCCGGGTCCACCGAGATGGGCTTTGTCGGCGCGATGCCGGTCTACAGCCAGAACAGCGCCCTGGCGGCCATGACCGCCGACGGCAAGGTGGCCGGCTGGGGCGCGTTCTGCCCCGGGGTGCTGGGCATGGCCCGCGCCAACGATCTGGACAGCGCCAACAGCCAGTTCTTCTTCATGCGCCAGCACTACGCCTCGCTGGAAAAGACCTACACGCCGTTCGGTCGCGCCCTGACGGGCATCGAGGCCATTCGCGCGATCAAGGTGGGCGAGCCGGTGGCCGCGCCGCAGGACAAGATGCTGACCGTCCGGGTGCTGTCCGACATGCCCGCCGCCCAACGTCCCAGCATCCAGGTGATGGACACCCGCTCGGCCGCCTTCGCGGCGCTGGTCGAGAAGAAGCGGACCGAGATGGGCGCGGCCTTCGGGCCGTGCGACGTCACCATTCCCGTCCAGGTGAAAGAGGCGCAGGCGAAATGATGATCCGTCCTCTGGTCGCCGTGCTCGCGGGCTTCGTCACGGTCGCGCCGCCCAAGGCGGCCGAGTGGCGGACGCCGGCGCCCGAGGACGTGGTGGTGATCGACACCAACAAGGGCCGGATCATCGTCGAGCTGGTCCCCGAGGTCGCGCCCGGCCATGTGGCGCGCTTTCAGGAGCTGACCCGCGAGGGCGTCTATGACGACCGCACCTTCTTTCGGGTGATCGACCGCTTCATGGCCCAGACCGGCGATCCGGACGACACGGGGGAGGGCGGTACGAAAAAGCCCAATCTCAAGGCCGAGTTCACCTTCCGCCGGGACGCCTCGACGCCGTTCGCGGCCACCGCCGCCCCGGCCGGGACCGAGGTCGGGTTCCTCAAGTCGCTGCCGGTCGTCAGCCAGGCCTGGAGCTGGGCCGAGGCCACGTCGGACAAGAAGGTCTCTGCGTGGGGGACCTATTGCCCCGGCGTGGTCGGCGAGGCCCGCGACGAGGACGTCAATTCGGCTAACAGCCAGTTCTTCCTGATGCGCCAGCCCTATCCCTCGCTGGACAAGCGCTACACCGCCTACGGCCGCGTGCTGAGCGGCCTGGACGTGGTCCGGGCCATCAAGACCGGCGAGCCGGTGGCCAAGCCGCAGGACCAGATGCTGAAGGTGCGCCTGCTCTCCGACATCCCGGCGGCCGAGCGTCCGAGCGTCCGCGTGGTCGATACGGCAAGCGCCTGGTTCAAGGCCGAGGTGGCCCGCAAGCGCGCCGCGCGAGGCGCCGACTTCTCGGTCTGCGACGTCGATCTGGCCGTGGATATCCGCTAGATTGTAAACTGGGCTGTGACAATTGATCCGCCCTCGGGCGCATCCGAGCGGTTTCCCCCTTATGGAAAGCGGGTTAGAAGCCTTTCCGACTCCATTGCCTCCCCCCAAAAGCTTTAAGGGATGACCATGTCGGCCGACCTCGAAAACACCCTGCTGCTGACGCTCGAGACCGGGCCTGTCACGATCAAGCTGCGTCCCGACCTGGCGCCTGGCCACGTCGACCGGATCAAGGAACTGGTCCGCGAAGGCTTCTATGACGGCGTGGTCTTTCACCGCGTGATCCCGGGCTTCATGGCCCAGGGCGGCGATCCGACCGGCACCGGCCGCGGCGGTTCGGCCAAGCCGGACATCAAGGCCGAGTTCTCCAAGGAGCCGCACGTGCGCGGCATTTGCTCGATGGCCCGCACGCCCGATCCGAACTCGGCCAACAGCCAGTTCTTCATCGTGTTCGACGACGCCACCTTCCTGGACAACCAGTACACCGTCTGGGGCCAGGTGGTCGAAGGCATGGAGAACGTCGATTCCCTGCCGACCGGCGAGCCGCCGCGCACGCCGGGCAAGATCCTCAGCGCCAAGATCGCCGCCGACGCCTAAGCGCGACGGGATTGGAATTGAAAAGGCCCCGGGAGACCGGGGCCTTTTTGCTGGGCGTCAGCGCGCCAGCGTCACCACGACGGGCCGGTGGTCGGAGCCCAGGCTGGGGCCGCGCTCGACCTTGACGGTCTTCCAGGCTTTGCCGGCATAGACGTGATCGATCGGCAGGATCGGGAAGGGAGATCCGGTCACGCGCGAGAAACGGCCGGTCGGCCAGCTGGCCAGGGCGCGGGTGCGTCGCTCCAGTCCGAGCGCCTTGTCCTGACGCCGCAGGCTCCACGACCACGGCGTGGAATTGAAGTCGCCCGTCACGATCAGGCTGTCGCGGGGAAACGGCTTGAGCAGGCTGATCAATCGCCGGCTCTGCGCCAGCTGCGATCCGGCGGGAAGGGGCCAGGTATAGTGGGTGGCCGCCACGGTGAAGTCGCCGTCCGGACGTCGCAGCGTGGCCCAGGCGCCGGGCAGGCCTCTGCCATCCTGGTAGAAGCCACGACGCGCGACGATCGGCAGGCGGCTGAAAATCCAGGTGTCGCAATAGCGATCACCGTCGCAGGACACGGCGTAGGGATAGACCTTGCGCAGCGCCATGACGATGGACCACGATTGCCCGCCGGCCTCTTCCAGCATCACCACGTCGGCGTTCTGGGCGCGGATCCAGTTCAAGGTCTCCTGCGGATCGTGGTTCTCGGCCCAAACGTTGAACTGGATCAGCTTCAGAGGACGGGCTTCAGGCGTCTTGGCGGGAGAGCGGGCCGCGGACAGCAGCTCGGGCGCCATCAGCAAGCCGATGGCGATGATCGCCGTCGCCGACAGGCCGATGATCGCCTTGCGCTCGGCCTCGTGTGTAAAGACCGCGCCGAGGACGAGGCCCGCCACGCCACAAGCCAGCCAGATGGGCGCCAGATGAGTCAGCGCGTCGAGCTTGCCGCTGAACATCCCGCCCCAACAGGCCAGGCCAGCAAGGCCGCCGACCAAGCCGAACATCAGGGCGGTGCCACGCAGGAACAGGCTGGCGAGGTTCAGGATCAAGCGCATCGAGTCTGGCCTTAGCACGCCCGCATGACGTTCGCGCGCGGCTTAATCGCCGCCGAAATACTGGAAGCTGAGATTGCGGAATTGTTGGTCGCCGACCTGCAAGTCGCCCTTGAGCACGGGTTGCGGTTCGCCGGGACCGTCGGCCTTGGCGGCCTGCAAGGCTTCCAGGTCGAAGGCGCCGGTGAAGGTCACCTGGCCGAGGCGGGGATCGACGCCGTGGAAGCTGACTTCCTGGCCGTCCACGCGATAGGCCGTCGGCATCACCCGCAGCGAGACGGTGTGAGAGGTCTGGCCCAGTTCGTTCCGCGCCGTCGGGCTGGTGACGTCGTCGAACGCCAGGAAGATCGGTGCGTAGGTGGCGGGGCGTTTGCCGGTTTCCCAGTCGGCGAAGTCGCTGGCCTGGCCGATGTTCAGCGAGGTCAGTTTCAGGTCACCGGACTGGATGGTCGTGTCGGTGAAATAATAGCCGAAGCTGTCCAGCGCCGGGTCGTGCGAGAAGGTCACGGGCGTGGGCGGCGTCGCGGCCGGCGCGGTGGACGGCGCCGGGGCCGTCTCCGGTTTGCGGGTTTCGGTCGCGGGCTTGCAGGCGGCGACGAGCATGCAGGCGCAGAGGACCGACAGGCGGCGGATCGTGACGGTCATGGTTCCCCCCGTGAGACGTCGAGACGGCAGGATGGCGGCGGAACACGCGGTTTGTCCATCGAGGCTTGGCCGGAGACGCGGCGCCAGGACGCTTGACCTCGACGCCCCGCCGTGGCCTTGAAGCCGCCCCATGCGCCTGTCCGACTTCGATTTTCACCTGCCCGACGCGGCGATCGCCCTGCGGCCGGCCGAACCGCGGGATTCCGCGCGCCTGCTGGTCGTTCGACCGGGGCAGGATCTCGAAGACCGGATCGTGCGCGATCTGCCCGATTTCCTGCGCCCGGGCGACGCCCTGGTCTTCAACGACACCCGCGTGATCCCGGCCCGGCTGATGGGCCTGCGGGCGGGGCGCGGGACCGGCGGCGGCGACGGATCGCCGGTGGCGGTCGAGGCTACCCTGCATCGGCGGATCGCGCCGGACCGCTGGGTCGCCTTCATGCGTCCCGGCAAGCGTCTGAAGGAAGGCGACCGCATCGCCTTCGGCCATGACGCGGACCGCGCCTGCCAGGCCGGCATGCTGGACGCCACCGTCGTGGCCAAGCATGAGGGCGGTGAGATCGAACTGGCCTTCGACTTCGCCGGCGTCGACCTGGACCTGGCCGTCGCCGCCCACGGCGAGATGCCGCTGCCGCCCTATATCGCCGCCAAGCGGGCCGAGGACGACCGCGACCGCGCCGACTACCAGACCGTCTATGCCCGCGAGGACGGCTCGGTGGCCGCCCCGACCGCCGGCCTGCACTTCACGCCCGACCTGCTGGAGCGGCTGAAGGCCCGGGGCGTCAGCCTGCACTTCGTCACCCTGCACGTGGGCGCCGGCACCTTCCTGCCGGTCAAGACCGACATCGTTTCCGAGCACAAGATGCACGCCGAGTTCGGCGAGGTGCCGGCCGCTGTCGCCGACGCCCTGAACGCGGCCCGCGCCGCCGGTGGCCGCATCGTCTGCGTCGGCACCACATCCTTGCGCCTACTGGAAAGCGCCACGGGCGAGGACGGCGTGATCAAGCCGTTCGCCGATGAGACCGCGATCTTCATCACCCCCGGCTACCGCTTCCGCGCCGCCGACGTGCTGATGACCAATTTCCACCTGCCCAAGTCGACCCTGTTCATGCTGGTCAGCGCCTTCGCCGGCCAGGCCGAGATGAAGTCGGCCTACGAACACGCGATCGCCACCGGCTATCGCTTCTATTCCTATGGCGACGGCAGCCTGCTGTTCCGAGCCGAACCCGAGCAAAGCTGATGGTCGCCTTTCCCTTCGAGATCTCGGCCACCGACGGCGCGGCCCGCACCGGAGTGCTGAAGACCCCGCGCGGCGACATCCGCACGCCGGCCTTCATGCCCGTGGGCACCGCCGCCACGGTCAAGGCCATGACCGTCGACCAGGTCAAGGACACCGGCGCCGACATTATCCTGGGCAACACCTATCACCTGATGCTGCGGCCCACCGCCGAGCGCATCAAGCGCCTGGGCGGGCTGCACAAGTTCATGCGCTGGGACAAGCCGATCCTGACCGACAGCGGCGGCTTCCAGGTGATGAGCCTGTCAGGGATCAGCAAGGTCACCGAAGAGGCCGTCACCTTCTCCAGCCATATCGACGGCTCCAAGCACGTGCTCAGCCCCGAGCGGTCGATGGAGATCCAGGCCGATCTGCTGGGCAGCGACATCGTCATGCAGCTGGACGAATGCGTGGCCTGGCCCGCCGAGGAGAAGCGAGCCCGCGAGGGCATGGAGCTGTCGGCGCGCTGGGGCAAGCGCTCCAAGGCCGCGTTCGGTACGCGCGACAGCCAGGCCCTGTTCGGCATTCAGCAAGGTTCGACCTTCCGTAATCTGCGCCAGGAGTCGTCCGAGCGTCTGCAGGAGATCGGCTTTGACGGCTACGCCCTGGGCGGGTTGGCGGTCGGGGAGGGGCATGAGGCCATGTGCGAGGTGCTGGACTACGCGCCGGCCATGCTGCCCGCCGATCGTCCGCGCTACCTGATGGGCGTGGGCAAGCCCATCGATCTGGTGGAAGCGGTCTATCGCGGCGTCGACATGTTCGACTGCGTGCTGCCCACCCGCTCGGGTCGTCACGGTCAGGCCTGGACCTGGGACGGGGCGATCAACATCAAGAACGCCCGCTACGCCGAGGACGAGGATCCGCTGGACCCGACCAGCGATTGCCCGGCCAGCCGCGACTATTCCAAGGCCTATCTGCGCCACCTGTTCAAGGCCGAGGAGATCCTGGGCCAGGTGCTGCTGTCCTGGCACAACATCGCCTTCTTCCAGGCCCTGACGGCGGCCATGCGCGCGGCGATCGCCGAAGGTCGGTTCGAGCAGTTCCGGCGCGACTTCGCCGCGCGGCAGCTGGGCGGGTAGGGCGGTCGACCCCGGAATCCCTCCCTCAAAGAGAGAGGGCATTCATCGGCCGGGCCCCTACCACATCTTGTAGAACGGCTTTTTCTTCTTCGCTGGCGGCTCCGCCGGCTGAGCGGGCGGCGCATCGACCACCGGCGCGTCGGCCGCGGGGGCGTCCACAACCGGCGCATCGGCGGCTGGGGCGTCCTTCTGCCAGGGGAAACGCGCCTCGACCACAGGGCCGGCGGGCTTGGCCAGGTGTTGGGGCGTGGCCGGCGGGTTGCAGCCGCGAGCCTCGCCCAGGCCCTTCAGATAGGCGCGGCGGATCGCGCCGGAGGCCACGGCGTGCTGCACCAGCTTGTCGTGCTTCTCGGCCCCGCTCAGCTTGCGCACCCAGCCGCGCATCGGGATCAGGTCCTGGGCGGCGCTGGCCATGGCCCCGAAGGCGGCCGAACCGGCCATGCGCTTGCTGCGGTCCATCAGGTCTTCGTCGTCCTCGGGCGGACGCCGGTCGACATCCTCGCCCAGGGCCAGGTCCAGCGGCGCGACCATCATGATCAGGGTCTCGCAGTTGATCTTCTTGCCGGGCGGGCGAGCGTAGGGATCGGCCATGGCCTCCAGCAGGACCGGCGGGATCTTGGTGCGCACCAGGTTCATGTCGCGCAAGGGCGCTTGGGCCGCGCCGGTGATGCCGTCCTTGTTGGCGTCGGAGCTGGTCTGGATCTTCTGCGGCGGAGGCTCGGACTTGGACGCGCAGGCGCCCAGCAACGGAACGGCGACGGCGAGAAGCACGAGACTGCGCATGCCGCCAACCTAACGCCACTCCGAGGCGTTCGTCATCTCCCCCGCTATGCGAAAGCGCGCTTGCGACACGAGCGCCCCCCGACTATGTTCCGCGCCGCTTCCACCGGCTGCCCGCCGTGTCGATGCGGGCCGGTAGCTCAGTGGTAGAGCATTCGACTTTTAATCGAATGGTCCTGGGTTCGAATCCCAGCCGGCCCACCAACCTCTCCGTTGTTATGATTGACTAAAATCACCGCTTCGGCGGCGTCCGCGGACGCTTGCCGAGGGCCCGGACCCAAGGCGCGCCGGCCCGCCGCCGACCCAGATCATCCCTCTAGGGAGCGGAGAGGGACGAATCAGTTCCCGGATGGATTTGCGGCCGTCTTCGGTTGCAGGCGACACCGAAAGTTGAATCGCGTAGCTGTGTTGTCGGGGCAGTTCGGAGCGGGCGTTTGACGGCGGGGGCTGGGGTGGATCGCAACGCGGCGTCGCCGGGTTTCGACGGGACGTCGGACGCCTTCGCGCGCGCCCATGGCGCCCTGATGCGCGGCAAGGACCTGCAGTTCGAGCCATCCGCCACGCCCAAGCCGCCGAACGTTCCCGACTGGCTGCTGGCGATCGGCAAGGTCCTGGCCAAGCTCGCGCCCTACCTGGCCTATGTGTTCTGGGGCTGCTTGATCCTGGGCGCGGCGATCATCCTGTTCTTCGTCGTTCGCGAGCTGATCAACACGCGCTGGCCTTCGCTGAAGCCGCACAAGGGCCCCGTCCTGGGCGACGAGGCCTGGCGGCCCAGCGCGGCGAAGGCCCGGACCCTGCTGGAGGACGCCGACAAGCTGGCGGCCGCCGGACGCTTCGCCGAGGCGGTTCACCTGATCCTGTTCCGCAGCATCGAGGACATCGAGGCCAAGCGTCCCGACCTGATCAAGCCGGCCCTGACCAGCCGCGACATCGCCCAGCTGGACGGCGTGCCCGACCGGGTGCGCCGCACCTTCAGCGACATCGCCCGGGTGGTGGAGCGCAGCTTCTTCGGCGGCCGCGCGGTCGGCGCCGAGGAGTTCGCCGCCTGCCGACAGGCCTATGAGGGCTTCGCCTTCGCCGAGGCCTGGTGATGAGCGACACGCAGACCATCACGACCGCCGAACCGCCGCGCGACGGCGACGGACGGCTGTTCTCGCCCAAGGTCGTGCTGGGCATGATCGTGGCCGGGGTCTTCGCCTTCTCGGCCTTCGTGGTGCTGTCGACCTACGCGCCGGACCTGCAGTCGGGCGACAATGGCCGCGCCCACGCCCTGTCGAAGTCGGCGATCGGCTATGGCGGCATGGTCCGCCTGCTGCGCGGCCTGGACGAGCCGGTGATCGTCAGTCGCCGCGACCTTGGCCGCGACGAGCCGGCCCTAATCATCTTCGCGCCGGAATCCAACGTTTCGCGCGACGCCTACGTCAAGGCCGCCCACCTGTCGTCGCGCACCCTGGTGATCCTGCCCAAGTGGACGGGCGCGCTGGATCCGCGCCATCCGGGCTGGGTCGGCGACCTGCGGCCTGTCGTGCCCAGGAACCTGGCCGGCCTGCTGAAGGCGATCGGCGTCGCCACGGCCTCGACCACGATCGACAAGGGCGCCGCGCCGCAGAAGCTGGTGGGCGCGCCGGGCGGGCCGGCCGAGGGGCTGGTGCTCGAGACCGGCCCGATCAGGAACCTGCAGACCCTGTCGGGCCCGGGCCTGGCGCCGGTTCTGACCGACGCGCGGGGGCGGATCGTCCTGGCTCGCCGGATGCCGACCGAGACCTACATCCTGGCCGATCCCGACCTGGTCAACACCATGGGCCTGAAGGATATCCGCACGGCGCGGGCCGGGGTCGCGATCCTGCGGGCGTTGCGGGACGACAAGTCCGGCCTCTATCGGCGCGACACCGGCCGGACGATCGCCTTCGACGTCACGCTGAACGGCTTCTCGCGCTCGCGCAGCGTGCTGAAGCTGGCCTTCGAGGCGCCGTTCGTCGGGGCCACCCTGTGCCTGGTGGCCGCCGCCCTGCTGATGGGCGTGCACGCCGCGGCTCGCTTCCGGGCGGTGCGGCGCGGCGAGCGAGCTTGGGCCTTGGGCAAGGACGCCCTGATCGACAATTCGGCCGGCCTGATCCGCATGGCCCGGCGCGAACCGGCCCTGGCGCCGCGCTACGCCGAGCTGCAACGCGCCGCCGCCATCAAGGCCCTGGGCGGCCCGCGCGCCGGCGGCTCGCGCCTGGAGGGCCAGGCCCTGACCGATTTCCTGGACCGCCAGGGCGAGCGTTTCGGCGCGGCCGATAGCGCCTCGCGCCTGGACGAAGACACCCGAACGGTCCGTTCGTTGGGCGACCTGATGAAGGTCGCCGCAAGATGGCATCAGTGGAGACTGGAGATGACTCGTGAACGTCGCTGAGGTGCAGGCGCTCGCCGGCAGGATCCGGGCGCAGACGGCCAAGGCCGTGATCGGCCAGAACGACACCATCGACCTGATGCTGACGGCCCTGTTCGCCGGCGGCCACGTGCTGCTGGAGGGCCCGCCGGGCACGGCCAAGACCTTCCTGGCCCAGTGCTTCGCCACGGCGGTGAACCTGCAGTTCGGCCGCATCCAGTTCACGCCCGACCTGATGCCGGGCGACATCCTGGGCGCCAACCTGTTCAACTTCCAGACCAGCGCCTTCACCCTGGTGAAGGGGCCGATCTTCTGCGAGCTGCTGCTGGCCGACGAGATCAACCGCACCCCGCCCAAGACCCAGGCGGCGTTGCTGGAAGCCATGCAGGAGCGCAACGTCACCCTGGACGGCGAGCGCCATCCGCTCAGCGACCGGTTCATGGTGGTGGCCACCCAGAACCCGCTGGAGCAGCAGGGCACCTATCCGCTGCCCGAGGCCCAGTTGGACCGCTTTCTGTTCAAGCACGTCCTGGCCTATCCCAGCCTGGCCGAGGAGACGGCGATCGTCGCCAGCCACGGCGGCCGCACTGGCCAGCCCTCGCCGGAAGCGTTCGGCGTCGAGCCGGCGGCCGACAGCGCGACCATCGCCGACGCCGTGGCGGCGGTGGCCTCGGTGCGACTGACTGACGACATCGTCCGCTACATCGTCGGCGTGGTGCGAGCCACACGCGACACCGGCGAGCTGTCGGGCGGGGCCTCGCCGCGCTGCGCGGCCATGCTGGCGGTCGCCGCCCGGGCCCGCGCCGCCCTGGAGGGCCGCGACTACGTGATCCCCGACGACGTCAAGGCCCTGGCCCTGCCGGCCCTGCGTCACCGGGTGATCCTGTCGCCGGCCGCCGAGATCGAGGGCCGCAAGGTCGACGACGTGGTGCGCGGCCTGGTCGATCAGGTCGAGGCCCCGCGATGAACCCTTTGGTCTAGGACACGGCCTTGCGGATCTATCCGACGGCGAGAGCGATCTTCCTGATGGTCCTGGGCGCGCCCCTGGCCCTGGCGGCGGCGCTCGTCTCGGCGCGACTGTGGCTGCTGGGGCCGGCCTGGATCGCCCTGGTCGCGGCCCTGCTGTTCGTCGACGCCTTGCTGGCCCCCGGCCGCCGCAAGATGCAGCTGACCCTGACCGCGCCGGGCTCGATGGCCAGCGGCGCGATCAAGCCGGCCCTGTTGCACGCCGCGTTCCCGCGCGGCGTGGCGCCGGGAAGCGTCGAGTTCGCCATCGACCTGGACGACCGCCTGACCGCCGACCCCGCCCACGGCCGGGCCCGCGTCCAGGAGCGCCAGGCCGGCCTGCCGCTGACCCTGACCGCCGTCCGGCGCGGGGAGGGCAGGGTGCATCGCGTCTCGGCCCGCTGGCGGGGTCCGCTGGGCCTGATGTGGAAGCAGCGCGACGACGCCTTGGACCAGGTGATCCCGGTCACGCTGGACATCGCCGGGGTCAAGGAGGAGGCCCTGCGGCTGTTCTCGCGCGATCCATCCGTCGGCCATCGCCTGCAGCTGGACCTGGGCGGCGGCAGCGACTTCCATGCCCTGACCGATTTCCGCCCCGGCATGAACCGCCGGGCCATCGACTGGAAGCAGTCGGCCCGCCACGGCGCGCTGCTGGCCAAGGAATTCCACGTCGAGCGCAACCACCACATCGTCGCGGCCATCGACACCGGCCGGCTGATGAGTCAGTCGCTACTGGGCCGCCCGCGCCTGGACCATGCCCTGAACGCCACCCTGCTGCTGGCCTATGTGGGCCTGAAGATGGGCGACAAGGTCGGGCTGTTCGGCTTCGACGCCCGGCCCAACGTGATGAGCGGCGTCACCTCCGGCCCTAACGCCTTCGGCGCCCTGCAGCGTCTAGCCTCCAAGATCGACTATTCGACCGAGGAGACCAACTACACCCTGGGCCTGACCCAACTGTCGGGCCAGCTGTCGCGGCGCTCGCTGATCGTGGTGTTCACCGACATCGCCGACTCCACCAGCGCCGAGCTGATGCTGGAGAACGTCGGCCGCCTGCTGCGCCAGCACCTGGTGCTGTTCGTGATGATGCGCGACGCCGAGCTGGAGGACATCGAGCGCAAGGCGCCCGTCGAGGCCGACGACGTCTCGCGCGCCGTGGTCGCCGCCTCGCTGCTGCGCGAGCGCGAGGTGGTGGTCAGCCGCCTGCGCCGCATGGGCGTGGAGATCGTCGAGGCGCCGGCCGACCAGGTCGGGCCGGCCCTGCTGGCGGCCTATCTGGACCTCAAGCGCCGGGACCTGCTCTGATGGCCGAACTGCACCTGAAGAGCTACCGCTTCCGCGCCGAGCGCGAGGATGACTGGCGGCGGCTGGAAAAGCTGCTGACCAAGGTCGGCAAGGGCTCGCCCAATGCGTTGAGCGACGAGGAACTGCTGGCGCTGCCGGTGCTGTACCGCCAGGCGCTGTCGTCGCTGTCGGTGGCCCGCGCCACCTCGCTGGACCAGGGCCTGGTCGACTATCTGGAGAGCCTCAGCACCCGGGCCTATTTCCTGGTCTACGGCACGCGGTCGAACCTGGCCGAACGGCTGGGCGGCTTCTTCGGGCGCGCCTGGCCGCAGGCCGCCCGGGCCCTGTGGCGCGAGACCCTGGCCAGTTTCCTGCTGACCCTGATCGGCGTGGCGGCCGCCTATTTCCTGACCCTGCACGATCCGGACTGGTTCAGCGCCTTCGTGCCCGACGGCCTGGCGGGCGGGCGTGGGCCGACGGCCTCGGTCGAGGCGATGCGGGCCACGCTGTACGACAAGGGCGAGCACCACGGCCTGTCGGTGTTCGCCGCCTTCCTGTTCACCCACAATTCGGGCGTGGCGATCTTCGCCTTCGCGCTGGGCTTCGCCTTCTGCCTGCCGACCGCCATGCTGATGGCCTATAACGGCGCGATGCTGGGGGCCTTTCTGGCGGTGTTCGGCATGCGGGGCCTGGGCTTCGAGGCCGGCGGCTGGCTGGCGATCCACGGCGTGACCGAGATCTCGGCCGTGATCCTGGCCGGCGCGGCGGGCCTGAAGATCGGCTGGACCCTGGCCTTCCCCGGCGACCTAAGCCGTCCGGCCGCCATGGCCCAGGCGGGAAGGCAGGCCGCGACCCTGATGGCCGGGGTGGTGGTCATGCTATTCTGCGCCGGGATCCTGGAGGGCGTGGGGCGGCAGGTGATCCAGAACGATCTGGCCCGCTATGGCGTGGCCCTGGCCACCCTGGTCGCCTGGCCGGCCTATCTGTACCTGCCGCGTCGCCGGAGCGCCGCGTGATGGCGGCCGCTCGCAAGACGGCCAAGGTCGCGTCGGCGCCGCTGACCGAGCCGTCGGTGCGTGACGACGGCCGCGAGCGGTCGCTGGTCACGCCCGAGGGCGTGGACCTGAAGCTGCGCCTGGGCGATGCGGGCGAACGGGCCGCCGCCCTGTTGATCGACCTGGCCATCATGGCCGGCGTGATGATCGCCTTCGCCCTGCTGGCGCTGTTGGCCCTGGTCGGGGCCAAGGGCAAGGGCTGGGAGGTGATCGGCACGCTGGCGCTGCTGGTCTTCTTCGTGCTGCGCAATCTCTATTTCGTGCTGTTCGAGCTGACCCCCGGCGCGGCCACGCCCGGCAAGCGGGCCATGGGTCTGCGCGTGGCGGCCCGCAACGGCGGCCGTCTGACCGCCGACGCCATCTTCGCCCGCAACGCCATGCGCGAGATCGAGCTGTACCTGCCGCTCAGTTTCCTGGCCTCCAACGGCGACCAGGTGGGGGCGTGGCTCAACCTGCTGGGCCTGCTGTGGTGCGCGGTCTTCGTGCTGTTCCCGCTGTTCAACCGCGACCGCCTGCGGGTGGGCGACCTGGTGGCCGGCACCTGGGTGGTCAAGGCCCCGACCCGCAAGCTGGCGCCCGACCTGGTGGAGACCTCGCGCCCGTCGGTGGGACGGTTCAAGTTCACCATGGCTCAGCTGGACGCCTACGGGGTCAAGGAGCTGCACGTGTTGGAGGACGTGCTGCGGCGCTACGAGACCAAGACCATCGCCCTGGTCGCCGCCCGCATCCGCCTGAAGATCGACTGGAAGGCCGCCCCCGACGAGTCGGACGGCGACTTCCTGGCCGCCTACTACGCGGCCCTGCGCGGGCGGCTGGAGTCGCGCCTGCTGCTGGGCAAGCGACGCAAGGACAAGCACGACAAGGGCTAGGAGAAGATGGCCTCGATGCTGTTTTCCGCGGGCGCTTCCTGGCTCCAGCGCAACTCGTCATAGACCGCGACCACCAAGGCGGCGTTGATGAGGCCTGTCGCGGTCTGCAAGGCGGGACCCGCGATCAAGTCGGCGACGGCGTTGTGCGCGACGCCGGCCAGCAATTGGGCCAGCCAGCCGAAAAGAAACTCGGCAAGTCCGATCGCCACCGCCAGGCCGAAGATCGCGCCGCGGGCTTCGCCGGTGAGCTTGTTGCTGCGACGGATCGACTCCAGGACGCCTAGGCGCTCGCTCACCATGGCCGGAACGGCCACGAACCAGGCCAGGGAAAGAATGATCCCTGGAATGATCAGCAGGACGAAGCCGGCCAGGATCCCCAGGCTGGTGACCAAACCCAGAGCCGCGACGTCGAAGATGCGGCCGACAGAGTCGGAACCGCCCTGGTCGATGACGGGCCGACGGCTCTTCCAGAAGCGATATGCGACAGCCGCCTGCAATAGGGCGGTGCTGAGCATGGCCACCAACAGGATCGCGGCGGACACGGCCCAAACATAGCCCGCTGAGCCTTCGCCGGGACGCGTGAAGCGCTCGATGAGATAAGGCGCCGCCGCGTTCGGCAGGCCGACAAGCAGCACCGCGAGCGGGAGAAGCTTGAGAGCCTCCCGTCGCAGGATGTCCGTGGTCAGTTTGAAGGCGCGCCCGGTGTCGAAGTTCACGAATGCGCCTAGTCGAACACCGACGCCAGGGCTTCGGGACCGACGCCTTCGCGTGTGCCGCGCAGCTCCGAATAGAGCGTCGCGCCGCCGGCCGTGGTGACCAGGGTGCTGATGGTGGCGATCAGCGGCGAGGCGACCATCGATACGAGATTGATGGAGCTGTTGAAACCGGCCATCGCCTCCGGGGCGGACGCGCCCTTGGAGAGCACGAAGGGCATGAAGGCCGCCATGATCGCCGCCTCGACGATCCATACGGCGATCACATAGAGCACGAACAGGCCAAAGATCGCCCAACGCCGGCCGCGCGTCAGGTCGCGGCTGCGCTGGAAGGCGGCCATCACGCCGATCTTTTCCACGACCTTGGCCGGCACGGTGACCGACCACATCACCGCCAGGATGATCCCGGGAACGATCAGCAGGACGAACCCGACCATCAGGCCCAGGGTCATCAGGATGGCCAGGCCGACCAGCGGCAGCCAGTTGCGCAGGCCGACCTTCAGGCTCTCGCCGAGGACGACGCGGCGGCCGTTGAGGTCGGCCACCGTGGCGTGGACGATCGCGGCCTGCAGCACGAAGGCGGCGACGATCATCACCACCAGGCCCACGACGGAGCCGACGATCGCCTGGGGTGAGAAGACCTGCTGATGGCCGACGAACGAGATCTGGACCAGGCTGAGCAGCAGGTTGGGCAGGCCGCCCAGGATCAGCGCCAGCAGGGCGAAGGTACCGAAATTGCGGCCGATGACCGAAAAGGTGCCTGAAATGACGCGGCCGATCTCGAAGCGGCGCGTGACGGTCGTATCGGTCATGTCTGGCATTCCCCCAAAAGCTACACGCCAGTTCAACCATGCGGTGAACGAGGTGTCTATCGGCGGGGCGTCTATCCCCGTCGGCGCCGAAACAGAGTTGAGGAATTTCAGGTCTTTAGTGGAAAACGCACGTTTCCGATCCTTGAGCTTTGGCCGTGGCGCATAATGCTTGCACCTGAGAGCACGGGGAGGGCGCACGTACGGCGACCGATGCGGCTTTCGGGGGTGGTCGAGCGGGAAGCGCTCGTCGGTGGTCTTGAGTGACGCTTCGGACGTTCTGGGCAGGTTCCTTGAAACACAGGACAAAGCCCAGGCGGCGAGGGATCGGCGGACGCGACAGGCCTGGGCTGAAATCGCCCAGGCGGTCCAGGACGCGCCAACGTCCTGCCCGTCGGGGGCCTCCATCGGAGCGGGTTAAAAATCCGCGATCCGAAGGCTTTTGGAAAACGGTCCACGCGAAGCGCTCGTCTTCGTCGAAACGGTACAAACATCAAAGCTACTCCGGGCGAGGCCCGGGCGCTTCGCACCCTCCCCATCAGCTCATGGCCTCTGGCGTGAGATCACACCCACTTGCCCCCACCTGGCGGCTTCGCCGCCTGTCCGCCCCCATAGGGGGCGGAGGACGCGCGCACATCGTCCCTCTTCCCCCTCCGGGGGAAGACGACCGCGAAGCGGTCCGTAGGGGGCAAGGGATCGCCGCACCGGAGTTCCCCTCAGTTTTTCTGGTCCCCTCGTTCGACGAACTCAATTGACCCGACCGGCCGTGTAGGGATTTAAGCCGCCTCAGCTTCACCACGCGCTCGCCGTTTTCGCGGCTTGGCGCGTTCTTGTTTTCAGGGCTCCGTTCCAGGAGCCGCCGCGGATGCTGGACGACGATCACCCGATGACCGCCGAGACGATCTCCGCACGGGCTCCACGCCGCCCGCTGTTTCGCCGTCGTTCGGCCATTCCGGGCTTTGGCCTGACGCTGGGCCTGACCCTGACGATCCTGTCGCTGATCGTGCTGATCCCGCTGTCGGCCGTGGCGATCAAGGCTTCGGAGCTGTCGCCCGCCCAGTTCCTGGCCGCCGCCTTTTCCGAACGCGCCATCGCCGCCTATCGCCTGACCTTCGGCGCGGCCTTCGTGGCGGCGGTGATCAACGGGGTGTTCGGCGTGCTGACCACCTGGGCCCTGGTCCGCTACGAGTTTCCGGGCAAGGCCGTGGTCAACGCCCTGGTCGACCTGCCGTTCGCCCTGCCGACCGCCGTGGCCGGCATCGCCTTGGCCACGCTCTACGCTCCCAACGGCTGGGTCGGGCAGTACCTGACCCCGCTGGGGATCAAGGCGGCCTACAATCCCGTCGGCGTCACCATCGCCCTGATCTTCATCGGCCTGCCGTTCGTGGTCCGCACCCTGGAGCCGGTGATGCGCGACCTGTCGGCCGACGTCGAGGAGGCCGCCGCCAGCCTGGGCGCGGGCCGTTTCGCCACGATCGGCCGGATCATCCTTCCGGCCCTGGGTCCCGCCTGGCTGACCGGCTTCGCCCTGGCTTTCGCGAGAGGCGTCGGCGAATACGGCTCGGTGATCTTCATCGCCGGCAACATGCCCTACAAGTCCGAGATCGCGCCGCTGCTGATCATCATCCAGCTGGAGCAGTTCGAATACGCCAACGCCGCGGCCATCGCCCTGGTCATGCTGGGGGTCTCGTTCCTGATGCTGCTGGTCATCAACGCCATCCAGGCCTGGTCGCGGAGGTTTGTCTGATGGCCGTTCCGACCAAGGCCCAGTTCCGTCACCCGACCGACGATCCGCTGTGGGCCAAGATCGTCATCGTCGGCCTGGTCCTGGCCTTCCTGGGCCTGGTGCTGATCCTGCCCCTGGCGGCGGTGTTCGCCGAGGCCCTGCGCAAGGGGCTTCAGCCCGCCCTCGATGCGATCTCGACGCCGGACGCCTGGGCGGCGATCAAGCTGACCCTGATCACCGCCGGCATCGCCGTGCCCTTCAACGCGCTGTTTGGCCTGTGCGCCGCCTGGGCGATCGCCAAGCACCACTTCCCGGGCAAGTCGCTGCTGATCACCCTGATCGACCTGCCGTTCTCGGTGTCGCCGGTGGTGGCGGGCCTGATCTACGTGCTGGTCTTCGGCCTGCAGGGCTGGTTCGGCGAGCACCTGATCGACAACGACATCAAGATCATCTTCGCCATCCCCGGCATCGTGCTGGCGACGATCTTCGTGACCTTCCCGTTCATCGCCCGCGAGCTGATCCCGCTGATGCAGGAGCAGGGCGTTTCGGAGGAGGAGGCGGCCGTTTCGATGGGCGCTTCGGGTCTCTACACCTTCTGGCGGGTGACCGCGCCGAACGTGCGCTGGGGCCTGCTGTACGGGGTGCTGCTGTGCAACGCCCGGGCCATGGGCGAGTTCGGCGCCGTTTCGGTGGTCAGCGGCCACATCCGCGGCCTGACCAACACCATGCCGCTGCACGTCGAGATTCTGTACAACGAGTACGACTTCGTCGCCGCCTTCGCCGTCGCCGCCTTGCTCTGCCTGCTGGCGATCGTGACCCTGGTGCTCAAGAGCGTGCTCGAGATCGCCCAACCCGACGTCAAGCGCGGCGGCGGACACTAGATTCGGAACGATGACCTCATGACCATCTCCATCCGTTCCGTCGAAAAGAAGTTCGGGCGCTACCCGGCCCTGAACCACGTCGATCTGGAGATCGCCGACGGCGAACTCGTGGCGTTGCTGGGGCCGTCGGGCTCGGGCAAGACGACCCTGCTGCGCACGATCGCCGGCCTGGAATTCCCCGACGCCGGCCAGGTGCTGTTCGAGGGCCAGGACGTCACCTTCGCCTCGGCCGCCGCCCGTCGCGTGGGCTTCGTGTTCCAGCAGTACGCGCTGTTCAAGCACATGACCGTGGCCCGCAACATCGCGTTCGGCCTGGACGTCCGCAAGGGCAAGGACAAGCCGCCCAAGGCCGAGATCAATCGCCGGGTCGAGGAGCTGCTGAAGCTGGTCGAGCTGGACGGCCTGGGCAAGCGCTATCCCTCACAGCTGTCGGGCGGCCAGCGTCAGCGCGTGGCGCTGTCACGCGCCCTGGCCGTGCAGCCCAGCGTGCTGCTGCTGGACGAGCCGTTCGGCGCCCTGGACGCCACCGTCCGCAAGTCGCTGCGCAAGGAGCTGCGCCGCGTGCACGACGCCACCGGCGTCACCACCATCTTCGTCACCCACGACCAGGAAGAAGCCCTGGAACTGGCCGACCGCGTGGCGATCCTCAACGCCGGCCGCATCGAGCAGATCGGCACGCCGCACGAGGTGCACGACAACCCGGCCACGCCGTTCGTCTGCGGCTTCGTCGGCGAGGCCAACCGCTTCGAGGGCGCGGTGTTGGGCAAGCGCTTCACGGCTGGTCCGGTCGTGCTGCCGGCCCCGAACGCCGCCGACGGCGCGGCGATCGCCTTCGTGCGGCCTCACGACCTAGTGCTGGACGCGGCGGGCTTCGCGGCCAAGGTCGAGCGGGTGGTGATCCAGGGACCGCTGGCCAATGTCGACGCCAGCCTGCCCGACGGTCGCCGCATCGAGATCTGCGCGGCGAGGGACGAGGCGCCCAAGTTCAGCGGCGAGATCAAGCTCTCGGCCCGCCGCACCCACGTGTTCGCAGCCTAGACCCTACTGCTGCTGCTGGCGCTGCTGCTGTTCGCGGATGGCGTCGGCGCTGGCTCGGCGGCGGTTGGCCGAGCCGAACGGGGCCGAGGGGCGGGGCATGCGCAGGAACTCCGGCTCGGCCACCGCCGCCCGGGCCCGGCGCACCGAGACCCCGACCGCCAGATGGCTCTCTGAATCGCCCTTGTAGACCCCCCGCGACGGGGTGACGTCGCTATAGTCCCGGCCCACGGCCACGGCGACATGGCGCTCGCCGGTCATGACATTGTTGGTCGGATCGAAGCCCACCCAGCGATAGCTGGGCAGGAACACCTCGACCCAGGCGTGGGTGGCGTCGGGATCCGAGCGGTCGCCGGCCTCGCGGTCGGTGAACAGGTAGCCGGAGACGTAGCGGGCCGGGATGCCCCAGGACCGGCAGACGGCCAGCATGATGTGGGCGAAGTCCTGGCAGACCCCGCGACCGGCGCTCAGCGCCAGGTCGATCGGGCTGTCGGCGTCGGTGACACCCGGCTGGTATTCGAAGGCCTTGTAGATCGTGTCGCACAGGGCCTGGACGGCCGAGTAGGGATCGCGGCGGCGCAGGGCGTCCAGGTCGTGCTCGGCGATGAAGGTCTCCAGGGCCGGCGTCACCTGGACGAAGCCGTGCGGCCTCAGATAGTCGAAGCATTCGCCCTTCACGAAGGCGCTCTTCAGCCGTTCCCACTCGCCCATGTCGAGGGGCTGGGGCCATTCGAGCACCGGTTCGGTCTCGACGGCCGAGCGGGCGATGATCGTCAGGCCGTCATGCGGCTGGGGCACGTCGAAGTGATAGACGGCGTTGCCGAAGCTGTCGGCGTAGGAGAACACCTGGGCGGCCGGCTCGATGTCCAGCTCGAAGCTGACCAGCCGCTGACGGGCGCCCTTCTGGGGCTGCATCCACAGCTCCATCAGGCTTTCGCGGACGGGCCGCTCGTAATGGTACTGGGTGACGTGGCGGATCTCGAGCAACACGGGCGGTCTTCCTTAGCGGCCATCCCTAGGCGGGGAGGCGCATTTCCAGCGGATAGGCGACGAAAGTCTCGTAGATCGCCTGATGGATGCGGGCGCATTCGTTGGCCACGGTGGTCAGCAGCTCGCCCGCGCCCTGGCTTTCCAGCTCGCCGACGTCGGCGAATTCCAGCCGCGCCTTCAGCCGGCCGGCCAGGCGCTCGGGCGCCGCGCGGCCGGTGGCCTCGACGTGGCGGGCCAGCTCGCTGAGATGCTTCTCGATCTGGCTGGTGGCGAAGCGGATCGAGCGCGGGAAGTCTTCGTCGAAGACCATGAACTCCAGGATGTGCCGGGGCTCGATCTCGGCGGTGTAGACCCGCAGATAGGGCTCCAGCGCGCAGCCCATCCGCAGCAGGCTGACCAGGGCCAGGTGATCGTTCACCTTCGGCGCGCCCTCGGCGAAGCAGGCTTCCAGCAGGCTGGCGATCAGCTGGGCGCGCTCCAGATACATGCCCACCATCATGAACCGCCAGCTCTCGCCATGGCTCATCGTGGTGTCGGCCGCGCCCTTGAACAGGTGCACGTCGGCGATGATGTCATGCAGGAAGGTCACCGAATTGTCGGCGAAGTCGCGGCCGGCGTTGCGGTCGATGACCTTCAGGTACAGCAGGTTCAGCCGCTCCCAGGTCTCGGTCGTGATCTGGTCGCGGACCTGGCGGGCGTTCTCCCGGGCTCGTGACAGGGACGAGACCACCGAGTTGGCGTCCGAACGATCCAGGACCAGACCCTTGGCCGCCTCGAAGGCGCCGGCGCTGAGCTCGGTCTCGCCGACGGCGGACAGGGCGATGCGCACGGCCTCGGCGCCGGTGTCAGTCTGGTCGAGTGTGGCGTTCAGCATCACCGTCGACAGGCGCGACAGATGCTCGGCGCGTTCGATGTAGCGGCCCAGCCAGTAGAGGCTGTCGGCCACGCGGGCGAGCATCATGACGCAACTCCCTTTTCGGCGTGGCCATTGCCGTTGTGGCCGTTTTCCTCGGCCAGAACCCAGGTGTCCTTTGACCCGCCGCCCTGGCTGGAATTGACCACCAGCGAGCCGCGCTTCAGCGCCACGCGGGTCAGGGCGCCGGGGGTGACCACGGTCTTCTCGCCCGACAGGATGAAGGGCCGCAGGTCGACGTGGCGCGGTTCGATGCGACCGTCGACTAGGCAGGGCGCGGTCGAAAGCTGGATGGTCGGCTGGGCGATATAGTTGGCCGGATCGGCCTTCAGGGCGTCGGCGAATTCCGAGCGCTCCTTGGCCGAGGCGTGGGGCCCCACCAGCATGCCGTAGCCGCCCGACGCGCCGACCGCCTTGACCACCAGCTTGTCCAGGTTGTCGAGCACGTGGCTAAGTTGGGCCGGTTCGCGGCACAGGAAGGTCTCGATATTGGGCAGGATGGCGTCCTCGCCCAGATAGTAGCGGATGATGTCGGGCACGAAGGCGTAGACGGCCTTGTCGTCGGCCACCCCGGTGCCCGGCGCGTTGCACATCACCACGTTGCCGGCCCGATAGGCGTTGAACAGGCCCGCTGCTCCCAGCGACGAATCGCGCCGGAACGTGAGGGGGTCGATGAAGTCGTCGTCGACCCGGCGATAGATCACGTCCACCCGGCGCAGGCCGGTCGTGGTGCGCATGTAGACCATGTTGTCATGGACCACGAGGTCGCGCCCCTCGACCAGCGGCACGCCCATTAGCCGCGCCAGATAGGCGTGCTCGTAATAGGCCGAGTTGTAGACGCCGGGGGTCAGGACCACGACCTGGGGGTTGGGCCGCCAGTCGGCGCTCATGCTCTTCAGCGTGGCCAGCAGCAGGTCGGGATAGCGTTCGACAGGCCGCACGCCGGCTTCGCGATAGGCGCCAGGGAAGGTTCGCTTGGAGGCGTCGCGGTTGGCCAGCATGTAGGACACGCCGGACGGCACTCGCAGATTGTCCTCCAGCACGGCGAACTCGCCGTCCTGGCCACGGATCAGATCGCTGCCGCAGACATTGGCGTAGGCCTTGTGCGGCACGTAGAGGTTCTGCATCTCGCGACGGTACGAGGGCGCGCCCAGCACCAGCTCGCGCGGCACCACCCCGTCCATCAGGATCTGCTGCTCACCATAGATGTCGGCCAGGAACATGTTCAGCGCCTGCAGGCGCTGGGTCAGGCCGGCCTCGATCTTGGCCCATTCCTGGGCCGGGAGGATGCGCGGGAACAGGTCGGTCGGAATAATCCGCTCGGTGGCGCTGTCGGCCCCGTAGACCGTGAAGGTGATGCCTTGCAGCAGGAACGAGCGCTCGAGCATCCGCTGCCGGTCGGCCAGCTCGCTCGCGCCGAGGGTGGAGATTCGGCTTTGCAGCGCCGCGTAGTGGGCGCGGACGTCGCCGCCCTGGGCGATCATCTCGTCATAAGCGACGCCGGGCAGGTACGCCGCCCCGGTCATCGGCAGGCTGGGAGTATCGTCGATGTCCTGGATTTTCGCCGCCACGCCCGTGTCCACTTTGTCCGCCCTGCGCGCCGCATTGAGGTGGCGCGTCCCGATCCAGCCTAGAACGCGCGAAGTCCGGAAGCGGTGCTTTTCGTGTCTTGATGATGGGATGTGCGGGACTGCCCAAGATTTGGGCGCCGTCCTGACGCGGGCGGAGCCACGGTCTGGAAGTGTTCTCTTACATTTCACCGCGTGACAGGCGGCGGGGGGGCGACTACAGGGGTTCGGGGGCGCTCCGCGCGGGGACTAGAAGGCTTGGTGCGTAAGAGATTTGCCCTTGGCGTGACCGCGGCGGCCTTGTTGGCCGCCGGCCACGCCAGTGCGGCCGAACCCGCGGCCAGCATCACGGGCGTCGAGGACAAGGCGCTGCGCGAAGCGATCCAACGCGCCATGACCGAGGCCAAGGCGCCGCCGCGCAGCCGTTCGGAAGCCCGTCGGCGCGCCCGGGACGCCGGCGACGACGCGGTTCAGGTGCTGCGCTCGGAAGGCTACTATGGCTACGTCGTCGAACCGGACGTCACCGAAGCCGAACCGCCGCGGGCGATTCTCAAGATCACGCCGGGACCGGTGTTCGTCATCGCTGACCCCAAGGTGGCCTGGAGCGGCGCTCCGCCGGACGAAGGCGTGGTTCAGCGAGCCGAAAGCGTCATCCGCCTGACGCCGGGCGCGCCAGGACGCGCCGCTGACGTCCTGGCCGCCGAGGGGCGCGTCGTGGCCGAGGTGCAGCAGCTGGGCTATGCCGACGCCGAGGCCGATCCGCGTGAGGTGATCGTCGACCACGCCGACCATACGCTGCGGCCGACCTTCCACATCGCGGCCGGCGACCTGACCCATGTCGACGGCATTCAGGTGATCACTCAAGGCCGGTCCAATCCGGCCTGGGTGCAGCACCTGGCGCCGTGGAAGTCGGGCGACGTCTACGAGCCCGACGACATCGCCGAACTGGAGCGCCGACTGCGCGACACGGGGGTGTACGACACCGTGTCGGTCTCGCTGGCGCCCAAGGACAAGGTGCTGCCCGACGGCCTGCGCCCCGTGATCGTCACCCTGGCCGACCGCAAGGCCAAGACCCTGGAACTGGCCGCCAGCTACTCCACCACCGACGGCCCTGGCGTGGACGCCAAGTGGATCCGCTACAACCGTCTTCGTCGCGCCGACACCACGACCCTGACGGCGCGACTGGCTAAGCTGGACAGCCGTCTGGAAGCCGAACTGGCGTTGCCGCACTGGCAGCGCAGCCAGCAGACCCTGAAGCTCAACACCGCCATCTTTCGTGACAACACGGACGCCTATGTCGAAACGGGCGGCCACATCGGCGCGGACCTGACGCGACGGCTGAGCACCACCGTCTACCGCACCTACGGCGTTTCGCTGGACCTGTCGCAGGTCGATTCGCCCACCACCGTGAACGGCGTGACCACCGACGTCCGGCAGAACTTCGCCACCTTCACCCTGCTGGGCGCCCAGGCCTGGGACCGGTCCGACAACGTGCTGGATCCGACCAAGGGCTGGCGGCTGGACGTGCGGGCCGAGCCCACCGCCATCACCGGCGACCTGACCATGGCCTTCCTGAAGGTGCAGGCCCAGACCACGGCCTATCTGCCGTTCGGCGAGGGCGCGCGCACCGTGCTGGCGGGACGCTTCAAGGCTGGCCAGATCCTGGGCGGAACCATGCCGGACGTACCGGCCTCGAACCGTTTCTACGCCGGCGGCGGCGGTTCGGTGCGCGGCTACGCCTACCAGGCCATCGGCCCCCGGATCGACAACACCACCACCCCGCAAGGCGGCCTGTCGCTCTTGGAGAGTTCGCTCGAACTGCGCCACAAGTTCACGGAGAAATGGGGCGGCGTGGCCTTCGTCGACGCCGGCGCCGTCGGCGTCAACGAGTGGCCCAAGGGGCAGGATTTCGGCGTCGGCGTCGGTGTCGGCGTTCGCTATGACCTGGGCTTTGGGCCGATCCGGGCTGACATCGCCATGCCGATCAGCAAGCGCGACGGCGACCCGTCGTTCCAGGTCTATATCAGCATCGGGCAGGCCTTTTGACCGACGCTCAGACACCCTCCGGCGGACCGCCGCCTGAAGACATGCCTGAAGCCGTCGCCGAGGCGGCGACCAAGGTCGCGCGCAAGATCGGCTGGCCGGGCCTGATCATCATAGTCTCGGTGAGCCTGGTGATGCTGGTCGCCGTGCTGTTGGGCGGCGTGCGCCTGGGCGCGATCACGCCACAGGGCCGCGCTTTTCTGGAAGCGCGCACCAGCGGCTTGAAGATCGGACGCATGGGCCGTCTGAAAATCGAGGGGCTGACGGGCGATATCTGGAGCGCGTTCGGCGTCCGTCGCCTGACGATCAGCGACGAGAAGGGCGTCTGGCTCGACGCCGCCGACCTCTATGTCGATTGGCGGCCGGCCGAACTGTTCTACCGTCGCTTTCACGCCGACACGATCAGCGCCCGCCAGGTGGTGGTCCTGCGTCGGCCGACCCTGACCCCCAAGGGCAAGTCGAGCGCCGCGCCGCTGTCGGTGGACCTGGACAAGGTCGCCCTGCGCCTGATCACCCGGCCCGAGTTCAGCCGCCAGGCGGGCGATTTCGACCTGAGCGGCGACTACGAGTCCCAGCGGCTAGGCGGGATGAAGGGCAATCTTCAGGTGCTGAGCCGCATGCATGCCGGCGACCACCTGAAGCTGGTCTTCGACCTGGGGCGCGACAAGACCCTGCTGCTGGACGCCGTGGCCCGTGAGGCCAACGGCGGAGCCCTGGCCGGAGCGATGGGCTTGGAGCCGAGCCGGCCCTTTGACCTGAACGCCAAGGCCCACGGCACCTTCAGCCAGGGCGCGTTCACCGTGCTGGCAAGGTCGGGCGACGCCACGCCGCTGAAGGCCGGCGGCGCCTGGACGCCGCAGGGCGGCTCGGCGACCGGCCACATCGATCTGGCGGCCTCGACCCTGACCGACCGCGAAGAGCAGATGTTCGGGGCGGACGCACGCTTCTCGATCGTCGGTCACAAGGTCGGCGCGTTCAGCGACCTCGACCTGAAGGTCGACAGCCAGAACCTGAGCCTCGTCGCTCACGGTCCGGCCGACCTGGGCAAGCGGACCACCGCGCCGGCGGGTCTGACCTTCAGCGCCAAGGTCGGCAAGCTTTCGCGGATCACCGCGTTTCCGACCATGGGCGCCGGCGCCGTGGACGGGATCTTCCATCTGACCGGCGACGGTTTCCTGATCGACGGCCGCGTCGATGTCCGCGACCTTTCCTTGCTGGGCTACCGCCTGGCGCGGGCCAAGGGGCCCGCGACCGTCGGCTGGAAACGTGGCGAGCTGAACATCAAGGCCGACGCCACGACCGAGGGCGGCGGCGGGCAGGGGCTTCTGGCCGTGCTGGGGCGCTCGCCCTCGGCCCAGTTCGAGGGGGCGCGGCTTAAGGACGGGCGTTTCCTGATCCGTTCGGCCAAGGTGCAGGCGCCGAACCTGAACATCGTCGCCGAAGGCGAGCGCGGCATACTGGGCGGCCTGTCCTTCAAGGGCGAGGCCAAGGTCGCCTCCCTGGCCCCGGTGCATGCCGGCATGGCCGGGCAGGCGACCGCCAAATGGTCGGTCAGCCAGGGCGTGGGCAAGCCGTGGATGCTGACCATGGACGCGCGGGGCGGCAACTTCGCCACCGGCCTGGCGGAACTGGACCGCCTGCTAGGCAAGACTCCGCGCCTCAACGCCAGCGCCTCGTGGGCCAATGAGCGGCTGTCCGTGGCCGACGCCAAGCTGGACGGCGCGGCGACTTCGATGCGCAGTTCCGGCGTGCTCGGTCCGGGCGCGGCCTTGGCCTTCAAGCTCGACTGGACCGCGACGGGGCCGTTCGTCGCCGGTCCGATCGAGGTCTCCGGCAAGGCCAAGGGCACGGGCGCCATCACCGGAACCCTGTCGACCCCCAAGGCGGATCTTATCGCCGACTTCGATTCCATCGACGTACCGCGCCTGCCGCTGAAGGACGCCCATGTGGTGCTGTCCTTCGCCAAGCGTACCGACGGCGCCGACGGTACGGCGTCGATCGAGGCCGGCAGCCAGTACGGCCCGGCCAAGGGGCGGGCCGCTTTCAACTTCGCGCCGGGCGGGCTGGAACTGACCGATCTGGACGTCGACGCCGGTGGGGCCAAGGCCAAGGGCGGGGTCTCGCTGCGCAGCGGTCGCCCGGCCACCGCCGACCTGACGGTGGCGATCGGCCCGGGCGCCTTCCTGCCCCAGGGGCGCGTGAGCGGCACGGCCAAGATCGCGGACTCCGCCGGCGGGCCCGTGGCCAATCTTGACCTGAACGTCGAGGACATCGTGAGCGGGGCCTGGAAGGTCCGGCACGCGGCGGTCAAGGCTTCGGGCCCGATGGCGCATCTGCCCCTGACCATCGACGCGCGGGGCGAGGCGCCGTCCGGGCGCTGGAACCTGAAGGGCTCGGGCGTGCTGACCGAGGCCGGCGAAGACTATCAACTGGCCCTCGACGCGGCCGGCGCCATGGCGCGCACCGAGATCAAGACCCGCGAAACCGCGCAGATCCGGTTCGGCGGTCCGCGCACGGCGGCTCGCCTGCGGCTGTCGGTGGGCGACGGCTCGGCCGATCTCGACGCCGATGTCGGCGGCGACCTGGCCACGCTCCGCGCTCAGCTGACGGGCGTCAGCCTCACCGCGATCAATCCCGACATGGCCGGCAAGGTCGACGGCCACCTGACGCTGACCGGCTCGGGCGCGACGCTGAACGGCGACTTCGACGCCAACCTGATCGGCGCTCGCGAGCGCGGCCCCAGGACCGACCGCGCGCTGAACGCCGAGATCCGCGGCGCGCTGCGCGACAACCTGATGACCATCAGCGCCACCAGCTCCAACAGCCAGGGTCTCCAGGCCAAGGCCGAGGTGACGCTGCCGACCGAGGCCTCGGCCAAGCCGTTCCATCTGGCGATCGACCGCACCCGCCCGGTGCGCGGCCAGTTCACGGCGCAGGGCGAGATCAAGCCGCTGTGGGACCTGCTGGGCAGCTCCGAGCGCAGCGTGTCGGGCAAGATCGACGCCGAGGGCGACTTGGCCGGCACCCTGGCCGATCCCCGCCTGACCGGTCGCGCCAGCCTGGAAGGCGGTCGCGTCGACGATGGCCAGACCGGCCTCAGCCTGCGCGACGTCATCGTGCGCGTGGCCCTGGCCGACAACGCCATCGACGTCAGCCAGGTTTCGGCCGGCGACGGTCAGGGCGGCAGCATGTCGGGTTCGGGCCGGATCAGCCTGGCGCGCGAAGGCCTCAGCAGCTTCAAGCTGGACCTGAAGGGCTTCCGGGTCATCGACAACGAACTGGCCTCGGCCACCGCCAGCGGCCAGACCACGGTCAATCGCGGCGCTGACGGCAAGGTCAAGATGGTTGGGGCCCTGACCATCGACCGCGCCGACGTCTCGGCCCAGACCAAGACCCCGGCCGGCGTGGTCTCGCTGGACGTGATCGAGCGCAACCGTCCGGACGAGCTGGACCAGGGCATCGAGGCCCGCAAGGTCGTGCCGGGCAGCGGCATGCTGCTGGACGTCACGCTCAAGGCTCCCCGGCGGATCTTTGTGCGGGGCAGGGGCCTGGACGTCGAGCTGTCGCTGGACGCTCACGTCGGGGGTTCGACCAACAGCCCGCAGCTCGACGGCGAGGCCCGGATGGTGCGCGGCGAATACGACTTCGCCGGCAAGCGCTTCGAATTCGAGGAAACGGGGACGGTGCGCCTGGCCACCCAACTGGACCGCATCCGGCTGGACCTGACCGCGACGCGCGAGGACCCGACCCTGACAGCCGTGGTCAAGGTGCAGGGCACGGCGGCCAAGCCGGAGATCACCCTGACCTCCAAGCCGGAGCTGCCGCAGGACGAGGTGCTGTCCCAGGTGCTGTTCGGCTCGTCGGCCGCCAACCTGACCCCGATCGAGGCCGCCCAGTTGGCCTCGGCGCTGGCGGCCTTGGCCGGTGGCGGCGGCTTCGACGTGATCGGCAACCTGCGCAGCCTGGCCGGGTTGGACCGACTGTCCTTCGCCGACAGCGCGACGGGCATGACGGTCGCCGGCGGCAAATACGTGACCGACGACGTCTATGTCGAGATCATTGGCGGCGGGCGCGAAGGGTCTTCGGCCCAGGTCGAGTGGCGCATCCGACGCGCGTTGTCGCTGGTCTCCAAGATCGGCAGCACGGGCGACACCCAGCTTTCGGTGCGCTGGAGAAAGGACTACAACTAATCCGTCTTCGCTCCATCCCGCGCCATCGAGCCTGGGGAGCGCGAACGGAGGCATGCAGTAACAGATCCGGATTCCGACCCGGCTTCGGCGAGGTCGGCAGACCTATTCGGAGCAAGGCTGTTGCGTGGACGACCGGTTTCCTGGCCCGAGGAAGCACGAAACGTTCGCGGCCCTTGGTTTAGTTTGAACTGAGGGAGACTGTGGATTCATGCGACTCAACGACGAGGATCGCGCCGTTCTGCGACATCTGGCCGACCAAGGTCCCCTGATCATCGATCGGGCGGTGGCTTGGTGCGCCATCAACTCCGGCAGCCGGCATCTGGCCGGGCTGGAGCGCCAGCGGCAAGTTTTGCTCGAAGCCTTCGGAAATCTGCCGGCCGCGCCGACCGATATCCCGCTGGGCGCCTCGCCCGAGGTCGGGTCCGACGGTCGGGTCGGCGAGCAAGCCCACCCGGCGGCCATCGCCGTGGTCGTGCGGCCCGAGGCGCCGGTCCAGGTCGTGCTGACGGGGCACTACGATACCGTCTATCCCGAGACCTCCGGCTTTCGGACCGTGACCACGCGTCCGGACGGCGCCCTGCACGGGCCGGGGATCGCCGACATGAAGGGCGGCATCTCGGTGATGTTGGCGGCGTTGGAGGCGTTCGAGCGCCATCCGCTGGCCCACAACGTCGGCTATCGCGTGCTGCTCTCGCCGGACGAGGAGATCGGCTCGGTCGCCTCGGCCCCGATCCTCGCCGAGTTCGCCCGGCAGGGGCATGTGGGCCTGACCTATGAGCCGGCCTTGGCCGACGGAGCCCTGGCCAGCGCTCGCAAGGGCTCGGGCAATTTCCACATCGCGGTTCATGGCAAGGCCGCCCACGCCGGGCGCGACTTCGCCGCCGGCCGCAACGCGGTGATGGAGGCCGCGCGGATCGCCCAGGCCCTGCACGCCTTGAACGGGCTGCGCGACGGCGTGACCTGCAACATCGCCAAGATCGATGGCGGCTCGCCGTTGAACATGGTGCCCGACGTGGCCGTGGTTCGCTTCAACGTCCGTTTCCCGGCCGCCGAAGACGCCGCCTGGTTCGAGGACGAGGTCGCCAAGATCGTCGCCTCGACAGGCGAGGGGCTGCACGCGCACCTGCATGGCCGCATCACCCGTGGCGCCAAACCCTTCAACGCCGCCCAGCAACGGCTGTTCGGCGCTGTGAAGGAAGCCGGCGCTCTGCTCGGACAGGACATCGCCTGGAAGCCGTCCGGCGGGGTCTGCGAAGGTAACAACCTATTCGCCTCGGGCCTGCCCAATGTCGACACCCTGGGGGTGCGCGGCGGTGACATCCACAGCGAGGCCGAGCACGCCTGGCCCGACAGTTTCGTCGAGCGCGCCCAGCTGTCGGCCCTGATCCTGATGAAACTAGCCAGCGGCGAGATCGACGGTCCCGCCTTGCGCGCCGCCATGACCGACCTCGCGGAGACCGTTTGAGCATGCTCGTTGTTCGTCCCGCGATGCCCGCCGACTTCGACAGCCTGATGGAACTGGCCGTGCTGTCGGGCCGGGGCTTCACCAGCCTGCCGGAGGACGAGCAGACCCTGCGCGCCCGTCTGAACCTGTCCCAGGCCAGCTTCCATTCCGAGGTCGCCGCGCCCGAGGCCTGGTACACCCTGATGCTCGAGGACCTGGCCGAAGGCGACGTCGTCGGCGTGGCCGGGGTCAAGGCGGGCGTGGGTCTGAAGCGCCCGCATTTCTCGTTCCGCGTCGTGACCTTGGCGCAGTCTTCTCCCACCTTGGACAAGCGTTTCGACCACCGGGCCCTGGTGCTGGTCAACGAGTGCGCCGGCTGGTCGGAGGTCGGTTCGCTGTTCCTCAAGCCCGAGCGCCGCAAGGGCGGGGCGGGGCGGCTGCTGGCCCAGTCGCGCTACATGCTGATCGGCCTGGAGCCGCAGCGCTTCGCCGAGATGGTGCTGGCCGAGCTGCGCGGCTGGTTCGACGACGACGGCAGCTGTCCGTTCTGGGACCACGTGGCCAGCAAGTTCTTCCGGCTGGAGTTCGACGAGGCCGACCGGATGAGCGCCTCGACCGACGGCCAGTTCATCCTGGACCTGGCGCCGCGCCATCCGATCTATGCCGAACTGCTGCCCCAGGCGGCCTCCGAGACCATCGGCCGGGTGCACCGCGAAGGCGAGGCGGCGCGGGCCATGCTGGAGACTGAAGGCTTCCGGTTCTCGGGCCTGATCGACATCTTCGACGCCGGCCCGACGGTGGCGGCGCGGCGCGACGACATCAAGACGGTGCGCGAGGGGCGTCGGCTTCGGGTGCGACTGGGCGAGGACGCCTATGGCGAGGAGGCGTTGATCGCCTCGGGCGCGGTGGCTCGCTTCCGGGCGGTGCGCGCGCCGGTGCTGGTCGATGGCGAGAGCGCGATCATCGGACGGGACGCCGCGGCGGCCCTGGGCGTCAAGGATGGCGAAATGGTGCGGGTGAAGGCATGAGCGGCGGCGTGTTCATCGAGGGCGTCTGGCGGGCTGGCGTGGGGCCGGAAGCCCATTCGGTCGATCCGACCACCGGCGAGGTGATCTGGCGTCAGGCGACGGCGGGTCCGGCCGACGTGGTGGCGGCGGTCGCGGCGGCGCGCAAGGCCTTCCCGGCCTGGGCCGACCTGCCGCGTGAAGAGCGGATCGCCGTGCTGCGACGCTACAAGGACGCGCTGGTCGCTCGTACGGCGACCTTCGCCGAGGCCCTGAGCCGCGAAACGGGCAAGGCGCTGTGGGAAACCAAGGCCGAGCTGGGCTCGATGGCCGGCAAGGTCGAGGCCTCGATCAAGGCTTATGACGAACGCACCGGCGAGCACGCCAGCGACATGGCGTTCGGCCGAGCCGTGCTGCGCCATCGTCCGCATGGCGTGATGGCGGTGCTGGGGCCGTTCAACTTTCCGGGCCATCTGCCCAACGGCCATATCGTGCCGGCGCTGCTGGCTGGCGACACGGTGGTGTTCAAGCCCTCGGAAGAGACGCCCCTGGCTGGCCAGTTACTGGTCGAAGCCCTTGAAGAGGCGGGCGTTCCGGCCGGCGTCGTCAACCTGGTCCAGGGCGGCCGCGAGGTTGGTCAGGCCTTGATCGATCAGGAGATCGACGGCCTGCTGTTCACCGGCTCGGCCGCCGCCGGAGCGTTCTTCCGACGTCACTTCGCCGATCGACCGGACGTGATCCTGGCTCTGGAACTGGGCGGCAACAATCCGCTGGTGGTCTGGGACGCCGGCGACGCCGAGGCCATCGCGGCCCTGGTCGTACAGTCGGCCTTCATCACCACCGGCCAGCGCTGTTCCTGCGCCCGACGGCTGATCGTGTCGGACGACGCGGCGGGACAGGCGGTGATCGACGCCGTGACGGCCCTGTCCGAGCGCCTGGTCATCGGTCCGTGGAATGGCCGCGAGGAACCCTTCATGGGGCCGCTGATCTCGGATCGCGCCGCCGCCATGGCCCTGTCCGGCGCCAAGGCCATGCCCGGCAAGACCGTGCGCGCCATGACCGCCGTCGCGGGGCTGAGCGGCGCCTTCGTGTCGCCGGGCCTGGTCGACGTGACGGGCGAGAGCGTGCCAGACGAGGAGTTGTTCGCACCGCTGCTGCAGGTGCGCCGGGTCGGCTCGTTCGACGAGGCGATCGCCGCCGCCAACGCCACGCGCTACGGCCTTTCGGCCGGACTTATCTCCAACGAAACAAGCCATTGGGATCACTTCCTGAAGCGGATCCGAGCTGGCGTCGTCAACTGGAACCGGCCGACCACCGGCGCGGCCGGGACCATGCCGTTCGGCGGTCTGGGCAGCTCGGGCAACCATCGGCCCAGCGCCTATTACGCGGCCGACTATTGCGCCTATCCGGTGGCCAGTTTCGAGGCGCAGGGCGTGGTCAATACCTTGGGCGACATCAAGGGCTTGCGGGAATGATCTCCGGCGCGGTCGAGGCCAATTGCGACGGCCTGGTCGGGCCGACCCATTCCTATGTCGGCCTGTCGCCGGGCAATATCGCCAGCCAGACCAACGCCGGTGAGGCCTCCAACCCGCGCGCCGCGGTGCTGGAGGGCCTGACCAAGATGCGCAAGCTGGCCGACTGGGGCGTGCCGCAGTTCGTGCTGCCGCCGCACGAGCGGCCGGATCTGGCCTTGTTGCGATCGATCGGCTTTTCGGGTTCGGACGCCCAGGTGCTGGAAAAGGCCTGGAAGGACGCGCCGGCCCTGGCGGCCGCCGCCTGTTCCGCCTCGCCGATGTGGGCCGCCAACGCCGCCACGGTCACGCCCAGCGCCGACACCACCGACGGTCGCGTGCACTTCACCCCGGCCAACCTGCTGACCAATCTGCACCGCAGCCTGGAGGGCGAGCAGACCGCCCGCAGCCTGCGTCGACTGTTTCCCGATCGCGATCGGTTCGCCGTTCATGATCCGCTGCCAGCCCAGCCGCACTTCGCTGATGAGGGGGCGGCCAACCATGTCCGGCTCTGCGCCGACCATGGCGAGGCTGGGGTCAACCTGTTCGTCTGGGGACGCGAGGCGTGGGAACGCTGGGAAGGCCGCTATCCGGCCCGCCAGACCCGCGAAGCCTTCGAAGCGGTCGAGCGCCGCCACGGCGCGGGGCGGGGTGTCTTCGCCCGCCAGGGACGGGCGGCGATCAATGGCGGCGCCTTTCACAACGACGTGGTCTGCGTCGGCACGCGCGAGTGCCTGCTGTTCCACGAGCGCGCCTTTGAGGACCGCGCGGCGATGGAAGCCGACGTCCGCCGGGCCGCCGAAGGCCTCTTCGAACCGGCCTTCGTCGAGATCAGCGAGGCTGACTTGCCGATGGAAGACCTGGTGAAGAGCTATCTCTTCAACTCCCAACTCCTCGTCCTGCCAGGCGAAGACCGCTTGGTGTTGCTGGCGCCTGGTGAAACCCGCGACAACCCGCGGGCCCACGCCGCGGCTCAAGCCCTGGCCAGTTCGAACGGGCCGATTGGACGGGTGGAATATGTCGATGTCCGTCAGAGCATGCGCAATGGCGGTGGTCCGGCCTGCCTGAGGCTGCGGGTGGTGCTGACGCAAGCCGAACTGGCGGCGACCAATCCCGGCCAGCGGTTCGACGCGACCTTGCATCAACGTCTGGACGCCTGGGCCGAGCATCGCTACCGCGACCGTCTGGCTCCGGTCGATCTCGCCGATCCGGCGTTGATCGTCGAAGGCCGTGAGGCGCTGGACGAGTTGACGGCGATCCTCGGCCTTGGCGGTGACTTCTATCCATTCCAGCGCGCCGCTTAGGGGCGAGGGCTAGCCGCGCAGCATCGCCAGGGCGTGGGGGAAGCGGCGTGACAACGGCGCCTCGACCGCGCCCAGTTCGATCGCGTAGTCGCCCGAACCCTCCGGGCGCAGACCGGTCACACGGGCCGGATTGACCAGCCACGAGCGATGAGTGCGCACGAAGCGATGCTCGGCCATCTGGGTTTCCAGGGCGCTGAGCGACGAGCGCATCAGCGGCCGCCGGCCATCGGCCAGCAGGAACTCGGCGTAGTTTCCGGCCGAACGCACGGCCAGGATTTCGGACACCGGAACGCGGACCAGCCGGGCGCCGTCGCGGATGTCGAAGCTGGCCGCGCCCGGCGTTGCTTGGGCCTGGGCGGCGGCCTCGTGGGCGCTGCGTCTCAGGGACAGGTAGTAGATGATCGAGGCCAGGCCATAGGCCATCAGATCCTTGCGGAACTCGTAGGGAAACTCCGTCGACAGCGGCCCGAAGTGATACGGCCCGCCCATGAAGGCCAGATAGGCCAGCTTGCGTAACGCCACGAAGCCCGAGACGTGCAGCACCGAATAGAGCACGACCGCCACGAGGTGGACGGGAACCGCCTGCCACCAGCGCGGCGCCGCGCGGGTGGTCCAGACGGCGACCGACGCGGGGATCGCAAAGATCGTCATCGTCACCAACGCGCTGCTGCCTTCCCAGATCGTCGGACCCAGTACACCGAGGCGCGGGGCGTCGTGACGGAGGGTCAAGACATTGACCACGGCGATGCAGGCGATCAGGCAGACGCCCAGCAGCCAGGCGCGTCCCAGGCCCTGTCGCTCTTCGCCGCTCAGCCCGAATAGCGCGCCGTTCGTCCCTGTCGGTTTTCCGTTCGTCCCTGCCGGCGGCCGCTGGTCCCCGGGCTCTTGGCCCCCGGCGGCGGTCCGGGTCACGACGGTCGCATCGTTTTTCAAGCCGGACGCCTCGTCATGCCTTTGCCTGCTTCGATTTCTGACCGCCGATACGACCTGGACTGGATTCGGGTCGGCGCTTTCTTCCTGCTGATTCTGTATCACGTCGGCATGTTCTATGTGCCCTGGGACTGGCACGTGAAGACGCCGCATCCGGTCGAGGCGCTTGAGCCGGTCATGCTGCTGACCAATCCGTGGCGCCTGACACTTCTGTTCCTGGTCTCGGGCGCGGCGACGCGGTTCATGTCGGACAAGACCACGGTCGGAAAGCTGACGGGCGCTCGGGTGGCCAGGCTGCTGCCGCCGCTGCTGTTCGCGATGCTCGTGATCGTGCCGCCCCAGTCGTACTATCAGATGGTCGAGCACATCGCTCGCCATCCGGGTACGTCGCTGACCGTCGACAATTTCTGGATCCGGTACGCCACCGCGTCGGGACGTTGGTGCACCCCCGACGGCTGCCTGATCACCCCGACCTGGAACCACATGTGGTTCGTCGCCTATCTGCTCCTCTACACCTTGGTGCTGGCCGGCCTGCTGCTGGTGTGGAAGCGCCTGGGCGAGCACCTGCAGGCCGGCGCCGAGCGCGCCTTGAGAGGCCTCGGCCTGATTGTCTGGCCCATCCTGTTTCTCGGCGTGCTGCGTGGCACGCTCTATGTTCGCTATGGCGAGACCCATGCCTTGGTCGGCGACCACTATGTGCACGCGGTGTCGTTCTCGGCTTTCCTACTGGGCTTCGGCTTGGCCAAGTCGGAGACTTTGCGGGAGCGCCTGACCGCCGCGCGCTGGCCGGCGTTGACCCTGGCCATCGCCGCCTATGCCGCCTGGGCGGCCTATGTCTGGACCTATCGGGGCGACACGCCGGTTCCCGCGCCGGCGCTGAAGTTGGTCATGCGCTTCGTCCAGGCGACCGACGCCTGGTGCGCCATCGTCGCCATCCTGGGTTTCGGCGCCAAGCATCTGAACCACGGCGGGTCGGCGCTGCGCTACCTGACCCTGGGCGTGTTCCCGTTCTACCTGATCCACCAGACCCTGATCGTGGTGATGGCGCACCATCTGGCCAAGCTGGGTCTGCCCCAGCCCCTGGAGGCCCTGATCCTGATCACCCTGACCTTCGCCGGCTGTTTCGCGACCTACGAGTTGGTGCGCCGCATACCAGGCGTGCGGATCCTGTTCGGCCTGAAAGGTCAGCCGCCAGCGGAGGCCAGCCGTCCGCCGGCTTTCGCGTAGGCTTGGGTGCCGGCGGTGATCACCCGGTCACCGCCGGTGATCTCGGCGATGCCGAGGTCGCTGGCGCCCGCGAGACGGTCGTACAGCGGGGCGAAGTCGCGCAGCGTCACCTCCTGCAGCGTCTGGATCGACGGAATGACGAAATAGGCCTGCTGGAAATCGTCGATCCGATAGGGGGTGCGCATCACCCGCTCCAGGTCGAAGCCGATGCGGTTGGGGGAGGGATCGTCGAGGGCGAAGATCGACTCCGTGCGCGAGGAGACGATGCCGGCGCCGTAGATCCGCAACCCGGCCGCCGTTTCCATCAGGCCGAACTCGACCGTGTACCAGTAGAGGCGGGCCAGATTGCTCAATCGGCCCAGGCTCAGCGCTCGCCGGCCTCCCTCGCCATAGGCCTGCATGTAGTCGGCGAAGGTGGGGTCGGTCAGCATCGGCACGTGGCCGAAGACATCGTGGAAGATGTCCGGTTCCTGCAGGTAGTCCAACTCGTGCGGCTTGCGGATGAACTGGCCGGCCGGGAAGCGGCGGTTGGCCAGGTGGTCGAAGAACACGTCGTCGGGCACCAGGCCTGGCACGGCCACCACGCTCCAGCCGGTCAGGCGCTGAAGCTCCTCGTTGATCCGCTTGAAGTCAGGAATGCCCGAGCGATGCAGGTCCAGGGCGTCGAGCCCGCGCAGGAACTCGTCGCAGGCCCGACCCGGCAGCAGGGCGGTCTGCCGCTCGTAAAGAGTGATCCAGACGTCGTGCTCGGCCTGGGTGTAGTTGTCCCAGCCCTGGTCGATCGTCCAATCGGCGGCCGCGCCGGGAGGCGGGCCGCTGCTAAAACCGTCTGCGCTCATGAAGCGACGTTACGCCCGGCGCGCTGCAAAATTCATTCGAACTTTGCGCGCAACCCGGTGTTCGCCGAATAGACCTTGCGCCTAGTGCGAGATCCGGGGGCGAAGCTTGTAGGCGCCGTGATCGAAGCTCTCGAAGATCACCGCCGTCTGGGGGTGACCCACGGGCTCGCCGGTCTCGTCAGCCAGCAGGTTTTGCTCGGAGACGTAAGCGACATAGGTGTTGTCGTCGTTCTCGGCCAGCAGGTGGTAGAACGGCTGGTCCTTGGTCGGCCGGATGTCCTCGGGAATGGAGTTCCACCATTCCTCGGTGTTGGCGAACACGGGGTCGACGTCGAACACCACGCCCCGGAACGGGAAGACACGGTGCTTGACCACTTGGCCGATCGCGAATTTGGCGAGTCTCGGATTCATGTCGAGCAGCCTACACCAGTCTCCTGACCAGAACCTGAACGTAGAGTTCCGTCGTCGGATAACAAGGCGAGGCCTTTCAGCGCGGGAATCTCGCCGCTATGCTCGCTCTCGAAGTGAGGCGGTTCGGCATGAATCGCCTGCGAGACAAGGTGGAAAGACCATGTCGGAGGCGCCGAGAGCGCCCGGCGCGCCTCAGCCTTCGGGTTCGGGCCGGCGCCGGCCGCCAGGCGAGCAGTCGTGCTATGCGGCGCTCGACCTGGGTACGAACAACTGCCGCCTGCTGGTGGCGACGCCTTCACCGCGCGGCTTCCGCGTCGTCGAGGCCTATTCCCGCATCGTCCGGTTGGGCGAGGGGCTTTCCCAGACAGGGCAGCTATCTGACGAGGCGATGGACCGCTCGATGGCGGCCCTGAAGGTCTGCGCCGAAAAGATCCGGCGCCGAAAGGTGCTCCGCGTGAAGGCCGTCGCGACCCAGGCCTGCCGGGGTGCGACCAATGGCCCCGACTTCGTGCGTCGGGTCGCCGAGGAGACCGGCCTGCGCCTCCAGATCATCACGCCGAAGGAAGAGGCCCAGCTGTCGGTGGCCGGCTGCATGAGCCTGTTCGACCGTGAGGCCGAGGCAGCTCTGGTGGTCGATGTGGGCGGTGGTTCGACCGAGCTTTCATGGGTAGATCTCAAGGGCGGCGGCCTGGACAGCAAGCCGCGCCAGTTCGCCGCCTGGAAGCTGCCGATCAAGGCGTGGCTGTCGATCCCTATCGGCGTGGTCACCCTGGCTGAACGCTTTCCCGAGGGCGAGCGGGTGGAGGAGGGCTGGTTCCGGGCCATGGTCGATGCGGTCAAGGCGCAGATCGAGGCCTTCCCGCACGCCGAACCGATGCGCCAGCTGTTCGAGAGTGACCGCGCCCACATGGTCGGCACGTCCGGCGCTATCACCAGCCTGGCTGGCTTGCACCTGGGCTTGCCGCGCTATGATCGCAACATCGTCGACGGGCTGTGGATGCAGCGCCACGAGTGCGAGGCGGCGGCCGATCGCCTGCTGACCCTGACCGCCAAGGAGCGGGCTCTGGAGCCATGTATCGGCGCTGATCGCGCCGATCTGGTGCTGGCTGGGGCGGCGATTCTTCAGGCTGTTCAGGAGCTTTGGCCGTGTTCTCGCGTGCGTGTCGCCGATCGGGGGCTTAGAGAAGGTCTTCTGATGTCCCTGATGTCCGATCAGCAGAAGAAGCCGCGCCGGCGTCGGCGAGGCGGCTCTGGTCGGTCGTCCCGCCCCGCAACGGTGAACGCATGAACGACGAACCTCCCCGCAAGCGCATGGTCAAGCCGCCGGCCGGCGGCAACGAGAGCGGCCGCGCCAAGCCGGCGCGCCTGAAGACCGCCTTCGGTCGCACGCCCTCGCAGCAGGCCTGGCTGGAGCGGCAGATCAACGATCCGTTCTCGGCCAAGGCCCGCGCGCTGGGCTATCGCAGCCGCGCGGCCTTCAAGATCAGCGAGATCGACGACAAGTATCGGTTCTTCAAGAAGAACGCGAAGGTCATCGACCTGGGCTGCGCGCCTGGCGGTTGGCTGCAGATGGCGACCGAGCGCGGCGTGACCGACATCGTCGGCGTCGACCTGCTGCCGGTCGATCCGGTGGCCCCGGCCCACATTCTGGAGATGGACTTCACCGATCCGGCCTGTCCGCCCAAGATGCTGGAGTTGCTGGGCGGCGCGCCGGATCTGGTGATGTCGGACATGGCGCCGAACACCGTCGGTCACCGCGAGACCGACCACTTGCGCATCGTGGGCTTGATCGAAATCGGCGCGGACTTCGCGATCGAGGTCCTGAAGCCCGGCGGCGCCTTCGTGGCCAAGGCGTTCCAGGGCGGTGAAACAGCCGAGGTGATCGCGCGGCTGAAGAAGCATTTCGACAAGGTCGTCCATTTCAAACCCAAGGCCAGCCGCAGCGACAGCTCCGAGGTGTTCCTGGTGGCGACGGGATTCAAAGGACGCTAACTCGGCGGTCGTGCGTCAATGGTCGAGCTGGTGATCCGATGGGCGTATCTTAAGTAGAGTTTTCAATCCTGACGCTCACGACTTGTGTTTGAATAATCTTTTGGTTGTGATTTCGGGATTTATTTGAATAATTTCACATTTGAAACTCTTGCGGCGACGGTCGTGAAGGCGTGAGCATTCGTTCGCGTGCTTCGTGCGCTGTTTCGAGAGGCTTCCAGATGTCCAAGTCCCTGAGTGTCGCCATCGCGCTCGCCATCGGCCTGTCGGCCGTCTCCAGCGGGGCGTTCGCCGCGCCTTGCAAGGACGCCAAGGGCAAGTTCACCAAGTGTCCCGCCACGGCGCCGGCCAAGCCCACCAAATGCAAGGACGCCAAGGGCAAGTTCGCCAAGTGCGGCACGCCCGGCGCGAAGCCAGTCGGCTAGGGTCCTTCGGCGACGCCGGAGGCTTTCGGCGTCGCCCCCTCCCATTGGGAGTCGATCGTCACCATTTTGTGCGGCCAATCGGGTCGACATACCTGCCTCCGGTAGGTATACGCGGCTCGCAAAATGGAGACTCCAATGGAGATTCGCGAAGGGCTCACCTTCGACGACGTTTTGCTCGAACCCGGTCCGTCAGACGTCATGCCCACCCAGGTGACGACCGAGACCAAGTTCACGCGTGAAATCAGTCTGAACATCCCGCTCGTGTCCGCGGCCATGGACACGGTCACTGAAAGCCGCCTCGCCATCGCCATGGCTCAGGCCGGCGGCATGGGCATCCTGCACCGCAATCTGACGGTGGACGAACAGGCTGACCACGTGCGCGAAGTGAAGCGTTACGAAAGCGGCATGGTCATCAATCCGCTGACCATCAATCCCGATACGACCCTGGCGGAAGTTCGCGAGATCACCGCGCGGCGCAAGATTTCGGGCTTCCCCGTGGTCGAGAAGAAGACCGGCAAGCTGGTCGGCATCCTGACCAACCGCGACATGCGCTTCGAGGGCGACGACAAGGTCCCGGCTTCGGCGATCATGACTCGCGAGAACCTGATCACGGTCGGCGAGGGCGTCGATCACCGCGAGGCGCGCGAACTGCTGCGCAAGCACAAGATCGAACGCCTGATCGTCGTCGACGACGCCTATCGCGCCGTCGGCCTGATCACCGTCAAGGACATCGAGAAGGCCCAGGCTCACCCCCTGGCCGCCAAGGACGACAAGGGCCGACTGCTGGTCGGCGCGGCCTCGACCGTCGGCGACGCCGGCTTCGAGCGGTCGATGGGCCTGGTGGACGCCGGCGTCGACGTCGTGGTCATCGACACCGCTCACGGCCACTCCAGCCAGGTCACCCAAGCGGTCGCCCGCCTGAAGCGCGAAGCCAATCGCGTGCAGATCGTGGCCGGCAACATCGCCACCTACGACGCCGCCCGCGCCCTGATCGACGCCGGCGCCGATGCGGTGAAGGTCGGCATCGGTCCTGGCAGCATCTGCACCACCCGCATCGTCGCTGGCGTGGGCGTGCCGCAGTTGACCGCGATCGCCGAAGCGGTCCGCGCGGCCCGCGAGAGCGGTACGCCGGTCATCGCCGATGGTGGCATCAAGTACTCGGGCGACCTGGCCAAGGCCATCGCCGCCGGGGCCTCGACCGCCATGATGGGCTCGATGTTCGCCGGTACGGAAGAAGCGCCAGGCGAGGTGTTCCTGTACCAGGGGCGCTCGTACAAGAGCTATCGCGGCATGGGGTCGGTGGGCGCCATGGCCCGCGGCTCAGCCGACCGCTACTTCCAGAAGGACATCACCGACAGCTTCAAGCTGGTGCCGGAAGGCATTGAAGGACAAACGCCTTTCAAGGGACCGATCGCCCCGGTGCTGCACCAGTTGGTCGGCGGTCTGCGGGCGGCGATGGGTTATGTCGGCGCGCCCGACATCCTTGAGTTCCAAAAGCGGGCCCGCTTCGTGCGGATCACCGGCGCCGGTCTGCGTGAGAGCCACGTCCACGACGTGATGATCACCCGGGAAGCGCCGAACTATCCGAGCGCGGTCTAGCGCCGTGCGGATGGCGTTCGAACTTCAGATGCTGGCGGCGGCCGTGGTCATCGGCCTCGTTCACCTGTTCTGGGCGGCCGCGGCCGCCCAGCCGCAGCGTGGTCTGAAGTGGAACGCCGGTCCGCGCGACACGCCGATCGAACTGACGGGCGTGGCGGGGCGTCTGCAACGCGCCTTCGCCAATTTCCGCGAGACCTTCCCATTCTTCGCCGCCGCCGTGCTGGTCGCCTATCTCGGCGGCCGGCTCGGGACGCTCACCGCTTATGGGGCCGCGCTCTATGTCGGCGCGCGGGCGGTCTACATCTTTCTCTATGCCTTCGGCGTGCCGTTCGTTCGGTCGCTGGTCTGGCTCGTCTCCCTGATCGGCATAGGCCTGATCCTGGCGGCGTTGGTGATCTGAAAGCACAATGCGCGACGGCGGCAGACTAGCAGCGGCGATCGAGGTTCTTACCGAGATCGAGACGCGTCATTTTCCCGTACGGATGGCGCTGAAGCGCTGGGGCGAGAGCGCGCGCTACGCGGGCTCGAAGGACCGCGCCTTCGTGTCGGGCCTGGCGCTGGACGCCCTTCGCCGCAAGCGTTCGCTGGGCTGGATGATGGGCGACGACAGCGCGCGGGACGTGGTGCTGGGTGTGCTGGCCTTTGACTGGAAGTGGTCTCTGGATCGCATCGCCGAAGCCACTGGCGAAGAGCATGGCCCGGGCGCCCTGACCGACGCCGAGCGTGATCGGCTGGCGTCGCCGCGATCGTTGGCTGACGCGCCGGGGCCGGTGGCTGGCGACTATGCCGACTGGATGCTGCCGCATCTGGCCCGGGCGTTGGGCGCCGATCATACGGCGGAAATGGTCGCCCTGGCCGAGCGCGCGCCGGTCGATCTGCGTATCAATCTGCTGAAGACCGACGTCGAGCGTGGCGCCAAGGCCGTTGCGCTAATCGGAGCGGAGCCGGCCGGCGTTCTGGACACCGCCTTCCGCATTCCCGCGCCCGGCGCCGCCGACCGTACGCCGTCGGTCGAGGCCGTGCCGGCCTTCTCCAAGGGCTGGTTCGAGGTTCAGGACTTGGGCTCGCAGATCGCCTCGGCCCTGGCCGGTCCGATCAAGGGCAAGCAGGTGCTGGACTTCTGCGCCGGGGGCGGGGGCAAGACCCTGGCCCTGGCCGCCGCCATGGGCAACAGCGGTCAGATCTACGCCCACGACAGCGACGCTCGCCGCCTGGCCGACACCATTCGGCGCGGCCAGAGGGCAGGGGTGCGCAACCTGCAGATCCGCTCGCCGATCGAGGGCGAGCCGCTGAAGGGTCTGGAAGGCAAGCTGGACCTGGTGTTCGTCGACGCCCCCTGCACCGGCTCGGGCACCTGGCGCCGCCACCCCGACGCCAAGTGGCGTCTATCGCCCGACCAACTGGCCAAGCGCCAGATCGAACAGGACGCCGTGCTGGCCGACGCCGCGGACTTCGTGAAGCCGGGCGGCCGCCTGATCTACGTCACCTGCTCGCTGCTGACCGAGGAGAACGAGGACCGCGTGGCGGCTTTCGTCGAGCGCCATCCGGGTTTCTCGGTCAAGCCGATCGCCCTGGCCGGCGTCGAGCAGCATGTGACTCCCGAAGGCTATCTGCGCCTGACCCCCCATCGCGCCGGGACCGACGGCTTCTTCGCCGCCGTGATCGAGCGCGGGTCTTACGCGCCCTGAACAAGATTGCTCCCGACAGGGAGATCGACCCGAACCGACGATGCTGGAGAGCCTCTACCGATGACGACCGAAACCCACCACCAGCGCGTTCTGATCGTCGATTTCGGCAGCCAGGTAACCCAACTGATCGCGCGCCGGGTGCGCGAGGCCGGCGTCTATTGCGAGATCCATCCGTTCGACAAGGCCGAGGCCATGGTCGACGACTACGCCCCTAGCGCCATCATCCTGTCGGGCGGCCCGGCCAGCGTGCTGGAAGCCGATAGCCCGCGCATCGGCACCAAGCTCTTCGACCTGGGCGTGCCGATGCTGTGCGTCTGCTACGGCGAGCAACTGCTGTGCGACGTGTTGGGCGGCAAGGTCGAGGGCGGCCACGCCGGCGAGTTCGGCCGCGCCGAGCTGACCATCGGCAAGGATAGCCCGCTGTTCCAGGGCCTGGCCGGGATCGGCGAGCTGGAAACCGTCTGGATGAGCCACGGCGACCGCGTCACCGCCATCCCCGAAGGCTTCGAGGTGATCGCCACCTCGACCGGCGCGCCGTTCGCCGCCATCGCCAACGACGCCCGCAAGATCTATGGCGTGCAGTTTCACCCCGAGGTCGTGCACACGATCAACGGCTCGAAGATCTACCGCAACTTCCTGTTCAACATCGCCGGTCTGACCGGCGATTGGACCATGGCCTCGTTCCGCCAGGAGATGGTCCAGAAGATCCGCGCCCAGGTCGGCGACGGCAAGGTGATCTGCGGCCTGTCGGGCGGGGTCGACAGCTCGGTGGCCGCCGTCCTGATCCACGAGGCGATCGGCGACCAGCTGACCTGCGTGTTCGTCGACACCGGCCTGCTGCGCAAGAACGAGGCCGACCAAGTCGTCACCCTGTTCCGCGACCACTACAACATCCCGCTGATCCATGTGGACGCCGGCGCGGAATTCCTAGGGGCCTTGGCGGACGTCAGCGATCCGGAGACCAAGCGCAAGATCATCGGCGGCAAGTTCATCGACATCTTCGATCGCGAGGCCGCCAAGATCGACGGCGCCGACTTCCTGGCCCAGGGCACGCTCTATCCGGACGTGGTCGAAAGCGTCTCGGCGCGCGGCGGCCCCTCGGCGGTGATCAAGAGTCACCACAATGTCGGCGGCTTACCCGACTTCATGAAACTGAAGCTGGTCGAGCCGCTGCGCGAACTGTTCAAGGACGAGGTCCGCGCCCTGGGCGTCGAGCTGGGCCTGGCCCCGGCCTTCGTCGGTCGCCACCCGTTCCCCGGCCCGGGCCTGGCCATCCGCATCCCCGGCGACATCACGCCCGAGAAGGTCAAGGTCCTGCAGGACGCCGACGCCATCTACCTCGAAGAGATCCGCAACGCCGGCCTCTACGACAAGATCTGGCAGGCCTTCGCCGTGCTGCTGCCGGTGAAGACCGTCGGCGTGATGGGTGACGCCCGCACCTACGAGAATGTCCTGGCCCTGCGCGCGGTGACGTCGACCGACGGCATGACCGCTGACTTCTTCGAATTCCCCTGGGACGTCCTGGGCAAGACCGCTACCCGGATCATCAACGAGGTCCGCGG
Organism: Caulobacter soli; assembly: GCF_011045195.1. GTDB lineage: Bacteria > Pseudomonadota > Alphaproteobacteria > Caulobacterales > Caulobacteraceae > Caulobacter > Caulobacter soli. The sequence continues at coordinate 2,746,687 of NZ_CP049199.1, read as the reverse complement.
CGTCAACCGCGTAGTCTACGACGTGACCTCCAAGCCGCCTGGCACGATCGAATGGGAGTGAATTTGCCAACTTAGCACGGACGGTTACTCACTCCGATGCCCATTCCTGAGTGGTGATCCAAGATCTGCTTCCGGTCGAGCTGGCTGTTGAGTGAGCGCGGATCACGACCCTGACCTTCGACCGCGAAACCCTGCCCGCGTCGCCTCCGGCTCGCTAGCCGCTTGAGAACCGTCTCCCAGCCCCCATGACAAGGTTGGGAGGCGGTTCTGGGTCTCGACCGGAGTCCACACGCTAACGGCGCTTCCAGTATCGGGGCGCCAGACCAGGCATGCCCCCAGATGGGTGTGATCGGAGCCTCCGGCCCACGGCCGTTGGCGTCCATTTGGACCTGAATTTTTGCCCGTAGAGCTCGCCTCCGGGCTGGGGCTTGGCCCCACGACTTCTAGACCCGAGCCGCCATGCGGAAGGCCGGCTTTCGGATTGGCTTCGCGCTTCACGAGGTCACCAAGCCGTTCTCGCACCCGAGACCATCCACCCGCGATTAACGGCGTGAGCGGAAGATCGGCGGCGTCACGGCTTGCTTGTTCATTTTGGTATAGTCCAGATAACGTTTTCGGTTTGGAGCCGCGCCAACGGCGTCTCCAGGCTTCCTCGCATCGACACACGCCGTGATATTGGCGTCGCAAGCATTTCGGCGAGCGTTTTTCTCCGACGATTGATGAAGTCGCGCCAGGCATAGGCGTTGCCCGTGCGTGAAAATCCAGTCTGTGCTGAACGTCCGGAGAGGTTGAACCCGCAGGTCGCCCGCTTTCCATGAAGGAGAGCTGGTAACTCCCGATCTGGTTGGCCGTCGTCCATGACTCGAAGCACTGCCGGGGTTCGGAGCGGGCAGGCGAATTCCCGCATCATGGACGGGAACTGTCACGCAGGTGTCGTCGCGACCTGCTTTAAGCGCCTTGGTCCATACCAGTTGGGGCAGGGGAACACTCATGTCGAAGCAATATTCCGTTCGGGCCGTGCGCCCGAACCTCAAGAACCTTTTGCTGGCCACCGTTTCGGTGCTGGTCGTCGGCGCTCATTCGTCGGTGGCCCTGGCCCAGCAGGCCTCTGGCGACGCGGTCGACGAAATCGTCGTCACCGGCTACCGCAAGTCGCTAAGCGACGCGCGCGACATCAAGCGGGATTCGGTCATCCAGAAGGACGCGATCGTCGCCGAGGACATGGCGAAGTTCCCGGAACTGAACCTGGCTGAATCGCTGCAGCGCCTGCCGGGCGTGCAGATCACCCGCGAGGCGGGCGAGGGCCGGCGCATCTCGCTGCGGGGCCTGGGTCCCGATTTCGCCCGCGTGCAGCTGAACGGCATGGAAGTGCTGGGCAACGTCGACTCCGCGCAGGACAGCCGCGGCCAGCGTTCGCGCGACCGCGCCTTCGATTTCAACATCTTCGCCTCGGAACTATTCTCGAAGGTCGAGGTCGAGAAGACCTTCCAGGCGGCCCAGAACGAGGGCGGCATGGCCGGCACGGTCGGGCTGTTCACCGGCAAGCCCTTCGACTACGCGCCGGGCGCCAAGGGGGCGGTGTCTCTCAAGCTGGGCACCAACCAATACACCAAGGACGAACAGCCGCGCGTCGCCGCGCTGTACAGCTACAACTGGGACAACAGGTTCGGCGCGGCGGTCTCGATCGCCTATTCCAAGCGCGAGACCACCGAGCAGGGCCACAACACCTACAACTACGACCAGCCCGATGCTGATCGGTTGCAGGAGATGGTCGACGACGGCCTGGACATCTCGCACCTGAGCGCGGCGCAGCGAACCAAGTTCCTCTCCGGGGACCTGGTCTTCGCCGACGGCAACCGCCTGTCGTCCTGGGACTCGAAGATGGAACGCCTGGGCGTGACGACCGCGCTGCAGTGGAAGCCGGTCGACAACCTGCTGCTGACGCTGGATGGGCTGTACGGCCAGTTCACCACCCACCGCGACGAAATGCACCTGGCCACGCGCCCCCTCAACTCGGACGGCTCCATCGCGTTCGACGCTCCGGCCGGCGGTGTCTGGCCGGCCGCCTTCCAGAAAGGCTCGGTCATCAACGATCTGGCTTGGGACAGAGACAACTACGTCACCAAGACCGACGTCACTGGCACGACCTTCGGCAGCGAGCATCGCCGCTCGCTGAACAAGAACCGCTTCAATCAGCTGGCCCTGACCGGCAAATGGGACGCGACCGATCGCCTGTCGATCGACGGGCACGTCGGCTATGAGAAGTCGACCTACAAGACGCCCTACGACGACAAGTTCTACATGCGCGCCAAGGGCAACCTGATCGCCAACTACGGCGCCGACGGCCAGTCGGCTTCGTTCCAATATCCGGGCTGGGATCCGACCAACCCGGCCAACTACGCCATGGATTCGTTCTACTACCGCGGCTTCAACAACCAGTCGGAGCTGAAGGAGGGCGTGCTGAACCTCCACTACAAGCTGACCGACGTGTTCACGCTGCGCGCCGGGGTGGCCTATCACCGCTTCGCGCAGGGCGGCATGGACGTGTTCTATGACGACAACGTCAACGGAACCAAGTCCAAGACCCAGGGCACAGCCGTTGGCGACATCACCTCGGTGTTCACCAACAGCTTCGGTTCATGGCTGGTCGGCGACTACCCCAAGGGCTTCGCGAAGTACCACGAGTACCACCGGTTCGGCCCCAACACCGACGGCACGGGCGGGGCGCTGCAGGACATCGAGAACGTCTACAACACCACCGAAAAGACCATTTCCGAGTATGCGCAGGTGGACTGGGACAGCCAGCTGTTCGGCAAGCGCTTCCGCGGCAACATCGGCCTGCGCGGCTACCAGACCGACACCCACAGCACCGGCTGGATCCAGGGCGACAGCTACGCCTATCTGGGCACGACCGACGTGAAGGGCAGTTATGACGGCGTGCTACCCGCCCTGAACACGGTGCTGGAGCTGACGCCGGAGGTGCTGGTGCGCTTCGCGGCCACGCAGAACGTCAACCGCCCGGGACTGGGTTCGATGGCCGCCGAGGGCAGCGCGTTCAAGGATCCGGACAACGGCGAGATCACCGCCTCGCGCGGCAATCCGGACCTCAAGCCCTACAAGGACACCACGCTGGACTTCTCGCTGGAATACTATTTCGGCAAGGTCGGCCTGCTGTCGGCCAGCGTGTTCCAGAAGAACATCAAGAACTTCATCGGCTCGGAAACCCTCCACGATGTGCCCTTCAGCCAGACGGGCGTCCCGTTCGGCACCATCCCGGGCGCGACGGCCAACACCATCGTCACCGAATTCTCGATGCCGGTGAACGTCGAGGGCAAGACCAAGCTGACCGGCGTCGAACTGGCCGCCCAGACCCAGTTCTCGTTCCTGCCGGCGCCGTTCGACAACCTGGGCGCCGTCGCGAACTACACCTATGTGGACGCGGACGAGGCGCTTACCGGCATCTCCAAGACCAGCTACAATATCTCGCTCTACTACGAGACCGATCGGTGGGGCCTGCGGGGCTCGCTGAACCACCGCACGCGCTGGTATACCGGCCATAGCGACGACGTCATGAGCGCCGATACGCGAGGCTTCGAAGGGTCCACCTATGTGGACGCCGCGGCGTTCTACAACATCACTGAGAAGCTCCAGATCTCGCTGGATGGGATCAATCTGACCAACCAGAAGGACACGCAGTTCTGGGGTCAGAACCGGTACCTCTACAACCAGACCCAGAGCGGCCGGACCTACATGATGGGTCTCAGCTACAAGTTCTAAGACGATCCCAGGTCAGGCGCCCTTCTTCCCGCGGAGGAGGGGCGCCTTTTCCGTGTGTCTGGAAACATGATCATTTCTCACAGCCACCGTTTCATCTTCGCCGCGGTGCCCAAGACCGGCACCCATTCCGTGCGCCAGGCCCTGCGTGAGCAGCTGGGCGACGGGGACATCGAGCAGGTGGGGCTGTTCGTCGACAAGCGCTTCCCGTGGGCGGATCTGGCGGCGATCCGGCACGGTCACCTGTCTCTGCGGCAGGTGCGTCCTTACCTCGGCGAGGAAGCCTTCGGCGGCTATTACAAGTTCGCCTTCGTGCGCAATCCGTTCGACCGCTTCGTGTCCTACTGCGCCTTCATGCTGCGGGGCGGCGACGACTTCCAGCAACGGCCGCGCGAGGTGATGCGCCATTTCCTGTTCGGAGAGCCGCCGGAGCACCACATCCTTTTTCAGCCGCAAGCGTCTCTGCTGGTGGATGGAGACGGCAAGACCCTGCTGGTCGATGGGATCGGTCATGTCGAGGGCATGCAGGCGTCGTATGATGCGATCTGCGCGCGCATCGGTATTCCCTCCCGCTCGCTCGACCGCGTCAACGGCACCCAACGCGGCGACTATCGTCGCTACTACGACCAGGCCCTGATCGACGGCGTCGCCACGCGCTACGCCCAGGACCTGGACCTGTTCGGCTACACCTTCGAAGGCTTGGGATGAGCGCAAACCCCCTCGAACCCGCCGGCAATCCCCGCAAGACCACGACCGTCCGCGAGCTCGGTTCGGTCGACATCACCGCGTTGCGGACAGCCGTGCTGGCGATCCCCGAGGCGGTCTGGGAGGCGGAGGACGCCGGCAAACCCAACAGATTCGAGGCGCTGGGCGGGACGCGCCACATCGTCTTTCGCTTCATCGACAGTCCCCGCGACTGGCGCGGTTCGCACGATCGCGCGGCCTGGCCCCAATGGCGCGGCTTGCTGGAACCGGTGCTGGCGCAGGCCGTCCGCGACTACTGCTACGCGCGTGGGGTGTTCCCACGAGTGATGCTGGCCAGGATGCCGTCTGGCGGGGTGATCCACCCGCACGTCGACGCCAATCCGGCGGCGAAGTGGCCGCACAAGATCCATGTGCCGCTGACGACCAACCCCGGGGTGGTGTCCTTCTTCGGTGGCGAGGAGCGCTATTTTCCGCCCGGCGAGGCGGTGGAGGTCAACAATCTCGGCCCGCACTGGGTGCGCAATGGCGGCGACATCGACCGCGTGCACCTGATCTTCGAATACTACGACGCCGATCAGCCGGAGCCGGACTGGCTGGAGCCCTTTCTGCTGGCTGGCGCGGCGCGATGAGCGATCGCGACGCCTTGCTGCGGGAGGCCAGGGACCTGCGCGTCGACCAACGCGTCCAGGAAGCGCTAGCGGCGCTAGCGCGGCTGGAAGCGCTACATCCCCGTTTCAGCCAGCTCCACCAGGAGCGCGGCCACTGTCATGTCCTGCTGGGAGAGGCGGAGGCGGCCGTCGCGGCGCTGCGGGAGGCGGTGCGCCTCAATCCGACTCTGCCGGCTAGCTGGGACATGCTGGAGCAGCTTCATCGCATGGTCGGGGACACCGCCCAGGCGGTCGCGGCGGCGCAACACCTGGCCGTGTTGAGGCAGCTGCCTTCCGAGGTGGTGGTGGCCAACAGTCTGTTCGCCGACGGCGATTTACAGCCGGCGGAGGAGGTCATCCGGGACTATCTAAGTAGGGACGGCGGCAACGTGGGCGCCCTGCGCCTGCTGGCGCGCATCCGCCAGGAACGTGGCGATCTCGACGAGGCCGAAGCGGTGCTGGAAGCGGTGCTCGATCGCGCGCCGGACTACCACGCCGCCCGTCTCGACTACGCCATGCTGCTCTTGCAACGGCAAAAGCACCGCCAGGCGCGAGAGGAGGCCGAGCGCTTGCTCGCGCACGACCCGGACAACCGCCAATACCTCAAGCAGTACGGCGCGGCCTGCATCGGCCTGGGTGACCACGAGCCGGTGATCGATCTCTATGAGCGGCTGCTAGCCGGCCAAACTCAGTCGGAAACGGAAGTCGCCGACCTGCGCCTGTGGCGGGCGAACGCCTTGAAGATCACCGGCCGGCAAGTGGAAGCCATCGCCGACTATCGCGCCTCCCTGGTGGCCCGGCAGGACAACGGCGTGGCCTGGTTCAGCCTCGCCAACCTCAAGACCTATCGCTTCAACGACGATGAGATCGCGCGCATGCGCGTCGCGGAAGCTCGCCCCGACCTCCAGGACATGGACCGTGTCTATCTGTGTTTCGCCTTGGGCAAGGCGCTGGAGGACCAGGGCGACTATGAGCTCTCGTGGCGATACTACGAGCGCGGCAATGCCGTACGGCGCGCCTCCAGCCGCTATCGCTCGGAAGTCGCGGAAGCCTGCGTTCAGCGACTGAAACAGGTCTTCACCGCTGAGTTCTTCGCCGCGCGCGCCGACTGGGGTGTGGCCGACCCAGCGCCGATCTTCGTCCTGGGGCTGCCGCGTTCGGGCTCGACGCTGATCGAGCAGATTCTGGCCTCCCATTCCCAGGTGGAGGGCACGCAGGAGCTGACCGAGATCGGCCGCTACGCCGGCGAGCTCTGCGGTCGCGATCCGGGCTGCGGCCTGCCGTCGGACCCCGAGACCTTGCTGAGCCTGACGGCCGAGCAGGCTCGCTTGCTGGGCGAGCGTTTCCTGGCCGAAACCCGCACCTATCGCAGGTGGGGCCGGCCGTTCTTCGTCGACAAGATGCCGAACAATTTCTGGCACATCGGCCTGATCCAGCTGATCCTGCCCCGGGCGACGATCATCGACGTGCGGCGTGAGCCGATGGGGTGCTGCTTCAGCAATCTCAAGCAGTTGTTCGGCACGACCAACCAGGAATTCACCTACGGCGTCGAGGACGTCGCCCGCCACTATCGCGCCTATCTCGACCTGATGCGGCACTGGGATGATGTGCTGCCGGGGCGGGTGCTAAGGGTGTCATACGAAGACGTCGTCGAGGATCTGAAAGGCGGCGTGCGGCGCATGCTGGACCGTTGCGGACTGGCCTTCGAGCCGGCCTGCCTGGCCTTCCACGAAACCCGACGCAGCGTGCGCACGCCTAGTTCCGAACAGGTGCGCCAGCCCCTCGGTCGGGAGGGTCTCACCCAGTGGCGACACTACGCGCCTTGGCTCGGCGCCTTGCGCGATACGCTGGGCGACGCCTTGACCGGCTACAGGGCCTGACCATGCGACTGTCGCAACCTTTCTTCCAGCTGCCCGTGCTGTTCGACGTGGCGCGCCTGCAGGCCGAGGTGGCCGCTTTGCCGGCCGAGGCCTGGGTGTCGCACCCCGACAGTCTGGCCGGCAATAGCGCGGCGCGGTTGATCAGCGCCGAGGGGGCCGAAACGGACGCCGTCCACGGGCAGATGTTGGCGACGCGCTGGTTGGCGGGCATGCCGTATCTGCACCAGGTGCTCGCGGGCTTCGGCGTGGTCTGGAGCCGCTCGCGGCTGATGCGTCTGGCGCCGGGCGCTGACGTGCCCGAGCATGCCGACATCAACTACCACTGGCATACGCGAGTTCGGCTGCACATCCCGGTCTTCACCCAACCGGCGGTGCGCTTCCATTGCGACGGGCAGTCCGTGCACATGGCCGCGGGGGAGGCCTGGATCTTCGACAACTGGCGCCGGCACCATGTGGAGAACAGGGCCGACGCCGAGCGCATCCATCTGGTCGCGGACACCACCGGCACGGCGGCCTTCTGGCAGTTCGTCCGTGGGCGGGCTCCGCCGCGCGAGCAGTGGCGAACGCTGGCCTGGGACCCGAAGATCAGCCCGGAATTGCTCACCGAGAACGCCCAGCGCTCACCCGTGATGCCCGCCGCCGAAGCGCAGTGGCTGCTCGACGATCTGCGCGCGGAGCTGACGACCGCCACGGATAGCGCGGAGGCCAGGGCGCGCGCCGCGCGGTTCAGCCTGCTGCTGGACAGCTTCGTGCTCGACTGGCGCCAGCTTTGCGCGCTGCATGGCGTCGGCGGGCAAGGTCGATCGGAATTCCTGCGTCTGGCCGGCGCCGTGCACGAGGCCGCCAGGCCGCTGGCCGCCGGACTGGTCATGCGCACCAACGATGTCAGTGCGCTGTTGGTGCTGGAGAAGCGCGTGTTGCAGCACCTGGTCGTGGACGAAGTCATGCCGGGAACCTCCGGGCAAGGATGACGAATTTGGAAGAGCACTTCGATCTCGCCGTGGTCGGGGCCGGCGTCGTGGGCCTGGCCCACGCCTTGGCCGCCGCGCGCCTTGGCAAGCGTGTCGTGATCATCGACCGCGACGCCCAGGCCAACGGCGCCTCGGTGCGCAATTTCGGCTTCGTGACCGTCACGGGTCAGGCGCGGGGCGAGGTGTGGCGGCGCGCCCGTCGGTCGGCGCGGGTCTGGAACGAGATCGCCGGACCCGCCGGGATCGAGGTTCTGCAACGCGGCCTGACAATGATCGCTCGCCGGCCCGAGGCCAAGGCGGTGCTGGAGGCGTTCCTCGAGACCGAGATGGCCGAAGGTTGCGCCTGGCGCGACGCCGACGATCTTGGCGATCGGTTGCCGGGGCAGGGCGGGGTGCTGGGCGGCTTGACCAGCCAAGTCGATCTGCGTGTCGAGTCCCGCACCGCCATCCCCCGACTGGCCGCCTGGCTGGCGGCCGCTCATGGGGTCGTCTTCCTGCGCGGCGTGGCCGTGCACGGCGTCGAGACCGGGCGCTTGGAAACCTCGGCCGGCCTCATTCGCGCCGACGCCATCGTGGTGTGCCCGGGCGACGATCTCGTCACCCTGTTTCCGGACCGTTTCGCCCGCGCCGAAGTCACGCGCTGCAAACTGCAGATGCTGCGCCTGGCCGATCCGGGCTGGCGCCTGCCCGCGCCGGTGATGTCCGATCTCGGCCTGGTCCGCTATCTGGGCTATGCCGACCTGCCGCAGGCGGCAGCTCTGCGCGCGCGGCTGGAGGCGGAGCAGGGCGCGCACCTGGAGCACGGCGTTCACTTGATCGTGGTGCAAAGCGCCGACGGCTCGCTGGTGGTGGGCGACAGCCATCACTACGCCGCCACGCCAGACCCCTTCGCCCGCGACGATGTCGATGCTCTGATCCTGGACGAATTCGTCCAGGTGTTCGGCCAGACGCCGCCGCCGGTGCTGGAGCGCTGGACGGGAACCTACGCCTCGGCTGCTGGTCACAGCCTGGTCGAAGCGCCCTTGCCGGATGTGCGCCTGGTGACCGTGACCAGCGGCACCGGCGCCTCGACCGCCTTCGGCCTGGCCGAGGACGTGATCGCCGACCTCTACGACCTGCCCCAGGGAGCCATCGCATGACCGGAAGTCCTATCCAGGCCGTCGTCTTCGACTGGGCCGGCACGATGATCGACTTCGGCTGCCGCGCGCCCGTCATGGCGTTGCGCGACGTGTTCGCCGCGACCGGAATCGAGATTTCCGAAACCGAGGCGCGGGCCGACATGGGACGGGCCAAACGCGATCACGTGAGGGCGCTGCTCGCCATGCCCCGCATCGCCGGCCTTTGGACAGAACTTCACGGCGTGGTGTCGACCGAGACCGATGTCGATCGCCTGCATGACGCCGTCGAGCCGAAGATGCGCGCGGCCGCCCGCGATTGCGCCAAGCTGATCCCTGGCGCGGCCGAGCTGGCCGCCGATCTGCGCGCGCAGGGCGTGAAGATCGGCTCCACCACGGGCTATACGCGTCCGATGATGGCCGACATCCTGCCGCTGGCCGCAAGCCAGGGCTACGCGCCCGACGTGGTGGTCTGCGCCGGTGAGACCGCGCAGGGGCGGCCCTCGCCGTTGATGATGTGGAAGGCCCTGGTCGAGCTCGGCGCCTGGCCGGCGCGGGCCTGCGTCAAGGTTGACGACGCGGTCGTCGGCATCGGCGAGGGGCTGGAGGTCGGCGCCTGGACCGTCGGCCTGTCGGCCTCGGGCAACGGCGTGGGCCTGGAGCAGGGCGTGCTGGCGATCCTGCCCGCCGCCGAGCGTGTCGCGCGGATCGAGGCGTCGGCCAAGGCGCTGCGCGACGCCGGCGCGCACTATGTGGTCGAGAGCGTCGCCGACCTCGGGCCCGTGCTGGCGGATATCGCGTCGCGGATCGCGTGTGGCGAGGCGCCGCGCTAGAAAAACCCCGCGTCCTCGGCCGTGGAGGACGCGGGGTCGCGATCGTCGACTTAGCGGGGCTAAGCTCGGCGCGCGCGGTCGATCAGGTCGCGAAGAAGATCGTGATAGGTTTCGAAGCCGGCCACCTCGGCTTCGGGCGCTTTGCCGGCCTCGTCATAGCCGCGCAGCCGCAGCGCGGCTTGGGCCGCCGGATCGGCCAGGAACGTCTCGACCTCGTCCGGACTCATCGGACCGCCTTGCAAGGCCAGGCTCTGCAGTGACGCCTTGCTGAGACGCTCGTGATAAGCCGGGTCGACAGCCACTCGGTACCGCTTGGCCGCCACGTGCAGGCGGATCGGTTCGGTCACTTCGGGACCGAACGCTCGCGCCAGATAGCCGGCGCTGATGTGCTCATGGCGGGTGTCGATGCCCCGGTCGGCGGCGTTTTCGCCGGCCTTCTGCATCATGTGGCCGACGTCGTGCAGCAGGGCGGCGGCGACCAGGGCCGGCGGCGCGCCGTCGACCTTGGCGTGGTGCGCCGTCTGCAACGCATGTTCCAGTTGGCTGACGTCCTCCCCGTAGTGAAGGTTGCCCAATTGAGCGAAGAGATCGGCAAGCTCGGCCACGAAAGCATCGGCCGTAGGGCGAGAGGTCATCAAATATCCGTACAAGGTTTTGAACTGTAAAAAGGATTTGGCGTCTGACTCACAGGCGCATTCGGCCGATTCCGGGGTCGGTGCGGCTGGCGCGGCCGGTTTCGAAGTGACCGGCCAGGCGCTGGGTGAACGAGGGATCGTCCGCCAAGGTCAGGGTCAGGTCGTACCAATGGTCACTGCCGCGCAGGTCCCAGACCGAGCGGACGACGCCGTTGGGGGCCAGGGTCAAGGTCTGGCGCGCTTCGCCTTCGGCCAGCGGATAGGCCTCGTTCATGTGCGCCGTGACCGAAGTCGCGGCGACGCCGGTCAGGCTTACGACCAGGCGGGAGCGGGCGTCGGCGGCGACCGACACGCTGGGCTGGGGCCGTGACGTGTCGCCGGCGAACCGCCGATAGAAGCCGTTCGGGCCGTGGACTGTCAGGTCGTAGCGCCCCGGCGCGCGACCCGTGTGGTTCCAGTGCCCGGCCGCGTAGGTCTCGCCGGCCGCCAGGGTGAAGCGCCAGGGCCCGTCGCGGTCGGTGTTGTCGAACACCTGGAACACCGCGCCCGTCCGACCCTTGTTGACGAGGTCGATCCAGAGGCCGCCGTCGCGAACCCGGGCGTCGGCCGACAGCGCGTAGGGCAGGGGACGCGCGCCACGTTGAGGCCCTTCCTGAGATGACGCCGTCTGCTTTTCGGGGATCTTCAGGGTCGGGGCGGCCTTGGACCGCGTCACGCGCGCCATGTAGTCGGCGGTCTGCGGCAGGGTCAGGGCCGTCCAATCCTGGTTGGGCGTGGCGAAGTCGAAGGCCGAGGTCAGGTCGCCGCAGACCGTCCGGCGCCAGTCGCTGATATTGTCCTCGCGCACCCCGAAGCGCTTCTCCAGGAATCGCAGGGTCGAGGTGTGGTCGAACACCTCCGAGCAGACGAAGCCGCCCCGGCTCCACGGCGAGACGATGAGCGCGGGCACGCGGATGCCCAGGCCCAGCGGATGGGCGCCCGTATTGGCCAGCTTGGTGTCGTCGCCATAGTCCTTGGCCTCGCCCGCGACCGAGACCGAACTCCAGCCCTGTTCGGGCGTCAGCGGCGGCATGGGCGGCTGCATGTGGTCGTAGAAGCCGCCGGCCTCGTCGTAATTGACGATGAACACGGTCTTGGCGAACACCTCGGGGTTGTCGACCAGCGCTTTGATCAGCTCGGCGCAGACGTGTTCGCCCTTCGAGGGCTCGGCCTGGGGGTGTTCGGACAGGTCGGCGGCGGTGACGATCCACGACACCTGCGGCAGGCGGTCGGCGGCGACGTCGGCGCGGAAGGCCTCGACCAGCTGTTCGCCGTCCGAGCGGGTGCGGTCGGCGCCGGTCTTGCCTTCCGACACCCACGAGCGACCACGCTCATACAACGGCGAGTCCTTGTCGCACGGGCGGAACGGCCTGAACACCGACAGGATGTTGTCGCCGAAATTGTCGTACTCTTGATAGACCTTCCAGCTGACCCCTGCGGCCTGCAGTCGCTCGGCATAGGTCGTCCAATCGTGCGGCCCGTTGGCCATGACCTTGTCTTCGGCCATATCGGCGCTGGGCGTGTCGTCCTCGCCGTAGTTGCTCATCTCCGGATCGCCGCCGACCTTGCCCCCGCCGTTGCAGCCCGTCCAAAGATGCAGGCGGTTCGGATAGGTCTGGGTCAGGGTCGAGCAGTGATAGGCGTCGCAGATCGTGAAGGCGCTGGCCAGGGCGTGATAGAACGGCAGGTCCGAGGCCTTGTAGTAGACCATTCGCTTGTGCAGTTCGCCCGAGTGGCCCCACTGGTCGTAGCGGCCGCCGTTGACGATGGTGGTCGCGCCCTGATGGCCTTGCTCCGAGCCGTCAACGGTGTAGGCGTTGGTGATCTTGGAGTCGCCGTAGAAGGGCGCCACGAAACCGTCCGGATGTTCCTTGCTCGGTTGGCGCCACACCGAAGCGCCGCCGGGCAGACGCTGTGGGCGCGGATCGCCCAGACCCCGCACGCCGTTGAGCGCGCCGAAATAGTGGTCGAACGCGCGGTTCTCTTGCATGAAGATCACGACGTGCTCGACGTCCATGATTGTGCCGGTGCGGTGGCGCGCGGGGATGGCCATGGCCTTGCGGACGGTGGCCGGCAGCAGGCCCATGGCCGCGCTGGCGGTCACGCCGCCGGCGGCTGTGCGCAAAAAGGCGCGACGATTGGTGGCCATGGCCCATCTCCCAGTGACAATTTTGGTATAGACCAGATATTGGAAGCTGTCGGCGAAACTTTCGTGACGGCCTGATCCGGTTCATGCCGGCTCGTCAGTGGTCTGATCCAGTTCCTTGACCCCGGAGGGGCGGCCTCCCATCATCCCGCGGTGGCGGGATTCGACCGCTGGCCAGGTCGTCCGATGCAACAACCCGATCTCCAATATATCGGCGTGCGTGACGACATCGCCGCGCGCATCGCGGGCGGCGAAATCAAGCCAGGCGAGCGCTTGCCATCCGAGCGTCAGATGCAGGTCGGCGGCGGGGTGGCGCGCGGCACCATCCGCGAGGCGCTGTTCCAACTGGAAGCCGAAGGGATCATTTACCGCAAGGACCGGAGCGGCTGGTACGTCTCGCCGCCGCCCGTGGTCTACGATCCGACCCGCTGGGAAGGTTTCATGTCGTACGTCGAAGCCCAAGGGCGGCGGCCGGAGACCGAGACGCTCAGCAAGGTCGAGATCGCCTGCGACGGTATGCTGGCCCAGATCTTTTCCCGTCCGGTCGGAGCGCCGATGTACTGGATCCGCCGCCGGCGCCTGATCGACGGCCGGGCCGTCCTGATCGAGAGCATCGTCGTCGACGCGTCCTTGGCCCCGGGCCTCGTGGAACACGATCTCGACGGTTCGCTCACCAGCGTCCTGAAGTCGGTCTATGGCATCGGCGTCGCGCGCAACAAGGTCGACATGCAGCCCTGCGCCCTGACCCGTGACGTCGCCGAGGCCCTTCGGGTCAAGTCGGGGTTGCCGGGCCTCAGCGTGATCCGAACCTGCTATGACGCCCAGGGGCGCGTGGTCGAGTTCGACCGTGAATATTGGCGTCATGACGCCTTGAAGGTCAGCGTCGACATTCGCGTGCGATAGGCCATGAGGCGGGTCGTGACGGGCCCGCAAGGCCGTCATCCAGTTGTCTTGGATTTGGTATAGACCAAAATGCTCTATTAAAGGGCGCTTTCATGACTTCAGGTCCTCGGCGTTGGCTGGAACGCGCCAATCCACTGGCGTTCACCCTGTTCGCGGGTCTGGCTGGCTTCTGCGCCTATTTCTCGATGTACGCCTTTCGAAAGCCGTTCGCGGCGGCGACCTTCGGGGTGGTCGATGGCTGGACCTTCGCCGTCGACTACAAGATCGCCCTGGTGCTGGCCCAGGTGGCCGGTTACGCCGCCTCCAAGATGATCGGGGTCAAGGTGATCTCCGAAATCGCCCCATCGCGGCGCGGCGCGGCGATCCTGGGCCTGATCGGCATTTCCTGGCTGGCCCTGCTGGCCTTCGCGGTCGTGCCCGCGCCCTGGAACGTCGCGGCCCTGTTCCTGAACGGTCTGCCGCTGGGCATGATCTGGGGACTGGTGTTTGGCTTCATGGAAGGGCGACGCACGTCCGAGGTGCTGGGCGCCATCCTCTGCGCCAGCTTCATCCTGTCGTCGGGCGTGGTGAAGTCGGTCGGCAAGTGGCTGATGGTCGACCACCATGTCTCGCCATTCTGGATGCCCGCCGCCACCGGCGCGATCTTCCTGCCGCTACTGGCGGTGTCGGTCTGGGCCCTGGTGCAGATGCCGCCGCCCAGTCCGGCCGATGAAGCCGCCCGCGTGCGCCGCCAGCCGATGGACCGCGCCCAGCGCCGCGCCTTCCTGGCCGCCTACGCGCCCGGCGTCATCCTGCTTGTGATGGCCTATGTGCTGCTGACCGCTTTCCGCGACTTCCGTGACAACTTCGCCGCCGAGCTCTGGACCGCCCTGGGCTTCGGCGAAGCCTCCGGCGTCTTCACCGCCAGTGAGCTTCCCGTGGCGGTCATCGCCCTGGCCGTGATGGGCGCGGTCATGCTGGTGCGCGACAACCTTCGGGCCCTGCTGGTGATGCACGGCGTGATCCTGGCCGGCTTCCTGTTGCTGGGCCTCTCGACGCTGGCCTTCCAGGCCCACCTGCTGGCGTCCCTGACCTGGATGATCCTGACGGGCGCGGGTCTCTACATGGCCTACACGCCATTCAACGCCATGCTGTTCGATCGCATGATCGCCTTCAGCGGTCGGGTCGGCACGGCGGGCTTCCTGATCTATGTGGCCGACGCTTCAGGCTATCTGGGCAGTGTCGCCCTGCTGGTGTGGCGCAACTTCGCCATGGTCCGGCTGGACTGGCTGGGGTTCTTCATCGCCAGCGCCTATGCGACCAGCGTCGTCGGCGCGGTCTGCACGATCCTGGCCGGCGTCTATTTCCTGCGCCGTCGTTCAACGCACGACGCTCGCATCCCGGAGGCGGCCGCCGTCCAGGACGCGGCCGCCTGACCTGGGGGAAGCCCGTTCACTTCCGGAACGGCTGATCCATGATCGCCATGCCGCCCATGGCCGGATCGCTGATGGAATCGACGCCCATCTCCAATCGTCCGGCCACGTGGCGCAGGTAACCGTCGGCTTCGATCGACACGTCGTACCATCCCCCGGTCGCCTTCACGCGCAGGTCCCTGCGGATGTCGCGCATCGGCGGCAGCGTCATTTTCCAGGGGCGGAACGCGGTCTTGTAGGCGTTGGGCGTGGCGGTCAGGGTCTTGGCCGCGCCGCCGGGATTGCGCAGGCTCAGACCGACTAGGCCTTCGGTCGGAGACGTCAGGACCCGCAGGATCGGATCCTTGCCCGGCGCGCCGCCGACGAAGTGACGGTGGAAGCCGTTCGGCCCCAGAATCCACAGGTCGTAGGCGCCGACCGGCCAAGCGTCGCTGGCCTGCTTGCCCGGCTCGATGGTGTAGCGACGTGGCGCCTGGTCGAGACGCAGGCGGTCGTAGACATGAAACACCGCCGTTTGCGCTCCCTCATTGGCGAGGGTCAGCGTCAGGCGGTCGTCCTGTGCGCCTTCGTCCACGCGCAGGGCGTAGGGCAGGGCGCGTGAGGGGCGGGGACCGGTCGCCTGCGCCGGGATCGCCGGCGCGGCCGGCGTCGGCGGTACGATGGTGTCCTTCAGCGCCGCGGCTCGAGCGGCCAGGGTTTGCGTGGCGGGCAAACCCTTGGCGAAGGGCGTGTCGTTCGGTGTCTTGAAGTCGAAGGCGCTGGTCAGGTCGCCGCAAACCGCCCGTCGCCAGGGCGAGATGTTGGGCTCCATCACCCCGAACCGCGTTTCCAGGAAACGGATCACCGAGGTGTGGTCGAAGACCTGCGAATTGACCCAGCCGCCACGGCTCCAAGGCGACAGCACGTAGAGCGGAACCCGCGGGCCAAGGCCATACGGACGGCCCATGAGCTCATCACGCTCGGCTGGGGCCTCGGTAGGATTGCGCACCAGGTGATATTCGCCGGTGGTATCGACCGTCGAGGCGCCCAGAACCGTTCCGTCAGGGGTCTTCGAGGGCGGGGCCGGTGGCGGGACGTGGTCGAAGAAGCCGTCGTTCTCGTCGAACATCACCAACAGCACGGTCCGCGCCCAGACCTTGGGATCGGCGGTCAGGGCGTCGATCACCCGGGCGGTGTAGTCCGCGCCCTGGGCGGGGCTGGAGGGGCTGGGATGCTCGGAATCGGCGGCCGGGGCGACGATGTAGGACACCTGCGGCAGGGCTCCCGCCAACACGTCCTCGCGCAGGCCATCCAGCTTGCGGGTCGACAGCGCCAGGACCTTGAGGCGCGGGTCCGAGCCCGCGACGCCGTCGTGGCTGTCGCGATAGGCCTTGAACCCGGCCGTGGGATTGTCGGTGAAATTGTCGGCCATGTCCTGGTAGATGCGCCAGGTCACGCCGGCCGCCAGCAGCCGCTCGGCATAGGTCGTCCAGCGATAGGGATCGGCCGCGCCGCCGTCGGCCACGAAGCTGTCGTGGCTGTTGGAGATGGAAGGGCCGCCATGCTGGCCGGACGGGTCGTTGGTGGCCGTCCACAGGAACAGACGGTTGGTGTTGGTGCCGGTCTGGGTCGAGCAGTGATAGGCGTCGCAGAGCGTGAAGGCGTCGGCCATCGCGTACTGGAACGGGATGTCTTCGCGGCGGTAATAGCCCATGGCGCGCTCGGTCTTGGCGGCGGGCCAGCGGTTCATGCGGCCTTCGTTCCAGGCGGCGTGGGCGTCGGACCAGCTATGGGGCGTGCTCTCGACCCGCATGTGGGCGAAGGTCTTTATCGTGTCCAACGGGAAGGGCGAGATGAGCGGCGGCCCGCCCTTCGCCGTGTCGTTGACCTGGGTCCAAACCGTCTTGTGGCGCAAGCCAGGACTATCGGGCAGCGGGATCGGGAAGCGATCGCCAAAGCCCCGGACGCCATTCATCACGCCGAAATAGTGATCGAAGGCGCGGTTCTCCTGCATCAGGATCACCACGTGCTCCACGTCCTTCAGCGTGCCGGTGCGCACGTCCGCGGGGATGGCCGCGGCCTTGGCGAGGGTCGGCGGCAAGGCCAGCGCGGCGGTCGCGGAGAGCAGGAAGGCGCGACGATCGACTGGGGGCATGGAACGTTCCGAAAGGTGATGCTGGTTCACTGTCTAGCCACGCCAGATGTCCGTGAGGTGACAGATCGGGCGGTTGAGGGACGGCGAGGCTACAGTCGCATCCTGAAGCCCACGCCGAAGGCGCGACCCGCGCGGCCAATCTGCAGGGGCCGCCCCGGTCGTCCCTCGAAGGCCGCTTCGGTGGTGTCGGTCAGGTTGCTGGCCTCGACGAACAGCACCATCGAGCGGCCCAGATCGTACGAGCCCGCGACGTCCAGATAGCCCGCATCGGCGACGACGAAGCTCGACACGCCACCGCCCTGCATGTCGGCCTCCGAACCGAACGAAGAGCGCCAGGTCCACGAGAGATGGGCGTGTAGCGGACCGCGCTCGACGAAGGGGCTGATCGAGTAGGAGAGGCGGGAAACTCCGTTCAGCCGATTGTGCTCGCCGGTGACGCGATTGCGCGTCTCGGCGTCGATCAGGGTGGCGCTGGTCCAGACGCCAAGCCCGCCGGGGAAGCGGCGGCTGAAGGCAATCTCCACGCCCGATACCTGGGCGCGGCCTGTGTTACGGGGCCTGGCCATCATCACGGTAGCCGTCACCGGCGGTCCGGCGCGGGTGGCGAAGGCCAGGCGCTCGGGGCTGGCGGTCTGGGTGATGTAGTCGTCGATGGTCTTGTGAAAGGCCGCCAGGCTGAAGCCGCCGAAGCCCGCGAAGTCCCGCTCCAGCGAGGCGTCGAGATTGGTAGAGATGTAGGGTTTCAGGTCCGGGTTACCGCCCACGCCGCTGAACAGAGTGTCGGGCGAGGGATGATCGATCTCGGCCTGGCCGCGATTGTAAAGTGTGGAGACCAGGCTGCTGGCCGGAATGGTCGCCGAGCGCAGGTCGGCCAGTGACGGCCGGGTGATGCTGCGCGAAGCGGCCAGGCGAAGCCGCCAGGTCGGATTCAGTTCAATGGCGAGGTTGGCGCTGGGCAGGGCGACCAGATAGGCGCCGCCGTGCTCGACCGGGTGCACCTCCAGTTCGCCGGTCGGGGAAACGCCGAGCAACGAGCCCTCCACCCGCGTCCGCGTGCGGCTGACGCGCAGGCCCAGATTGCCCGAGGCGGGGCGCCCGAGGATGGTCGTGGCGAAGTCCGTCCGGCCGTAGAGGGCCGCGATCTGCTCGCCGACCTTGTAGGAGTTCTGCAGGTCGGCGCCGGTCGGGTTCAGGTCTTGCGCCTGGACGATCACCGTGTCGGCCTCGCCCGGCAGGACGAAGGCGGCCCGAAAGGCGGAGAAGTCGATGGCCGTCCACGGGCCGGTGCGCGTGGTGATCAAGCCGCCGAACACGTCATTGGGCGTGTGGATATCGAAGAAGCCGGGCGAGATGACCTCACCGGGCCTCAACACCGCCTCGCGGTCGCGCCGCTGGTAGTCACGACCCCGGTCGCTGAGCTGGGCGCCGAGGTCCAGGCGTTCAAAGCGGAGGGGGCCAAGATGAATGTCGACCGGTCGCTGGCCGGCCAGCAAGGCGGTGCGGTCGTGGTCCTCGACATTGGTCGCCCGCACGCCATAGCGCGCATAGGTCAGGGCGCGCGGGTCGGTCAGGTCGAAGGTGGTGTCGAGAACCGGCATCTGGCGTGCGTCCACCAGATCCGGGCCGAGGTCGAAACGATAGCCGACGCCCTCCGGCGACTCCGCCGCGATGCGTTGCAGCGGTGTGTCGAGGCCCGAACGGGCGCGTGACCAACTGAGGCGAGGCGTGACGCTCCATGCGCCCAAGCGGGTCTGGGCCGAAAGGTTCAGCGACAGACTGTCATGGGCCTGGTCGGAGATTTCGGTGTTGTTGCTGACTTGGCCGGCCGTCAGTCGCGCGGCGGTCATCACCCCGTCTGTGACCACCAGGCTGGCCGGCTCCAGAGCAGGCGTGGCGGCCCGATCACCAATTTCATAGATGATCCGGTCCTCGCGGATGGCGTTGTCGAACCGCGAGGCCAGGGCGTTCAGCTCGATCGTCGTCTGGTTCGACGGCCGCCACTCCAGGCCGGCGAACGCCGTGGCCCTGCGGCGATCCTCGCGTTCGACCGTCGTGCGCAGGTCGTTCGGCGTGAGCACGGCGCGCCCGCCGATCTGGATGTCGCGCCAGCGCTGGATCTGGAAGCGGTCGTAGCGCACTTCGCGCGTCTCGGTGGAGACGCCGCCGACCACGCCGAGCGCGCCGTCGCCTCGTCGCCAGCGACCCGACAACGCCACGTCGGGGGAAACCACACCGGAACGTTCCTCGATGTGTCCGTCGATCCGCGCCGACAGGTAGCTTGGACCATCCAGGCCTCTCACGGTGCGGATGTCGATATTGGAGCCGATGCCGCCGTCGATCAGGTCGGCGGTCGGCGACTTGGCCAGCACCGCCCCGGCCAGCAGATCAGCCGACAGGGCTCGGAAACGGAACTGCCGGCCGCTCTGAGTGGAGTTGCGGATGTTCTCGTTGAACGCCACCGGCGCGCCGTTCAGGGTCACCGATTGGAATAGAGGACCCAGGCCGCGAACGCTGACGAACTGGCCCTCGCCGACCTCGCGCTCGATGGCTACGCCCGGGACGCGCTGCAGGGCCTCGGCCAGGTTGGCGGCCGGCAGCTCGCCCATCCGGCCGGCCGAGACGGAATCGATGATCGCGTCGGCGCGACGCTTGGCGACCAGCGAAGCCTCTATGCCTTCGGAAAAGCTGGCCGTCACGGTTACGGCGTCGACCTCGGCGGGACCCGGATCGACGGAAGGCGCGCGCGATGGAGGCAGGGGGGGAGAGGCCTCGGCCCAGATCCGCACGGAGCGCTGATCGATGAACTCGTGACGCAGGCCGGTGCCGGCCAGCATTCGATTGACGGCGGTTCGCCACGACATGACGCCGTCGACCGCGTTGGTGCGATAGGCGCGCCCCGGCTCGACCACGAAGGCGAAGGCGCAGCCGCCCTTCAGGCACAGGGCCATCAGGGCGGTGCGGGCGTCCTGGGCGGGAATATGGAAGGCGGCCGCGGCCTGGACCGGCGACGCCACGACGGCCAGCGGAACGCCGGCGGCTGCGATGACGGCGAGCGCGCGACGAAACGGCATCTGACGACGAACGGAGCCCCCTGCGCACCCGGAGGTTTGGTATCGCGGGTTGATGACAGACTTGCGATGCCGGGCTTGCTTGAAAAGGTCGTCAGCGCGCCTGGACCGTCACCTCGCCAGGACCGGTGCGGGTCACGCTGATCGGCAGCAGGCGGTCGGCCCGAGCGATCACGGAGTCGGCGCCGTCCAGGGGGAAGATGGCGGTGACCCGGCGACGTCCCAGAGCCGGATCGGCGATCCGGATTCGGGTCGCGGTGTAGCGTGACAACTCGGCCACGACCTCGGTCAAGGCGACGTCCTGGAAGATCAATCGATGCTCGCGCCAGGCGGCGGCTTGGGCCGGATCGACACGCGCCTCACGCATCAGCGGCGCGCCGGCGCGGTACGAAACCTGATCGCCCGGTTTCAGGCGCGTGGCGTCGCGTAGCGCGTCGGTTTGATCGGGATGAACACGGCTGACCGCCACGCTGCCCTCCAGCACCGTCACCTGGGCTTGGCCGTCCCGGACGCCGGTGGTGAAGTGCGTGCCGGTGACGATCACCTGGCGGTCGGCCAGGGCCACTTGGAACGGATGAGTCTTGTCGTGGGCGACGGCGAAATAGGCGGTTCCCTTGTCCAGCGCGATCCGACGCACGGGGCCATCCAAGCGCGCCCGCAGAGTTGTGGCGGTGTCGAGGGTCACGCGCGAGCCGTCGGTCAGCACGATCTCGCGGATCTCGCCGACGGCGGTCTGGTAGGTCGTCGCGCCGGCCATCGGATCTCCGGCTGGCCACACGACCATGACCAGAGCGGCGGCGGCCAGGCCGCCAACGACAGGGGCCAGCCAGATGGCGCGCGGACGGCGGCGAGCTTTCGCGGTGCGGGGGATCAAGTTCAGGTCGCCGACGAACTCGGCGCGCAAAGCCTGGCTCTCGCGAACCGTCGCCTTTAGGGCGCTGTAGTCCTCGAGATGGCGCGGATCGACATTCAGCCAAGCCTCGAACGCGTTCAGGTCGCGAGGCGAGACCTTGGGGCGACCCAGGCGCACGACCCAGTCCTCCGCCGTTCGCGGCTGACGTTCCAAGAGGCGGGCGAGACAGTCGAGCATGTCGGAGGGGCGGCTTTCCGGACGGGGTCTAGTCTTCTCAACGATCGGCGGGCGCATGACCTCAGGTCTCCCGCGCGGCTTTCAGCCGCTTGAGCGCCTCGGCGAGGTGCTTTTCGACCATGCTGACCGAAACGCCCAGGCGTTCGGCGATCTGTCGATAGCTCAGATCCTCGAAGCGGTGCAGCAGGAAGGCGTCGCGGCAGCGAGGCGGCAGGGCCCGGATCGCCTCGGCCACGCCCGCGAGGTCCTGACGGGCGATCGAATGGCGATCGGCCGAGGGGGCGTCGCTGGGCGTGGTCTCCCAGGCGGCCGTCATGGCGTCGGCGTCCAGCCAGGCCCCGCGCGCGCGTTCGCGATTGGTCGCCTTCCACTGGTCCTTCAACAGGTTCTTGGAGATGGCGAAGAGCAGGGGGCGGGCGTCAATGTCGTTGGCCCGATGCCCCGCCCGGTGGAAACGGGCGAAGGCTTCCTGGACCAGATCCTCGGCGTCATCCAGGGGCTGGCCCTTGCGCTGCAGGTAACCGACCAGCTCGGCGCGCAGCTTGGTGACGTCGGTCGAGTGCGGGGTCATCAGCATGGCCCGCCCAGGCGCGCGCGAACGCCCCCTCCCGTGAAGGAGGGGGCGCAAGCCACGAGGATGTCGATCGAATGGATCAGAAGGTCGCTCGCAGGCCGAAGTTGTAGCTGGGACCGTATTCGTGGATCTGGAACAACTGGTCCTTGTTGCCCTGATACACGCCTTGCCGCTGGTCGGTGATGTTGGTGCCTTCCAGGAAGACTTGGAATTGCTTGTTCAGCCTCCACGAGGCGCCGACGTCCCAGGTGCCGAAGCCGTCGGCCAGGATGGCGGCGTTCGGGTCGGTCACGGCGTTGGAGCCAGGGCTGATGTTGCCGTTGGCCGCGAATTCCGAGCGGTAGGTGTAGCTGAAGTGGATCTCGAACGGACCCTTTTCGAAGAACGGGCTGATCGAGTAGCTGGTGTCGGACACACCCTGCAGCTTGGCCTTGGTCGTACCGGCGGCGGTCTGGATTTCGCCCTCGCTGTCGGTGAAGGTGGCCGAGGCGGCGATGCCCAGGCCGAAGTCCAGCTTGTAGGAGGCGCCGAACTCGACGCCCGAGATCTTGGCGTCGCCGATGTTCTGCGGACGGGTGATCAGCAGGTCCGAGGTCAGGGTCTGGCCGGCGCGGGTGGAGAACACCACCGTCTCGGGACGGGCGATCGCGCCGATGAAGTCGCTGATGTCCTTGTGGAACGCCGCCACCGACACGCCGCCGAACTTGCTGAAATACCACTCCAGCGAGGCGTCGAAATTGGTCGAGGTGTAGGGCAGCAGCTCCGGATTGCCGCCGACCCCGACCTTGGCGCTGGCCGAGGCTTGGTTCAGGGCCAGTTGGCCACGCTCGTAGACGTCAGAAATCAGCGAGCTGTTGGGCACGGTGGCGGTGCGCAGGTCGGCCAGCGACGGACGCGTCAGGCTGCGCGAGGCGGCCAGGCGCAACAGCAACTGGTCGGTCAGGTCGACCTTGACGTTCAGGCTGGGCAGGAACTTGTCGTACGAGCCTTCGAAGGTCTTGGGCGTGATCACGGTGGTGACCGCGCCGCCGGCGCCCGTCGTGGCGGTCAGCAGGGTGCCCTTGACGGTGGTGTCGGTCGACACCCAGCGCACGCCAAAATTACCCGAGACCGACTTGCCGCCCAGCAGGCTTTCGAAATCGGCGCGGCCGTAAAGGGCCCGCACTTCTTCGCCGACATAGTAGGACTGCTGCATGTCGGCGCCGGTGGCGACCAGGTCGTCGGACTGCGGCTCGGCTCCGTTGTATTCGCCGTTGGGCACGACGAAGGCGCCCATGAACTTGCTGCGGTTGAAGCTCATCCAAGGACCGATGCCGTTGTCGATCGTCTTGTCGAAGATGTTCGAGTTCAGACGGTAATCCAGGAAACTGCCGTCGACGGTCACGCCGGGACGGGCGGTCATCACCCGGTCGCGACGTTGATAGTCGCGGCTGCGGTCGGTGTACTGGCCGCCGACGCGCAGTTCGCCCAGGCGGAAGGCGTCGCTTCCGAAGTCCAGCTTGCGTGACAGGTCGAACAGGCCCGTCGTGTCCTTGTCCTTAGAATTGGTCGGCCGGATGCGGTAGCTGGAGAAGGCGGTCGAGGTCGGGCTCAGCAGGTTCAGGTTGGTGTTGACCTTGGCCACCGTCTTGTCGCCGACCGGGTCGTCGCCATAGGCGAAGCTGTAGGTCAGGCCAGCGGCGTTGTCGGCCGTGCGGCTTTCCAGGCGCTGCAGCGGGGTGTCCAGACCGCTCTTGGCTTCGGAGTGGCTGATCGACGGCTTGAAGGTCCAGCCACCCACCGCGTAGTCGGCCGCCAGCTTGACGAAGATGTTGTCGTGGTTCTGCTCGGAGAACTCGGCGTTGCGGCTGACCCGACCGCCGTTGATCGTGCCGCCGTAGAGGACGCCGTTCTTGACCACGGCGCTGCCGGGGACCAGGCGGCTGGCGAAGTCGGCGCGGCCGCCCCACTCGAAGCCGACCCGGTTCTCGTCGATCTTGTTCTTGAAGTTCGAATAGAGCGTGTCGAGCGTGATCGACAGGTTGTCGACCGGCTTCCACTGCAGGCCGGCCATGGCGCTGAGGCGACGGCGCTCTTCGTGCTCCAGGGTCAGGGTGATGTCGTTGGCCACGTTGACGCTTTGGCCGTCGATCACGCGCTTGGTGTAGCCGAAGCTCTGGAAGCGATCGAACTGCACGTCGCGGGTCTGGTACGACACACCGGCGACGACGCCGAACGTGCCGTCCTTGTTGCGCCAGGCGCCCGACAGCGAGCCGTTCGGCGTGTGCTCCTCGGTGCGGTTTTCATAGTGCGTGAAGGCGCGGGCCGAGACGAACGGATCGGTGTTCAGGGCGCTGGCCAGGCGGATGTCGATGTTCGAGCCGATGCCGCCGTCGATCATGTCCGGGGTCGGGGTCTTGGCCACGACGATGGCCGAGATCAGGTCGGCCGGGATGACCCGGAACTGGAACTGGCGACCGCTCTGGTCGGAGTTGCGGATGTTTTCGTTATAGGCGATCGGCGAGCCGTTCAGGGTGACCGCCTGGAAGTTGGGGCCCAGGCCCCGGACGCTGACGAACTGGCCTTCGCCGGCTTCGCGCGAGATCGACACGCCGGGCACGCGCTGCAGGGCCTCGGCGACGTTGACGGCCGGGAAGTTGCCGATGTCCGAAGCCGAGACCGCGTCGCTGACGCCGTCGGCGTTGCGCTTCAGCAGCAGGGCGTCCTTGAGGCTGTTGGTGAACGAGCCCGTGACGACGATCT
This sequence comes from Caulobacter soli, assembly GCF_011045195.1. Classification (GTDB taxonomy): domain Bacteria; phylum Pseudomonadota; class Alphaproteobacteria; order Caulobacterales; family Caulobacteraceae; genus Caulobacter; species Caulobacter soli. The sequence continues at coordinate 2,722,019 of NZ_CP049199.1, read as the reverse complement.
CGTCGACCTGGGTGTTGTCGGCCGGCTGAGCCGCCTGACGGGCCTGGGCGACGCCGGCCGCCAGGGCGGCCGCGGCGACGGTGGACAGCAGCAGGGCGGTGCGCCCGCTCTGGGCTTTCATTCGGTGCATCTTCGTTGATCTCCGCGGATCGTCAGGGTTCCGACGGTCGCCGTGCGTCGGGCCTGAACCCGGCGCACGCGCCCCTCCGAACCGATCAACGACGCCCCCCGACACCCCCTCAGCGACGCGATGCGGATTTCACGAAATCTTCACGGCCGAGCCGTCGCCGGAGCTTGGGCCAGGGCGGCCGCGACTTCCGCTCGAGCGGCCTCGATGTCCTGGCGGAAGAACGGCGAAGCATGCTCGGCGGCGTAGATCACCGCGCCCGACTGCACCCCGGCCTCGGTGGCGCTGACGGTGTGTGACCCGCAGATCCAGCGGCTTTCGGCATATTCCCGACCTCGGGCGTAAAGCGCGTCGGCGCGGCTGGGCGCGACCTCGGCCAGGATCATCGCCACGTGCATGCCGTGGGCGGAGTGGCCGGAGGGATAGTCCGGGTTGCCGGCAAGGTGGTCGGACTTGGCCTCGCAGATCGGCGCGTCCTTCTTGTCGAGATAGGGCCGGCGCGTCTTCCAGTGGCTTTTGGCCACGCCGACCACGGAACGATCCTCGCCAGCTCGATCCAGCAGAGCGGCCAGGACAGGGGCCGAAGCCGGGGTCAGGCGCACGCCCAGGGCGTCGGCGAAGTGGCCGAACACCGAGCCGTCCACGTCGGCGGTGGCCAGTTTCCAGCGCGGGCTGTCCTTCAGTGACCGGCTCTGGTCGAAGATGGCGGCGTCGGCGATGGCGCGGGGCGAGCCGGGAGGAGGCGGGGCGGCCAGAATCTTGGTCAGGTCCGGCCGCGCGGCGGGGGCGAGATAGCCTACGGCCGGCGCGCCGGGCAGGGTCTCCAGCGGACCGTCCGGGCAGCGCTCTGCCGCCCGCACCGGATTGCAGACGGCCACGGCGCCGCCGGTCAACCGCACCGCGTAGCCGCCGGCGAAGCGGGGATCGGCCTGCATGTAGTCGGTCGAGACATACTGGGCGCCGCTGGTCAGGGCGGCCGTGCGTTGCGAGACCTCGTTGCGGCGCGCGGCCCAAGTGTCGGCGTCGGCTCGGGTGCGGACGATGAAGCCGGCTCTGACGGCGGCGGCGATGCGATCGTGCTGGCCGATCGGATCGTTGAGCGTCAGGTAGGCGGCGTCCGGCGCGGTCTCGTCGGTGTTGACGAACATGACCCGGCCTTCCAGCGATTTGCGGCCGCCGCGATAGAGCGCCACCTTTCCCGGGTCTTCGTCCAGGGCGATGAACACCTTGCCGCGCGCCTGGGCCAGCGTCGGCCAGCCGCCGGCCAGCACCGCCTCGCGCAGGGTCGGCTTGCCGCCGCGCACCTGGTCGGGCGTGATCAGTTCGGCGTCGGAGAAGACGGTGCGGACCTCGGCGTCCAGGGCGTCGAACGCCTTCTCGTCAAAGGGCAGAGCCGCCGCGCCGCCGGGCAGGCTGGCTGGACCCTCTTTGGCGTTGATCAGGATCAGGATCGGCGCGTGGTCGGGATGGGCCTTGGACCAGGTCCGCACCACGGTCAGGCATTCGACGAAGGTCAGGCACGATGAGCGGAAATCGACGTCGGGCATGTGCATGACCTTGTAGCCCGGCTGGGCCATGGCCTTGGCGAAGGCGGGCGAGGGGACGATCCCGCCGCCCAGCGCCGTCAGCGGCCTGGCGAACCGGCCGCCCTGCGGATCGCGCACCACGTCGATCTCCAGTTGCCGCGCGCCGAGGTCCAGTTCCTCGTTCAATGGACGGTGGCCGTAATCGAGACCCAGAACCGGCTGTCCGCGCGCCGCGATCATGGTCGCCATCTCGTCGGCGGGCACGGCCAGCTTGTAGCTGTTGTGGGTGCCGACCGCCGTGATGTCGTTCAGTTTCAGGGGTTGGGCGGCGCCGACGGGCGCGAGGGCGAGCAGGGCGGAAAGCGACAGGCCGAGCATGGGATTCCTCCGTGGAAGCCGGCATGGCTACGAAAGAGTTGTGACAACTCGCCCACGAGGTCGCCGAAATGTGACGATCCGCGTGGATCTCTGCGGTGTTTCAGCTCACCAGGATCGCCGCACCGTCACGGTGAGCGTACGCGGCGTCGCGCCATAGATCTGGTCGCGGCCAAAGGGGCTCGAGATCGCGCGATCGGGCGTCTCCTTGTCGAAGACGTTGCGCAGCGCGACGGTCAGGTTCGAGTGGCCGCGATCAAGGGCCAAGGTGAAGGTGTCGAGCGAGCCGGCCGGTGTGTACAGGTAGTCCGGATCGTCGGGGCGGAAGCTCGAGGTAATGGCCGAGCGCCGCTCGTTCTGCCAGCTGAGCAACGCCGAAATATCGCTGGTCAGGGCCCGGCGATAGGCGAGGGTGGCGGTGTGGCGATAGCGCGGGATGTTCGGAACCCGGTCGCCGGGCAGAGCCTCGAACTGCGTCAGGGCCAGATCGGAGACGCTGGTCAGCCGCGCGTCGGTGAAGGCGCTGTTGAACTCGAGGCTGAGACCGCGGCCCAGATCGGTCTTGAGGGCGGTCTCCAGGCCTCGGATCCGCGTCGAGCCGATGTTCATCACATAGCTGAACGCGCCCTTGGGCGTGGCGTTGGCGAACTGCATGTCGTGGAAGTCGATGTTGAAGGCCGCGGCTTCGAAAATCATCGCGTTGTGGAACAAGGCCCGGCGGCCGCCGATCTCGTAGTTCCACAGGTGATCCGGGGCGAAGGTCTGCACGGCCTGGGCCGGATCGGGCGTCGTATTGACCCCGCCCGGCCGCGCGCCCTGCGAGGCCTGGACGTAGAGGCTTGCGTCGCGACCCAGCCGCCATTCGGCGCGGGCCCGTAGGTTGAATTCGCCGCCGTCGGCCGTGCGTTCCGGCATCGAGGTGGTCGAACCGCTGATGATGTTGGCGATCAGCACGTCGGTCCAAGCCGCCCGTCGGGTGGCGGCGTAGCGACCGCCCGCCGTCAGGGTCAGGCGATCGCCGATGGGCTGGACGAACTGGGCGAAGAGGGCGGCCTGGTTGAAGCGCGAACCGAGAGTCCGCAGACCCGTATAGCCGGCGGCTTGGTCGACCTGTCCCTGGTCATCAACGACTTGCGCGGCGCTACGCGTGTGCTCGCGCCGACGCTCGAGAAAGAGGCCCGCCGCCCAGCGTCCCGAACCCAGGTCGCCGTCGCCGCGCAGTTCCTGGACCAGCGACTTGATTTCCGTGGCCTGGACCAGGGTGCTGGGCGCGCGGCCGCGAGCATAGGCGGCGTAGGCGTCCAGCTGTGTGGCGTCGCAGTCGGCGGCGGTCGTGAAATAGCGTTGGCATCCGGCTGGATCGTCGGCCAGTCCCAGGACGACCTGTGTGGAGTCGAGGCGTCGGCCCAGCGTCCAGCCGTAATAGGCCGTAGTACTGGTGAGCACGGTGTGGGGCAGGCGGAACGTCAGGGTCAGGCTGGACAGGCCTAGATCGTGGTCGCTGCTGTTGAGGCCGTAGCGGTCGGACAGGTTGGCGCCCAGGGCGCCGTTCCACACTGACGTGTCGCCAATCCGGCGCTGCTGGTAGACCGCCATGCCCGAGGCTTCGAGGCGGTCCGAAAGCCTGGCCTTGACCGCCACGCGCACGCCTTGTGTCGTCTCGCTGTTGGTGTTGTCGCGGCCCAGGCGGACGTTGTCGATATAGCCGCCGTTGTCGCGACGATAGGCGACGAGGCGAACGGCCAGGTCGTCGCCCACCGGCAGGTTCTCGACCACCGACACCATGCCGCCGGCCGCGCCGCCCTGGACGAGGCGGCCCTGGAGCGTCGCGGCTCCCGCATAACGCCCCAGCACGGCGGCGTTGGGTTCGATGCGTAGTTCGCCGCCAATAGCGCCGGCGCCATGGTCGAATCCTTGGGGACCGCGCAGGACGTCGACGTGGTCGATGTCGACCAGCGCCAGGTCGGGCGTCACCAGACCCGGATCGGAATTGGTGCCCGACGGGCCCGAGACCGGCGCGCCGCCGAAATAGACCGGCGTGGTCGCTTCGCCCGCGCCGTATACGCCGCGCAGGGCCAGCTTGAGCTGCCCAGCGCCGGAGGGCAGGGCGTTGAGCGCCGGTGACAGGCGCGCGACCTCACCGGGATCGAAGACGCCGCTTCCCGCCAGGATACGGGCGCTCAGGCGCTCGACGCTGGGCGGCGCTTCATCGGACACCGCCGTGACGATCACGGTGTCGACGGAGCTGGATTCTCTCGCGGTCGCGCTGGGCCGTTCGGCCGCTGAAGCCCCGGACGCGGTCACCGGGGCATGCGCGGTGATCAGGATCATCCGATCGGCGACGATGCGGTAGTCGAACCCGGAATCGCGCAGCAGGCGGTCCAGCGCCTCTTCCACGGTCAGGACGCCGTTCAGCCCGGCGGTGCGACGGCCCTCCAGGGCGGGCGCCGAGAACAACGCCTGCTTGCCGCTTTGCAAGGCCAGCGACTTGATGGCGTCGGCGAGGCTCGAAGGCGGAATCGCATACGTGCGGCGCGACCCGACCGACACCGCGCCGGCAGGCTGGACCAACAGGACCGAAGACGCCGCGAGGACGCTGAAAGAGGCAAGAAATGCGCGCTTCAAGGGAGGGTGATCGAGAGTATCGCTCCAGTTGTCGCGACGATAGAAATCTGCCGAAGCGGTATATCAGTGTACTCAGATTAGGCGCCAATGATGCTTCACACGGATCAAGCGGCGAAAATCTGAGGGTTGGGTGGAAAGCCGGACTCGCGACTTGACGCGGGGGCGGCCAGGGGTGAACCGCAGCGGGTGTTCGCGAAAAAGGCCATGGGCGCGGTAGGCGAGTCGTATCCCGAGCAGACCGAGGTCTGGCGGTACGCGCCGATGCTGCGTGGCTATTTCATGCGGCGGATCGGCGGCGATATCGACGATCTTGTCCAGGAAGTCCTGCTGCGCATCGAGCGGCGCCAGACCAAGGATCCGATCGACAATATCGAGGGCTACCTCTTCCAGGTGGCCTCTAGCGTCCTGACCGACACCTTGCGCGCCGATCGTTCCCGTCACCGCTCCAAGCACACCGAGCTGACGGAATTTCATCATCCCGTTGAGGTTTTGTCTCCCGATCGCGTCTTGGAAGGCAAGCAACAGCTGGCCCTGGCCCTGAGCGTCCTGGAATCCATGCCCGAAAGGTCAAGGCAGGCGTTCATCCTCGTCCGGTTCGAGCAGATGAGCTATTCGGCGGCGGGCCGCGTGATGGGAATCTCCGTCAGCGCGGTCGAGAAACACATCATGAAGGTGGTTCGGCGTCTGACCGAGCGCCTGCGGAGCGACGATGACCTCTAGCGGAACGATGCGAACAGTTGACGAGCGGGCGCTTGACGCCGCCGCCGGCTGGCACGCGCGTCTGGGGTCGGGGCGCGCCAGCGACAGCGAGCGACGGGAATTCGACGCCTGGATCGACGCGGCTCCGGAGCATCAGGACGCCTGGGCTCGAACTCAGAACGCATGGGCGCTGGTTGGCGAACTGGCCGATCACCCCGCGCTGGCCCAAGCCCGGCGCAGCGCGCGCAGGCCGCCGGCCTCGCGCCTGTGGGCGCCGGTTGCGATCGCCGCCTCGCTGGCGGCGGCCGTGGCGCTGGGCCTGACGTGGAAGACGATGGCTCCGCCAATCTCGCCTCCAGCCGGTGAAGTCCAACTGGCCGCGATCAGCTACATGACGCCGGTCGGCAAGGTCAGCCGCATCGCCTTGTCGGATGGCACGATCGTCATGCTCGACGCAGACTCGGCGATGAGCGCCGTCTTCGATGGCAAGGTGCGTCGCGTCACCCTGTCTCGGGGCCGCGCCCAATTCCAGGTCGCCCACGACGCGGCGCACCCGTTCGTGGTCACGGCTCAGGGGCGCAGTGTCACGGCGCTGGGCACCGTGTTCGACGTCGATCTCGAACCCGCGGCCGTCACGGTGACCTTGCTGCAGGGCAAGGTGGCTGTCCGCGACCTGACGGCTCGTCAGGATGCCCGTCAGGCGATCCTGACCCCAGGGGAGCGTCTGGTCGCGTCCGGCGACGGCGGCTGGTCGCGACGCGCGATCGACACCACCCAGGCCGCCCGCTGGCTGAACGGCGATCTGGTGTTCGATGAAAGCGAGCTGGGCTTGGTCGCGGCCGAGCTGAACCGCTATTCGAACCGCAAGCTCGTCCTGGCCGATGCGCGCCTGATCCATACGCCGATCAGCGGCGTTTTCCGGGCCGGTGATCCCGAAGCCCTCGCCGAGGGCCTGGAAGCCAGCGGCGTCGCGCGGGTCACGCGGCGCGCGTCCGACCAGATCGTCCTGTCCAAACCTTAGGCGTTCGCCGCCCCGGTTTCGGAAAAGTTCGCCCTTCCAAAGAAAAACGTCTGGCCGGGGGTGAGGGACCTTTCGCGGCTTACGTCTGACTTGGCGGCCGTCAGGGGACCCGGATCATGCACCGGGCGAGACGGTCGTCGGTCGAGGGGATATCACCGCAATGAACACCAGGACTTCCATCCGCGCCGCCATGCTCGTGACGACGGCGCTCACCGCTTCGACGTGGGCCGGCCAAGCGCTGGCTCGCCAAGCCGCGCCGCAAGACGACACCGCCGCCGTTGAAGAGATCGTCGTCGTCGGGACGCGGATCGAGGGCTCGAAGGTCACCGCGGCGCTGCCCGTGACCTCGATCGACGCCAAGCAGATCGACGCGATCGCCGCCACGTCGGGCGACGACCTGTTCCGCTCGATCCCGCAGATGGGCGACGTCAACTACAACAGCAGCTACATCCCCAACAGCAGCAACTCGGCGCGCGGCGACATCGGTTCGGTGAACCTGCGCAACCTGGGTTCGGGCAACACGCTGGTGCTTCTGAACGGCCGCCGCGTGGTGGCGCACCCGACCAGCCAGGCCGACGGCGCCAACCTGGTGCCGGTGATCACCTTCAACACCAACGCCATTCCGACCACCGGCCTGTCGCGGCTGGAAGTGCTGCGCGACGGCGCCGGCGCCATCTACGGCTCGGACGCCGTGGCCGGTGTGGTCAACACCGTGCTGAAGGACAACTACAACGGCGTCGAGGCCGAAGCCCAGTATGGCTTCGCCGAAGGCACGCACATGAAGGACTACGGCCTGAACGTCTTGGCCGGCCACACCTTCGAGCGCGGCAACGTCACCCTGTTCCTGAACTACAACCAGCGCACGGCCTTGCGGTCGGGCGACCAGGACTTCACCGCCTCGGCCGACAAGCGTCCGCTGTTCACGGGCACGCACTTCGACGGCGCGGCGTCGCTGGACGGTCGCGCGACGACCACGCCGTGGGGCAACTTCACCGCCGCCGCCCGCGTGACGCAGAACGGCACGGCGATCACCAGCACGGCCGGCGCCTTCCACATTCAGCCGACCTCCAACCCGGGCTGCCTGGCCAGCGCCGGCAGCGGCATCTGCTTCGACGACGGCACCTTGGCCACCTCGGGCGAAGACCGTAACCTGCGCTACGACCCTCAGGCCGGCGCCGGCACCTCGATCATGCCCGAGCTGAAGCGCCTGAACATCTACCTGACGGGCAACTACGACGTCACCGAAGACATCAAGGCCTATGGCGAGGTCGGCTACTACACGGCCACCACCCACGCCTTCCAGAGCCCGACCTACATGACCACGGCCCAGGTCATGACGGTTCCGAGCGCCAACTACTGGAACCCCTTCGGCCCGACCACGCTGAACGGCGCCGCCAATCCGAACCGTCTGGCGGGCATCAACGCTCCGGCCGGCGGCCTGAACGTGACGATGGCCAGCTACAGCTTCGCCGATCTCGGCCCGGCCAAGGTCGACGTCAAGAACACCCAGAGCCGCTTTCTGGGCGGCCTGAAGGGCGAGAAGTTCGGCTGGCGCTGGGACTCGGCGCTGCTCTATTCGAAGGCCGAGGTGAAGGACACCTCGGACGGCATCAGCGCGACCCTGCTGCAGAAGCAACTCGCCCTGTCGACGCCCGACGCCTACAACCCGTTCAACGGCGGCAACGTCGCCAATCCGAGCGTTGGCGACAGCACGGCAAGCAGCGCCGCCGCCCGCAACGCCATCATGGTCAAGAGCACCCGCGACAGCACCAGCACCCTGGCGTCGTGGGACTTCAAGGTCTCGAAGGCCGACCTGTTCCACCTGCCGGCCGGCGACGTCGGCATGGCGGCGGGCGTGGAAGTGCGTCGCGAAACCCAGAAGGACGACCGCGACGCCCGCGTCGACGGCACGATCAAGTTCACCAACTCGGTCACGGGCATCACCTATGACAGCGACCTGATCGGCACCAGCACCTCGCCCGACACCAAGGGCCACCGCACCGTGGGTTCGGCCTATGCCGAACTGGCCGTGCCGGTGATCTCGCCCGAGATGGGCATTCCGCTGGTGCGCAATGTCGAGATGCAGCTGGCCGGCCGCTACGAGGACTACAGCGACGTCGGCGACGTGGCCAAGCCGAAGGTCGCCGTGGCCTGGGACCTGGTCGACGGCCTGCGCCTGCGCGGTTCGTGGTCGGAAGGCTTCAAGGCCCCGAACCTCGAGCAGATCAACGCCTCGGTGGTGACCCGCTCGAACACCCGCACCGACTACATCCGCTGCCAGGCTGATCTTCAGACCGGCAAGATCACCAGCTTCAGCAACTGCACCCGCACGCAGAGCACGGCCGCCCAGCGCTCGGGCAACCCGGACCTGAAGCCCGAGACGTCGACGTCCACGGGCTTCGGCGTGGTGTTCGAACCGAAGTTCGTGCCCAGCCAGTTTGGCCAGTTCACCTTCACCGCCGACTACTGGCGCGTGAAGCAGAAGGGCATCGTCGGCATCTTCGGTGAAGGCAACGCCCTGATCCTCGACTACCTGGATCGCATGTCGGGCGGCTCGAACCCGAACGTCGTGCGCGCGGCCCCGACCGCCGACGACATCGCCGCCTTCAACGGCACGGGCCTCACGCCGGTCGGCACGGTGCTGTACGTCAAGGATCAGTATCAGAACCTGCTGCCGCAGGAAGCTCGCGGCATCGACTACAATCTGATGTGGCGCCTGCACGGCACCCGGATCGGCGACTTCGACCTGAACATCGGCGCGGCCCAGCTGCTGAAGTTCTACCAGTCGCCGTCGCCGGCCATCGCCGCGCTGCTGGCGGCCCGCTCCAGCGGGAAGATCAACGCCGGCACGACCATCACCGGCGGCGGCGATCTGCTCAAGCAGAACGGCAAGCCCGAACTGAAGTGGACCGCCGCCCTGACCTGGCGTCTGAACCAGGTCACGGTCGGCGCCTTCACCCAGTACACCAGCGACGTGCAGGACACCGCGCTGCTGGATTCGGCGGGCGCGGCCTGGACCGTGGACTCGCAACTGACTGGAAATCTGTACGCCCAGTACGATTTCACGGACGGTTGGGCGTCCAACACCAGCATCAAGCTGGGCGTGCGGAACATCACCGACGAGAAGCCCCCCGTCTCGTCGAACGGCTATATGGCCAGCGTGTACCAGCCCTATGCCCGTTACTGGTACGCGAGCATCCGCAAGAGCTTCTAGTCCACGCCCCCGAAGGCCCCGGCGTCATCCCCCCGACGCCGGGGCCGCCTTGTTTCTCAGAGTATCTCTCATGACCCGTTCCAGCTTCCGCGATGCGGCGCGACGTCCTCTGCTGGCGCTCGTCGCCGTCCTGGCGCTTGGCGCCGCGCCGCTTTCGGCCCTGGCCCAAGAGGGTACGGGCGGCGACATCGTCGGCTACGGCCAGATCCATCATCCCGAGATCGGGCGCGGTGGCATGGTGGTCGCCCAAAACCGCATCGCCGCCAATGTCGGCGCCGAGATCCTGCGCAAGGGCGGCAACGCCGTCGACGCCGCGGTCGCCACCGCCTTCGCCGAAGCCGTCAGCCTGCCGCGCGCCGGCAACCTGGGCGGTGGCGGCTACATGCTGGTGCACATCGCCAAGACCAACGAGACGATCGCGATCGAATATTACGGCCAGGCGCCCCTGGCCACGACGCCGGACCTGCTGGTCGGGCCCGATGGCAAGGCTGGCGGCAAGCTCAGCCAGAGCTTCAAGGGCGTATCGGTGCCGGGCACCGTGGCCGGCCTGTGGGAAGCCCACCATCGCTACGGCAAGCTGCCGTGGAAGGTCGTTGTCGAGCCCGCCGTGCAGATGGCCAAGACCGGCGTGGTCCTGAGCGATGACGAAGCCGCGGCGCTGAACGGCGAGCGCAAGGCCATGCTGACCGATCCGGGCGCGGCCAAGGCCTTCTTCAAGAAGGACGGCTCGTCCTATCAGCCGGGTGAGCGCCTGCCCCAACCCGACCTGGCCTGGAGCCTGGCCCAGATCCGCGACCAGGGCGTCGACGCCTTCTACAAGGGCGAGGTCGGCAAGCGGATGGTCGCCGGGATCAAGGCCGGCGGCGGCGTGATCTCGATGGAAGATCTGGCGACCTACAAGGCCAATGTCTCGCCGCCGATCTGGGGCGAATATCGTGGGCACAAGATCGCCTACATGCCGCCGACCGCCTCGGGCGTTACGCTCGCGGAGGTGATGAACATTCTGGAGACCTTCCCGATGAAGGATCTGGGCTCCAACAGCGTGGCCAGCCTGCATGTGCTGTCGGAGGCCATGAAGATTGGCTGGACCGATCGCCAGTACGTCGGCGGCCCGCCGCAGTGGAAGACGCCCGTGGCCGGCCTGACCAGCAAGACCTACGCGGCCGAGCGCGCCAAGCTGATCTCGATGACCGCCTCGCTGTCGAGCAAGGACCTGAAGGGCGGCGATCCCTATCGCTACGAAAGCCCCAACACGACCCACTTCTCGGTGGCCGACGCCGAAGGCAACGCCGTCAGCAACACCTTCACGCTCAGCGCCTCGTTCGGGGCGCACGTCGTGGCGCCGGGCACGGGCTTCCTGCTCAACAACTCGATGGGCAACTTCTCGTGGGGCAAGCGCGCCGAGGAGAACGGGTCCAACAAGGCCGAGCCTGGCAAGCGCGTGGGGTCGACCATCACCCCGCTGATCGTCTTCAAGGACGACAAGCCCTGGCTGATTACCGGCACGCCGGGCGGCGGCTACATCATCGCCACCATGGCCCAGATGCTCAGCAACGTGATCGACCACAATCTGAACGTCGCCGAGGCCGCCGAGCGTCCGCGGATGAACCAGTCGGGCGTGGACGGTCCGCTGGAGCTGGAGGCCGGCTTCTCGCCCGACATCGTGCCGCTGTTGGAGGCCAAGGGCCACAAGGTGGCGCCGTCGATGACCATGGGCAGCACCCAGTCGATCCTGATCGACGGCGGCCTGTTCTATGGCGCGGCCGACACCCGCCGTCCCGACGCCGCCGTGGTCGGCGTTCGCTAGGCGCTTCGACTTCACGCCAAGAAGAAGGGCCGCTCCTCATCCGAGGAGCGGCCCTTTTGCTATTCGGCGCCGGTGTTCTTGCGATAGTCCAGCGGCGGAGAGCGATCGCCCAACAGGGGCTTGTAGACGAAGTTCGCGCCCTGGCGCTGCTTGAGCTCGGCCTTGGCCGAGGCGATCAGCTTGGGGTCGCTGAAGACGTCGGCGCCGGTCAGGGCGATCGACTTGGCGGCGACGACCGCGCCCTTGACGCCGATCGTCGTGCCGGCGGCGGCGGCGTTCTGCCAGCTGTGGCCGGGCGAGCCAGGCACGAAGGTGGCGGTGACCAGACCGACGGTCGGCACGTTCCAGCTGACGTCCGACACGTCGGTCGAACCGCCGCTGATCCACGAGCCGCGATCATAGGCGCCGACGGTCTTGACCGAGGCCAGGTCGCCGCCGCCGCCGGGCAGGGTGGCGGCCAGCTTGGTGGCGAAGGCGGTTTCCTCGGCGGTCCATTGCTCGCCGCCCACGCGGCGCAGGTTGGCGTCCATCGCGTGGCCTAGTGTGTCGTTGGGCAGCATGCTGTAGACGCCGCCCGTGATCTCCCAGTCGACCGTCGTGCCGGTGGCTAGGGCCGCGCCCTTGGCGGCGTTCTCGACCCGGTCCCAGACCTCGCGGACGATCTTCGGATCGACGTGGCGGACGTAGTAATAGACCTCTGCGAAGTCCGGCACGACATTGGGCGCCTTGCCGCCGTTGGTGATCACGTAGTGGATCCGCGTGCCGTCCGGCACGTGCTCGCGCAGGAAGTTGGTGGCCACGTCCATGATCTCGACGCCGTCCAGGGCCGAGCGCCCTTTGGACGGCGAGGCCGCCGCGTGGCTGGAGATCCCGTGGAAGCGGAACTTGCCCGACAGGTTGGCCTGGGACGGCGCCTGGGCGGCGCTGTTGGCGTCGCCGGGGTGCCAGTGGATGGCGATGTCGACGTCCTTGAACAGGCCTTCGCGCACCATGTAGACCTTGCCCGAACCGCCTTCCTCGGCCGGCGTGCCGTAGACGCGCAGCTCACCCTTCACGCCGTGGGCGACCATCCATTCCTTCAGGGCGATGGCGCCGTTGACCGAGGCCGCGCCGAACAGGTTGTGGCCGCAGCCGTGACCGGCGTCGCGACCGGGGAGGGGAGTCTTTTCCGGGCTCGCCGCCTGGGCCAGGCCGGGCAGGGCGTCGTACTCGGCCAGCACCGCCACGACAGGACCCGGTCCCGTCTTGAAGCTGGCCATGAACGCCGTCGGTTCGCCAGCGACGCCGGCGGTGACCGTGAAGCCGGCCGCGGTCAGCTGATCCTTCAACAGGGCCGAGCTCTTGGTTTCCATGTAGCCGAGCTCGGCATAGTCCCAGATCTTCATGGCCGCGTCCGATAGCTGCGGCTGACGGGCGTCGACGCGGCGGATCAGTTCGGCCCGATCGGCCTCCTTGATCGGCGCGGCCTGAGCGGCGACGGCGAGAACGCTTGTCGATGCAAGCGCCATTGCGAACCACGAAGTTTTCAAAGTTCCACCCTTCTTGTCGGCGCCAGGTTTCGACGCGCTGATCAAGACGTAAGGCGCGGACGAACCATCACCTTCAAGGCGGGAAAAACCGTCTCGTCAGCCCTTGCTGGCCATCTCGAAGCTGCGCTGGAGGTGGTCCATGTAGCCGGACACGCTGGGCAGGAGCCAAAGTCGGTCGGTGTCGCGGATGGCGTCGATCTCGTTGGCGACGTCGTCGATTGACCAGGACGGACGATAGACGCCTTCGGTCTCGGCGATCAACGCGCGGGCGACCCGGCCGGCCATGGAGACGAACATCTCGCCGGTGACGGTGCAGGACTCGTGAGCCAGCCAGCCGACGACGGGCGCCACCAGGTCCGCGCCCATCGGCGGGTACATCGAGGTGTCCAGGCCCTCGGCCATCCGGGTGACGGCGCCGGGCAGGATGATGTTCGAGAGAATGCCCTTGGGCGCGCCCTCGATGGCGACCACGTTGTTCAGGCCAATGATCCCGGCTTTGGAGACGCCGTAGTTGACGACGTTGTTGGTGCCGTAGAGGCCTCCGATCGACGAGGTCAATACCACGCGGCCATAGCCGGCTTCGGCCATGATCGGGAAAGCCGCGCGCACGACGTTGAACGCGCCCATCAGGTGGACGTCGACGACCGCCTTGAAGTCTTCGTGCGGGATCTCTTCCAGCGAGCCGTAGCGGACGTTGCCGGCGTTGTGGATCAGGATGTCTATCCGGCCGAACGCGTCCAGCGCGGCCTGGATGATCGCCGCGCCGCCCTCGGGCGTGGCCACCGACTCCAGGCAGGCGACGGCTTCGCCGCCGGCCGCCCGGATCTCCTGGACGACCGCTTCGGCGGGACCCGCGTCGACGCCGTCGCCCTTGATCGCGGACCCGGGATCGTTGACCACGATCCTCGCGCCCTTGGAGGCCAGCAGCAGGGCGTATTCGCGACCCAGGCCTCGGCCGGCTCCGGTGATCACCGCCACGCGGTTGTGAAACTTGTGTCCGGGCATGGTGCGTTCCTCGTTCTAAACCGGTGTCCAGATCGGCGCGCCGCGCTCGGCCCGCAGCGACGGGATCGTGCGTCCGTCGATGTCGGTGACGTCGTAGTCTTGCGCCAACTCGGCGTTGATGAAGGTGCCGCCGGTGCGCTTGATGATGTCGGGATCGGCGGCGAGCGCGGCGATCACCCGACCGGGAAACTCGACCGAGCTGCCGACGGCGCTGTTGAGCTGCGAGGCCATGCCGGGAACCGTCTTGAGGTTCTCCTGCGCGCGCTCGGTGTAGGTAAAGCCCTGCCACAGCGATAGCGAGGCCACGTTGTGGGCCTTCAGCTCGATGGCCATGTCGCGGGCCATGCGGTCGGTCGCCGCCTTGCAGGTCCCGAAGATCACATCATAGGTGTAGGTCACCCCGACATAGCCTGAGAGAGCGACGATCAGGCCCGTTCCTTGCGGAACCATGATCTGGGCGGCGTGCCAGGCGGCCGTGAAGTTGGAGCGCAGGCCGACGTCGATCATCTCCCAATTGGCGAGCGGCTTTTCCCAGAACCCCACGCGGTCGGTCATCGAAGCGGGCAGGGCGATGGCGTTGTTGACCAGCAGGTCCAGCCGGCCCTGCTCGCGTTGGACCTGCTTGAAAAGAGCGGCAACCTGGGCGTCGTCGGCGTGATCGACCTGGACGGCCAAGCCCTTGCCGCCACGACGGTCGACCTCCGCGGCCGTCTCGCCCACCGTGCCGGGCAGGGGCGCGACGCCAGGCGTGACCGTGCGGCCGGTGACGTAGACCGTCGCACCCTGGTCGGCCAGGGCCAGGGCCACGCCCCGGCCGATGCCGCGACTGGCGCCGGTCACCACGGCGACCTTGCCGGTCAGGGCGCCCGGCACGATCACGCGCCCTTTTTGCCGAAGAAGGTCTCGCTGAAGTCGCCGCGCGTCCGGCCCGAGAAGTGCTCGGCGCTGAACGGCATGCCCATCACGCCCTGCGACCAGTCGATCGAGGCGCCGAAGTCCTGATACCAGTCGTAGATCAGCGTGCGTTCGGCGATGCGCCATTCGCCGTCGCGCTTCTCCAGCCGGTCCAGGTAACGGCCGCCGATCAGGGTGTCACGATCGCCCGCGCCCATGTCGACGCGATGGTAGGAATTGACGTGCGTCTCGACCCGGGCGGTGTCGCCGTCCAGATCGATCAGGCTCTGACCCAGCACGTGTTGGGTCACCTTGATGGCGTCGGCGCCGGGAACAACCCAGGCCAGATAGGCGGGGAAGTCGCCGGACCACACTCCGTAGTCATTGGTGGCGTCAGGCCAGTAGGCGGCGGTGATCAGCGCCGGATCGCGACGGTCCTCGCCCCGGGCCAGGCGCGCCAGGCAGTCGCGGATCTTCTCGCGATCCAGAAAGCCGTTGAGTTCCTCGGCGCTCGCCATGTCTCGCTCCCTTGGTCCGCCGGCATCCACGGATGCGCGGTCGTTGGGCTCTTGATTACGCCTGGGCGCGCGAGGATCGCTTGACCAATTTCGACAGATCGGTTCGGTTGGGGCAATGACGAGCGGAGATAGTAAGGACGGCGCGGCGCGAGACGAAGACGGCCAGGCCTTCGACGTCGTTCACGCCAATCTGCTGCGGTTCTTCCCGGATCTGGTCACGACCCTGGGCGGCGATCCGGCCGAGTTGATGGCCAGAGTCGGCATCCAGCCCGCTGCGGAGGTGACCTACCGTCAGGTGCTCAAGCTTCTCGAGATCATGGCCGACGCCGTGGGCTGTCCGGATTTCGGCATGCGCCTGGCCACCCTGCAGAGCGGCCGGATGTTCGGTCCGCTCGGCACGGTGATGAGGAATTCGCGCACGTTCGGCGAAGCGCTGGACTATGTCAGCCGTCACACCGCCGCCCACAGCCTGGCGGCGCGAGTCTGGTTGCAGCGCTGGCCCGACCACGGCGCCGTGTTCGCGGGCCACGACATCCTACTGGACCACGCGCCGCTCAGGAGCCAGGGGATGGAGCAGATTCTTCTGGTTGGCCACCTCTCGGCCATCGAGATCACCGACGGCGCCGCCCGAGCGCGGAAGATCTATTTCCGCCATCAGCCCATCTCTTCACCGAAGATCTATCGACGCTATTTCGGTTGCGAAGTTCTGTTCGGCCAGCAGGTGGACGGCGTGGTCTATTCGGAGCGGGACCTGGCCGCGCCGATCGTGACCCGCGACGCCAGCGTCTATGAAGCCGCCACCTCGTTCGTCGACGCCACGTTCAGCCATCGTCGCCCGCCGCTACACGGCCAGGTGCGCGGCGTGATCATGCGCTTCCTGGGCACGGCGCTTTGCCGGGCCGATCGCGTCGCCGCCGAGCTCGGCCTCCATCCCCAGACCCTGTTGCGACGCCTGAAGGCGGAGGGAACGTCCTTTCAGAAGATCAAGGACGAGGTTCGCCGCGATCTGATGATCTACTACCTGCAGCGTACGGACCTGGACTTCGGCAGGATTTCCGAACGCCTGGGTTTCGCGGAACAGTCGGTGATGACGCGCACCTGCCATCGATGGTTTTCCGCATCGCCCACTCGGGTGCGAGCCTCCACGCCGACGCTGATCGCCGAGGCGCGATAGCCGGCGTCTGTCGAAATTCGTCAAGTCGAGCGGTGTCGCCGTGCCGCACACCAGCTTCAAGGGCGCACGGCGCAAGATCGTGACGACCGAGCGTGGACGGAGGAACTCATGGCGGATTCGGAAACGGTTCAACTCGACCTCAGCGAACTGGAGCGGCGCCTGGGTCAGAAGGTTGGCGGCGGTCAGTTGTGGGAACCCTGCAACAAGACCGACATCCGCCGCTGGGTGATGGCGCTGGACTACGTCAACCCGCTGCACTGGGATCAGCGCTTCGCCAGCCAGACCAAGTTCGGCGACATCATCGCCCCGCAGTCGATGGCGGTGGCGCTGGACTATGGTCACGGCAACAACCAGGCCTGTGTTGGGCGCATCGAAGGTCAGCACATGATCTTCGGCGGCGAGGAGTGGTGGTGGTACGGCACGCACATCCGCCCCGGCGACCAGATGTTCCACGAGCGGATCTTCACCGACTACAAGGTCGCCGAGACCAAGTTCGCCGGCCCGACAGTGTTCCAGCGCGGCGACACCATCCACCGCAACCAGCGCGGCGACCTGATCGCCCGGTCCTGCCCGACGGTGATCCGTTACCTGGCCAAAGAAGCCGAGAAGCGCGGCGTCTACGCCTCGACGGTCGGCGCGGCCAAGAAATGGACGAACGCCGAACTGCTCGAGGTCGAAAAGCTGCGCCGCGAGTGGTTCATGTCCAACCGCGAAGGCAAGTCTCCGCACTTCGAGGCGGTCAAGGTCGGCGACAAGCTGCCGCGCCGCGTGATCGGCCCACACTCAATCGCCAGCTTCACCACCGAATATCGCGCCTTCATCTTCAACATCTGGGGCAGCTTCTACTGGACCGCGCCGGAGGGCGTCGAAGACCCGTGGGTCTGCCAGGACATGGGGTGGATCGAAGGCTTCAGCTTCGATGAGGAGGGCGCGATGATCGATCCGCGCCTGCGTGATGGTCTCTACGTCGGCCCTTCGCGCGGCCACATCGACGACGGCCGAGCCAGCGAGATCGGCATGGTCCGCGCCTATGGCTACGGGGCGACCATGGCGGCCTGGAACACCGACTACCTGGCCATGTGGGCCGGCCATGACGGCCTGGTGCGCCATGCCAAGTCGGAGTTCCGCAGCCCCGCCTTCGAGGGCGACGTCACCTATATCGAGGGCGAGGTGGTGGCCAAGATCGAACGCTCGGAATGGGGCGTGCCGTTGGTCCAGATCAAGGTTCGGATGACCGACCAGGACGGCAAGACGATCGTCACCTCGCTCAACGAGGTCGAGCTGCCCTACTAAGGCAAGCGTCGGTTCAAGCCAGGACTCTTCGATGAGCGATCACCAGTTCGTCCCGGACCGCTCGGTGTCGATCGTGCATGGTCCGCCGTTGTCGGAGGAGCCAGGGCTCGGCGCGCTGACCTTGCCGGGCTTCCTGCGGGAGGTGACGCAAGCCCATGGCGATCGCGAGGCGCTGGTGCAGCGTCGCGCGGATGGCGCGCTCGAACGGTGGTCGTATCAGGATCTGTGGGCGCGATCTCTCGAAGTGGCCCGCGCTCTGGTCGCCTGCGGTCTGGGCAAGGGCGAGCGGGTCGGCGTGCTGATGACCAACCGGGCGGAGTTCCTGTCGGCGGTGTTCGGCGCGGCCCTGGCCGGCGGCGTGGCCGCGCCGCTCAGCACCTTCTCCACGCCGGACGAGCTGGATTATCTGGTCGGGGCTTCGGCCTGTTCGGTGCTGCTGCTGGAACGGCGGGTGCTGAAAAAGGACTTCGCGGCGATCCTGGGCGAGTTGGAGCCGGCGATCGGCGAAGCGGCGCCTGGCCGACTGGCCTCGCTGAAGTTCCCATTCCTGCGGTGGATCGCCGTCGTCGATGGCGAGCAGGACGGCGCGATCGAGCCCTGGGATGTGTTCCTGGCGCGCGGCGCGAAGATCTCGGTCGCTCAAGTCGAAGTGCGGGCCGCCACCGTCCAGCCGGCCGACCCGGGCGTGCTGTTCTTCTCCTCGGGCTCGACCAGCAAGCCCAAGGGCATTCTCAGCGCCCATCGCGGGGTGAGCATCCAACTGTGGCGCATGCGCCGCCAGCAAGGCTTGGGCGACGGGGTCCGCGCCTGGACCGCCAACGGCTTCTTCTGGTCTGGCAATTTCGCCATGGTGGTCGGGGCCGTGCTCGCCGCCGGCGGGGCGCTGGTGCTGCAAAAGACCTTCCAACCCGAGGAGGCTGTGGATCTGATGGTCACCGAGAGGGTCAGTTTTCTGTTCGCCTGGCCCCATCAGTGGGCACAGTTGGAGGAGGCGGCCAACTGGAGCGCGGCTGACCTGTCGGCGCTGGATTACATCGACATCGACTCGCCCATCGCGCGCCATCCCAGTGTCGAGACGACCTGGGTCGAACCACGTCACTGCTACGGCAGCACCGAAACCTTCACCCTCAGCACGGGCTATCCCGCCAACACCGCGCGATCGACCGCCGGCGATAGTCATGGCCGCCCCTTTCCCGGCAACAGCCTGAAGATCGTCGATCCCCTGACGGGCGAGGCCACGGCGCTGGGCCAACGCGGCGAGATCGCGATCAAGGGACCGACCCTGATGCTGGGCTATCTGGGAACGCCGCTCGACGAGACCCTGGACCAGGGCGGTTATTTTCGCACTGGCGACGGAGGCTATGTCGACGCGGCGGGCCGTCTGTTCTGGGAGGGGCGGCTCAACGACATCATCAAGACCGGCGGCGCCAATGTCTCGCCCGTCGAGATCGACAGCGTCATCGGCGATTGCCCGGGCGTGAAGCTGTCCCAGACCGTGGGCGTGCCGCACGACGCCCTCGGCGAGATCGTCGTCACCTGCATCGTACGCCACCACGGCGCCCAACTGGACGAAGCGGCCGTGCGTGACTTCGCTCGCGCCAAGTTGGCCAGCTACAAGACGCCGCGCCGCGTGCTGTTCTTTGCCGAGGACGACCTGCAACTGACGGGCAGCGCCAAGGTCAAGATCGCCGATCTGCGCAAGCTGGCCGCCGCGGCGCTCGAACGCCTGACGTCCTGACGGATGATCCGATCCATGCGAGCCATGCGGGTGCGACAGTCGGCCGAGGTTGAGAAGCTGCAACTGGCCAGCGCCGAGGCCCATCCGCCTGGACCGGGCGAGATCCGCGTGAAGGTTCACGCCGCCTCGCTCAATTTCCGGGACGGCCTGGTCGCCAATGGTTTCTTCCCCGTGCGCGACGGCCTCATTCCGCTCTCGGACGGCGCTGGCGTCGTCACGGACGTTGGGGCGGACGTTGGCGGCTTCCAGCTAGGCGACGCCGTCGTCAGTGTCTTTCATCCCAAATGGTTGGACGGCCACATGGACCGCGTCGACCTGGACAACACTCCGGGCGGGCCAGCGGACGGTCTGGCCTGCGAGGTCGTCACGCGGCCGGCGACCCATTTCACCCACGCGCCCAAGGGGCTCAGTCACGTCGAAGCCGCGACCCTGCCATGCGCCGGCGTCACGGCATGGCGCGCGGTGATCACCGACGGACAGGTCAAGCCGGGCGATCACGTGCTGGTTCAGGGCACGGGCGGGGTGTCGCTGTTCGCGCTGCAATTCGCCAAGGCCGCCGGCGCCACGGTGATCGCCACCTCGTCCAGCGCGGACAAGCTGGACCGCTTGAGGGCTCTGGGCGCCGACCATCTGATCAACTACCGGGAAACCGAGGCCTGGGGCGAGGCGGTGCTGGCGTTGACGGGCGGCCGAGGCGCCGAACATGTCGTCGAGGTCGGCGGGCCGCATACAATCCGGCAGTCCTTCATCGCCGCCCGCACCGGCGGTCACATCGCCATCGTCGGCGCGGTCGGCGGCTTCGATATCGACACCATGCCGTTCGCCATCGTCCAGGCCAAACGACTGCGCCTGCAGGCCGTCACCGTGGGCAGCCGACGCGATCAGATCGACATGGTGCGCGCGATCGAGGCGCATGGGATCAAGCCTGTGATCGACAGCCGCTTTCCGCTGGAGCAACTGTCGGCCGCCGTCGCGCATCTGATGTCCGGCAAGCATTTCGGGAAGGTCTGCGTCGAGATCTAGGAGCCGCCTTGGGTAGCCATCACGGCGTTGATCAGGTTTCGAGCGCCGCGCTGGCGTCGTCGACTCAGCGGCTGGGAACGACGGCGATTGTTCGACTGGCGCGCGCCGTCCAGATCGTGATCACCCAGCCAAGGATCGCCGGCAGGGTGACGGCCGGAAAGTCGCGCGGCAGGACCGAGACCGTGCAGATGCCGACGGCCACCTCCCAGAAGTGAAACAGGGCGTGGCCCGAAAGCCAGATCGTCGGTGCCGCCCAGAAGAACAGGCGAACCTCGGGTCTGCGGGCCCCGACCAGGAAGGCCGCGCCGATCAGGATGAAGATCAGCCCGATATCGCGGATGAAATGCTGGTTGAACGGGCCGGTCGTGGTCACGCCGGGCACGGCGAAGTACCAGCTTTCGGGCGCGATCAACATGAGCAGGCCGTTGGCCACGGCGGCGACGCCGAGTACGGCGGCCAGGGTGATGCAGGCGGATTTCATCATGGCGATCTCCTCGCGCCGGGCCGTGGCCTGGAGGCGCTGCTTGGTGTGGCGAGCCCGAAAGGGGGCCGCGCCCCGGCGCGCTGTGGAGCCGGGGCGCGGTTGAAGGCGGCGCTTGTCCTGCGGGGGAGGAGAACCGCCTTCTCGCGTCGAGCTTGGGGGGAGGGTGTCGACGCGATCTTGGACCGTTCGACTAGGCGGCCGCGGAAGCGGCCTGGACCGGGTGGGCGGCGCGGGCGGCGATCTGCAGACGGTTCCAGGCGTTGATCTGGCCGACGATGATCGTCAACGCGGCGATTTCGGCTTCGCTGAACTGGTTTTTGACCAGGTCATAGTCAGCGTCCGGCGCGTGGGTCTTGGCGATGCGGGTCAGGGACTCGGTCCACGCCAGGGCAGCGCGTTCGCGGTCGGTGTAGAGCGGGGACTCGCGCCAGGCGTCCAGCATCTGGATGCGCAGGTCGGTCTCGCCGTGCGAGCGGGCGTCCTGCACGTGCATGTAGATACAGACGGCGCAGCCGTTGATCTGCGAGGCGCGCAGGCGGACCAGTTCACCGAGGCTGTGCTCGATGCCGCTCTCGCCCAAGGCGGTTTCTACGGCGAGCATGGCCTTGGTCACGTCGGGCACGAGCTTGAAGGGCGCAAAGCGCGGGGTCAGGGTCATCGTCGTTTCCTCTCTGGACGGTGAAGATGACGCCACAGTGCTCGGCGAGGCGGGATGTGGGCCATCGTGCGCGGAGGGCGGCGCTCTACGCCTTTGGTGTAGGCGGCGCGCGCGATCCTCGGGCGGCGAGGCCGCCGTCAACCTATCCCGAGGTCGAGGCCAGGCATGGGAACGCGGCCTGGGTTTACGCCTGCGGTCGAGGCTGGGCTGTTCGACGGCGGAAGGCCGTCTTGGTTCTTGTCCAAGACTTCATCGCTAGTCTAGGTCGATCGACATCTTTCCTGTGTTCTCGGTTTTCGGTGATGCGTTTTCATCGTCCATAGTATCGATATGACTGACTGTAGATAATCATAACATCCTTGGAGCATTAAAGCCGAGGAGAAGAGCAGTGAAGATCGTCGTTATCGGTGGAACCGGCCTGATCGGTTCAAGCGTGGTCGCCAATCTCGCCCGCCTGGGTCACGAGGCCGTCGCGGCCGCGCCGAACACCGGCGTCAATACGCTGACCGGTGAAGGTCTGGCCGAGGCCCTAGTCGGGGCCGACATCGTCGTGGACGTCGCTAACTCTCCGGTGTTCGACGCCGCCCCGGCGCTCGACTTCTTCCTGACCTCGGGCCGCAACCTGATGGCGGCCGGCCAGGCCGCGGGCGTCAAGCATCACATCGCCCTGTCGGTGGTCGGGACCGAGCGCCTGCAGGACAGCGGCTATTTCCGCGCCAAGCTGGTTCAGGAGGCGCTGATCAGGGCCTCGACGCTTCCCTACACGATCCTGCGTTCGACCCAGTTCTTCCCGTTCGTGGCGGGGATCGTCCAGGCCGGCCTCGTCGGCGACGAGGTTCACGTGTCGCCCGCCCTGGTCCAGCCGATCGCCGCCAGCGACGTGGCCGCCGCGCTGACCAACGTCGTCTTGGGTCAGCCGGTCAACGGCATTGTCGAGGTCGCCGGGCCCGCCGCTTTCGGCCTGGACAAGTTCGTCGCACGCTACCTAGAGGCCAAGGGCGACACGCGGAAGGTCGTATCGGACCCCAAGGCGTCCTATTTCGGCGTCGAGCTGGAGGCGCGGTCGCTGACCCCCGGGGATCATCCAACCCTGGGTTTGACCACCTTCGAGGACTGGCTGAGCGACAACGTCCCGACCGCCGTTTGATCGACCGACGCCCAGCCGCCTTGCTCCCCATCGCGGCTGGGCGCAACTCTTTGCGGACGAGGTCTGTTTCACGACCCGGCGCCCGCGCGCTTACAGGATGACGCCATGACCAGCTCGAACCCCGAAGCGTCGGCTCGCCCCGACCTGACCCAGGGCGTGGCGGTCGACGAGATCCCCATCGACGGTGTGTTCGCGGGGCTGGTCGGCGAGGATCCCGTGATCCTGGCCCGAGTGGACGGCGCGATCGTCGCCCTGGATGGGGCTTGCACCCACTACAGCGGCGCGCTGCATGACGGCCTGCGGACGGGCCACACCATCAACTGTCCTTTGCATCACGCCTGCTTCGACCTGCGCACGGGCCTGGCCCTGAAGGCGCCGGCCTTGGCGCCGCTGAACCGTTGGAAGGTCGAGGCGGAGGGCGACCGCGTCTTCGTCCGCGAGAAACTGCCCGCCGGAGGCGAAAGTCTGGCGCCGGATCGCGACGCGTCGAACGATCCCAAATCCATCGTCATCGTCGGTGGTGGGGCGGCGAGCTTCGCGGCCGCCCAGCGCTTGCGGGATCTCGGCTTCACCGGCGCCCTGACAATGCTCAGCGCCGACCGGGACGCGCCCTACGACCGACCGAACGTCTCGAAGGACTACCTCTCAGGCGACGCCGACCCGTCCTGGATGCCGCTGAAGGGCGAGGACTTCTATCGGGAGCACGACATCATCCTGCGCACGAACACATGGGTCCAGGCGATCGACACGACCGCCCGCGTCGTGACGCTGCAGGGCGGCGAAACCCTGGCCTACGAGGCGCTGCTGCTGGCCACGGGCGCGGAGCCGAACCGGCCGCCGGGCTTCGACCACGACAATGTTCACCTGCTGCGCAGCCTGGCCGACGGTGACCGGCTGATCACGGCGTCGAAATCGGCCGCTCGTGTCGCCGTGGTCGGCTCCAGCTTCATCGGCCTGGAAGCCGCGGCGTCGTTGCGCCTGCGCGGCTTGGAGGTCCATGTCATCGGCCCCGACGCCACGCCGCTGGAAAGCAAGCTCGGCGCCGAGCTGGGTGGCCTGATCAAGGCGGCGCATGACCAGCACGGCGTTCGCTTCCACCTGGGCCGCAAGGTCGACAGCTTCGACGGCGAGCGTCTTACGCTGGATGACGGCTCGGTGGTCGAGACTGATCTCGTCGTGCTTGGCGTCGGAGTCAAGCCGCGGCTGGAACTGGCTCAGGCCGCGGGTCTGGCGATGGATCGCGGAGTCATGGTCGACGCCGCCATGCGCACCAGCGATCCGCATGTCTTCGCGGCCGGAGATATCGCCCGCTATCCCAGCCCGGTGGGCGGGCCGCCGATCCGCGTCGAGCATTGGGTCGTCGCCGAGCGCCAGGGACAGGCCGCCGCCGCCGCCATGCTCGGCCTGGAGACCGCCGGCGAGCCGCCGTATTTCTGGAGCGCCCACTACGACCTGACGATCCGCTATGTCGGTCACGCCGAGGATTGGCACGCCATCGAGGTGACCGGCTCTGTCATCGATCGGGACGCCGAGGTGGCCTATCTGAAGGACGGCCGCGTGGTGGCGGTCGCGACGGTCAATCGCGATCTGGCCTCGCTGAAGGCGGCCCAGGCCTTCGTCGCAGGTTGAGGCGGGACTTCAATGGCTTCGCGCGCCCTCGGTATTCCGGGGGCGCGCGAAACGTTGGAGCTCAGGCGGCGGTCTTGCCCGCGCGCCGGAGCCACAGATCGAACTCGGTGTGGCCGAAGCGCGGGACGGCGCCCGAGATCAGGGTCTCGTCGTTGAGTGTCGCGCCGAAATAGAGCGCGGCCGGATCGGCGACGACAGGGCGCTGATCCCGCCGAGCAGCCAGGAAGCGGCGGACCAGGTCGTCGAGGCGAAACAGGTCGGGACCCGCCACTTCGATCGTGTTGTTGGCCGGGGCGCGCTCGACGATATCGGCCAGGGCGGCGGCGACGTCCTCGGCGGCGATGAACTGCACCCGGGCCGGGGCCAGCCGCACCGCGTCGCCGTCCAGGCTGTCGTCCACGACCGCGTCCAGGAACTCGAAGAACTGCGTCGAGCGCAGGATGGAATAGGGCACGCCGCCGGCCTGGACCAACTTCTCCTGGGCCAGCTTGGCTCGGAAATAGCCGCTGGCTTGCAGGCGTTCGCAGCCGACGATCGACAGCGCCAGATAGTGGCGCACGCCCTCGGCGGCGGCCGCTTCAAGGATATTGCGGCTTGAGGTTTCGAAGAACCTCATGGCCGTTTCGTCGTCGAACGACGGCGCGTTGAGGACGTCGACCACCGCTTCGGCGCCGACCATGACGTCGTCCAGCCCTTGCCGGGTCAGGACATCCACCCCAGCCGCTCGGGACGCGATCCGGACTTCGTGGCCTCGGCGGCGGAGGATATCGACGAGCTTGGAACCGACGACGCCGGTTCCGCCTGCGACTACGATCTTCATGGCGTTCACCCCTGCCTGCGCGTGGACTTGGGAGCGATCGGCGAGCCTTGCAGGCTGGCGCTCAGCCAATCGTGGAAGCGGGTCGAGGCGATGCGCGGCGTGGGGCCCGGCAGCAGGGACTCGTCGTTCAGCCGCGCGCCGAAATAGGGCGCGTCAGGGTCGGGCAAGACGCGGCGGGGATCCTCCAGGGCGGTCAGAACCTCGGTGGCCAGTTCGTCGAGCCGGAAGCGTTCCGGGCCGGCGACCTCGACTGTACCGTTCAGAGCGGCGCTCAGCGCAAGATCGGCCAGGGTTTCGGCCACGTCCTCGCCGGCGATCGGCTGCACGCGGGCGGGCGAGATGACCACGTCGCGGGCCGATCCGTCCTGCACCACGCCGCTGATGAATTCGAAGAATTGGGTCGAGCGCAGGATGCTGTAGGGCAGGCCGGAGTCCTTGATCAGGTCCTCCTGGATCTTCTTGGCCTGGAAGTAGCCGCTGGCCTGCAGGCGATCGGTTCCGACGATCGACAGAGCGACGTGGCGTCGGACGCCCGCCGCCTTGGCCGCGGCCAGCAGATTGCGGCCCGAGGTCTCGAAGAACGCCCGCGCCGCCGCGCCGTCGAGCGACGGCGACTGGGTGACGTCGACCACCACCTCGGCGCCGGTCAGAGCCTGATCCAGGCCCTCGCGGGTGATGGTGTTCACACCGAACGAGGGCGAAGCCTCCAGGACGCGGTAGTCTTCCTGACGAAGATTGTAGACGAGCTTCTCTCCGATCCGCCCGCTGCCGCCAACCACCACGATCTTCATCTCGGATCCCTCCATCAAGGCCGGTCGGCCATGACGGAAAGGCTAGGACTCGGGGCGGGATGGGGTCGATTGGGTGAAAGGGCGAGGGGAGGCTATACCGCCGTATAGGTGTCGGCCGGGCGCGGCGGTGCGACCCGGCCGGAAACGCGGCTAGACCTGAAGGCCCTCGCTGGCCAGGGCCGCCGCGACGGCGGGGCGGGCCTTCATGCGCTCGAAATAGGCGGTCAGTGGCGGAGACAGGATCACGCCGTTGGGCTTGGCCCAGGTCATGATCACGAACAGGTAGGGATCGGCCACGGTGAGCTTGGAGCCCAGCAGGTAGTCGTCCTTCAGGCTGGCGGCGAGATAGTCCAGGCGCAGCGTGGCTAGGGCGCGAGCCTTCTCCTTCTCCGCCTCGGTGACGTCCGGAATGAAGAAGGTATGGAAGCTCTTGTGCACCTCGGTGGAGATGTAGGCCAGGGCTTCCAGCAGTCGAAACCAGCCCAGCGGGCCTTCGGGGCGCAGCTTCGGCGACTGCTCGGCGATCCAGGAAAGGATGGCGATGTTCTCGGTGATCATGTCGCCGCCGTCGAGCACCACGGTGGGCACATAGCCCTTGGGATTGATGGCGGCGTAATCCGCCCCGGTCTCGGTGATCCGGGCGTGCAGATCGACCCGTTCGAAGTCGCAGGGAATGCCGGCCTCGGCCAAGGCGATCCGGTCGGCGAGGCTGCAGGCGCCGATGGCGTAGTAGAGTTTCATGAGGACAGGTCTCCCGCGAAGCGTTGGTTTGAGAGACGAGGTTACGTCGGGGGTTCGGGTGGGCGTGATTGGAGCGAAGGAACAGGGCGACCCATACCGACGTACAGGTCGATTTCAGGTCTGAGCCGCGGCCGGGATGACAACGCTGAACACCGCGCCGCCTTCGGGATGGTTGGCCGCCGTGATTGTTCCGCCGTGGGCGGCGATGATCGACTGGCAGATAGCCAGGCCGATGCCCATGCCGTCTTCCTTGGTGCTGAAGAAGCCTTCGAAGACACGCTCCAGATCGTCCGGCGGGATTCCGGGGCCACTGTCGCGCACGGTAAGTCTCGCTCGGCCGGCGTCGTCCACATCGGTGGCCAGCGTGATGTCGCGTTGGTCGCGATCGGTCAACCGCATCGCCTGGATGCTATTGACCAGCAGGTTGACGACCACCTGCTGTAGCTGAACCCGGTCGCCCAGGATGGGGGGCAAGCCCCCGCCGAACGCCAAGGCGACCTTGACCGATTTGTCATCGCTCTCGTGACGAATGAAGACCAGGGCTTGGCGAACGACCTCGTTGAAATCGAGCCGGGTGCGTACGGGCTCGCGCTTGCCGGCCATGTCCTGGATACGCTCGATGATGTCGCTGGCCCGCCGGGCGCTGGCGCTGATGCGTTCGGTCAGCTGCCGTACCTTGGGCAGGTTGGGCTCGTCGCGATCCAGCCAGCGTTGGCTGGTTTCGGAATTGGTCAGGATGGCCGACAGGGGCTGCTTGACCTCGTGGGCGATCGACGCGGTCAGCTCGCCAAGGGTCGACAGGCGCGCGGCGTGGCGGAAGTCGGTCTCGACCTGCCGCAGCCGGGCTTCGGCCCCCAGGCGCGCGGTGTTGTCGACCATCATGATCAGGGTGGTGTCCAGCCGTTCGCCCGCCACCGGGAAGGTCATCATCAACGTCACGTCGAGCAGGCGGCCGTCGAAGCTCTTGATCTTGAACGCCTCGACATAGTTCCGCAGCCCCAGGAAGTGCGCGATCGTCACGCGGCGTCCCGAACCGGGCGTGCCGGTGAAGACATAGGCGACGGGGCCGATCAGTTGGGACCGATCGCGCGCGCCCAGCAGCGCCACGGCCTCCTTGTTGGCGTCGGTCACCAGGACGATGTCGCAGGCGATCTCGACCAGTTCCGGGTGTTCGCGCAGATAGGCGTCGATATCGGTGATCCCGTTGGCCCGCAGGCGATCGAAGATGCGCCCGGCAGGCCGCGCATCCACCTGCAGCAGCGGCAGGGGCAAGGCCGAGATCATGTTGTGATAGCGGTCCTGGCTGGCCATCAGCTCCAGCACGGTGCTCGACGGATTCTCCGTCCCGCTGATGCGGACGAAGACGGTGTCCGAGCATCGGGCGTCACCGGCGCGCCAACCGGTCAGGACGACGTCGGTCAACGGGCCCAGCACGCCGATTTCCCGGGTCTCTGTCGCCTGCGGACCGCCGGCGGCGAGCGCCGACAGCAGATCGGCCAGCGCGGCCCGGCCTTGCTCGGGCCATAGGCTGGCGATGGGACGGGCCGTCAGGCGTTCGCGATCGCCGGCCAGGCCAAACAGCCGGATTGCCGCGTCATTGACGTCGAGCACGCGTACCGCGTCGAGGGCGCGTTCCAGCCGGTCCTGGTGCCAGACGGGATCGGCGGTTGCGCCCAGGGCGGCCTCCGCGAGCAGCGGTCGCGCGACGGCGATGCTGAACCGCCAGCAGGGATCCTCGCCGACGCGAGGAAGGCTGGAGGAGCCGGCAGGTGAATAGTGGGTCAGTTCCATACTCGCCTCTCGCGGCTCGTTCGCCATGCCACGAGCGGCTTGATGGCGCTGTTCAGTCGGCGGGTGGTGGCGGGGCGTCGGAGCGGCTCAAGGCGGCGACCAGGTGCCTCAGCAGGACCTGATCGTTGATGGGCTTGGTGAGATAGGCCACCGCGCCGGAGTCCAGGACGCGGGCCCGGGTGGCGGTATCGGACTGGGCCGAGATGACGATCACCGGCAGGGTCGGCTCGGAGAGGCGCAAGCGCCGTTGGAGCGCCAGTCCGCTTTCGCCCATCAGATTGAGGTCCGTGACCACGGCCGTGAAACGCCCCGGTCCGTGCGCGGCCATGAAGCTCTCCGCGCCGTCGAAGGTCTGGCAGTCGTAGCCGAAGACCTCCAGAAGCTCCGCCAACGCCTGACGCAACGCCTCGTCGTCGTCGATGATCGCGAACAGAGGCGCTGGGGACAAGTTGGAAGCCTTTACGCGGCGGGACTTGGTCGTTGGCCCTATCCATTGTCCTGTTCCCCGTCCGGTTCTAGCTATACGAAAGTCTAGCTGGGGATCTCGTCGCGCAGGTTGTCGGGCAGGGATTGCCACGCACGCACGAGGTGGGTGACGAAGGGGGTCTGCATCTTCTTCATCACGCTGCTGCGATGGAGCTTCACGGTCACTTCGGTGATGCCCAGCTCGTAGGCGATCTGCTTGTTGAGCGCGCCCTGCACCACGGCTCGCATCACTTGGCGCTCCCGCGGCGTCAGGGTCTGGAACAGGGCGGCGTTCTGACGCGCGGCGCGGGCGTCGCCGCGCTTGGCCAGATCGGCGGCGATGGCCCGGTTGACAGCGTCCAGCAGGGTCTGGTCCCGCGCCGGCTTGGTCAGGAACTCGACCGCGCCCGCCTTCATCGCCTGCACGGTCATGGGGATGTCGCCGTGGCCGGTCAGGAAGATTATCGAGGTGACGATGCCGTGGTTGGCCAGGTGGCTCTGGAAATCCAGCCCGCTCAGACCCGGCATCCGCACGTCCAGGATCATGCATCCGGGGCGATCCAGGACGTCGGCTTCCATCAGTTCGCGGGTCGAGCCGAAGCCCGCCGCGTCGATCCCGACCGACTCCATCAGTTCGCAGATCGAGAGGCGAACCGCCTCGTCGTCGTCGACAACGATGACCAATGGCGCGGACTCGATGATGTGGGATTCCGCGCCTGAGGCGTCGTGGCCGCGTTCGGCGCTGCTCGAACCTCGCGCCGCGCCGCTGGAGGACAGTGGGATCGCGCCGCGACCGACCGTCAGCGAGATGAGTTCAGCCATCGGTAGACCTCCTGCGCGCTCCGGCCCTGACGGCCGTGATCCGTGTTTGCTCTCGCGTCGCCACCCGAGCATCCAGCCAGCCGCTGACTTCGGGGACGAATTCGGATGGGGCGGGAACGCCTTGGACGATGGCGAGCAGGCTGGTCCGCGCCATTTCGGCGCGCATGCTCTTTTCGGCGCGCAGCATGACCGCGTGGATGCCGCAGACGCTGCGATTGGCCCAGGCGGGGACGCCGCCGCTGAACAGCACGCAGTTCTCGCGCACGTCCTTGCAGTTGAAGACCGACCTGCGCCCGTCGATCGCGTCAACGACGTCCAGCACCGTGATGGCCTCGGGCGGACGAGCCAGCAGGTAACCGCCCCCGATGCCGCCGGTCGACGCGACGATGCCGGCTTTTTCCAGCTTGGACAGGATCTTGGCGACCATCGACGCGGGCGCGCCCTGAAGCTCGGCGAGATCGCGACTGCTGGCGGGTGTTTCCCGTCCGACCAGCCAGGTCAGGCAGTGAAGGCCGTATTCGGCGGCGGCGCCGTAGAGGCTCTGACCGGCGGTCGGCGAGGCCGCGCGAGGACCGCGCCTCGAGGATTCGCTGATGGTCGTCATAACGCCTCCGTCTTGAGTCCGCGTTATAACGCCGCACCTCGATCCGAGCAAGTCGCGATCCCGACAGAGGCCATGACTCAGCCGATATCGACGTCCCGGTCCTCGGCTTCGGTGTCGGCGGCGGAACGGCCGTGGACCTGAAACTCGACATGGGCCGGGGAGAAGGCGACACGGTCCGCGATCGCGGCGAAGGGTGCGTTGGGCGCTTCGTAGGACCAGGCGACGTTGTCGACGATGTGCTGGTCCCGATAGATCGTGAAGTAGCGCGCGTCGCCCTTGTCGGGATCGTGCGTGACCTTGTCGGTCTGGCTCAGGAAGACCATGAACACGTGCTTGCGCGGAAAGTAGTAGACGGGCGGATGGCCGGCCTCGCGCAGCGCGATGACGTCGTCGCTGTCGGCGATGTCATGGCCCTCGAACAGAGCGCGCACGCGGGTTGGCTCGTGGACGAGCGTGAAGGTCGGAGCGGGTTCGGAAGTCGTCATGTCGCACCTGTTCTGAAGCTCAATTTGAGACGAGACGCGCCGACGGGAAGCAATGCCCGTCGCCGCGCTTGAGGTCGGGTGAGCCGGACAGGTTGGGCGCTCGTCTACCGTTTCGTTGGTCGCAAGATGAAACCGGAAAAACTCTTGCGTTCGCCATCCCCGCCACGTCCGATTAACACGGCTCGACCTTAGGGATAGGGCAGCGCCGGCTGGCTCGAAATTATACGCTCGGCGAACCTCTTCACGTCGCAAGGCCTTGGCTGGACTAGACTAAGGGATAGGTCGGGCGGAGGACGGAGGGCGCTCGAACTCCGGGCCTGGGCGCGGGAGCTTCTCCAAGCCAATCAGATTGGCTCGCTCTCCATGCGGCGGGCGTCGCGGCCATGCGCGCGCCGCCAGGCATGCGGCGGTGCGCCATATTGGCGATGGAACAGGCGCGTGAGGTGAGGTTGGTCGGCCAGGCCGCAGGCTAGCGCCACGTCGCTGATCGGCCGATCGGTGGTGGTCAGCAAAACGCGCGCGCGCTCCAGCCGCAGCACCCTTACGTACCGCGAGAAGGGCTGGCTGAACGTCTTCTTGAAAGCGCGGGAGAAGTGGCTGGCGCTGATCCGGACCAGGGCCGCCGCCTCGTCCAGGCGAAGTTGGGTGTCGAGGTTCTTGTCGATATGCGTCATCAGCCGGTTGGCTTGCCATGGAGCCAGCCCGCCGGAACGCGGAAAGGAGTCGGGCCGGCCGCCCACGATCTGGATGGCGGCGGTCAGCTTGGCCTTCGCGGACGTCTGTTCTGGCGTGAGTTGCTCCAGGGCGCCGGCCAGGAGCATGGCTACGGTCCGTTCAGTCGCCGAGGACCCGGAAACGGATGATGCGCGCTGGCCGCGAGCCGCCGTGTCCGTAAAGAAGGTTGCTGGCTCCATGGCGCGGGTTCCGTCTCTGCCTTCGCGTTCGCCGCCCCGGAATGGTGGGAAAACGAACGGTTCGAGGATGAGGATATGGACGGCGACGCCCCGCATCGATCCGACTGAAGGATGGTCCGCCCCTATACCGTGGGTTAGGGGCGAACGACCTTCAGCGTCACGCCGTGCGTGAGGCTATGTCCGTGACGTGCGGGAGCGAAGTCATGATCCGGCGGACTATCACCCTGGAGAATTGGGTGACGCGGTCATGCCCTCGGCGCGACGACCCTAGACCTTGGCAGGGGGAGGGCGGGTCCTTTCGCGAGATGGGCCGGGCCCATGCCGACGCGCATCCTTTGGGTCCTGAGCCGACTTGGCCGATCCACGGAGATGACGATGCGCAAGACCCTCCAAACCCTGTCTCTGGTCGCCGTCCTGGCGCTTGGCGGCGTCGCGGCGAGCCAGGCGGCGGGGCCGGACGTCAAGCCGACGATCGTGCTGGTGCATGGGGCGTTCGCCGATTCCTCGGGCTGGAACGGCGTGGTGTCGAGGCTCGATCGCGACGGCTATCGGGTCATCGCCGCGGCCAATCCCCTGCGTAGCCTGAGTTCGGACGCCGCGTCGGTGTCGGCCTTGGTCAAGTCCATTCCCGGCCCCGTCGTCCTGGTGGGTCATTCCTATGGCGGCGGCGTGATCACCGAGGCGGCCGAAGGGAACGGCAATGTCCAGGCTCTGGTCTATGTCGCCGGCTTCCTGCCCGACACGGGCGAGTCGGCCCTGTCGCTGTCGGGCAAGTTCCCGGGCGGCACGCTGGCGACGGCCCTGGCCCCGGTGGTGCTGCCGGACGGCGACGAGGACTTCTATATCCAGCCCACCAAGTTCCACGACCAGTTCGCGGCCGACGTGCCAGCCGGCGTGGCGGCTCTGATGGCGGCGACCCAGCGTCCGGTGACCGGGCGCGCGTTGTCCGACATGGCCACGGCGCCGACCTGGAAGCGGCTGCCGTCCTACGTGATCTACGGCTCGGCCGATCGCAACATCCCCGCCGAGACCGAGCGGTTCATGGCCGAACGGGCCAAGGCGCGCAAAACCGTCGCCGTCGAGGGGGGCTCTCACGCCTTGATGGTTTCGCACCCCGACCAGGTCGCCACTCTGATCGAGGACGCCGCCTCGGCGCGATGAGCCTCGACCCGATCGTCATCGGCCAGGAATACGCCGGGCCAGAATCCGAACCCGCTAGCTGGAGACGATGACCGAGGAGTGGTCATCGTCGGGGACGGACCCAGCTACCGCAACCTGTGATGTCGCGAGCCGCTAAGCCTCGCCCTTCGGCAGGAACGGGGCCCAGGCTTCGACCAGGACACCGGGTTGGGCGCTGGTCAGCGAGATGTGGCCGCTGACGAACTCCAGCCGCAAGCGCATGCCGGCCAGGCCCACGCCCTGAACGGGCGCGGCGTTCTCCGGCAAGCCGACGCCATAGTCGCGGATCGCCAGCAGCACCATCTCGCCGGCCTGGCGCAGGCTGATGGTGGCGCGGGGACTGCCGGCGTGACGGTGGACATTGGCCAGGGCCTCCTGGGCGACGCGATACAGCGCCACCTCCGTGGACCGGGCCATCTTCGGAAAATCGTCGGCGATGTCGATCTGGACGCTGAGGCCGGTCCGGCGCGCGAAGCCCTCGACCATCTGCCGGATGGCGGGGCCCAGGCCCATCTCCTCCAGCGCCGGAGGGTGCAGCACGTAGGACAGGCTGCGGATTTCCTCCAGGGCGTTGACCAGCAGGGCCTCGACCTCGACCCGCACCTTTTCGGCGCGGCCCTCGACCTTCATGGCGCTCAGCATCAGCTTGGCCCCGGTCAGGTATTGGGCCGTGCCGTCGTGGAGCTCGCGGGCGATGCGTCGGCGCTCGTCGTCCTCGGCGTGCAGCAGGGAGGCCGTGGCGCGACCCAGGGCGGCCTGGGTGTGGCGCTGAACCGTGATGTCCTCGAGCGTCAGGATGACCAGGGTCCTGTCGTCACGCGAGATGCGCGTCGCGGTCATGCGCACCCAGATCGGACCGTTGGCCATGTTGACCTGGTATTCGTAGCGCAGAGGTCCGGGTTCGCCCGCCAGCAGATCTCGCAAGCCTTTTCTGGCCTCCACCGCATCGGGCGCGTCCAGGCCTTCGCAAAGCGAGATATAGTTGACGCCTAGTCCGTAATCATCCAGCGGCAACGCGTTGAATTCAGCGAACTGCATCCAGGCGTCATTCACCGCGATGATTTCGCCCTTGTCGTTGAGGATCGCCACATTCGCCACGACGCTGTCGAGTATGGATTCGTGCAAACTAAAGGCGGACCATTCGCTCATTTCCTGAGCCGTATGCATTTGGGTATTCAGTCCTGTGTTCTGCCCACGTGTGTCGCGCGAGTCATCTTTGCACGGCTCGCGCCATGCGGCTTTGGAAAAGAACGCACTGACCTGACGCCGCGCGCACGAAACTTCGAACTTATAGTCCGGACGCAACGTTTGAGGGTGTACTGAATACTGGTCGCCAAATGCGAGGCGAAGGCGTCTGGTTCCAGAGCATTTTGGGAGATGGCCTCGGCGACCATCCTGTCGTTGAGCCTGGATCGCGGCTTCGGGCGCGGGCCTAGGGCTCCAGCCCGTTATAGACCGCCGAGCCTGGCCCGCCGGGCTGGCGCAACACCTGTTGGCGCAGCTTGGGGTCGAAGCTGATGTGCACGCAGCGGCTTTTCTCGTAGATCAGCTGATCGAACTTCAGCCCGCTGTCGCGGACGCGCTTGGCGGCCTCGAGGTCGCTTAGGCCGTCGACATGGAAATCCGCGGCATGGCCCAGGGCGTGGGCCGAGGTGGGCACGCCGCCGACGGCCGCGTTGACCTGGGGATTGCGGTAGGCGCTGGTGATCTCGATCGGTTTGTTGAACAGCGCTCGCACCGCCTCCATGCGTTCGGCCAGGTGCTTCAGATTCTGCAGGTGTGACGGTGTCGGGTCGTTCTTGACGCCCATCGACAGCGCCTTGCTGGAGATGATGAATTCCTCGAGCGAGAAATGCGCGCTGAGCTTCATGGCCGCCCCTCCTGATCTCGCGGAAGGTTAGCGTCTAAATCGTACAATCCAAGCGGGAACTATTGGCGTGGCGGCCTATTGGATGTGGCCGTAGTGGCGAGCGACATAAATCGCGAAATAGATCAACGCGCCTCCGGCGAAGAGCGTGTGGAAGCGACGGCTGAGAATGAAGCAGGCCGCCAGGCACAGACCGACCATCACGGCGATCCGGATGGGATATTCGGGGCCGAGACCCAGGAAATGCGGCAGGCCCTTTAGCAGGGTGTCCAGGATGTCCATCAGGAGGCTGACGATCAGCAGGCCGAAGAACCAGGCCCGCCGCGACATGAAGTAGTCGCCGTATCCGTCGTACTCGCTGATTTCGGTGGGAAAGATCACGCTGCACAGCAGGAACTGCATGGCCGCTTCGGCGATCAGGAAGATGTAGGTCTCGAAGGTCAGGACCCGCAGCTCGCTCAACTGGAACTGCCACCACCAGAAGGCGGTGATCGAGACCATCATGTAGAGCACCCAGCACAGGTGGGGCCACCACAGGTGCTCCCTCTTCGGGTGCTGGATCAGGCCGGCGACGCCGTTCAGCAGGCGCGCCAGGCTCAGGCCCATGATGATGCTGATCATCGTGCGGGCGTGAACCAGGAGATCGTGGCTGGGAGGAGCGACCTGCATTCAGCAAGATGAGCACTCGGCGCGGTTGCGCGCTAGTCCTCTCCGGGCCGTGGCGCCGGCCTCGGAATCCGGGCAACATCGGTGCGTGTCCGACCAGTTCTCCCTCTTTGACGCCCCGCCGGTCACCGACCGGCTGTTCCTGGCGATCTTTCCCGATCCGGCGACGGCGGCCGAGATCGCCCAGCGCGCCGACGCGCTTCGCGCCGCCCATCAGCTAAGCGGCCGGCCCCTGGCGTTCGAGCGGTTTCACATTACCCTGCATCACCTGGGCGACCACGCCGGCGTGCGGCGCGACATCGTGGAAATGGCCAGCGAAGCGGCCGGGGCGATGACGACCTTGCCGTTCGAGGTGGTCTTCGATCGCGCCGCCAGCTTCAACAACGGCGGCAATAATCCGTTAGTGCTGCAAGGCGGCGAAGGGCTGGAGGCGCTGAAGGCTTTCCAGCGCGACCTGGGCCTGGCGATGGCGCGGGCGGGGCTCGGCAAGCGGGTGGACAAGAGCTTCACCCCGCACGTGACGATGCTCTACGACAAGCGCCTGGTCGCGGAGCAGGCGATCCCGCCCATCCGCTGGACCGTCGGCGGCTTCAGCCTGATCCATAGTCTGCTGGGGCGGACCGAGCACGTTTCGTTGGGAAGCTGGACGCTGTGCTGAGCGCCGCGATTTTCCGATCAAGCTGAACCAATCGCCGGGTGGCGCATTGTCTAGCTGTATCCCCCCCTTGATTTGAACTGGCCCCGGAGCCTTCAAGCTCCGGGGTCTTTGTTGTTCAGACGATCGCCGCGGGCTTCAGCAAGGCGGCGACCTGGCCCAGGGCCTCGCGCAACAGTGACGCCTTGGGCGGTCCGCCCAGCGAGATGCGCAGGCCGCCAGGATGGTCGGGCGTCGTGGCGAAGGCGTCGGCCGCGACCAGCGCCAGCCCACGCGCGGCGGCCAGGCCGCGAAGTTCTCCGGCGTTTCGCCCCGTCGGCAGGTCCAGCCAGACGTGCAGGCCTTCGGGGTCACCACGCGCCGTGGGCAGCATCTCGCCGGCGATGGCCCGTCTCGCGCGGGCTTCCAGCCGCACGCCGGCCAGGATCCGTTCCGCGGTTCCGTCGCGGATCCAGCGAACGGCGACGGCCGTGGTCAGCGGTGATCCCATCAGGGCGGTGGCGTGCAGGGCGTCGGCGATCTGTCCGGCCATCGCGCCCGACGGCGCGGCCAGGAAGCCGGCGCGTAGTCCGGGCGACAGGGTCTTGGAGAGAGTGGCGATGTGGAAGCTGCGCTCCGGGATCAGCGAGGCCAGGGCGGGCAGGGGGCTGTCGAACAACCGGCTGTAGGGGTCGTCCTCGATAAGCCAGGCGCCGCTGTCGGCGACGACCGCCGCGATGTCGCGACGTCGCGCCAGGCCCATGGTCGTGGCGACCGGGTTGCGAGTGGTCGGGACCAGATAGACGGCCGCCGGCTGTTCCTCGGCGCAAAGCCGGGCCAGGGCTTCGGGCAGGAAGCCTTCTTCGTCGACCGGGCAAGCGATCAGGCGCAGGCCCAGGCGGGCGGCCAGGGCGATGATACCAGGATAGGTCAGCGGCTCGACCACGACGCCGGCGCCGGGCTTGGCGATCGTGGTCAGGACGGCGACCAGCGCCGGCTGAGCGCCGGGGCAGATCACGATCCGCTCCAGGCCGACCTGGCCCAAGGTCGGCTCCAGCCAGGCGGCGCCGGCGGCGCGTTGGCCCGGCGTGCCCGGTCCGGCGTGATAGGCCATCAGGGTCGCCACGTCGGTGCGATCGAGGATCGTCGCCGTGGTTTCCTTCAGCAGCGCCGTCAGCGACACGCCTTGCGGCGGAGGCGGCAGGTTCATGCTCAGATCGACCAGGCCGGTCTCGTCGTCGATGGCGCGACGACGCACGAAGGTGCCGCGGCCCACGGCGCCCTCGATCAGCCCGCGTTCGCGCGCCGCGCCGTAGGCCCGCGTGACGGTGGTGAAGTCGATACCCAGTTGATCCGCCACGGCGCGCTGGGGCGGCAATTGATCGCCGGGTTGAAGCTCGCCCTCGCGCACGGCCGTCTCGAGGGCCTCGACCAGCGCCAGATAGATCGGCTGCGCGCCGCCTGCGCGGACATGTCTCAGCCAGCCGGCCGTGGGTCTATCCCGGGTCATGGTTGCTTTTCCATGACGCGATACATACATTCACTACAGAATGTATGCAACAAGGCGCGCATTGTATGGAACGGCCCCTCATCACCCATTTCGACAGCCCGACCAGCCTGCAGGCGGGGTTGCAGTGCCGCTGTCCGCGTTGCGGTGAAGGCAAGCTGTTCGGCGGCTTCCTGCGGCTGGCCAAGCGCTGCGATCGCTGCGGGTTGGACTTCAGCTTCGCCGACCCGGCCGATGGCCCGGCCTTCTTCGTGATGACCGGCGTCGGCATCCTGGTGATCGCGGTCTGGGCGTGGGCGGTGATCGCCTGGAGCCCGCCGCTGTGGGTGCAGTTCGCGACGGTCTTTCCGGCCCTGCTGGTCGGCTGTCTGGGCACGCTGCGTCCGGTCAAGGCCTGGCTGGTGGCCGAGCAATACATCCACAACGCCAGCGAGGGCGGCGCCTCGAGCGTTCAGAAGCCGTAAGGGAAGAGGGCGCCCACGACGGGGGCAGGGGTGGACGCCCTCTCCGTCGCGCCGCCCAGAGGCGACGCGCGACCTCACATCACCAGTTGAACAGCGTGCCGTCCTCGAGACGGTTCACCGGCAGGCTGGCGGGGCGATAGGGGAACTGGGCGGCTAGGTCCTCGTCGATGTCGACGCCATGGCCCGGGGTCTCGCCCGGATGCAGGTCGCCGTCCTTGAAGGTGTAGGCGTGCGGGAACACCCGATCGGTGTCGCTGGTGTGCCGCATGTATTCCTGGATGCCGAAGTTCGGGACCCACAGGTCGAAATGCAGGGCCGCGCCCATGCACACCGGCGACAGGTCGGTGGCCCCGTGGAAGCCGGTGCGCACATTGTTGATCTCGGCCAAGCCCGCGATGCGCTTGAGATGCGAGACGCCGCCGGCATGGACGATCGTGGTGCGGATATAGTCGATCAACTGCTCGTCGATCAGCTGCTTGCAGTCCCAGATCGAGCTGAACACCTCGCCCACGGCCAGGGGCGTGGTGGTGTGCTGGCGGATCAGGCGGAAGCTGGCCTGGTTCTCGGCGGGGGTGACGTCTTCCAGCCAGAACGGGCGATAAGGCTCCAGGTCCTTGCCCAGGCGGCCGGCCTCGATCGGGGTCAGGCGGTGATGGCTGTCATGCAGCAGGTGCACGTCCTCGCCCAGCGCCTTGCGGGCCGCTTCGAACAGCTTGGGCACGGTGGGCAGGTACTTGCTGGTCGACCAGACGTTTTCGGTGGGGATCGCCGCGTCGGCGGGCTCGTAGAACAGCTTGTCCTTGGAGACGCCGTAGGTGCTGGGCAGGCCCGGCACGCCGGTCTGCAGGCGGATCGCCTTGTAGCCCATGGACTGGTACTTCAGGGCCTCGTTGATCGTGTCCTCGATCGTCGCGCCGTTGGCGTGGCCGTAGACCATGACCCCGGTTCGGCTGGCGCCGCCCAGCAGCTGATAGAGCGGCAGGCCGGCGATCTTGGCCTTGATGTCCCACAGCGCCACGTCGACGGCGGCGATGGCCGACATCGTCACCGGGCCCCGGCGCCAATAGGCTCCGCGATAGAGGAACTGCCAGATGTCCTCGATCTGGTGAGCGTCGCGGCCGATCAGGCACGGAATCACGTGTTCCTGCAGATAGGCCACGACCGCCAGTTCACGCCCGTTGAGCGTGGCGTCGCCGATGCCGTGCACGCCGTCCTCGGTGGTGATCTTCAGAGTGACGAAGTTGCGCCCCGGGCAGGTGACGATGACCTTGGCGTCGGTGATTTTCGGCATGCGGGGCTTCCGTGACTGCTGATTGCGCGGCCGCCGTCTTCCGGCGATCGAGTGCGTCTCGACGATTCGCTAGGTCTCGCGAGAAGGGTTTAAAAGTGGCCTGACCACTTGCTTTGGTTCCGACGCCAAGTCAAGCGACTCGGGTGGAAACAGTGGGGTGAGGTCAAACTTCGCGAACAGTTTGGCGGATAAAATGTCCAACCATATCGACCATATAGGG
Organism: Caulobacter soli; assembly: GCF_011045195.1. Classification (GTDB taxonomy): domain Bacteria; phylum Pseudomonadota; class Alphaproteobacteria; order Caulobacterales; family Caulobacteraceae; genus Caulobacter; species Caulobacter soli. Next base: position 2,682,272 of record NZ_CP049199.1, on the reverse strand, counting down.
CTGATTTCACGCGACTTCGGAAACTGGCGTTGTGGATTTTGAGCAAGAGGCCAGGGGAATGCCTTGAAAGTGGACAGGCCAATTGCTAGGTTCCCGGCAGATCGACGCAGAGCCATCGGGCTCATCAACAAGTCGAGACCTGGGGGATACTCCGTGAAAAGACTACTTTGCTATGCTTCCGTGCCGGCTCTCCTGATGGCGATGACCGGGTCCGCGTTCGCTCAGACCGCGTCGGACCAGACCGCCGCCGCACCCGAGCAGGTCGCTCTCGAAGAAATCGTCGTCACCGCTCAGAAGCGCCAGGAAAACGTCCAGGATGTGCCGCTGGCCGTGGCCGTGGTCACCGCCAAGCAGCTGGAAAGCGCTGGCGTTCGTGACTTCTCGGACGTGGCCCGCGTCGCGCCGTCGCTGACGATCCGCGCGGCCGAGCATCCGGTGAACGCCTCCGTCGCCCTGCGCGGTATCGGCACCTTCGCGTTCGGCATCGGCGTCGAGCCCAGCGTCGCCGTCCAGATCGACGACGTCCCGGTGGCCTTCCAGGCTCGGGCCTTCGCCGACCTGACCGACGTCGAGCGCATCGAAGTGCTGCGCGGCCCGCAAAGCACCCTCTACGGCAAGAGCGCCTCGGCCGGCCTGATCAACATCACCACCCGCGCTCCGTCCAAGGTCATGAGCGTCCTGGCCAATGCGCTGGTCACCGATGACAACGAATATCGCGTCGCCGCCAGCCTCTCGGGTCCGCTCAGCGACACCGTCGGTTTCCGCTTCACCGCCAGCCACAGCGACTATGACGGCAACGTCAAGAACCTGGTGACCGGCGACAAGGTCAACGGCCGCGACGACACCACCATCCGCGGCAAGGTGGTCTGGAAGCCGACCGACAACCTGTCGGTCGATGTCGGCGCCAACTACATGAAGGGCACGTCCACGGCGACCTCGCCGCTGATCCGCCTGTCGCCCAATGCGCTGCTGCGCGGCACGGCTGGCCTGACCCCGGCCGTCGTGCTGCCGGGCATCGTCGCCGGCTCGGACAACCTGAACATCAGCAACGACAGCGATCTCTACGCCAAGAGCGAAGGGTTCGGCCAGTCGCTGCGGATCGCCTACGAGCTGCCCAAGGACTTCAGCCTGATCTCGATCAGCTCGCACGATCAGTTCCGCCTGGACGATCTGCTCGACGCCGACCGCACCTCGTACAAGCCGCTGTTCAACCAGCAGGGCGGCTACTTTAAGTCGGAGAACGTGACGCAGGAAATCCGCCTGCTGTCGCCCGGCTCCGGCCCGTTCCGCTACACCGTCGGCCTGTTCTACGGCGACACCGATCTGACGCGCAGCTTCAAGCGCGGTCCGTCGTTCTCGCAGGCTCAGTGGTACGCCCAGGCCAGCTCGACCGCCAAGGCCGTCTTCGGTCAGGGTGAATGGACCTTCCTGCCGGAAACCACGGCCATCGTCGGTCTGCGCTATCAGCGCGAAGAGATCGGCTATGGCTTCAACGACTATGTCGCCTTGCGCGCCAACCAGAAGGGGGTCTTCACCGGCGGCGCCTCCGACGACGCGGTCACCTACCGCCTGGGCCTGCGTCACAATCTCAGCGACGACGTGATGGTGTTCGGCTCGTATTCGACCGGCCACAAGGGTCAGACCTACGACCTGACCACGGGCTTCAACCAGGCTCGCGCCGATGCGGGTCCGATCCGTCCGGAAACCTCGGACGCCTTCGAGGCCGGCGTGAAGAGCGAGTGGTTCGGCCGTCGCCTGATGCTGAACGCCACCGCCTTCCACGTCGCCTATGACGACTTCCAGGCTCAGGGCATCGAGTTCATCGGCGGCGTCCAGAACTATCGTCTGACCAACGTCGGCAAGGTGATCACCCAGGGCGTCGAGCTGGAAGCCACGGCCCGCGCCACCCGCGACCTGCGCCTGAACGGCTCGATCGCCTATATCGACGCCAAGATCGACACCTTCCCCGGCGCGGCCTGCTGGCCGGGCCAGACGGCGGCGCAGGGCTGCACCGGCACGCCGGGCCGCCAGAACCTGGCCGGAAACACCTTGCCGAACGCGCCGAAATGGAAGCTGAACGGCGGCTTCGACTATTCGCACGCGCTGGGCAACCTGCCGTTCGAAGGCGTCGTGTCGGGCAGCTACAGCTGGCAGAGCAAGGTCAACTTCTCGCTCAACCAGGACCCCGAAACGGTCCAGAAGAGCTACGGCATCCTGAACCTGTCGGCGGGCATCCGCGCGCCGGACGAGCACTATCAACTGGTCGCCTTCGTCAACAACGTGTTCGACAAGGGCTACGCCATCGGCATGGGCAGCCAGTACGGCAACTACGGCAATCAGATCGCCACGGAATTCCAGCCGGCCCGCGACTTCAATCGCTACGCGGGTCTGCGCCTGTCGATCTCCTACTAAGCTCCTCCCCGAGCGCTGGGGCGGGCCTCCGGGTCCGCCCCTTTTTTTATTCGGCGCGGCGCCTGGCGGCTTTTCTCGCTAGGGTCGCGCTCAAGGTTCCAGCAAGAGGGCGACCCATGTCGGATGAAACGCGCAACGAAGGCCAGACGCGACGCGGCCTGGTCACCCGTAGAAGCGCCCTCGGCGTCGCCGGCGGCCTGGCGATGGCGAGCGCGGCGGTCAGCGTGAGCGAGGCTCAAGCCCGAGCCGCCAAGCCGGGCCCGGCCACGGGCGTTCCCAGCATTCTCTATCCGCACGAAAGCCCCACGCGCTCGACCAAGAGCCTGGCCGCGACCTGGCGTTTCCGTCCCGATCCCAAGGACGTGGGCGAAACCGAAGGCTGGCAGAAGGGGCTGAAGGATTTCCGCCTGATCCCGGTGCCGGCCAGCTGGAACGACATCTTCGACGACGTGCGCAACTACGTCGGCTCGGCCTGGTACGAGACCGACTTCCGCGTCGACAAGGGCTGGGCCGGCCAGCGCATCCATCTGCGTTTCGGCTCGGTCAACTACACCGCCAAGGTCTGGCTGAACGGCAAGCTGCTGGGCGGCCGTGTCGGCGGCCACCTGCCGTTCGCCTTCGACATCACCGACGCCGTGTCGCTGGACGGCGACAACGTGCTGACCGTGCTGGTCGAGAACAAGATCCAGCTGGATCGCGTGCCCGCCACGCCGGACACCGCCCGCTGGCACATGCACACCGTCCACTTCCCGCAGACGGCCTACGACTTCTTCCCCTATGCCGGCATCCACCGCCCGGTGCTGCTGTTCACCACGCCCGACGTCCACATCAGCGACGTGACCGTCAAGACCAGCCTGGACGGCAAGGTGTCGATCGACCTGGAGGCCAGCGCGCCCTGGTCGGGCAAGGCCAGCGTGACGATCGCCGACGACAAGGGCGAAGCGAAGGGTTCGGTGACGCTGAGCGGCGGCAAGGGCTCGACCGTCGTGACGCTGAAGGGCGCCCGCCCTTGGAGCCCCGAGGATCCGCACCTCTATACCCTGACGATCCGCCTGGAGAACGGCGCGACGCCCGACGAGTACGCCTTCAAGATCGGCGTGCGCACGATCGAGGCCAAGGGCGACAAGCTGCTGCTGAACGGCAAGCCGGTGTTCCTGCGCGGCTTTGGCAAGCACGAGGATTTTCCGATCCATGGCCGCGGCCTGGACGTTCCTTCGATCATCCGCGACTTCGAGCTGCTGAAGTGGATCGGCGGCAACAGCTTCCGCACCTCGCACTATCCCTACAGCGAAGAAGCGATGATGCTGGCCGACGAGCACGGCTTGCTGGTGATCGACGAGACCCCGGCCGTCAGCCTGGTGTTCGCCGACCCGCCGGAGATCCAGGAAGCGCGCTCCAAGCAGCTTCGGCAGGACATCATCGACCTGGTCCGTCGCGACAAGAACCACCCCTGCGTGATCCTGTGGTCGCTGGCCAACGAGCCTTTGATCAAGCCCTTCCATACGACCGATCCCGAGCCGGCCGGCGGCAACGAGACCGGCCTGAAATTCTTCACGCCGCTGTTCGACCTGGCCCGCCAGCTGGACAACACCCGGCCGGTGACCATCGTCAGCGTCCAGGGCGGTTCGATGGACTGGCAGGCCCTGGGCGACGTGATCTGCACCAACTCCTACCAAGGCTGGTACTCGCTGTCGGGTCAGCTGGACCTGGCCGAGGGGGCGCTGAAGAACGACGTGGCCAAGCTGCGGGCCCGCCATCCGAACAAGCCGATCATGTTCACGGAGTTCGGCGCCGACGCGGTGGCCGGCATGCACGCCCAGCCGCCCGAGATGTGGACCGAGGAATACCAGGCCGACATGGTGGAGATGTATATCCGGGTGCTGGGCGAGTATCCGTTCATCTTCGGCACCCATCCCTGGGCCTTCGCCGACTTCCGCACTTCGCAGAGCATCATGCGGATCGGGGCGCTGAACCACAAAGGCTTCTTCACCCGCGAGCGGAAGCCCAAGCTGGTCGCTCACCGGGCCCGCGCGCTGTGGAGCAAACCCGCCAAGGTCTAGCGGTCAGCGCGCCGCGATCTGCGCGGCCGCGCCGTCGATCAGCAGCGCCAGTCCCGCCTCGAACAGCCGGGCGTGACCGGCGCCGCGATAATGCGCCAGGGCCTCCGCCAACAGCGGATGGCCCTGGGCGGCCGCGTCGAGCTCGGCGCCGCGTCCCGGACTCTCTGGAGCGTCGGCCTGTTCCTCCAGCACGCAGCCGACCACGTAGTGGCTGACCGCGACCAGGAGCTCCATGGCCCGGGTCGCTGACACGCCGGTATCGGCCACGAGGAAGGCTAGCTGGGCTTCGACCTGGTCCAGGTCGCCGGGATCGGCCTCGGTGCCGGCATGCACCCGCGCGCCGTCGCGATAGGCCAACAGGGCGCGCCGGAAGCTGCGGGCGTTCTCGCGCAGGTAGGTCCGCCAATCCTCGCCGGCCGCCGGCCCGCGATGGGTGTGACCGCGCGCCAGGATCTCGACGTTCATGGCGTCCAGCAGGGCGCGCTTGTTCTTGAAATGCCAGTAGAGCGCGGGTTGCTGCACACCCAGGCGGTCGGCGATCAGCCGGGTGGTCAGGCCGTCGACGCCCTTTTCGTTGAGCAGGTCGAGGGCGACCTCCACGATCCGCTGCCGATCCACCTTCATGCCGCACTCCGCCTCACAGGTCTTGACCTTATCGCTGATAAGGACTTTATCGATGATAAAGTTTGCGAGGCGAAGATGAAAAAGGCGCTGGGCGTCATCCTGACCACCGTGACGCTCGACGCGATCGGCGTTGGCCTGGTCCTGCCGATCATTCCGCGCCTGCTGCGCGAGGTGGGCCATACCAGCGATCTGGGCTGGCGGTTCGGGGCGTTCCTGGCGTTGTACGCCCTGATGCAGTTCGCCTGCGCGCCGATCCTGGGGGCGTTTAGCGACCGGTTCGGTCGACGGCCGGTGCTGCTAGTCTCGCTGGCGGGGGCGGCGATCGACTATCTGTTCCTGGCCCTGGCGCCGTCGTTCTGGTGGCTGTTCGTCGGTCGGGCCATCGCCGGCATGACCGGCGCCAGCGGCGCGGTGGCCTCGGCCTATATCGCCGACATCACGCCGGCCGAGCACCTGACTCGGCGCTTCGGCTATATGAGCGCCTGCTTCGGCCTGGGCTTCATCGCCGGGCCAGTAATAGGCGGCCTGCTGGGCGACGTCTGGGTACGGGCTCCGTTCCTGGCGGCGGCGGCCTTGAACGGTCTGAACTTCCTGGTCGCGTTGCTGATCCTGCCGGAATCCCACGAGGGCAGGGGCGGCAAGATCGCGCTGTCCAGCTTCAATCCCCTGGGCCCGCTGCGCTGGGCGTTCAGCTTTCCGGCCCTGCTGCCGCTGCTCGCGGCCTTCCTCATCCTGGCCGTCGTGGGCGATGTCGGCGGCACGGTCTGGGTGCTGTATGGCGAGGACAAGTTCGCCTGGAACGGCTTGACGATCGGCGTCTCCCTGGCGGGCTTCGGCCTGTTCCACGCCCTGGCCCAGGCCTTCGTGGCGGGGCCAGTCAGCGAGCGTTGGGGCGAGAAGCGGGCCCTGGCGATCGGCATCGTCGCCGACACCGCGGCCTATGTCGCGATCGCCCTGGTCACCCAAGGCTGGATGGCCTTTCTGCTGTTCCCGTTGTTCTGCCTGGGCGGGATCGGCGGCCCGGCCTTGCAGTCCTTGCTGTCGTCGCGAGTGGGCGAAGCACACCAAGGGCGTCTGCAGGGCGTGCTGGCCAGCGTGAGCGGCGTCTCGTCGGTGATCGCCCCGCTGCTGATCAGTCAGGTCTACTTCGCCTCGCGCGGCGTGTTCCCCGGATTGGTCTGGCTGGCCGGCGCGGCGCTCTACCTGCTGTGCCTGCCGGTGTTCTTCAGCCGGGGGCTGAAGGCTCCGCCGGCCAAGGTCGCGGCCTAGGGACGAACCCGCTTCCTTTTTCCGTTTTGCCCGATAGCGCGCGGACTCTAGGCTGGTCAGACTCGAGAATCTGACGCGCACGGAGCATCAGGCGTGACCACGACGATCTACGGCATCAAGGCCTGCGACACGATGAGGAAGGCGCGGGACTGGCTGGACGGTCACGGCGTCGCCTACGCCTTCCACGACTACAAGACCGTGGGCATCGATCGTCCGCGTCTGGAGGCGTGGAGCAAGGCCGTGGGCTGGGAAGTCCTGCTCAACAAGGCCGGCACGACGTTTCGCAAACTGCCCGACGCCGACAAGGTCGGCATCGACCAGGCCAAGGCCATCGACCTGATGCTGGCCAACCCGTCGATGATCAAGCGGCCGGTTCTCGCGACGGGCGATCAACTGCTGGTGGGATTCAAGCCAGACGTGTACGCTCGCGCCGTGGATTCGGGGGGCTGAATGGACGCCCAGATCGATCTGGTCATCTTCGACTTCGACGGCACGCTGGCTGACAGCACGGCCTGGGCCATTCGCGCCGTGCGGCCGCTGGCCGAGCGCTTCAAGTTCAAGGCGGTGACCGAGGACGAGATCGCCATGCTGCGCGGCCGAACCAGCCGCGAGATCATCGACTATCTGGGCCTGCCGCTGTGGAAGGTTCCGCTGGTCGCCGCCCACGGCAAGAAGATGATGGCCGCCGAGGCCCATGCGATCCCGCTGTTCTCGGGCACCGGCGACCTGCTGCGCGGCCTGTCGGCGGCGGGGCTGCGCCTGGCGATCGTCAGTTCGAATTCCGAGGCGACGATCCGCTCGATCCTGGGCGCCGACCTGGCGGGGTTGGTCGACCATTATGGCTGCGGCGCGGCGATCTTTGGCAAGGCGGCCAAGTTCAAGGCCGTGGTCAAGGCCGCGCGGATCGCCAAGGACCGCGTGCTATGCATCGGCGACGAGACCCGCGACATCGAGGCGGCGCGCGAAGCGGGCCTGGCCTGCGGCGCCGTCGACTGGGGCTACGCCACTCGCAGCGCCCTGGTCGACCACGGCCCGACCATGATGTTCTCGGCCATGGACGAGATCATTTCGCGGGTCGCCGCCTCCAATCCACAGCTCGGCGCCGAGTAGCCGTCGAGGCCGCATCGCGCGGTTTTCCCGCGTTGGGTCACGCTTGGCGCGCGCCTTACGAAAGTTTCATCTGACCCGGCGCCTCCAATCACCCTGGCCCAGGTCTCTTACCTACAGAAGGCGAGGGCGAGACGCCCACCGCCGAACATTCGAGGGGACTAGGTCATGGACTTGGGAATTTTGGTTCCGCTGGCGCCGTTTCTGATGGTCGCGGCGATCGTGATCGTGCCGGCGTGGCTGCGGACGCGCGAGCGCCGTGAAATGCAGGCCACCGTTCGGGCCGCCATCGACAAGGGGCAGCCGCTGCCGCCCGAACTGATCGAGGCTCTGTCCAAGGACGTGCGCCCGAAGGTGGCGTCTTCGTCGCATCGCGACATGCGGATCGGCGTGGTCCTGCTCTTCGTCGCCGGTGGCGTCGCCCTGACGGCCTGGGCGCTCGGCGGGATCAACGACTATGCGATGTACGGCACCCTGGCCGGCGCGGCCATTCCGGGCATGATCGGCCTGGCCTTCGTCATTCTCAGCTTCTTCAACCCCAACAAGCGTCCGCCGGAAGTCTGAACGCGAGCGCGGGGAAGAGGGGACGCGAATTCATGGGCGCCGAACGTCCACCCACCGGCCACGACGTCGAACTGGCCGCCCTGGCGGCGGCTGGCGATCGACGGGCCTTCGGCGAGTTGGTGCGCCGCCACGGCTCGACCGTGCGGGGTCTGCTGCGCCGGCTGGGGGCCGATCCGGCCACCGCCGACGACATCGCCCAGGACGCGTTCCTGGTCGGCTACGAGCAGATCGCCGACTATCGCGGGGAAGGGGCCTTCGCGGGCTGGATCAAGAGGATCGCCGCGCGGCTCTATCTGCGGAAGGCCAAGCGCGACGCGCGCTTCGTGCTGACCGAGGCCCCGGAGGACGAGGCGCCGGTCGGACCGGACGGTTCCGCCGCCAGCGCCGATCGCCTGGACCTGGACGAGGCGCTCAAGCACCTGTCCAAGGCCGAGCGCGTATGCGTTTCGCTTTGCTATGGGGCCGACTGGTCGCACGCCGAGGCGGCCGAGGCCTTGAACATCCCTCTTGGGACGGTCAAATCCCATGTCAAACGTGGTCTGGATAAACTCAGAGCCCGGATGGCCCCGCCGTCCGAAAGCGCACCGAACGACTCCGCGAGGAGAGAGAGCCGTGGCTGACCTGGATTTCGAAACCCAACTCTCGCGGCTTTACGGCCAGGCGCCGGTGTTTCGTGACGCCGAGCTGTTCACCCAGCAGGTGACCGGCAAGCTGGACCGCGGCTGGGCGCTGCGCCGGGTGCTGATCGGTGCGACGGGCGTCGTGGCCGGAGTGGCCGCCGCGGTCCAACTGGTCGGGGCGCGGTTCGCCAGCGAATTCTCGCAGATGTCTCAGGACAGCGCGCACCAGCTCTATGCGAGCCTGGACAAGGTGGTCGACCGCTACGACCAGTTGTTCACCCTGGGCGGCGGCGAGACCCTCTGGCTGGGCGTGGCCCTGGTGGTCCTTGCGCTGGGCTTCGCCGTGACCCGGCTCGTCGACGAGGTCTAGCCGCGGTTTCGGCAAGGTTTTCAACGATCATGTTGCGGCGCCGTACGATCTGGCGGAAAACGGCACGCGTTTTTCGCTGGAGTGCTGATCCTGTCCGCCCATCGTGAAGAAAAGGTCCGTCGTCTGGCGGCCCCCGACATCGCCGCGCGCAAGGGCGGCGAACCCATCGTCTGCCTGACCGCCTACACCGCGCCGATCGCCGCGGCGCTGGACGAGTCGTGCGACGTGCTGCTGGTCGGCGACTCGCTGGGCATGGTGGTCCACGGCCTTCCCAACACCGTGGGCGTGACCATGGAAATGATGATCCTGCACGGCCAGGCGGTGATGCGCGGCTCGCGCAAGGCCATGATCGTGGTCGACATGCCGTTCGGCTCCTACGAGGGCGCGCCGGAAGAGGCCTACGCCAACGCCGTGCGGATCATGAAGGAGACCGGCTGCCAGGCGGTGAAGGTCGAGAGCGGTCCCACCGTGCCGGCCACCATCGCCTATCTCGTGCAGCGCGGCATTCCGGTCATGGGCCACATCGGCCTGCGTCCCCAGGCGGTGCTGGTCGACGGCGGCTTCAAGGCCAAGGGCAAGGACGAGGCCGGCCGGCTGAAGGTGCTGGAGGAAGCCCGCGCCACGGCCGAGGCCGGCGCCTTCGCCGTCGTGGTCGAGGGCGTGGCCGAAGGGCTGGCGCGCGAGGTCACCGAGGCGATCGCGGTCCCGACCATCGGCATCGGCGCCTCGGCCGGCTGCGACGGCCAGGTCCTGGTGGTCGACGACATGCTGGGCCTGTTCGACTGGACCCCGAAGTTCGTGCGCCGCTACGCCGACCTGAAGAGCGAGATCGAGCGCGCCGCCGCCGACTACGCCCGGGACGTCAAGGCGCGCACCTTCCCGGGCGAGGCCGAGACCTACTACGCCAAGAAGGGGTAGGGGACTCTCCTCCCGGTTCCGACCCGTTGCGGCTGGCCCAGACACGCTATAGGTTCGCCGCCTCGGTGGGTTCGCTCACCATGGTTTTCATTTCGCGCGTCGATCCTGGAGCGATCCGGTGTCGGCGCCTCTGGGCGCGGTATCGCCCCTATCGGAGCCTCGTTCGTGGTCGATGTGTTTGACGAGGTCGAAGAGCAGCTGCGCTCCGACCGCTACAAGTCCCTCGCGCTGAAGTCGCTGCCCTGGGTGGGCGCGCTGGCCGCGGTGGCGATTCTGGGCGCGGGCGGCTGGGCGGGCTGGACAAGCTACCAGCAGAGCCAGACCGACAAGGCTACCGAAGCCTATCAGACGGCCCTGACCACCAGCCAGAAGTCGGGACCCGTCGCGGCCTTCCCGGCCTTCGAGGCGATCTCCAAGACCGGTACGCCGACCTACAAGGCCCTGGCCCTTTTCCAGATGGGCGGCGCCCGCCTGGAGCAGAACAAAACCGCCGAGGCGGTGGCCTATTTCGATCAAGCGGCCAAGCTTTCGTCCAATCCGGTGCTGGCCGACCTCGCCGGCCTCAATTCCGCCTTGGCGCTCCTCGACACGGCTCCTTACAAGGACGTCGAGGCGAGGCTGACCCCGTTGATGGGCGAGAAGAGTCCCTATCGCGTACAGGCGAAGGAAGCACTGGCCTTCGCCAAGCTGCGGGCCGGCGATCTGGTCGGCGCGCGCGGCGACTTCCTCGTGCTGTCCAGCTCGCTCGACAACTCCTCCGACGAAATTCGCGAGCGGGCTCGCGGCGCCATGGCCATGATCGATTCCGGCTCCGCCAAGGATCTGCCGGCCGTGGTCAAGGCCGCCCTGGCCCTGCCGCCGACCGCCGCGCTTCCGCCCGGCCCGCCAGCCGACGCCGCCCCCAATACCGCCCAATGAGCCGCCGCCCCATGACGACTAAGCGCTATCTGCTCCTCACCGCGATGATGACCGCCGCGGTGTCGGTGGCCGGGTGTTCGACGCTCTCGAAGATCAATCCCTTCGACAAGAAGGAAGCCAACAAGACCCTGGCCACTCAGGGGCAGCGGATCTCGGTCATCGCCTTCGACCAGAAGGTCGAGGCGGCCGAAGCGCTGAAGGGCGCCGACTTCTACCTGCCCGAGCCCACGGTCCAGGCCGACTGGCCGCTGCCGGGCGGCAACGCCGAGCAGTCGGTCGAACACGTGGCGGCCGCCGCCAACTTCGACATCGCCTGGCGCAAGGGCTTCGGCCAAAAGGCCAACCGCAAGTATCACGTCACCGCCCCGCCGATCGCCGCCGACGGCAAGATCTTCGTGATGGACGGTGAAGCCACCGTCGTCGCCATGGACGCTAAGAGCGGTTCGACGATCTGGCGCAAGGACCTGCGCCCGGCCAAGGCTCCGGGCAAGAAGCACGGCTTCATGGGCATCGGCGGCAGCGCGGCCGACCGCACCGGCTTCGGCGGCGGCGTCGCCTACGCCAACGGCAAGCTCTACGTCTCGTCGGGCTTCCGCTTCGTGGCCCAGCTGGACGCCGCCACCGGCGCCGAGGCCTGGCGCCAGTCGACCAGCACGCCGATCCACGCCGCGCCGACCGTTTCGGACGGCCGGGTGTTCGTGATCTCGACCGACAACGAACTGCTGACCTTCAACGCCGCCGACGGCGCGCCGGGTTGGACCTACCAGGCCCTGATCGAGCCGGCCCGCATCCTGGGAGCCACCAGCCCCGCGGTCAGCGGCGACACCGTGGTGGCTGGCTTCGCCTCGGGCGAACTGGTCGCCCTGCGCGCCACCAACGGCAACGATCTGTGGAGCGAGGCCCTCAGCCGCGCCAGCCGCACCAACGCCCTGTCGGAAATCCGCGACATTGCCGGTCGTCCGGTGATCTTCAAGGGCGACGTCTTCGCCGTCAGCCACTCGGGCGTGTTCGCCGCCACCGACCTGCGCACGGGCCAGGCCCGCTGGAGCCTGCCGGTCACGGCCATCACCAGCCCCTGGGCGGCCGGCGACGTGGTCTTCGTGGTCGACAAGGCCGGCCAGGTGATCTGCGTGTCGCGCGAAGCCGGTCAGGTCTATTGGATCCGCGATCTCAACAACACCGACAAGCTGAGCAAGAAGCAGAAGAAGAAGCGCGCCAAGCACCCGCTGCTGTGGTCGACGCCGATCCTGGCTTCGGGCCGACTGATCACCGTGTCGAGCGAGGGTCAGGCCGTGGCCCTCAACCCCAAGACCGGCGAGACGCTGAAGACCCTGAAGGTCGGCCAATCCGTCCTGCTGGGGCCGATCGCCATGGGCGACACGGTCTATGTGGCGACCGACGAAGCCGATCTGATCGCCATCCGCTAGGCGTCTTTGGGTCGCTCCCGGCCCTACAATCCGAGCATCGCGAACCCGGGCTGGTCCTTACCAGTCCGGGTTTGTCGCTTTTGTCCCCGAAATCGACTAATCACAGCCCATGCCTTTGAAACTCGCCATCGTCGGCCGCCCCAATGTGGGTAAGTCGACCCTGTTCAACCGTCTGGCCGGCCGCAAGCTGGCCCTGGTCGACGACCAGCCCGGCGTCACCCGCGACCGTCGCTTCGCCCACGGCCGCCTCGGCGACCTGGACCTGGAGCTGATCGACACCGCCGGCTTCGAGGACGTCACCGACGAAAGCCTGGAAGCGCGGATGCGCGCCCAGACCGAGCTGGCGATCGAGGAGGCCGATGTCTCCCTGCTGGTGTTCGACGCCCGCGAGGGTCTGACGCCGCTGGACAAGATCTTCGCCGAGATCCTGCGCAAGCGGAACAAGCCGGTGCTGGTGGCGGCCAACAAGTCCGAGGGCAAGGCCGGCGACCATGGCGCGGCCGAGGCCAACGTGCTGGGCCTGGGCGAACCGATCCAGATCAGCGGCGAGCATGGCGAGGGCATGGCCGAGCTCTACGCGGCCCTGATCGCCATCGCGCCCGAAGAGCTGCAGGGCGAGCACGACGAGCTGGGCGACGACAAGCCGATCAAGATCGCCATTGTCGGCCGCCCCAACGCCGGCAAGTCGACCCTGATCAACCGCCTGATCGGCGAGCAGCGCCTGCTGACCGGTCCCGAGGCCGGCATCACGCGCGACTCCATCTCGGTGGATTGGATCTGGGGCGACCGCAAGGTGCGCCTGGTCGACACCGCCGGCCTGCGCAAGAAGGCCAAGGTCAACGAGAAGCTGGAAAAGCTCTCGACCGGCGACACCATCCGCTCGATCACCTTCGCCGAGGTGGTGCTGCTGGTGATGGACGCCACCCACCCGTTCGAGACCCAGGACCTTCAGATCGCCGACCTGGCCGAGCGGGAAGGGCGCTGCGTCGTCTTCGTGCTGGCCAAGTGGGACCTGGTCGAGGATCCTGGCGCGACCCTGAAGGGCTTCGTCGAGCACGCCGAGCGCATGCTGCCGCAGCTGCGCGGCACGCCCGTGATCGCGCTGTCCGGCGAGACCGGCAAGGGCGTCGAGCGCCTGATGCCGGCCGTGCTCAAGAGCCACAAGGACTGGTCGACCAAGGTCAAGACCCGCGACCTGAACGACTGGCTGCAGATGGCCATGCAGCGCCACCCGCCGCCCAGCGTCGGCGGCAAGCGCATCAAGCCCAAGTACATGGCCCAGACCAAGGCTCGTCCGCCGACCTTCGTGCTGTTCTCCAGCCGCGCCGACCAGATGCCCGAGCAGTATCGGCGCTACCTGATCAACAGCCTGCGCGAAAGCTTCGACCTGCCGGGCGTGCCACTGCGCATTACCCTGAAGTCGGGCGCCAACCCGTATGCCGAGGGCGAGGCCAAGGGCCACTCGGGCAAGGGCAAGCGCGAATTCGAGCGGCGCGAACGCGAGGCCGAACGCATTCGCGCCTCGCGCAACACCGTCAAGAAGTCGGTGCGCGTCGCCGAAGCCGCCGCCGCGGCCGCGGCTCAGGCCGCCGGACTGCCCGTGCCGGCTCCGAGCACCGGAAAGCCGGTCTCGAAAGCCGCGAAGGCCTCCAAGGCGCCCAAGCCCGCCGAGGTCGTGGCGTCGCCGGCGGCTGAACCCGGCAAGTCGGCGGTCAAGTCGGTGAAGAAGATGGGCCCCAAGGCCCAGAAGAAGTCGACCACGCCCAGCTACAAGGTCGGCTTCAAGGCTGCCGGCGGCAAGAGCGCCGGCTCCAAGACGGCGGTGCGCCGTCCGGTGGCCGGAGCGCGCACCGTGCGCGGCAACAAGGCGCCGCCGAAGGGGCGCTAGGCGCCTCTGAGTCGGTTGTGCATGGCGGTGGCGGCGATGGCCGCCTCGCCCTGGGCCGTGGTGATCTGGTTGAGCCCGCGCACCATGTCGCCGGCGGCGTAGAGGCCCGGGATCGAGGTCTGCTGATGGTCATCGACCACCAGCCGGCCTTGGTCGTCGTGGCGGGCGCCGGCCGCCAGCGCCAGCTCGGTGCGGGGCGTGACGCCCAGGGCGCTGTAGAGCGCGTCGAACTCCACGCGGCCCGGACCCGAGAAGCATAGGGCGCGCGGCCGGTCGGGCTGAAGCTCGACGCTTTCGATCGGCGCCTCGATCAAGGTTACGCCCGCACGGGCCAGCTGGTCGCGTTCCTCGGCGGGCAGGGCGTTGGGCGCAGCGATGTGGATCAGGGACAGCCGGTCGGTATAGGCCCCCAGGAACAGGGCCTCGCGCGCCCCCAGCGGTCCGTGACCGATCACGCCGACCCGCTGGCCGGTGACTTCGAAGCCGTCGCAGATGGGGCAGATCCGCAGCAGGGTTCGGCGCACCGCCGCATCGACGTCCGGCAGGTCCGGGGCGTTGTCCTCGACCCCGCAGGCCAGCAGGACGGTCCTGGCGCGTAGCGGCTCGCCGTCGACGGTCAGGGTGAAGCCGTCAGGCTCGACCGCGAGAGCCTCGACCGCGCCGGCCTGGATCCGGGCGCCGTAGCGAAGGGCGTGCCGCCGCTGCAGGTCCAGCAAGGCCTCGCCGGACACGCCGTCCGGGAAGCCGGGATGATTGTGCGTCGTCGGTATCCAAGCCGCGCGACTGGCGCCGCCGTCGATGACCACCACCTCGCGCCGGAAGCGCGCCATGTACAGGGCCGCCGTCAGGCCGGCCGGACCGCCGCCCACGATCACGGCATCGAGCTGTGCCGCGCTCATGCCGGGACCGCGCGCGGACGTAGGGATCGGATCATGGGAAAGCCTCCCGAGCCTAGACGCGCGAGGAGGCGTGCGGTTGCACTGGAACGACGCGGCGGACGGCCCCATTTCCTCGGCATGACCACATGGCAAGCCAACCTGTTCGATGATCTGGCGATCGGGCCGCCAGGGTTTGTCTATCGCGCCGACCAGATCTCGCGTGATGAGGAGGCCGCGCTCGTCGCGAACCTCGGCCGGCTCGACCTGCGCGCTTTCGAGATGCAGGGCCACCAGGCGCGACGCCGCGTGGCCTATTTCGGCGCGCGCTACGATGCGGGCACGGGCGGTCTGGATCAGGGAGCGCCGATCCCGGACTTCCTGCAGTCGCTACGCCGCAAGGCGGCGGGTCTGGCTGGGCTGGAGCCCGACGCCCTGGTCCACGCCCTGGTCAACGAATATCCGCCGGGCGCGCCGATCGGCTGGCACCGCGACAAGGCGGCGTTCGGCCAGGTGATCGGGTTCTCGCTGCTGTCGCCCGGCGTTCTACGTTTTCGGCGACCGCACGGCGCGGGCTGGGAACGACAATCGCTGACCCTGGAGCCGCGCTCGGCCTACTGGCTGGCGGGCGAGGCGCGCTCGGTCTGGGAGCATAGCATCCCGCCGGTCGAGGCCCTGCGTTATTCGGTGACGTTCCGCACCCTGGCCTGAAACGCGAACGAACCTCCCGCCAGGGGAGGTTCGCCGTTACGCCTACAAAGCGCGCCGGGAGGGTCGGGGTGGGGGGGACATCGACCCACCCGGCGCATTCACGATCCGGGCTCTTCCGGAAACCCGGATCGGGAAACTTGTTAGAATTCCTCCCACTGCGGAGCGATCGCGGCGCTTGAGCCGGGACGCAGTTGGGTGACCAGGCGGGCCTGGGCCTCGCCGACCGGGTTGGCCGCCGGACGGTGGACCGCCGTGCGAGCCGGCTCGGGCCTGCGGATGGGGGCCGACGCGGCCGAAGCGCCGGTGTCGAAGCGACCGACCAGGTCGGCCAGGGCGCCGGCCTCGTTGCGCAGGCTGGCGGCGGCGGCCGTGGCTTCCTCGACCATGGCGGCGTTGCGCTGGGTGACCTGGTCCATCTGGTTGACGGCGGTGTTCACCTGGTTGAGGCCCGTGGCCTGTTCCTGGGACGACTGGGCGATCTCGGAGATCAGGGTGTCGATCTCGGCGATCTTGCCGACGATACCGCCGAGCGAGTCGCCGGTGTCGCTGACCAGGCGCGCGCCGCGTTCGACTTGCGCGGTGCTGCTGGCGATCAGGGTCTTGATCTCCTTGGCGGCCTCGGCCGAGCGCTGGGCCAGGGCGCGGACTTCCTGGGCGACGACCGCGAAGCCGCGACCGGCCTCGCCGGCTCGGGCCGCCTCGACCCCGGCGTTCAGGGCCAGCAGATTGGTCTGGAAGGCGATCTCGTCGATCACGCCGATGATCTGGCCGATCTTGCCCGAGCTCTGTTCGATCTCACCCATGGCGGCGATGGCGTCGCGCATGATCTCGCCCGAGCGGGTGGCGTCCTCGCGAGTGGTCGAGGCGGCGGTCGAGGCCTGCTTGGCGCCCTCGGCGCTGCGACGCACCGTGGCGGTGATCTCGTCGAGGGCGGCGGCGGTCTCCTCGAGCGCGGCGGCCTGCTGCTCGGTGCGCTTGGACAGGTCTTCCGAGGCGTTGGTGATCTCGTCCGAACCGTTGCGCACGCCCGACGTCGAGGCCGAGATCTCCAGCATGGCCTCGCGCAGGGCCTGCACGGCGGCGTTGAAGTCTTCCTTGATCGGCAGGAAGCGGCCTTCGAAGTTCTCGGTGATCTGGGCGGTCAGGTCGCCGTTGGCCAGGCGCTTCAGGTAGGAGGCCAGCGAGCAGACCACGGCGCTCTGTTCGGCCTCGGCCTTGCGGCGCTTCTCGTTCTCGATGCGCTCGAGTTCGACCTCGGTGATGTCGATGGCGAACTTGATGACCTTGCAGGGCTTTCCGTCCGCATCGAAGATCGGGTTGTAGTTGCCCTGGATCCAGACGTCCTTGCCGCCCTTGCCGACGCGCTGGAACTTGTCGGAGAAGAACTCGCCGCGGCCGAGGTTGACCCAGAAGTTCTTGTATTCGGGGCTCTGGCCGTAGGCGGTGTCGACGAACATGCCGTGGTGACGGCCGACAATCTCGTCGAGCGTATAGCCCACGGTGCTCAGGAAATTCTGGTTGGCGGTGATGATCGTGCCGTCGAGCTGAAACTCGATCATGGCCTGCGAGCGATCGATGGCGGCCACCGTGGCCTCCAGATCCGCCAAGCGTTGCGCCACCTTCTGATCAGGACGTTTAGGCGAAAACAACGACATGGGATTTCCCCCGTTCGGGCCCCCCAGGCGGGTTCCCTCTTTTGCACGTACAGCGTGCGTTCTCAGAGTTGATGACACATTAACGTTAGGAGCAAAACAACGCCCTGTACCGCGACAGTTTGGCGCAGCTCAATTTTAAAGCGATCAATTTGGGTGAATACGTTGATGCGAACCATGACTACAAAGTCATGATTTTACGTATTTTTGTCGAATTCCCGACTTGTGCCTCGATCCGGGCGGCCTAGACTTTGACCTGCGACGGTGGCGCTTGGGTTGTGTTAACGCCGCCGCCTTGGGGCGACCCTGGCGTCAACCTAAGCTGGCCGACTCCTGGCCCCGCTCCTTGAAGCGCACGACGCCCTTGGGCGGCACGCGATCGGGACGCGACAGGTCAACGATCAGCGGGACGATGGTGTCGGGCGCGGGCACGGTCTGCGGATCCTCGCCCGGGAAGGCCCCGGCGCGCATGCGGGTGCGCATAGCGCCCGGATCGACGCAGACGGCGCGCACCGTGGTGTTTTCCATCTCGTCGTCATAACAGGCGACGATGGCTTCCAGTCCGGCCTTGGAGGCCGCGTAGCCGCCCCAGAAGGCGCGATGGGTCTTGGCGACGCTGCTGGTCAGGAAGATGGCCCGGCCGGCTTCGGCGCGGCGCAGCAGCGGATCCATGGCCCGGATCAGCCGCCAGTTGGCGGTCAGGTTGGTGGCCATGATCATGTCCCAGCCCTTGGGATCCAGGTGCCCCACCGGGGTGAGCGCGCCCAGGACGCCGGCGGCGCCGACCAGGATGTCCAGCTTGCCGAAGCGTTCGTAGAGGGCCGCGCCCAGCTGATCCAGGCCGTCGGCCTCGCGCAGGTCCAGCGGCACCAGGGTGGCGTGCTCGCCGGTGGCGGTGAAGATGGCGTCGTCCAGGGCCTCCAGCGCGCCTTGCGTGCGGCCCAGGGCGATGACGTGGGCGCCAGCCTGGGCCAGGCCCAGGGCGATGGCCTCGCCGATGCCGCGCGTGGCGCCGGTGACGAGGGCGAGACGGCCGGCCAGCGGCTTTTCGGAGTCGGAAGTCATGGGCGGGTTCTAAACAGAACCGTTTGGCGTTGAAACGAAATCCGTTGGTTTCACCAACAAACAACAACGGATTTTGTTGGTGTCAGGCCTCGTCCGCCGGCCGTGCGCCGTAACGCTGGGCCAGCACCGAGCAGGCCATCAGCTGGATCTGGTGGAACAGCATCAGGGGCAGAACCAGGATCCCCGCCGTGGCGCCGGGAAACAGGATGCCGGCCATCGGCACGCCGGTGGCCAGGCTCTTCTTGGAGCCGCAGAACACGATGGCCACCTCGTCGGGCTTGGAGAAGCCCAGGGCCCGCGAGCCGAACATGGTGACGGCCATCACCACGGCCAGCAGCACCACGCAGGCGACCAGCAGCACGCCCAGCTCCGGGATCGAGACGATCTTCCAGATACCGCCGACCACGGCGGCGCTGAACGCCGAATAGACCACCAACAGGATCGAGCCGCGGTCCACGCGGCCGACCAGCGCCTTGTGCCGCTCGATCCAGGCGCCGACCCAGGGGCGAACCAGCTGGCCGGCCACGAACGGGACCAGCAGTTGAATGATGATCGACTTGATCGAGTCCCAGCCGCCGACGTCGCCATGGGCATGCATCAGCAGCCCCACCAGCACCGGGGTCAGGAAGATGCCCAGCAGGTTCGAGGCCGAGGCCGCGCAGACGGCGGCGGCGACATTGCCTCGGCCGATCGAGGTGAAGGCGATCGACGACTGCACGGTGGACGGCAGGCAGCACAGGAACAGCATGCCGGTCGACAGGGTGGGCGACAGCAGGCCCGACTTGCTGATCAGCAGGCCCAGCGCCGGAAACAGTACGAAGGTGAAGGCCAGGATCGTCAGGTGCAGACGCCAGTGGGTCATGCCCGCGATCACGGCCTCGCGCGACAGCTTGGCGCCGTGCAGGAAGAACAGCAGGGCGATGGCGATCTTGACCACCCAGCCCAGGATCTCGGCGGCCTGGCCACGTACGGGCAGGATCGAGGCCAGCACGACCATGCCGATCAGGGCCAGGATGTAGCCGTCGATCTTCAGCTTGGCGAGGAGGTCTTTAAGCAAGGCGATATCCTAGCGGCGACGCCCCGCGTCCTTCGAGGCCGCTACGCGGCGCCTCAGGATGAGGGGGATGGAAGTCGGCTCAACGGTCCTCATCCTGAGGCGCGAGCCATCGGCGAGCCTCGAAGGGCGCGGAGTCCTAGGCGCTCAACAGCGACAGCTGCTTTTCGGCCTGGTCGTTGCGGCCTTCGGCGATCTCGCGGTCGGTCAGGCGGGTGGGATAGTCGCCGGTGAAGTAATGGTCGGTGAACTGCGGGTGGGCCGGGTCGCGGGGACCGGCTTCCAGCGCCTGGTAGAGGCCGTCGACCGACAGGAAGCCCAGGCTGTCGACTTCCAGGAACCGGGCCATCTCTTCCAGCGACTTGTTGGCCGCCAGCAGTTGGTCGCGCTCGGGCATGTCGATGCCGTAGAAGTCGGGCCACTTGATCGGCGGGCTGGCCGAACGGAGGTGGACCTCCTTGGCGCCGGCCTCGCGGACCATGCGGACGATCTTCAGCGAGGTGGTGCCGCGCACGATCGAGTCGTCGATCAGGATGACGCGCTTGCCTTCCAGCACGGCGCGGTTGGGGCTGTGCTTCATGCGCACGCCCAGTTCGCGCACGCCCTGGGTTGGCTGGATGAAGGTGCGGCCGACATAGTGGTTGCGGATGATGCCCAGGTCGAAGGGCAGGCCGCTTTGCTGGGCGAAGCCGATGGCGGCGGGCACGCCGCTGTCGGGCACCGGCACCACGACGTCGGCCTCGACACCGGTCTCGATGGCCAGGCGCTGGCCCATGCGCTTGCGCACGTCATAGACCGAGCGGCCGTTCACGACGCTGTCGGGGCGGGCGAAGTAGACGTATTCGAACACGCAGGGGCGGGCGGCGACGTTCTGGAACGGACGCAGCGACTTCACGCCGGTCTCGGAGATCACCACCATCTCGCCGTGCTCGACGTCGCGCACGAAGCGTGCGCCGATCATGTCGAGCGCGCAGGTCTCCGACGCCAGGATCGGCTGGCCGTCCAGGTCGCCCAGCACCAGCGGGCGGATGCCCAGCGGATCGCGCAGGCCGATCATCTTCTTGTTGGTGATGGCCACGATGGCGTAGCCGCCCTCGATCTGGCCGACGGCGTCGATGAAACGGTCAACGATGCGGGCCTTCCGCGAGCGGGCGATCAGGTGAAGGATCACCTCGCTGTCGCTGGTCGACTGGAAGATCGCGCCTTCCTGCACCAGGCGCTCGCGCAGGGTCAGGAAGTTGGTCAGGTTGCCGTTGTGGGCGATGGCCACGCCGCCGGTTTCCAGATCGGCGAACATCGGCTGGACGTTGCGGATGCCGCTGCCGCCGGCCGTGGAATAGCGGGTGTGGCCGATGGCCATGCCGCCGGGCAGGCGCTGGACCAGGTCGTTGCCGGTGAAGGCGTCGCCCACGTGGCCCATGTGGCGTTCGGTGTGGAAGCGCTGACCGTCGAAGGCGGCGATGCCGCAGGCTTCCTGGCCGCGATGCTGCAGGGCGTGTAGGCCCAGGGCGGTGACGGCGGCGGCGTCGCGCACGCCGTAGACGCCGAAGACCCCGCATTCGAGGCGCAGAGTGTCGTCTTCGGGATCACGCCAGGGCTTGGACGAGAAGCGGTCGGTCGACTGGCCGAAGGACGTCATCGCGATTTCTCCACCAGATCGTCGACGGAACGACGCTGGTTCTTATCATAACCTGCTTCGCCCGACTTGCGGTCGGACGGTTTGTCACTGGCGCCGTCATGAACGGCGTCCTCGATGGCGGGGGCCAGCTTGCCGGCCAGGCCCGCGCCCTTGGGGGCGAAGACCTTCAGCACCCGACCGGCGGCGTTCGACAGCGGATATAGAGCCGACTTGGACATCCAGCTAGGAACGCGGTCAGGGGGTGTGGCCATATGAAACACCAGGCTGAACACGCCCAGCACCACCAGGCCTCGGATCAGGCCGAACGCCAGGCCCATCAGCCGGTCCAGCGTGCCCAGGGCGCCGTCGGCATGTAGGGTCTTGGTGATCTGGGCGCCGACCAGGCGCAGAGCCACGAAGATGATGACGAAGGTGACCAGAATGGCGGCCGCCGTGGCCGCCCAGTCCGGGTCCATCAAACCGCGAAACAGCGGACCGGTGACGCGCAGGGCCAGCAGGGAGAGTAGGGCGGCGACGATGAACGACAGGGCCGAGGTCAGCTCGCGCGACGCGCCGCGCGCGAAGCCGACCACGGCCGAGACCAGCAGGATCAGGCCGAAGATGATGTCGAAAGGCGTCACGTCAGCTGGCCCCAGATCTCGTCGCCGATGCGGCGCACCGCGTCGGCCAGACGGGCCACGCCCGCCACGGGCAGAGCTCCGCCGCCCTCGGGAAGTCCCGACAGCGGTCCCAGAGCTCGGCCAAAGCCGAGTTTCGCGGCCTCTTTCAAACGTGTCTCCATACGGCTCACGGGCCGCACTTCACCGGACAGGCTGACTTCGCCGAAGACGACGCAGTCCTGCGGCAGGGCGATGTCGAGGGCCGAGGAGGCCAGGGCCGCCGCCGCCGCCAAGTCCGCCGCCGGCTCGGTGATCCGCAGGCCGCCAGCGACGTTCAGATAGACGTCCTTGTTGCCAAAACCAAGGCCGCACCGTGATTCAAGCACGGCGAGCACCATGGCCAGGCGTCCGGAATCCCATCCGACCACGGCGCGTCTGGGCGTTCCGTACGCGGAGGGCGCGACCAGGGCCTGGAACTCCACCAGGACGGGCCGCGAACCCTCGATGCCGGCGAACACCGCCGCGCCCGCCGCCCGCTCGCCGCCCTCGTTGAGAAAGAGGGCCGAGGGGTTCTTCACCTCGCGCAGGCCGGAATCGCCCATCTCGAACACGCCGATCTCGTCGGTGGCCCCGAAGCGGTTCTTGGCGCCGCGCAGGATCCGGAACGGATAGCCGCGCTCGCCTTCGAAGCTGAGCACCGCGTCGACCAGGTGTTCGACCACGCGCGGGCCGGCGATCTGGCCGTCCTTGGTGACGTGGCCGACCAGCAGGATGGCCACGCCCTTCTTCTTGGCCAGGCGCACCAGCTCCTGGGCGCAGGCCCGCACCTGGGTGACCGTGCCGGGCCCGGCCTCGTGGGCGTCGCTCCACATGGTCTGGATCGAGTCGATGACGACAAGGTCGAAGTTGTCGCGCTTCAAGCCGTCGAGGATGTCGCGCAGGCTGCTCTCGGCCGCCAGCTTCACGGGGGCCTGGGCGAAGCCCATGCGCTCGGCGCGGCCCCGGATCTGGGCCACGGCCTCCTCGCCGGAGATGTAGGCGCACGAAACGCCCTTGAGGCTGGCCTTGGCCACCACCTCCAGCAGCAGGGTGGACTTGCCCACGCCAGGGTCGCCGCCGATCAGGATGGCCGAGCCGGGCACCACGCCGCCGCCGCACACCCGGTCGAACTCGTCGACGCCGGTGATGATGCGGGGCGGGGCGGGGGTGTCGCTTTCCAGGCCGGTGAACTGCAGGCCCCGTGCGCGGCTGGCCTTGGTGACCGACAAGGCCCCCGGAGCACGAACGCCGGTTTCCTCGACCAGGCTGTTCCAGCTCTGGCAGGCCGAGCACTGCCCCGACCACTTGGTCGTGACCGCGCCGCAGGACTGGCAGGCGTAGACGGCGCCGTCGCGGGCCATGAGTGCTCCTGATTCGAGAGTGACTGGAGCCTACAGTGGCCGGCGGGTGCGCCAAAGGCGGACGTGGGGCTGGATCAGCCCTTCACGACCCGGCGCGCCCTGGGCGCGATCCGCGTCAGCAACTCATAAGCCGTGGTGCCCGCCGCCGCGGCGGCGTCGTCCACCGGCAGGTCCGGACCGATGATCTGCATCATCGCGCCGGGGCGAGCGGCGTCGCAGTCGGTGATGTCGACGGCGATCAGGTCCATCGACACCCGGCCCAGCATCGGCCGCAGGGCGCCGTCGAACCACACCGCGCCACGCGGATGGGCCGCGCGAGGCACGCCGTCGGCGTAGCCAGCCGCGAGGATGGCCACGCGGGTCGTGTCCTGGGCGGTGAAGGCCGCGCCGTAGCCGATGCTTTCGCCGCGCGGCACGACGCGGGCCTGCAGGATCGGCGCTTCCAGCGTCGCCACCGCCTTGATCCGGGCGTCGGGCACGTCGCGCGGACCGCCGCCATAGAGGCTGATCCCCGGCCGGCACTGGTCGAAGTGGTAGTCGCCGCCCAGGAAGACGCCGCCGGAATTGGCCAGGCTGCGTCGGGCGTTGGGGAACAGGGCGGCGGTCTCGGTGAAGCGCGCCAGCTGGCGAGCGTTCAGCGCGTGGTCGGGCTCGCTGGCGCAGGCCAGGTGGCTGATCACCAGGGTGATGTTGAGGAACTTCAGCCTGTCCATCGCGCCGGTCAGCACGACCGCTTCCTCCGGACGCAGGCCCAGGCGGTTCATGCCGGTGTCGATGTGCAGGGCGGCCTCCAGCACGCGGCCGCGCGCGTGGCTGTTCCAGGCCTCGATCTGCGGCAGGCTGTTGAGCACCGGGGTCAGGCCGGCCGCCTCGATGGCCGGGGCCGAGCCGGGGGTTACGCCGTCCAGCAGGTAGATCGTCGCCGCGCGATCGCCCAGGGATCGCCGCAAGGTCATGCCCTCGGACAGGCGGGCGACATAGAAGCTCCGCGCGCCTTCGTCCCACAGCCGTCCGGCCACCAGGGCCGCGCCCAGGCCATAGCCGTCGGCCTTCACGGCCGGCGCGAGCTCGACACCGCCGGCGGCGGCCTTGAGCACGGCGTGGTTGGACGCCAGAGCGTCGAGGTCGATCGTGAGGAGGCTGGCTTCGGTCACGGGCCGGGACGTAGCCGAGCGCGCGTCCCAAGGCCAGTCCAGATGCTGTGCAGGCTCAATGCCGGGCCAGGAACTGGACGGCCAGGTTCTCGACCCCGCTGGCGACGATCTGCACGCCGATGCACATCAGCAGGAACGCCATCAGCCGCGACATCACTCGTGCGCCCGAGACGCCCAGGAAAGCCAGCACCCGGTCCGAGGCGCGATAGAGCAGCCACACCAGCACCGCGATCACGCCGGCCGCCAGGCTGGCGCCGGCGAAGAATGGAATGACCGAGCTCCCGCCGGCCGGCCGCTGGGACGACAGGGCGATGGCGACCGAGATCGCGCCGGGACCGGTCGTGAACGGCATGGTCAGGGGAAAGAAGGCGATGTCCTCGGCCCGGGTCAGAATCGGTGCGGCGTCGCCGGTCTTGTGCTCTGCGTGGACCTCGGGCGACATCAAGAGCGCCCAGGCGCGGATCGCCACCACCAGCCCGCCGGCCACCCGCAACGCGCCCAGGCTGACCCCGAAGAAGTTCAGGATGTAGCCGCCCAACAGCAGCGAGCCCAGCAGAATGCAGAAGGCGTAGATCGCGATGGTCGGCGCCAGGCGTCGACGGGTCTCGGGCGGATGGTCGGCCAGCAACTGGTGGAAGATCAGGGCCGAGCCGATCGGATTGACGATCGAGAACAGGGCCGGGAAGGCCAGCAGGAACGCGCCGACCGCGGTCGACACCGGCAGGGGATTGAACTCCATCGGGCGACCTTGCAAGCAAACCGGAGCGGCGGACGGGCCACCCTGGCCCAGTCCGTCCGTTCACGTCAAACGCGTGAAGCCTATTCCTCGCTGCCGCTGCGCATCTGGTGGAAATAGTGGTCGCGGGCCAGGTTGCCGAAGCGCGTGGTGTCGCTGTTGAACGACAGGCGCACGGTGCCGATGGGGCCGTGACGCTGCTTGGCGATGATCACCTCGGCCAGGCCTTGCAGGCGATCCATGTCCTCCTGCCATTGCAGGTGCTCGGGCGTGCCTTCGCGGGGCTCGGCGCGGCCGACGTAGTAGCTTTCGCGATAGACGAACCAGACCATGTCGGCGTCCTGCTCGATCGAGCCGGATTCACGAAGGTCGGACAGCTGCGGGCGCTTGTCCTCGCGCTGCTCGACCTGACGCGACAGCTGCGACAGGGCGATCACCGGGCAAGCAAGTTCCTTGGCCAAGGCCTTGAGGCCCATGGTGATTTGCGAGACTTCCTGCACGCGGTTGGCGTTCGAGCCCAGGTCCGAACCGGTGACCAGCTGCAGGTAATCGACGACGATCAGGTCCAGGCCCACCTGGCGCTTCAGGCGACGGGCCCGGGCGGTCAGCTTGGCGATCGAGATACCGCCGGTGGCGTCGATATAGAGCGGGGCTTCCTGCAACTCGATGGCCGCGTCGCGCACCCGGCCGAATTCCGAGGCGTCGATCTCGCCCTTGCGGAGCTTGTCGCCCGACACGCCCGAGGCGTCGGCCAGCATACGCAGGGCCAGCTGTTCGGCGCTCATTTCCAGCGAGTAGAAGGCCACGACGCCGCCGCTGACGGTCTTCTTGGTGCCGTCCGGCTGGGGCTCCCAGGCGTACTTCTTGGCGACGTTGAAGGCGATGTTGGTCGCCAGGGCGGTCTTGCCCATCGACGGACGGCCGGCCAGCACGATCAAGTCGGAGGGGTGCAGGCCGCCGATCTTGGTGTCCAGGTCGATCAGGTCGCTGGCCAGGCCCGACATGCCGCCGTCGCGGCTGTAGGCCTCGGCGGTCATCTCGACGGCGCCGCGCAGGGCGTCGCCGAAGCTGACGAAGCCGGAGCTGGCCGCGCCGCTTTCGGCCAGGGTGTAGAGCTGCTGTTCGGCCGCTTCGATCTGGTCGCGAGCCGGAACCTTGACGTCGTCCTTGCTGACGCCGCCGTGCGCGGTGGAGGCGATCTCGCCGCCGATGCGGATGAGGTCGCGGCGCAGGGCCAGGTCGAACACGGCGCGCGCGTAGTCGCCGACGTTGGCGGCGGGCGGGGCGCGGTCGACCAGATCGGCCAGGTAGCGCAGGCCGCCCAGCTCGTCGAAGGCCGGATCGTGCTTGAACTCGTCGGCCAGGAGGATCGGCTCGGCCAACTGGCCCTTGCGGATGTGGGTCTCGATCGACTGGAACAGCCGCTGGTGGAAGGGTTCGTAGAAGTGACGGCCCTGCAGGCTGTCGGTCAGGCGCTCGTAGGCGGCGTTGTCGTACAGCAGCACGCCCAGCAGCGCCTGTTCGGCTTCCAGGTTATGCGGCGCGACGGCGACGACGATATCGCCCATCGGGGAGGATGGGCGGAGGTCTAGAGCGGGGACGAGAGACATTGGCACACGTTAACGCGAACGGGTCTCAGGAGCGACCGGTGAGGCTTCAGATGAACGGGGATGTTTTATGTATGTTCTGAGCCTCTCGTACGACGGAATCGGACGTATTGAAAAGGGCGCGACGATCGCTCGCCGCGCCCTTTCCGCTTAGTTCAACCGAGTCAGAGCCTTACCAGCTGTAGCTCAAACGCGTGTAGAGGAAGCGCCCATTGAAGCCGTAGGGCGAGAAGTTGGAATAGGGGCCCGCGCCGCTGGTGTTGAGGTTGGGCGGGATCTGGTTGGTGTACTGGTCGAACAGGTTGTCGGCCCCGGCCGACAGGGTCAGGCCGATCGGGAAGGTGTAGCGGACCTCGGCGTCGACCACGCCGCTGGCGCCGGTCTTCCAGTCGGTGCTGCCGTCGTTGGCCGTGCCAGGGGCCAGGACGTCGCCGTAGAAGGTGGAGCGCAGGGTCGCGCCCCACTGATCCTTGGTCCAGTCGCCCTGCAGGGTGATCTTCTCGCGCGGGGTGCCCTTTTCGAAGCGCAGGGTGGCTTGACGGGCGAACAGCGACTGCGGCGTGGCCAGGGTGGTGGTGACCGGGGTCTTTTCGACGCTGAAGTCGTTGAGGTTGGCCGCC
Organism: Caulobacter soli; assembly: GCF_011045195.1. GTDB lineage: Bacteria > Pseudomonadota > Alphaproteobacteria > Caulobacterales > Caulobacteraceae > Caulobacter > Caulobacter soli. Next base: position 2,654,983 of record NZ_CP049199.1, on the reverse strand, counting down.
AGGGTCAGGTCGAAGATCCCGGCCTGCTCGTCATTGATCCGGTAACGCGCCACCACGTCGACGCCCTTGGTCGAGGTGTCGACGCCGTTGATGAAGAACCGCGCCGCCGTCGTGCCGTAGGGGGCCAGCAGGGCGCCGATCTGGGCGGCGTTGGGGTTGGAGGCCCCGGCCGCGTTCGAGAACAGCTCCGACAGCACGATGCGATCGTCGACGTCGATCTGGTAGCCATCGACCGTCAGCTCGAAGGCGCCTTTGCGATAGACCACGCCCAGCGAATAGTTGGTCGAGTCCTCGGCCTTCAGCGGCTTGCCGCCCAGGGCCAGGCCCACGGGGCTGACCGAAGGATAGGTGCCCGATTCGAACGGCACCAGAGTGGTGCCGCCACCGCCCGGCAGGGCCTGAGCCACGTAGGTGATCGAGGTGGCGGTGTAGTACTGCTGCTGCAGGCTCGGGGCGCGGAAGCCGGTCGAGATCCCGCCGCGCACGGCGAACGAGGGGCTGAAGTCGTAGCGGGCGGTGAACTTGCCCGTCGTGCTCGAGCCGAAGTCGGAATAGTCCTCGTATCGGCCGGCGACGCCGACGGTCAGGCCCTCGGTGACCTTGCCTTCCAGGTCCAGATAGACCCCGACCGCGTGGCGATCCACGTCGACCGCGTTGCTGGGCGTAAAGCCGGTGAAGCCGCGCGAGCCGAAGGTGAGGGCGGTCGTGCCGTCGGCGGCGAACGCCACCGGGCCCCGGGCGTAGGAAGCCACTTCGCCGGGGTTGATCTGGAAGCTCTCGCGGCGCGCTTCCAGGCCGAAGGCGACGTTCAGCGGACCGGCCAGGCCGACCTCGAACTCGCGGCTGGCGTCCAGGCCGTAGGTCAGCTGGTCATAGGTCAGGCCGCCGGCCGCGAAGCTGGTCGGCGAGGCCGCGCCGTACGACGGGTTGACGGTGTTCTCGACGCCGAAGTCGATGTCGTTCTTGCCGTAGACCAGGTTGGTGTCGATCTTGAAGCCGCCCAGTTCGCCGCGCAGGCCGACGGCCGCGGCGACGTCCTCGGTGTCGGTGGTCAGCAGCGGCAGGTAGCCGTTGGGGAAGATCGACGGGACGGCCTGGTTGTAGTCGCTGCTCTTGGCGCCGGTCGGCGTGAAGGCCGGTTGACGGAAGCTGGCGGCCGAATTGGCGTCGCGCTGCTGATAACCGTACCAGCCATAGGCTTCCCAGCCGGCCGCCAGGGGCTTGGCGGCGTTCAGATAGATCGACACGTCCTCGGTCTTGGGATCGCCGGTGCGGGCGGTGATCCGCGAGGGCGAGACGCGCGGATCATTGTCGGCCCGGTTGGTCGGGTCCAGGTCGCGGTACTGGGCCGAAACGGTCAGGAAGCCGTCGCTGCCCAGCTTGAAGCCCTGCCAGCCGGCCACCGTGGCCGACCCGCCGTCGCTGATGTTGTGCTTGCCGCCGTAGAAGCCCTTGAAGCTGGTGACGTACTCGCCGTAGGTGACGGTCAGCCCGCCGCCGTGGTCGGCTTCGCGCAGGTGCAGGTTGACGACGCCGGCGATGGCGTCCGAGCCGTACTGGGCCGAGGCGCCGTCGCGCAGCACCTCGATGCGGTCGATGGCGCTGCTGGGGATGGCGTTCAGGTCGACGGCGGCCGAGCCGCGTCCGACCGAGCCGTTGACATTGATCAGGGCCGAGGTGTGCCGGCGGGCGCCGTCGACCAGCACCAGGGTCTGGTCGGGACCCATGCCGCGCAGCACGATCGGCCGGATGGCGTCGGTGCCGTCGGTGTTGGACGGACGCGGGAAGTTGATCGACGGCACGGTGGCCGCCAGGGCGGTCGAGATGTCGGTGGCGCCGCGCTGCTGCAGGTTCTTGGCGGTCACGACGTCGACGGGCGCCAGGGTGTCCAGCCGTGAGCGGCCGGTGGTGCGGGTGCCGGTGACGACGACCTGCTCGACGGCGTTGGCGTCGTCGGCGGGCGTCGTGTCTTGGGCCTGAGCCACGCCGGCGACGGCGGCCAGCGATGTGGCGGCCATCAGGATGGTTTTGAAACGCATTGCGAATTCCCCTCGCATGGCTTCCAGCGGCTCTTGGCCTTTTGGTCCGGAAGCGGAGGAGCCCTTCTCCCCCTGGTTAGAGGATGGGGATGGGTGCGTTCGCCCACAAGCTGAGCAATTCTAGGCAAACGCGCAGAAAAAAACGGCGCGGATTTCTCCGCGCCGTTCTTCCAGTTTTTCTAGGCTCTACGAGGCGGTTAGGCTTCGTAGTGGTCGCCTTCGAACGAACCGGCGCCGCCTTCGGCCATGTCTTGGGCGGCTTCGGCGTCAGCGGCGCGATCTTCCTCGAACTGAGCGGCGATGACGTTTTCGCCGCGCGCTTGGCGATCGGCTTCGTCTTGGCTGCGCGCGATGTTGAGGGTGACCGTGACGGTCACTTCAGCGTGCAGCTTCACCTTCACTTCGTGGACGCCCAGCGTCTTGATCGGCTTGTCGAGGACGATCATCGAGCGATCGACCTTGCCGCCTTCGGCCTTGATGGCGTCGGCGACATCGCGGCCCGCGACCGAACCGTACAGCTGGCCGCTTTCGCCGGCTTGACGGATCATCACGTACTGCTTGCCGTCGAGACCTTCACCGGCCTTGCCAGCGACTTCGCGGTTCTTGACGTTGCGGGCTTCGATTTCAGCGCGCTGAACTTCGAAGCTCTTCAGGTTGGCCGAGTTGGCGCGCAGGGCCTTGTGACGCGGCAGCAGGAAGTTACGGGCGAAGCCGTCCTTCACGGTGACCACGTCGCCGAGGACGCCGGTGCCTTCGACGCGTTCGAGCAGGATAACTTTCATCGTGGTGTCTCCCTTACTTCACGACGTAGGGGAGCAGAGCCAGGAAGCGGGCGCGCTTGATGGCCTTGGCCAGTTCGCGTTGCTTCTTGGCCGACACCGCGGTGATGCGCGACGGCACGATCTTGCCGCGTTCGGAGACGTAACGCTGCAGCAGCTTCACGTCCTTGTAGTCGATCTTCGGCGCGTTGGCGCCCGAGAACGGGCAAACCTTGCGGCGGCGGAAGAACGGACGACGGGCGCCGCCAGCGGCGGCGGCCGGAGCGCCGGCTTCGGGAGCAGTGGTATCGGTCATGATCTCTCTTCTCCCTTACGCGGCCGGCGCGAAGTCGTCGCGCGGGCGCTCGGTGCGCTCGCCACGTTCGCGGTCGCGACGGGCCAGAACCGGCGACAGTTCCAGGTCCAGCTCTTCGACGCGGATGGTCATGAAGCGCAGCACGTCTTCATTGATCAGCAGCTGACGTTCCATCTCCTTCACGGCCGCGGCCGGAGCGTCGATGGCGAGCAGGGAGTAGTGGCCCTTGCGGTTCTTCTTGATGCGATAGGTGAGGTTACGCAGGCCCCAGTATTCGATCTTGGCGATGTGACCGCCATTTTCTTCCAGGAGAGCCTTGAGTTGCTCGTTCAGAGCTTCGGCCTGTTGCGGCGAGATGTCCTGCCGCGCGATGACCACGTGTTCGTAGAACGCCATGTTTTCCTTCTTCCGGTTTGGATAGCGGCGCGATCGTCGGCGGAAGTCCGGCGATCACGGTGGATCCTGCATGCCGAGCGGGAAATCCCGACCCAAAGGGCTGCGCGCAAGACCGCCATCCGTGAGAGGGCGCGCTAATAGCCGAAAGGTGGCGTGAAGGCAAGGAAACCGTGCCGGACGGCCAAAATCGGCGCCTGTCCGGAAATCCATTCCCGCGTAAATCGCCTGGAAACCGGGCGGCGAACATCTGTCATACAATTTTGTCGCCCAGGTGGTTTGGGCGCGCAAAGGCTTATGCTATCGGGAGTCCATGGGGTTTCGAACGCTTGCATCCCTGATCGTGGCGACCGCCGCGACCGCGGTCCTCGCCTCGCCGGCGACGGCCGGCGATGTCGTGCGCAAGCCCGATCTGGCCGTCTGGGGCGCCGACGGGCGCTTCCAGGGCTATTCGGCCGCCCAGACCCTGGACCTGTCGACCGACGCCGAGAAGGCGACCTTCACCGCCAAGGTCGCCGGGGCCGTCGACAATCCGACCTATAATTTCGATCTCAACCTGAACCAGAAGCCAGACGAGCACGCCGCCGCCAACCGCGCCCTCGGGGTCGGGGCTTCCTGGAACGCCGGCGCCCGCGAGGCGGCGATCCGCTCGTCCTTGGCCCGCTCGTTCGGCTTCGGCATGCTGCCCAAGACCAACTATGTGCGGCTGTCGATGGACATGAACGCCACGCAGCCGGTCTATGTGCGCGGCCGCACCCCGGTGACCCGGGCCAATGTGCGGTCCGAACTGACCCTGGACGGCCGCCCGGTCGCCTCGATCGCCCTGGGCGGCGGCACCCAGGGTGACGAAGGTTTCGACGTCAGCCTGACCCGGCCCTTCGACATTCCGGCCGAATTCACCGTCAGCCTGCGCGCCGCCGACGAGCGGGTTCAGGACGGCCGGCTGATGGTCAAGCTGGTCCGCACCACCTGGTAGCGGTCAGGCGGCTTCGGCTGTCTTGATCTCCAGCTCACGCCTTGGACGACGCACGACCTGGGCGAACCGTTCCAGATAGCGCGGGTTCTCGGTGCCCATCAGTTTATCCCACCAGGTGAAATAGAGCCCGTAGTTCCATCCGGCCTGGGCGTGGTGCAGGTCGTGGTGAGTCACCGTCGTCAGCCAGGGCAGGAGCGGGCGGCCCTCCCGCGTGGCGGGGAAGAGTTCGTAGCCGCTGTGGCCCAGGGTGTTGCGGACGATCTGGTGCAGCATGAACAGGCCCACGACCGGCCATTGCGTGGGGACCATCAGCATCCACAGCGGCACGAACGCTCCATTGATCGCCGCCTCGCCCAGGTCGAAGCTGTAGGCGGTGAACGGCGAGGGATTGTTCGACCGGTGATGGCGACGGTGGAAGGCGCGAAACAGTCGCCGGTCATGGATCAGCCGATGGGTCCAGTAGAACCAGGCGTCGTGGGCGACGATCATCAGAACCAGGCTGACCCAGAACCAGGCGGGGCCGAGATCTCGGGCGATGTAGGGGCCCGGCATCAGACCGGCGCGGAACAGACCGAAGCTGAGCAGGCCGATCGTCGAGAAGACCATGATCGAACGGATCGAGGCGGCGAACTCGATCAGCAGCTGGCGCGCGGGCGGACGGTTCTCGCGGATCTTGCGGCCGGCAAGAGGCGCGGCCAGCACCACCCAGAGCGTCAGCCAGACGCCGACCGCGAAGATCACGTAGCGGCTGACGTCGGTGAAGGTGGCGTGGAGCCAGTTCTCGACGAAGGGGAGAAGGGACGACATCGGGGTTCCTCGAATGAGCGATGTCCCGAAGTGATCGCGGAGCCTGTCGTCCGTCGCGCCGATCGCGAAATCAGGCTGTCTTGTCGGCTTTCGACAAGGGATCGCCGGTTTCGACCAGCCTTAGCCGGGTCGGCGCCGGGGTGTTGGTGCTCCGCCATTCGGTCGGGGTGACGCCGGTGGCGGCGCGGAAGGCGCGATTGAAGGGACCCAGCGAGGCGAAGCCCAGGTCATAGGCGATGGTCGAGATCGACTTCAGGGCCAGGTCCGGGGCGGCGAGGGCGATCTTGGCGGCCTCGATCCGCCGGCCGTTGACGTAGTCGGCGAAGTTGCGATGGCCCAGGACGCCGTTGATCAGCCGGCGCAGGCGATGCTCGGGCGCGCCCACCAGAGCCGCCAGGGCGGTGATCGACAGGTCTTCGCCACGCCAGACCTCGTCCTGGTCCATGGCGGCCTCCAGCCGGGCCAGCACCAGCCGGTCGGCGGGGGTGAGATCCATGGCGGGAACGGGCGAGGACTTCACGGCTTCGCCCGCGGCGACGGGCGCCTCGACCAACTGCGGTTCGGCCCGAAGCAGGGTCGCCGCGCCGGCCAGGGCCAGACCGGCCAAGGCCAGGGCCTGCAACACGCTCGGCGCGTAGATCCAAGGCAGGCCTGTCGCCCAAGCCATGTCCTGCGCGCTCAGCAGCAGGATATAGCCGGCGGCGGCGATCATGGCCGGACCTCGCAGGCGCCGCCGCTGGACGACGAGGTCGCCGCGCCAGCCGCGCCAGATGACCAGCAGGGCATGCAGGACCAGTCCCACCGAGGCCAAGTTGAACACCAGCCAGAACGGGCGACAGATTTCGGGCGGCATGAAGCGGGCCAGGGCCCACAGGATCACCAGGCCCAGGGCGGGCCACAGGCGGTGCGGCGAGAACCGCCGCTCGTCGGTGAACAGGGCATGGGCGAAGGCCCAGAACAGGCCCGTGGTCGCCACCGACATCGCCCAGATCGCCGGCGTGGCGTGATCGGTCCAGCCCGGCTTGCAGCCGTCAATGACGTGGGCGATGGCGCCCAGAAAGAACAGGCCGCCGACCCAGCGCACCGGCGTCGGTCGCCGGTCCAGCACAAGGGCCAGGCCCGTGGCGCCGAAGCCGCCGATGGCGACGCCGCGCGCCAGGGTTTCGAGAAGGACCGCATCGACCATGGTCGTGATCCTAGACGGCTCGCGCGCGGACCGCTCGGATCCGCGCGCGCCATTTCCGAAAGAGGCTGGCCGAAAGCCGCCTACTTGGCGCCCTTATAGGCCTTCACCGCGTCCATGGTCTTGGTGACGTGGCCCTGGAAGTTGCCGTCGGTGTAGGCCATCAGGATCTTGCCGTTCGGCGCGATCACATAGGACGTACGGTTGGACCAGCCGCCGGGCATGGGCACGCCCGCCGCCTTCATGCCGACGTCGTAGGTCTTGACCAGGCCGTCGGGCGCGGCGGCCACGGCGAACTTGTCGCGGCAATGCTCGCTGGAGAAGGCCTTGATCTTGTCGACATTGCCGGCCGTGACGCCGATCACCGTGGCGCCCAGCTTTTCGAATTCGGGGGTGGCTTCGGCGAATTCGTGCGCTTCGGCGGTGCAGCCCGAGGTGTAGGCGGCGGGGAAGAAGTACAGCACCACCGGGCCCTTCTTCAGGGCCTTGGACAGGGTGAAGTTGAAGTCCTTGCCGGCCAGGGCGGCGGGGGCGGTGAAGTCGGGGGCCTTGTCGCCGACCTTGAGGGCGGCCAGGGCGGGGGAGGCGGCCACGAGGGCGGCGCAGAGGGTGAGACCGGTAAGCAGGCGTTGCATGCGTAGGCTCCAGAAAAGGCAAGGGCGCAGCCAGCTGCGTCGCGATTCCAATACCGCCATTCCGCCGCCTTCCAAACGTCAACCTGAGCTCTTTAAGACCAAAGGATGAGATCGGCGTCACAGCCGGCCCGACTTGCCGCACCGCGTTCGATGGCCTAACCCTCCGCGCCTGAATCTTTAGAGAAAGGCGCGGGCTTCCATGAGCATCGCTTTCATTTTCCCGGGACAGGGCAGCCAGACGGTCGGCATGGGCGCCGATCTCGCCCAGGCCTTCGCCGCCGCCCGCGAGGTGTTCCAGGAGGTCGACGACGCCCTGGGCCAGAAGCTGTTCAAGCTGATGGTTGAAGGCCCCGAGACCGACCTGACCCTCACCGAGAACGCCCAGCCGGCCTTAATGGCCGTCAGCCTGGCGGTGTCGCGCGTGCTGGAAAAGGAATTCGGCGTCGGGATCGACAAGGCCGCCTTCGTCGCCGGCCACAGCCTGGGCGAATACAGCGCCCTGGCCGCCGCCGGCGCGATCACCCTGGCCGACACCGCGCGCCTGCTGAAGCTGCGCGGCCAGGCCATGCAGCGCGCCGTGCCGGTGGGCGAGGGCGCGATGGCCTCGCTGATCGGCCCCAAGACCGACCTGGCCCTGGCTGAAGCCGCGGCCGCCGCCGGCTCGGAAGTCGGCGTCTGCGTCGTGGCCAACGACAACAACAATGGCAACGTGGTGATCTCCGGCGCCAAGGCCGCCGTCGACAAGGCCATCGAAAAGGCCAAGGAGCTGGGCGCGCGGGCCATTCCGCTGAACGTTTCGGCGCCCTTCCATTGCCCGCTGATGCAGCCGGCGGCCGACGAGATGGAAGAGGCCCTGGCCCGCACCACCATCGTCGCCCCCCGCGCGCCGCTGGTGGCCAATGTCACCGCCTCGCCGGTCCACGACCCGGACGTCATCCGCAAGTTGCTGGTCGAGCAGGTCACCGGCCGCGTTCGCTGGCGCGAGAGCATGACCTGGCTGGCCAACGAAGGCGGCGTCACCCGCTTCGCCGAGGCGGGCGCGGGCAAGGTGCTGTCGGGCATGGCCAAGCGGATCGCTCCGGACGCCGAAGCCGTTCCCCTGAACAGCCCGGCCGACCTCGAAGCCTTCGCCAAGTCGCTTTAGTTTTCGACGCCCTGTCACGTCCTCGTCCTTCGACAAGCTCAGGATGAGGATGACTGAAGCGGCGGTTCATTTGAAACCCTCATCCTGAGCCTGTCGAAGGACGAGGGTTTCACCCACTATCCTCCGAACGGAGAACCCAAAATGTTCGATCTCACCGGCAAGACCGCCCTCGTCACCGGCGCCACGGGCGGCATCGGCGGCGCCATCGCCAAGGCCCTGCACGAGCAAGGCGCGCACGTCGTGCTTTCGGGCACCCGCGAATCGGCCCTGGCCGAGCTGGCCGCGCAGTTCGGCGAGCGCGTCTCGTTCGTGGCGGCGAATCTGTCCGACGCCGCCGCCGTCGACGGCCTGGTCGCCAAGGCCGAGGAAGCCGCCGGCGCGCCGCTGGACATCGTGATCGCCAACGCCGGCATCACCCGCGACGGCCTGATCGTCCGCATGAAGGACGAGGACTGGGACACCGTGATCAAGGTGAACCTGGAAGGCTATTTCCGCCTGGCCCGCGCCGCCGCCAAGGGCATGATGAAGCGCCGTTCGGGGCGCATCATCGGCATCACCTCGATCGTCGGTGTCACCGGCAACCCCGGCCAGACCAACTACGCCGCCTCCAAGGCCGGCATGATCGGCTTCTCCAAGGCCCTGGCCCAGGAGCTGGCCAGCCGCAATGTGACGGTCAATTGCGTGGCCCCCGGCTTCATCGCCAGCCCGATGACCGACGCCCTGAACGAGCAGCAGAAGGCCGGCATCCTGTCGACCATTCCCGCCGGTCGTCTGGGCGAGGGGAGCGATATCGCCGCGGCGTGCGTTTATCTCGCCAGTGACCAGGGCGGCTACGTCACGGGTCAGACCTTGCACGTCAACGGCGGCATGGCCATGATCTGACGCACCGCCTTTTACTGGGCTTATCAGCTTTCTGCTTGGAAACGCTGAAGCCCTGATTTCTAACCAGACGTGCCGCTAGTCACTCGAAAAAGAACGTGATAGGCGGTGGCCCGACAATTCCCGTGGGGGGCAAGGCTCGTCCGAGCCGTCCACGGAACTGCAAGATTCAAAACGAGGGACTAACAGAATGTCCGACATTCTCGAGCGCGTGCGTAAGATCGTCATCGAGCACCTGGACGCCGATCCGGAAAAGGTCACCGAAAAGGCCAGCTTCATCGACGACCTGGGCGCCGACAGCCTCGACAACGTCGAGCTGGTCATGGCGTTCGAAGAAGAATTCGACATCGAAATTCCGGATGACGCCGCCGAGCACATCCAGACCGTCGGTGACGCCGTGAAGTTCATCACGGAAAAGACTGGCGCCTAAGGGCGTCGGGTTCGCGTCTTTCCGCGGACAGGACTATCAACCGCCGCGTAGCACGGGCTCTCTTGCCATCGTGCGCGCGGCGGTTTTCGTATGTGGCCGAGATTCGCGAGGCTGCGGGGGCGGCGGATTCGTCCAGACCCCCCATATGTCCGCGATGCGAAGGTTGGGAGTGATCCATGCGTAGAGTCGTCGTAACCGGGCTTGGCCTTCTGACCCCCCTGGGTCAGGGCGTCGAGATTTCCTGGAAGAACATCCTGGCCGGCAAGTCCGGCGCGAACCGGATCTCGGCTTTCGACCCGACCGAATACGCCTGTCAGGTGGCCTGCGAGGTTCCGCGCGTCGATGGTCGCGGTGGCGGCGGTCCTGACGTCGAGGGCGCGTTCAATCCCGATCTGACCATGAGCCCGCGCGACCAGAAGCGCGTCGACGACTTCATCCTGTACGGCATCGCCGCGGCCGACGAGGCGGTGAGGGATTCGGGCTGGGTCCCGGAAACCGAGGAAGACAAGTACCGGACCGGCGTGATTCTCGGTTCGGGCATCGGCGGCCTGTCGACGATCGCCGACACCGCGCTCGAACTGGAAGCCAAGGGCCCGCGCCGGATCAGCCCGTTCTTCATCTCCTCGGCCCTGATCAACCTGATCTCGGGCCAGGTCTCGATCCGCTATGGCTTCAAGGGCCCCAACCACGCCGTGGTCACCGCCTGCGCCACCGGCGCCCACGCCATCGGCGACGCCACCCGGCTGATCAAGTACGGCGACGCCGACGTGATGGTGGCCGGCGGCGCCGAAGCGGCCGTCTGCAAGGTCGGCATGGCCGGCTTCATCGCCTGCCGCGCCGTCTCCACCGATTTCAACGAGACGCCCGAAAAGGCCTCGCGTCCCTATGACAAGGACCGCGACGGCTTCGTGATGGGCGAGGGCGCCGGCGCCCTGGTTCTGGAAGAGTACGAGCACGCCAAGGCGCGCGGCGCCAAGATCTACGCCGAGGTGATCGGCTACGGCCTGTCGGGCGACGCCTATCACATCACCGCCCCGTCGGAAGACGGCGACGGCGGCTTCCGGGCCCTGTCGGCGGCCGTGAAGGACGCGGGCCTGCAGCCGTCGGACATCGACTACGTCAACGCCCACGGCACCTCGACCATGGCCGACGGCATCGAGGCCGGCGCGGTCGAGCGCTTCCTGGGCGATCACGCCAAGAACGTGGTGATGTCGTCGACCAAGTCGATGACCGGCCACCTGCTGGGCGCGGCCGGCGCGATCGAGGCGATCTTCTCGATCCTGGCGATCCGCGACCAGATCGCCCCGCCGACCATCAACCTGGACAATCCGGACGTGAACGTCGCCATGAACCTGGCGCCGAACAAGGCCGTGCCGCACAAGATCGACGTGGCCGTGTCCAACAGCTTCGGCTTCGGCGGCACCAACGCCTCCGTCGTGTTCCGCAAAGTCTCGTGAGCCGGAAGCCCCCGCCCCAGCGCCGCGCCCCAAGGCCGGCTCCGAAGACGGGGGCTCCCCGCAAGGCCAACCCGCGCCGGCGCGAATCCGCGCCGGTCGGTCGCCGCATCGCCGCCATGGGGGCGGGCCTGCTGACTATGCTGGGCTTGGCCGCCATGGTGGTCGTGCTGGGCGCGGTGTGGGTCTATCAGGGCCCAGGCCCGGCCGCGCGCTCGGGCGACGTCACCAATGTCGTCCTGCGCAAGGGCGCCAGCCTGCCCGAGATCGCCTCCAGCCTTGAACACGCCGGGGTGATCCGCTCGTCCTCGCTGTTCCTGACCGCCGCCCAGACCACCGGCGCGGCGCGTCGGCTGAAGGCCGGCGAATACGAATTTCCGTCGCATGCCTCGCTGCGCCAGGTGCTGACCAAGATCCGCGACGGCAAGATCGTCCGCCACCAGGTGACCATCGCCGAGGGCCTGACCTCGGACATGGTGGTCGACATCCTGATGCGCGCGCCCGAGCTGACCGGCACCGTTCCGACCCCGCCTGAGGGCTCGATCCTGCCCGAGACCTACCAGGTCCAGCGCGGCGAGGACCGCGCGGCGGTGTTGCAGCGGATGATGGACGACCGCGACGCCCTGCTCGACAAGCTGTGGGCCACGCGCCAGCCGGGCCTGCCGTTCGAGACCAAGGACCAGGCCGTGACCATGGCCTCGATCGTCGAGAAGGAAACGGGCCTGGCCCGCGAGCGCCCGCACGTGGCGGCGGTGTTCATCAACCGCTTGCGCCAGGGGATCCGCCTGGGCAGCGACCCGACGATCATCTACGGCCTGACCCGTGGACGGCCGCTGGGCCGGGGCATCCTGCAGTCCGAACTGCAGCGTCAGACGCCCTACAACACCTATCTGATCGACGGCCTGCCGCCGACCCCGATCGCCAATCCGGGCAAGGCCGCGCTCGAGGCCGTGCTCAACCCGCTGAAGAGCGACGACCTCTATTTCGTCGCCGACGGCACGGGCGGTCACGTCTTCGCCTCGACCTACGCCGAACACGAGCGCAATGTCGCCAAGTGGCGGCAGGTCGAGCGGTCGAAAGCCGCCGCCAAGACCGCCCTCGCGGGAGGCTAGGGATGGCGTTGTCGGGCATGACCGGCTTCGCCCGCGTCGAGGGCTCGCACGGGGCCTGGTCGTGGGCGGTGGAGGCGCGCAGCGTCAACGGCCGCAACCTGGAGACCCGCTTTCGCGGTCCGCCGGGCTTCGAGAGCCTGGACCGCGCCGCGCGCGACGGCGGCCAGGCCCGCTTCCAGCGCGGCCAACTGACCGTCAACCTCCAGGCCAAGCGCGCCGAGACCTCGGCCGCCACCCAGGTCAATGTCGAGGTGATGGAGCGCTATCTGAAGGCCGGCGCGCCCTATGTCGCCACCGGCATGGTCGCCAAGCCCACCCTGGACGGCCTGTTGTCCCTGCGCGGCGTGATCGATGCCCGCGAGGAAGAGGACGCCGCCGAGGACCGCGCCGGGATCGAGGCCGCCATGGCCGCCACGATCGCTCAGGCCCTGGACGGCCTGAAGGCCGCGCGCCTGGAGGAGGGGGCCGCCCTGGCCCCGATCTTGACCGGCGCCGTCGACCGCATTGAGAGCCTGACCCAATTGGCCTCGGCCGAAGCCGCCGGCCAGCCGGCCGTGCTGAAGGAGCGCTACGCCCGCAAGCTGATCGACCTGATCGGCGAGGCGGCGTCCGAGGAGCGCATCGTGCAGGAGGCCGCCGCCTTGGCGGTCAAGGCCGACGTCCGCGAGGAACTGGATCGCCTGACCAGCCACGTCGCCGCAGCCCGCGCCCTGCTGGGCGGCGACGCGGCCGCCGGGCGTCGTCTGGACTTCCTGTCCCAGGAATTCATGCGCGAGGCCAACACCCTTTGCAGCAAGTCGGCGCTGACGGCGCTGACCACGCACGGCCTGGATCTGAAGGCCACGATCGAGCAATTCCGCGAACAGGTTCAGAATGTCGAATAACCCGCATGGACGCACGCGCGGCCTGCTGCTGATGGTCGTGGCCCCGTCGGGTGTCGGCAAGACCTCGCTGACCCGTCGCCTGGTGGCCGACCACAACGACCTGCACCTGTCGATCAGCGCCACCACCCGCGATCCGCGTCCGGGCGAGCACGACGGCCGCGACTATCACTTCGTCAGCCAGGACAAGTTCAAGGGCATGATCCAGGACGAGGCGTTCCTGGAGTGGGCCGAGGTCTACGGCAACCACTACGGCAGTCCGCGCGGCCCGATCGTCGAGGCCCTGGACCGGGGCGAAAGCGTGCTGTTCGACATCGACTTCCAGGGCGCGATGAAGGTCCACGGCCAGCTGCCCGACGACTCGGTGCTGATCTACGTCCTGCCGCCATCCCTGGCCGAGATGAGCCGCCGCCTGCACGCCCGCAGCCAGGACAGCGAAGAGGTCATCGCCAAGCGCCTGGCCCGCGCCAAGGACGAGGTCGCCGCCTGGGAGCGGTTCGACTACGTCATCCTCAACGACGACTTCGACAAGGCCTATTCCGACCTGGCCCACATCTACCACGCCGAACGCCAGCGCCGGGCCCGCAACCCGTGGATCGGCAACCTGGTGGGCGATCTTCTGAAGGAAGAGATCTAGGGCCTATCGGCGGCTCACGCCCCTTCAGCACGCTCGTCGAAACTGCTGGGGCGTGAGGCCCGTCGCGGCCTTGAACGCCCGGTTGAAGGGGCCGACCGAACCAAACCCGCAATCGTAAGCGATCGTGAGGATGGGAAGGTGGTCGTAGGCGGAGGTGGTCAGCTGTCGCTTGGCCTCCTCGATGCGGAAGTGATTGGCCATCTGGTTGAAGTTGCGAAAGCCCAGGGGGCCGGTAACGCACTGGGTCACCTTGTAGTCGGGCTCGCCCAGGCGACGCGCGAGATCGGCGACCTTCAGGCTATGGCGCGTATAGACCGCTTCCTCGGCCATCAGGCGCTGAAGGCGCTCGGCCAGGTCGCCTGTTTCGATGGTTTGTGCCCGCCTTCGGCTCCGGCTGGCTTCCGTCAGCGGATGACGGTGGCGATACCAGATGGCCAGCGCCATCCCCAGCAGGGCCAGCAGGGCGCATGCGGACTTGATCGCCATCCTGCCTTGGGCCGCCAGGCCTCCGGCCGGGGCGCCGTTCACCCAGATGACGGCGATGGCCAGCAGCGCCGCGTATCCGGCCGCGAAAGCCAGGCGAAAGCGCCGCTCTTCCTTGGAGGCTTCGGACGCCAAACCCGTCAGCGGCTCGATCATCGCGAGCAGGAGAAGCGCCGAACTGATCAGACCGCTCAGGTTCTCGACCATGCGCGGCAAGGTCGCGGCGCTTTCGCCCGCCAGGCGCAGGAAGGCCCCGCTGGCCACGAGGGCCAGCACCAGCGCCAGCGGCCATCTGGCCCGCCGTGTTCCAGCGGGTTGAAACAGGGCCCGAACCAAGAGCCAGGACCAGCCGCAGGTCGCGTCGCCGGCGATGGCGACGATGTCGGAGGCCAGGCCAAGGCGATGGCCCATCCATTGCGCCAGGCAGAACGCGCCGACGGCCCCGGCGAAGAGGCCGCCGTAAAGCTGAATGTCGGAGAGCCGTCCGCCGGTACGGGGCGTCGCGGCCAGGCTATCAGCGCTCATGACGCCCAGTCTCCCTCTCTAGCCGGCTCTCTTAAGGTCGGGGATCGAGAATCCATAGCCGATTTCCAAATCGGCGAGATCGCTTTCGACAAACGCCGCAACGCCCTGGGGCATCAACCCTGAACCAGGACGCCAGACGGCATGACGATCACAAGGCCAGCAAACCAAACGGACAAGATTTCAAGCGGAGAGGGCTTGCTGCGCCGATCGGGCCTGGCCTGGTTCTGCGTCGCGACGGCCGGACAGGCCGCCTTCATCTGGATGATCCTCGCGCACTACGGCCGCAAGACCCTGGCGGGTGATCCGGCCGGTTGGAACGACAAGCCCCTCATCAAGGGCTACGTGCCCGGCGACACCGCGGGCAATGCGATGTTCGCCCTTCATGTGCTGCTCGCGGCCGTCGTGACGCTGGGCGGGCTGCTACAGCTCGTTCCCGCCATCCGTCGCCGCGCGCCGGCGCTGCATCGCTGGAACGGCAGGATCTTCTTTGTCACGGCCTATGTCATGGCCTTGGGCGGTCTGTGGCTGACCTGGGTCAGGCCTACCTATCTGTCGCTGATCTCCGCCGTCTCGGTGTCCATCAACGGCGTGCTGATCCTGATCTTCGCCACCCTGGCCTGGCGCATGGCCGTCGTCGGAAAGCTGGACGCGCATCGCCGATGGGCCATGCGAGCCTTCCTGGTGGTCAACGGGGTCTGGTTCCTGCGAGTCCTGATCATGGCCTGGGTCCTGATCTCAGGCGGCGGCGTGGGCATGAACCGCACGCTGTCCGGCCCAGCCGACGTGGTGCTCCAGTTCGGGTCCTATCTCATTCCGCTGGCCGTGCTGGAGACCTACCTGCGTGCGCGAGACGCGGGTGTGACGGCTCGGCGACTGACCGCCGGCCTGATGATCGCCTCGACCCTGTTGACCGCCGCCGGCGTCGTCGGCGCCGTGGTCTTCATGTGGGGTCCCTATATGACCTGAAGACGGTTCAGCCCATCACCGCCCGCGCCAGGTCCTGGAACCCCGCCACGTCGATGGTCTCGGCGCGAGCGTCCGGATTGATGCCGGCCTTCTCGCACAGCGCGCCGCCGCCCAGGCCCTTGAGGCTGGAGCGCAGCATCTTGCGGCGCTGGCCGAATGCGGCGGCGGTGACCTTTTCCAGGGCCGCCACCAGGGCCTTGTCGGGGGCGGGGTCCAGCGGGACCAGGCGCACCACGGCCGAGGCCACCTTGGGCGGCGGGGTGAAGGCGCGGGCCGGCAGGTCCATGACCACCTTGGCGCTGCACACGGTCTGGGAGACCACGGCCAGGCGGCCATAGGCGTCGTCGTTCACATCGGCGGCGATGCGGTCGGCGACTTCCTTCTGGAACATCAGGGTCATCGACAGCGGCCGGAACGGACCGGTCAGCCAGTTGATCAGCAGGGGCGTGCCGACATTGTAGGGCAGGTTGCTGACCATATGGGCCGGGCCGCCGGCGATGGCGGCCATGTCGACCTTCAGGGCGTCGCCCTGGACGATGGTCAGGCGGCCGTCGGCGGCGGCGGAGAGTTCCTCCAGCAGCGGGATGAAGCGCCGGTCCATCTCGACCGCCACGACCCGCGCGCCGGTCTCCAGCAGGGCCCGGGTCAGGCCGCCGGGACCGGGGCCGACCTCGATCACCACGTCGCCTTCGCCGACCTCGGACAGACGGGCGATCTTACGGGTGATGTTCAGGTCCAGCAGGAAGTGCTGGCCAAAGCTCTTGTTGGCCAGCAGGTCATGCTCGGCGAGAACCTCGCGGAGCGGCGGCAGGTCGGCGAGTGACATCGTGTCTCTAAGGCTAGGCGCCCAGGTCAGGCAATGGAGCGCCGGTCGGCGATCTCGGCCGCCAGGCGGATGGCGGCGATCAGGCTGTCGGCCCGGGCCAGGCCCCGACCGGCGATGTCGAACCCCGTACCATGATCGGGCGAGGTGCGCACGATCGGCAGGCCCAGGGTTATGTTCACCCCGGCCCAGAAGTCGAGCATCTTGACCGGGATCAGGGCCTGGTCGTGATACATGCAAAGCACCGCGTCGTAGGTGGCGCGGGCCTCGGCGTGGAACAGGCTGTCGGCGGGGGCGGGGCCCTTGACCGTGACGCCCAAGTCGCGGAGCACGCGGACGGCCGGTTCGATGATCGCCGCCTCCTCGCCGCCCAGCGCGCCGCCTTCGCCCGCGTGGGGGTTCAGGGCCGCGACGGCCAGGCGTGGGACCGCGACGCCGAAATCCTTGCGCAGCGCCTCGGCCGTCACCAGGCCGGCGTTGACGATCGCCTCGATCGACAGCGCGGCGGGCACGGCCGACAGCGGGGTGTGGATGGTGACCAGGGTGGCGCGCAGGTCGCGCGCGGCCAGCATCATGATCGGTCCGTGCGGCGGCTGGCGCTCGCCCACATGGGTCAGTTCGGCCAGGAACTCGGTATGGCCGGGAAAGGCGAAGCCGGCGTCGTAGAGCGGGGCCTTGGCGATGGGCGCGGTGACCAGGCCGGCCACGGCGCCCGACAGCGCCAGGCCCGCCCCGGTCTCGATCCAGCGGATCACCTGGGCGGCATGGGCGCTGGACGGCTGACCGGCGACGACGGGGGCCTGCAGCGGGATGTCGAGAACGGGCAGGGCCTCGCCGAACGCCTTGATCGCCTCGACCGGCCCCGTGACGGTGCGCACCTTGACCCCGCCGCCGGCCGAGGCCAGCAGCTGGGCGTCGCCCACCACCATGAACGGGGGGCCTTCGCCGCGCAGGATCGACCAGGCCTTGGCGATGATCTCCGGCCCGATGCCGGCCGGGTCGCCTGCGCTCAGGGCGAGGGCCGAGGTCTTCACCGGGTTTCGATGGTCGCCGAGTTGCGCAGGTCTCGCAGATAACGTTTGGAGATCAGCGCAAGCTGTTGGCCGCGCAGGCGATTTTCGATCTGGTCGTGGGTCGGGGCCTGGGCGCCCGACTGACGCTTTCCGCAGACCGCGATCAGGTGCATCCCGACGTCGGTGCGGATCGGATCGGAGACCTGGCCGACCTTGAGAGCGGTGGCGGCCTGCTGGAAGGCGGGCGCCAGGTCGGTGATCTCGGCCTCGCCCAGGTCACCGGCGACGACGCCATCGATCTTGCCGGCGGTGGCTTCCAGGGTTTCGCAGCTGCTGATCTTCGGCTTCAGGTCGGTCAGCAGTTTGGTGGCCGCATCGACCTGGGCCTGGGTGGCGTCCTTGGGCAGGGCCACGGCGACCTGCTTGAGGTCGACCAGAGCGGCTTTCGCGCCCGAACGCTTGTCGCGCAGATAGATGATGTAGACGCCGTCGCGCACCGGGATCGGGGCCGACAGCTGGCCGGGACGCAGCTGGTCCAGCGCCGCGTCCACCTCGGGCGGCATTTCGCCGGGGCTGATCCAGCCGGCGTCGCCGCCGTTGGCCGCCGTCGGCGAGGCCGAGAACTGACGGGCGACGGCCGGGAAGGGCGCACCCTGCTGCATCTGGGTGACGAGCTGCTTGGCGCCGTTCGCGGCCACGTCCATGCCGCCGACGCGCCCGGCGTCGATGAACACTTCACTGACCTGATACTGCGGCTTGCTGGCGGCCTCGGCCTGACGGCGTTCGAAGGCCTTGATCTGGTCGTCGCCGATCCGCAGGCGCGAGCCGTAGCGACCGCTGATCCAGGCCTGCCAGCTGCTGTCGGCGCGAATCTGCGCCTTCCAGGTGTCGACGCCCACGCCCTGGGCGGCCAGCTGCTGAGTCAGCTGCTCGCCGGTCATGTTGTTGCCCTTGGCGATGTCCTGGATCTGCTCGTCGACTTCCTTGTCGGTCGAGATGATCGTGATCTTCTGAGCCTTCTCGACCCGACGCAGCTCCTGCATCTGGACGTGCTCGTCGATCAGCGAGCGCAGGGCTTCCTGCTCCAGCTGGGGCAGGTTTTCCTGGGTCGGCTGCATTCCCGACGTCACCATCAGCAGGCGCATGCGCTGCATCAGGTCATAGCTGGAGATGATGTCGTCGTTGACGACCGCCGCGACGCTTTCCGACAGGGGATTGGCGCGCTGAGCCGCGGGCGCCGCCGGCGCGGCGGGGGCGTCCGCCGCCGGAGCCGCCGCGGGCGAGGCGTCTTGAGCTTGGGCCGGCAAACCGAGGCCCGCCACGGTCAAGGCGAGGATGGAGGCGGCGCTGGCCGCCAGGATTGTCACGCTACGCGCAGACCGCATCGGTATTGTCGTTCCTCTAGACGCGTCCAAAGGAAGGCGCGCGTTTAACCGCGCGTCCCCCGACGCGATGATATTCTACTGGCTTACCTTGTGTCGCCCAATGTGGCGAGCGTTAGGCGCAGCATGAAGGTGTTGTCGGTCTTCAGACGAAGGCCGCTTGTGGTTTGGGTGTATCGGTTCTCGCTCTGTACGATCGCGTCGACCCGGATGCATTCGTCCGTGTAGTAGACGCCCACATCGTTGCGTGTCCACGACCACTTGCTGTCGGACTGTGGCAGGCCGAGGGCGCGGGCGTCCTGATAGGCCAGGCGACCCAGCACGGTGACGCCCCAGTTCTTGGCCACTTTGACGCCGCCGACGAAATCCAGATTTTCCTGGCGGTACCCGGAAATATCCTGGTTGTCGCGCAGGTAGCGCACGGATGTGTAGCCAAACGACTTGGACACATCCACGCCCGCTTCGATGCGGTTGAGGTGGCCGGTGTCGTCGTCGAAACGCGCCCGCGAGAACGCGGCGACGCCTTGGATCGGCGCCAGCGTGGCGGCGACAACCCAGTCGGACGCCTTCTCGTTGAGCGCGGCTCGAGTCGGCATGAGGGGATCGACCTTGGTCCGCAGGCTGCGGCCCACCAGCAGGCTGCCGCCTCGGCCATCGCCGAACTTGACCGTCGCCCGACCGCCGACGTTCATCCGCGTTCCACCCTCATAGAGGTCGAAACCGGGAGACTTGTTGACGTCGAAGAGGTTGCTCTCGTCGAGCTCGAAGTTGGTGCTGTCTTCGTTGAAATAGATGGGGTTGCCGGCCGCGTCGCGGGCCACGACGATCGGGACGCGCGAACTGTCGGAGCCCGTCGCCAGCTGGACCAGGGGTTCGAGGACGACGCTGCCGCCGTTCTTGAGCGGGCGGAAGAAGGGAAGGCTCAGATCGACCCCGGCGACGCCCAGGCCGCGCGTGTAGTCGAGGCCGGTGCGGGTGTCGCCGTTGGCCAGGGCGACGGGGCCCAGGAAGACGTCCTTGACCCTGTAGGCGTCGCCGCGGAGTTGAGTGAAGGGTTCGACGCGGATGCCCGGACCGATGATCTTGCTGGCGCGCCAGTCGGCCTGCAGCGTTCCTCGCGTGGAGTCGACGCCGTCGGCGCCCTTGTAGCCGGTGTAGCTGTAGGGAGCCTCGCCGAACTGCGACTCATCCCGGTTGAGCATCACGCCCGATCCCTGCACCCGCAGCCGACCGCCGAGCACCGGCGCCTCGGGCTCCCAGCGGCCTTCGAGCATCGGGCCGATGAGGGGGAAGGCGCCGCTGTTCTCGAATTGATTGCCGATGCCGAGCGAATTGACCCCGACGACGCGCAGGCCTTGAACGGAGACCATCGACGCCGAGAAGTAGGATCGGTCGTCTTGCCGTGTCGCGTAAAGTTGCGACAGCAGTCTATGGTCGTCACCCGAGTACAGGCCGTGCTGAAGGTAGACGTCGCTGATCGAGTAATCGTCGAAGATCAGCGGTTGAGACGCACGTTCGGCCGTGAAGCCCCAATTCCACTTCTTGTCGATGTTAAATTGTCCGCGAGCCAAAATGTAGGTGCGGAACGTCGCGTCGCCAAACCGATCCCCGTGGTTGTCGAACGATTTTTCATAGGTTCCACCGGCGCGAACCTGCAGGTCGCCGGAATAGAATAGCTTATGATAGTTCAAGTTGAGGAACGGATTGACTTGCGCATTGATCTGAGGCGTCACCACCAGATCTTGAGAAGGTGAAATCGCGAGCAGGTATGGCTGGCTATAGGACAGGCCGCGCCGTTGCGAGATTTGGATGCGTGGCACCAAGAAGCCGGAGCTGCGCGGGCTCGACGGGTCCGGGTGCCAGAACACCGGGAAGTACATGAGCGGCGCGCCCAAGATACGGATCGTCGCGTTATGGTAATAAACCATGTGGCGAGTCTTATCTTGAACCGCCTTGTCGGCGCTGATGCTCCAAGTCGGCTTGGGCTTTTCGGCGCAGACCACGCAGGGCGTATAGATCGCCTGGTTGAGCTCGGTGATGTTCTCGTTACGGCGGACCGCCGTGTCCGAGGCGATCTTGATGCCCTTGTCCATGCGGGCCGAGAAGCCGCGGGCGAAGCCGGCCTTCAGGTCCTTGTCCATGGTCATGTCGTTGGCGAACTGGGCGGTGCCGTCGGCGTTGATCAGCGTCACGTGGCCGTGGGCGGTGACGATTTCGCTCTTGGTGTCGTAGACGACCTCGTCGGCGCGCAGGGTGCGGCCCTGATAGCGCGCCTCGACGTTGCCGCGGGCGGTCATCGTCTTGTTGGTGTCGTCGCGGATCAGCAGATCCGATTCCAGATAGTAGCCCGTGTCGCCCAGGCCGTCGTCCACCGCCGCAGGCGGGGCGGGGGCGGCCGGGATCATGACGAGCGCCTGCTGCGCCAGGGCTGGACCAGCCAGGGCGAGCCAGGCGGCGCCGGCCAGCAGGACCGCGCGGCCCCCCTCTGCGGCTTTCAAGCCTTTCGCCCCCCAGCGAAGCTCCATCATCAAAGTCCTCGATCCCGGCGACACAGACTCAACCATCCTCGGTATAGCAAAGCAGCGTCAGACCCGCCAAAAGCGCCACGATCGGCGGAGTCCACGCGGCCATGGCCGGCGTCAGCACATCGGCCTTGCCCAGTGCGCCACACAGCTCGTTAAAGAAGAAGAAACCAAAGCCCAAGGTTACGCCCGCGCCGGCCAGGCCCGCCAGCCCTCCCAGCCGCATCAGGCGCAGCGAGAAGGCGGCCGCCAGCACCGACATCGCCGCGAACAGCACGGGCGTGGCCAGAACCTGTTGCAGGCGCAGACGGAAGGGGATGGACGAGAACCCGGCGGCTTCGGTGCGCTTGATGGTCTCGGGCAGCATCCAGACCGCGATGGCTTGCGGATTGTTGAACCGCTCCGAGGCCGTGCGATCGTCCAGGTTGGACGGCAGGGTGTAGGTTTCCGAGCGGATCGCCCCGGCGCCCGGCATGGCCACGCGCACGCCCGACAGTCGCCAGAAGCCCGGCTCCAGCCGGGCCTCGTCGGCCTCGATCCGCTGGGCGAACTGCAGGCTGCCGTTGGGCTGAACGGCGTAGACGAACAGCGACACGCCGCGCAGGCGCACCGCGCCGTCGATCTGGTCGCGCGCCCGGGCGCGGATCACGACCTGGGTCTTCTCGTCGCCCTGCCGCAGCCACAGCCCCTTGGGAGCGGACTTCAGATAGTTCTCCATCAGGGCGTTGCGCTGGGTTTCGAACTGGGCGCTCATCGCCGAGGTCAGCGGATTGAGCAAGGTCAGGGTCACGACGCCCATGACGAACGCGGCGGTGGCCGCGGGCATGATGAACCGCCAGGCCGAAACGCCCGCCGCCCGCATGGCGATCAGTTCGCTGCGCCGGTTCAGGCCCACGAACGCGCCCAGGGTGCCGAACAGGAAGATGAAGGGCGTCAACACCAGGATCGTGGCGGGCGCCTGCAGGATGGTGAGGAACAGCAGCTGTGCGAAGCCGACCTCCGTGCGGGTGCCGACGTTCTTGGAGATGTCGACGAAGGCGATCAGCATGACCAGCACGCTGACGACCGCCAGGGCCGCCGCCAGACCGCCCAGGGTCTTGCGGAGCACATAGCGCTCGATCATGCCGGCGCCGATCATCGGGCCTCCAGCGGCTGCAGGTCGTTGCGCGCGGCGATGGAGATGTAACGCGAAACCTTCTGGCGGAAGATCTGGCTCAAGCTCCACCCGATCGCGACCAGCGGTACGGCGTATTGCAGCGGGTTGAGCCAGACGTCGTTGTCGCACGCGGCCTTGACGCCGAAGCCCAGGATCTGGACCACGGCCGCCGCCGCCCCGACGATGGCGATCCGCTTGCCATAGCCCATGCGGCTGAACGGTCCGCCGATCACCGCCGCCACGGCCATGGCCATCATGGCCAGATTGTAGAGCGGGCTGGCCAGGCGCCAGTGGCCCTCCGACAGCAGCTTTTCCTGGTTCTGCTGCTCCCATTCCTGGGTGAGGTCGGGGAAGAACAGTTCGTGCGGATAGCGGTCGCCGATCTTGTAGTGCAGCAGCTCGTCGCTCTCGAACAGCGAGCTGAGGTCGAAGGTGTATTCGTCCCACGACAGGTACTGCAGCACGCCCGCGCTGGAGAACTCCTGGTTGGAGCCCTTGCGCAGGACCAGCACCGGCAGGCCCCGGCGCTCGATGATCACGCCCTCGCGCGCCGTGTAGGTGACCGCGCCGCCGTTGGGCTTTTCCTGGTGGATGAAGAGGTTGTGGATGACCTGGTCGCGGTCGATCGTCTGGGCGTAGACCGTCAGGCCTGGGCCTGGCTCGGTGAACTCGCCCGGCCGCACCAGGGTCGAGGCCAGATCGGACTTCATATCGAAGAAGGTCTCGCGAATCGCTCGCGAGCTCCACGGCGCGGCCCACAGGCTCATGACCAGCGACAGCAGGGTGGCCAGCACCGCCAGGCGCACGGCCGGCGAGATCACCCGCCAACGGCTCATGCCGCCGGCGAAACAGACCACGATCTCCTGCTCGGTGTGCAGACGGTTCAGGGCCACCAGGGTGGCGACGAACAGGGCGATCGGCAGAATCATCGCCAGCAGCTGAGGCAGGGCAAGGGCGATGATCTTCAGGAAGACCACGGCGCTCTGGCGCTGCTGGATCAGGACGTCGAATTCCGACAGGCTGCGCGCCAGCAAGGCAAGCGCCACCAAGGCCACCGTCGCCAGCAGCGTCGGGCCCAGGAGCTGGCGGAAAAGGTAGCGTTCGATCAGGCGCATCGACGTTGGGGCAGGGAACCGGCGGGGACGGGAATAAGGCGGAGTCGCGCGGGCGCCCCCAGGAAGTAAGGCCTCTTCTACACGCCGTGTTCGCGTGGGCACAACCGCTCAAGTCAGGCGAGAAAGAGGCGTTCCCCCCATCGGTCCCTGGGGTCGGGCGGCCATCGCGCCGACGCCGCCTGCGATTGGTGCTTTTCTTCGGTTCGGGTTTGCGTCAATCCAACGGGCTGAAGGTCCTGCTAGGGCTCCACCGGTTTTCAGGAGCGCGTCATGCGTATCGAGTTCGTCACCGCCGACACCCAAGCCGGCGCCAACGCCGCCCTGGCCGTCCTGGCCTACGAGGCCGCCGCCCTGTCGCCCGAGGCCAAGGCCGTCAACGAGGCGACCGGCGGGGCCCTGGCGCGCGCCGTGGCCGGTGGTCGCTTCACCGGCGCCAAGGGCCAGACCTTGGACCTGATCGCTCCCGCAGGCCTGGAAGCCGCCCGCGTGCTGCTGGTCGGCGTCGACGGCGATGGCGCGGTCGAGCCGGAAACCGTCGAGATCGCCGCCGGCCACGCCTTTCAGGCGCTGAAGGCCTCCGGCGTCACCGAGCTGGTGCTGAAGCTGGGCGGCGACGCCGAGACGGCCGCCCGCGCGGCCTTCGGCGTCAAGCTGGCCGCCTATCGCTTCGACAAATACCGCACCACCGAGAAGGCCGAGAAGAAGCCCTCGGTCAGCGTGGTCAAGGTGGCCGCCGCCGATCCGGCCAAGGCCCAAAAGGCCTTCGCCGCTTTGGAAGCCGTCGCCGATGGCGTCCTGTTCGCCCGCGACCTGGTCGCCGAGCCCGCCAACATCCTGCACCCCGAGGAATTCGCCGCCCGCGTGAAGGGCCTGGAGACGCTGGGTCTGGAGGTCGAGATCCTCGGCGAGGCCGAGATGGCCAAGCTGGGCATGGGCAGCCTGCTGGGCGTGGGGCAGGGCAGCCGGCGCGAGAGCCAACTGGTGGTGATCAAGTGGCTGGGCGCGTCCGACAAGTCGGCCCAGCCCGTGGCCTTCGTCGGCAAGGGCGTCACCTTCGACACCGGCGGCATCTCGATCAAGCCGGCCGACGGCATGGAAGACATGAAGTGGGACATGGGCGGCGCGGCCGCCGTGACCGGCGTCATGCACGCCCTGGCCGGCCGCAAGGCCAAGGTCAACGCCATCGGCGTCCTGGGCCTGGTCGAGAACATGCCCGACGGCAACGCCCAGCGCCCCGGCGACGTGGTCACCTCGATGTCGGGCCAGACCATCGAGGTCATCAACACCGACGCCGAAGGCCGCCTCGTGCTGGCCGATGCGCTCTGGTACTGCCAGGATCGCTTCAAGCCCAAGTTCATGGTCGACCTGGCCACCCTGACTGGCGCGATCATCATCTCCCTGGGTCATGATCTGGCAGGTTTGTTCAGCAATAACGACGGCTTGTCGGAAAAACTTCTCGCCGCCGGCAAGTCCGAGCGCGAGCCGCTGTGGCGCCTGCCCCTGCCGGCCGCCTATGAGAAGCAGATCGAAAGCCCGATCGCCGACATGAAGAACATCGGCGGCCGCCCGGCCGGCTCGATCACCGCGGCGCTGTTCCTGCAGAAGTTCGTCAACGGCGTCCCGTGGGCTCACCTGGACATCGCTTCGGTGGCCTGGAAGAAGCCCTCGACCGATCCGACCATTCCGGACGGCGCGGTCGGCTATGGCGTGCGTCTGCTGAACCGCCTGGTGGCGGACGCCTACGAAGGCTGATCTTGACCGCCGCGTCCTGCGATATCTGGTTCTACCACCTCGAGCGCAGCCCCTTGGAAGAGGTGCTGCCCGGGCTGCTGGAAAAGACCCTGGGACGCGGTTGGCGGGCCCTGGTGCGCGGCGGCGATCCCGCGCGCCTGCGCGCCCTGGACGCCCATCTGTGGACCTGGCGCGACGACAGTTTCCTGCCGCATGGCCTGGACGACGAGCCGATGGCCGACCGCCAGCCGGTGCTGCTGACCGACAAGCTGGACAACCCGAACGGCGGTCAGGCGTTGTTCCTGCTCGACGGGGCCGAGCCGGGCGATCTTTCGGCGTTCGAACGCTGCATCCTGCTGTTCGACGGTCGTGACGAGGAAGCCCTGCGCCTGGCGCGAGGGCGTTGGAAAGCTTTCAAGGGCGCGGGCCACCCCGTGTCCTACTGGCGTCAGGGCGCCGAACGCGGTTGGGAGAAACAGGCATGAAGCGGTTCGTACTGGGCGCCGTCGCGCTGTTCCTGGCCTCGTGCTCCAGCGGCGCGCCGGCTCCCGCGCCCATGCCGCCGCCGGCCACGCCGACCGCGCCGTCCGCCATTGCCTTGCCCACCGCGCCGGTGGCCGAGAAGGACCAGTGCGGCCTGAAGGACGCCCAGGCCTTCGTCGGCAAGAACCGCACCGACCTGCCGGCGCCCGTCGATCCCTCGCGCTGGCGCGTGGCCTGCACGACGTGCCCGGTGACCATGGACTATCGCCCCGACCGGCTGAACATCCTGTTCAATCCCGATACGGGCGTCGTTCAGCAGGTGAAGTGCGGCTAGGCGCCCTGGCGCGGGTCGTGAGGCTGGCTCGGCGCCAGATCCAGCTCTCGCAAGCGTCGCCGCCAGCGTGGATCGCTGTCCTGGGTCAGGCCGAAGATCTGCAGGAAGCCCACGGCGGCTCGGGGCGGCGCGCGCGGAGCCGCGATGATCGCCAGCGTCGGCGGCGCCACGGCCTCCACCATCAGCGGCGCCACGGTCCAGTGTTCGGGCCAGGCCATGACCTCGACGCCAGGATGAGCCTTGAGGTGCGGACAATGCGCCAGCGAGCGCTTGACGCAGGCGTCATGAAGTGGGGCGATCGAGCCGGCGTCGATGATGATCCGTTCGTTGGGCACCGGAGCGGGTAGGGCCATACCCAGGCCTCGGGCGCGCAGCAGGCCGGCGGGCGCACGCTTGGCGACCTGGGTCCAGCGGTCGCCGGAGGCCGTGGGCTCTCCGCACATGGGGCACAACATCCGGCCCACCGTCTCGCGCTGGCGGCGGAAGTGGTTCAGCGAGTACTGGGGCTTGCCCTGTCCCGGCCGCTCGGCCTGGCAGACCGCCAATCGTCCGCCAACGGTCGGGCAGGGGCGTACGCCCAGGCTCTCCTCCCTTCAGTCTGGATTCCTGCGACATGACCGCTCCCGGGATCACCGGCAGCATGGACCCGGCCCGGCGCGAGCGTAAGGCCTCGGAGCGCTAGCGGGTTCCGACGCCCGGAAACAGCGCCGGTTCGCCGTCGAACACGCCCAGATAGCCCAGCTCGCCCAGCAACGGGGTCATGGTGTCGGCATAGTCGTCGGCATGCTTGAGCAGCGGCGCGGGGCGGCCGGTCTGATCCTGCAGGCGATAGACGGTCCACATCTTGCCGCGCGGCGCCGCCGCGCCCGGTTGCAGGTAGCGATGCTCCCAGCCGACCAGGGCCGGCGTGCGATCGGTCTCTATGTCGAACGGGCGATCGCGGAACGCCAGGTCCATGTCCAGCCGCATGGCCTCGGCCAGACGTTGATCCAGCCATTCGCCGAACGCCATCAGCACCGACGTGGCCGACAGGCCTTCGGGATTGGCGACGATGTGATTTCGGGACGTGGTTCCTGAACTCATGCGAGCAGGATTACGCTCCGCGATCTCACATATTGGCTAAGAGACGTGGTTTCGCGGCGGTTAACCAAGGGTTGTGCAAAATCAGCCCCCGCGTTTTGCCTCTGCTGGGCAAGAAACGCCGGCCAAGCTTGCTACGTCATACAACGTAGCATTGATTTTCCGATGGTTTTTCTCCGGCACGGTGATTGCTCCCGTCCGGCCAGCGAAACCGGAGATCGAGTGATGACCATCGGCGCGACGAATTCGACGAGCGGCTTGGCCCAGACGACGGCGACGACCGCGCCTCGTCCAGACGCGGGGTTCCTGGTCTCGGAACTGAAGCGTATCGATATCTCCACGATCAAGCCGTTGGCCGCCCGCCTGCCCCCTGTGGCGAGGCTCCCGTCGCTGATCGACCCCAGAAACATGATTGACGCCATGCGGAACTCCGGCGTCACCTCCGACGACGACCCGTCCAAGCTGTTCGCCGAGGTCTACAAGGACGGCAAGGTGGTGGCCCGGCTCTACAACGGCGGCTCGTCGACCACCTACGGCCAGGCGGATGGGATCGTCACCGGGACCGACGAGCCCTATGCCGGCGGTCCCCAGCTGGCTCAATGGCGGGCCAACAAGATCGCCGCCGCGTTGGGCGGGACCGTCAAGATGGCCGACACCGCCCAGACCCAGTCGCAGTGGGAGATCACTTACGCCGCCGACCAGGCCAAGCGCGACCAGGCCATGGCGCCGTATCGCGCGGCCATGGACGCCTTCCGCGCCCAGTGGGATCCGACGACCGCTCAGGTCTCGACGAGCGCCTAGGCCTCGGCAGCCGCCAGTTCTTCGGCCAGGCTCATCCAGGACGCTTCGGCCTCGTCCAGCTTGGCCTTGGCGTTGTCGCGGCGCTTGGTCAGTTCGGCGACCTTGGTCGGGTTCTTGTAGAGCTGCGGATCGGCCAGTTGGGTTTCCAGCTCGGCGACCTGGCGGGTGGTGCGGGTGACGACCTGCTCGGCGGCCTCGATTTTGCGCTTCAGCGGTTCGATGGCGACGGTCTTCCTGGCGGGCGCGGCGGCCGGAGCGGCCTTCACGTCCTCGCGCGCCACCTGGGTCGGCTTCACCGACTGCTTGGCGCGGTCGAGCACGAACTTGGCGTATTCGTCCATGTCGCCGTCGAACGGCTTGACGGTGCCGTCGGCGGCCAGCCACAGGCGGTCGGCGACCAGTTCCATCAGCGAACGGTCGTGGGTGATCAGGATCACCGCGCCCTCGTAGTCATTCAGGGCGTCCAGCAGGGCGCGGCGGCTGTCGATGTCCAGGTGGTTGGTCGGTTCGTCGAGGATCAGCATGTGCGGCGCGTCCATCGCCACCATGTTGAGCAGCAGACGAGCGCGTTCGCCGCCCGACAGGTTGGCGACCGTGGTCTCCTGCTTCTCGAAGCCCAGGCCGAACTGGGCCAGCTTCGAGCGGCGCGAGCTTTCCGAGGCGTCCGGCATGGCCCGCCGGATGATCTCCAGCGGGGTGTCGACCGGATCCATCGCCTCGATCTGGTGCTGGTGAAACCAGCCGACCCGCATCTTGCGGTCGCGGTGGAATTCGCCCGACTGCACGCCCAACGCCCCGGCGATCATCTTGGCGAAGGTCGACTTGCCCGCGCCGTTGACGCCCAGCAGGCCGATGCGGTCGTCCAGGTCCATGCGCAGGTTGAGGTTCTTTAGGATCGAGCGGCCTTCCTCGTAGCCCACATTGGCGCGCTCCAGCCGGATCAGCGGCGGCGGCAGCGGGCGGGGCGGCGAGGGCAGGGTGAAGGGCGCGACGCGCTCCTCGATCGTGGTGGCCACCGGCTGCATCTTGGCCAGGCGCTTCATGCGGGACTGCGCTTGCGCCGCTTTGGAGGCCTTGGCCTTGAAGCGGTCGACGAAGGCCTGCAGGTGGGCGCGCTCGGCGTCCTGCTTGGCTTTCGCGGAGAGTTGCAGGCGGGCCTTCTCGGCGCGACGCTCCTCGAAGTCGTCGTAGCCGCCGGTGTAGAGCTCCAGCTTGCCGCCGGCCAGGTGCAGCATGTGCGTACAGCTGTTGTTGAGCAGCTCGCGGTCGTGGCTGACGATCAGGGCGGTGTGCGGGTACTTCTGCAGCCTGGCTTCGAGCCAGAGCGCGCCTTCCAGGTCGAGATAGTTGGTCGGTTCGTCCAGCAGCAGCATGTCGGGTTCGGCGAACAGCGCCGCGGCCAGGGCCACGCGCATCCGCCAGCCGCCGGAGAACTCTGCCATCGGCCGCGCCAGGTCGTCTTGCGTAAAGCCCAGGCCCACCAGGATTTCCGAAGCCTTGGCCGGCGCGGCGTCGGCGTCGATCTCGATCAAGCGGGCCCAGATCTCGCCCATCTCCTCGGGTTCGGCCGTGTCCAGGCGCGTGAGCAGGCTGTGACGCTCCTCGTCGGCCTCCAGCACCGTCTCCAGCAAGGTGAAGGGCGTGGCCGGGTGCTCCTGGTCCACCGAACCGATGCGCGCGCTCTTGGGCAGGCTGATTTCGTCGTCGCCGGCCTGCAGTTGACCCAGGATCAATTTGAACAGCGTGGACTTGCCCACGCCGTTGCGTCCGATCAGTCCGACCTTGGAGCCTGGGGGCAGACTCACGCTGGCGTGGTCGAAGAACTTGCGACCCCAGGCGTTGAACGTCAGGTCTTTGATCTGGAGCATTTGATTTTAAGGTTACGCGGCGGGTTGGCGGGGAGGAGGCGCCCGGCTATAAGCCCGCAACCTCCCAATCGACAAACTTTCTCTGTGAGATTTTCGGATCATGACCGAACGCACCTTCTCGATCATCAAGCCTGACGCCACGCGTCGCAACCTGACGGGCAAGATCAACGCCGTCATCGAAGAAGCCGGTCTGCGCATCGTGGCCCAGCGCCGCGTGAAGCTGAGCGACGCTCAAGCCAAGAAGTTCTACGAAGTCCACGCCGAGCGCCCGTTCTACGGCGAACTCGTCGCGCAAATGACCGCCGAACCGGTGGTCGTTCAGGTGCTGGAAGGCGACAACGCCGTCCTGAAGTACCGCGAAGTGATGGGCGCGACCAACCCGGACAACGCCGACGAAGGCACGATCCGCAAGCTGTTCGCGCTGTCGATCGGCGAGAACTCGGTCCACGGTTCGGACAGCCTGGAAAACGCGGGCATCGAAATCGCCCAGTTCTTCAAGGACGAAGAAATCGTCGGCTAAGGCTTCCGCCTTACCGATACGAAGAGGCCGGCGGAGCGATCCGCCGGCCTTTTTGTTTGCGAAGGCCGCCTCGGATCGGTGACGATCTCCTCAGCGTCGCTGGGGACCAGGAGCATGAAGGACTATCGCCGTCGCGACGTTGCTCTGGCGGTCGGGCTGTCGGGCGTCGCCGGCTATGTCGACGCCATCGGCTTCCTGAAGCTTGGCGGCTTCTTCGTCTCGTTCATGAGCGGCAACTCCACGCGCCTGGGCGTGGGGATCGCCACCGGGCAGTGGACGATGGCGCGCACCGCCCTGGCGCTGATCGGGTTGTTTGTCGTCGGGGTGGTGCTGGGGGCGTTGGTCGCGCGCAAGGCGGGCGAAGATCGGCGATCGGTGATCCTGGCTCTGGTGGCCGCCCTGCTGGCCATCGCCGCCGCCTTGATCTCCGCGGGCTTTAACACCGCTGGCGTCGCGGCCATGGTCTTGGCCATGGGGGCCGAGAACGCGGTGTTCCAGCGGGACGGCGATGTGGGCCTCGGTCTGACCTACATGACCGGCGCCCTGGTCAAGGCCGGCCAGCGGATCGCCACGGCCCTGACCGGCGGCGACCGCTGGGCTTGGGGCCCTTACACCCTGCTGTGGGCCGGGCTGAGTCTTGGCGGCGCTCTGGGCGCTGCGGCCTATCTGTGGTTCGGCGTCCTGGCCCTGTGGGCGGCGGCGGCGCTGATCGCGATCCTTGCCGCCGCCAAGGCCTGGCGGGAAAGCCTCAGAGGCTGATCACCCCGTCGGCGCCTTCGCCGCCTCGGCCGCGCGCAGCAGGCGCAGGACGTTGCCGCTCCAGATCTTTTGAAGATCGGCCTCGGTGTAGCCCTCGGCCAGCAGGGCCTGGGAGATCTTCCAGTAGTCCGAGGCGTCGTTCAGGCCGGTGACGCCGCCGCCGCCGTCGAAGTCGATGCCGACGCCCACGTGATCGACCCCAGCCACCTTCAGGGCGTGGTTGAGGTGGTTCATGAAGTCCTGGAAGGTCGCCTTGGTCACCGGCCACTTGGCGTCGATGGCGTTACGCTCGGCCAGGAAGGCGGCGCGCTGCTCCTCGGTCATCTTGTTGCGGGCCCCGACCTTGGCCATCAGGGCGGCCATGGCGGCCTCGCGGTCGGGGTTCTTGGGCGTGTCGATCAGATAGCTGGAATAGGCGTCGACCTGGATCACCCCGCCGCTGTCGGCCAGTGCCTTGATGCGGGCGTCGTCGACATTGCGCGGATGGTCGAACACCGCCTTGCAGCCCGAATGGGTCAGGATCACCGGGGTCTTCGAAAGAGCAATAAGCTGGTCCAGCACGTCGTCGGACGAGTGCGAGCCGTCCAGCACGATCCCCAGCCGGTTGGCTTCAGCGACGTACTGCTTTCCGAGCGGCGACAGGCCATGCCACTCGGGCTTGTCGGTCGAGCTGTCGGCCATGTCGTTGTTCTTGAAGTGCGCCAGGCCGCTGATCCGCACGCCCAGGGCGTAGAAGCTGGACAGCAGGGTGACGTCGCCGTCGATCGGGTAGCTGTTCTCGATGCTCATGAAGACCACCCGCTTGCCCTGGGCGGCGATCTTGGCGGCGTCGTCGGCCTTCAACGCCAGGCCGAACTTGTCGCCGTGCTTGGCGACCATCTCGCGGATCTCGACGCCGCGGATCAGGGCGCCGTCGCGGGCGGCGCGGGTGGCCTCGGGCGTGCGCGGACCCTGGGGCGTGTAGATGGCGAAGAAGCCGCCATCCAGTCCGCCCTCGACCATGCGCGGATAGTCGATCTGCGAGCCGTCCTTCGCCGCGTCGTGACGGTCCAGGATGTCCCAGCCCGGCCGGCCGAAATTGGCCGGCGTGTCCAGGTGGGTGTCGAGGGTCAGAAGACCCTCGTGGATCTTGCGAGCCGAGGCGGCGGTTTCGGCGGCCCAAACCAAGGAGGAAGGGGCGGAAGAGGCGAGGGCGAGGGCCGAGACGGCGGCGAGAAGCAGGGTGCGGGTCATGCGGATACTCGAAAGCTGTCCGGCCAGCCTCTCACGAGGCTGGCCGGGAGGTGGACCTAGAAGTCGGCGGAAAGGGTGAACTGGATCGTCCGGTGCGAGCCGGGCCGGAAGGTGGCCGGGGTGTTCACCGTGGTGCTGATCGTGCCCAGATAGTCCTTGTCGAAGATGTTATCGACATTGACCCGCGCCTTGACCTGCTTGAGCGGACCGGCCGCGAAGCCATCGCCCAGGTCGAGATAGGCGTTGACGATCGTGTAGCCCTTGGTCGTCTCGCTGTTGGTGAAGTTGGTGTAGCGGTCGTCGATGTGGCGGGCCGAGACGTTGAACACCACTCCGTCGGTCGGCTCGACCGTCACCCCGCCCTGGAACAGCCATTCGGGGAAGTCGGGCACCGCATTGCCGGCGATCTTCAGCGCCGCCGGCGTCGGGGTCAGGGTGAAGTTGGCGATGTCGTCCTGGAACTCCGACTTGTTGTACGAGGCGTTGGCGTTGAAATAGATCTTGCCGCCCAGCAGCTCCGGCTTCCACTGGCCGCTGAACTCGGCCCCGGAGGCCTTCACCGCCCCGACGTTCTGGTAGAAGGTCTCGGTCGTGCCGCCGCCGCCCGGCACCAGGGCCGCGAAGGCCTGCAGGCGGTTCTTGAACTCGGTCTTGTAGACCACGAACGAGGCGTTGAACGTCGGCCGGTTGGCGCGGTAGCCCAGTTCCAGGTTGGTCGAGGTTTCCGGTTCCGGACCCGGCGCCGACGGGCTGGCGGCCGAGAACACGTCGTCCGCGCCGCGGGGCAGGGCCATGTTCTCCGAATAGGACGAGAAGATCTGGTCGCGGCTGTTGAGGTTGTAGACCACGCCCACCTGCGGCAGGAAATCGTCCTTCCAGTTGGCCTTGATGGTCGGCTGGCGCTTGGCGATGTAGTCGGCCGGATTGCGATAGCCGCTGATCTTGTAGTCGATGTCGGTGGCCTTGAAGCCCAGCTCGACCTTCAGCTTGTCGTCGACCAGACTCAGCGTGTCCTTCAGGAAGAACTGGGTGGTCTCGCGGGTCGACGTGTAGTTGCGCTGCAGGTGAACCGGCTCGTTCAGCAGCGGCGCGCCGTCGGGATTGCCGTCCTGGACGTTATAGCGCGCCTGGGTGCGGTGATAGTCGTCGTCCTCGAGCCAGAGCCCGGCCTCGAACTTGTTGAAGCCCGCGCGCCAGGCCACCTTGCCGGTCACGCCCTTGCGGGTGCCGTCGATGCCCGACAGGCCGTACTGCAGGCCCTTGGGGGCGGTGAGGCCGGCCACGATCAGGCGCTCGGCGTTGTAGCTGGCCAGCGAGGTGGTGTAGGCCTCGGGCGAGACGCCATACCCGCTCTTGTCCTCGTAGTAGCCGGTGGCGGTCACGTCGATCGCGTCGGTGATCGGGGTGTTGAGGGTCAGGCCGTAGAGGTGGTCCTTCCGCTTGTTGACCGCGAACTTGTAGTACTGGGCGTAGTTGGCGTTGGAGTAGGGGACGCCCGCCGTGGTCTGGGGCAGGCTGGAATCGGTGGCCGCCGAGCCGAACGGCGTCGAGAGCGGCACATTGCCCAGATAGGCGAAGCTGCGGCCCTTGCGGCCGAACGGATCGTTGGCCGTGCCGGCGTATTGCGCCTTGGTGATCGAGGGGCTGTCATAGTCGTAATAGTCGTTGTGCACGGTCTGGAAGCTGATGTTCCCGCCGTTGGACAGGGCGTAGTTGATCTTGCCCTCATAGTGCTTGCGGTCGATCGTGCCCGGACCGCGCCACAGGTCGCCCTTGATCCACGAGCCGCTGACATAGGCCGACAGCCCCGCGTGCTCGCCGGTCTCCAGGCGCAGGAAGGTGCGGCGCAGGCTGTCGCTGCCGAAGGTCTGGCTGGCCGAGCCGCCGGCCGTCTCGGAGGGCTTCTGGGTGAAGTAGTCGACGATCGGGCCCAGCGAGGCGTAGCTGGGCAGGGCGACGTCGCCGGCCCCCGCCGAGGCCGTCACGCGGTTGAGGTTCTCGTTGTCGACATAGCGATAGATCGGGCTGCCGCCGAACTGGTCGCTGCGGCCCATCGGAATGTTGTCGAGCAGGAAGCCGATCTGCTGGAAGTTGAAGGCCCGCACCGAGACCGAGTTGCCGAACTCGTACATGCCCAGGGCGTCGTTGGCCTGGACGTTGAAGCCCGGCAGGCTCTCCAGCATCTTCAGGCCGGTCACGCCGGCCGGGGCCGACAGCAGCGCCTCGCGAGTGATCGAGACCGTGGCGGTGGCGTGGTCGGTGCCGATGGCGACGCTGGCCTCGGACACCCGGGCCCCGGTGACGACCAGTTCATCGACGGTCGAGACCTTGTCGGCCTCCTGGGCCAGGGCCGGCGTCGCGCCTCCCAGAACGGTGGCGGCGAGCAGCAAGGCCCGGAAATGGCGCGAGGCCGGTGAAAGACGCGTGTTCGTCATGACTATCCCCAATCATTTTGACTGAGGCCAAGCTCGACGGTCGTCTTATCCAGGTAAATTCAGAAAAGCTGTTTGCGATAATAATATAAAATCAGGTCCAAGCGCTGCGCAGTCATGTATAAATTATGAACATTGAAAATATTCTATATTGTTACCTCAAATGGGTATCTCGCGAAAACCACACAGGTCATCGCGTTGAAGCCGGACGAACTTCGAAAATGGATCGTGGAGCGTGGATTCAGGTCATCGGCAGCCAAGAGGTGTCGTGACGAACCGTCATGGTCCGCCTTCCGCACCCCCGCTGTCCTTGGCGCCTGAGAGATTCAGCGGTCCCACCCGTTGGACGGGAGATCGCCTTGCTCCTTCGGCGAGGGCGCACGCAGACGCGCCCTGCTTTCCAGCGTTTCGAGGCCGTCGCGGTCCTTTTGCTTGAGCGTTTCCGGGGCGGTTTCGCCTTCAGCGCCGGGCCGAGACCCGATCTCTCCCGCGAGAGCCCCTTCAGGAGGATCGGCAACTGATGTTGCGTCAATTCATGGAAACGCCGATTTCACGGCTTGGTCGCGGGCGCCCTCGTGGGGCGCAGCCGTAGCCGCTTTTCCCGGCGTCCCATCGCGCGGAAGTTCGTTCTGGTGCAAGTCGGGGGCGCTTAGAGCCCCCGCACGAACTCGGCCAAGGTCGCCGGATAGAGCTGGTGCTCCTGCTCCAGCACGCGGTCGCTCAGCATGTGCTCGGTGTCGCCCGGCAGGATCGGCACGCGGGCCTGGCCCAGCACCGGGCCTTCGTCGACGCCGGCGGTGACCAGGTGGACGGTGCAGCCGGCCTCGACCTCGCCGGCGGCCAGGGCGCGGCCGTGGGTGTCCAGGCCGGGATAGGCCGGCAACAGGGACGGGTGGATGTTGAGCATCCGGCCTTCCCAGGCGTTCACCAGGAACGGCGTCAGGATGCGCATGTAGCCCGCCAAGGCCACGACCTGGATTCCGCGCTGGCGCAGGGCCGCGTCGATGGCGCGCTCGTGGGCCTCGCGGTCCTTGCCGAAGTCGCGCTGGTCGACGGCCAGGGCCTCGGTCCCCGCCGCGGCGGCCGTGGCCAGGCCGCCGGCCTCGGGCTTGTTCGACAGCACCAGGGCGATCTCGAACGGGCAGGCGGGGTCCTGGGCGGCCCGGACCAGGGCCTCCATGTTGGAGCCCCGGCCGGAGATCAAGACAGCGACCTTGGTCTTGCTCATTCTAGGCCGCGACGAGCTGGCCGCAGATGAAGGCGTCCTCGTCGGCGTTCAGCAGGGCCGCCAGCACCGGCTCGGCGTCCGAAGCCGCCACCACCAGGATGAAGCCCACGCCGCAGTTGAACGTGCGGCGCAGTTCATGGTCGGAAATGCCGCCTTCGCGCTGCAGCCAGTCGAAGACCGGGGGCAGGGGCCAGGCGTTCCAGTCGAACTCGGCCTTCAGGCCCTCGGCGATGCAGCGCGGCGGGTTCTCGATCAGGCCGCCGCCGGTGATGTGGGCGCCGCCCTTGACCCGGCCCGACTGCAGCAGGGGCAGGATCGACTTCACATAGATGCGGGTCGGGGCCATCAGGGCCTGGGCCAGGGTCTGGCCTTCCGCGAAGGAGGCCGGGGCGTCCCAGGCCAGGCCCGAACGCTCGACCACGCGGCGCACCAGCGAATAGCCATTGGAGTGCGGACCGGACGAGCCGATGCCGATGATCACATCGCCGGCCCGCTGCTTGTCCAGCTTGGGCAGGACGCCGTCACGCTCGACCGCCCCGACCGAGAAGCCGGCCAGGTCGTATTCGCCGTCGCTGTACATGCCCGGCATTTCGGCGGTCTCGCCGCCCACCAGGGCCGCCCCGGCCAGCTTGCAGCCGTCGGCGATGCCGGCCACCACGCTGGTGGCGGTCGCGACGTCCAGCTTGCCGGTGGCGAAATAGTCGAGGAACAGCAGCGGCTCGGCGCCCTGGGCCAGCAGGTCGTTGACGCACATGGCCACCAGGTCGATCCCGACCGTGGCGTGCATGCCGGTGTCGATGGCGATGCGCAGCTTGGTGCCGACGCCGTCGGTGGTGGAGACCAGCAGCGGGTCGTCGTAACCGGCCGCCTTCAGGTCGAACAGGGCGCCGAAGCCGCCCAGGCCGCCGTCCGCGCCGGGGCGCCGGGTGGCCTTGGCCAGGGGCTTGATGGCCTCGACCAGGGCGTTGCCCGCATCGATATCCACGCCGGCCTGGGCGTAGGTGAGGCCGTTTTGGGGGTCGCTCATGCGTTCGCTCTGGGTCGAAGACGGCCCAACGGGCCGTTTTTGAAAGGAAACTTGCCGCACACCCCAAGCTTGTGCTTGCAGACTCGGGGGTGCGCGAGGCTATTAGCAGCCGATGACGACGATCACCACTACCGCTGAGCTGGCGGCGTTCTGTAATGAGTTGAAGGGACAGCCCTTCATCGCCGTGGACACCGAGTTCATGCGCGAGACCACCTACTGGCCCAAGCTGTGCTTGATCCAGGTGGCCTCTCCGGACACCGAAGCCTGTATCGATCCGCTGGCCGAGGGCATCGACCTCGAGCCGCTGCTTGAGATCCTGCGCGATCCGTCGATCCTGAAAGTGTTCCACGCCGCGCGCCAGGACGTCGAGATCTTCAACAATCTCAACGCGATGCCCACGCCGCTATTCGACACCCAGGTGGCCGGCATGGCCGCCGGGTTCGGCGAGCAGATCGCCTATGACGCCCTGGTCCGCCAGATGCTGAAGATCGAGCTGGACAAGTCCAGCCGCTTCACCGACTGGGCCCGCCGTCCGCTGAGCGACGCCCAGCTGACCTACGCCGTCGCCGACGTGACCCATCTGGCGACCCTGTTCCCCATTCTGCGCGACCGCCTGGAAAAGGCCGGACGCCTGGCCTGGGTGGAAGAGGAGATGAAGGCGCTCAACGATCCGGCCGCCTACGACGTCGATCCGGAAAAGGCCTGGCGCCGCCTGCGTCCGCGCAAGACCGCCGCCAAGTACCTGGCGGTGTTCAAGGCCGTGGCCGCCTGGCGCGAGCGCACCGCCCAGACCCGCGACCAGCCGCGTGGCCGCATCCTGAAGGACGAGGCCATCGACGAACTGGCCACCCAGGCGCCGACCTCGCTGGACGGGCTCAACACCCTGCGCAGCGTGCCCAAGGGCTTTGGCGGCTCCAAGTTCGGTCCCGACCTGCTGGCCGCGATCAAGGCCGCCCTGGCCGATCCGGAAGGCTATGCGCCGGTGCTGGAAAAGTCCGGCCCGCCGCCGCCCGCCTCGGCCGGCGCGGTTGTCGAGCTGCTGAAGGTGCTGCTGAAGGCCCGCGCCGAAGAGGCCGGCGTGGCCTCCAAGCTGATCGCCACCGTCTCGGACCTGGAAAAGATCGCCGCCGACGACGAAGCCAACACGCCCGCCCTGCAAGGCTGGCGGCTGGAGGCCTTCGGTTCGGACGCTCTGAAGATCAAGCGTGGCGAATTGGCCCTGGTGCTGGACGGTACCCGGGTGCGTGTGGTTGAAGTGCGGCGCGCGCCCAAGCCGGACTGAGGGCGCGGAAGGACGAGAGTCCTTTTGTCGTCCGGCGGCCTGTCGGGGGCGCTTTCGGTATGCGTATAACGTGGGACAGCCTGGCCGAAGCCTATAGGCCCGCGGCCCTTTCCCATCAGCGCCAGATCCCGCTGCGTATCTTCATCATCGCCGTGGTCTGCGCCATGCTGGCGTGGCGGCCCACCTTCGCCTTCCTGGGCCCCTGGGGCGTCGCCGGCATGGTGGCCCAACTCGTCGAATACGCCGCGCTCAGGGAATTCCTGAAACGGCCCGCGCCCGGTCGCGCCGTGGCGTACACCATCGCCGCCGACGTCCTCCTGGCCGTCGTGTTCGGTTGGGTGGTCGTGCCGATGTGGGCGATCGGAACGCCGGTGGCGTCCGCCGCCGCCGTCGTGCTGGCCACCGGTTCGGTGCTGACCGCCCTGATGGGCGCGGAAGGCTGCGTGGCGGCGTTCGTGGCGGCGGTGACGCCGCACATGGCCTATATGTTCATTCTGCCGTTCGTCGGCGCCACGGCGCAGGACCGGATGGCGCCGTACTATGTCGTCGGCGTGGGGCTGTTCACCCTGGTGCTGGGCCTGGTTTTCGCCTGGTCGCACCGCACTTTCGCGGCCGAACGCGCGGCGCGCAGGACCGCCGAGGCCCAGACGGCGGCCAAGTCGGCCTTCATCGCCATGGTCAGCCACGAACTGCGCACGCCGCTGAGCGCGATCCTCAGCGGGGCCGCTGATCTGGCGCGAGACACCGCCGATGCCCGGACCCAGGACAAGGGGGCGCTGATCGCCGACGCCGGCTCCATGATGCGGAGCCTGCTCAACGACCTGCTCGACCATTCCAAGATCGAGGCCGGCCGCATGAGCGTCGAGGTCCTGGATTTCGACCCCAAGGCCCTGGTCAACGACACGGTGCGGTTCTGGCGGGCGGGCGCCAAGGCCAAGGGCCTGTCGCTGAAGATGACGGGCGGCCGCGACCTGCCGGCCTGGCTGCGCGGCGATCCGGTCCGTATCCGCCAGATCCTCAACAACCTGGTGTCCAACGCCATCAAGTTCACCGCCGCGGGTCGCGTAGAGGTCGCCGTCGAGGCCCGCCGCCAGGGCGAGACCTGGATGCTGAGCGTCACGGTCAGCGACACCGGGCCGGGCCTGACCGCCGAGCAGCTGTCGCGCCTGTTCACCGCCTATGACCAGTTGGGCGCCGACACCGCGCGGACCTTCGGCGGCACGGGCCTTGGCCTGTCGATCAGCCGCGACCTGGCCCAGCTGATGGGCGGCGACCTGATCGCCCAGGCTCCGGCTGGCGGCGGCGCGCGCTTCGTGCTGAGCCTGCCCGCCCTGGAAGGCGCCGCGCCGCCCAAGCCCGCGTCCCAGGAGACTGTGCCGCACGTGTTCGCCGGCGCGCCGACGGCTCTGGTAGTCGACGACCACGAGGTCAATCGCCGGGTTCTCGACCAGATCCTGCGCGCCCTGGGGCTGCGGGTCGAGACAGCCAGCGACGGCGAGGCGGCCCTGACCATCGCCGGCGCCCAGCGGTTCGACGTCATCCTGATGGACGTCAACATGCCGGGACTGGACGGGCTGGACGCCACGCGTCGCCTTCGCGCCCAGGGACCCAATGCGGTCACCCCCGTGATCGCGGTCACCGCCGGCGTTTCGCCGGCCGAGCGCGAGGCCTGCGTGGCGGCGGGCATGAACGATTGCGTCGAGAAGCCATTCGAGGTCGCCCGCCTGCACAACGCCCTGGCGCGAGTCCTCGAGCGGCAGGACGCCTAGACCGCGCCGCGCTCCATCACCGCGGCGATCGCCTCGATCAGCTTGCCAGCGTCGACGGGCTTGGCCACCACGCCGTCCATGCCCGCCTGGGCGTATTCGGCCACCTGGTGGCTCATGACATTGGCCGACAGGGCCAGGATCGGGGTGGGAGAGAGGCTGTGCGTGCTCTCGCGCTCGCGGATCGCCCGCGTGGCCTCGATGCCGTTCATGATGGGCATCTGCACGTCCATCAGGATCAGGTCGAAGTCGTCGGCATGGAAGGCGTCCAGCGCCTCGCGACCGTTGGCGACGGTGTGCAGGTCGACGCCGGCCGGCTCGAGCAGGGCGCGCAGGATGAACTGGTTGGTGGCGTTGTCCTCGGCCGCCAGGATGCGCAGCGAACGGATGTCGCCTTCGCCGGGGGCGGGATCCAGATAGTCGGCCGCGTCGGCGCGCACGAATGGCAGGCGGAAGACGAAGGTCGAGCCCTTGCCCTTGGCGCTGTCCATGCGCAGGGTTCCGCCCATCCGCTCGACCAGCTCGCGCGAGATCGCCAGGCCCAGGCCGGTGCCGCCGAACTTGCGGGTGGTCGAGCTGTCGGCCTGGACGAACTTCTCGAACAGCCCCGCGATGCGATCGGGCGCGATGCCAATGCCGGTGTCGGTCAGGGTGAAGGCCAGGCCCTCCGGCGTCGCCGCGACGGTCAGCCGGATTCGCCCTTCGGCGGTGAACTTCACGGCGTTGGACGCGAGGTTCGACAGCACCTGGCGCAAACGCACGCTGTCCCCGCACCAAGCGCCCAGGGCGTCGGGCGCGATCTCGGTGACGAACTCAACGTCCTTCTGGTGAGCCAGCAGGGCGAAGGGACGACAGGCGGCCGCCACCGTCTGGGCCAGGTCGAACACGTGGTCATCCAACTCGAAGCGCCCGGCCTCGATCTTGGACAGGTCCAGCACGTCATTGAGGATGGCCAGCAGGGTCTCGCCGCTGTCGCGGATGATCTTCAGGTGCTCGCGATGGGGCGAGCCCAGGCCGCTCTGTTCCATCACCTGGGCCATGCCCAGCACGCCGTTCAGGGGCGTGCGGATCTCGTGACTCATATTGGCCAGGAACTGCGACTTGGCCAGGCTGGCGCTCTGGGCGCGGTCGCGGGCCTCGACAACCTCGACCATGGCCGCCTTCTGACCGGCTTCCGAGGCGTCGAGCTCGCGCACCACCCGGCGGATGCGCAGGGCCAGGGCCAGGCCGGCGATGGCCAGCAGCAGCACGACGGGCAGAACCAGCGGCGCGGCCTGGCGCACGGCGTCCAGGCCCGGCTGCTTGGGATCCCAGGCCAGCCAGCCCAGGGGCAGGCCGCTGGGGTCAGGCAGCACGACGGCGGTCGTCTTGTCGGGCGCCACGTCCAGCACCCTGGGGCGGCGGATCCGCATTTCCTTGGACAGGACGGGCAGCAGATGGCGATCCACCCGCTGGGCGCAAAGCACGATCACCGCCGGCTCGGGACGGCGCGGATGGCTCAACTTTTCAGGCGTCACCGTCGAAACGGCGACCATGTAGATCCGCTCGCCGGCGCGAACCAGTCCGTGGGCGGTTTCGGCGACGGCCGCGGCGTTGGGATCGACCGGCTTGCGACTTGCCCGGGCGGCGGCCTCCTGCCGACGGACATCGGCGATCAGGACGTCGGCGGCGGCGACGATGGCCGACTGGCTCGTCGACGGAACCCGCCCCTGCTCGGCCCAGGCGTAGAAGGGCCGGTCGTGGGCGTCGAGCGCGACGGCCAGGTCGTCGCCCCGGTTGTTGGCGTAGTAGGAGCCGATCTCGCGATCGAGCCAGCCGACATCGGCGCCCGGCGCCAGCTTGTCATAGGCCTGATCCCAGACGGCCGCGGCGGCGACGTCGCTGTCCAGCCGATCCAGGGACCGTTCCAGCGTCTGCTCGACGACGACATGCTCCTCGCGCGCCTGCAGACGATCGACGGACACCGCGGCGAACGCCAGCAGCGCGCAGCCGCCCAGGACGACGATCGCCACGACGATCGCCCCCAGCACCAGCAGGCTGCGCACCGCGCGGCGTCCCGCCGGCATGGCGTTCAAGATGTCCGTCCCCCTGCCCATGGCCCCCAATGGCACGCGCGTGTGTTAAAACGGTAAAGGTTGCGTGTGTGGGGTAACGTTGTTCCGTAAAAGCTGTTCCGGATCAACGGGTCAGGTGTGGAACCAGATTGCTCGCGGCCACCGCCAGCGAGCCCAGGATCACGGCGTGGAAGACCAGGCCGACGATGACCGTGCGTTTCACCGACCAGCCGGCGTCGGCCGCGAAGGCGTGGGCCAGGTCGTTCTGCAGGCGGCGGGCCGGGCCGACGACGGACACGTCGCTTTCGTTGGCGAGTCTCAGTTCAGGCCGCGCGCGGGGCGCGGGAAAGGCGACGATATGGTCTTCGACGTGTTCGACTTCGGCGATCCGCTGCTTCTGCATGGATGTGCTCCCTTTGATGTGGTGGAGCTTGCGCCGCCTGTGGATAACAAACCGTGCTCGTTGAGCAATGTTCGGTGCGGCGGCATGTCGCGCTCCCCTAGGTAGTAAAAGGCGAGCAGGCAAAGGAAAGGGCCGGCTCCTTTTGAAACCGGCCCCATCTGGTCCTGACTTTTTGGTCTTGGCGTCGATCCAGTATTACGAAGCGGACGCCAACCTTGAACGTCCGGCCGACGCGGCGGGCGCTACAGCGTCGTGATCTTGAGTTTCAGCCCCAGCAAGGTCGCCAAGGCGCCAGCCCGCTTGGCGGTCTGCTCGCCCAGCAGCAGGTCGGCGTAGCCCGGCTCGGCGGCCAGCAGCAGTTCGCCCTTGTCGATGGCCAGGCGCGAGCGAGCCAGCAGGGGCGCGCTGCGGCCCGACAGATCGCAGCCCAGGCGGATGGCCGCGCCGACGGCCCGGGCCCGCTTCAGCCGGCCGGGCGAGAGCAGGCGCTCCAGCACGTCGATCTCCGGCGGATCAAAGGCGGTGGCGTGGCGAGCGAACGAGGCGGCGGCCAGGAAGGCGCGCTCGGCGTGGGTCTGGCCGGCGATCGGGGCGCGCAGCACCTGCTCGAACACCAGGTCGGCGCGATGGTCCGGGTGCAGGCGCGCGCCCAGGTCGGCCAGGCGGCAGGCGGCCGAGATCAGGACCGCGTCGCGCGGGCCGAAACAGGGCGGCAGCTGGGTCAGGGCCGGGGTCAGCCAGGCGTCGAGCGCCGCGCCCAACTCGTCGGCCACGCCCTGTCGAGCCCCCAACGAGGCGCAGCCTTCAATGAGCGGATCCAGCCGGCGCACGCCGGGCGGCATGGCTTCGAACAGCAGGCCTTCGCGCACGCCATAGGCCGAGATCTCGATGCGCTTGAGGTCCAGGCTCTCGATCAACTGCTCCAGCACCACGGCGGCGTAGGGCAGGGTCTCCGAGCGCTTCTTGCTCATGCCCTCGATGCGCTCGAGCGAGCTCTTGGACTGGTGGGCGACCAGGCGGGCGGCGTCCAGGGCCTCGGCGCGGCTGATCTCGTACTGGTGGACGACGTGCAGCGGATAGCCGCTGAGGCGCATGTGCAGCAGGGCCAGGTTGCGCCAGGCGCCGCCGACCGCGTGGAACACCTCGGTCTTGAAGGCCTCGGCCGCCGGGGCCAGGCGCTGGGCGCACAGCCGGCGCACCTTCTCCAGGTCGAAGCCGTCCGACAGGCCCAGGCTGAAGGGACCCAGGGGCAGGGTGACGCCCAGCCCCGCGCCCGTGGTCTCCAGGCGGATCAGCTCCAGGCTGGCGCCGCCCAGGTCGCCGACCACGCCGGTGGCGTCGGGCGTGCCGGCCAGGACGCCGACGGCGGCGTAACGGGCCTCTTCCTCGCCCGACAGGACGCGGGTGTTGAAACCGGTCTCGGCCCGGATCCGCTCGACGAAGGCCTTGCCGTCCTTGGCTTCGCGGACGGCGGCGGTGGCGGCGATGAAGGTCTCGGCCGGCTTGACGGCTTCGAGCACGGCCCGGAAGCGTTTCAGCGCCGCCAGGGTCTGGGCCACGCCGTCGGGGTTCAGCTTGCCGCCGTCGCCCAGGTCACGGCCCAGTCCCGCCAGGACCTTCTCGTTGAAGACCGTCCAGATGGCGCGGCCTTCCAGCCGGTACACCACGAGGCGGACCGAGTTGGAGCCGATATCGATAACGGCCGCGTCGCGCGGCGCCGCAAAAGGCATGGGGGTGGTTTAGCGCATTGGGCGAGGAGGGGAAGGCGGGACCGGTAAAAAGCTTGCGCGCTCCACAGTTCAGCGCTGGATGTCAGCGCTTCTGGGGGATCATCGGCAGGGGCTCGTTCAGCGTGCCGCGGCAGGCCCGAAGCCGCCAACCCGCCGGATCGTTCTCGAAATAGCAGGCGCCGAAGCTGACGGGATGACCATTGGCCCGGCGTCCGCCCTTGGTCATGGCGTAGGCGCCGTCGCGGCTGATCAGCAGGTTCTCGACCGGCTTGGGTCGGACCGGACACTGGCCCCACGAGCGGCCGTGGGCCAGGATCTGCCAGGGCGAGCGGTAGATCACGCCGGACTTGAACAGGGCGCGTTCGTGGATCTTGGCCCAGGCCAGGTCGCTTGCATCGCCGGCTCGCGTGTCGCCGGGAATCGCCGGCAGGGCGAAGATCGCGCAGATCGGCGCCTGCTCCGCCGGACGCGGCCCGCAGGCGGTCAGGCTCAGCGCCGCGAGACCGACGAGGAGGCGTCTCACTCGCGCCACTCTAGCCCCGCTTGCGCGGTCCGACGTG
The DNA here is from genome assembly GCF_011045195.1 of Caulobacter soli. Lineage (GTDB taxonomy): Bacteria > Pseudomonadota > Alphaproteobacteria > Caulobacterales > Caulobacteraceae > Caulobacter > Caulobacter soli. The sequence goes on along the minus strand of NZ_CP049199.1, from coordinate 2,610,063 downwards.
GTCGAACGCCTGCGGCAAGTCCTTCACCTTGTGCCCCCGGCCCGACAGGCTGGGATTGGTCATGAAGTACTCGTGGGCCGAGAAGGCGCCCTTGCGGTCCCAGGCCGGGTCACGAGCGTAGTGGCCCTCGGCGTCGAGGTTCCAGCTCTGGGCCTCGTCGTTGAGATTGGCGACCATGATCTGGTTCAGCACCTGCTGGTGCACGGTGGGGTTCTCGACGGGCACCAGGCTCTCGACGCGGCGGTCCAGGTTGCGCGGCATCCAGTCGGCCGAACTGATGAACACCCGGGTCTGCGGGCTGGGCATCGGGCCGCCGTTGGCGAAGGCCACCACGCGGGCGTGCTCCAGGAACCGGCCGACGATCGACTTGACGCGGATGTTCTCCGACAGCCCCTTGATGCCCGGCCGCAGGCAGCAGATACCGCGCACGACCAGGTCGATCTGCACGCCGTCCTGGCTGGCGCTGTAGAGGGCGTCGATGATCTGGGGGTCGACCACGGCGTTCATCTTGGCCCAGATCGCCGCCGGCTTGCCCTCGCGGGCGTTGCGAGCCTCCAGCGCGATCATCTTCAACAGGTCCGGCTTCAGCGTCTCGGGCGAGAAGGAGAGCTTCTCCAGGCCGTGCGGCTGGGCGTAGCCGGTGATGAAGTTGAACAGCTTGCCGCCGTCGCGGCCCAGGGCCGGGTCGCAGGTGAACAGGCTCAGATCCGTATAAACCCGGGCCGTCTGCGGGTGATAATTCCCGGTGCCGAAGTGGCAGTAGGTGCGCAGGGCTTCGCCCTCGCGCCGCACCACCACCGACAGCTTGGCGTGGGTCTTCCAGTCGACGAAGCCGAACACCACGTGGACGCCGGCCCGCTCCAGGTCGCGCGCCCACTTCAAATTGTTTTCTTCGTCAAACCTGGCCTTGATCTCAACCAGGGCGGTGACGTTCTTGCCGTTGTCGGCCGCCTCGATCAGGGCCGCCACGATCGGGCTGTCCTTGGACGTGCGGTATAGCGTCTGCTTGATGGCCAGCACGGCCGGGTCGCGGGCGGCCTGGCGCAGGAACTGCACCACCACGTCGAAGCTCTCGAACGGGTGGTGGACCAGGATGTCCTTCTCGCGGATCGCCGCGAAGCAGTCGCCGCCGTGGTCGCGCACGCGCTCGGGGAAACGGGCGTTGTAGGGCTTGAACTTCAGGTCCGGACGGTCGGGCGGGATCAGCTCGGCCATCTGGGCCAAGCCCAGCTTGCCGTCGACCAGCACCACGTCCTCGGGCTCGGCGCGCAGACCCTCGATGATGAACTCGCGCAGGTCCTGCGGCATGGTGGTCTGGATCTTGACCCGCACCACGCGACCCAGGCGACGCTTCTTCAGCCGCGCCTCGAACTCGCGCACCAGGTCCTCGGCCTCTTCCTCGATCTCCAGGTCGCTGTCGCGGATCAGGCGGAACAGCCCGCGGCCCTCGACCTCGTAGCCGGGGAACAGGTGGCCCAGGAACAGGATGATGAAGCTTTCCAGCGCCACGATCCGCCGCTCGCGCTTGCGCGTGCTGCGGGCCGGCGCCTGGGAGAGCTCCCAGAACCGCTGCACCTGGCTGGGCACCGGCACCAGGGCGTACAGGTGCTTGTCGTCCGCGATGCGACGCAGCTTCAGCGCCAGGCAGAAGCCCAGGTTCGGGATGAACGGGAACGGGTGGGCCGGGTCGATCGCCAGCGGCGTCAGCACCGGGAACATCCGGGTCAGGAAGATCTCCTCGGCCCGCTCGCGGTCGGGGCCGACGATGTCCTTGGCGTCCAGCAGCTTGAGGCCCTCGCCCCACAGCTCGGCCCGCACCTCGCGCCAGATCTTCTGCTGCTCGGCCATCAGCTCGGCGGCCGAGGCGTTGATCCGCGTCAGCTGCTCGCCCGGCGTCAGCCCGTCCTGGCTGACCACCCGCACGCCCTCGCGCACCTGGCCCTTCAGGCCGGCCACGCGGACCATGTAGAATTCGTCGAGGTTGTTGGCCGAGATCGACAGGAACCGCAGCCGCTCCAGCAGCGGGTGGCGCGGATTGCCGCTCTCCTCCAGCACCCGCCAGTTGAAGGCCAGCCACGAGGTCTCGCGGTTGAAGAACCGTTCCGGCGCGGCCATCAGCTCGTCGTCCAGCCGCAATCCCGCCAGATCCGGCGCGGCCGGCGTCGGCGCGGCGGGCAGGTCGGCTGTAACGGCGTCGGTCATGAAGGGCTCCGGTTTCTACCGCGTACAGAGTGACCGACGGCGGTGACAGGAGCAAGACATTGGGTTCGGAGGCTCTTCCCCCCGTGGGGGAAGACGACCGCGAAGCGGTCCGTAGGGGGCAAGTGTTCGCCGCCTCAGTCCTCGTCGTCGTCCCCGCCGAAATCCAGCACCGCCAGGGCCAGGGCCTTGTTCACCTCGCGCCCCTGCTCGATGGACGCCTCGTCCAGCGACGCCACCGCCGCCAGGGCCGCCGGCGCGGAACGAGGCAAGCGCGCCATCAGATAGGGATAGAGGTCCGTCGCCGGCCGGATGCCCACGGCTTCGAAGCCGCGCCGCAGCACCGCTTCCAGAACCACGTCGTCGGGCTCGTCGATCCGCGCCACGGTCAGGGCGTTGAGCCGCGAGCGCAGGTCGGGCACCGCCGCCTCCCAGGCCACGGGGGCCAGGCGGCCGGTCAGCAGCAGACTGCCGCCGTCGACCCCGGCCATGTTGATCAGGTGGAACAGGGTCTCGTCGTCGACCAGGTCGCCTTCGGAGCGGCGGTCGGCGTCCTCGACCAGCAGCGGCCGGCCGCGCAAGCTGGCCAGGTCCAGCGGCGCGCCGCCCCCCTTAAGAGTGCTTGGGGACGCCGCCTCGATCGTCACCGCCGACACCCGCCGCGCCCAGTCGCGCGCCAGATGCGTCTTGCCCGCGCCCGCCGGCCCGACCAGGGCCATCCGTCCGTCGGGCCAGGCCGGCCAGGCGTCCAGCCCCTCCAGCGCCTGCAGATTGGTCGGCGACGACGCGAACGACTCCCGGTCCCAGCAGGGCGGAGCGGTCAGCGGCAGTCGGAACTGACGGGGCAAGGCGGCGTCCGGACGTGGTTACTCGGTATCCGGAGATATAGGCCGCGTCGCGGGGCAGGGCGAGGGCGTGGGGCGGCTTGGCTGGGGATGAGGGGCGGGGAGGTGTGGATGAGGTTGCAATTGCCGTCTCTCTCTCCTTTCGTAATATGCTCAAAAGGCGGGGAGCAAAAATAATGAGTGGACGTCATCGCCGGCCGCACATTGCGGCTAAACACACATCGCCATCCGCGACTCCCGGCACTACCGAGAGTAAAATCGTTTCGGCTGAAATCGAAGTTGATAAGGCAAACGAAAACGAAGATCAAAATCGCCTTTTAAATCTGCTCGTTGAAGGACCTCCCATCACTTCAGCAGATTTAAAATCACTCATTCTAAGTGTAGACAATCTTGATATTGTAGCAAAAGTTTTCATTTTGGAAGGAACGCCTTACGTTTTTTCAAAGAGTCCGATGAAATATATGATATTTCGGGAACAGGTCGCCGAAAAATTTGAAGTTGGCTACCAAGATGTTTGTATCGTTGGCAGTGCAAAGCTGGGGTACAGCCCTAGCCCTCAAAAATATGGAAAAGCCTTCGCAGAACAATCCGATGTCGATGTGGTGATAATTTCGGACAAATTGTTTGATCAAGGATCTCTAAAGCTCTTTCAACATTTGAACAGCGTGGGCCCCGGGATAACTTTTGACGACGATCGGAAAAAACCGACGAACGTTGAAGCGGGAGATTGGAAGCAAATAAAAGAGTCTGTGAGAAATTATGTCTATCAGAATTTTAATCCAGCATTATTGCCCGATCATAGCTCCATGAAGTTTGATATATTTCAAAAAATAAGATCCACGTCACCGCTATTTATGGCCCTTGAGCCTGCAGTTTTTGTTTCAAAGATACGATGCAGAATATTCAGAAACTGGAAGGCTGCTGAGGATTATTACGCCAACACGTTAAGGCAACTCAAAAATAAGCTGCGAGGTGACGAGGTCGACTTCGATCCTGACCTGGAGGAAATAGGGAGCGCCGAAGGTGCGGCTCCCTCTACAGTTGCGGCAAGCTGATAATTTGGGAAGTTTCTTTCAGGCCGCTGACCTAGCCGCGTGGCGCGCCCGCATCACCAAGCCCGCCGGGCCGCTGGGGAACGCCTCCCGCGCCGTCCAGCGGCGGATCAACCGCGTCATCCCCGAGAAGGTCCACGCCGCGATCACCGCCGCCATGGAGGCGATGACCAAGGCGATCCTGACCGGGGCCGACTTCGCCACGGCCTCGCCGCTGCGCGACGCTACTCTGGACGAGCGCGAGGCCAAGGTCGCGGCCGCGATCAACGGCTGGAAGACCGCCGCCGGGGCCGAGGGCGGGGTGGCCGGGGCAGGGGGCTTCCTGCTGGCGGCGGCCGATTTTCCGCTGCTGATGAGCTTCAAGCTCAAGCTGCTGTTCGAGATCGCCGCCCTCTACGGCCATGACGGGAGCGTGCTGAGCGAGCGGCTCTATATCCTGCACATCTTCGAGCTGGCCTTCTCGGACGTCGAACACCGCGTGAAGGTGCTGGAGGCCATGGACGACTGGGATACGCGGGAGCATCCCGCCGACCTGTCCGGCTTCGACTGGCGGTCGTTCCAGCAGCAGTATCGCGACCACATCGACCTGGCCAAGCTGGCCCAGCTGCTGCCCGTGGTCGGCGCGCCGGTCGGGGCCGTGGTCAACTGGCGGCTGACGGCGCACCTTGGGAAGACGGCGATGATGGCGTACCGGATGCGGTGGCGCGATGACGGCGAGAGCGCCTGACGCCCATTCCCTCCCCCTTGTGGGGAGGGTGGCCCTGGCGGAGCCAGGGTCGGGTGGGATTTGATGCGCCAAGAGACCTGCACGCCGTAGACCCCACCCACCAGCTTCGCTGGTCCCCCCTCCCCATGAAGGGGAGGGAAATATCGAACGGACGCCCCATGCCCCTCCCGACCACCCGCGCCAGCCGCCTGATCCCCGCCAGCCCCGACGCCGTCTGGGCCGCCCTGATGGACCCCAAGGCCCTGGAGCAATGGCTGCCGCCCGGCGACATGACCGGCGCGATGCACGCCTTCGACGGCCGGGTGGGCGGCGGGTTCGAGATGTCGCTCTACTATCCCGAGGACGAGGCCCGGCAGGTGGGCAAGACCGCCGAGCGCGAGGACCGCACCCGCGTGCGCTTCGCGGCCATCGCGCCGGGCCGCCAGGTGGTCTGGGCGGTGCTGTTCGACACCGACGACCCGACGCTGAAGGGCGAGATGACCATCACCCTTTCGTTGGAGCCCGCCCCGGACGGCACGCGGGTGACCTTGCTGTCGGAGAACCTGCCGCCAGGTCTGCGGCCGGCGGACAACAAGGAAGGGTCCAAGGAGAGCCTGAAGAATCTGGCGGCGTGGTTTGGCGGGTAGGGTTGAACGCCTCCCCTTGATCCGCTCATCCCGGCGAAGGCCGGGACCCAGATGGAATGGCGGTGTGGCGGACGCATGAGCGCTGCGCTCTTCCAATCAGCCTCTCAGCTTTAGGATCTGGGTCCCGACCTTCGCCAGGATGAGCGGTGTTTGGGGGGGCAAGCGGTGTGCATCCCCGCCAGCGACACGAAGACCTTCAATGATCTCAACGCTCTGTAAAATAACGAGCGTCACCGGTCCTCAGCGCTCAGCCCTCCCGTATCCTGTACCCACCTCGACGCGGGGAAAGGGCGCATGGCCAGCGACCGATGCGGCGGCGAGGGGCGATCGAGCGGGAAGCTCTGTCGGCGGTTCCGTCCGCGTGCGTAAGGATGGGATCAAACCTCACGTCTCTGGTGCCGGTCGGGCCTGGAACACAGATACGACGTGACGTGAGGGCTGACTTGGCAATAGGCGAGCGGTGACGCGCTCGCGGTCCGGGACTGGGGTTCGTTGATCCAGCCCGCCCGTCGGAGGCTCCAAGGCGAGGCCCTAACAGGGTTCAGCGTCGCGGGCTTCCGGATAACGACCGCGCGGAGCGTCTGGCTTCGTCGAAACGGTAACAACTACAAACACTCCGGACGTCGTCCGGCGCTCCGCGACCCTTTCCATTCCAGCTCACAGCCAGATTGGCGTGGGATCACACCCACTTGCCCCCACCTGACCGCTTCGCGGTCTGTCCGCCCCCGTAGGGGGCGGAGCGCTCGCGCCAAGCGGCTCTTCCCCCTGCGGGGGAAGACGACCGCGAAGCAGTCCGTAGGGGGCAAGTGCTCGCGCCCAGAATCCTTGACATCCACGCCCCCTCATGCGCCTTTCCGCGCCTTGCAAATCACGCGTTCCAAAGACTTTTCCATGACCTCGACGCACGCCTATCGCACCCACACCTGCGGCGCCCTGCGGGCTTCCGACACCGGGAACCCGGTCCGCCTGTCGGGCTGGATCCACCGCAAGCGCGACCACGGCGGCCTGGTCTTCATCGACCTGCGCGACCATTACGGCCTGACCCAGCTGGTGCTGCACCCCGAAACCCCGGGCTTCGACGTGGTCGAGCGCCTGCGCGCCGAGAGCGTGATCCGGGTCGACGGCGCGGTGATCGCCCGCGACTCCTCGGTGGTGAACGCCAACCTGCCGACCGGCGAGATCGAGATCCGCGTCTCGGCCGTCGAGGTGCTGTCGGAAGCCGCCGAGCTGCCGCTGCCGGTGTTCGGCGAGCCGGACTATCCCGAGGAAATCCGCCTCAAGCACCGCTATCTCGACCTGCGCCGCGAGACCCTGCACAAGAACATCGTGCTGCGCAGCCGCGTGATCCAGTCGATCCGCTCGCGGATGTTCGCGCAAGGGTTCAACGAGTTCCAGACCCCGATCCTGACGGCCTCGTCGCCGGAAGGGGCGCGCGACTTCCTGGTGCCCTCGCGCCTGCATCCGGGCAAGTTCTACGCGCTGCCCCAGGCGCCCCAGCAGTTCAAGCAGCTGCTGATGGTCTCGGGCTTCGACCGCTACTTCCAGATCGCCCCGTGCTTCCGCGACGAGGACCTGCGCGCCGACCGCTCGCTGGAGTTCTACCAGCTCGACGTCGAGATGAGCTTCGTGACGCAGGAAGACGTGTTCGCGGCCATCGAGCCGGTGATGCACGGCGTGTTCGAGGAGTTCTCGGCCGGCAAGCCGGTGTCGCCGATCGACGGTGTGCACACCTTCACCAACGACTTCGGCGCCACGCTGGAGCACAAGGGCTTCGAGCGCCTGACCTACGCCCAGTCGATGGCCTGGTACGGCAGCGACAAGCCGGACCTGCGCAACCCGATCAAGATGGCCGACGTCTCCGAGCACTTCCGCGACGGCGGCTTTGGCCTGTTCGCCAAGATCCTGGGCGCGGATCCGAAGAACCGCGTGTGGGCGATCCCGGCCCCGACCGGCGGCAGCCGCGCCTTCTGCGATCGCATGAACAGCTGGGCGCAGGGCGAGGGCCAGCCGGGCCTGGGCTACGCCTTCTTCAGCAAGGACCAGAACGGCTGGGGCGGCCCGATCGCCAAGAACCTGGGCGAAGGCTTCGCGCCCATCGCCGACCAGCTGGGCCTGACCGACGACGACGCGGTGTTCTTCGTGGCCGGCGACCCGGCCGTGTTCGCCAAGTTCGCGGGTCTGGCCCGCACCCGGGTCGGGACCGAGCTGAAGCTGGTGGCCGAAGAGCAGTTCAAGTTCTGCTGGATCGTCGACTTCCCGATGTTCGAATGGAACGAGGACGAGAAGAAGGTCGACTTCTCGCACAACCCCTTCTCGATGCCGCAGGGCGGTCTGGAGGCCCTGGAGACCCAGGACCCGCTGACCATCCGCGCCTATCAGTACGACATCGTCTGCAACGGCTACGAGCTGTGCTCGGGCGCGATCCGGAACCACAAGCCGGAGATCATGCTCAAGGCCTTCGAGACCGCCGGCTACGGCGCCGAGGTGGTGGAAGAGCAGTTCGGCGGCATGCTCAACGCCTTCCGCTTCGGGGCCCCGCCCCACGGCGGCCTGGCCCCCGGTATCGACCGGATCGTCATGCTGCTGGCCGAGCAGGTGGCCATCCGCGAGGTCATCGCCTTCCCGCTGAACCAGCAGGGCCAGGACTTGCTGATGAACGCCCCGGCCGAGGCCCAGGACCGGCAGTACAAGGAACTGCACATCCGCTCGGCCCCGCCGATCAAGGTGTAGACCTAAGAAAAAGGCCCCGGTGCGAACCGGGGCCTTTTGAATTTCAGGAGCTCGCGCTGGAGCCTAGTACTTTGGCTCCTTCGGAGGCTTGGGCGGCTTCGGCGGCTTGGGAACGGTATATCGCTGGGCGGCCTCGATCTCGGCCCGATGCGTCTCGACCTGGGCCCGGGCGGCCTCGGCCTGGGCGCGGGCGAAGTCGTTGCTGACCCGATAGTTGCGCCGGTCGCCAGAGCAGTTGCGCACGCTCAGGCCGGCCGGAACCCGGGTGCCGGCGTCGCCGCAGGCCTCGTCCAGCTGGTCCTGATCCAGGCCCCGGGCGTTGGACAGGTCGGCTCCGCTGAGGCTGGCGCCCGACAGGTCGGCGCCGCGGAAGTCGGCGCCGTTGAAGATCGCGCCGCGCAGGGTGGTGCCGGTGAACTCGGCGTCGCGGAAGATCGCCCGCTCGAAATTGCCGCCGGTCATGTTGCTGGCGTTCAGCTCGGCCGAGCTGAAGTTGGCGCCCCGGGCGTTGACGCCCAGCAGGTTGGCGCCGATCAGTTCGCTGCTGGACAGGTTGGCCTTCTCGAGATTGGCCCCCTGGAAGCTGGCGCCGTGCAGTTCGCTGCTGGACAGGTCGACCCGCCCCAGGTCGGCGCCGACGAAGTTGGCCCCGCTGCTCTCGATGCCCGACAGCTTGGCGTCGGTGAAGATGGCGTGCGAAAAGCCCGCGCCGCGCATCTCGGCGCCCCGCAGGTCGGCCCGCGACAGGTCCGCGCCGGTGAAGTTGGAGCCGAAGAAGCTGGCACCGCGCAGGTCGGCGCCGATCAGATTGGCCTTGGCGTAGTTGGCGCCGGTAAAGCGGGCGCCGGTCAGCTTGCGGCCCGACAGCTCGCAGCTCACGCAGGCGCCGCCCAGCGAGATCATCTTGGCCACGTCCTTGTCCTCGACCCCGGCATGGGCTTGGTGAGCCAGGGCCGACAGGGCGAGCGACAGGGCAGCGACAGTGATCCGCAAGCGGGACATCAAAACCTCCAGACCGGTCAGATAAGCGACCGCGTGGGTTACGATTTGGAGCCGGCGAGGCTCAAGCGCCACTTAAATCGCGGTAATGACGGAAGTTTAACGGCAGGCGGGCACGGAAAGGCCGCGCGGCAGGCGGGTGGAGCCGTCGCCGCAAGCCCGGTTCAGTTGGGCCTGGCTCAGGCCGACGGCGCGGTCCAGCTCGGCGCCCGACAGGTTCGCGCCGGTCAGGGTCGCGCCCCTGAAATTGGCCCCTTCCAGATAGGCGCCGACCAGGCTGGCGTTGGTCAGGTTGGCGCCGGCGAAGCTGGCCCCGCCGAACACGCCGCCGTAGAAATTGACGTCGCGCAGGTCGCCGCCGGCGAAGCTGGTGCGGTTCATCTCGGCCAGGCTGAGATCGGCCTGGCGCAGGCGTGCCCCGGCCAGGTTCCTGCCTTTCAGCACCTTGCCCGACAGGTCGGCCTGGAACAGGTTGCAGCGCGGACAGTTGGCGCCCCGCTGGACGCTGGCGATCTGGCCGGCGTTCTGGGCCATGGCCGGAGCGGCGAGGATCAGCAGGCTGGCGGCGGCGACGATCGGGAGCAGCGGTTTCATTCTGGCACGCGTCTTTCGGCGGGAACGGCGATTAAGCATGACCCCGCAAGCTTAAGGCCAGGCAAACGACGTCTAGCCGGCGTCGCTCTCGCCTCTGGACGTGTCGGCCTGGGTTCCGCAGCTGTCGCAGACCACCAACCCGCCCTTGCGGCTCAGGGCCAGGTCGCCGCAGGCCGGGCAGACATCGCCGCTCGCTCCCGCCGCACGCGGTTGCTCGTCGCGCCGGCCGCCGAATGGCAGGAACACCAGGTTGTCCGGCGCCGCGCCGCGCGAGAAGCCCTTGGAGATGAACTTGCTGGCGGGGAGGGGTTCGGCCTCGATTTCGCCGTCCGGCGCGCCTTCGCCCCGGCCCAGGCCGTCGGCGTTGAACTCGCCCGGATCGGCGTTGGCCAGGTCGTCGCGGTTCAAGTACGAAACCCCGAGCTCGCGGAAGATATAGTCGAGGATCGAGGTCGCCGAGCGGATGGAGTCGTTGCCGGTCACCGGCCCGGCCGGCTCGAACTTCGTGAACACATAGGCGTCGACGAACTCGTCCAGCGGCACGCCGTATTGCAGGCCGATCGAGATGGCGATGGCGAAATTGTTCATCAGGCTGCGGAAGGCGGCGCCTTCCTTGTGCATGTCGATGAAGATCTCGCCGACCTCGCCGTCCTCGTATTCGCCGGTGTGCAGGTAGACCTTGTGGCCACCCACGGCCGCCTTCTGGATATAGCCCTTGCGGCGGTCGGGCAGTTTGCGACGGGCGCGACCGCCGCGTTCGACGACCCGTTCGACCACGCGCTCGACGATCCGTTCCTTGACGGGGGCGGGCGGCGTTTCGGCGATCACGGGCTCGGCGCGGACCGGCTTCGGCGCTTCGGTTTCAGCCTCGGGCAGGGAAAGGCTGAAGCCGACGGGCGGCGCGGCGCGGTTCAGCCGCAGGGCGCGAACGCCGGCGCGGGCGGCGGCGGCCTGAAGGCGCGCGGCGTCGGCGGGCCGGGCGTCGAACGGCAGGTCCAGCACCGCCGGAGCGGCCAGGCAGGTGAAGGTTTCGACCGCCTCGATCATCGCCAGGCGGTCGGCCAGGACCGGGGTCTCGACGGCGGCGAACAGGGCGCGCAGTTCGCCCTCCAGGCCCTCGCAATCAGACAGACGGCGCGCGCCCAAGGCATGACGCTCGGCCGTCTCGATCTCCGTCTCGGAGAAGCCGGCGAAGGCCAGGGTGTCGAATTCGGGATTGGCCAAGGCGTCGGCGGGGACGCCCAGCACGTCGCTGAGGAAGCCGGCCCCGATCACCGCCGGGGCGAAGGCCGCGCGCAGGCCGGCGGCGTGGCGCAGGGCGTCTTCGGCCTGTTCGATCTCATGAGCGGTAAAACCGCGCGCCTGCAGGACCATGTGGTCGATCGTCGGCGCGTCGGCCAGCGAGCCATGGCCCATGGCGTGGCGGCGAGCGACGTCGAAATCGGCCCCCGCCTCGTTCAGGCAGACGTGGGCGGCGGCGCTGAAGGTCGGGACCAACAGGCCGTCGGCGGTTTGGGCCGTGGAGACCGGCGCGGCGGCGCCGGCGTGACCGAGCGGCTTGCCGCCCAGACGCAGGGCGGTTTCAGCGTCGGCGAAGGCGGCGACCAGGCGTGAAGACCGCAGGCCGTGCTTGCGGGCCAGACCATGGGCGACGGCGAGGGCGGCGGCGGCTTCCGACGCCAGGGGCGAGCGCAGAGCGGCGGCGCGGACGCGACGCTCGGCCAGGCCTCGCAGCACGGTCTGCCGTTCCTGGGCGAAGCCGGGGTCGGCGCCGAGCACGGCGGCCGTCTCGGCGCTGGCGCTGAGCGCGGCGCCGACGGTCAGCGCCCACAGGGCCGAAGCCGCGTCGCGGCCGGCCTCGCCAGCGGCTGAAAGGCCCTGGATCAACAGCCAGTCGCCGACCCCGGCCAAGCCGATCTCGGCCGGGCGCTCGCCGCGTTCGATCTCCAGGGCCGTGACCCACAGCCCGACCACCTGGTTGAAGCCGGCGGTGTCGAAAGCGTCGTCGTGCTGGAAGGCGGTGACGTCGATGGCGGCGCGGACCGGCGCGCCTCGGGTCAGGGCCTCGGCGTCCTCGGGTGACAAGGCCAGCACCAGGGCGCTGGTTTCCCAGCCGACCTGGGCGGCGAAGCTGGCGGCCTCGTCAACCGCCGCCACGCCCTGGCGCGAGGCCGAGGCGACGAGCGGGGCGGGGGCTGTCGCGTCGGCCTCGATCAGACCCGTGCGTGGGACGCCAGCCAGGGCGATGGCGTCCAGGATCATCCGATCGTCGGCGCCGAGGTCGCGAGCCTTCCGCGCGGCGCGGCCGAGGGCGCTGTTCTTGGACGGATCCGCGCAGGCCTTGGCGTCGCCGTGGCAGCGCTGAACGGCGTCGCCGACCTGTGCCAGGGCGGTGTCGAGGCGGGCTGCGGCCCTCACCGCGAGCTTCGCCGACCGCCAGCGGGCCAAGTGACTCTCGGCGACGCGCTTGAACTCGATCTCGCCAATGTCGGGTAGGCGTCGGGCCGCGGCCGGCGCGACGGCGGGCGAGGCGATCCCGCTCAGCATGGTGGCCAGCAAAGCTTCCCGGAAAGCGTCGGCGTCGGCGGCGTCGCCGAACAGGCCGTCGGACAGTCCGGCCTTGGCCACGCGGTCGGCATAGCGGGCGGGGCCGCCGCCTAGCGGCGCCTCGGCGTCGAGAGGGCCGTCAGCCCAGTCCAACCAGGCCTCGACCCGGGCGTCGGTCCAGCCCTCGGGCGCCAGCACCTCGATGACGGCGTCGGCGCGTTCGATTTCGCGTGGTTCGATCCGTGGGGCGGAGGCGGGGTGTCGGGACTGGATGCGCATGGGCGATTCCGCGGCCTGGGCGCCAGGGTGCGCCAAGAATGAACCATCCTAGATCGCCGAACAGCGCCCTTCAATAGATGTGGGGTGCCAGGTGGCCTCGATCCACAAGATGTTGAAGCCGGAACGTCGCGCCGGATGCTGGACGCTGAGGGGCCGCCGACCTATAGTCCGGCCGCTTCGCAACGCCTTGGCGTTGCCCGAAACCCTCCCAGATTCTGGGACCTTTGCGAGATTGGTGCTGACGCGGTGCTGAAAGCGATCTTCACGTGGTGGAACGGCGCGACCCTGGGTCAGCGCTTCCACATTAGCCGTCGCGGCGTGTTCGTGGGCCAGGACGACTACGGCAACCGCTACTTCGAGGCGCGCGACAACAGCGACAGCTACGACGATCGCAAGCGTCGCTGGGTGATCTACGACGGCTACGCCGAGGCTTCCAAGGTGCCGCCCGAGTGGAGCGGCTGGCTGCACTACACCTTCGACGAGCCGCCGACCACGGCGCCTTTGCCGCGTCGCGCCTGGGAAAAGGATCACCATCCGAACCTGACCGGCACGATCCACGCCTGGCGTCCGAAGGGCTCGCTGACCCGCGGCGGCGAGCGCGCCGTCGCCACCAGCGACTACAAGCCCTGGTCGCCCGAATAGGATGACGATCCGGCGGTCCTTGACGAGCGTGGCGATGTTGGCCTTGGCGGGCTCGCTCGCCGGCGGCGGGGCCTGGGCCCTGCAGAACGCGCCGCAGCAGCCGCCGGTCGCCCAGACACCGCCGACGGCCCCCGCGCCGATCATCGTGCCGCAGCAATCGCGGCCGGTGCCTGGGGCGCGTCCCGCACCGCCCGCGCCGACACCTCAGCCTGCTGCTCAGCAGCCCGCAGCGGCCGCAACGACGACGCCCGCAACCACTCCGGCGGCGACGCCCCAGTCCCAATCCCAGTCCGCCGCCAAGCCCGCGGCCGCGACGCCCGACAAGCCGGCGGAACCGATCAAGCGCGCGCGCTCGTCGGTCGCGATCATCCAGGCCCTGGACAAGGTGACGACCGAGACCCTGCGGTTCGAAGCGCCGGTCGGCCAGCCGATCCGGTACAAGACCCTGGTCTTCACGGTCCGGGCCTGCGAGACGACCGCGCCTGACGAGGACGCCCCGGATTCGATCGCCTATGTCACGGTCGACACCCAGCCCAAGGCCTTGCCGGGCCGCGTCGCGCCGCCTGGACGCCAGATCTACAAGGGCTGGATGTACGCCAATTCGCCGGGCCTGAACCCGTTGCAGCACCCGGTCTATGACGCCTGGCTGATCGCCTGCAAGACCTCGGCTCCGGTCGCGCCGGCGGCCAGCCGGTAGAAATCGGCCTGGGCCGTCCAGGCCCGGCCGAGCCGGCGGCGATAGTCGGCGCGCGAAATCTCGAGCGTTCCGAACTGTTCGAGGTGATCGGTGATGAACTGCGTGTCCAGCAGGCGATAGTCGCCGACGATCAACCGCCCCGCCAGATGGACCAACGCGACCTTGCTGGCGTCGCGGCGGGTCGAGAACATGCTCTCGCCGAAGAAACAGGCCCCAAAGGCCACGCCATACAGGCCGCCAACCAGTTCTTCGCCTTCCCAGCACTCGACACTGTGCGCCAAGCCGCGCGCGAACAACTGGCCATAGAGCCGCTGAATGGGATTGTTGATCCAGGTTTCAAGCCGCCCCGGCCGCGCAGTGGCGCAGGCCTCGACCACGGCGTCAAAGGCCGTGTCGATGCGGATCTCGAACGGTTCGGCCCGAACGGTGCGGGCCAACCGGCGCGGGACGTGCAAGCCGTCCAGCGGCAGCACGCCCCGGCGTTCCGGGTCGATCAGGAAGATGCTCTCGTCCTGGCGGGCGTCCGCCATGGGAAAGACGCCGCGCTCGTAGCAGGCGATGAGATCATCGACCGTGAAGGCGTCGTCCATGGCGGATCCCAGGACTTTCCTAGCGAGCCCTAGCCCTGCGCCTTGATCCAGCGCTCCAGCCAGTGGATGTCGTAGTCGCCGGCCAGGATGTCGGGTTGCACCAACAGGTCCTGGAACAGCGGGATCGTGGTCTCGATGCCGCCGACAACCATCTCGCCGAGGCAGCGACGCAGACGCGCGATGCATTCCTGGCGATCGCGGCCATGGACAATCAGCTTGCCAATCAGGCTGTCGTAATAGGGCGGGATCGCATAGCCGGTGTAGATCGCCGAATCCAGGCGAACACCCAGGCCACCAGGAGCATGGAAGTCGGTGATCGTGCCGGGCGAGGGTGTGAAGGTCCGCGCGTTTTCGGCGTTGATCCGGCACTCGATGGCGTGACCTTCGAACACCACGTCGTCTTGGGTGAACGACAGCGGCAGGCCGGCGGCGATGCGGATCTGTTCGCGCACCAGGTCGATGCCGGTGATGGCCTCGGTGACCGGGTGCTCGACCTGCAGGCGGGTGTTCATCTCGATGAAGAAGAACTCGCCGTTCTCCCACAGGAACTCGATGGTGCCGACGCCGAGGTAGCCGATGGCCTTGACGGCGTCGACGACGATCTTGCCGATCTTGGCGCGGTCCGCCGCGCCCAGGGCGGGCGAGGGGGCCTCCTCCAGCACCTTCTGGTGGCGACGCTGCAGCGAGCAGTCGCGCTCGCCCAGGTGCACCACGTTGCCATGGCTGTCGGCGATGACCTGGATCTCGATGTGACGCGGCTTCTGGAGATAGCGCTCCATATAGACCGTGTCGTCGCCGAAGGCCGCGCGAGCTTCCGAGCGGGCGGTCGAGACCGCCTCGGCCAGGTCTTCGCGGGTCTGGGCGACCTTCATGCCGCGACCGCCGCCGCCGGAGGCGGCCTTGATCAGCACGGGGAAGCCGATGACCTCGGCGGCCGCGAAGGCCTCTTCCTCGGTCGCCACGCCGCCGTCCGAGCCGGGAACGACGGGGATGCCCGCGTCCTTGACGGCCTGCTTGGCGGTGATCTTGTCGCCCATCATCCGGATGTGTTCCGGCTTGGGTCCGATGAAGGTGTAGCCGTGCGCGCCGACGATCTCGGCGAAGCGGGCGTTTTCCGACAGGAAGCCGTAGCCAGGGTGGATCGCCTGGGCGCCGGTGATCTCGGCGGCGGCGATGATCGACGGGATGTTCAGGTAGGACTTGGCGGCCGAGGCCGGGCCGATGCAAACGCTCTCGTCGGCCAGGCGCACCCACATGGAATTGGCGTCGGCCTCGGAATGGACCGCCACGGTGGCGATGCCCATTTCCTTGCAGGCGCGGTGAACCCGAAGCGCGATCTCGCCTCGGTTCGCGATGAGGATCTTGTCAAACATGCCGATTACTCGACGATGACGAGCGGCTCGCCGAATTCGACGGGCTGGGCGTCTGCCACCAGGATCTCGACAACCTTACCGGCCTTGGGGGCCGAGATCGGGTTCATGGTCTTCATGGCTTCGACGATCAGCAGGGTCTGGCCCGCGGTCACGGTGTCGCCGACCTTGATGAAGGCGTCGGCGCCGGGCTGGGGCGACAGATAGACGGTGCCGACCATCGGCGACTTCACGGCCTCGCCGGCGTGAACGGCCGGGGCCGGGGCGGCGGCTTCGGCGGCGGGCGCGGCGGCGAGAGCCGGAGCGGGCGCATAGGCCTGGGCGGCCGGGGCCTGGACATATTGGGTCGGGGCGGCGGCGACGGTCAGTTCGCGAGCGACCCGGATTTTCAGGCCAGCGTGTTCGACCTCGATCTCCGACAGGCCGGTGTCCTTCAGGATGTCGGCCAGCTTGCGGACCAGGCGGGCGTCGATCGACGGAGTCTCGACCGGATCGGCGAGGGCCTTGGGATTGGACATGGAAGCTTACCTTGCTTTTCTTATCAGCCGGATGAGCGGCTAGTTGGCGCCGACCAGGCCGGCTGCGGCCTCGATCGCCAGTTCATAGCTCGCCGCGCCGAAACCGGCGACAATCCCGGTCGCGGCGAGCGAAACGAAGGTGTGGTGGCGGAAGTCTTCACGCGCCGCCGGGTTGGACAGGTGACACTCGATGACCGGGATGTTCAAGGTCTTCAGGGCGTCGAGGAGGGCGATCGACGTATGTCCATAGCCCGCCGGATTGATCACCAACGCGCAAGCCTCCGTCCGGGCCTCCTGGACCCAGTCGATCAGCACGCCTTCGTGATTGCTCTGCCGGAAGACGACGGAAAGACCCCGAGCGGCCGCGCGCGCCTCGCAGCGCGTACGGACATCGTCGAGTGTGTCCTTGCCGTAGATCTCGGGCTCGCGCGTTCCCAACAGGTTGAGGTTGGGTCCGCTCAGCACATGGATCGATTTTACCATTCGGCTCCGCCGTCGATTCCGGGAGGTCTTGTATAGCCGGTTCCCTCGCGTCACAAGCAGGGCTCGCTTCGGAGGTGACATGAGGCTTCTACTGAACGGCGAAGAGCAGGATATCGCGGGTATCTCCAGCATCGCTGATCTTGTTGCGGCGCTTGGGCTGGACGCCCGCAAGGTGGCCGTGGAGCGCAATCTCGAGATCGCGCCGCGCTCGACCTACGCCGACACGCGTCTGGCGGACGGCGACCGAATCGAGATCGTCACTTTTATCGGCGGCGGCTAACGCCGGTACGGTTTGAAACCCGGTACGGGGAGGCGTAAACCCACTCCATGAACGCGCATGTCTCCCCCGAATCCGCCGTCCCCGTCTCCGACGACAATGTCTCCGAAGACAGCTGGACCGTCGCCGGCCGCACTTTCCGGTCGCGCCTGATCGTCGGCACCGGCAAGTACAAGGACTACGCCACCAACGCCGCGGCGGCGAAGGCGGCGGGGGCCGAGATCGTCACGGTGGCCGTACGCCGCGTGAACCTGACCGACCCGACCCAGCCGCTGCTGGTCGACTACGTCAAACCCACCGAATTCACCTTCTTGCCCAATACGGCCGGCTGCTTCACCGGCGAGGACGCCGTGCGCACCCTGCGCCTGGCCCGCGAGGCCGGCGGCTGGGACCTGGTGAAGCTGGAAGTGCTCAGCGACCCCAAGACCCTCTATCCTGACATGGAAGAGACCCTGCGCTCGCTTAAGCTGCTGGTGGCCGAGGGCTTCCAGGTGATGGTCTATTGCTCGGACGACCCGGTCTACGCCCGCAAGCTGGAAGAGGCCGGGGCGGTGGCGATCATGCCGCTGGGCGCGCCGATCGGCTCGGGCCTGGGCATCCAGAACCGCGTCAACCTGCGGATCATCATCGAGAACGCCAAGGTGCCGGTGCTGGTCGACGCCGGCGTGGGCACGGCCTCGGACGCGGCGATCGGCATGGAACTGGGCTGCGACGCCATCCTGATGAACACCGCCATCGCCGAGGCCAAGGACCCGATCCGCATGGCCCGGGCGATGAAGCACGCGGTGATCGCCGGTCGCGAGGCCTATCTGGCCGGCCGGATGCAGAAGCGGCTCTACGCCGATCCCAGCTCGCCGCTGGCGGGACTGATCTAGGCCCTTTCGGTGCGAACGCGGCGGTCTTTAGACCGCCGCCTCACCAATTCTAGACCTTCTTGGCGGCGCCGGCCCGGGCCTGGTCGATGGCCAGGTTCAGGGCGTGCATGTCAGCGCCCGCTATCATCTGGTCACCAACGAAGAAGGCTGGCGTGCCCTCGATCGCCAGGGCTTCGGCCAGGGCATGGGTGTCGGCCAGGTGCTGGGTGACGGCTTCTGACTCGCCGGTCGCGCGGGCCTTGGTCATGTCGATGCCGAGCTCCTGGCCGATGCGCATGGCGGCGGCCGCGTCGAGACTTTTCTCGGCCATCAAGCGCTTATGCAGCTCGATCGTCTTGCCCTGATCCTTGGCGCCCAGCACCAGACGCGCGGCGACCTCGGAGTCATGGCCGAAGATCACGAAATCCTTGAACACGAAGCGCACGTCCGGGTTCTTCTGGATCAGCTCGACGATCTGCGGCGCGGCCAGCTTGCAGTAGCCGCAGCGGTAGTCGAAGAACTCGACGACCGTGATCGAGCCGTTCGGATTGGCCACGAAGTCGCGCGGATCGCGCTCCAGCGCCTGGCGATACTTGGTGATCGCGCTCTTGGCATTCTTGGTCTTCTCGGCCGTCTGCTTTTCCTGAAGCTTGCTGCTCATCTCGACCAGCACCTCGGGGTGCTCGATCAGATAGGCGTGCACTTTCTCGCCAAACGCCTTGTCGGCGTTGGCTTGTCCGCAACCCATCAGGGACAGGGCGACGAAGGACGCGGTGGCGAACGCCAGCGGGCGGGACATCTTGGACATGGAGATCTCTGACAGGGGGCGGCCTAGCGGCGCAGGCCCGAGGTGACGGCGCCTTCCTTGGCCAGGTCCTTGAGGTCCTGGTTGGAAGGATTGGAGGTCAGGACGATATCGGTGGCGCGGCGCCATTCGATGCTGTCCTTCTTGAGCAGTTCACGGGCCCGCATGGCGAAGACCCGGGCTTCCTGGGTCGCGCCCATGTTGAAGTACTGTTCGGCGGTGGCCAGACGGGCCTCGCCGTCCTCGCCGCGCTTGTCATAGGCCTGGGCCAGCAGGCGCCAGGCGACGGAATTGTCGCTTTCGTCGAGCAGCGAACGCTTCAGCTCGCCGATGCCTTCCTCGACCTTCTTGGGATCATCGAGGCCGATCAGGGTCTGACCCAGATTGACGCGCAGCAGCGCGGCGTCGGGCTTCAGCGCCACCGAGCGACGTTGCGGCTCCTCGGCCTCCTTGACCCGATTGAATTCGAACAGGATCTGGCCCTTGAGTTCCCAGAGATAGGGATTGTTCGGGTTCTCGGTGATCAGTCCGTCCAGGATCTTCAGGGCCCGGTCGGGCTCCTTCATCTGATAATAGGCGATGGCCCGGGCGTAGCGTGCAGGGAAGGCCCGGTCGCTTTCCTTGTATTTCACGATCGCCACGCCGGGATTGATGAAACCCTCCAGCTTGGCCTTCATGATCTCGTGCTCGGCCAGCGAAGAGGGATCGTCGACGGTGTTGTAGTGCGGCAGCTTTTCCACCCGGCTGCGCAGGGCGTCGATCCGATCGCCCGACAGGGGGTGGCTGCGGAAGTAGGCGAAGCGCCGCGACTGGTCGAAGACCTCCTGGTAGCGGAAGTTGTCGAAGAACTCGACGAGGCCGCGGCCCGACTGGCCGGTGGCTTCCAGGAAGCCGGCTCCGGCCTGGTCGGCGCGCGACTCCTGGTCCCGGCTGTAGCCCAGGACGCCCAACTGGCCGAAATAGCTGGCGTTGCCCAATAGGACCGCGCCCGCGTCCGGAGCGCCCGCCAGAGCGGCCAGGACGCCCAGACCCATGGTCAGGATCATCGGCTTAAGGCCGGCCCGCATCATTTCGCCCGAACGCAGCGGGTGGGCGCCGGCAAGGTGTCCGGTTTCGTGGGCGATGACGCCCTTCAGCTGATTGGGCGTCTCGGTCTGCAGAATCAGGCCGGTGTTGAGGCCCATCATCAGGCCTTGGGTGGCGAAGGCGTTCAGTTCCTTGTCGCCGACCAGCAGGATGCGAACCGTCTTGGGATCCAGTCCCGCCGCCGCGTAGATCGGGTCGGCGTCGCGGTGCAGGATTTCCTCGATCTCGGTGTCGCGGATCAGCGACGGGCCGTCCTGCGCGTGAGCCGGCGCGACAGGGGCGAGGATGGCCGCCAGCAGGGCCAGCGCGGACAGCGCCGATCCCGTCTTCCTGGACAATCTTTCGGAAGCCGCCCTTGTCCGGGAGGTCATCGAAACTCTCCTGATCGCGCCCCCGCGCTCAAGTCGGCAGTGTAACGCGGTTCTCGACGACCTGGGAACATCGGTCGAACGCCCTTTCCGCGATATAGGTGTGAAGGCTGGCGGAACCAGGGCTCCGCCAGCCTTCATCAGTCTGGAGCCTAGCCCCGACGCCACCAGCCGCGCTTGGGCTTTTCGGGCGGAGTCAGGATTTCGGCCGGATCAGGCTCGACGGCAACCGGCGCCGGTTCGGCGGCGGCGACCACGACGGGCTCCGGCTTGGCGACAGGCGCGGCCTTGGCCACGACCGGAGCCGAGACCTCGACATCGGCCGCGACCAGGGGCGCGTCCTCGACTTCGACAGCGGGGACTTCGACAGCGGGCGCCTCGACGACGGCCGCTTCCACGGTCGTCTCGACTTCGGCGTCAGCGGTCTTGCGGCCACGGCTGCGGGGACGGCGCGCCTTCTTGGGGGCTTCGTCCTGCGGCGGCAGCTCGACCCAGACGTCGGCCGGCGGGCCTTCGATCACGGCCGGCGGCAGCGGCGCGACTTCCAGTTCGGCCACGTCGACCCGCACGGCCGGAGCCCGTTCGGCGCGCGGTGCGTCCGAGGTCTCGGTCCGCTCGGTGCGTTCGCCACGACCTCGTCCACGACGACCGCCGCGTTCACCGCGTTCACCGCGTTCGGCGCGCTCAGGACGCTCGGCGCGTTCCGCGACCGGGGCTTCCACGCGTTCCGGGCGCTCAAGCCGCTCCGGACGCTCGGGACGAGCGCCGCGACCATCCAGTTCAGCGGGATCGTGCCAGACAAAGGCGTTGTCGCCGAACGGGACGCGTGGGCGGGTCCAGGCGAAGGCGTCGGCCGGACGATCGCCGTCCTCGCGACCGCCACGGCGACCGCCGCGACGTCCACGGCGGCGGCGGCGGCGGCGCGACTCTTCGTCCTCGCCCTCGATATCGCCTTCGACGCGATCAGCGCCGTCGGCGTCATCTTCGTCTTCATCGCCAGCGGCTTCGGCCGGCGCTTCGTCACGCTCGTCGCGACGCCCGCCGCGACGACGGCGCTTGCGGCCGCGACGGCCGTTGGAGTCGTCCTCGGCCGGTTCGGCGCGAGCCGGACGTGCGGCGCGGGGCGCGTCGTCGTCTTCGCTCTCGTCTTCGTCCTCGGAGACGATTTCCTCGTCTTCGTCTTCCTCCTCGTCCTCGAACGCCTCGTCGTCATAGACGGGATCGGGTTCGATCGGCGCGAAGATCTGCGGGGCAGGGCGCTCGCCCAGCTCGGTGCGGTCGATGTCGTGCTCGGCCTGGTGCAGGCTGTCGTCGACCAGGACCGTGACGAACAGGGCGTGGGTCTGCTGCAGGCGCAGCAGATAGGCGCGCTTTTCGTTGAGGATGTAGATGCCGACCGGGCGGCTGACCTTCAGGGTGACGGCGCCGCCGCCCTTCAGGGCCTCGACCTCGACCGCGCGCAGGGCGGCCAGGGCGCTGGACTCGACCGAGCGGACGCGGCCGGTGCCGTCGCAGTGTTCGCAGACGTGGGTGGTGCCTTCCAGCACGCCGGTGCGGCGACGCTGGCGGCTGATTTCCATCAGGCCGAAACCGCTGATCTTGCCCATCTGGATGCGGGCGCGATCGTCCTTCAGAGCGTCCTTGAGGACCTTCTCGACGGTGCGGTTGTTCTTGCCTTCATCCATGTCGATGAAGTCGATGACGATCAGACCAGCCAGGTCGCGCAGGCGCAGCTGACGCGCGGCTTCCTCGGCGGCTTCCACGTTGGTCTTGAGCGCGGTCGCCTCGATGTTGCGCTCGCGCGTGGCCTTGCCCGAGTTGACGTCGATGGCGACCAGGGCCTCGGTCTGGTTGATCACCAGATAGCCGCCCGAACGCAGCGGCACGACCGGCGAATAGATCTGAGCCAGATGGTCTTCGATCTTGTGCTTGACGAACAGCGGCGCCGGCTCGCGGTACGGGAAGACCTTCTTGGCCTGGCTCGGCATCAGCATGCGCATGAAGTCGCGCGCTTCCTTGTAGCCGGCCTCGCCCTCGACCCAGATGCCTTCCAGGTCCTTGTCGTACATGTCGCGGATGGCGCGTTTGACGAGGTCTTCTTCCTCGTAGATCAGCGCCGGCGCGATCGAGTGCAGCGTGTTGTCGCGGATGTTTTCCCACAGACGCAGCAGATATTCGTAGTCGCGCTTGATCTCGGCCTTGGTGCGCTTGGCGCCGGCCGTGCGGACGATCAGGCCCATGCCCTGCGGCACGTCCAGGCCCTGCACGACGCTCTTGAGGCGCTTGCGGTCGGTGACCGTGGTGATCTTGCGGCTGATGCCGCCGCCACGGGCGGTGTTGGGCATCAGGACGCCGTACCGGCCGGCCAGCGACAGATAGGTGGTCAGGGCCGCGCCCTTGTTGCCACGCTCTTCCTTGACGACCTGAACCAGCATGATCTGCCGGCGGCGGATCACTTCCTGGATCTTGTACTTGCGCATCAGGCGACGCTTGCGGCGCGCCAGTTCTTCCTCGACGGCGTCTTCTTCGTCGTCGACCGCGTCGCCGTCGTCTTCGCCATCACGACCGTGGTGATGGTCATCCTCGTCGTCGTGCGAGTCGTCGCGCATCAGCGCTTCGCGGTCGGCGACCGGAATCTGGTAATAGTCCGGGTGGATCTCGTTGAAGGCGAGGAAGCCGTGGCGGTTGCCGCCATATTCGATGAACGCAGCCTGGAGGCTGGGCTCAACGCGGGTCACCTTGGCGAGATAGATATTTCCTCGGAGTTGCTTGCGGGTCTGGCTCTCGAAATCGAATTCTTCAACCCGCGTACCATCCACGACCACCACACGCGTCTCTTCGGCGTGGGCGGCGTCGATCAACATCTTCTTCGACATAAAGGGTATCTCCACGGCGCGCGGCGAACGCTAGGTCCGGGCGCCGATATGATTGAAAGGCGCGCACGTCACCGCCCGTCGCACCGCCGAGGCGGTTGCGGAAGGTCGGTCGCCAAAGGCGGTCGGGTGCGGCGCAGCCCATAAGGTTTCTGTGTTCCTTAAACGCGCCGGGAGGCGCGGATCGGATGGAGCGTCGACGCCGGGAACGGCTTAAGGGCCCGACGCGGGCCCTGCGGGACGATCCAGGCGAAGGCTTCGCGCCTCACGCTGGTAATCGAGCCCAAACTCATTTCAGTCCGGCGGTTCCGGCCACGGGCGCAATTGCTTCCGTGAGATAGGAGCCGCTCACGCTTTCCGCCATGACGATCACGGCGCTCAGCGCGCGGACCATAGTGTAGCAACATCGCAACGTAAAAGAAAAGCGCTCGACTGATCGCTTCTGCGCGGCCATGTCGCGCTTGGGTTAACGCTTTCTCTACCCGAAAATGCGGATATCAGTTTTTAGGGTTAGGTTGAGCGCCTGGGGGCGACGGACGGCATGAGCAGGGTTCTGATCTCGGCTGCGAGGACAGGGTGGGCGCGGGCGGCGATGATCGTCGGCGGCCTGGCCCTGGCTGGCGTCGCCGTGGCCATGGCCCAGGGCCCGGCGCCGGCCGCCGGCGTCCAGAAGGTCCGCTTTGGCGGTGACCGCAACGAAACCCGCATCGTCATCGACCTGGATCGCGCCGCCACGGGCAAGCTGCTGGCCGACGGCGCCTCCGATCGTCGCGTGGTGATCGGCCTGCCCAACGTGACCACGGCCGGCGATCTGCAGGGCGCGGGCCAGGGCCTGGTCGAGCGCTGGGCGATCGACGAGGCCGCGGGCGGCGCACGTCTTCGGCTCGAGCTGAAAGCCAACGCCGAGGTTCGCCGCCGCTTCCTGCTCCCGCCGGGCGATGGCACGTCGGCCTATCGCTATGTCATCGACTTGAAGTCCACCGACGCCCCGGGCGCGGTCCAGGCCCAGGCCCTGAAGCCGACCTTGATCTCGGCTCCCGTGAAGGCCTCGGCCCTGCGCCTGAAGAAGGTCATCGTCATCGACGCCGGCCACGGCGGCAAGGATCCGGGCTCGTCGGGCGCCAACACCGCCGAGAAGGACGTCACCCTGGCGGCCGCCAAGGCGCTGAAGGCCAAGCTGGAGAAGTCCGGCCGCTACACCGTGGTCATGACCCGCCAGTCCGACACCTTCGTGCCGCTGGAAAGCCGGGTGCAGATCGCCCGCCGCGCCGACGCCGACCTGTTCATCTCGCTGCACGCCGATTCGGGGCCCGACGCGGCGACCCGGGGCGCCAGCGTCTACACGCTGTCAGAAAAGGGCACCGAGCGCGTGGCGCGGGTGCTCGAAAAGGACGATTGGCTGATGAAGGCCAATCTGCCCGGCCGTGATCGCGCGGTCAGCCAGATCCTGCTGGACCTGTCGCAGCGCGCCACCAAGAACCGCTCGGCGGCTTTCGCCGAGACCTTACTGCAGTCCGTGGGCGAAGAGACGACCCTGCTGCGCCGCAGCCACCGCGACGCCGGCTTCATCGTGCTTCTGGCTCCGGACGTGCCGGCCGTGCTGCTGGAGATGGGTTTCATCACCAATCTGGACGACGAGCAGCTGCTGAAGACCCCGGCCGGTCGCGACCGGCTGATGGACGCCGTCGCCAGTTCGATCGAATCCTATTTCACGACCCAGACCCGCCTCGCGGCGCGCTAGGTTGGCGAGAGCCGTTGGCGCCTTGCCCGATGCGCGCTAGAGCCATCGAGGGGAAGACGCGTCGGACGTGGCCGGTCCCCGCGATCGGCAAAACCGCTTACGTTTTTGCCGATCGCGCTCTAGAGGATTCGAATGGAGCGGGCGAAAGTGCGTCGCCCGACGGAGGCGGCGTGGATCTGAAGCCCAGAGAACGATGGATCGCCATCGCCGGCGTCACGGTGCTGTCCGCGATCGCCGTGGCCGGCTTCGCCATCGCCATCTATGCGGCCTGGCTGTTCCACGACATGCCCGACGCCGGCGAACTGCAGGATTATCGTCCGCCGACCGCCACGCGCGTCTACGCCTGGGACGGCACCCTGATCGGCGAATACTCGAAAGAGCGCCGGATCTTCGTGCCCTACGACCAGATCCCGCCCCAGTTGGCTCAGGCTTTCCTGGCGGCCGAGGACCACAACTTCTTCAAGCACGGCGGCGTCGATGTCGGCGGCTTCTCGCGCGCCATGCTCAACAACGTCGGCAACGCCGCGCGAGGCCGGCGCCTGGAAGGCGGCTCGACGATCACCCAGCAGGTGGCCAAGAACGTCCTGTTGACCAGCGACGCCACGGTCGGCCGCAAATTCAAGGAAGCGATCCTGGCGCACCGCCTCGAGCAGTCGCTGTCCAAGCAGCAGATCCTCGAGCTCTATCTCAATGAAATCTGGCTGGGCTATCGCTCGTTCGGGGTGGGCGCGGCGGCCTACAACTATTTCGGCAAGTCGCTGCCCGAGCTGAGCCTGGCCGAATGCGCCTATCTGGCCGCTCTGCCCAAGGGGCCGGACAACTATCACCCGATCCGCAACAAGGCAAAAGCCAAGGCCCGCCGGGACTGGATCCTGGGCCAGATGGCCGAGCAGGGCTGGATCAGCCAGGCCGACGCCCACAAGGCGATGGCCGAGGATCTGATCGTGCAGGCCGCGCCCAGCCGCGCCAAGTACCGGGACGCCGACTATTTCGTCGAGGAAGTGCGCCAGCGCGGCGTCGCCACCCTCGGCCCGCGCCTCAACGAGGGCGGCTACTACATGCGCACGACCCTGGATCCCAAGCTGCAGACCGCGGCCCGGGTCGCGCTCATGGCGGGTCTCGAGAAATATGATCGTCGCCACGGCTGGCGCGGCGCCTGGGGTCATGTCGACACGATCGACAGCGACTGGGAGAAGGCCATCAAGCTCAAGCCGCCTTCGGAGCGGTCGAACTGGCGCGCCGCGCTCGTCACATCGGCCTCGGGCGGCGTGAGCCTCGCCAAGGGGGAAGGCGAGGGGGCCATCGCCGGCGAGGACATGGCCTGGGCCAATGCGACCAAGGGCCTGAAGGTCGGCGACCTGGTGTTCGTCGAGAAATCCGACAGCTCGCCAGCCTATCGCCTGCGCCAGACCCCGATCGTCAACGGCGCCCTGGTGGCGATGGAGCCCTATACCGGCCGTGTCGTGGCGCTGGTCGGCGGCTACAGCTTCTCGCTGTCGAACTTCAACCGCGCCACCCAGGCGATGCGCCAGCCGGGCTCGGCCTTCAAGCCGTTCGTCTACGCCACCGCGCTGGAAAACGGCTACACGCCGGCCAGCGTGGTGGTCGACAGCGCCATCACCCTGAAGGGGGCCAATGGCGAGGACTGGAGCCCGGAGAACTATCACAAGAAGTTCTACGGGGCCCTGCCGCTGCGCAAGGGCCTGGAGCAGTCGATCAACGCCATGACCGTGCGCCTGGCCCAGAGCGTCGGCATGAAGAAGATCGTCGACACCGCCAAGCGGACCGGCGTGACCCGCGACATGGCCCCGGTGCTGGCCATGGCCCTGGGCGCCGGCGAGACCACGCCTTTCAAGCTGACCACGGCCTATACGCCATTCGTCAACGGCGGCCGCCGCGTCGAACCGCACCTGATCGAGCTGGTGCAGGACCGCGAGGGCAAGGTGATCTTCCGCGCCGACAAGCGCGACTGCGTGCGCTGCAACGCCGGCTTCAACGGCGACGAGAGCCCGCGCATCCCCGCGCTGGGCGAGCAGGTCATGGACCCGATCACCGCCTACCAGATCACCTCGATGCTGCAGGGCGTGGTCCAGCGCGGCACCGCGGCCCAGGCCAGTTCGCTGGGCTATCCGCTGGCCGGCAAGACGGGCACCACGAACGAATACCGCAGCGCCTGGTTCATGGGTTATTCGCCCAACCTGGTGGTTGGCGTGTTCATCGGCTTCGATGACAACCGCTCGCTCGGCGAAGGCGAGACCGGCGCGACCGGACCGGTGCCGATCTTCATGGACTTCATGCGCGAAGCCCTGAAGGGCCAACCCAAGACCGAGTTCAAGGTTCCCAAGAACGCCAAGTTCGCCATGGTGCGCGGCATTCGCGAGGCCTTCCGCCCCGGCACGGAGCCCAAGGTCTTCGTGCCGACCGAGAGCACCGGTCCCCAATCCTATGGCGACGCCTGGCCCGACGGCCAGGTCGGCCCGGCCCCGACCCAGGGCCCCGCCAAGCCGCCCACCCAGGCTCCGGACATCAACGGACTCTACTGATCGTCGCTCAATCGCCCCCCAATCGTTCGGGAGGTCATTGCGCCGACTCCGGGCGCGGGCTACATCCCGCGCCCTTCAACACTGTCACGGAGTTACGTGATGAGACCGGATGTCGAGGCCTCAGCGGCTGACATCGAGCAGTCCGTGGGACTGCTCAGGAGGCGTCTTTGACTGGGATGTCGCCCTACGCAAGCTCGATGAGCTGAACGCCCGGGTCGAAGACCCAACCCTGTGGGACCGTCCCGCGGAAGCCCAGGCCGTCTCCCGCGAACGCGCCAGCCTGGCCGCCCGCGTCGAGGCCGTGCAGGTGCTGGAAAACGGCCTCAAGGACGCGCTGGAATACGCCGAGTTGGCCGACATGGAGGGCGACGACGCCCTGCTGGAGGACGCCCGCGCCCAGCTCAAGGACCTGAAGGAACGCGCCGGTCGCGCCGAACTCGAGGCCCTGCTGTCCGGCGAGGCCGACGGCAATGACTGCTATGTCGAAATCAACTCCGGGGCCGGCGGCACCGAGTCCTGCGACTGGGCCGGCATGCTGCTGCGCATGTACAGCCGCTGGGCCAACGCCCACAAGATGACCGTCGAGCTGGTCGAAGAGACCGGTGGCGATCAGGTCGGCATCAAGTCGGCCACCCTGCTGGTCAAGGGCACGAACGCCTATGGCTGGCTGAAGACCGAGGCCGGCGTGCACCGCCTGGTGCGCATCAGCCCCTATGACGCGGCCGCCAAGCGCCACACCTCGTTCGCCTCGGCCTGGGTCTACCCGGTGGTCGACGACACCATCGAGATCGAGATCAATCCGTCGGATGTGCGGACCGACACCTACCGGGCCTCCGGGGCTGGCGGTCAGCACATCAACAAGACGGACTCGGCGG
Source organism: Caulobacter soli (assembly GCF_011045195.1). GTDB lineage: Bacteria > Pseudomonadota > Alphaproteobacteria > Caulobacterales > Caulobacteraceae > Caulobacter > Caulobacter soli. Next base: position 2,581,743 of record NZ_CP049199.1, on the reverse strand, counting down.
TGCGCCTGACGCACATTCCGACCGGCATCGCCGTGGCCTGCCAGGCTGGTCGTTCGCAGCACCAGAACCGCGAAGAGGCTTGGAAGATGCTGCGCGCCCGGCTCTACGAGGCCGAGCTGCAGAAGCGGGAAGCCGCCCAGCAGGCGCTGGAAGATCAGAAGACCGACATCGGCTGGGGTCACCAGATCCGCAGCTACGTCCTGCAGCCCTACCAGATGGTCAAGGACCTGCGGACCAACGTCGAGACATCCGACACCCAGGGCGTGCTGGACGGCGACCTGGACGCCTTCATGGGCGCCTCCCTGGCTCAGCGGGTCGGGGCGACGCGGGACGCCTCGGCCTAAGGGCCGGCGCGACCTTCGCAAAGCAAAACGCCCCGGAGCGATCCGGGGCGTTTTTCATTTTAGGCTCTTTGGTTTGGCGCGCTTTCTTCACGCGAACCGGGTTCCACTTCGCTCGAAAGCGCTAGCCGGCCGGCTTAGCCAGGGCGGGCGTCGCCGTCGGCTGCGGCGCGGGAGCCTGTTGCGGCTGCGGCGGAGCGGCGGGGCGCTGGAACTTCAGGCTGCGGCCCTGGAAGAAGGCCCCGGTTTCCATCGCCAGCTGTTCGTGGGTGATGTCGCCGTCGATGTAGGAGGTGCCGTAGAGGCGGACCTGCTTGGCGGTGACCGCGCCGACGATGCGACCACGAACCTCGACCGCCTCGGCGTAGATCGAGCCCTCGATGTGGCCGGTCTCGCCGACCGTCAGGCGGCCGACGCGAACGTCGCCGCGCACCACGCCGTCGATCTGCAGCTCGCCGTCGCCGGTGATGCCGCCTTCGATGGTGATGTCGGGGGAAATCAGGGACGCCACCTTGGGCGGCGCCTTGCGGGCCGCATCTGGAGCGACGGGAGCCATGGACATGGGCAACGGCTCGATGCGAGCCGGACCCTTGGACGCCTTAGCTTGCTTGCTGAACATACTCACCAGCCTTCAAGAAACGGTTCGGGTTCTGAGCCCGACCGTTGACCCATACTTCGTAATGCAGATGCGGACCGGTCGAACGGCCGGTCGAGCCCATGGCCGCGATGCGCTGGCCGATGGCCACGCGCTGGCCGACCCGGACCGAAGAGGCCTGCAGGTGGGCGTAGCGGGTCTTGAAGCCGTTGCCGTGGTCGATCTCGACGACGTTGCCGTAGCCCGAGCGCACGCCGACGAACGAGATCACGCCCGGCGCGGTCGCCATGATGGGGGTGTAGAACGCGCCGGGGAAGTCCAGGCCCGAGTGGAAGGCCGGGCGATGGGTGAACGGGTCAAAACGGACGCCGTAGCTGCTGCTCAGCGCCGGATTGTTGGTCGGCCGGTAGAAGGGCAGCTTCTGCGAGGCGGCGCTCAGTTGGCGCATGTCCGACATGTCGGTGGCCGCGTGCTGGATCCGGCTGGCGAAATCTTCGTCGACGTCGAGCACGGCGGCCAGGGCCCGGGGGTCCTTGGCCTCGATCAGCGGACCGCCCAGCGACGAGCCGCCGCGGCCGGTGAACGAACCGGCGTCGAGGCCCGCCATCCGCATGGCCAGGCGCAGGCGCTCGGCGCGGCTCTTGGCGAAGGTTTCGGCGGCGTCGATCAGGCGTTCCTGGTCCATCCGCGTGGCCTGGATGCGCTCGACCGGCGAGGCGCCCAGCACGTGCGGCTTGGTGACCTGCAGGGCCTGGGCGGCGCCGGGCACGCCCTTGAAGTCGCTGACCAGGAGGGCGAGGGCGGCGTGGCGCTTCTCGACCGAGCTGGCCAGTTCGTCCAGCGAACCGCTGCTGGCCGACAGCTGGGCCACGGCGCTGTTCAGGCGGGCCTGGCGGTCGGCGTTGAGCCGCTCGTAATAGGCCTTCTGCTTGATCACCATCTGGTCGGTCGAGCTGACCGACAGGGCGTTGACCATCATGGAGGCCGTGCAAACGCCCATCCACAGGGCCGCCGCGGCGATCCCGGTGGCGCACATCAGCTGCTTGCCGGTGGAGAAAACGTAGCCCCGCATTTCGCCGCCGGAGCGCACATAGAGGTGGCGCTCGGGGAAAAGCTCTTCCAGGGATTGTCGCAGTCGCTTGAAGCGCGTGATCGCCATCGCCCTAGGAAACCCCCGTTTTCAAGGTCCCGGCGATATGCAACGAGAAAGCGGAAACACGCAAGATACTTCGCGCCGAGCGTGAACGCAGGGCGACGTTTTGCTGTAACGACTTCAATCGGTAGAAGGTTCCGGGTGCGATTTCCATCACCGACGCGTCTCGGTGTTGCGATAACCGCACGCCTGGGACCGCAAAGCCACAGCTCTACTTCAGCGTCCCGTCCTTCAGGGCCTTGGCCGCCGTCAGAACGGCCTTGATGTGGTTGGGCACCTTCACCTTGCGCCAGACCTGGCGGACCACGCCTTCGCGGTCGATCAGGAAGGTCGAGCGGTCGATGCCCATGTACTTGCGGCCGTACATGCTCTTCTCGACCCAGGCGCCGTAGGCCTCGACGATCGCGCCGGAGGTGTCGGCGGCCAGTTCGACGGTCAGGTCATGCTTCTTGCGGAACTTGGCGTGCGAGGCGGCGCTGTCCTTGGACACCCCGACGATCACCGCGCCCAGCTTGGCGAACTCCTCGACCTCGGACGAGAACTGCAGCGCTTCCGAGGTGCAACCCGCCGTGTCGTCCTTCGGATAGAAGTACAGCACGACGTTCTTGCCCTTCAGGCCCGAAAGGCTGACGCGGCCCGTGTCGGTGGCCAGGTCGAAATCGGGGGCCTTGTCGCCGGGCTGCAGGTCGCTCATCGCTCTCTATCCTTCCAGTTCGGTGGGTGAAATCCTCGCCCTTCGACAAGCTCAGGGTGAGGATTTCACGGTCGCCTCAGTAGCCCTCATCCCGAGCTTGTCGAAGGACGAGGGCGATATTCTAGACCGGCTTGACCAGCACGATCTTCTTCTTGCCGGCCGCCAGCTTGACGACGCCGTCGACGAGGTCGGCCTCGGTGACCACGCGGTTGGCGTCGGGCTCGGCCTTGTCGTTCAGCTTGACGCCGCCGCCCTGAGCCAAGCGGCGCGCCTCGCCGCGCGAGGCGGCCAGGCCAGCGTCGGCGAACAGGTTGGCCAGCACGATACCGGCCTTCAGGTCCGCGGCGGGCACCTCGAAGGTCGGCAGGTCGGCCGACAGCGCGCCTTGCTCGAACGCCTTCTCGGCGGCGTCACGGGCCTTGCGGGCCTCGTCCTCGCCGTGGGCCATGCGGGTGGCTTCGTCGGCCAGCACCTTCTTGGCGTCGTTGATCTGGGCGCCCGGCAGGGCTTCCAGGCGGGCGATCTCGTCGAGCGGCAGGTCGGTGAACAGCTTGAGGAACCGGCCGACATCGGCGTCCTCGGTGTTGCGCCAGAACTGCCAGTAGTCGTACGGGCTCAGTTGCTCAGCGTTCAGCCACACCGCGCCCGACATGGTCTTGCCCATCTTGGCGCCCGAGGCGGTGGCCAGCAGCGGCGTGGTCAGGCCGAAGGCGGCCTTCTGATCCACGCGCCGCGTCAGCTCCACGCCGTTGAGGATGTTGCCCCACTGGTCCGAGCCGCCCATCTGCAGCACGCAGCCGTACTTGCGGTTCAGCTCCAGGAAGTCGGTGGCCTGCATCAGCATGTAGTTGAATTCGAGGAAGGTCATCGGCTGCTCGCGCTCGAGCCGCAGCTTGACCGAGTCGAAGGCCAGCATCCGGTTGACCGTGAAGTGCACGCCGTAGTCGCGCAGGAACTGCACGTAGCCGAACTTGGAGAGCCACTCGTCGTTGTCGACCATGATGGCGTCGGTCGGCCCGTCACCGAAGGTCAGGAACTTGGCGAACACCTGCTTGATGCCGGCGATATTCGCCTGGATGTCGGCGTCGCTGAGCAGCTTGCGGCTCTCGTCTTTGCCGGTCGGGTCGCCCACCTTGGTGGTGCCGCCGCCCATCAGGACGATCGGCTTGTGGCCGGCCTGCTGCAGGCGGCGCAGCATCATGATCTGGATCAGGCTGCCGACGTGCAGGGACGGCGCGGTGGCGTCGAAACCAATGTAGGCCGTGACGATCCCGCCGGCGGCCGCCGCGTCCAGTTCATCCGGGTGGGTGATCTGGTGGATGTAGCCGCGCGCCTGCAGGGTCTGGAGGAATTCCGACTTGAAGGACGCGGCGGCGGACATGGTTCGACTCTCTGAATTGGCTGACGGTGCCTCTAGCACGGGCGAGGCGGTCTGTGGCGAGGGGTTCATCGTGGAAGTCTCCTGGAAGTAGACCGGAGACGTTCGCTGAGGATCCGCGTGTCGCCGGTGAGGGCGGGGCGCGGACGTGATCGGTCGGCCTCCCGCTAGGACAGCGGGCGGTAATAGGCGCGGGTGTTGGGGCGCTGGACGATCATGGGCTCTAGCTACCCGGCGCGGGCCATGGCAGTCAACCAGACCATGCGTATCCTGGGATTCATGACCGGCACCTCGCTCGACGCGGTCGACATGGCGGTGCTCGAGACCGACGGCGAAGAGATCCAGGCCTTCGGGCCGGCCGGCGAGCGCAAGCTGCGCGAGGCCACTCGCGACCTGCTGCTGGAGACCACGACCATCGCCCGGAGCTGGGCGCGGGGCGAGCCGGAGCCGGCGATCTTCGCCGAGGCCCGGCGCGCCGTGGCCGACGAGCACCTGCACGCGGCGCAGAGCTTCATCGCCGAGCACGGCCTGGCCTGGAGCGACTTCGACCTGCTGGGCGTGCACGGCCAGACCGTGCTGCACGAACGGCCGACGCCCGAGCGGGTAGGGCGGACGGTGCAACTGCTCGACGCCGAGCGCCTGGCGGCGGGCTGCGGCCGGCCGGTGGCCTTCGACTTCCGCACCGCCGACGTCGCGGCCGGCGGGGAGGGGGCGCCGCTGGCCCCGATCTATCACGCCGCCCGCGCCCGGGCCTCGGGCCTGGCCGCGCCGGTGGCGGCGCTGAACCTGGGCGGGGTGGCCAATGTCACCTTCGTCCAGCGAGACGGCGCGTTGCTGGCCTTCGACACCGGGCCGGCCAACGGCATGATCGACCTGGTCGTCCAGGCGCGCGGGGCAGGACGGTTCGACGAGGGCGGGCGGCTGGCCATGGCAGGGTCGGTGGACCAGGGCGTGCTGGCGAGCCTGCTGGCCCGGCCCTATTTCACCAGCAAGCCGCCCAAGTCGCTGGACCGGTTCGACTTCCCGATCGAGAGCGTCGAGGCCCTGTCGCTGGAGGACGCCGCCGCCACCCTGACAGCCTTCACGGTGGCCAGCGTGGCCCGGGCTTACGAATGGCTGCCCGAGGGCGAGCGCCCGAAACAGCTGATCGTCGCCGGTGGCGGACGGCACAACGCCCACATGATGCGGGGACTTGGCGAGGCGCTTCACGGGATCTCCGAAGTGATCTCGGCCGACGACCTGGGCTGGCGCGGCGACGCCATCGAGGCCGAGGCCTTTGCGTTCCTGGCGGCCCGGACGGCGCGGGGGCTGCCGATCAGCTTTCCTGGGACGACCGGGGTGGCGGAGCCGATGGTTGGCGGACGGATCGTAAATCCTCCCCCTGTGGGGGAGGCGATCGCGTAGCGATCGGTGGGGGGAGTTTTGAGATTGAAGATCGTAGGTTCGGCCATCGGCCTATCACTCCCCCCTCCGTCGGCTTCGCCGACACCTCCCCCACAGGGGGAGGCTTGATGGACACACGGCTTCGCTCCCTCACACGGTTGACCGCTGAGCTGATCGGAAAGGGTCGCGGAGCGCCGGACGACGTCCGGAGTTTGAAAAAAGAATACCGTTTCGACGAAGCCCGATCGCTCCGCGCCATCGTTATCCGGAAGCCCGCGACGCTGAGCCCTGTTAGGGCCTCGCCGCCTTGAAGCCTCCGACGGGCGGGCTGGATCAACGAACCCCAGTCCCGGACCGCGAGCCTGTCACCGCTCGCCTGTTGTTCCGCCGACCCTCACGTCACGTCGTATCTGTGTTCCAGGCCCGACCGGCACCAGAGACGCAAGGTTTGGTCCTCCGAAAAGAACCGCCGACAGAGCTTCCCGCTCGATCGCCCCTCGCCGCCGCATCGGTCGCTGGCCATGCGCCCTTTCCCCGCGTCGAGGTGGGTACAGGATACGGCGAGCCTGAAAGGGTGAGGGGAATAAAGATTTAGGGCAGGGATTTCAGTCGCTTGTCAGCGCAGGGCCGGGGACACACGCATGCGTGTGTCCCCAATCACGCCCCATCAGCGCCTCAATGCAGCTTCAGCCGCCCCGCCACCCGTTGTTGCAGCAGCCGCGCCAGGGCCAGGACCACCGTTTTCGGCGTGCCCAGGATCGCCCGATGGTGGTCCAGGTGCAGCGAGATGTAGGCCCACTTGGCGATCAGGCCCTCGATGAAGAAGTTCGGGCCGCCCAGCCCGCCCATCAGGGCGCCGACGCCCTTGTTCTCGCCCAGCGACACCAGCGAGCCGAAGTCCCTGTAAACGAACGGCGTCTCGATCCGGCGCTGGCCCAGGCGGGCGATCAGGGCCTTGGCCAGGTAGCTGGCCTGCTGGTGGGCGGCCTGGGCGCGGGCCGGGATGATCTTGCCTTCCTTCCCAGCCCAGGGCGCGGCGGCGCAGTCGCCCAGCGCCCAGACGTCGGGGGCCGAGGTCTCCAGCCGGTCGTTGACCACGAACTGGTTGGTCTTGTTGGTCTCCAGGCCATAGGCGGTGTTGGTCGGCGCGGCCTTCACGCCCGCGGCCCAGACGATCAGGTCGGCGGGGATCTCGCCCAGGCTGGTCTCCAGCCGGTCGGCGTGGACGGCCACCACCTTGGCTCCGGTGTGAACCCGCACCCCCTTGCGCTCCAGGGCCACGGTCGCCTGGTCGGAGATCTTCTCGGGCAGGCCGCCCAGGATGCGCGGGGCGGCCTCGACGATGGCGATGTCCAGGCGGAAGCGCTGCTCGCTGCCCAGGCTGCCGAGCAGTTCGCGGTGAGCCTCGATCAGTTCGGCCGACAGCTCGACCCCGGTGGCCCCGCCGCCGACAATGGCCACGCTCATGGTCTTCTCGGCCGAGAACGAGGCCTTCATGAAGGCGGCCAGCAGCCGGGTGTGGAAGGCCTCGGCGTCCTCGGTGCGCTCCAGCAGGTGGGCCTGGTCGGCGCCCGGCGTGCCGAACAGGTTGGAGCCGCTGCCGATCGCCAGCACGCCCCAGGTGAAGGTGACGCCGCGCTCTGGGACCAGCACCTTGCCGCCTTCGCCGACAATCGGCTTGAGGTTCAGCCGCTTGGCGACCGGGTCGAAGGTGTCCAGGTCGCCCAGCAGGAAGCTGAAATGGTTGCTGCGGCCCAGGATCGAATAGGACAGGCCCTCCTGGTGGGCGTCCAGCGTGCCGGCCGCGACCTCGTGCAGGGTCGGCTTCCAGATGTGAAAGCTGGACCGGTCGATCAGCAGCACCCGTTCCTTGCCGGCCTTGGGCCCCAGCTTTCGCCCCAGCCGCGCCGCCAGTTCCAGCCCGCCAGCCCCGCCGCCGACGATCACGATGTCGTAGTGCATGCCCGCCATCCCAGAATTCCTCAGATGGTGAAATATATAGGACGCGCGCGATGTCAGGCCAAGTTGAGCCGACGGGACATCCCGAACCGGCCGTTGATCCACGCGTCGTCCAGCGGCGCCGGCCCGGGGGGGCGGCGTTCGAAGTCGAGGATTTCAGTGTCGGGAAAGCGCGAGACGCAGGCTGTCGTCGCTTCGGCGTCTCCCTGGAACATCGGGAACGGCCGTATGGTCTGGCTCACCGTCATTCTCCGCGAACAGCGTTCAGGGAAGAATGACGGTGAGTTGTTCAGAACCGCAAGTGTATTGGTACCGGTACCGATCTTACGGGATCGGGTTGGCTTCCAGGCGCTTGTCCAGATACTCGCCGACGCTCTTTTCGACCGACGGCAGGTGCTCGGCCCAGAAGTGGGTGGCCTTGTCGACGACTTCGTAGTCGATGACGATGCCCTTCTGGGTGCGCAGCTTGGAGACCACGCGCTCGACCTCGACCGGCGGCACGACGGTGTCGGCCGCCCCCGTCAGGATCAGGCCGGAGGCCGGGCAGGGGGCCAGGAAGCTGAAGTCGTACATGTTGGTCGGCGGCGACACCGAGATGAAGCCGTCGGTTTCCGGACGGCGCATCAGCAGCTGCATGCCGATATAGGCGCCGAAGCTGTAGCCGGCGACCCAGGTCTGGGCGGCGGCGGGATTGTTCGACTGCAGCCAGTCCAGCGCCGTGGCCGCGTCGGCCAGCTCGCCGATACCGCTGTCGAATTCGCCCTGGCTGCGGCCCACGCCGCGGAAGTTGAAGCGCAGGGTCGCGAAACCACGCTTCATGAACAGGTGGTACAGTTGCACCGAGACCGGATGGTTCATGTGCCCGCCCGCCTTGGGGTGCGGGTGCAGGATCAGCGCGATCGGGGCGTTGTCGGTCTTGCCCGGGGAATAGCGGCCCTCGATGCGGCCCGAAGCTCCGGTCAAAATCACGTCAGGCATTCAAGATCCCTATCCAAAAAGGGGCGACGGGGTCGGTTCCTTCAGCCGGAAAGGGCGAAGGAATACTTGACCGCTGCGCTTGGTCTTCCTAAATCCGCACCGCGCGCCTTGGTCTTTCGACAAGAGCCCTGGGCGCGAAGTCGCGGCTTGTAGCACACGCCTAAGCCAATGCGCGGCGAATCCGCAAGGAGATAAGGCGCATGCGCCTGAGCACCAAGGGACGCTACGCGGTGATGGCCATGGCCGACCTGGCTCGCCGCCAGGACGAGGCGGAGGGCCGCGCCGTGGCCCTGGCCGAGATCGCCGCCCGCCAGCAGATCTCGCTTTCCTATCTCGAACAGCTTTTCGCCCGCCTGCGCCGCAAGGGGCTGGTGGTCAGCGCCCGGGGCCCGGGCGGCGGCTATCGCCTGGCCAGAGAGGCCTGCGACACCGCCATCGCCGACATCGTCCTGGCCGTGGACGAGCCCCTGCGCGCCACGCGTTGCGGCATCTCCAAAATGGGGGGCAAGACCGGCGCCAAGGGCTGCATGGCCGGCGGCGCCCAGTGCCTGACCCACGATCTCTGGGAAGAGATGGGCCGCCAGATCCATGGCTACCTGGCCAGCGTGTCGATCGCCGACGTGCTGAACGGCAAGCTCAAGGAAAAGTCGGCGGCGCGGGAGATGGCCGCGGCGTGACCAAGCCCTCGATCTATCTCGACTACAACGCCACCGCGCCGATCCGTCCCGAGGCGCGGGACGCGGTGCTGCGCGCCTTCGAGGCCGCCGGCAATCCCTCGTCGGTGCACGCCAGCGGCCGGGCCGCGCGCGATCTGGTCGAGACCGCCCGCAAGCAGGTCGCCGACTTGGTCGGGGTGGTGCCGGGCTCGGTCACCTTCGTCAGCGGCGGCACGGAATCCAATGCGCTCGCCATCGGCAGCGCCGCCTTCGCCGGCTTCAACCGCATCATCGTCAGCGAGGGCGAGCACGACGGGGTGCTCGAAACCGCCGCCGCCTCGGGCCTGCAGGTCCTGAAAATGCCGCTGGACGCCGACGGCGTCGCGCGCCTGGACTGGCTGGAAGAAGCGCTCAGCGACGAGGGCAGGGCTCTCGTCTGCCTGATGCTGGCCAACAACGAGACCGGCGTCATCCAGCCGATCGCCCAGGCCGCCGCCCTGGTGCGCGCGGCCGACGGCTGGCTGCATGTCGACGCCGTCCAGGCGGCCGGCAAGATGGCCATCGACTTCACCGCCCTGGGCGCCGACACGATGGCGCTGTCGGCCCACAAGCTGGGCGGACCTCAGGGCGTCGGCGCCCTGGTCGCCGGCACGCGCGCCACGATCGTGCGCCAGCAGCACGGCGGCGGCCAGGAGCGCGGCCGCCGGGCCGGCACCGAGAACGTCGCCGGGATCGCCGGCTTCGGCGCCGCGGCGATGGCTGCCGCCCGTGACTTGCCCTCGATGGCCAATCAAGGCACATGGCGCGACGCCTTGGCCGACCGGGTCAAGGCCGCTGGCGCGACGGTGCTCGGAGAGGGCGCGGAACGCCTGCCCCAAACCCTTTGTCTGGCGGCCGAGGGCTTCGCCTCGCAGATCCAGGTGATGAACCTGGACCTGGCCGGGGTGATGGTCAGCGCCGGCAGCGCCTGCTCGTCGGGCAAGGTCAAGGCCAGCCGCGTGGTGGACGCCATGGGGCGGGCCGACCTGGCTCCGTTCGCCCTGCGTGTCAGCGGCGGCTGGGCCTCGACCGAGCAAGACTGGATTTCCTGCGGCGACGCCTGGCTCGCCGCCTATTCGCGTATCGGCGCCCGTCGCCGGGAGGTGGCGTAATGGCCGCGGTCAAAGAGACCATAGATACCGTCGCGTCGCTCGAGAAGTACGAGCACGGCTTCACGACCGATATCGAGCAGGAGTTCGCCCCCAAGGGGCTCTCCGAGGACATCGTGCGCTTCATCTCGGCCAAGAAGAACGAGCCGCAGTGGATGCTGGACTGGCGGCTGGAGGCCTATCGCCGCTGGCTGGAGCTGGAAGAGCCCACCTGGGCCAAGGTCGACTTCCCCAAGATCGACTACCAGGACAGCTACTACTACGCCGCGCCGACCCAGAAGGCCGGGATCGCCAGCCTCGATGAGGTGGATCCCGACATCCTGGCCGTCTACGCCAAGCTGGGCATCCCGCTGAAGGAACAGGAAGTGCTGGCCGGCGTGGTCGGCGCGCCGCGCTACGCCGTGGACGCCGTGTTCGACAGCGTCAGCGTGGTCACCACCTTCAAGAAGGAGCTGGCGGCGGTCGGGGTGATCTTCTGCTCGATGAGCGAGGCGATCCGCGAACACCCGGAACTGGTCAAGCAGTACCTGGGCAGCGTCGTGCCGACGTCGGACAACTATTTCGCCTGCCTCAACAGCGCGGTCTTCAGCGATGGCTCGTTCGTCTACATCCCGCCGGGCGTGCGCTGCCCGATGGAGCTGTCGACCTATTTCCGCATCAACGCCAAGGACAGCGGCCAGTTCGAGCGCACCCTGATCATCGCCGACAAGGACGCCTACTGCTCGTACCTGGAGGGCTGCACGGCCCCGATGCGCGACGAGAACCAGTTGCACGCCGCCGTGGTCGAGCTGGTGCTGCTGGACGACGCCGAGATCAAGTATTCCACCGTCCAGAACTGGTATCCGGGCGATCCGGAAACCGGCAAGGGCGGCATCTACAACTTCGTCACCAAGCGCGCCGACTGCCGCGGCGACCGCTCCAAGGTGTCGTGGACGCAGGTCGAGACCGGCTCGGCCATCACCTGGAAATATCCGTCCTGCGTGCTGCGCGGCGAGGGCTCGTCGGGCGAGTTCTACTCGATCGCCGTGACCAACGGTCACCAGCAGGCCGACACCGGCACCAAGATGATCCACCTGGGCGCCAACACAAAGTCGCGGATCGTCGCCAAGGGCATCAGCGCCGGCAAGTCGACCAGCACCTATCGCGGCCTGGTCTCGGCCCACCCGAAAGCCAAGGGCGCGCGCAACTTCACCCAGTGCGACAGCCTGCTGATCGGCAAGACCTGCGCGGCCCACACGGTCCCGTACATCGAGGCCCGCAACGGTCAGTCGGTGTTCGAGCACGAGGCCACCACCACCCGCCTGTCGGACGACCAGCTGTTCTATTGCCAGCAGCGCGGCCTGTCGCAGGAAGAGGCCGTGGCCCTGCTGGTCAACGGCTTCGTCAAGGACGTGCTGCAGCAGCTGCCCATGGAATTCGCCGTCGAAGCCCAGAAGCTGGTGGCGATCTCGCTGGAAGGCTCGGTGGGATGACGCCGGTCCGCTTCGGCCTGAACGACAAGGAATACAAGTACGCCCGCCAGCTGGCCTTCCAGGCCGCGCACGGGACTTGGATCAATCCTTACGGCGACGAGGCGCCGCTGATCGACCGCAGCGCCAAGCTGCTGTCGGGCGGCAACGCCGACGCCGCCGCCGAGCGGGAATTGCTGACCACGCTGCTCAAGCTCGCCTGCTACAGCCCCGAACACGAATGGGAGGCGCCGACCCTGACCGGCAAGCCGACCGCCTTCGCTATCCAGACGCTCGAAAAGATCACGGCCTTCAATGCTTAATATCCAGAACCTCCACGCCAATGTCGGCGACAAGCCGATCCTCAAGGGCGTCACGCTCGACGTGCCGGCCGGCGAAGTGCACGCCATCATGGGGCCGAACGGCGCGGGCAAGTCGACGCTGTCCTACGTGCTGAGCGGTCGCGGCGGCTACGAGGTCACCGAAGGTTCGGCGACGCTGAACGGCGAGGACCTGCTGGCCCTGGAGCCGAACGAGCGGGCCGCCAAGGGCGTGTTCCTGTCGTTCCAGTATCCGCTGGAGATCCCCGGCGTGCCCGCCCTGACCTTCATCCGCACCGCCCTGAACGCCCAGCGCCGGGCGCGCGGCGAGGACGAGATCGCCGCCCCGGCCTTCCTGAAGCTGGCCAAGGAAAAGGCCGCGGCGCTGAAGATCGACTTCGACATGCTCAAGCGTGGCCTGAACGTCGGCTTTTCGGGCGGCGAGAAGAAGCGGATGGAAATCCTGCAGATGGCGATGCTGTCGCCCAAGTTCCTGATCCTGGACGAGACTGACAGCGGCCTGGACATCGACGCCCTGAAGATCGTCTCCGAAGGCGTCAACGCCCTGCGCGCGCCCGATCGCGGCATGCTGGTCATCACCCACTATCAGCGCCTGCTGGACTACATCAAACCCGACCGCGTCCACGTGCTGGCCGCCGGCCGCATCGTCGCCTCGGGCGGTCCGGAGCTGGCCCTGCAGCTCGAGGCCGAGGGCTACGACAAGTACACGGTCGCCGCCTGATGAGCCTGGCTTCCGCCTTCAAGACCGGCGACCTGACCCAGCTGCCGTCGCGTCGTGACGAGGACTGGCGCTGGACCGACCTGCGCGGCCTGATCCGCGCCGTGCCGCCGGTTTCTCCGACGGTGGACGGCGACGTCGCCGCAGGCCCGTTCAACGGCTTGGCCGCCGACGAAATCCTGTTCGTCAACGGCCGCCAGCGCCACGCCGCCGCCAGCGGCGCCGGCGACGTGGTGGCCCTGCGCTTCGTCTCAGCCAGCGAAGGGACGGCGCACGCAACCAGCTACGCCATCGTCGTCGAGCCCGATACGACCCTAGTCCTGCTGGAAAGCCACGAGGGCCGGGCCACCGGCTACTTCTCCGACGTGACCCTGGACATCGCGGTGGGCGAGGGCGCTCGCGTCGAGCGCATCGTGCTGGTCGATGACCAGGCCGAGGCCATCGACGTGGTCACCGCCGAGGTCGACCTGGCCCCCGGCGCGACCTACGCCCAGACCGTCCTGACCACCGGCGCGCGTCGCCAGCGGATCGAGACGCGGATCAACCACCCCGGCGCCCACGCCGATGTGCGGCTGGACGGCGTCTACATCCTCGAAGACCAGCGCCACGCCGACCAGACCACGGTCGTCACCCACGGCGGCGTCGACGGAACCACCAGCCAGCTGACCAAGGGCGTCGTCGACGACCAGGCGCGCGGCGTGTTCCAGGGGCGGATCGTCGTCCAACCGGGCGCCGACCAGACCGACGCCCGCATGGGCCACCACGCCCTGATCCTGTCGGACAAGGCCGAGGTCGACGCCAAGCCCGAGCTGCTGATCTTCGCCGACGACGTTTCCTGCGCCCATGGCAACACGATCGGCGCCCTGGACGACGAGCAGATCTTCTACGCCCGCCAGCGCGGCATTCCGGAAGTCGAGGCGAAAGCCATGCTGACCCAGGCCTTCCTGGGCGAGGTGGTCGAGCGCATCGCGCACGAGGGCGCGCGCGAGATCGCCGCCGCCTGGGTCGCCGCCAAGCTGGGGAGGGCCCAATAATGGCTTTTGACGCCCCCTTCGACGTCGAGGCGATCCGCGCCCAGTTCCCGATCCTGGCCCGCCAGGTGCACGGCAAGCCGCTGGTCTATCTGGACAGCGCCGCCAGCGCTCAGAAGCCGGAAGCGGTGCTCAACGCCATGACGGGCCTGGCCCGCACCAGCTACGCCAACGTCCATCGCGGCCTGCACACCCTGGCCAACGAAACCACGCAGGCCTATGAAAACGCGCGGGAAACCGTGGCGAAGTTCATCAACGCCGAGCCGTCGGAAATCGTCTGGACCAAGAGCGCCACCGAGGCGGTCAACCTGGTCGCCGACACCTTCGGTCGTAGCTTGAAGGCCGGCGACGAGATCGTCATCTCCGAGATGGAGCACCACGCCAATATCGTGCCCTGGCACTTCCTGCGCGAGCGCTACGGCGTCGTCCTGAAGTTCGTGCCGGTCACGGATGACGGCCGCCTGGACATGGAGACCTACAAGGGCCTGCTCAACGAACGCACGAAGATGGTGGCCATGAGCCACATGTCGAACGTGCTGGGCACCATCAACGACGCCGCCGAGATCGTCCGCCTGGCCCACGCCGCCGGCGCGCCGGTGCTGCTGGACGGCTGCCAGGCCATCGTCCACTCCAAGGTCGACGTGAAGGCCCTGGACGTCGATTTCTACGTCTTCAGCGGCCACAAGCTCTACGGCCCCACCGGCATCGGCGTGCTGTACGGCAAGGCCGAACGCCTGGCCGCCCTGCCGCCATATCAGGGTGGCGGCGAGATGATCGGCTCGGTGTCGATGGACAAGATTACCTATGCCGACCCGCCGCACCGCTTCGAGGCCGGCACCCCGGCGATCCTCGAGGCCGTCGGCCTGGGCGCCGCGATCGAGTGGCTGAACACCATCGACCGCGACGCGGCCCTGGCCCACGAGCACGCCCTCTACCAGCGGGTCGTCGACCAGCTGGACGGCGTCAACGGCGTGCGGATCCTGGGCACGGCCCCAGGCAAGGGCGCGGTGCTGAGCTTCGTGGTCGAGGGCGCCCACGCCCACGACGTGGCCCAGGTGCTGGACCGCTACGGCGTGGCTGTCCGCGCCGGCACCCACTGCGCCGAGCCCCTGATGAAAAGGTTCGGCGTCACGTCGAGCGCTCGCGCTTCCTTCGCCCTATATAACACCCTGGACGAGGCCGACGCGTTCGTGAGCGCGCTGGCCAAGGCCCGCAGTTTCTTCAGTTGAGCTGACATGACCGACCAAGCTGTCTCCAAGATCCCCCAGGCCGAACTCGACAAGCTGACCGACCAGCTGATCGAGAAGCTGAAGACGGTGTTCGACCCGGAAATCCCGGTCGACATCTACGAGCTTGGCCTGATCTACAAGGTCGACGTCAGCGACGACAAGGACGTGGCCATCGACATGACCCTGACCGCCCCGGGCTGCCCGGTGGCCGGGGAAATGCCGGGCTGGGTGCGCGACGCGGTCATGGAGCTGGACGGCATCAAGTCGTGCCACGTCGAGCTGGTTTTTGAGCCGCCGTGGGATCCCTCGCGGATGAGCGACGAGGCCAAGCTGCAACTGAACATGTTCTAGGCTGGTTGAAATCCCATGGAAGTCGCCGTCACCCCTCGCGTTCGCCGCCCCCGCCCCAAGGTCGTCACCCTGACGCCGGCCGCCGCCGCGCGGGTGAAGGAGATCATGGACCGCGCCGATAAGCCCTATGCGGGCCTGCGGGTGGGCGTGAAGAACGGCGGCTGCGCGGGCTCGGAATACATCTTCGAATACGCCGCCGAGCAGGGGCCGATCGATGAGGTGGTCGAGGACCAGGGCGTGACCATCCTGATCGATCCCAAGGCGGTGCTGTTCCTGATCGGCACCACGATCGACTACGAGACCACCAAGCTGTCGTCGAAGTTCGTGTTCAACAATCCGAACGAGACCGACGCCTGCGGCTGCGGCGAGAGCGTGACGATCCAGCCGGCCGCCGAGGCCCTGGACTGATGCTGGCCAAGACGCCGTCTTGCGTCGAATGCGGCCTACCTTGGGGCGCGCCGGCCTTCCGTCACGAGGACGAGGCGCCGCTGTACTGGTCGGACCAAGGCGTCCTGTGCTCGACCGGCTGCGCGACCAAGCATTTCGACCAGCGCCGGGAGGACGGGACGTTCGTGCCCGCGCCGGCGGAATGTCCCGTCGCGCTCTGAGCTAGAGCCCGACGCCTGATGTCCGGCCCCGTCTAGAGGAATTTGGTCGCTACAGCGACAAGGGCGGCGACGAGCGCGACAAACGGCAGCGTGGAAGTGATGACGAGGATGAGCCGCTCGCGCAGGAGGCGGCTCGCCAGGGCGCCAATCGCGCCGATGGCGGTGCTGATCGGCACGGCGAGCACAAGCTTGATCCGGAAGTCTTCGTCGAACGAGCTGAGGTTCGCGAAAAAGATCACGAAGAGCGCCGCGAAGAAGGCCGGACCGGTCACGAACGCCCATATCACCGTGGCGGCGAGAACCAGATCCCAAGGCGGGTTTTGCGAACGCGAGGCGTCGGAAGATTCGATTTCCGTTTGCGGGTTCTCCAGCATATCACGCCACCGCTTCGGCGGATTTCGCCGCCACGTTCTTGCGCCCGTTCCACTCCACCAGCACCGACGGCTTGACCGGTTCGCCGCGCGCCTGAGCGATCAGCTGGTTGGTGCGGGTCTCGATGACCTCTTCCATCTTCGCCATGAACTCGGCCTTGGACAGGCCCTGGGGCAGGGGCGGCAGGAACTCGATCGTGGCCGTGCCCGGCGTCTTGTGCTTGTCCTGCTGCTTCCAGAAGCAGCCCAGGTTCGTCGCCACCGGCACGACCGGCAGGTTGAAGTCCTGGCTCATGTAGTAGACGCCGGTGCGATAGCGGAACCGCTCGCCCGGCGCGGCCAGGTGGCCCTCGGGATAGATCAGGATGCGGCGGCCCTCGGCGGCCACCTGGGCGGCGCTCTTGGACAGGGCCGCGCGGGCTTCCGGACCGCCGCAACTGTCGACGACGATCGCGCCTAGCTTCTTGAGGATCGCGCCCACCAGCGGGAACTTCTCCAGATGGTCGCCGGTCACGAACGACAGGTTCTCGACATTGGCGAACATCACGAAGCCGTCGCCCCAGCTGTGATGCTTGGCGGCGATGATGAAGGCGCCGTCGGGCAGGTTCTCCTGACCCTTCAGGTCGATCTTGATCCCCGCCAGCGTCCGCAGCGCCCACAGCATCCGCTGGCTGTAGAGCCGCAGGGCGAAGGCGACGGGCTTGCGGCCCGGGAGCAGGGCGGAGAGGGCGGCCGACAGGCCGTAGAAGATCGACAGCACCCAGTAGTAGGCGTTGAACAGCGCGCTGCGCATGGTTCGAAATCCTTGAGGGCTGAGAGGTCTAGCGGGCGGACAGCACGGCCTGGACGGCCGCGGTCATCAGGGAGGCGTGGGCCGAGAGGGCGTCGTCACCCAGGCGGCCATAGGCCTTGTTCTGGGCGGTCTGGGTGATCACGCCAATGGCCATGGCGGCGATCACGCGCGGGTCGCCCGGCGGCAGCTCCATGTCCATCATCGCCCGCTTGATCAGCCCCTCGACCATGGTCACCGGGTCGCGACCGTCTTCCTGGTAGTAGGGCAGGAAGTGGTGCAGCTGCAGCAGGTGGAAGGCGAACAGCAGCCAGTCCTCGTCGGCCACGGTGCAATAGGCGCGGACCACGGCGGCGGCCTTGGCCTGCACGCCCGTCGCCATCTCGGCGTTCACGGTGATCAGGTCGGAGAGGCGACGATGGGTGGCCATGAACAGGCCTAGGGCCAGCTCGTCCTTGCTCTTCCAGTGGCGGTAGATCGCGCCTTCCGACACCCCGGCCTTGGCGGCGATCAGCTTGGTCGTGGCCGCGTCGACGCCCTTGTCGACGAAGACCTCGAGAGCGGCGCGTTCGATCTTGGGTTTGGCGTTCATAAGGTGAGGCTAGTACGGCGCCCATACGATGCAAGTGATTACTCACATTTATGCTGCGACGTTGACCTGACCGCGACCGGCGGCCTAAGCCCCGGCCATGGCTCAGACGATCCTGATCTACTCGATGGGCGAAATCCTGGGCGACAGCCTGATCAAGCTGCCGTTCATCGCCGGCCTGCGCGAAGCCTTTCCCCAGGCCCGGATCACCTGGTGCGCGGCCAAGGGCGGCACGATGTACGCCGGACCGCTGAAGTCGGTCGTCGCGGGCTATATCGACGAGATCCTGACCGACGGCCCGACCGGGGCCAGGCCGCTGGATGCGCTGCCCTGGGTCACGCCGTTCGGCGGCCGGACCTTCGACCTGGTGATCGACACCCAGGAGAACCTGCGCCGCAGCCTGGTCGCCAAGCGGGCCGTCTCTAAAGGCAAAGAAGGGGGCCGCTTCATCTCGGCCGCGCTCCAGGCCCGCCAGCCCGGCTGGCCCGTCGCCGTGGTCGACCGCCTGGCGCGGCTGCTGTTCCTGGCCAGCGACGGGGACGGCGCGCCGCGTCCGCTGGCGCTGTCCGATCCCGACGCCACCAACGCGGCCCGCGCCCTGCTGCCGACCGCCCACTACGGCGGTCCGGTCTATGTCGGCCTGGCGCCCGGGGCCGGCGGGCAAGACCGCCGCTGGCCGCTGGAGCGCTATATCGAACTGGCCCGCCGCATCGAGGCGGCCGACCGCAAGGCGGTGTTCTTCTTCGGTCCGGACGAGGGCCCCGACCTCCAGATCGCCCGCGACGCGGTTCCCACGGCGCTGTTCCCGGAGAAGGACCGCACCGACGACTTTCCCGATGTGAAGGGCCCGCTGCTGGCCATCGCCCTGGCCGGCCGCCTGACCGCCGCGGTGGCCAACGACGCCGGCCCTGGCCACATGCTGGCGGCCGGCGGCGCGCCGTTGCTGTCGCTGCAGCAGGACCATCGCAAGGCCGTGAAGTTCCGCCCCGCCGCGCGACGCCTTGAGCTGCTGGTCGCGGAAGACTACGGACAGGGCATGGCCGCCCTGCCGCTGGACGTGGTGGACGCCGCCCTGCAACGCCTGATCGCCGGAGCTTCCTGAATGCCCATCCTCGCGCCCGTCTCGGCCGGCGAACTGATCGACAAGATCACCATCCTGCGGGTCAAGGCGCTGCGGATCGGCGATCCGGCCAAGGCGGCCAATGTCCAGACCGAGCTGGCCCTGCTGGAGGAGACCGCCGCCCACGCCCTGCCGCACTCGCCGGAGCTTGAGGACCTGGTCACCCAGCTGACCGAGATCAACGCGGCCCTCTGGGACATCGAGGACGGCAAGCGCGACTGCGAACGCCGCCAGGACTTCGGTCCGAAATTCATCGAGCTGGCCCGCCGCGTCTATATCGACAACGACCGGCGCGCCGCCGTGAAGCGCCAGATCAACCTGCTGGTCGGCTCCGATATCGTTGAGGAAAAGAGCTACAAGCCGTACTTGGCGAAGTAGGGAGGTTAGTCCCGCTTCCCCGCCGCCTCTTCGACCCGTTCCTCGAAGTCGCCGAGATTGCCGAACAGGTTCTCGATCGCGAACACCAGGCCGAACACCCGGGCCGCGTCATCGAAGGCGAGAGCGCGCGTGCCGCCGCCGGCTCGCAAGGTCTCCACGGCGGATTGAAAGGCCTGATGCGCCTCGGCGAAGGCGATCCGATCGGGACGGGGGCCGCCCGACAGCAGGGCCGCGCAGGCTCGCAGGAAGGTCGCGCTGGCGTTCAGCATCGCCGCCGAGGGCAGGGCCAGGCCGGGCGAGGGGAAGGTCTCGCGCAGCGCCCGGCCGATCATCACGCTGTCGTTGCGCAGTCGCCACAGCGTGCGGGGCAGGGCCTCGGTCACCGAATGATCGCTCAGCTTGCTGGCGCTCTCGCGATCGGCCTCGGTCATCGCCGTCTGCAGCTTGGACAGGGCCTTGAGCGTATCGTCGTAATGGTCGCGCGCTTCCAGCTCGGTCGCGCCGCCCTTCAGCTTCAGGGCGTAGTGTTCCAGCAACTCGGCCAGCAGGCCGGCCACCTTGGTGGCGTTGTCGACCACCGAGGCGTGGGCCCGGGCCGGAAAGATCAGCAGGGTGGCGGCGATGCCGACGATGCTGCCGACCGTGATCTCGGCCGTGCGCAGGAAGGCGGCGACCAGCGGGTCCATATGGGTGGTCGTGCCGATCAGCATGATCACGGCGGTGACCGGCGCGACCTTGAACGCCGGACGCACCGCCGCCAGGAAGGCCAGCAGGGCGGCGGTGACCGCCAGAATCGGTCCGCCGGCCTCGGGCCAGCGGGCGTGCAGCATGGCCGCTCCAGCCCCGGCCAGCGCGCCCACGACCGTGCCCATCAGCCGCTCGATCGAGGCGGTGATCGTGGCGCCCAGGCTGGACTGGACGACGATCACGGCCGTGAACACCGCCCAATAGCCCTGGGGCAGGCGCAGCAGGGTCGCCAGGGCGTAGGCGGCCACGACCGCCGACGAGACCCGCACGGCGTGGCGCAGCTCGGTCTTGCGGGCGGCCGCCTTGGCCAGGGCGGCTCGGGAAAGCTCCAGACCGACGAAGCGCCGCCAATCGCTGGGGGCGGCCTCGGGCATCTAGGCCACGGCCTCGCGCAACATCTCCAGGGCGGTGCGGACGGCGGCCAGTTGCACGCCCTCGCGGGTCTCGCCGTCGAACAGCTCGTGGCGATGGACGACGGAGCGATTGGCGCGGGCCACGGCGAAATGCACGGTGCCGACGGGCTTCAGCGGCGAGCCGCCGCCAGGTCCCGCCACGCCGGTGATCGAGACGGCGACGTGGCCGTTGCTGGCCTCCAGCGCCCCCTCGGCCATCATCCGCGCCACCACTTCGGACACCGCCCCGTGGTCGGCGATCAGGTCGCCCGGCACGCCCAGCATCTCGGACTTGGCGCGGTTGGTGTAGGTGACGAAGCCGCGCTCGAAGACGTCCGACGCGCCGGAGATGTTGCAGATCGCCCCGGCCACCAGACCGCCGGTGCAGCTCTCGGCCGTGACCAGCCGCAGGGATTTGGCGCGGGCCTCGTCGATCAGCAGGCGGGCCAGGGTTTCGATCTCTAGAGGGAACATCGAAGGACTCGGCGTTGCGGTCGGGGACACACACTCACACCACGACCTGAGTTCAGATGGCAACGCCTTGAGAGTAAGTGTGTGTCCCCATCTCTCGCGCAAACGTTCAGGCCGGCGTCTCGACCACGGCGATGGCCTGGGCCGCCAGGCCTTCGCCGCGGCCGGTGAAGCCCATGCCCTCGGTGGTGGTCGCCTTGACGCTGACACGGTCCAGCGGCAGGTCGAGGATCTGGGCCAGGCGTTCGCGCATGGCCGCGCGGTGCGGTTTGATCTTCGGCCGCTCGCAGATCAGCGTCACGTCGACATTGACCAGACTTCCGCCGCGTTGGCGGACTAGATCCACGGCATGGATCAGGAACTTGTCCGAGGCCGCGCCCTTCCATTGCGGATCGGTGGGCGGGAAATGGTCGCCGATATCGCCTTCGCCGATCGCGCCCAGGATGGCGTCGGTCAGGGCGTGCAGCCCGGCGTCGGCGTCCGAATGGCCGATCAGGGTCTCGTTGTGGGCGATCTCGACGCCGCACAGCCACACCGACTCGCCGGGACCCCAACGGTGGGCGTCGAAGCCCTGGCCCATGCGGGTGATCCGGGCGCGGCCCGCCAGTGTCTCGGCCATGGCGAAGTCCTCCGGATAGGTCAGTTTCATCAGCATCGGGTCGCCGGGGGTGACCACGACCCGGCCGCCATGGCGCTCGACCACCTGGCCGTCGTCGGTCGGTTCGTCCGGGCCCGTCCAGGCGGCGTAGGCGGCCAGCAGGCGATCGCGGCGGAAGGCCTGGGGGGTCTGGGCCCGCCACAGGTCGTTACGCGGTTTCGTGACAACGCTGGACTCGAGCGCCCCGCTTTTCAGCGTATCGGCCACGGGCAAGGCTGGAATTGCGCCATCGGCGTCTTCGAGCGCCTTCAGCACCCCCGCGATTGTTGCGGCGCCGAGGAAGGGGCGGGCGGCGTCGTGGATCAGCACCGGCTCGTCGGCCGGACGATCGGCGAGGACGGCCAGACCGGCCTGGACCGAGAGCGGGCGAGTCGCGCCGCCGGCCGTCGTCGTCCAGCCCGACAGGCCCGCCAGGGCAGCGTCCAAAGCCCCACGGGCCTCGGGATCGGCCACGATCACGAGCTTTTGCGCGCCGCCGTTCAGCAAGGCTTCCACCGACCAGCGCAGGACGGTTTTGCCCGCCAGAACGCGCCATTGCTTGGCCTGGCCCGGGCCGGCCCTGGTACCGGAACCGGCGGCGACGATGACGGCGGAGAAGGTCATCCGGGCTGTTTAGCCGCCCAACGTAACTTGTCCAGAGAAGGAGGGTTTACTGCGCCGCACAAATTGCCTAAAAACAGTGCGGTGGGGATGCATATAAAATGAGCAACAGTCTCGCAGTCGGCAATGTCGAGGTGCCCGGGCGTGTGTGGATCGCGCCGATGACGGGTGTTTCCGACCTGCCTTTCAGAGAAACCGCCACGCGCCTTGGCGCGGCTTACGTGGCGACCGAGATGGTGGCCTGCGCCGAATTCGCGCGCGGACGTCCCGACGCGGTGCGCCGCGCCGCCGTGGGCGACGGCCTGCCGCTGATGGTCGTCCAACTGGTCGGCCGCGACCCCGGCTTCATGGCCCAGGGCGCGCGAATGGCCGCCGACGCCGGCGCCCAGATCGTGGACCTGAACTTCGGCTGCCCCTCCAAGATGGTCACCAGCGGCGTCGCCTCGGGCTCGGCCTTGATGCGCGAACCGGACCTGGCCGAGGCCCTGGTCGCCGCGGCCGTCCAGGCCGTTGACGTTCCCGTCACCGTCAAGATGCGCCTGGGCTGGGACGACGACAGCCGCAACGCCGTCGACATCGCCCGCCGGGCCGTCGACGCCGGCGCCCAGGCGATCACCGTCCACGGCCGCACGCGCTGCCAGTTCTACAAGGGCGAAGCCGACTGGGAGGCCGTCGCGGCCGTCAAGGCGGCGGTCGGGGTGCCGGTGCTGGTCAATGGCGACATCATCGACGGCGACACCGCCCGCCAGGCCCTCGACCAATCGGGCGCCGACGGGGTGATGATCGGGCGCGGCGTCTATGGCCGCCCCTGGATCGCCCAGGCCATCGAGGCGGCCCTGCGCGGCGAAGGCTTCCGCGAGCCGGACGCCGAGGAACGCCTTGCCATCGCGCTCACCCATTTCCGCCGCAGCCTGGACTTCTACGGCCAGAACCTCGGCCTGAAGATGTTCCGCAAGCACTTGGCGTCGTACATCGACGCCGCGCCCTGGCCGGACAGCGAGGAGGCCCGCCGCGTCGCGCGCGCCGCCCTGTGCCGCCTGGAGGATCCCGCCGCGATCGAGGACGGCCTGGCCGCGCTGTGGCTGGGAAGTTTGGGACCCGATGGCCGGAGGCTGGCCGCATGACCGATCACGCCCGCATCTCCCCGACCAAGATCGCCGACAGCCTGAAGATCGCGGCCTTCGACCTCAGCCCCGAACCGGCCCTGGTGATCGACCGCGAAGGCGCGCTGGTGGCCGTCAACGAGGCCGCCGAGGCGCTGTTCGGCCAAGGCCTTTCACTGCTGGCCCGTGGTCGGTTCCGCGCCGCCTTGCCGCCGGGCTCGGTGCTGGTCTCGATGATGGACCGCGCCCTGTTCGAAGGCGCTCTGGTTCGCGAGCACGGGGTCGAGGTCAATCTGTTCGGCCAGCCGCCGTTCGAGGCGGACGGCGCCGCCGCGCCCCTGGGCGACGGTTCGGTTCTGCTGACCCTGCACGTCAAGGGCGTGCTGGGCGTCGAGCGGGCCTCGGACGCCGCCGGCCTGCGCTCAGTCGTGGGCCTGGGCCGGATGCTGGCCCACGAGATCAAGAACCCGCTGGCCGGCATTCGCGGCGCGGCCCAGCTGCTGAAGACCGGCGCCAGCGCCGCCGACCAGCCGCTGGCCCAGCTGATCGTTGACGAAACGGACCGCATCCGCCGCCTGGTCGACCGCATGGAGGCCTTCTCCGACGAGGTCCCGGGGCCGCGCGAGGCGGTCAACATCCACCAGGTGCTGGACCGCGTCCGCGCCCTGGTTGTCAACGGCGTCGCCGACGGCCTGGCGCTGCAGGAGCACTACGATCCCTCGCTGCCCGACGTCTGGGGCGACGAGGACCACCTGATCCAGGTGTTCCTGAACCTCGTGAAAAACGCCGCGGAGGCCGCCCATACGCGCGGCGACGGCCAGGGCATCCTGTCGATCCACACCGCCTGGCGCCCCGGCGTCCGGGTGCGCGGCGCCGACGGCAAGGCCTCGGCCGGCGCGCCGATCGAGATCCGCGTCCAGGACAACGGTCCCGGCGTGCCCCAGAGCCTGCGCGATCACCTGTTCCAGCCGTTCGTCACCACCAAGGCCAACGGCACCGGGCTGGGCCTGGCGCTGGTCACCAAGCTGGTGACCAGCCACGGCGGCCTGATCGACTTCGAATCCGAGCCCGGCCGCACGGTGTTCCGCGTGCTGCTGCCGATGGCGACCGGAAAGCTTGCCCCCTCCACTGGAGACGCCCACGCATGAACGCCGCCAGCAAGAAGATCCTGATCGCCGACGACGACAGCTCGGTGCGTCTGGTGCTCAGCCAGGCCTTCACCCGGCTGGGCTATCAGGTCCGGGCGACGGGCAACGCCACCACCCTGCTGAAGTGGGTGATGGACGGTGAGGGCGACCTGATCGTCACCGACGTGATGATGCCCGACGAGAACGTCTTCGACGTGCTGCCGCGCATCCGCAAGGAACGGCCCAAGCTGCCGATCATCGTGATGAGCGCCCAGAACACCCTGCTGACGGCGGTCAACGCCGCCGACGCGGGCGCATTCGAATATGTCTCCAAGCCGTTCGACCTGGACGACGTCACCGCCGCGGCGCGCCGGGCCCTGTCGCGTCCGGCCGACGCCGAGGCCTCCAAGGCTCAGGCCCGCGCCATGCGCGACGAGCGCCTGCCGCTGATCGGCCGCTCGGCCCCGATGCAGGAGGTCTATCGCACGATCGCCCGCCTGGTCGGCGCCGACCTGACCGTGCTGATCCTCGGCGAAAGCGGCACCGGCAAGGAGCTTGTGGCCCGCGCCCTGCACGAACTGGGTCGCCGCCGCGATGGCAAGTTCGTGGTCATCAACCTGGCCGCCGTGCCGCGCGAGCGGGTCGAGACCGAGCTGTTCGGGCGCGGGGAGGGCGACCAGGGCCGCCTGATCGAGGCCGACGGCGGCACCCTGTTCCTGGACGAGATCGGCGACATGCCGCTGGACGCCCAGACGCGCCTGCTGCGGGTGATCGACGGCACCGAGCCGGTGCTCAACCCCAAGACCGGCCGCCGGCCCAATGTGCGGATCATCGCCGCCACCAATCGCGACCTGCGCGGCCTGATCCAGCAGGGCCTGTTCCGCGAGGACCTGTTCTTCCGCCTCAACGTCGCGCCCGTGCGCCTGCCGCCGCTGCGCGACCGCACCGAGGACATCCCGGACCTGGCCCGCACCTTCCTGCTGCGCGCCAACCGCGAAGGCCTTCCCGCCAAGACCATCGACCAGTCCGCGCTGGACCGCATGAAGAGCCACGCCTGGCCCGGCAACGTGCGCGAGCTGGAAAACCTGATCCGCCGGATGTGCGCCCTCTACGCCGAGGAGCTGATCACCGCCCGCATCGTCGACCGCGAGCTGCAGGACCACGCGCCGGCCGCTCACGCCGACGAGGGTCCGGTCACCCTGGCCAGCCTGGTCGAGCGCCACCTGTCGTCGCACTTCGCCGACCAGCCCGACGGCGTGCCGGCCGCCGGTCTCTACGACCGCGTGCTGCAGGAGGTCGAACGGCCGCTGATCCAACTGACCCTGTCGGCCACGCGCGGCAATCAGGTGCGGGCCGCCGAGATCCTGGGACTCAACCGCAACACCCTGCGCAAGAAGATCCAGGACCTGGGCGTCGAGATGACGCGCGGCCGGCGATAGAATCCCGCGCGCGCAACCTTCCGTCCCGTTTTCGAACGGGGCGGAGGCGTTTGCGTGCAGATGATCGCCATCGCTGACGCTTAATTGGCACATACCTGTTGAGTTTGGGGCACACCTCCCCTTAGACTTGGTCAATGGCGTCCGTTCCAACCGTATTGGAGCTTGAGGGACCGCCGACCCGGTTCAGCCGGGCCTGGTGGCGAGAGCTGCTGCGGTCGCGCTTCACGCTCGGCGGCGCCTACGGTCTCGCCATCGCTCTGACCGCCACGGCGGTGTTCCTGGCCTCGTCCCCGCCGGCCACCGGGCCGATCGGACCGGCCACCACGGTCATCCTGGTCGTCCTGGGTTTCAACCTGGCCCTGATCCTCTGCGTGGCCGGCATCGTCGGCTGGCGGCTGCTGGACCTGGTCGACGCCCGCGCCAGCGACGCCGGGGCCCGCCTGCACCTGCGCTTCGTGGGCCTGTTCTCGGTGGCCGCCGTGGCCCCGGCCGTGATCGTCGCCCTGTTCTTCGGCGTGCTGGTCAATCGTGGGGTCGACGCCTGGTTCAGCGAACGGGTGCGCACCGTGGTCGAGAACTCCGCCACCGTCGCCCGCTCCTATGTCAGCGAGCAGACCACCTATATCAGCCAGCACGTCGGGCCGATGGCCGGGACCTTGAACCAGGCCGCCCCGACCCTGGCCGACTCGCCGGTCGCGTTCGGCCACTTCCTGCGCGGCCTGGCCGACGACAACGGCTTCTCGGCCGCCTATGTGCTGGACCGCGACGGCCGGATCCTGGCCCGCGCCGAAGCCGACGAGGCCCCGCCGTTCCTGGCCCCGCCGCCGTCCAGTTTCAAGCGGACCGACGACGGCGACATCACCTCGCAGCGCTTCGTCGACGAGGACCTGTTCCGGGCGCTCTATCGCCTGAAGGCCTTCCCCGACGCCTATCTCTACGTCGCCCGGCCGATCGACAAGGGCATCCTGGCCCACCTGATCGAGTCCGAGGAGTCGCTGATCTCGTATCGCGAGGCGGCCAAGAACCAGGCGCGGATCCAGGTGATCTTCGGCCTCAGCTACATCGAGACCGCGCTGCTGGTGCTGGTCGCCGCCGTGTGGGTGGGCATCGCCGCCGCCAACTCGATCGCCGCCCCGGTCTCGGGCCTGGTGCAGGCGGCCGGCCGGGTGTCGGCCGGCGACCTGGACGCCCGGGTCGATGTCGAGATCGGCCCGGAGGAGATCCGCGCCCTGTCGATCGCCTTCAACATGATGACCACCGACCTGCAGGTTCAGCAGGCCGCGCTGCGGGTGGCCAGCCTGGATGCGGAGTCGCGCCGTCAGTTCATCGAGACCGTGCTGTCGGGCGTCAGCGCCGGCGTCGTCGGCCTGGACGCCGAGGGCCGGATCACCGCTCTGAACCGTCGGGCCGGCGAGCTGCTGGCCCTGGACGACGGCGCCGTGGGCCAGCCCCTGGTCGAGGCCGCGCCCGAGCTGGAGTCCGTGATCCAGGAGATCAGCGGCGGGCGCCCCAACGCCGAGGTCGAGATCGACGTGATCCGCGACGGCGAGACCCGTCGCCTGCGGTTCCGCGGCGCCGGCCACGCGGCCGAGACCCTGGTCCTGACCTTCGACGACATCACGCGCCTGATGGCCGCCCAGCGCAACGCCGCCTGGAAGGACGTCGCCCGGCGCATCGCCCACGAGATCAAGAACCCGCTGACCCCGATCCAGCTGTCGGCCGAGCGGATCCGCCGCAAGTACCGCAAGGACATCACCAGCGACCTGGAAACCTTCGATCGCTGCACCGAGACCATCATCCGCCAGGTCGGCGACATCGGCCGGATGGTCGACGAGTTCTCGTCCTTCGCCCGCATGCCCGCGCCGCGCTTCGCGCCCGCCGACCTGGCCGAAATGCTGCGTCAGGCCGTGTTCGCCCAGCGCTTCGTCGACGCCGACACCGAGGTGGTGCTTGAAGAACCGGGCGAGGACGTCTGGGTCAGTTGCGACGCGCGGATGGTCGGCCAGGCCCTGACCAACATCCTCAAGAACGCCGGTGAGGCGGTCGGCGCGCGCCGCTCGGTTTCGCCGGAGCCGCCGGGCCGCATCATCGCCAGCCTGATCTCGGACGACGACCATCTGTGCCTCGTCGTCGAGGACAACGGCGTGGGCCTGCCGGCCAAGGATCGCGACCGGCTGACCGAACCCTATGTCACGACCCGCGAGAAGGGCACCGGCCTCGGGCTGGCGATCGTCAAGCGGATCATGGAGGACCACGAAGGCGAACTGGTCCTGACCGACGCGCTGCACGGAACCGGCGCCCGGGTCATTCTGAAGTTCCCCACGACCGCGCGGCTCGCCGCCGCCAACGCCCAGAACGGCGTAGAGGAGATGATATGAGCGCAGATGTGCTTGTGGTCGACGACGAGGTCGACATCCGCGAACTGGTAGCCGGCATCCTCGAGGATGAGGGCTACGCGGTGCGGGTGGCGGCCGACTCCGACCAGGCGCTGGCGGCCCTGCGGGCGCGCAAGCCCGCTCTGCTGGTCCTCGACATCTGGATGCAGGGCGGCGGCATGGACGGGCTGGAGCTGCTCGACATGGTCAAGGGCCTGGATCCCGACCTGCCGGTGATCATGATCTCGGGCCACGGCAACATCGAGACCGCCGTCAGCGCCATCAAGCGCGGCGCCTACGAGTTCCTGGAAAAGCCGTTCAAGTCTGATCGGCTGCTGCTGGTGGTCGAGCGGGCGCTGGAGGCGGCCAACCTCAAGCGCGAAAATCGTCGCCTGCGGGTGCAAAGCTTCAGCTCCGACGGCCTGATGGGCAAGTCGGCGGCGGCCCAGGCCCTGCGCCAGCTGATCGCCAAGGTCGCTCCGGCCAACAGCCGCGTGTTGGTCTCGGGTCCGCCCGGCTCGGGCAAGGAGCTGGTGGCGCGCCTGATCCACGGCTCCAGCAGCCGTTCGCGCAGTGAGTTCGTGGCCGTCAGCGCCGCGGGCATGGCGCCCGAGCGCCTGGACGTCGAACTGTTCGGCGAGGAGGGCGAGAACGGCCGTCCGCGCAAGATCGGCGTGTTCGAACGCGCCCATGGCGGTACGCTCTATCTGGACGAAGTGGCCGACATGCCGCGCGAGACCCAGAGCCGCATCCTGCGGGTCCTGGTCGAGCAACGCTTCCGCCGGGTGGGCGGCGACAACGACGTCCAGGTGGACGTGCGGGTGATCTCGTCCTCCTCGCGCGAGCTGCGCGACGAGATCGCCGCCGGGCGGTTCCGCGAGGACCTGTTCCACCGCCTGAACGTGGTGCCGGTGCGCGTGCCGGGTCTGTCGGAGCGCCGCGAGGACATCCCCGAACTGATCAGCTACTTCGTCGACCGCGTCTGCGAGGCCACCGGCCTGCAGCGACGGCGGCTGGGCGAGGACGCCCTGGCGACCCTGCAGGTCCAGGCCTGGCCGGGCAATGTCCGCCAGCTGCGCAACAACGTCGAGCGCATGCTGATCCTGGCCTCGGGCGAGCCGGGCGACCTGATCACCGCCGAGATGCTCAACGCCAACGAGGCGCCGTCGGGCGGCAACGCCGGGGCCATCGGGGCCGAGCGGATCATCGCCCTGCCGCTGCGCGAAGCCCGCGAGCTGTTCGAGCGCGAATATCTGAACGCCCAGATCCTGCGGTTCGGCGGCAATATCTCGCGCACCGCCAACTTCATCGGCATGGAGCGCTCGGCCCTGCACCGAAAACTCAAATCCCTCGGCGTCGCGGGTGCGCGAGTCGAAGAGGAAGAGTAGGGACAGCCTAATCGTGGCTGATTTTCACCCGTCTCCCCGGCGAAGGCCGGGGTCCAGGTGAAACCCACGAGACGCTCTGGATGAATCTGGATCCCGGCCTTCGCCGGGAGAACGGACTTTGTGTTTCGCGTCGCGATGCGGCGCAAGCGAGGAACTGAGACATGTCGCGTTTCGCCTATGTGAACGGCCGCTTTGTCCGCCATGGCGAGGCCGCCGTGCATATCGAGGACCGCGGCTACCAGCTGGCCGATGGCGTCTACGAGGTGTGGGCGGTGTTCGGCGGCAAGCTGGCCGACGCGGCCGGGCACTTCGCGCGGCTGTGGCGCAGCCTGGACGAGCTGAAGATCGCTCACCCGATGAGCCAGGCCGCCCTGACCGTGGTGCTGCGCGAGGCCATCCGCCGCAATAAAGTGCGGGAGGGCATGGTCTATCTGCAGGTGACGCGCGGCGTCGCGCCCCGCGACCACGCCTTCCCCAATCCCGCCGTGCCGCCGGCCGTGGTGATCACCGCCAAGAGCGTCGATCGCGCGGCCGCCGAGGCCAAGGCCGCCAAGGGCCAGTCGGTCGTCACCGTGCCGGAGAACCGCTGGGGCCGCTGCGACATCAAGTCGATCGGCCTGTTGCCCAACGCCCTGGCCAAGCAGGCGGCGCGCGAGCGCGGCGCGGTCGAGGCCTGGTTCGTCGACGAGCTGGGCCTGGTCACCGAAGGCGCCTCGTCCAACGCCTGGATCGTCGACGCCGAGGGCCGCCTGCGCACCCGCGACACCCAGGCCAACATCCTGCGCGGCATAACGCGTTCCAGCCTGCTCGACGTCATCGCTGAAGCCGGCTTTCCGGTCGCCGAGCAGCCGTTCACGGTGGAGGAGGCCAAGGCCGCCCGCGAGGCCTTCATCACCGGCGCCGGCACGCTGGTGCTGCCGATCGTCAGCGTCGACGGCGCGCAAATCGGCGATGGAAAGCCCGGACCGGTGGCGACACGGCTTCGGCGTCTCTATATCGAGCGCGCCAAGGCGGTCGCGATCTAGATTTGAAATCTAGGTTTCCGGGCGTTAGCGCACAATCTTCGCCGATTGGTCATACCAACCGGCGAAAAATGCTTTAGTCTGAACTTGTTTGTGTGGGGGGCGTGTGGCCCTCCGAAACAATAAGAGGGGAATCCCCATGTCGACCGAGAAAAAACAAAACCTTCAGGACACTTTCCTGAACAGCGTGCGCAAGTCGAAGACGCCGCTGACCATCTTCCTGGTGAACGGCGTGAAGCTGCAGGGCGTTGTCAGCTGGTTCGACAATTTCTGCGTTCTGCTCCGCCGCGATGGCCAGTCCCAACTGGTCTACAAGCACGCCATTTCGACGATCATGCCGGCCCAGCCCGTGCAGCTGTACGAGCCGAGCGCTGATCAAGACGATTGATTTCTAGCGTTTGACCAAATCCACTTCCAAGTCCATCGACCACGCCGTCCCGGTTCTGCGGGCGTTCGTGATCCATCCCGTGCGTCCGACGCGCGGCCAGTCGGCTCTCGAGGCGCGTGATCCCAATGCGCGCCTCGAAGAGGCCGTCGGGCTGGCGATCGCGCTCGACCTCGAGGTCGTCGAGACCACGATCGCGCCCCTGCGCCTGGTCACCCCCGCCACCCTGTTCGGCAGCGGCAAGATCCAGGAATTCGCCGCCATCTGCGAGGTCGAGAAGATCGACGTCGCGGTGTTCGACGACCAGCTGACCCCGGTCCAGCAACGCAATCTGGAGCGCGCCCTGAACGTCAAGGTCGTGGACCGCACGGGCCTGATCCTGGAAATCTTCGCCCGCCGTGCCCGCACCCGCGAGGGCAAGCTGCAGGTCGAGCTGGCGCGGCTGGACTACGAGCGCTCGCGCCTGGTCCGCACCTGGACCCACCTCGAGCGCCAGCGCGGCGGCACCGGCAACACCGGTGGCCCCGGCGAAACCCAGATCGAGCTGGACCGCCGCCTGATCGCCGGCGTGATCATCAAGCTCAAACGCGAGCTGGAGGAGGTGCGGCGCACCCGCACCCTGCACCGCAGCGCCCGCAAGAAGGTGCCGTACCCGACCGTGGCCCTGGTGGGCTACACCAACGCCGGCAAGTCGACCCTGTTCAACCGCCTGACCAACGCCACGGTCGTGGCCCAGGACATGCTGTTCGCGACGCTGGACCCGACCCTGCGCACCGTGAAGCTGCCCGACGGCCGGCCGGCGATCCTGTCCGACACCGTCGGCTTCATTTCCGACCTGCCGCACGAGCTGGTCGAGGCCTTCCGCGCCACCCTGGAGGAGGTGCAGGAGGCCGACGTCGTGCTGCACGTGCGCGACGTGGCCAACCCCGACACCGACGCCCAGGCCCGCGACGTCCAGAAGGTGCTGACCGAGCTGAAGGTTCTGGGCGACGACGGCGAGGCCGACGGCGGCAAGACCCTGATCGAGGTCTGGAACAAGATCGACCTGGTGGACGGCGAGGCCCGCGAGATCCTCGAGGGCCAGGCCCGCCGCCTGGAAGCGTCTCCCGTCTCGGCGGTCACCGGCGAGGGCTGCGCCGAGCTGCTCAAGCGGGTCGCCGGCCTGATCGACGACACCCCGCCGGTCGCCGTGCGCCTTGCGGCCTCCGACGGCGAGGCCCTGGCCTGGATCTACCGCAACGGCCGGGTGGAAAGCCGCGAAGAAGAAAACGAGGGCGGGGTGCGCCTGATCGCCCGCCTCGACGCCCAGGCCCTGGGTCGCTTCGAGCGCCAGTTCCCCGACGTCTGGATCATGCCGACCGGCGACTGATCGTTCTTGCACTTGCCGTGTTCGCGCTCCGGGTGAAAGGTCACCTCCCGCATTCGGAGCGCGAGCATGGCCAACGATCTTTGGGACGGCGTGACGGTGCCGGCCGCCGCCACGGTGGTCGTCAAGCGGGTGGAGGGCTTCTTCGCCCATCCCTATGACGACAACGGCGCGCTGCCGGGCGGCACCTGGACCATCGGCTACGGCACGATCCGCGACGCGGCGGGAAAGGCCGTGACGCCGTCGACCCCGGCCGTCACCGAGGTCCAGGCCGTCAAGCTGCTGCTGCGCGACATGAAGCGTGCGGCGGTGGACGTGCACACCCGCGTGCGCACGCCGCTGCTGGTCTACGAGGCCGCCGCCCTGATCTCCTGGACCTACAATCTGGGCGACGGGGCGCTGCGCACCTCGACCCTGTTGCGCAAGCTGAACGCCGGCGAGAAGACCGCCGTGCCGGCCGAGATGCGCAAGTGGATCAACCAGAACGGCAAGCCGCTGGTCGGCCTGCTGCGCCGTCGCTGGGCCGAGGCGGCGATCTTCGTCGGCAAGGACCCCATCAACGCGTGTGTCAGGGCCTGGCGCGAGATCGACGATCTCAACGACTGGCCGGCGTTCTAGCCGCCGGCCTTCTCCGCCGCTTTGGCCGCGTCCCACAGGCCGTCCATCTCGGCCAGGTCCGACTGGTCCGGCGTCCGCCCGTCCTTGGCCAGTTCGGCCTCGATGAACGAGAAACGCCGCGCGAACTTGGCGTTGGTGGCGCGCAGGGCGTCCTCGGGCTCGATGTCCAGCTTGCGGGCCAGGTTGGCGACCACGAACAACAGGTCGCCCAGCTCCTCGCGGGCCTTGGCCTTGTCGCTGGCGGCGATCTCGACCTTCAGCTCGGCGACTTCCTCGGCCAGCTTGTCCAGCACCTCGTCGGTCGAGGGCCAGTCGAAGCCGACCCGGGCGGCGCGCTTGGTCAGCTTGACGGCGCGGGTCATGGCCGGAAGACCGGCCGGCACGTCGTCCAACACCCCGCCCTTGGCCTTGGCCTTGCGTTCCTGGGCCTTCAGCGCCTCCCAGCCGGCGACCTGGGCGT